>CAVSRX010000010.1:0-108639 GCA_963730445.1 Vicinamibacterales bacterium | reverse complement strand
GATGACTAGCGCGCTGCGCCCGTGGACGAACGATTTCCACGTCGCGCAGAACGACGCGACGGTCAAGGGATCGGGATCGCACGACAAGACCGGACGTCACTGCCTGCCGAACGATCCCAACGGCAAGATGGACATCGTCCGCGTCGCGGGCGCGTGGATGCGCGACGACGCGGGCACACCGACGCGCGCGTTCGAGCACATCTGCTGGGACGGGTGCATGTTTCCGAACGCCACGATGATGGACCCGCAGACGTGGCGCGATGTGCTCGCGGCGATGATCGCCGTGAGAAATGCGCACGGCACCGACTGAATATGAAACAGCTGAATATCGGGCTTGTCGGATATGGCTTCATGGGACGCGCGCACTCGAACGCGTTCCTTCAGGCGCCGCGCTTTTTCACCCTGCCCTACCAGCCGGTGCTGAAGGCGATGTGCGCGCGCAATGCCGACCGCGCGAGGACATTCGCCGCCAACTGGGGCTACGAATCGGTCGAGCACGACTGGCGAGCGCTCGTCGAACGGCCCGACATCGATCTCATCGACATCGCGAGCCCGAACGACACGCATGCCGAGATTGCGATCGCCGCCGCGCGCGCAGGCAAGATGGTGCTTTGCGAGAAGCCGCTCGGGAAGAAACGGCGACGAAGCGAAACGCATGGTCGACGCGGTCGAGTCGGCCGGCGTCCCGAACATGGTCTGGTACAACTACCGGCGCGTGCCGGCCGTCACGATGATCAAGTCGCTCGTCGATGACGGGCGCCTCGGCCGCGTGTTTCATTACCGCGCGAAATTTCTGCAGGACTGGACGATCTCGCGGGAGCTGCCGCAGGGCGGCGAGGGCCTGTGGCGCCTCGATGTCGCGGTCGCGGGCAGCGGCGTCACCGGAGACCTGCTCGCGCACTGCATCGATACGGCGATGTGGCTGAACGGCCCGATCGCCGAAGTGACGGCGATGACCGAGACGTTCATCAAGGAGCGCAAGCACAACGTGAGCGGACGCGTCGAGCCGGTCGGCATCGACGATGCGAGCGCGTTCCTGTGCCGGTTCCAGAACGGATCGCTCGCGACATTCGAAGCGACGCGATACGCGCGCGGGCACAAGGCGCTGTACACGCTCGAGATCAACGGCGAGCACGGGTCGGCGTTCTGGGATCTGCACGACCTGCATCGCGTGCAGGTGTTCGACCATCGCGACGAGGGGCAGATGCGCGGCTGGAAGAACGTGCACGTCACCGACGGCGACCATCCGTACATGAAACGATGGTGGGTACCGGGCCTGCAGATCGGCTACGAGCACACCTTCACGCATCAGTTCGCCGATTTTCTCGAGGCGCTCGGCAACGGCACAGCCGCCGAGCCCACCTTCCGCAGCGGCCTCGCGACGGATCTCGTCACCGACGCCGTGCTGCGCTCCGCACAAACGCGGCAGTGGGAGCGAGTCGACGCACATCCTAGACACACGTGCATCTCCAATCCGCCTCCTGTTTAGATCACAACGCAGTCGCACACTAATCGTCCCTTCGCGTCAGGAAACGCTTGCACACCGTTCGCGCGATGCGGTATGAAGGGTTTATCCACGCTCCACCGTCCCCACGAAGGAGGCCCCATGCGACTGCGTTTCCTTCCGCACTCTCTCGCCCTGGTTTTCCTCGCTGCACTGTTCGCTGCTTTTCCCGGTCACGCGTTCGCACAAGCCGGCACTTCCGGTCTGACCGGAGTCGTCACGGACCCACAAGGCACGGCAATGGATCGGGTGCACATCGTGGTGCTCGATCCCGCCACGGGTTTTTCGCGCGAAACCGACACGAATAACACCGGCAACTACAACGTCCCCGGTCTACGGCCGGGCACGTACAGCGTGGTTGCGACGCGTGACGGGTTCCGCACATTCACCGAAACGGCGTTCCGCGTCGAGGTCGGGCAGATTGCCCGTCTCGACGTCCAGATGGAGATCGGATCCGTCAGCGAAGTCGTCGAAGTAGCGGGCCGCGCGCAGATGCTGCAGACGGAGGGCGCGACGCTCAGCGGCGTCATCGACAGTCAGAAGATTTCCGAGTTTGCCGCTGAACGGCCGCAACTTCGTGCAGCTCGCGCTGCTGGTGCCGGGCGTCAACACGGGGCAACCGGGCGCCGGACGCGGCGGCGGCATCAGCATCAACGGCACGCGCTCTGAACAGAACTCGTTTCAGCTCGATGGCGTCACCAACACCAACCAGTGGGACGCGGGTATCTCGTTCCAGCCGTCAGTGGACTCGATCCAGGAATTCAGAATCGAGGTGAGCAGCTACGCGGCGGAGTTCGGCCGTGGCGCCGGAGGGCAGATCAGCGTCGTCACCAAGTCGGGCACGAACGACGCTGCATGGCACCGCCTACGAGTTCAACCGGAACGACAGGCTCCAGGCGCGGAACTTCTTCGACCGCAATCCGAACTTCGTTGACAAGAACGGGAAATTCAAACCACCACCGCTCAATCGCAATGAGTTCGGCTTCGTGCTCGGCGGGCCGGTCATCCGCGGAAAGACGTTCTTCTTCGGCGATTACCAGGGAAGACGCCAGGTGCGCGGCAGCGTGGCACGGCGCACGGTGCCAAATGCCGCGCTCAGCAGAGGAGACTTGTCGTCCCTCCTGGGAGCGCAGATCGGCACCGATCTCCTGGGCCGGCCGGTCCTGCGGAACCAGATCTACAACCCGCGCACGTCGCGGCTGATCACCAACCCTGCCACCGGCCGGCAGGTGTTCATCCGCGACCCGTACCCGAACAACCAGATTCCGCTGTCGGATTTCGATCCGATTGCGCTGAAGATTCTGCAGTCGGGACTGTGGCCGGCACCGAACGCCGACGGCACGCGGGACGCGAACACCGGCAATCCGCGCGACAACTTTTTCGACAACCGTCCGAACGAGACCTTCGGCGACCAGTTCTTCGCGCGCATCGATCATCAGTTCTCGTCCAACAACTCCATCTTCGCCCGTTACGGACTGAGCGATTCCGAAACCCGGGACCCTGGCAGCTTCCCCGGCAACGAACGTCTGTCGGTGAACCGCCAGCAGGTGTTCGCGGTCAGCCACACCAAGGTCTTCGGATCGTCGATGGTGAACGAGCTGCGGTTCGGCTACACGCGCGAGCGCCCGGAGAACGGCGCCATCCGCATCCTCGAAGGTCAAAATCTGGTCAAGGAGCTCGGCATACGCGGGCTGCCACTCGCTGGTCCGGGCGCGCCGAATATCACCATCACCGGCTTCACCGGCATCACCGATGGCGGCGAGCTGCGGCGCAGCGACGACACCTTTCAGCTCGTGAACATGTTCTCGTTCAACAAAGGGCGGCACTACTTCAAGCTCGGCGGCGAGTTTCGCGCCATTCACCTCGACGTCGTCAACGCCCCGGCGAACACCCGCGGCGAGTTCATCTTCGAGAACGCGGAATGGACTGGCATCGAGGGGTTTCCGAATACCGGCAATACGTTCGCGAACTTCCTGCTCGGCCTGGCTCGCCAGAAATCGCGGCGCCCCGGCGACCATTCGAGCTTCCTGCGTGCAGCCGAGTACGCGGCGTTCATCCAGGACGACTTCAAAGTGACGCCGAACCTGACGATCAACTACGGCGTTCGGTATCAGCTTTACATCCCGCCGTACGAAACCCGCGACCATATCTCGGGGATGCAGGTCCCGTTTTACCCCTCGAACTTTGGTGAGGGCGGGCTGTCTTTCTGCAAGAACCCGGCGTATTGCGCGAGCATCAGCCCAACGATTCGCTCACTCGATCTCCCGATCACGCTGAACGATCTGCACGTGGACCAGTTTGCCACGGGTCGTGGTCGCTGGCCGCGAAGTACCCAGGGCGATGACCAAGACCGAGAAGCACGACTTCGGGCCGCGCATCGGCGCCGCATATCGCATCAACGACCGGACAGTCGTCCGCAGTGGGTACGGGCTCTTCTTCGACACCGTCCCGATCAGTTATTACCAGGATTCGGTCGAGAACCTGCCTTGGATTCGCGAAGATCAGCAGTCGTTGTCGGCCTTCCAGTTCGGTCTGCCCCCATCGGAGGGGTTCATCGGCTATCTGCTGGATGATCCTCCGATTGGATCTTTTTCGCCCGGGCCGAACACGTTCCAAGTGGGCTTCAAGAACTCCTTCGTCCACCATTGGAATTTTAGCGGTCAGCGTCAACTCGGAAGCTCGATGGTTGCGGAGATCGCGTACTCCGGCCATTGGGCCGACCGGCTCAACTGGCGCCGAAACCTGAATACGGCCGAGCCCCGGTCGCCGAACGCGCAGATCCCGACGACGGTGCACCCGCAGTTCCGGCGTGCGCTCCCATTCGCCATATTCGAGGATACGTTGGTCTTTCTCGACAACTGGTTCGAAACGACGAGCGAGGCGAAATCGCTGCATCACGCGATGACGGGGCGTTTCGAGAAGCGGTACTCGCACGGGATCACGTTCATCAACTCGTTCACGTACGGCAAAACGCTCAGCCACGCGCAACCGTTCAGCGGCGGGAACAACGACACGGGCAACCGCATCCAGAACATCTTCGATCCGGAGGCGGACTGGGGGCTGGCGCCCAACCATCACAAGTACCGTTTCGTATCCTCGTTTGTGTACGATCTGCCGTTCGGCCGCAATCGGCGGTTCGGCAACGGCGTATCCGGCGTCGTGAATCAGATCATCGGCGATTGGCAGGTGAATGGGATTTACCAGTGGCAGTCGGGCTTCCCGATCACGGTTCTACGATCGGGCGATCCGCTCGGCGTCGGCACGGACGGCGCGGTTCGTCCCGACATGGTGTGCGATCCGAATCTGCCGCGCGGTGAGCGGACGCTTCAGCGGTTCTTCGCGACGGAGTGTTTCGTTCCAACATCGGATCGCTTCGGGAACGCAGGACGCTCGACCGTGATCGGTCCAGGCAGCAGCGTGCTGGATCTGGCGGTGTTCAAGAACGTCATGATGCCGGGCAGAATGCGGTTTCAGTTCCGCGGCGAGTTCTTCAACATACTGAACACGACGAACTGGAACGCACCCGGGCGCACGGTCGGCGCCAGCGGCTTCGGCGAAGTCACGTCGGCGGCAGATCCAAGGATCATCCAGCTGGGCGCGAAACTGATCTGGTGACTCTGGACTAGGGATTGGGGATTTGGGATTAGGGATTGGGACAGCACGAATCCCGAATCCCTAGTCCCTAATCCCTCGTTGCTACACCACGCGATTCAGCAGCGGCTCGCCGTCGCGTAGCCGTCGGCAATTCTCGACGAACACGCCAAGACTCCTCTGCAGCGTCTCAGCCGTGAACCACGCGACGTGTGGGGTGACGATCACGTTGTTCAACTGGAACAGCGGATGAGCTGCGCTCGCGGGCTCTGCATCGAATACATCGAGGCCGGCGCCGCGGAGGCGTCCTGTCGCAAGAGCATGGTGCAGCGCGTCGTGGTCGACAAGCCCGCCTCTTGCGGTGTTCACAAGAACGGCGCCCTGCTTCATTGTCTGGATGGCGCGCTCGTCGATCATGCCGGCGGTCTCCGCGTTGAGCGGCACGTGCAGCGACACGACGTCGGCGCTCGGCAGCAGCTCTGAAAGCGACACGAATTGCGCGGACGTGTCGGCGTTCGCGTGACGCGACGTGTAGACGACCTTCGCGCCGACACCGTGCAACATTGGTGTCAGGCACTTCCCCACCGCACCAAACCCGACGAGCCCAACCGTGCGTCCGCCCAGCTCGCCGAGATTGTCGAGAAGCTCCGCGTCGAGTGCCCATCCCTTTCCCGCGCGTGTCTGTCTGTCGAGCGCCGACAGCCGCCGGAGCGTCGCGAGCATCAGCAGCAACGTGAGCTCTGCGACCGCGCGCGTATTCGCTCCCGGCATGTTGCACACCGCGATGCCGCGTGCGCGCGCCGCTTCGAGATCGATCGTGTCGACGCCGACACCGAGCTTCTGAATCAACTTCAGGCGCGGCGCCTGCTCGATGACAGCCGGCGTCACGCGCGCCAGCACATGGAGCAGCACATCGGCGTCCCGAATCTCGCGCGCCAGCGCCTGCGTATCGGTCTCGTCGACGAGGGCAATACGCAGCCAGTCGCTCTCGAGCGTGGAGATCGCGGCGCGGAACCCTGGCGTCGCGCGATAGTGCAGAACAGCTTTCAAGATTGCGTCCAAAGTGACTTGCGGACGGGCAGGCGGCCGAGGCGCGCGCCCTCTCCCAGCGCTTCCTCGATGCGCAGCGCCTCGTTCCATTTGGCCGTGCGTTCCGACCGCGCGCACGATCCCACCTTCAACTGACCGGCGGCCCAGCCCACGGCGAGATGAACGATCGTGACATCTTCCGTTTCGCCCGAGCGCGCCGACACGATCGTCGACCAGCCGGCGGCGCGGGCGGCGTCGAGCGCCGCCTTCGTTTCGGTGATCGTTCCCGACTGGTTGGGCTTCAGCAGCACCGCATTGCACGCGCCAGCTGCGGCCGCGGCCGAGATCCGATCGGCCGACGTGACGAGGTAATCGTCCCCGATGACCTGCACGTGGCCCCCGGCCCGCGCCGTAAACGCGCGCATGCCTGCGTCATCGTCCTGCGCGAGCGGATCCTCGACAGAAACGATCGGATAGCGACGGCACCACTGGAAAAGGATGTCGGCCAGCTCGTCGCCGGTCATCTCGCGGTTCTCCGATGCGAAGCGATAGCGCGAGCCGGATCGCAGCTGCGACGCCGCGACGTCGATGGCGATCGCCGCGTCGATGCCGGGCCTGAGATCTGCGCGTTCGATGGCGAGAAGCAGCGCATCGAGCGCGTCGCTGTTGGACGAGAACTCGGGCCACCAGCCGCCTTCGTCAGCCACACCGCGAAGCCCGCCGCGCTCGGCCATGATGCGTCCGGCGGACTCGTAAATCCGCACGGCGATCGAGATGGCCTCATCGAAGGTCGAGGCACCGATTGGCACGACGAGAAAATCCTGAATGTCGACGCGGCGGCCGGCATGCGCGCCTCCGCCGAAGATCTGCACCATGGGCATCGGCAGCGTCGGCTCCGCATCCCCGGCGAGATGCCGCCAGAGCGGCATGGCGCGAGCCGCCGCGGCCGCATGCGCCACAGCCATCGACACGGCCACGATCGCGTTGCCGCCGAGGCGAGCCTTGTTGGGCGTGCCGTCGAGCTCGATGAGGGTGCGGTCGATCGCGTGCTGATCCGCAATCGGCATTCCGCGCAGCGCGCTCGCGATCTCTGCGGACACGTGGCCAACAGCGCGATCCACACCCAATCCTCCGAACGCGCGGCCGCCGTCGCGCAGATCGACGGCCTCGTTGACGCCGGTGGACGCTCCGGCCGGTGCAATGCTGCGCCCCCTCGCGCCACTCGCGAGCACGATTTCCGCTTCAACGGTCGGGCGTCCTCGTGAATCCCACACGCGGCGTCCGATGATCTGTTCGATGCGATCAAGGCCGCTCTCTGCGGCGCCCGGCGATCGTCCCGCCTGCCCTGAGCGGAGTCGAAGGGCCTGCCCTGAGCGAAGTCGAAGCGCCCACGCGCGGCGAACCGCGCCGAGTGTGTCCGTCGGTTGCAGCAACATCGATCGCGCCGCGCTCCGCACAGTATTTTTCGACGCATCGTCGGTCAGGTACTCGACAGGCGACTTGCCATCGATGCGCGCGAGGAACAACGCAGGCAGCAGTTGTGCGGCGCGCTCCTCGAGCGCTGCCGCAGGCTCCCAATCGACGCCGTGAAGATACGCTTCGGTCAACGCGTCGAACGACGTCAGCAGCTCGCGCTCCGCGGATGGCACCCACAGCGTCTTCAACAGGAGGTGATTGAGGCAGAAGGCCAGATCGAATGCCGGGTCGCCGAACCACGCACACTCGGCGTCGAGAAACACCGGCCCGCGCGCACCCAGCAGAATGTTCTTCGGACTGACGTCGCCATGCACGACGGTGCGCTTGGTCTGCGCGGTGCGTTCGGCGAGCGATTCAAGCGTGGGTGCCAGATCTGGATGCGCACGCGCCGTCGCGAGCAGATACGGTTCGATCCGCAGCGCGTGGAACGACGCGCCGGTGTCGAACTCTGCTGCCGCCGTTGGCGATTTCGCGAAGGCCGCGTGGATGGATGCGACGTGGCGGCCGACCGCAGCCGCCGTCTCGGGAATCACGCAGCCGCGCGCCAGCTGCGATTTCCAGAGCTCGTGTCGATCGGGCGGCAGATACTCCATCGCGAACGCGCCGAGCGACGAATCGGACGCCAGCACCGCCGGTACGAGATCGGCGTTGAAACGGTGGACCTCGGTCAGCCACCGCACTTCACTTGCGTTTCGCGAGACGTCCGCGCGCCACTCCGCCGCCACACGCAGGCGGCCGAGCGCGCGCTTCACGCAATACTCAGATGATCCCGCGCGCACGAGCCAGATATCGGACGACACGCCGCCACCGAGCGGCTCGAACTGCGGAACGGATCCAGGCGGGACCAGCCCGGCACGCTCGAGAAAATCGCGGATCTCTTCCACAGCACCTCAGAAATCGAACTTGTCGATGTTCTCTTTCGTGAAGAGCAGCGGCGGCCCGAGAATCACTTCGCTCCCGCGAATCTCCATCTTGCCCAGCCGGCCGGCCTCGACAGACGTCGCGCCCGGCGCCAGCTTGTTCTGCGCCATCAGCGCGCCGGCGTACACCGTCAGATAGCCGAGGTCTGCCGTGTTCCACAGCATCACGGTCTGCACGACGCCCTCGTGCACGTACGGCTTGTTCATGTTCGGCAGCGACAGCCCGATGACCTTCACATCGGGACGCCGCGCCTGGCGAACGGCCTCGCCCGCGCCTGGCACAGCCGGCGCGGAAATCGCCATCACCAGCTTCACATTCGGAAACGCGCGCAAGATCGTCTGCGTCTCCGCAAACGCCTTGTCGCGATCGTCATCGCTCGGCCGAATCGTGGCGAGCGTCAGATTCGGATGGCGCTCGGCGACGCGCTTCTTGATGAAGCTGATCCATTCGTTCTGGTTCGCGGCGCTCAGCGCGCCGGTGATGATCGCAAACTCACCTTTGCCGCCGAGCAGCCGGGCCGCTTCGTCCGTGAGCCCGTTCCCGATCCCTTCCGCCGTAGCCTGGTTCACGAAGAAGCTGCGCGCGTCGGGCTCGGCATCGGCGTCCCACGTCAACACGCGGATGCCGCGCCCCTGCGCTTTTCGCAGCGCGGTCGAGATGCTCGCGCGGTTTTCGACCGCAACGGCAATCACGTCGACGCCACGGGTGATCCAGCTTTCGACGAGCTCGTTCTGGCGCGCGGCATCGAGCCCCGTCGGGCCGTCCCAGATGAGCTCGACGCCGAGCTCGGCTGCCGCCGCCTCGGCGCCGACGCGGCAGCTCACGAAATACGGATCGCCCTTCGCCTTCGGCATCATCGCGATGACCGTTCGCTTCGCGGGCGCCGCGCCCGGCGAATCGAGCGATCGCACGAGCCAGACGTTCGTGCCCGCGACGACGAGCGAGCCGAGCAAGATGGCGGCGCACAAGACAGCAACCTGACTGTTTTTCACGTGAAACTCTCCATCAGATCCAGTGACGATGCCGCCGGTAGTGCTCAACGTTAAGTTGAGCCCTACGCATCGGCCCGAACCGATTGCTCCAACGATCGAACGCGATCGTCGATACGAGTAGAACGCCGGTCAGAATCCCCGTCAACTCGGTCGGCAACGCGGCGAGCTGCAGGCCATTTTTCAAGACTGACAACACCGCGAGCCCCAGCACCGTTCCGCCAAGCGTCCCGCGTCCGCCGAACACCGACGTGCCGCCGAGCACGACCGCTGTAATCGCGTCGAGCTCGTAGCCGTTTCCCGCGTCCGATCGCGCCTGACCGAGATGCGCGACGTAGATCACCGCGGCGAGGCTCGAGACGATGCCCGACAACAGATACACGAGCCCGATACGGTTCTCGACGGGAATGCCGGCGAACCGCGCGCCGCCGGCGCTGAAGCCGATCGCGTACAGCGCGCGGCCGATGACCGATCGATGCAGCAGGATGAAATAGGCGACGAGCACCGCAAGAAAGATCGGCAGCTGCGCCGGAATCACGCCCCACAAATAACCCTGGCCGAGCGCGAGAAACGCCGGCGGGAACCCGCTGTAGTTCACCGCCGCTTCGGTGATGCCTTCCGCCACGCCGCGAAACAGCGAGAAGGTGCCGAGCGTCACGATCAGCGCCGGCAACCGCAGACGCGAAATCAGCGCGGCGTTCAGCCCGCCGCCAAGACACCCGACCGCGAGCGCAATGGCGGCCGCCGCTGGAATCGGGAGGTGCAGATCGCGCCACGCGGCACCGAAGCAGACCGCGGCCAGCCCCATCATGGCGCCGACCGACAAGTCGATGCCGCCGGTAATCAGAATCGGAGTCAGCGCGACGGCGAGCAGTCCGAGCTCGGCGTTCAGCCGCGCGATCTCGAACACGTTGGCGAGCGTGAAGAAGTTCGGCGCGACGACCGTGAAGATCGCCACTTCGGCCACGAGCGCCGCCGCGAGCGCGGCTTTATGCCCGCGCCTGGCGGAGTTGGGCTGCATAGCGTTCGGTGCGGTGCGGCAGCGCATCGGCAGCCACCGCGACGAGAATGATGGCGCCCTGAATCGCGCGTTCCCAGTACACGCTCACGCCGAGGAATGTAAGCGCAGGCCCGATCGCGCCGAGCAGCACGACGCCGAGCACGGTGCCGGCGAGCGTGCCCCGTCCGCCCGTGATGGCGGTGCCGCCGACCACAACGGCCGCGATCACTTTCAGCTCGAGACCGAGCCCGGTGTTCGCCGGCACCTGATTGAACCGCATCGCGTTCATCACCGCGGCAAGGCCGGTCAGCGCGCCCAGCGAGGCGAACGCGCACAACGTGACGAGCGACGTGTTGACGCCGGCGAGCCGCGCTGCGTCGCGGCTCGATCCGGTCGCGTACACGAGCCGCCCTGCGGCTGTGTAGCGCAGGCCCCAGGCGAGCACGGCAACGATCGCCGCCGCCAGCAATCCGGCGGCGAACGGATATGCGCTCTGCGACAATCCCATCCACTGAAAATCGGAGGGCAGGTCCTGTACCCACGCGCCCTGCGTGATCCAGCGCAGCGCGTCGCGCAGCACGATCATCATCGCGAGCGTCACCACGATAGACGGCAGGCGGAGATAGCTGACGAGCGAACCGTTCAACGCGCCGACGAGCGCGCCAAGCGCGCACACGCCCGCAAATACCATCAGCGTCGGCACGCCGGCCTTGGCCAGCACCCCTGCGGCGACGGCGCAGACCGCGAACGCGGACCCGACCGAGATGTCGATTTCGCCGGCAAGGATGACCAGCGTCATGCCGGCCGCAATGATGAGGACGGCGAGATTCGCGAGAAAGAGATCGATGAGATTGCCGCGGCTGAAGTATTCCGGGCGCGCGATCGCCAGCGCGGCGAACAGCACGCCGATCGCCGCCGCGACCCAGATCTCCCGGCGATGCTGATGCATCATTGCCCCAGCGCCATCGCCAGCACGCGTTCCTGCGTGGCGTCTTCGCGCGACAGTACGCCGGCAATCGTGCCGCCGCGCATCACCGCCACACGATCGCTCATGCCGAGAATTTCTGGAAGCTCCGACGAGATCATGAGCACCGCGAGGCCGCGCTCCGCGAGCTGCTGCATGAGCGCGTGGATCTCCGACTTCGAGCCCACGTCGACGCCTTGCGTGGGCTCGTCGAGGATGAGCACCTTCGGCCCGATCGCCAGCCAGCGCGCGAGCGCGACCTTCTGCTGATTGCCGCCCGAGAGCGATTCGACGTCAGATCCGACGGATGCCGTCTTGATCCGCAGCTGATCGACATACCCCTGCGCCTGACGCCGCTCGCGCGCGCGATCGAGCAACCCGGCACGGGAGACGAAGCCGAGATTCGCGAGGCTGACGTTTTGATCGACCGCCATTTCCGGGACGACCCCGTGCTGTTTCCGATCTTCCGGGAGATACCCGATGCCGGCGTCGATGGCGCCGCTCGGCGATCGCACCTCGACCGGAGACCCATGCACCAGCACCTCGCCCGAATCGGCTGGCGTCAAACCGAAGACGGTCTGCGCGAGCTCGGTGCGGCCCGATCCGACCAGCCCCGCGAGTCCCACGATTTCGCCGCTGCGGATCTCGAGCGACACATTCTGCACACCCGCCGATCGACACGTGACGCGGCGCAGCTCGAGCGCAACCTCGCCGAGCGCCACGGTCCGCTTCGGAAAAATCGCGGACAACTCGCGGCCGATCATCAGGTTGATCAGCGTCGAACGCTGCAGGCCGTCGCGCGCCTGCGTGCCGACGGTGGTACCGTCGCGCAGCACGGTGACGCGATCGGCGATCGAGAGAATCTCTTCCAGCCGGTGGGAGATGTAGATGATGCCGACTTTTTCCGACTTGAGGCGCGCGACGACCTCGAAGAGCCGCTCCACTTCCGGCCCGCTCAGGGACGCAGTCGGCTCGTCCATGATGAGCACTCTCGCAGCCGACCCGATCGCTTTCGCAATCTCGACGAGCTGCTGCTCCGGCATGCTGAGGCTGTCGACCAGCCGATCGGCGTCGATGTCGGCGCCCACGCGCGCCAGCAGGTCGCGCGCCTCCCGCCGGCGTCGGCTCCAGTCGATGCGCCGCCACGGCACCCGCGCCTCGAGCGAGAACGCGATGTTCTCCGCGACCGTCAGGTGTGGAAACAGCGCCGGCTGCTGATAGATGGCGGCGATGCCGAGGGCGCGCGAGGTTGCGGGACTCATCGCCGCCACGGGCTGCCCGGCGACAGACAATGTCCCCGAGTCGGCCGCGACGGCTCCCGTCATCACCTTGATCAATGTCGACTTCCCGGCGCCGTTCTCGCCGACCAGGGCGTGCACCTCTGCCTCGTAGAGATCGAACGACACGCCAGACAACGCGCGCACGCCCGCGTAGGACTTGGTGATGCGGCTCGCGGAAAGGAGCGGTATCTGGGTCACAGATGAAAGACTTCGGGCAGCGGCCGGGAGAGGGGCTCGCCGTCGGGCTGCGACGGCATCACGTCGCGCATATACCGCCACCAGCGCCGGCACACCTCGGTCGCGGCGATCGCGTCCCATCGCTCTTCGCTTTCGACTTCGGCATACGCGAACAGGTCGCCGGTCTGCCGATCGAGGAAGATCGAATAGCTGGTCACGCCGTGCGCGGCGAGCGTGTCGGCCAGCTCCTGCCAAATCGGATTGTGGCGGCGCGCGTATTCCTCTTCCTGTCCCTTGTGCACCGACATGCGGAACGCTTTTCGGATCATCGGACAATCCCCGCGCTCGAACGCGCGTCGGACGGTCGCCGCTCCTTCATCTGCCGGCGGTAGCCGCTCGACCGATACGCGGCGATCGGATCGATCGCGCCGCCCGCGCGCAGCCGCGCCGTCGCCAGGATGGGAGCCACATCGGTCGTGTAGGCCTGCTTCAGCGTCTGCAGCGCCATGAGCGGATCGTTCGCCTCCTGATACGCCGCGAGCGCGTCGCGATCGACGAGGTGGGCCTGCACGTACGCGCGCGACAGCTCGATGCTGCTCGCGATGAGCGACTCGATGGGATCGGTCACGTTGTGCGATTGGTCGAGCATGTACGCGGGCGAAAAGCCCGGCACGCCCGATCGCTCGGCGTCGACGAGCTCGTTGAAAATCAGGAACAGCTGAAACGGCTGCACCGATCCCGCATCGAGGTCGTCGTCGCCGTACTGGCTGTCGTTGAAGTGGAAGCCGCCGAGCTTGCCGAACTGGATCAGCCTCGCGACGATCATCTCGACGTTCACGTTCGGCCCGTGATGGCCGAGGTCGACCAGCGACAACGCCCGATCGCCGAGCTCCCGCGCGCAGTAGTAACTCGTGCCCCAGTCGTTGAGCACCGTCGAATAAAAAGCCGGCTCGTAAAATTTGTGCTCGAGGAACAGGCGCGAGTGCTCCGGCAGCGCGCGATAAATCGCCTTCATGCTGTCGAGATATCGATCGAGCGCGCGCCGGAAGTGCAGCTGGCCCGGAAAATTGCCGCCGTCGCCAATCCAGACGGTGTGCGCGCGCGCGCCGAGCGCCGTCCCGATCTCGAGACACTCGAGATTGTGCTCGACCGCCTGGCGGCGCACCGCGGCATCGGTATGACTGAGACTGCCGAACTTGTATGACAGCGGCTGCCCCGGGTGATCCTGGAACGTATTCGAGTTGGTCGAATCGACAACCAGGCCGCGCCCGTGCGCAAACGCGCGCAGCTCCCCAAGGTTCTCTACGTTGTCCCAGGGAATATGAATCGAGATGCCGGGCGTGGCGCGCGTGAGCGTCTGCACGGCCTCGCAATCCTCGAGCCTCTCGAAGACATTGCGGGGCTCGCCCGGAATCGCAAAGCGCGCGAATCGGGTGCCGCCCGCTCCGAGCCCCCACGTCGGCACCACCACCTTGAATGCCATGGCGCGCGCGACGAGCCCTTCGGCGTCGACGCCCCGCCGCGCGAGGTGCCCGGCAAGGTGGTCCCAGTCCTCGTCGAGCGGCGCCGCGATGGCGCTATTTGCCTCTTGTATAAACGTTTCGCTGAGCAAAACCCTGTTCGGCATAAGCGCTATATCATACGGTCGGAGTGACCCGAAAATCGTACCTTGCGTTCGATCTCGGAGCCGAAAGCGGGCGCGCCGTCCTGGCACACCTCGAGGCCGGGCTGGTACGGATTGACCAAATCCATCGCTTCCCGAACACGCCGCAGAGAGAGGCCGGGACGCTGCGCTGGGACGTCCAGGCCCTGTGGCGCGAGATGCGGAACGCGCTCTTGCGTGTGGACGAGACCGCATTGTCTGGCATTGCCGTCGATTCGTGGGGCGTCGACTACGCGCTCCTTGGCGCCGAGGGCCAGCTGCTCGAGAATCCCTATCATTATCGCGACAGCCGCAACGCGGCGGCCATGACCGCCGCGCTCTCCACCGTGCCCGGCGAAGAAATCTACGCCGCGACCGGCATTCAGTTGATACCCATCAACACCATCTACCAGCTCTTCGCCGCCAGCCGCCAGACGCCGTCGATCCTCGATGCCGCCCAGCGTTTCGTCATGATTCCCGATCTCTTCAATTACTGGCTGACCGGCGAAATACTCTGCGAGTACACCGACGCGTCGACGACGCAGCTGATGAATCCGCGCACGAGAACGTGGTCAGCCGACTTGATGAAGCGCCTGAAGCTGCCGGCGCGCCTGGCCGCGCCGATTGTGGAGCCGGGATCGATCATCGGCCCGATCCGCGCCGATGTAGCCGCCGGCAGCAGCACGTTGGCCGGCACCCCCGTCGTGGCATCGGCGTCGCACGATACCGCATCGGCGGTGGCGGCGATTACCGCGCGCGACGGCACCGCGTTCATCAGCTCTGGCACCTGGTCGCTCGTCGGCACCGAGCTCGACGCGCCGGTGCTGACGCCGCGCGCCATGCTGCTGAATTTCTCGAACGAAGGGGGCGTCGAAGGCACCACGCGATTGTTGAAGAACGTGATGGGCCTGTGGCTGCTGCAGGGATGCCGGCGATCGTGGGCACAGCGGAATCGCCAGTTCTCCTATGGCGAACTGATGGAGGCTGCCGCGCAAGAGCCGGCGTTCCTCCACCTTATAGATCCAGACGATGCGTCGTTCGCGAACCCAGACGACATGCTGGAGGCGATCGACCGGTTCTGCCGTAAGACGGATCAGCCCGCTCCGTCGACGCCTGGCGGCTACGCACGGACGGTGTTCGACAGTCTGGCGTTGAAGTACCGCCTCGTCATCCGCGATCTCCAGTCTGTCATCGAGCGCCCGATCGCACGCATCCGCGTGATCGGCGGAGGCTCGCAGAACGAGTTCCTCAATCAGCTGACCGCCGATGCGACCGGCCTGCCCGTCGTCGCGGGACCGGTGGAAGCGACCGCGCTCGGAAACGTCGCCGTGCAGATGCTCGCGACCGGCGCGGCCGCGTCGCTGGCCGAGGCGCGCGCCATGATCGATCGCTCGTTTCCCACGACCGTGTTCACGCCGCGCGACGTGGACGCCTGGAACCGGGAAGCCACGCGTTTTCAGCAGTACTGCGGACTCCTCTATGCCTGACACGACAGCCCTGACACATCTGAACGATCTCTGGGACGAGCGCGAGGCCGATCGGCTTGCGGCACATCCGCTGTCCCTGCTTCGCTATCGCTCCAATCTCCTCGGCCGGGACTTGCGCATCACGAACTTCGGCGGCGGCAACACGAGCTCGAAGATCGATGTGCCTGATCCGTTCACGGGTGCGCCAGTGCGCGTGCTCGCGGTGAAAGGCAGCGGCGGCGATCTCGGCTCGATCACCGACGCGGGGTTCGCGCTGCTCTATCTCGACAAATTGGAACAGCTCAAAGCGCGCTATCGCGGCGAAGCCTTCGAAGACGAGATGGTGGAGTACTACCCGCCCGCCGCATTCGGGCAGAACCGCGTCGCGGCGTCGATCGATACGCCGCTCCACGCGTTTCTCCCCGCGCCGCACGTCGATCATCTGCATCCCGACTGGGCGATCGCGCTGGCCGCATCGGCAAACGGCAAACAGAAGCTCGAGGAATTCAATCGCCGGTTCGGCCGGCACATCATCTGGGTGCCGTGGCAACGGCCCGGGTTCGAGCTCGCTCTGCTCATCGAATCGGCGGTCAGGGACAACCCGGGCGCTGAAGGGTTGATTCTCGGCAGCCATGGGCTCTTTACCTGGGGGGCCACGCAGCGAGAGTGCTACCTCAACAGCATCCGCACGATCGATCAGATGGGCGCGTTCATCGACGAGCATCGCGCCGGCAAGGCCGCGGCATTCGGCGGCCCCGCGCACAAACCGCTCGATGACCGGGCCGACATCGCCGCCCAGATTCTGCCGGCGCTGCGCGGAACCCTGTCGTCGAACCGGCGCGTCATCGCGCATTTCACGGACACGGACGAAGCCCTCACCTTTGCCGGCTCACGCTGGGCCAGCGCGCTGAGCCGCCTCGGCACGAGCTGCCCCGATCATTTTCTTCGCACGCGCATCTGCCCGTTCTTCGTCGACTGGGACCCGTCAGCCGGCACCGTCGAGACGCTGAAGGCCGCGATTCGCATGCAGGTCGGCGACTACCGCAGCGAGTACAAGCGCTACTACGAATCGTTCTCGGCGGCAGACTCGCCGAAGCTGCGCGACTCGAACCCGTCGGTCGTCATCATTCCCGGTGTCGGGCTCTTCGGCTTCGGCAGAAACAAGAAGGAAGCGCGGATAGCGACCGAGTTCTTCCTGAACGCCATCAACGTGATGGCGGGCGCGACTGCACTCGAAACCTCTGCGAACGACGGCCCACTACCCCAGGCCAGGCGCGCGGAGCAAGCCGGCCAGTTCGAACAGTTCCACAACTACGTCGCGCTGCCGCGCTCCGAAGCGTTCCGCATCGAGTACTGGGCGCTCGAAGAAGCGAAGCTGCAGCGGATGCCCGCCGAGGCTGAATTCAGCCGGAAGATCGTGATGGTCGTCGGCGGCGGCAGCGGCATCGGCCGCGAAGTGGCACTGCTCCTCGCGCGCAAAGGCGCGCACGTCGTCGTCGCCGATTCGGCGGCTGGAAGCGCAGCGCAGGTTGCCGCGGAGGCTGCCGAGGTTTCATCAGCCGAATCAGTGGCGGCCATCACGGTCGATCTGAGCTCCGCGGAGAGCCTCTCCAACGCCGCGGCCTTCACCGTCGTTCAGTTCGGCGGCATCGACGGCATCGTCAACACGGCGGCGATTTATCCGGTCGCAGATGCATCCGGCCGTCTGACCGATGCCCAGTGGTCGAAGACCTTCCTGGTGAACGTGACCGGCAACTACCTGCTCGCGCAGCAGACCGAGTGGATTTTCAAGGATCAGCAATTGCCCGCGTCCCTGGTGCTGACCGGATCGGCGAACGCCGTCGTCTCGAAGAAAGGCAGCGAAGCGTACGACACGAGCAAGAGCGCGGTGAACCACCTTATCCGCGAGCTGGCCATCGGCCTTGCGCCGCTGGTCCGCGTGAACGGGATCGCGCCTGCCACCGTCGTCTCCGGCTCGACGATGTTTCCGCGCGACCGGGTGATGCAGTCGCTGCAGAAGTACAACATCGCGTTCGCAGAATCGGAATCGACCGAGGACCTGCGGGGAAAGCTCGCCGACTTCTATGCCCAGCGCACGCTGACGCGCCGCCCGATTCTTCCGCGCGATTGCGCGAACGCCATCGTGTGGCTGCTGAGCGACGACAGCGCGAAAACCACCGGCCACATCATTCCCGTCGACGGCGGATTGACCGAAGCGTTTCTGCGCTAGCGCTTGCGCGGCGGGCCCGTGCTCGCGCGCACGACGAGCGTGTGCCTGAGGGTGACCGAGGCGGGCGTGTCCATCTCATCGCCGCCCGACAGAATCCCGAGCAGCAGCCGCACCGTGCCTTCGCCGATCTGGCGCACGGGCTGAGCGATCGTCGTCAGCGGCGGATGCGTATGCCGCGCGAATCGAATGTCGTCGAATCCGACGACCGATAAGTCGCGCGGGCACCTGCACCGATCGCTGCCTCGCCATTTCGATCACGCCCATCGCCATTTCATCATTGAAACAGAAGATCGCCGTCGGCGGCTCGGCGCGCGCCAGCAGCCGCTCGGCCGCGGCCGCGCCCGACTCGATTGAAAAATCTCCCTGCACGACGATCAAGTTGCGCTCGGCTTTTTTTTCCTTGGCGCGGGCTGTCGCGCCGTCGAGCCGATCGCGGCTGAGCGGGCTGACGAGAGGGCCCGTGACGACGCCGATGCGGCGATGGCCGAGGCCATACAGATGATCCATTGCCTCGTAGGCCGCCTTGGCATTGTCGATGTGCACGCTCGGCGTGCCGAGTGTCGGGCTGAACTCGCAGCCGTTCACGATGGGCGCGCATTTCGGCTTCATCAGACGAATCATCGTCGCGGCTTCGTGAGGCAGACGATGGCCGAGAAAGATCAGGCCATCGGCTTCCTTGCGCCGCAGCATCATCGCGTATCCCTCTTCACGCTTCTCGTCGTGCTGCGTGTCGCCGACGAGCACCGAATACCCTTCGCGCTGCGCCGCCGCTTCAATCCCTTGGAGAATTAGCGAAAAAAATGGATTGGAAATATCGGGGACCGAGACGATCAGCTTGCCGGTTTTCAGCGTGCGGAGATTTTTTGCCGTGGAATTCGGCTCGAACCCGAGGCGCTCGATGGCCTGCAGCACTCGGCGCCGTGTCCCTTCAGCGACGACATCGGGACGGCTGAGCACGCGCGAAACCGTTGCGGTGGAGACGCGCGCGCGTTTGGCGACCTCGTAAATAGTAGGCACGACAACAATTTATTACAGATACGGATTTTTGGAGTCATCGATTACGAAATCTCATGGACAGCCAACGAATCGGGTGCCATAATCCGCCATTCAAATTTCGTGTAATCGATTACAGGTGTCAACACTCGGCAGGTTTTTTAAGGGGAGGAACCTATGCTGCGAAGGACCTGGATTTCGGCGGCGATTGTTCTGATCGCGTGCATGGCGGCGCCTGCCGCATTCGCGCAGATCACGACCGGCACCATCTCGGGCACGGTACGCGACCAGCAGGGCGGGGTTATTCCCAGCGCCACTGTGGTGTTGATCAGCGAGGCGCGCGCCACGAAGTCCGCGCCGGCGATGACAGATGCGGCTGGCAACTACATGTTTCCGAACGTGACGGCGGACACCTACACGGTCGAAGTGAGCCTCGACGGCTTCAAGACCGTGCGCCGCACCGGCATCCGCGTCAGCGGCGCCGACCGCGTCGGCGTGCCGACCATCATGCTGGAAACCGGCGGCATCGCCGAGACCGTGAACGTCACGGCGGAAACCGTGATGGTGCAGAGCCAGAGCGCCGAGCGGTCGTACGTCGTCGAGACCGCGCAAATCGAAAATCTCCCGATCACCCGCGGCAACTTCATCAACGTCGTGGCGTTCACGCCAGGTGTCATCACCGGCGATACGACGGGCGGCTTCGGCGGCGCAGGCGCGACGCGTCTCGGCGGCGCCGGCCAGAACAACATCATGATGGACGGCATCTCGTCGATGGACACGGGCAACAACGGCCAGATGCTGGCGCTGAACACCGAGTCGATCGGCGAGGTGAAGATCCTGACGCAGGGCTACCAGGCCGAATTCGGACGGTCGAGCGGCCTGCAGATCACGGCCGTGACCAAGAGCGGCTCCAACCAGTTCCGCGGATCGTTGTACGACGTGGAGCGGAACTCGGACTGGAACGCGAACACCTGGGTCAACCAGAAGAACGGCGACCCGAAACCCCTCAATAAAGAGAAAGACTGGGGCTACTCCATCGGCGGCCCGATCGGCAAGCCCGGCGGCGAGAACAAGCTGTTCTTCTTCTACAGCCACGAGTACCGTCCGCGGAACAATCCGATCAACAACGGCAACCCGATCCGTCTGCGCGTGCCGACAGCGCTCGAGCGCGCCGGCGACTTTTCGCAGAGCCTGGACAACAACGGCGCGCCGATTCCGCAATTGCTCGATCCGATCACGCGCCAGCCGTTCCCGGGCAACCGCATTCCGGCGGATCGCCTGTACCAGACGGGCCTCGCGGTCCTGAACCGGTATCCGCTGCCGAATATTCAGCAGGCCGCCGCGACGAATTACAACTACGAAGTCGCGCCGCCGAAGGTCGAAAATCTGACTCAGCAGCCGGCGATCCGCATCGACTATCAGCTCAGCCCGCAGCTGCGCGTGAACTGGAAGTACGCCGGCCAGCGCGGCAGGAAAATCGTCACGCCCGGCCAGATCGAAGGATTCACCGACGTCCTGTCGCCGTATCCGTACATCACCAGCTACGCGACGAACGTGAACTACATGATCAACTCGACGACCTTCGTCGAGGGCACGTGGGGCTTCATCCGCAACGAGCTGACGGGCGGCAACGAAGGCGGCGTGCTCATCAACGAGTCGTCGAACCGATTGAAAGATCTGCCGGGTTTCCCGATGCTGTATCCGAACGCCGGGAAGGTCAGCAACGACAACTACTACGTGTTGGAAGTCATGAACGACGTCGGGGCGCCCTGGTGGGATAAACAAAACAGCATGATCAATCTGCCGCCCGTCTTCGGATGGGGCAGCCGCATCGGCGCGGCGCCTCCGAATCAGCGGTACCCCGGCTGGCTGAACATCAATCGCACCAACGACGTGTCCGTCAGCTTGACGAAGGTCATGGGCTCGCACACGATCAAGGCCGGCTTCTACAACAACCACAGCTTCAAGGCGCAGAACACCGGCGCCGGCGGCATCGCCAACCTCACGTTCCAGGGCTACGTGAACTTCGGCAACGACACCAACAACGGCCTCGATACGGGCTTCGGGTTTGCGAACGCGGCGACTGGCGTGTTCACGCAGTACCTGCAGGCCTCCGATTTCATCGAAGGCCACATGGTCTACGACAACACGGAGTTCTACGTCCAGGACAACTGGAAGGTGAACAACCAGCTGACCGTCGACTACGGCATCCGGTTTACGCGCCAGCAGCCGCAGCACGACCGGTTCCAGCAGATGTCGAACTTCTTCCCCGAACAGTGGTCGCTGTCGCAGGCACCGCTGCTGTATATCGCCGGCTGCAGCAACGGAGCGACAACGTGCACCGGAAACCTTCGGAACGCGATGGATCCGCGCAACCGGGCAGATCCTGACCGCACCTGGCGCGTCAAACACGCAGGCCGCGATCGGCACGCCGATTCCGGGCACCGGCAACGCGCTCAATGGCATCAAGCGGGCAGGAGACGGCATCGCGGAGACCGGGTACATCTGGCCGACGATGGTCATCGGGCCGCGTTTCGGCATGGCGTACGACTTGACCGGCAACCAGGACACCATCCTGCGTGCCGGCGGCGGGTTGTATTACGACCGGCCGGACGGCAACACGGTCTTCTCGATTCCCGGCAACCCGCCGCTCGCGACGGCGCGCGACCTTCGCAACGGGCAGTTGCAGACGCTGGGTCAGGGTCTGGCCCCGGTTCCGGTTCCGGCGTTGATCACGTTCCAGTACGAGGCGAAAGTGCCGGCGTCATGGCAATGGCAAGCGGGCGTGCAGCGCGCGCTTCCCTGGTCCCTGGCAACCGACATCTCGTACGTCGGGAACCACGGGTTCAATCGGCTCGGGTCGTTCCAGGGCGGCACGCGCATGAACCTGAACGCGGTCGACATCGGCGCCGCGTATCTCGCGCAGAATCAGGACCCGACGCTCGGGACGAGCAGCGTGCCCGGCGCCAACGCGTACACGACCAACCTGCTGCGGCCGTACCGCGGCCTCGGCACCGTCGAGCAGAACACGACCGAGTTCTACGACACGTATCACTCGTTGCAGTTCTCACTGAATCGGCGTTTCCGCAACGGGTTCTCCTTCGGCGCCAATTACACGCTGGGGCTGTCGTTCACCGGTAACACCGGGCTGGTGAAACGGCTGCAGCACAGCGCAGACGGCTCGTTCTCCATCCGCGCCGATCAGGCGGACTACGAGGAGCTGAACAAGGACCTCGACATGCGGCCGCACTTCTTCAAGGCCAATGCGATCTGGGCCACGCCGCGCGCGCCAGAGGCGCTTGGCAAGGTCGTCGGGGCCGTCCTCAACGACTGGCAAATCGCGGGCGTGCTGACCGCAGGCTCCGGCCAGGCGTACGACCTGAGCTACAACTATCAGAACAACGGCGGCAACGTGAACCTGACGGGCTCGCCCGATTACGGCGCACGCATTCTCTACACCGGCGATCCGGGGAGCGGATGCTCGAGCGATCAGTACGTGCAATTCAACACCGCGGCGGTGACCGGTCCCACATACGGCAGCGTCGGTCTGGAGTCGGGACGCAACATCATGCGGGCGTGTCCGAACAAGATCGTCGACCTGTCGTTGTCGCGTGATATTCGCGTCGGGGCCAGCCGCGCGCTGGAGCTCCGGCTCGACTTGTTCAACGCGTTCAATACCGTGGTCATCTCGAATCGCCAGGGGGAGATTCAGTTCGTCAGCCCGACGGACTTGACCATCCGCAACTCGCAGACGCTGGCGAACGGATCGATCGATCCGGCGCGCTTGACGCCGAGAACGGCGGGCTTCGGTGCCGCGACCGCAGCAATGGGTATGCGGACCGTGCAGATGCAGGTTCGGTTCCGGTTCTAGAGGGCCGACCTAAACGGTCGGCACTACGTGTCGAATGCAGGCGATCGGGAGATCCAAAAATCCCGATCGCCTGTTCTTTCCCCCATAAGCCTTCCTTACGAAAGCCCGTAGACAGCCGCCCGAATCGAGTGCCACAATACCGCCATTCAAATTTCGTGTAATCGATTACAGGTGTCAACACTCGGCAGGTTTTTTAAGGGGAGGAACCTATGCTGCGAAGGACCTGGATTTCGGCGGCGATTGTTCTGATCGCGTGCATGGCGGCGCCTGCCGCATTCGCGCAGATTACGACCGGCACCATCTCGGGCACGGTACGCGACCAGCAGGGCGGGGTGATTCCCAGCGCCACTGTGGTGTTGATCAGCGAGGCGCGCGCCACGAAGTCCGCGCCGGCGATGACAGATGCGGCTGGCAACTACACGTTTCCGAACGTGACGGCGGACACCTACACGGTCGAAGTGAGCCTCGACGGCTTCAAGACGGTGCGCCGCGCCGGCATCCGCGTCAGCGGCGCCGACCGCATCGGCGTACCGGCCATTACGCTGGAAACCGGCGGGATTGCCGAGACCGTGAACGTCACGGCGGAAACCGTGATGGTGCAGAGCCAGAGCGCCGAGCGGTCGTACGTCGTCGAGACCGCGCAAATTGAAAACCTCCCGATCACTCGCGGCAACTTCATCAACGTCGTGGCGTTCACGCCAGGTGTCATCACCGGCGATACGACGGGCGGCTTCGGCGGAGCGGGCGCGACTCGCCTCGGCGGCGCAGGTCAGAACAACATCATGATGGATGGTGTCTCGGCCATGGATACGGGCAGCAACGGCCAGATGCTTCAGCTGAACACCGAGTCGATCGGCGAGGTGAAGATCCTGACGCAGGGCTACCAAGCCGAATTCGGACGGTCGAGCGGTCTGCAGATCACGGCCGTGACCAAGAGCGGATCCAACCAGTTCCGCGGATCGTTGTACGACGTTGAGCGGAACTCGGACTGGAACGCGAACACCTGGGTGAACCAGAAGAATGGCGACCCCAAACCCCTCCTTAAAGAAAAAGACTGGGGCTACTCTCTCGGCGGCCCGATCGGCCGGCCCGGCGGCGAGAACAAGCTGTTCTTCTTCTACAGCCACGAGTACCGTCCGCGCAACAACCCGATCAACAACGGCAACCCGATCCGTCTGCGCGTGCCGACGGCGCTCGAGCGCGCCGGCGACTTTTCGCAGAGCCTCGACAACAACGGCGCGGCGATTCCGCAATTGCTCGATCCGATTACGCGCCAACCGTTCCCGGGCAACCGCATTCCGGCGGATCGCCTGTACCAGACGGGCCTCGCAGTCCTGAACCGGTATCCGCTGCCGAATATTCAGCAGGCGGCTGCGACGAATTACAACTACGAAATCGCGCCGCCGAAGGTCGAAAACCTGATTCAGCAACCGGCCATCCGCATCGACTATCAGTTGAGCCCGCAATTGAGAGTGAACTGGAAGTACGCCGGCCAGCGCGGCAGGAAGATCGTCACCCCGGGCACGATTGAGGGATTCACGGATGTCTTGACACCGTATCCCTACGTCACCAACTACGCGGCCAACGTGAACTACATGATCAACTCCACGACCTTCGTCGAGGGCACGTGGGGTTTCATCCGCAATGAGCTGACGGGCGGCAACGAAGGCGGCGTGCTCATCAACGAGTCTTCTAATCGATTGAAAGATCTGGCCGCTTTCCCGATGCTGTATCCGAACGCCGGGAAGGTCAACAACGACAACTACTACGTGTTGGAAGTCATGAACGACGTCGGGGCGCCTTGGTGGGATGAACAAAACAGCATGATCAACCTGCCGCCCGTCTTCGGATGGGGCAGCCGAATCGGCGCGGCGCCTCCGAATCAGCGGTACCCCGGCTGGCTGAACATCAATCGCACGAACGACGTGTCGGTCAGCTTGACGAAGGTCATGGGCTCGCACACGGTGAAGGCCGGCTTCTACAACAACCACAGCTTCAAGGCGCAGAACACCGGCGCCGGCGGCATTGCCAACCTCACGTTCCAGGGCTACGTGAACTTCGGCAACGACACGAACAACGGCCTCGATACGGGCTTTGGGTATGCGAACGCGGCGACTGGCGTGTTCACGCAATACCTGCAGGCCTCCGATTTCATCGAAGGCCACATGGTTTACGACAATACGGAGTTCTTCGTCCAGGACAACTGGAAGGTGAACAACAAGTTGACCGTCGACTACGGTGTGCGGTTTACGCGGCAGCAGCCACAGCACGACCGGTTCCAGCAGATGTCGAACTTCTTCCCCGAACAGTGGTCACTGTCACAGGCACCGCTCCTGTATGTCGCCGGCTGCAGCAACGGGGCGACAACGTGCACCGGAAACCTTCGTAACGCGAGGGATCCGCGCGGGAGCCAGGTCCTGACCGTACCGGGCGCGGCAAACACGCAGGCCGCGATCGGCACGCCGATTCCGGGCACTGGCAACGCGCTCAATGGCATCAAGCGGGCAGGAGACGGCATCGCGGAGACCGGGTACCTCTGGCCGACATTGGTCATCGGACCTCGTTTCGGCATGGCGTATGACTTGACCGGCAACCAGGACACCATCCTGCGTGCCGGCGGCGGGTTGTATTACGACCGGCCGGACGGCAACACGGTCTTTTCGATTCCCGGCAACCCGCCGCTCGCAACGGCGCGCGACCTTCGCAACGGGCAGCTGCAAACGCTGGGTCAGGGTCTGGCCCCGGTTCCGGTTCCGGCGCTGATCACGTTCCAGTATGAGGCGAAAGTGCCGGCGTCATGGCAATGGCAAGCGGGCGTGCAGCGCGCGCTTCCCTGGTCCCTGGCAACCGACATCTCGTACGTCGGGAACCACGGGTTCAATCGGCTCGGGTCGTTCCAGGGCGGCACGCGCATGAACATGAACGCGGTCGACATCGGCGCCGCGTATCTCGCCGCAGAATCAGGACCCGACGCTCGGGACGAGCAGTGTGCCCGGCGCCAACGCGTATACGGCCAACCTGCTGCGGCCGTACCGCGGCCTCGGTACCGTCGAGCAGAATACGACCGAGTTCTGGGACACGTATCACTCGTTGCAGTTCTCACTGAATCGGCGCTTCCGCAACGGGTTCTCCTTCGGCGCCAATTACACCTTGGGGCTTTCTTTCACGGGTAACACCGGGCTGGTGAAACGGCTGCAGCACGCGGCGGACGGCTCGTTCTCGCTCCGCGCCGATCAGGCGGAGTATGAGGAACTGAACAAGAACCTCGACATGCGGCCGCACTTCTTCAAGGCCAATGCAATCTGGGCCACGCCGCGCGCGCCAGAGGCGCTTGGCAAGATCGTCGGGGCCGTCCTCAACGACTGGCAAATCGCCGGCGTGCTGACCGCGGGATCCGGCCAGGCCTACGACCTGACCTACAACTATCAGAACAACGGCGGCAGCGTGAACCTGACGGGCTCGCCCGATTACGGCGCACGGATTCGCTACACCGGCGACCCGGGCAGCGGATGCTCAGGCGATCAGTACGTGCAATTCAACACCGCGGCGGTGACCGGTCCCACTTACGGCAGCCTCGGTCTCGAGTCGGGACGCAACATCATGCGGGCGTGCCCCAACAAGATCGTCGACCTGTCGTTGTCGCGTGACATTCGTATCGGGGCCAGCCGCGCGCTGGAGCTCCGACTCGACATGTTCAACGCGTTCAATACCGTCGTAATCTCGAATCGTCAGAATGAGATCCAGTTCGTCAGTCCGACGGACTTGACCATCCGCAATTCGCAGACGCTTGGCGAATGGCTCCATCGACCCGGCCCGGTTGACGCCAAGGACCGCGGGCTTCGGTGCGGCGACCGCCGCAATGGGTATGCGAACCATGCAGATGCAGGTTCGGTTCCGGTTCTAGAAGTAATGCAGCAGGCGACTGGGAGACGCGCGTCTCCCAGTCGCCTGTTTCGTCTCGCCCGCCTCATAACGTATCCTTGACATATATGCGGCTCGGACACGCGGCACTACTGGCCGCATTCACCGTAAGTATTTTTACGTCGTTGGTCGCGCAGGATTCCCCGCCAATCTGGGCAGGCACGTACACGACCGACCAGGCCGAGCGCGGCCGCTCCGTCGTCGCAAACCACTGCAGTGAATGTCATCATGAAGATCTCAGCGGAGGCGAAGGGCCTGCGCTGATCGGCCCGGCCTTCATGGTGAAGTGGGAAATGCAGTCTGTCGAGCGGCTGTTCCACAAAATCCGCGACACGATGCCCGAGGTCGGAAGCAGCGACGTGACGGAAGCCCAGAAGCTGGACACGGTAGCCTTCATCCTTCAGCAGAACGGGTATCCCGCCGGCACGTCCGAGCTCACCGATGTGAAGGGCGCGCTCGCGGGCATCCGAATGATCCCGCGAGGCGGGCCGAGCAAGCCACGCTCCGGCGCGCTGGTGCAGGCTGTCGGTTGTCTGCAGAAGGGCTCCAGCGCGTGGACCCTGACCAGGAGTACGGATCCTCAGGTGACGACACGGGATCTGCTGTCGCCGGAAGACAAAAAGATGTTATCTGCGGCATCGACCGGCACGAACACGATCGAGCTGATCAGCGTCTACCCCGGTCCAGAGCTCGTTGAGAACACGGTGCTCGTCAAAGGGCTGTTCATCGACAGGCCGGCCGGCATGCGCATCAACGTGACGTCACTGGAGCTCATTCATCTCAAGTGCGGCCAATAGCCCCATCGCACCGCCGCGATCGTCGAAGCCGCTGATCGCGGGACGATCCAGATACAACCGCAGCGTCGCCTGCGAACCAGTACCCGTGCAGATGTCGACGATGGCGCCGCTCTCGGTGATGTGCGCCGCAAGCGCGCGCCACGCGCGATCGACGACGGGCCGATAGGTCTTCGCATCGAGCCATCCGAGTCGAATGCCTCTCGCCATGGCCGTCAGTGTCATCGCCGTCACAGATTGTTCCCGATACGCGCCTGGCTCATCGACAACCTGCCGCCACATGCCGTCTGGCGCCTGCATCGCGAGCATGCCGTTCATGTGACGCCGATAAATCGTCGAGCACCCGCGCACGAGACTCGATGATTCGGCCGGGAGCGACGTGAGCGCCTCGGTCAGGCCGAGCGCCGCAAATCCGTTTCCGCGTCCCCACGCGACTCGCCCATCGGTGAAATGCACGAACACGCCGTCCTGACGCTGGAGCCGGCCGGCGTATGAGATGAGCATGCCGGCGAGGTGATCGAGATCGCGCTGCCGCCCCGGCATGGTACCGGACCGCGACAGAATCGCCGCAAGCATGAACATGTCGTCGGTCCAGCCGGCGCCGTGCTGCGCGTATCCGGTCGGCGCGACTTTCAGCGCCTCTTCGGCGCCCTGCACGGCCAGCGCCCGCGCGGACTCATCGCCCCGCCTCGCGAGGTCGGCGTAGATCATCGTGCCCGCGACAGCGGTCAACGCCACGCGCTCGCCAAACAACGGCCGCTCGCGCGAGACCCACGGGCGCGTCTCGCGTCAGCACCTTCTGCCGCAACGCATCATCCTTTGTGATGTCCGCAAGACGAAGCGTATTGGCCCACGCGACCGAGGGGATGTAGCTGACGAGCGGAGTTCTGCGGATATCGAGCGGCGAGGACGCGCGCCACCGCGAGCGGATCGCGCGACGACCGCGCGACGAGCGTCGACCTGATTTCCGACTGGCGGTGTGTCGGCCGCGCCGTTCAGCACTTGCGAGAGGAGTGTCGGACCATCAGCTTCGCGCGCCGAGCCGTAGACGGCGGGCACGGTGCCGATTTCAGATCCGCCGGCCATCGCCGCCGCAAGCGAGCCGGCGGGCGGCGTACTTCGGGAAAGCACGTCCCCACCCCGGATCTGCAGCAGAAGATCGGGCGCCTGATAGGCCACCCATCGCCACAGATAACGGCTCTCGGGCTGTTCGGGCGAATCGAAGAATCCCTTCGACGGTGGGAATTCGAGCTGTTGAGCTGGTGTGGCGTCGTTCGCATGCGAAAGCAGAACGGCGCTGAGGTCCCACCGATCGCGCAGGCGTCCGGGTGCCTCGGTTTTGAACCAGCGAATCGCCGCAAGCGTGGCGCGCGCGGCGCGGTCGTTGTCGGCGACCACGACGATGCGCCGCCGCCCGCGGGCGGAGGGACTAAAGGTAGACGTGTTCTCGATGGTGGCGAGCCGCTGTCCCGTTCGCGTCACGCCCGCCGCACTGATGTGCTGCGGTTCCCCTCGAAGCGACGCGACCAGCGTAGCTCATCGATCTGCGGCATCTCGCTCCTCAGGCCGACCTGAAGGTCGGCACTGACGTACCGTACCGCGTCGTCCGAACCACGCTCGTCCGTACAATGCCGTCCGACCACGTCATCGGTACCGCGTAGGGCCGACCTTCAGGTCGGCCCTACCTTCAGGTCGGCCCTACCCGAGCTGCCAGTCAACAGGGCTCAACTCGAGCCCGGCCGGCGGACGCCGATCGAAGACCTCCCGAACAGCCAGCGCATATGGCGCGCCGAAGAGGCCGTGCTCCTGATACTCTGGCGCGCGCGACTGCAGAATCGCGCGGGCCCGGTCCTGATACGCCGCATCACCCGTGAGCACGCTGAGCCGATCGAGCACGCACGCGGCATGGCAGTTGAGCTCGAACGGCACGACCGGGTCCTCCTCAACCATACGGTCGCGGAAGCCGCCCGCCGCGTCCTCCCACATCGTGCGGATCGCGAACTGAAGCACCTCGGCGGCCAGCATCGAGTACGGCAACTGCCCCGTCGCCGCATGCGCCCAGATAAGCGCCGACGCGACGTGGATTTGATCCGTCAGCAGCCCACGCACCCTGTCCTGCGCCGTCCGCGCCGGCCAGGTGCGCGACACCTTCCCCCGGCTTGTACGCGGGCACGATGACCGCCTCGAGCGACTTCAATGCAAAATCGCGGAGCCAGATATCGTCGAAGAGCGCCGCAGCCCTGATGAACGCGCCGACCATCATCGCGTTCCTGTCGACGTACATCGTCTTGTCGACGGTGCGCGGTGACGCGGCGTTGAAGAAACCGCCGTGCGCCTCATCGGCCATGCGCTCCTCTCACCCACCGCACCATCGCCGCCGCCTGCTCGCGGCACCCGGCATCGCGCAGGCGCAATGCCGCCTCGACGTACACGTGCAGAAGCGCGGCATTGTCGTCGAGCGTCTTCTCCGTTCCGGGATCGCTCCAATCGGCCGCGTCGGCATAACGATAAAAACCGCCCGTGCCCGAATCCCACAACGCCGTCATGCGTTGCAGCGTCAGCGCAGCGATGCCTGCGAGCTCGCTGTCGCCGTCACCGGCGAGAGAGAGCGCAAACGAGCAGCGCCTGGGGATGCGGCAGCTTCGGAGAGGTCCCGAACCCGCCGTTGAGCGAATCGAAGCGCGCGATGAGGAGCGAGCGGAATTGCGCGACGCTGGCGTGCGGATCGGAATCGGTCTGCACGCGAGCGCGATGCTCGAGCGTCCGCCTGAAGGCGAATTCTCCGCAGTGCAATCTCTTTGGCGCGATCGCGGTAGGCGTCCGCGACCTGCTGCAAGGTCGCGATCATCTGCGCGGCGTCGAGATAGGTTCCGCCACTCAACAAGTCGCAGCGGCTCGTGAGGAAGGCCGTCGTCGGCCAACCGCCAAGGTTGTAGCGCTCGTTCACGTCGGGCCGGCGATCGGCGTCGACGCGCACGGCCACGAACCGCTCGTCGATCAACGACACGACATCGGGTGCTGCGTACGTCGTCTGATCCATCGCCGCGCACTCGTCCGACCACGCCGTGACGAGCGACAGCAGAACGGGCTTCTTTTCCGCTTCTGCGCGCGCAAACGCGCGAGGCGACCATTCAGTCCACATTACGCTCACGGCTTCAAATTATAATGACGGTGTGGTCGCGCTGCGGTATGTGTACGTGCTTGCGCTCTCTGTCTGGTTCGGCGGCATCATCACGATTGGGGCCATCGTTGCGCCCGTGTCGGGCGTCGCGCTGCACCGGTTCTTTCTCACGTCGTACCTCGCCGGCTCTCTGGTGCTTGACGACCTTGTTCGGGATGGCGCTGCTCGGCCCGCGTCCCTCTGGGTTCTTCGCCAGGTTCGGGTGGCCGTCGCCATGCTGAGCTTCACGCTGTATGCAGGGCTTCATCTTCGAAGCCTGCCTGTCAACTTCCTCGCGCCAATCGCGATCGGCGGCCTGATGCTCCTCTTCTGGGAAGCGCGCGACGGTACCCGCGCGGCTAGCGGGCGGGGGCCCGCGCCTAAGCAATGACTCACACCATTACGCTTATTCCGGGCGACGGTATCGGACCCGAAGTGACGGCTGCGGTTGTTTCGATCATCGAAGCCTCGGGCGTCGCTGTGACATGGGAGCGGCACGACGCGGGCGTGCTCGCGCTCGAGAAACACGGCTCGCCGCTGCCCGACGATCTCATCGCATCGGTCCGCCGAAACAAAGTGGCGCTCAAGGGCCCCGTCACGACGCCGGTCGGCGAAGGCTTTACGAGCGTCAACGTCGGCTTGCGGAAGGCGCTCGACCTGTACGCGAACCTTCGGCCGGTGTCCAACCTGCCGCACGTCCGATCGCGCTTCGAGCACGTCGATCTCGTCATCGTGCGCGAGAACACCGAGGACCTGTACGCGGGCCTCGAGCACGAAGTCGTGCCCGGGGTGGTGGAGAGCCTGAAGATCATCACGGAGCGCGCGTCGACCCGCATCGCACACTTCGCGTTCGACTACGCGGTGCGCATGGGACGCAAGCGCGTCACCGCGATCCACAAGGCGAACATCATGAAGATGAGCGACGGCCTGTTCATCCGATGCGCGCGCACGGTCGCGGCCACGCATCCAGGCATCGTGTATGACGAGCAGATCGTCGACGCGGCGTGCATGAACCTCGTCATGCGGCCTGAAAAATTCGACGTGCTGCTGCTGCCGAACCTGTACGGCGACATCGTGTCGGATTTATGCGCCGGCCTCGTCGGGGGGCTCGGCACCGTCGGCGCGGCGAACCTCGGCGAAACGGTCGGCGTGTTCGAAGCTGTGCACGGCAGCGCGCCCGACATCGCCGGCAAGAACATCGCGAATCCCATCGCGCTGCTGCGCTCGGCGCTATTGATGCTCGATCATATCGGCGAGTCGGCCGCCGCGCGCCGCATCGAAACGGCGCTCGTCCACGTGCTCTCGACGCCCGAGAAGACGACGCGCGATCTCGGCGGGAAAGCGTCAACCACGGAGTTCGCGCATGCTATAGTTCAGGCACTCAATGGTGCCTGACGACCTCGCTCAAGCCGTCCTCTCGCGCGAGGACGTCGTGAGATACCTTCAGAGCTCGCACGGCGGCTCCGATGGCCGCGAGCGAGTGTTCGCGTATCTCGAAGAGCTCAAGACGACGCAGCGGTATCCGTTTTACCGTGCGCTCAAGCACCCGCTCTACCCGATTCTGCGGAAGATCGATCGCCGCGTCGAGCATCTCGACATCGTCGAGGCGGCGACGCGCGCCGGGCGGGTCATCTACGCGTCGAATCACAAAAGCCACACCGACTATCTCGTCGAGCCGGTCGTCCTCGACGACAACGGCGTGCGGCCGCCCATCATCGCCGCCGGCATCAACCTCTTCGGCGGACCGCTCGGCCTGATTCATCGTTACGTGACGGGCGCGATTCCCATCCGCCGCAACGCGAAGGATCCAGCGTACCTGGTCACGCTGAAGGCGTACGTCGCCGAGCTGCTCCGCCGCCACGATCTGCTGTTCTACCCGGAAGGGGGACGAAGCTACAGCGGCGAGCTGAAGTCGCCGAAGACCGGGCTGCTGCACGCGGCGCTGAACTCGGAAACGCCAGGGCTGATGATCGTGCCGACGGCCATCTCCTACGATCTCGTGCTCGAGGATCACATTCTGGCCAAGCAGCGCGTCAAGCGGAGGCAGCGACCGTTTGCGCGCGAGCTCGCCGAGATGGTGCGGTACGCGGTCGGGTATCGATCGCGTTGCTTCCTCACATTCGGTCGGCCGATTCCGCTCGACGGCTGGGAGGCCGAGTCGCGCCGCGACATCATGGAGCTGGGCCGGCTGACGACGGCGTCGATCGGTAAGCTCATCAAGGTGCTACCGACGTCCGTCGTCGCGACGGCCATGCGGCCGTCGGTGACCCGGCGCGATCTCGAGTCGCGCGCCGAGGCGATTATCGAGACGCTTCGCGCCGTCGGCGCGAATCTCGGGGTCTCCAGCGGCCGCCAGGCGGTCGACGAGGCCGCCGAGCCTCTCGAGTCGCGCGGCATCATCGTCTACGATCGAGGACGGTTCCGCGTTCGCGACCGCAACGTCCTGCGGTACTACGCGCGCTCGATCGAACACCTTCTCACGTCTGGTTCTGCCCGCACCCACTGATGTTTGATGTTGCATCCAAATCCTTCTTCCAGGCGCTCTCCTACAGCCGCATTCTGAAGACCCTCGCGTCCCGATACGGCATGTCGGGAACCCACGCGTTCGCCCGGCGCTTCATCGCCGGCGAAACCGTCGAAGACGCGATCGCGGCGGTACGGCACATACAGTCGCAGGGGCTGCTGTGCACGCTCGACTATCTTGGCGAGAGCGTCACGTCGCTGGCGGCGGCTGAAAACGCCACGCGCGAATATCTGCAGCTTGTCGACGCCGTCGCCCGGGCTGGCGCCGAGCGCAACTTGTCGCTCAAGCTGACGCAGCTTGGCCTCGACGTCGATCGCGCGATCTGCGTCGACAACCTGCGGAGGATTTTGACAGCGGCCCAGGCGTGCGGCCCTTCGACTGCGCTCAGGGCAGACTTCTTCGTCCGCATCGACATGGAGAGTTCGGCGTATACGGATGCGACGCTCGACATCTTCGAGACGGTCTGGAAGCTCGGGCATCGCAACGTGGGAATCGTGCTGCAATCGTGCCTGTACCGTACCGAGAAGGATTTCGAGCGCGTCAACGCGCTGGGGGCGCGCATCAGGCTGGTGAAGGGCGCATACCGCGAACCGAAGAGCCTCGCGCATCAGCTGAAGTCTGACGTGGATGCCGCCTACGCGCGGCTCGCGAAGCGCCTGCTCGCCGAAGGGGCCTACCCCGCCATCGCGACGCACGATGAGGAAATCCTGGACGAGGTCAAGCGTTTCGCCGCGGATCGCGCGATCGCCTCGGACGCGTACGAGTTCCAATTACTCTACGGAATTCGACGCGATCTGCAGGCTGAACTTCGCGACGCCGGCCATCGCGTGCGCGTGTATGTGCCGTTCGGCCGTGAATGGTTTCCTTACTTCATGCGCCGCCTCGGCGAACGCCCCGCCAACGTCGGATTCGTCGTCAAAAGCATCTTTGCAGAACGGCTTTAGGCTCTGGGCTCTAGGTCTAGGCCAAAAGCCCACGGCCCAAAGCCCAAAGCCTATGTCTGCGTGTCGGCCGTCGGGCCGTAGATATTCGGGATGGGCACGTCGAGCATGCGGAGGTAGACGCTCAGCTGGCCGCGGTGGTGAACTGCGTGATTGAGGATGAACGACCGGAAGACCGCGACACGCGGCATGCTGAACAGGCTCTTGCCGCCGTTCTTCAGCGTCCACTGCACCATGAACTCTCCGTCGGTCATGCGCGACAGCAGCGCGCGCGCTGCGCTGACATTGGTGTCATACAAGTGGAGCAAGTGGGATGCCGACTCGAACGGCGGGGTCGTGATACGAGGACCGTCGGGCGGGTTCGGATCGAACTCCTTGCGTTCGAGCGTGATGAACGCCCACTGCGGGAGGTTCGCGATGTGCATGGCGAGCTGACCGAGCGACATCGACTTGACGTGCGGCTTCCACTCGACCATTGCTTCAGGCACCCGCTCGAGGAGCGTCCGCGTGGTCGCCGTCTCGTGATCGAATTCAGGAAGGATCGATTCAGCTATCGCCATCGCGGTGCACCGTGTCCATCGAAAATGCCGGCAGACAGACCGCGACGTACTCCGCACCTTCAGGCCCTGGCGAGCTGTAGCGCACCCACTCGCCGGGATGCGTCACCACAGCCTGGCCTGCGTGCACGTCCATGACGCCGTTCTCGTGCTCGACCCGCACCGTGCCGCGAAGCACGATCGTGATTTCCTCGAAGTCGGGGCGTTGCCCGGGCTCTTTCCATCCCGACGGCGACTGCATGCGCGCCACGCTCACGTTCGCATGGCCCGAATTCACGCGCCCGGCATATTCCTCGATACGTTTCGGTGGATGTCCTGCAGCTTGAATGACTGACGGCGCTGCGATCACTGTGGGCATAAGCCTAGATTATAGATTCCAGATTCTAGATTACAGTCTCAGGTATGGCATTTCGCTCATTGCTGACCGAGCGGCGCAAGCGGATCGCGCTGATCGCGCACGACAACATGAAGCCCGACATTCTCGAGTGGGCCACGTATAACCAGGGCACGCTCGCGCGGCACGAGCTGTTCGCGACAGGCACGACCGGCGGCATGATTGCAGCAGAGTTGGGGCTGACCGTGCACCGCTTCCGCAGCGGCCCTCTCGGCGGCGATCAGCAGGTTGGCGCTGGGGTGGCCGAAGGCCGGATCGACTTCATCATCTTCTTCTGGGATCCGCTCGCGCCTCACCCACACGACGTCGACGTGAAGGCGCTGCTGCGCGTAGCGGTCGTGTACAACGTCCCCATCGCCTGCAATCGTGCGACAGCCGATTTCCTGCTGTCGAGCCCGCTCATGGAGGAAGTGTACGAGCGCCGCCTGCCGGATTTGGATGGCCTGATGTAACGAGAAACGAAGATCGAAAAGCGAATAGAGAAAGCTACCCCTGCCGCAGGGCGGGGAGGATGAGTGGCAGCCCGCCGATCAGCCACACAATCGCCGCGGCAATCGCGGCCTTGCGGAGCGGGATGCGCCCGGTGACGCACAGGCCGATCGCGATGAGCACCGTGATCCAGATCGTGATCAGATCCATGCGGCCCACAATCGCGAGGAGCAGCGGCGACGCGGTGTCCGGATCGAGAAAACGTCCGATGCCGAGCGACAGGCGGAAGCGTCCGTTGAGCTGCTCAGGATCGAGGAAGAGCCCCTGCAACCCCTGCAGCACGCCGTCGATGATGCGCGGCGCGTACGCATAGGCGCCGACGACGAGCGCGGCTTTGAACGTCTGCTTCGCAGCGACCAGCTTGCCGGCGAGCCACGTCGCCACGCCTACACCGAAAATCGCTATCGGGATGAAGACGAAGATCATCACTATCTGTACGCGCGACATGATGCTGCGCATGTTTTCGATCGCCTCGGCCGGCATGTTCGGATTCTGCCGTCTTGCGACCGCCATCCCCCGATCGAACTCGGCGTCGAACATCGGCTGCAGGGCGCCGCTGTTCAGATAGAACAGCACGCCGCACACGATGGTGATGACTGCCAGGGGAATGAAAAAGTTGCCGGTCTCCCGGCGCCGGAACACGGCAGACGGCGCGTAGAAGATATCGATGAAGTCTTCCCAGATCGCCGCGCGCGGAGCGGCGGCCGGAGCTGCCTGCGTAGCCATCTGTCCTCCCGGAGGATTGGGCGGTTGATGGTTGGCGGTTGGATGGTTGGTGGAAACCCACCAAACACCAACCACCAACCTGAAGACCGTTTTACTTGAGGTGCTTGCTGACCAGCTTGGTCATCTCGAACATGCTGACGGTCTTCTTGCCGGCGAACACCGGCTTGAGCTTCTCGTCGGCATTGATGTTGCGCCGGTTCTTGGCATCCTGCAGGCCGTTCTTCTTGATGTAAGCCCAGAGCTTCTTGGTGACTTCAGTGCGCGGCATCGGCTTGTCGCCGATCACCTCACTGAGTGCTGCGCTTGGCGTCATGGGCTTCATGAAAGCGGCGTTGGCTTTCCGTGCGGTCTTCTTCTTCGCTGTCTTGGCCATCAAATCTCCTTTGTTGTCGAAGCGTCGGCCCATAGTGTCGCATAGAATCGAACGATGTTAGAGGGAAAGAGAACGGGGGACGCCCTGAGGTCGTTCGAAGGGCGGGGGTCCCTGCGACCGGCGCCGCTCGCGGGTTCGGAATGGATGCGTGCGCGCGATCCGTACTGATTTCAAGCATTTCCGACGTGTGCGACCACCTCGTCGGGCGACTGGTCGGTGTTCAGCCGGCTACATCCCGCACACAAAGCCTCGACGTTGAATCCGGTTCAAGCGTTACGCCAAGACTAGAATTGGGGCGATGGGTGCGCCAGGGGCGTTAGGTGCGACGGGTGCGGCGTTGGCGTCGATGCGGCGCGATCTCCGGAAGGTCGCGAGCCCCGATCGGGCTGCGGGCCACGCATCGTTTTTCAAGACCGGTCCCGGCGAATATGGCGCGGGCGATCGCTTTCTCGGCGCCTCCGTTCCGCAGCTTCGCGCGATCGCGCGCGAATATCGCGACATGCCGTTGAAGTATGTCGTCAAGCTGCTGCAATCGCCATGGCACGAAGAACGGTTGCTGGCGCTTCTCATCATGGTCGGGCAGTACGCGCGTGCCGACGCGCCCACGCGTCAGGCGATCCATCAGCTGTATCTCCGCAACACGAAGTCGATCAACAACTGGGACCTGGTCGATAGTTCGGCGGCGCAAATCGTCGGCGCGCACCTCGAACCGCGCGATCGCCGCGTGCTGAGAAGGCTGGCGCGATCGAAATCGATGTGGGAGCGGCGCATCGCGATGATCGCGACGTATCACTACATCCGCCAGAGAGATTTCAAAGACGCGCTCACCATTGCCGGGCTGCTGCGCCGGGACGAGCACGACCTCATCCATAAAGCCGTCGGCTGGATGCTGAGGGAAGTCGGCAAGCGCGATCGCGGCGCCGAAGAGCGTTTTCTCGGCAAGCACGCGCGCACCATGCCGCGGACGATGCTGCGGTATGCGATCGAGAAGTTTCCTCAACCGCTTCGGCGGAGATACCTTTCTATGTCCCGCCGCTGAGGCGCAGGACGGTCTTGGGCTAAAATGTCGCCGGTTTCGGGACCACCGGACCACCCGACGGACGAACCCACGGAGGCGACATGACCGAACAAGCGATTGCAGCGTTTCAGCAAAATCTTCGCGGTCGGCTGATTCAACCGACTGATGCCGACTACGACGCCGCGCGCGCCCTGTACAACGGCATGATCGACAAGCGGCCGCGCTTCATCGCACGCTGCGTCGACATTGCCGACGTCATCACCGCTGTTAACTTCGCGCGGGACCAGAACGTGCTGGTGGCCATTCGTGGCGGCGGCCACAACGGACCGGGCCTGGGCAGCTGTAACGACGGGCTCGTGATCGATCTGTCGATGATGAAGAGCGTTCGAGTGGACCCGGCCATGAAGACCGTCCGTGTTGAACCCGGCTGCACATCGGGAGATGTCGATCACGCGACTCATGCGTTCGGTCTTGCCGTTCCCCTCGGCATTGTGTCGTCGACGGGCGTGGCGGGATTTACGCTCGGCGGCGGGACGGGCTATCTCACGCGCAAACACGGCCTGACCGTCGACAATCTTCTGGAAGCGGACATCGTCCTCGCCAATGGCAGCGTCGTGACGGCCAGCGAGCGCGAGCACCCGGACTTGTTCTGGGCTATTCGCGGTGGAGGTGGCAACTTCGGCGTGGTGACCAGCTTCCTGTTTCGAGCCCACCCCGTGAAGATGGTCTTCGCGGGCCCCATCTTCTGGGATGCAGTGAACGCCAAACAGGTCATGCGTGCCTATCGCGATTTCTTGCCCACCGCACCGGAAGACCTCGGAATCTTCGTTGGTTTAAAGACCGTTCCCTCGATGGATCCGTTCCCCAAGGAGGGATGGGGAAAGCACGCGTGCGCGATCATCGGCATCTACAACGGATCAGTCGAGGCCGGGCAGCGAGTGCTGGCGCCGCTGCTCGATAAACTTCCGGCTCCGATCTTCAACTGGATGGGCGAAATGCCGTTCCCTGCGATCAACGCGCTGTTCGATCCATTCTTTCCGAAGGGGCTGCAGTGGTATTGGAAGGGTGATTTCGTGAAAGCACTCTCGGACGAGGCGATTGACGTGCATATCGCCGAAGCGGCCAAGGCGCCGACTGAATTGTGCCTGATGCACCTTTATCCCATCGATGGAGCCGTGAGACGTGTGGCACGCGACGCCACGCCGTGGGGTGCGCGCGACGCATCGTTCTCGATGGTCATTGCGGGCATCTCCGCTGAACCCCGAGACGCCGAAGCACTGAAATCGTGGGGACGCGCCTACTGGAAGGCCGTGCATCCATTCAACATGGGCGGTGGCTACGTGAATTTCATGTTTGACGACGAAGCCGATGGCCGCGTGCAGGCCGCGTACGGAGACAATTACGCGCGGTTGACTGTGGTGAAGACGAAGTACGACCCGAAGAATCTGTTCAGGGTCAATCAGAATATCGCTCCAGCTCCTGCGTGACGGTCATTTACGCGAGCCTGGCGCTCCTGGCTTTTGCTGCGAACTCCATACTTTGCCGGCTGGCGCTCCGCGAGGCCACGATCGATCCAGCCACATTCTCGTCCGTTCGAGTGGTGTCTGGTGCGGCCATGTTGCTGCTGGTCATGTCCTGGACCCGTGGGAATATCGGTAATGGCACGGTCAGGTCATGGGCGTCACCCGCGTTCCTCTTTCTGTACGCGGTGCCGTTTTCCTTCGCGTACACACGGTTGAGCGCTGGGACAGGCGCGCTGATCCTGTTCGGCGCTGTGCAGGTGACGATGCTGGCATCGGCGGCAAGGTCGGGCGAAACGCTGCTGCCCACGCAATGGCTGGGCGTCCTGATCGCGGTCGCGGGCCTGGTCCACTTGGTGCTTCCCGGCCTTACGGCACCACCGGCGTCGGCTGCCGCGCTGATGGGAATCGCAGGCGTCTCCTGGGGGATCTATTCGTTGCGCGGGCGAGGCATGGCGAACCCACTCGCCCAAACGACGATCAATTTTGTGCGGGCAGTCCCTCTGGTGATCATCGTCAGTATTGTGGCGGCGCAACAGTTTCACGTGTCGCCGCGGGGAATCCTCCTCGCCGTCGTCTCTGGCGCACTGACGTCCGGGCTGGGGTATACGGTCTGGTACTCGGCGCTGCGTGGCCTCACGGCGACACGGGCCGCAGTCCTGCAGTTGATGGTGCCGGTGCTCGCTGCGGCTGGAGGCGTCGTCTTTCTGATGGAACCTATTTCGCGACGATTGGCCGTATCCGCACTCCTCGTCATCGGCGGAATCGCGTTGACACTCACGCGGCGCCAGCCCATCGCACCTATCGCACCCATTGCACCCATCGCACCTAGTCCAGGTACGCGTCAGCTTCGATCTCGATCAACATCTGCGGATCGATGAGGCGCGGCACTTCGACCATCGCCGTCGCGGGGCGTATAACGCCGAAGACCTCGCCATGCGCCCGACCGACTTCTTCCCAATTGGACACGATGTCGACGATATACATGCGCGTGCGGACGACCTGTTTCATCGACGCGCCGGCGCGCCCGAGCGCCGACTCGATGTTCTTCAGCGTCTGCACCGCCTGCTGGTACGCATCGCCGATGCCGACGATCTCTCCGTTTGCGCCGGTCGCTGTCGTACCCGACACCCACACGTGCGAGCCGATGCGCACCGCGCGCGAGTAGCCGATGATCGGTTCCCACTTACTGCCGCTTGAGAATAGTTGCCTGTTTGTCATATTCCTTTTTCGTTGTTCGTTTTTCGTTACGACTCAGCGAAAGTTGTAGATGATGGCCGCCGTCGGCCTGACGATCATCGTCGAGCCCCCGCCGTTGCCGCGAAGATCGATCGCCATCTGCAGCCGTCGATACAGAGGAAACTGGGCGCCGACGCCGACCTGCACCTGCAGTTCCGGGCTGTCTGACTGCAGCAGCGTGAGGCCGCCGAGCATATACGGCTGCAGCCCCTGCGTCGTGAGCAGCCGCACCACGCTGACGCTGTAGAGCATCTCGCGCCGGCGAGGTCCGCAACACTCCGGATTCGACGCGCGCATCCAGGTCTCGAACTCCACCGCCCACAGGTCAGACAGAAATGTGCCAATCGAGCCGCCGCCGCCCGGCTCCGGTTTGCGCTCCCGAACGCGGTAGGTATTGCCCACGAGATTCGCCCCGCCCCGCACGGCGACGAACCCGTCGCCCACCCGATGTCCCTGTGCAGACACGACATCGACCGACAGCACGATTGAAAGGATAAGGTAAACTCTCACCTTCATATATGAAGCGAGCACGCGTCATTCTATCGGCAGCCCTGCTGTTGGCTGTATGTTTCGTCAGCCTCGACGACGGCCTCGGCGCGCAGGTACAGCGGCAAGTCCGCAATATCGGCCTCGGCGACCGCGCGTTTCGCCCCGTGACCGACGCGATGCTCGAAAAGCCTGAGCCCGGCGAGTGGATCAACTGGCGGCGTACCTACGATGGCACCGGCTACAGCCCACTGACTCAGATCAACAAACAGAACGTCAGTCAACTGACGCTCGCCTGGTCGTGGGGCATGCCGGCCGGCGGGCATCAGCCGACCCCGCTCGTGCACGACGGTGTCATGTTTCTGCCGACGCCGGGCGGCGGCGCGCAAGCGGTGGACGCCACCAACGGCGATTTCCTGTGGGAGTTTCGTGCGCCTGCGCCGAGAGAAGGCAACGGCAACGTGCGCATCACGCCGACGCGCAATATCGCGATCTACGCCGACAAGATCTACGTGACCACCGGCGACGCGCGCCTCATCGCGCTGAACGCGCGAACGGGCGAGGTCGTGTGGGACACGCAGGTTCTGGACCCGAAGATGGGATACACGTACACCGCAGGCGCGCTCGCGGTGAAAGGGGTCATCATTTCGTCGGTCACCGGCTGCCAGCGGTTCAAGAACGATACGTGCTACATCCTCGGTCACGACGCGCAGACCGGGAAAGAGCTGTGGCGCACTTCAACAATCGCGAGGCCGGGAGAACCCGGCGGCGACTCCTGGGACAATCAGCCGCTGATGTTCCGCGCGGGTGGCGATGCCTGGATGACCGGCAGCTACGATCCCGCAACCAATCTCGTCTACTGGGGCACAGCCCAGGCCAAGCCGTGGGCGCAATTTCAGCGCGGCACGGCCGGCGATGCGCTCTATACGAACAGCACGATGGCGCTCGATCCGAAGACTGGAAAGATGAGCTGGTACTTCCAGCACATCCCCGGCGAAACGCACGATATGGATGAGGTCTTCGAGCGCGTGCTGGTGGATGTCGACGGCCGCGCGTCTTCGTTCTCCATGGGCAAGCTGGCGATTCTCTGGCACATCGATCGCAAGACCGGCAAGTTCATCGCCGCGCACGACCCGGGATACCAGACGCTGATCGACGTCGATCCGAAGACCGGCCGCGCCTCGTATCGCGCCAACACCATTCCGAAAGAGGGTGTGGAGTTCCGCTTCTGCCCGAGCACGGGAGGTTTCAAGAGCCTGCGTTCGATGGCGTATCACCCAGCGACGCGCGCGTTCTACATCCCGCTGAATCTGACGTGCGAAGACGGCACGTTCGGCCCGATGAAGCTGGTGGAAGGCGGCGGCGGCTCGGGCCCCGTGCGCCGCATCAACCTGATGCATCCCGAGAGTCCTGACGGCCTCGGCGAGCTGCTGGCGATGGACGTCACCGGAAAGATCTTGTGGCGGCATCGCACGCGCACGCCGCCGAACACCTCGGCGCTGACGATGGGCGACGGCCTCGTGCTCGAGGGCTACTGGGATCGGTACTTCCGCATTCACGATGCGTCATCGGGCAAGGTGCTCTACACGAGCCCGCGGATGCCGACGCTCGTCCAGGGATTTCCGATCACCTACGCCGTGAACGGAAAGCAATACGTTGCGGTACCCGTCGGCACCGGCGGCGGCTCGTGGTCGAGCAGCATCGTGACGGATACGATTCCCGAAGCGCGCATTCCGCAGGCGACGAATTCGATCTTCGTGTTTGCGCTGCCCTGAACCTGACAGAGTGGGTTCGTCGGTTCGTGGGTTCGTCGGTTCGTCGGTTCGTGGGTTCGTCGGTTCGTCGGTTCGTGGGTTCGTCGGTTCGTAGGTTCGTGGGTTCGGCGCGCGGCGTGCGATGTGTGCCGCGCGGGCCCGTTGCGCATTCAGCTTTGGCCTGAGGCGACCGCAGGTACCGCTGCAGTCCAGACAGCGCGCCTAGGGCGCGCTTCACGAGCCTTGTCGCTTCATCGACATCTTCGACGCTGAAATAACTGCGATCAAGCCCTACCGCAAGTTCATTCTTTACTTCCAGCAGTGATGCCCGCGAATGATCGAGGAAATGTGCAAAATCACCTGGGGCGAACCGACCGAATCCCTCAGGGAAATTGCGCTGCGCCGAATCGGCAGCATCGCGAATGTTGTCGCGATATTTGAAATTCAGACACGACGGCGGCGATGACGTGAGCTCTGAACACTCTCGTGTTCAGCTCCGCACACAGTTGCCAAGCCTTGAAATCTTGATAGCGACGCACGCCGCCTAAACAGCAACTCGAGTGCCGACCGAAAATCTTCGGATATCTTGACGAGTTCCCGTCGAGCATAGACATTCCTGCACCGACCCAACGCCGCGAAGTACGCAGAGCCTGCGAACCTACGAACCTCGAACCCACGAATCTACGAACCTTCGAACCCACGAACTCCTGTATTTCCCTTAGTTTGGCTTCCATCCGATTGGATCCCGTCCAGAAACTTGGTTTCACGATGCAGGTGACCTTTTGTCTCAACTTGTCGCGGAAAATTCCTTGAACTTCCAACGGTGTCGGGCGCATGATTGACTCCTCATCCCACAACTGATCGTTCGCTTCACGGCGGCGGACCCAGGGTCTCGGCGTTCAACCTTCGACCGTTTTTGAGGAGGGGCAGATGCGAAGACTAGCACTCTGGGCTATCCCTGCTCGTGTTGCTGTGTGCGGCCGCACCGGCGGTCGCGCAGCAGGGCACGGCACAGCTCGGTGGCAAGATCACGGACGCGCAGGGCGGCGCGTTGCCGGGCGTCAACATCATCATTACGAACGAAGACTCCGGCGTCGTCCGCGAGACCGTCAGCACAGCCGACGGCAGCTACTTCGCAGCGCAGATGGTGCCGGGCCGCTATCGCATTTCGGCAAAGCTCGAAGGCTTCAAGGCGCTCGACCGGCGCGGCATTGCGCTGACGGTCGGTGAAACGGCCGCGGTGAATCTCGTCGCTGGAAGTTGGCGGCCTCGCCGAAACGCTCACCGTCACCGGCGAAGCGGCGCTGGTTGACGTCACGACGGCGACGGTCGGCGGCCACATCTCGGCCAACGAGCTCAGCGAACTGCCGTCGGGCAACCGCAACTACATGGCGTTTGTCGGCAACGTGCCGGGCACGATCTTCGTGCCGAGCTCGGAGTTCCTGAACGACACGTTCCAGGCCAACGGCCAGTCGATCCGCCGCCAACAACATCGTGTTCGACGGCGCGGGCAACACCGACGAGCAGCGCGGATCGAACGTCGGCGGCCAGACGCGCGCGGCGAACGAATCGATTCAGGAAGTGCAGATCATCACCAACCAGTTCGACGCCGAGTGGGGCCGCGCATCGGGCGCGGTCGTCAACGCCGTCACCAAATCGGGCACCAATCAGCTGACCGGCTCGGCCTTCAACTTCTTCACCGAGCAAGGCGATGACGTCCAAGGACTTCTTCACGAAGGTCAATGGCTCTGACAAGCCCGACGTCGGCAAGAACGAATGGGGCTTCACGGTCGGCGGCCCGATCGTCAGGAACAAGCTGCACTTCTTCGGCAGCGTCGAGCGGCTCGTCCTGAGCCGAAACTGTCGAGCACCTTCCCGACGCGTCCGTCGCTGAATCTTCGGAGGCCGGCAACGAGGAACGGCGTGGAACACGCTGTGGCGCATCGATCACCAGCTGAACACCAAGCACACCTGGGCGTTCCGCTGGCTGCGCGAGAGTCGCGCCGCAGTTCAACCGGCTCGACGGCAGCCAGCGAAACGCTGACCAGCTACGACGACGAGACCGACCTCGACCAGACGCTCGTCGCGCACCCTGACGTCAGTGCTGACCGACACGAAGGTCAACACCGTTCCGCGCGGGCGGCACGCTCGAAGACACGGTGCACTCGAACCCGGCGTGGCGCGCGCTGAAGCCCGAGTACGCCACGTGCGTGCCGTGCCCGGACGACGCCGGCGCCGATCAGCGTCGAGTCGCTGCCGACGCTGACCTACGACAGCTTCAACATCCAGTCGGCGACAACGATGGATTACTCGCTGCAGCGGTCGTGGCAGTTCGAGCGACACGTTCTCGTGGTTCGTTCCGGATGCGAAGGGACGCCACGACCTGAAGTTCGGCGCGCAGTACACGCGCATCTGGCTGAGCAATCCGAACTGGAGCAACCTGAACGGCACGTACAACTTCGAGCACGACCTCGAGTTCGACGTCAACAATCCCGCGCACGTATCCGAACCGTCTCAAGATTCGCGTGCCCGGGCGCTCGACGTACGACATGATGGATGCACGTCGTGCGAGGTCTTCGTGCAGGACAAGTGGCAGCCGAAGGCCGGGCCTCACCTTCAGCTTCGGCGTTCGCTACGACCTCGAGCGTGATGCCGTACGACGCAGATCCGGCGAACCCGCTCTTCAAGCGGCAGCCGACGAAAGTATCCGGTCGACAAGGGCAACATCGCGCCGCGCATCGGCATCGTCTGGAACCCGGACGGCCAGGGCAAGTCGGTCGTTCCGCGGCGGGTACGGCATGTTCTACGACCGGACGCTGCTGGGAACCGTCGACAACTTCTTCACCGACATCAAATACGCGCCGTCGTTCACGGCAAGCTTCCCGCAGAGCGGCACGTCGACCCGGGCCGGCGGCACGGTCAGTTCCCGACCGAGCCGGTGCTGAGGATCACGCGGCTTGGCGCGATCGACGCCGGCGCGTGCGCGCCATCATCAACGCGCTGTATCCGCCCGGGATCCACCGTGCGCAACACCGGCACGGTGACGTGGGACTCGACCCGATCGGCAGCAGCCGTATTTCGACCAGATCACCTTCGGCTACGAGCGTGAAATCCTCCCGGGCGTGTCGGTGTCGGCCGACTACGTCCGGATGCGCGGGCAGCGATCATGTTCTTCAACCCGGACCTGAACATCGCGCAATCGCGTCAACAACACCCGCGACGGTCCGCGTCGGATACCGGACCGGATCCGTTCGGCGTTCTGACGCAAAGCCTTGCTGCCGGGTGAGGCGCAGTATGCCGGTACGACGGTTCGACTGCTCACGACGCGGTACGGATACAGCAACTACGACGCGCTGAACCTGTCGGTCGAGAAGCGGTACAGCAAATCTACAGCGTGCGCGGCGCGCTACTCGCTCGGCTATTCGCGCGGCATCACGGCCGGACAGGGCGATACGCCGCAGTTGCAGACAGAACGCCGACCTGCATCTCGACGAGTACGAGGCGACCGACCGGCGCCGACCGCGAGCATAACTTCACGATGAGCGGCCGCGTGGAGATTCCGAAGACGCACGGCGTGACGGTGAGCGGCACGCTGCGGGCGATGAGCGGCACGCGCGTTCACGCTCCAGGACGACACGATCGACGCCGATCGCAACCGCATCAACTTCGAACCGTTGCCGGCGGGCACCTACAACCCGTTCCCGGCGGCGGCGACTACGTGCATGAATGATGTCGAGAGCAACGGCGGACGAAACGGCGCCGATGGGTCCCGGGTTCCTCCAGGTCGATATGCGCGTCGGCTACCGGGCCAGGCTTGGCGGCGCGCCGCACGCTCGACATCTTCTACGAAACGTTCAACGTGACGCGATCGCGCGAACTTCACGAATCCAGGCGGCAACCGCCGCGCAGACCGCGGAGTTCCTCCGGTACTAGCGGGTCTCTCAGGGCGGCACCGGCTTCCCGCGCCAGTCGCAGATCGGATTGCGGCTCGGGTTCTAACGCTCCCTTCGCCCGTCAGGATGCAGAGGACTGAGGGCAGAGGGGAAATCTCCTCTGCCCTTTTTTTCGCCGGTCATATAATGAGACTTCCCATGCAACCCGTTCGAGTGCTCTCGGTCGTGGGCGTCGCCGCTGCTGCTCGGCGCGCAGGCCGGCCTGAAGGCTCAGCAGGCGCCGCCGGAGGTGACGTTTCAGGTCGAGGTGAATTACGTCGACGTCGACGCGATCGTCACCGACGAGAAGGGCAATTTCATCACCGGGCTGACGCGCGACGACTTCGAGGTCTTCGAGGACGGCAAGCCGCAGAAGGTCGAGATGTTCTCGTATGTCGAGCTGCCGGTCGAGCCGACGGATCGTTTCGGGACGCTCAGTCGTCCTGTCACCAGCGACGCGAAATCGAACGGCCGGCCATTCGACGGACGCGTGTACGTCATCGTGCTCGACGACCTCGACATCAGTCCCCTTCGCGGCGGGCTGGTGAAGCACGCGGCCCGCGAGTTCGTCGAGCGCCATGTCGGCGCGAACGATCTCGCGGCAGTCGTGTATACAAGCGGGCGCCCTGAGGCCACGCAGGATTTCACCAACGATCGCTCGCTCCTCGTTGCCGCCATCGACAAGTTCTCCGGGCGCCGCTTGCGGTCGGCCGCCATCGACGCGCTCGAGCGTCACTACCATAACGAGCTGACGGCGATGAACCGGCCGGATGACTACTCCAATGCCGGCGCCGACATCAAGGATTCGGCCGCCCCCATCAACATTCGCGATGTCGAGCGCGAGCAGCGCGCCGTCATGGTGCTCGACACGCTGAGAAATCTTGGCGAATTCCTCGCGGGCGTCCGCGGGCGCCGCAAAGCCGTGCTGTTGTTCAGCGAGGGCCTCGAGATGCCGATTGGCGAGATCTACGGCGTTCACACCGCGACCGACGTGGTGGGCGCCATCAAAGACGCCATCACGGCTGCGGCACGATCGAACGTCAACTTCTTCGCGCTCGATCCGCGCGGGTTGATCGGCATGACGAGCGAGTACATCGAAACGGCCGGGTCCCACGCTCCCGATGTGGCCCTCGGTGTGTTCGGATCCGTCAACCCGCAGCAGGGGCTGGTGACGGAAATGAAACTGTCGCAGGACAGCCTGAGGACGCTGTCCGAAGAGACCGGCGGATTCGCTGCGGTCAACCAGAACACGCTCGGCTCGGCCTTCGGCCGCATCGTCGACGCGAACAGCCGGTACTACGTGCTGGGCTACTACCCTCCCACGACGGCGCGCGACGGCCGGTTCCATCGCATCGAGGTGCGCGTCAAGCGCCCGGGGCTGCGCGTCTCGGCGCGCCGCGGATATGCATCGCCGCGCGGGCGCACGCCGGCAGAACGGAAGCGCGACGAAGACACGCGCCGGGCGCGCGACGCGAAGCGCGGCGCCGTGAACAATACGTCGCCCGAGCTGCGCGACGCGCTCAATGCCCCGCTGCAGCAGAGCGGCCTCACCCTCACAGTGCAGGCGGCGCCGTTCAGGAACACGCAGAAGGAGGCGTCGGTCGCGCTGGCCATCGAGTTTGATGGCGCGACACTTCCCTTCACGCCGCCCGACAGCGGCGGGCTGGCGACGAACACCATCGAGGTGTCGTTTTTCGGCATCGACCAGAACGGCAGGGCGCAGCGGTCGACGCGGTCGCAGTTCAATCTGACGCTGCGGCCCGAATCGTTCACGCGCGTCAAGACGGGCGGCCTTCGCGTCAATCATCGGCTGCTGCTCGAGCCGGGCCGCTATCAGATTCGCGTCGGCGCGCGTGAGACGGTTGGCAGCCGCGCCGGAACGGTGTTTTACGACCTGCAGGTGCCGGACTTCCGCAAAGAGCCGATGATGCTGAGCGGCGTGCTCATCACAGCGGCATCGGCCAACGCGGCCATGACCGCCATGCCCGACCCGGCGGCGCCGAAGCTGCTCAAGGGGCCGGCCGTCGGCCGCCGGACGTTCGCCAGAAACGATACGCTGACAGTTTTTGCTGAAATCTACGACAATAGTTCCAGCAGGCAACCCCGGCAGATTGACACGACGGTGAGCCTGGTTTCCGAGAGCGGACAGGAAGTGTTCGGCGCCCGCGAGACGGTTCCGAACCCCGGCGATGCGGCCCACTGGACTGCGTACGGGCTGACGCGAGATATTGCGTTGAAGGACATCGCGCCAGGGCGGTATTTGTTGAAAGTGGAAGCACAGGCGCGGGGCAGCTCGAGTCCCGCCGCGCGCGAAACTCTGATTACCATTCGATAGGTCCATATTTATGAAGCGACAACTCATTGCGCTCGCCATTGGTGCGGCCGCTCTTCAATCGCCGACGGCCATCAAGGCACAGGCCCCGCAAGGGCCGCCATCGGTCACGTTTCAGATCGAGGTGAACTACGTCGACGTCGACGTGGTCGTCACCGACGAGAAGGGCAACTTCATCTCGAACCTTACGCGGGACGATTTCGAGGTGTTCGAGGACGGCAAGCCGCAGAAGATCGACACGTTCGCCTACGTCGAGATTCCGATCCAGCAGGACAACGCGTTCATGGTCGACGGACGGCCTGTGTCGAGCGACACGCAATCGAATCGCCGGCCGTTTGCCGGCCGTCTCTACGTCATCCTCCTCGACGATCAGGACGTAGCCGCCATGCGCACGGCGCAGGTGAAGAAGTCGGCCAAGGAGTTCGTCGATCGGTACATGGGGGCCAACGACGTCGCGGCAGTCCTCCATACGAGCGGCCGGACAGATGCGGCGCAGGAATTCACGAGCAATAAGGCGCTGCTCCACGCGGCGATCGACAAGTTCGTCGGGCGCCGCATGCGGTCGCTCACCATCGAGCGCCTCGACGCGTACTACCAGAGCCTCTCGATGCTCTCCAACGACCAAGCCGAACAAGGGAGCGACAGCGAGCCGGCGCCATCGACCGATCCAGGCGGCTACAGCAGAATGGAGCCGACAGACTTCGAGCGCGGCTTCCGCGCCGTCGGCGTGCTCGACACCCTGAAGCAGACGGCCGAGTTCCTCTCATCGGTGCGAGGACGCCGGAAGGCGGTCCTGTTCTTCAGCGAAGGGATCGACTACCCCATCACCGATTCGTTCGGCGGCCACAGCGCGTCCGACGTCATTCACGCCACGCAGGATGCCATCACGGCGGCCGCACGCGCGAATGTCAACTTCTACACGATCGACCCGCGCGGCCTGGTCGGCATGACCAACGAGTTCATGGAGATGGCGGGCGGCGGCTCCCCGGAGATGGCCGGCGGGCCGGCGATGCGCACGCCGGGTACGGGCGCGGCGGTGACCGGTGTCCTGGGCAACAGGGGCGGCCCGTTCAACGCGCAGACCGAGCTGATGGCCGAGCTGATGCTTTCACAGGGCAGCCTGCGCGAGATTGCCGAGCAGACCGGCGGCATCGCGTCGGTGAACACGAACTCGCTGACCAACACGTTCAATCAGATCGTGCAGGCCAACAGCCGGTATTACGTGCTCGGCTATTACCCGCCGGAGCATGCGCGCAACGGGCGATTCCACAAGATCGAAGTCAAGACCAAGCGCCCGGGCCTGCGCGTCGCGGCGCGAAAGGGATACGGGTCGCCGCGCGGCCGCACGGCTGAAGAGCGGAAACGCGACGAAGCGGCGAGGCGCGCGCGCGAAGCGAAACGCCCCAACGCCGACAAGACGTCCACGGAGCTGCGCGAGATCCTCACCAGCCCGCTGATGCAGAGCGGGCTCAACTTCACCGTGCACGCCGCGCCGTTCAAGAACACGCAGAAGGAAGCGTCGGTCGCGCTCGCGATCGAGATCGACGGCGATCGCCTGCAGTACTCTGCGCCCGACGCGAAGGGTATGGCCGCGAACAAGATCGAGCTGTCGTTCTACGGCATCAGCGAGCACGGCAAGGCGCTGGCGGGCACGCGCTCCGTTCTCGATCTCACGCTGCGGCCCGAGACGCGCGAGCGCGTCAAGTCGTACGGCGTGCGGGTAAACCCGCGCATCAGCCTTCCGCCCGGGCGCTATCACCTGCGGATCGGCGCGCGCGACGAAGTGGCCGGCATGACGGGCACGGTGTTCTACGATCTCGAGGTCCCCGATTTCCGGAAAGAAAAGCTGATGATGGGCGGGGTGGTGCTCGCCTCGGCCGCGGGCCAGCAGACGCCGAGCATCCAGCCCGATCCGGTCCTCTCGAAAATGATGCCCGCCCCTGCCACGAGCCGGCGCGAGTTTTCGCAGCGCGACACCCTCGCGCTCTACACGGAGATTTACGACAACATCGAATCGCAGCAGGCACGCCGCCTCGACATCGCCGTCCGAATGCTCTCGGAGAGCGGCGCCGAAGTGTTCGCGGTGCGCGACGAGGTGGAGAACGGCGGCGTCGCGCCGAAGAAACCGTGGGACATTTACGGCTACTCGAAAGAGATTGAGCTGAAGAACGTCCCGCCGGGCCGTTACGTGCTGCGCGTCGAAGCGCAAGTGCGTGGAAACGTCGGCGGCGCAAAGCCGGCCGCCCGAGAATCGCTGATCACCGTCGTCCCGTAAACCGTATTGGCAGGGAGGTACCGCGTGAGAATCTGGACTACCCTCCTCGGCATACTCTTGCTCGTCCCTGCGTCCGCCCTGATGCAGGAAAAAGGTGGCGAAGACGAATTCGGGCCGTACGAAGTCGTAGAGAACTGGCCGCAGCCGATTCCGGGCACCGAAGGGTACACGTGGGGATCAACCGGCGGTGTGTTCGCCGAGACGCCCGACCGTATCTGGATTGGCCAGCGGGGCATGCTGGCGCTGCCCGCCGGCGCGAAGTTCGGCGCGCCGCTCCCGGGTCAGGCAACCGGCAACACGAACCGGAAATGGATGCACTCTATTTTCGTCGTCGATCGCAACGGCCGGCACGTGCAGTCGTGGACGCAACACGACAAGATCTTCGAGCAGAAAGGCGCGCGCGGCCCGCACAAGATCAAGATGAACCCGTACGATCCGCAGAAGCACGTGTGGGTGTTCGACGACGATCTCCATCAACTGTTCAAGTTCAGCTACGACGGCAAGCTGGTGCAGACGTGGGGCGAAGCGGGCGTTCGGGCCGAGGACTCGAGCCACTTCGGCCGCCCGACCGACATCGACTGGCTGCCCGACGGCACGTTCTTCGTCAGCGACGGCTACACGAATACACGCGTCGTGAAGTTCTCGCCCGAGGGCAAGTACCTGACGTCGTGGGGCACGTCGAGCACGGGCAAGACGAACCCCGGACCGAATGAAATGCACACCGTGCACAGCGTCGCGGTCGGGCGCGATCGCAAGGTCTATGTGTCGGATCGCACGAACAGCCGCATTCAGATCTTCGACGAGAACGGCAAGTTCCTCGACATGTGGACGAATATCCGCCGGCCGTACCACATCATGATGTCGCGCGATCAGCACCTGTGGATCTCGGACGGCGAGACGCACAAGATGTTGAAGTACGACCTGAACGGAAAGTTCCTGTACGGCTGGGGGACATTCGGACCGATGCCGGGCCGCCTCAACGGCGTACACCAGTTCTCAGTGGATCAGGAAAACAACCTCTACGTATCTGAAGTGTTCAACGGCCGCGCGCAGAAATTCCGTCCGCGCAAGGGCGCCGACACTGCGAAATTAACGGGGCAAGAGCTCAGGCACGGGGCGCTCTGGACGAAGTGACGCCTCGCATGCATTGGTAGATTGGCAGATTGGTAGATTGAGAGATTCAATCTGCCAATCTGCCGCCGTCATGACCCAATCGGTCACCTTCCATTTCACCAGCCCACAATTTGTCTTTGAATCTGGAATCGTTGTGTTCACTAAGGGCGCGCGCCTGTTTTCCGAAGGCGAGTTCCGCGTCGGTGAAATCAGAGACGGGTCAATCGATGACGTGCTCGTCGAAGGCCCGATCGAATTCGACGCGACGCTAGCCAATCTGAGCGTCGTTCGACGTGAGGATGGCCGCCGTTACCATGTCGCTGTTCTCAAAGTGACCGGCGATTTGCGCCCAGAGGATTTGCGCGTCGGACGGGTGAGCGTCCCATTGAATCGGTTGGTCATCGTATTGTGAGAGTCGAAGACTCGACCGGTCATCCCGTATCGAACGTAAGCGTGAGTCTGATCTTGCCAGACTTAGAAGGTTCTTTAGAGGCAGAAACCGACGATCGCGGTGAGGTCGTGCTTCTCGGAGGCGTGGGTCGGTACTCGGCGTCGGTAGGCTTTATTCAGAATCGCCGGCTTCGGCCGAACGTGTCTGCCGATTTGGAAATCACGCCCGAAGACGCAGGCGAACGCACCGTCGTCCTGCGCGTACCCCGCTGAATTGGAAGATTAGTAGATGGGCAGATTCGGAGATTCAATCTGCCATAACAGTAAAGCGCCTGTTTTCAACAGAAGGTCAGAAGATCAGGAGACGTTCTCGACAGAGGCGCGACGCGCGGAGCACCATTCCGCATCGACGTCGGTTGGCCGCTGTGCGGCCAACGCAGCAGGAAGACATAGCGCGAATGCAAGACCGTCAGAGCAAATCGTGGACAACGGTGTTGCGATTCGCGCTATGCCTTCCTGCTATCCGCCGGAGGCGCGACGTCGATGCGCAGGCCTCCTGATCTCCTAATCTCCTGTTCAAAAGGTTTTACGCAGCGATCACGCGTGACCATGACATCGCTTGGGCAGGGCTAGAAGCCAAGCCCCTGCGCTACCGAATTTCTCTTCGACTCTGCGCCTTTGCGTCGAAACAGTATTAGATATCAGAAGAGCGTGGCCGCTGAAAGCGGCCACCATCGCAGCTGTACTTTGGCGATGATGTATTTCTTGGGGACGAAGCCGAAGATGCGGCTGTCCGAGCTGTTGCGGCGGTTGTCCCCAAGAACGAAACAGTAGCCGTCGGGAATGACTTCGGGTCCCCAGTCGTCGTAGCTCTGATGCTCTCCGGTGACATACGGGGCCGGAATGATCTGCTCGTTCACCCACACCTGGCCGTTGACGATGCGGACGGTATCGCCTTCCCGCGCAATCATCCGTTTGACGAAGGATTTATCGGGATCGGCGGGATAGCGCATCATCACGACGTCGCCGGGCTGCGGCTCTCCGATGTGATACGCCAGCTTGTTCACGACGAGGCGATCCTGATCCTTGAGCGTCGGATCCATGCTCTGGCCGTCGACGCGCGCGACCTGCATCCCGAACGTGACGATAATCGTCGCGTACAGCACGGACGACTCGAGCACCTTCAGCCAGGCGAGGAACTCGGCCCGATCTCCACGAATCTTCCAATCGCACCAATCTTCCCATCTACCAATTCAGTAGAGAGTAAAGGCCCACAGCTGGTCGCCCGTACCGACGAGCAGGTACTGTTTCCCGTCGATCGCGTACGTCTGAGGCGCGTTGCTGATGTTGCCGACGCGCGTGTGCCAGAGCGGTTTGCCGTCTTTGGCATCGTGCGCGATCAGGTTGCCGGCGCCGTCGCCGCCGAAGAGTAATCCTCCTGCGGTCGTGAGGAACCCGATGCCGCCGCCGCCGCTGCTCGCGTACTTGCGGCGCCAGGCAACTTTCCCGGTGGCAGGTTCGATGGCCGTCAGGAACTTCCCCGCCGACCCGACCTCGACCCGCAGTTTTCCGCCGAGCCCCATCGATCCGCGCGGATCGGGATCGGTGAGATACAGCATGTTGAACGAATTGGCTTCCTGCGTGTAGACCAGGCCGGTATCGGGCGAGTACGCGGCAGGCTGCCAGTTCGTCGTGCCACCTTCGACCGGAGACACGAGAGCGCCGGGAATAATCGCTTCTTTCTCAGGCGCCGGCCAGGGCGCTTTCTTGCTGTTGAGCCCGCCCGCCCAGTTCGTGTACGTGCCGTATTTCGTCGTCACGATGTGCTCGCCCGTGACGCGGTCGACCGTGAAGAAGTATCCGTTGCGCGCGGCAACCGACACGAGCTTGCGCGGCTTGCCGTTGAGCGTCGTGTCGATGAGCATCGGGTTCTGTACCGTGTCCCAGTCGTGCGTGTCGTGCGGCGACATCTGGTAGTACCACGCCATCTTGCCGGTGTCGACGTTGACCGCGACGAGCGCGCACGTATACAGGTTGTCTCCCGGCCGTCCGACGCCCGTGTAGGCGGGTGTTGGATTGCCCGTGCCGAAGATGTACAGCCTCGTTTCCGGATCGTACCGAGCCGGGCATCCAGGTGTGCCCGCCGCCATACTTCGCCGCGTCGAGGTTGGGCCACGTCTCCAGACCGGGGTCGCCGGCCTTCATCGGCACCGTGTAGAACTTCCATTGAAGCTTCCCGGTTTCCGGATCGACGGCTTGAAGGAATCCGGGGCCGTCGAGGTCGTTGCCCGTGCCGACGATGACGTGGTTGTCGATGATGACGGGCGCAGGTGTCGAGAAATACTGCTCATCGAAATCGGCGATCTCGACGTGCCAGCGTTCCTTTCCAGTCCGCGCATCGAGCGACACCAGGTAGTTGTCCGGCGTCTCGAAGAACAGATAGTTGTACCAGATGGCCGCGCCGCGATTGCCGATGTGGGTGGCGCCGCGCGTCTTCCAGAAGTAGTGCCAGATTTCGCGGCCGTCGAGCGCGTCGAGCGCCCAGACGTTGTCGGGCGCGGTGACGTACAGGATGCCGCCGACCTGCAGCACGGAGCCCTTAATCGTGCCGCCGGTGAACTCGCGTGTGCCCACGCCGCCGATGATGGTCGGCGGCACACCGCCGCGCGGTCCAGTCAGCACGGGCGTCATCCACGCGAGCGTGAGATTCTTCACGTTCGTCGTGTTGATCTGCTTCAGGGTGCTGTACCGGCGGCTCGTGTAGTCGCCGGCAAACGTCGCCCACTCGTCCGCGAGCGGCTTGGTGAGCGCGGCCGGATCGACGATGACCTTCGCAGTTCCGGTTCCAGTTCCGGAGCTCTGCGCGGCAAGAACAATCGGCGCTGCCAGAAGCGACGCGACGACGAGGAATTTTTTTAAGGTCATTTCACACCCGCCAGATACGCAGTCACATCCCAGATGTCTTTGTCGGCGTAGGTCGGCAGCAGATTTCGATGCGGTTCGAGCGGATCGCGCACGTCCACCTTCGGCACGTCGCCGTTCCGCCGGAACGATCGCGGCGTGCCGTCGGCCTGCGTCAACGTCACCATGAAGTCGTCGATGCGCTCGAGACGGCCTTCGTACTTCTGGCCGCCGGGCAGCGTCACGACGACGGTCGTTTCGCGCCGCGTGGTCATGGGAGGCGCCTGTGGCCCGGGGCCCGCCGCCGCGCCCTCCGCGGCCGCCTCCTCTTCCAGCACCACCGGCAATCCAGAGATTCTGCAGCGCCGCAGGACCGAGATTTCGCGCGCCGATACCCTTGAGGTCGCCGGTCACCGAGTGGCAGCTCGCGCACTTGGCGGCGAAGTATCGCTCACCTGCGGCGGCATTGCCGACGAGAATATTGAGCTCCCTTGCCGGTCCGGGCGGCGGCGCGCCTTGTCCGGGCGCGAGCGCGAGGATGCTGTGAATGTAGGCAGCAAGCGCCTTCATATCGTCCGCGCCGAGTCCAGCCGGCGCGATGCGTCCTTTGTGCGACGCCTGAAGGACCTGCTGTATCAGCTCGCCCTCGCGATCGTTCAGCACGGGCGTTGCACGCAACAGATTCGATCCGCCCTGCTCGCCGCCGCGAAGATCGGCACCGTGGCAGCTGCGGCAGTCTGTGTCGTAGACCGCGCGGCCACGCGCGACGACCGCCGGGTCCGCCGGGTCGCGCTGCTGCGCGGGAAAGCTGGCCACGCCGCCGCGCCCCTGCGCCCACAAGCTCGAGCTCAGTAATACCAGCGCACCTAACGCACCCAACGCACCTCTCGCACCCAACGCACCCATTGCACCTATTGCACCCATTGCACCCCTCGCACCTATTCTTATGTCCACCACGCTTCCACAGGCGGTTCGGTCAGTATCGCGCGCGAGAGCACGTCGACGGCTGCTTTCAGCCCTTCGTCGATCGACGCCAGCGCGTCTTCGTGCTCGATGCTCATCACGTAATCGTAGCCCGACAGCCGCAGCGCGCTGACGATGCGCTTCCATTCGAACTCGTCATGTCCGAATCCCACGCTTCGGAAGAGCCACGAGCGCTCGGCCATGCGGCGATAGGTTTTTGTATCGAGGACGCCATTGACTGCGACGTTCTGACGATCGAGAGAGACGTCCTTAGCGTGCACGTGAAAAATCGCAGGCCCCAGCGCACGAATGGCCGCCGGCACATCCACGCCCTGCCAGAAGAAATGGCTGGGATCGAAATTGACGCCGAGGTTGTCTCCGCACGCAGCCCGCAGTTTGAGCGCGCTCTCGACGTTGTACACAATGAAGCCCGGGTGCGCCTCGAGCGCCACCTTGACGCCATGATCGCGCGCGAACGCCGATGCCTTCGTCCAGTAGGGAATGGCCTTCTTCTCCCATTGCCACTCGAGCACCTCGAGGAACTCTGGCGGCCACGGCGTGATCACCCAGTTCGGATGCGTCGCGGTCTCTGAATCTCCGGGGCAGCCGGAGAACGTGACGACCACCGGCACTTCCAGCTGTTCGGCCAGCTGAACGGTCTTACGGAATATCTCGTCGTCCACTTTCGAGCGCGCCGGGTTCGGATGGAGCGGATCGCCGTGGCACGAGAGCGCGCTAATCGTGAGGCCGGCGTCGCAGATCATCTTGCGAAAGTCGCCGGCGCGGTTCTTGTCCTTCAAGTAGGTGTCGACCTCGACGTGATCGCTGCCCGGCCAGGCACCGGTGCCCAGCTCGATGGCCTTGACCTTTTCGAGCGAACGCACCTTGGCCAACATGTCTTTCACGCTGAGCTTCGCAAACACCGGCGTAAACAACCCAAGCTTCATCTTTTTCCTTCTCGCGGGGCCCCAACACCCGCTCGGGTCGCTCCGCTTGCGGGGCCCCAACGCCCCGCGCCGCTTCGCGACCTATGTCTATTCGTACCGAACGCCGGTCCAGACGCCGCCGTCAGCGTGACTCTTCAAAATGGCATCAACGACGCACGCGGCACGATACCCGTCGTCGAACGTCGCGAATGCCGGTGGCTTGGCTTCGTCAGGGGCCCTGCCGCTGGCGATGAAGCCATAAATATCTCTCATAACGTTGCAGAAGGCATCGGCCCAGGCCTCCTGATGCCCGCCCGGCAGATGCGCGTACCGACGCGCCTCCTCGTGGAGCAGCGAGGGATCCTTCGCCAGCACGCCGTTCGCGGCCTCACGACGGCCGATCCACAACTCGTTCTGTTGTTCCTGGCGCCAACGCAGCGATGCGCTCGCGCCGTTCACCTCGAACCACAAGTCGTTCTTGTGACCCGCGCACACCTGTCCGACGCACACCGAGCCCCGCGCGCCACCCTCGAACCGCACCAGCACGGTCGCAAGATCCTCGCTCTGCACCTGGAACTCTTCGCCACGTTCTTCGGCGCGAGCGAACGCTTCTCTGTTCTTCGGCGGCTTGAAACGCGTGGCCACGACCGTGCTCAAATCCGCGAGCACCGCTTCGATCCGCCGGCCGACGACGTGCTGGACCAGATCGCACCAATGCGATCCGATATCGCCAATCGCCGAGCTCTTTCCGCCCTTCTCCGGCTCGAGCCGCCAGGAGAAGTCGGTGGCTTGAAGCAGCCAGTCCTGCAAGTAGGCGCCGTGGATGAAATGCGGTGCGCCGATCTCGCCGTCGCGGATCATCTCGCGCGCCTGCTGCACGAGCGGATTGCCGCGGTAATTGAACGTGACGGCATGTACTACGCCGGCCTCGCGCGCGGCGTTGACAAGCGCGCGCGCGTCTTCCGTATTCAGCGCGAGCGGCTTGTCCGACACGACGTGCTTCCGGTGCGTCAGCGCCGCCATGATGACGGGCACGTGCAGGTTGTTCGGCGTGGTGTTGTGGACGACGTGAACGTCGGGATCGGCAGCCAGCGCCTCGTAGCTGCCGTACGCCTTGGGCACGCCGAGCGCGTCGGCCTTCGCGCGCGCCGAGCGATCGGAGCTCGCGGCCACCGCGATAACATCGACGAACCCGAGGCGCCGAACTGCGTCGATGTGGTGCGTCCCGACAAACCCTGGCCCTACGAGGCCCATCCCGATGCGACGCATGCCGCTACGCGAGCGCCGCCCGCATGTACTCGAGGCCCTTCTTCACTTCGTCGACCGGCGTGCCGGCGCCCTTGTATTCGTACTCGAGGTAGGCGGTAATCGGCCACTTGTTCTGCTTCAGCAGCTGCAGCACTTCCTTGATCGGCGTGTCGCCCGTCCCCCACTCCACGTTCGGCCCCTGATCGCGCTTCCGATCCTTGATGTGCAGGTTCATGATGTTCGCGTGGTGCTCGCGGAGGTACGCGACCGCGTCAAAGTTCGCGCCCGTGAAGTGGCCGATGTCGAGATTGATCTTGAACAGCTTCGACATCGCCATGGCGGCCGCGAAGCTTTCGGGCGTCGCGAACTCGTTTGGATTCTTGACGTCCGAATGATTGTGCATCGCGACGACCATCTTGTGCTTCTCGGCGAAGGGCACCACCCGCTTCGCTGCCGTGAGCGTGCTCGACGCCGTGATGAACCCGGCTCCGAGCGCCCGCGCGATTTCGAAGCCGCGATCGATCTCCGGCTCCGTGAAGGTGTCGTTGAAGCTGTAGTTGAATGCGCGAATCGCGATCTTGGCGCTGTCGAACTTCTTGCGAATCGCGGTGAAGTGTTCGATCGGCGTCTCGAGGCGCCACTTCCGCAAATCCTCTCGCGCCACCTTGTTCGGCGGTATGGCGGCGGGCTCGAGCATCGGCGACCACAGCTCGCAGTCGCGCAGGCCGCACGCGGTGAACGCCTGAATGATGACGTCGGACATGTCGCCGCCCGCAGGTCTGGGCAGCTGCCGGAAACTGTAGGTCTGGGCGCCGAGCGTGACGCCCGCGACCGTGTTGGACTGGGCCAGCAACTTCGGCCATGCCAGGGTCGAAAGCGCCAAGGTCGTGAACTCACGCCGGGTCAACATACAATCCCTCCGTTTCGCAGCGTCTGTAGGTGTTCTTGTATCACAAATTGGGCGCTGCAACCGCTTACAGGGCCATCTTTCTGTCTCACCACGGAGGCACGGAAGCACGGAGATGCACGGAGTAAATGCATTTCTCTGCGGGCTGCGTCAGTGAGCTCCGTGGCAGCCGTCGACGTTAGCGGCGTAGGCGCGCCGCGAGCGCACAAGAGCAGGAATACAAGAAGCACGCTGTCCCTGGCCTTCTTGTATTCCTGCTCTTGTGTGCTCGCGCGTTGGCCGCTTCGCGGCCAACGACGTCGACGGCTGCCCGTGTCTCCGTGATGAGAATTTCTTCGTGCCTTCGCGCTCTTCGTGCCTTCGTGTTAATGCCGTGAGGCTCTCATCGCGGCGCTCGCGACGCCAGATATGCCTTGATCATCGTCCCGAAGCTCTCCCTGTCGTACACGAAAAACAGCTCGTTCGAACGGGGACCGCGGCGCAGGTACGTGATGTCGGGTGCCGGACCTGGTTTCTCCGGCGCCATCGCGCGCGGCTCTTCTCTCGCGAGCTGATACTGGCGCGTCGGCGACATGCGCAGGTCGTGCATCGACTCCAGCGCGAACAGCTTGAGCCGCTGCAGCGCCGGCGACACCGGATGTGAGTAGACGTGGTCGAGCACCACGTCGCCGGGCGGTGGCGGCGGCAGCGACAGCAGCGTGCCGGCAGGGCCGTACGGATAGCGGTTGCCCCCGGCGTGATTCGTGTAGAGCAACAGCGTGACCGGCCTGTTCCACCGCGCGAGCGCCTCGGACAGCGCAACCGTCGTGTACTGGTGATCTCTGTGCGTGTCGAGCTGCGGGTGCGGCGCGACGATGACGGCCGGCTTCACCTTCTTCAGCAGCGTAAGCGTGTCCTCGACGAGGTTGCCCCACTTCGACTCGCGCGGCCGCAACGGCAGCAGCGAGCCGACGTTCTCCCTGCGATAGACGTTGATATCCGCATTCGGACGGTACATCTCCGGAATGACGGCGTCACGCTTGGCGTGCATCTCGGCAAGCCGCGCGTCGAAGTACCCCATGTTGAACGTGCGTTCCGGCGGAATTCTCCCCTGCCACGGGATGGTGATGCTGTCGATGACCCGGATGCGCCCCTTGAACAAATAGAGATCGCCCGGATCGTCGAACACAGCCTCGTAGGTCGGCGAGCCGGCGTTCCCTGCTGTCACTGTCACGACGCTCGCGTTGCGATTCGCATACAGCCCGAACGCCGCAATTTCCGCATCGTCGGGATGCGGTGCCAGCACGAGGACGGACCTGGAGAGATCGGGGCTCCCTTCGAACAGGCGCAGCCTCGCCGAAGGAGCCGTGAAGGTGACCCCTTCTCCTCTCAGCGAGATGCGCGTGCCGACCATCGCTCCGCGCACGAAGGTGAGGTTCAGAAATCGTTCGCCAGCATCCCCCGAAGGAAAGTACTGCCGATCGGACGCGCCACCCGCGGCAATCTCTACATAAGGATCCGTGGCCGCCGCATCCGCGTTGATCTGCACGGCCAGAAGCACGGTGTGCCAGCGCGCATCGACCAGCTCCGGCCAGACGATGCCGGGGACACCGTCGACATCGGCAACGGTGAGGTCGATCGTTCGACTGCGCCCGTCACGAAATGTGAAGGTGCCGGGTTGGGGCGCGGCCTGAACCTGCGCCGCGTGGGTCGCGTAGGGTTCGTGGGTCGCGTAGGCAAATACGAGACAAGCGAGCAAGGCTGAGAGGTGTCGCATCATCGCGCAGTCTCCGCTTTCTCTGTCGACCGGAAGAAGAGCGCGAACAAGACGAGCACGACGCCCGCCATGGCCGCCGGCACGATCCAGATACTGTGCCAGTTGTGCCCGGCACCGCCGGGCAGCGCGTAGGCATCGACCACGCGGCCCGACAACCACGAGCCGATCAGCATGCCAACGCCGTAGGTGACGAAGGTGATGAACCCCTGCGCCGCGGCGCGCATGTGCGGCGGCGCTTTCTGATCGACGTATATCTGCCCCGTGACGAAGAAGAAGTCGTAACAGATGCCGTGCAGCAGGATGCCGCCGTAGAGCATCCACACCAGCTCGGCGTTGTTGCCATATGCGAACAGGATGTAGCGCGCCACCCATGCGGCCATGCCGACCAGGAGCATCTGCTTCACGCCCAGCCGCTTGAAGAACCACGGCATCAGAAGCATGAACACGATCTCGGACATCTGCCCACCCGTCATCTTCCCCGCCGCGTTGGTGACGCCGATGGCGTTCAGAAACGGATTCGCGAACGCGTAATAGAACTGCAGCGGGATGCACACGAGGAACGATCCGATGACGAACACGGCGAACGATCGATCTTTCATCAAGTGCAGCGCGTCGAGCCCGAGCACCTGGCGCACCCTCACGCGCCCCGTCACCGATGGGGGCGTGTGCGGAAGCAGCAGACAGAACGCGGCGAGCGCAACGGATCCCGCAGCAGCCAGTTGCATCGGCCGTCCCGTCGCCTCGACGCCCATCGTCCCGACGACGAGGCCAGCGACGATCCAGCCGATCGTGCCGAGCACCCGCACGGGCGGGAACTCACGCCCGGGATCGCGCATCTGGCGGAACGAGAGCGAGTTGGTGAGCGCCAGCGTCGGCATGTAGAACAGCGTGTGGACGAGCACCGCGATGTAGAGCGGCCAGAATGCGCTCTGCGTCGACGCATAGAAGAGCGCGGCGGCGCCGGCGAGGTGCAGCACGGCAAGCAGGCGCTGCGTCGCAAAAAACCGATCGGCGAACATCCCGACGAAGAACGGCGAAATCATCGCCGCCAGCGCCGTCGTCCCGTACGTCAGTCCGATCTGCTCACCGGAAAACCCGAGCGCTCCGAGCCAGGTGCCCATGGTCACGTACCACGCGCCCCAGATGAAGTACTCGAGGAACATCATCACCGACAGCTTCAGGCGGACGGATGAGGGCATGCGGGGATTCTAGAAGGGGTCAGGGGTAAAGGGCGAGGGGCAATATTCCCTCACCCCTCACCCCTCACCCCTGACGCGCGACAGTGCGCCATGTTAAGCTTTCGGCCTTTACCGGTACAGGAGGCTTGAAATGCGCTTCAGATCTGTCCTGATGTGCGCAGGCATGTGCGCAGCAGTGGGAGTGGCCGCGCTGGTGCTGCACGCGCAGGAACCAGCCAGTTATCCGCACGACATGAGCGATTACGGGTGCACGAACCGCGACGAAAACACCTGCGATTCGGCGCCGGCCCCTCCGCCCGATTACAACCCGCTGGTGGGCTCCTGGATCAGGTATTCGCTGCTGCGCAACGGCTTCAGCGTGCAGCCGCCAGATGCGCCGCTATATGTGAAGTTCATGAAGGACGGCTACTGGTCGATGATGGAGTTCCCGGCGAATCGCCCGAAGGTGAACAAGCCGCTCGACCAGCAGACCACCAAAGAGCTGTTCTCGCGCTTCGACAAGATGTCCGGCGGCTGGGGCAACTACAGCAACAGCGGCCAGGTGAACTTTCGTCACCACAAAGCCGGCCTCGGCCCGGGCGGCGGCGAGAACACGCAGGAACGCGCGTGGCGATTCGAAGGCAACATCCTCGTGCTCGAAGGATCGGGCCCGACGAAGTCGCCGCAGATCCATACGCGCAAGCTGCCGAATCAGAAGCTCGGCTCGACGGCGCTGGTCGGGTCGTGGGAACGGACGGCGTATAGCGTGAACGGCGCGGCGGGCACGACGACCCCCGAGCACCTGCTGCTCGGCGAAGACGGCTGGTATCACGCGACGACCTTGCCCGCGGGACGCAAAGGAGTGCCGAAGGTGCCGGCCGATCAATGGACGCCGCCGCAGTACGCAGGCGCCTATAACGGCATGTCCGCATCGCGCGGTACATACAACGTCCAGGGCACGACGTTCGTACGCCGGCATATCGGCGATACCGATCCGAATCTCGAAGACAAGTTGAGCACCGGCACGTTCGCGGTGAAGGGAGACACCTTCACGTGGACCGGCACGGATGCGGCGGGACAAAAATTCAGTGCGACTTACACTCGGATGGCGCCCTTCGACGTATACGCGCCGTTCCGCGCGGGCGGACCGGCACCAGCGCGAGGCGCGGCGCCCGCGCCCGCAAAATGACCTGTGCCGTGAAGACGTAGAAAAAGGACCTCTATGAAAATACAACGACGAGAATTTTTCAGCACCGCGGCAGTCGCAAGCGTCGGCATCCTCACGGGAAGCCGCGGGTCGGCTCAAGATGCGCCCGCGCGCGGCGGCGGCGCGCCGAAGCCGCCGACGTATGCACCCAAGATCGAGATGCTCTGGAAGAGTCCCGATCGCTATCCGAACGCGCTCGAGACGTCACCCGAAGGTCTCTGGGTCGGCGACCAGGTCTCTGAACGCATCAACCTGCTCGATTGGAAAACGGGCAAGGTTCTCGAAGACTTCGTCGGCGAAGCGCACAACACGAGCGGACTCGCCGTGGGCGGCGGCTTCATCTGGATCGGCTGCAACGGCGCGGGCACCGCGGCCAGCTTGCGCGAGTTCAAGCGCCCGTTCGACAGGAACTACGGCGAGATCGTCAAGCTCGACATGAAGGGCAAGCAGGTCAAGGGGTACCGCACTCCATATGGCAGCCAGCACGGCACCTACTACAACCGGCAAACTGACAAGCTGTGGGCGGTGGCGCCGGGGCCGGGCCTGCTCGTCGAAATGGATCCGAAGGACGATCTGCGCATCAGCCGCATGGTGCAGATTCGCATGAACGTACCGCACGGCCTCGACTTCCACGACGGCTCTTTCTACGTCATTGATGGCGCCGATCGACTGGTGGCCCGCCTCGATGGGGAGAACGGCCGCCTGCAGGAGAGCTGGGTGTTCGGGCCGAACGATCCCGACCCGCATGGCATGTGCATCTACGACAACCACGTGTACTTCACCGACGCGGGGCTCGGCGGCGGACGCAAGCCGAGCGCGGGCACGAAGCCGCAGATGATCTTCAGATTCCCGCTGACACGCAGCTAGTAGCTGGTAGCCGGTAGCAACAGCTTTTGCTACCGGCTACTCGCTAAAAACCGAGAAATACTCCCCTGAGCAGCGTGGTATGCTGCGCCTTCCGCTCTCGCCCACCACGAAGGTTTCCACCGGAGCATCCGGATGGGAGGAATTGCCATGGCTTATCCGCTACTGCACACCCGACCCGCTGACCGCCTCCTGACAGTTGGCTTTGTATTCACTTTGTGCGCCGCCGTTGTCCTGTGCGCTGTGCCAGCTCTGGCACAGTCCGTTTCCGGGAGTATTTCCGGCAACGTCGTGGATGCCAGCAAACAGATTGTCCCCGGAGCTCTGGTCACGCTGACTGACGAGCAGACCGGCGCGACGCGGAACACCACATCGGGCGATGGCGGCCGGTTCGTCTTTTCCGCTGTCCAGCCGGGCCGCTATGCGGTGAAAGTGGAGCTTACGGGGTTTTCCGCTGCCGAGCGGACAGCCATTATTCTCCCCGCGAATGAGCAGCTGTCGCTCGGCACGTTCGAGCTGCAGATAGGTGCGCTCAGCGAAACGGTCACGACAACCGCGGAGACCACGCTCGTGCAAACGGGGAGCTCGGTCCGTTCCGCCATGCTGACCGATACGCAGCTCGAAACGCTGGCCGTGAGGGGCCGCGATGTGATCTCGATGCTGCGCGTGCTGCCCGGCGTCTCGCTGACCGCGCAGAGCGAATCCGTCGGCGGCAGCATCGGGACGAACACGCCCAACATCGGCGGCGGCCGAAACACCTGGAATACCGTGACCGTCGATGGTGTCGTGGGCAATGACCTCGGCTCGCCCCAGGCCTTCAGCAGTACGGTCAACCTGGACGCGATCTCCGAAGTGAAGGTCCAGTTGAACAACTACGCGGCGGAGTATGGCCGCAACGGCGGCTCCCAGGTGACGCTCATCACCAAATCCGGCACGCAGCAGTTCAAAGGCAGCCTGTATGGCTACAAGCGGACTGAGAAGTGGAACGCCAACGATTACTTCAACAACCTCAACGGAATTCCCAAGCCGCTGTACCGGTACTCGACCGTGGGTGCCACATTGGGCGGCCCGGTTCTGTTGCCAAAGCAGGCGCTCCGTAACCAACTCTTCTTTTTTTACTCGTTCGAGAACTGGGACGCGTTGACGCCGAACCCGGTGCGGCAGGTGACAACGCCGACCGCACTGGAACGCTCGGGGGATTTCTCGCAAAGTCGCGATCTGAACGGCAATCTGATCGTCATTCGGGACCCACTGACCGGTCAGCCGTTCGCGGGTAATCAAATCCCGGCGTCCCGCATCAACTCGAACGGGCAGGCGCTGCTGGGGGTGTTTCCGCTTCCGAACCAGTTCGATCGCAGCGTCACGGGCGGCAACTACAATTATCAATTCCAGGAGAGCATCGAGGTTCCGAAGCGCCAGCACCTGATTCGCGCGGATTACCGCCCCTCGTCGAAAGATGCGCTGTACGCTCGCTATTCGCGCTGGTTTACGGACGGTCGTGGTTACGGTGTCGGGGTCGGCTCCGCGAATTGGGGTCTCCTCAAACAGCACTATACCTTCATCGATAACAGCGCCATTCTGAACCATACGCGCGTTCTGAACGCGACCATGGTGAACGAGCTGTCGGTCGGCTATCGGTACAGCACGGAAGACGGACCGGCTATGGACCCTGCCGAGCTCCAAAGCCGCACCAGGGCGGCCACCGGGTACACGCTCGGTCAGTTCTACCCCTCGATCAATCCGTTCAGCCTGGTGCCAGCCGCCGAGTTCGGCAGCTTCATCCCGGGTGCGGCGGCAATTTCGTGGGCGGGGCGGTTCCCGGTCATCGGGGTCGACGAATATTTCACGGTGAACGATTCACTCTCGTATACGCGCGGAAGCCACACGGTGAAGGCGGGTTTTTACCTGGAGCACGTCCGGAACATCGAGGGACACCAGGCCAACCAGTTTGCGGGCGGCTTCGACTTCGCCCGCGACACCTCGAATCCCATCGACACGGGCCATCCCTATGCCAATGCGATGCTGGGCGTGTTCCGGTCGTATACCGAGCAGACGTCGCGGCCGCGAGGTGACGGAACGGCAAATACGTTCGAGTGGTTCGTGCAGGACTCCTGGAAGGCCGCGCCGAAGCTGACGATCGATCTCGGCATGCGTTTCAGCACCTACACGCATTACGTGCAGAAACAGTTGGCGTCGGCGTTCTCGCTCGAGCGGTTCGATCCCGCGAAAGCGCCGCTGCTCTACGCGCCAGCCATCGTCAACGGCGCGCGCGTCGCCCGCAACCCCGCCACCGGCCAAACCGGCCCGGCTGTGCTGATCGGCGGCCTCGTTCCCGGCACCGGCGACGTTACCAACGGGATGGTGCTCAATAACGACCCAAATTATCCAGCTGGGTTCATCGAGAATCCGTCGGTCTTGTACGAGCCTCGTGTCGGCTTTTCTTACGATTTGGCCGGCGACGGCAAAACGGCGCTACGCGCCAGCGTGGGCGTGTTTCACAGCACGCGATCGTCGGCGAATGCGACGTGGACGACGTCGAGGCAACCGCCGGTGCAGTTCAGCCCGACCATTTTCTACAGCACGATGGATAACCTGCTGCAGTCAACGGGCGTGGACTTCCCGTCAAATGCGACCGGATTTACGCGGGAATCGAAGACGCCGGTGATCTACAGCTTCAGCGCTGGCGTTCAGCGCGCGATCGGCTGGAATACGGTCGTCGACGCCGCCTATGTGGGATCTCGTGGACGTCATTTGATCCAGGCGCGCAACGTCAACACGATTCCGTTCGGTGCGCGTTTCGACCGGGCCAACGAAGACCCGACGCGCCCGGGCAATCCGCTGCCGGACAATTTCCTGAGACCGTACCGCGGCTGGGGAAATATCACGATGTTCGAAAACACCGGCATTTCGGATTACAACGCGCTGCAGCTGCAGGCGAATCGTCGATACGGAAACCGCTTCCAGTTCGGCGCGGCGTACACCTTGTCGCGGTCGCGCGATTTCACGTCGGGTGACGGCGGTGGCAATCTGCCGATCTACATGGACGTGCGCGATTGGACCTACGGCCTTTCTTCGTTCGATGCCACGCACGTCTTCGTCGTGAACTACACATGGGATTTGCCGAGGATGAGTGCCCTTATCGACAATCGGATCGTGCGGGCCACACTCGACAACTGGCAGATCTCGGGCATCAGCAGCTTCGCCAGCGGCAATCCGGTGGACGTCAGCTTCACGACCGTCGACAATGTGGATCTTCTTGGGGGAGGCGATACGCCGATTCGGCCTCTGATCACGGGCGATCCGGACCTGCCGAGGGGCGAGGCAACGCTCTCCCGATGGTTCGATACCAGTGTCTTTGCGCGCCCGGCAAGAGGAGAAATCGGAAACGCGCGGAAAGATGACATTCGCCTTCCTGGTGTAAACGATACTGGCCTGACGATCACAAAGCTGTTTCCCTTCAACTCGGGGCGGCGCTCGATGAGTTTCCGGTGGGAAGTCTATAACCTGTTCAACTCCACCCAGTACAACAACGTCGACACGACCGCGCGGTTCGATGCGCAGGGGCGTCAAGTCAATCCGCGCTTTGGGCAGGTCACTTCGACGCGCGGGGCGCGCGTGATGCAGGGCTCGATGCGGCTGACGTTTTAGAGTAGCTAGTAGCCGGTAGCTGGTAGCCGGTAGCAAAAGCTTTTGCTACACGCTACCAGCTACAAGCTACCGGCTAGAGCGCCACACGCTACAGGCTACCGGCTACAAGCCACTAGCTAGAAAGAAAACCGCAGCTGCAACTGCACCGACCGCATCGCTTGCGCGCCGGTGACCGCACCGAATCCCGCGTTGCGCGGGGTGAGGCGCGCGGGGTCGACACTGCCATCCGCCAGGAACTGCGGATTGCGCACCGTCTGATCCGTCGGGCTGTTCAACTGCAGTTGGCTCTGCCGCCCGTTGAACACGGCGGTGTTGAGCGCGTTGAACAGGTCCGCGCGAATCTGCGCGCGACGGTTGCCGCCGAGCGGAATGTTCCGCGCAATCGCAAGGTCGAGCGTGTGGTCCGGACAGCCGACCATGAGATTCCTGCCCGATTCAAGTCCCAGACTGTTGAACTGCGGGCCGGCGAAGCTGCCCACGTTGAACTGCCCGTACTGATCGCCGGAGCAGCCGCTCCCGGTATCGCCCGCGATACGGATCATCGCGGGATAGCTCGGCGATCCCGTGAGGTTCACCGATCCTCCGCCGTTCTGGTACGAGTACGTCACGTCGTACTTCGCGGCCGAGCCCGCCGTCAACACGCCCGAGAGCTGCCAGTCGTTCACGACCGCCGCGAGCGCCCGCGCGGCGCCGGTCGACGCGCCGACATTCGGCAGATCCCACAGGAAATTCGCCTTCACGATATGACGCCGATTTCCCATGTCGCTGTTCAGATCTTCATACTCGGCCTGATCGGCGCGAAGCGCGAACGAGCCATCGGCACTGTGCTGATAACGCTTCAACAAGCCGATGTTCCCGGTGTATGACAACCCGAGGGTGTAGTTCACGCCGAACGCCACACCATCGCGAAAGCGGCGGCTGAACGACGACTGGATCGAGTGGTACGTCTCGTGGAACTCGGGAAGATTGAACCCGATTTGTCCGAACCCGGGATACGGGCGCAACAGATCGGTTGAGAGCGCATTCGCTCCCGGCGTGCTGTTCGGCCGCCAGCGTCGGATCCTGATATTGCGACAGGAACGCCACGCCGAGATCGGGCGCGTTGATGTCGACGAGCGTCTGCCCGCGGATCTCGCGCAACTGGTTGAAGCCGCGCAGCCCGACGTACGACACGTCGAGCGACGATGCCCACGGCAGCGTCGTCTGCACGCCGATGTTCCACTGCGTGGACGCCGGGATGTCACCTTCGTACGGCCAGATCGAATTCACCGTCGGCGGACCCTGCGTCTCGATGCCGCTCGACAGCTGCTGCAGCACCGCGTTCCGCACCGTCCTCGAGGTCGAGAACGGCGGGTTGCCGATTTGCGAGTACATCGTGTCGCCCGACGGACGATCGTGGAAAAGCCCGATACCGCCGCGCACCACGAGGTTCTGCTCGCCGGTTACGTCGTACGCCATGCCGAAGCGCGGCGCCACGACGATCGCCGGCCACGTGTAGTTGTACTTGGAGATCCCCTGACCCGCCTGAGCAATGCCGTTTGTGAGATTGCCGGTGTTCGGCACGATCTGGCCGATCGCGACAGCAGAGTTCGCACCCAGTAGTTGCCCAGTCCGCGGATTGCGCGCCTGACGGTTCGCCGCCGAGCACGGGCTCGCCCCTGCGCAACCAGGAACATACAGCGCAGGCGCCTGCGATGCCTGCCAGCGATCGAGCAGGAACGTGGACGACTGCATCCGCGTGTCGTAGGTCGGCTGCATGTGGAGGAAGCGAACGCCGTAGTCGACCGTCAGCCGATTCCCGACCTTCCAGTTGTCCTGCGCGTACCAATCGACGTTGTTGTAGACGAACGCGCCCTCGACAACCTGCGACTGTTGCGCGTACGACGTCAGAATGCCAAGCGCGGCGTTCGCGTACCCGAAGCCGGTATCCAACGGGTTCTGCGTGTCGTTCGCGAAACTCAGCCTACCTTGGAATAGTGCGGCGCCCGCGTTGCCGAGCTGCTGCGCCTTGAACCCGTGATTCCAATAGGCGCCCATCTTCAGCGTATGGCGGCCGGCGAGCTTCGTCACGCTGACCGACGCGTCGTGCGACGGGTTGATGTTGGCGAGGCCGGCGGCGAAGTTCGGCGGCGCGTTCGCAATGCGGTTGCCCCACTCGAACACCGGCGGATACATCACGCGGCCGTCGACGAAGAACGGCGACGCGGCGTCCGTAAACACGCCTGCTGCGTGATATGACGGATCGACCGTGCCGGCCTGCGGGTACAGCATCGGCAGATCGCCAAGACCCGCATTGACGCGGTTCGACAATGGGTTGACGAAGAGATTGTCGATCTCGTTGAAGCTGTATCCGTAGGTCGCCTCGAGGAACATCGTCGACGTCACGTTGTAGTCGACCGTCACCGACGGCGCATGGCGCGTGGGATTCCAGCCGAGCGTATCGTTCAACCCGGGCATGCTGCCGATGCTGAGCGTCTTGCCTGACACCTGTCCGGCGTATTTGCCCGTGACGCGCCATTGCGACGACGGCTGGTAATCGATGCGCAGCACCGGTTGATGGGTCAGCGTCGACAAATTGGGAACGGTGACCTCGTAGTTGTAGCCGAGGCCCGGCACCTGCGTGACGTTCGGCTCCGGCCAGAAGTTTCGCAGGATGTTCATGCCGGTCGGGTACAAACGGTTCTGCGGAATTCTGCCGACGCACGCCGCCATCCTGAAAACAGCCCCGCGTGTCGGCGGCGCGTGCACGGCAGATTGGTCGACGCGTCGCGAATCAGATTGAAGAGCGCGCCGTTGTTGTCGCGCGTCTGCGAGAAGTCCCCCGCCCGCTCGAGTTGCGTCGGCACGCGGAACCGGTTGACGTTGCCACCGGACGTGCGCGGACGATATTCGTGGCTGTAGAAGAAAAACAGATTGTTGTTGCCGCCGGCCTTGCCGATCGGTCCACCGATCGCATAGCCCCAATCGCGCTGTTTCGAGACCGCCTTCGGGTCGCCGTTCTTGATGTTCACCCAGCTGTTCGAGTTCCAGTCGGAGTTGCGGTCGATCATGTACACGGCGCCGGTAAACCGATTGGTGCCGCTCTTGGTGACAGCAGAAATCTGGAGACCGCTCGACCGGCCGAACTCGGCCTGGTAGCCCTGCGACAGCACCTTGACCTCGGCGATCGCCTCGACGTTCATCTGGATCAACTGGCCGTTGTTGCCGGTGTCCATCGTCGAGACGCCGTCCATCATGATGTTGTTCTGGCCGCCGCCGCCCAACCTCTGCACGCCGCCGGCGATGGCCGTGCCGGTCTGCGCGATCGCCCCCGGCACCAGCGCGGCAAATCCCGCGAAGTTGCGGTTGGCGATCGGCAGGTTTTCGACCGACTGCGTGGTGACGGTGAACGAGCGCTCGCCGCTTTGCGCCTGAATCAGCGGCGCCTCGCCGACGACGACGACTGTTTCACTCAGCGTGCCGAGCTCGACGATGAGCGGCGGCACCGACACGCGGTCGCCGGGGCTCGCGGCAACTCCCGGCCTCCGCAGCGTCTTGAACCCGGTCAGCGTGACCTGCACCGTATAGGTGTCGCCTGGCACGTTTGGAAATACGTAGTCACCGTTCTCGGTCGTGATGACTTCGCCGACGGTCGTGCCGCGGCTCTCGCTGATCAGGCTGACTGTCGCTCCAGGGATGACGGCATCTTGCCCGTCCTTCACTGTGCCAGTGACGACCGCTGTCGTCATCTGTGCGGAGAGCGGCAAACTGGCAATCATGAGGAGGGCAACGACGGCGCAGAGTTGTGCGATCGTGTTCCGCATAGACATCTCCTAGGTTTTCCGGCCGAGTTCTAGGGTGTTGGGGCGATATCCGAGGAAGGATGAACGCAACGCGCTTTCGGCGCAAGCGTTTAATTTCAGGAACGGCCGAAGGGCGCGCGCTGCTTCGTCGAACCCGACAATGGCAAACAGCAGGAGGATGACGATCAGCAACCCGTTGGTCGCGAGGTTGTTGTGCGGCACCGCGTTGGTCCACTTCACGCGGTTGTTCAGATACAGCAGCGTTGCGGCGAGGAACGGCACGAAGAGACTGCCGACGATCGTGTAGATGACGATGACCTCGAGCGGCTGTCCCGTAAACGCAAACGGAATCGGCGCGAGCGTGACGAACACGAGCGCCAGCCGATACTGCGGGCTCGTCACCTTCGTCACACGCGCGCGCGCCTCGGGCGACAGCTTCTTCAGAATGCTGTAGAGGTCGGCATACAAGTACGGCACGCTCTGCCACACGCCGAGCAGCGACGCAAACACCGCCGCCCAGAACCCGATCGAATACGCATACCGTCCGAACGCGCCGAGAATGCTGCCGAGCATTTCGGCCATCTTCGTCACCGCCTGCGCGTTCGTGATGGCCACGCCGGGCACATAGAACGCCTGATTCGCCGTCATCATGATGGCCATGCCGAAGAGTGCCGTGAACAGATACGCAATCGCGATGTCGCCGCGGACGTACCCCAGCTGCTCGGGCCCCGACATCTTCTCCTCGCGCATCCAGTAGTTGTACGACAGCATCGTCACCGAGCCGCCGATGCCGCCGATGATCGACAGGACATACAGGCCGGCGCCAGACGGAATGATGGGAACGAAGGTGCCCTGCACCACGCCGGCAGGATCGTGAAAGGTCAGCGCCGCGCAGACCAGGATGGCTGAACCCCATGACGCCGACCAGCGTCTTCATCATTTTCTCGAACCCGCCGTACCCGCCGAGCAGCACGAAGACGAATCCGAACAGGCTGTGGAGCACGCCGCCCCAGGACTGCGCGATGCGCCCTCCGGTCAGGTTGCTGATGCCGAGCCCCGTGGCGTTGGTCAATGCGGCCGTGACGGCGACGGTCCAGAGCACGAGGTAGATGAGAAAGTAGAACTTCACCCAGGCCGGCAGGTGCTCGGCCCATCCCTCGAGCGCCGTCTTTCCTGTCGCAAGCTGCCAGCGCGCGATGCCCTCGTTCAGCACGTACTTGAAAAACGCGCCAATCGCGATCGCCCAGAGCAGGATGACGCCGTAGCGCGCGCCGCCGACGGTGGCGGCGACGACGTCACCCGAGCCGATGCCGGTGGCCGCGACGACCAGGCCTGGGCCGGCGAGCTTCAGAAAACTGAGGGATCCGGGCCGTCGAGACGCCATTCACGCTCCTGGGTTGTTTGGTAGGCCCGTGATTCTAGTCCATAATTCCGAGCATGAAGACACTTGCTGCAGGCGCCCTTGTCCTCGCCCTGAGCGCGGCTGTCGCCGCACAGAGCAAGATCAACATTCCCTTCGAAGCCTACACGCTGCCGAACGGGCTGAACGTCGTGCTGTCGATCGATCGCACGACGCCCACCGTGGCCGTGAACATCTGGTATCACGTCGGATCGAAGAACGAAGTGGTCGGACGCACAGGCTTCGCGCATCTGTTCGAGCACGTGATGTTCACCGGATCGGGTCACGTCGCCTACGGCCTGCACGATCGGCTCACCGAAGGCGCGGGCGGCATGAACAACGGGTCGACGTCGAACGACATCACGACCTACTACGAAACCGTCCCGTCCAACTACCTCGAGACGATGCTGTGGATCGAGGCCGACCGGATGGGGTTTCTGCTCGACTCGCTCGATCTCGCGAAGCTGAACGCGCAGCGCGACATCGTGAAAAACGAGCGGCGGCAGCGGGTCGACAACCAGCCCTACGGACGCGTCTACGAGATCTTCTCGAAGGCGATGTACCCGCCGACGCATCCGTATTCGTGGCCGGTCATCGGAAGCATGGAAGATCTCTCCGCCGCGTCGGAAGAGGACGTGAAGAATTTCTTCCGGCTCTATTACGCGCCGAACAATGCGTACCTGACGATTGTGGGCGACATCGATCCGGCCCAGGCCAAGGCGTGGGTGACGAAGTATTTCGGCGACATTCCGCGCGGCAAGCCGATTACGCGTCCGACGGCCGGGCCGGTGACGCTGAAATCGGCGCAGCGGCTGGTGTTCGAGGATCGCGTGCAGGTGCCGCGCCTCTACTATCCAGTGGCCGACCGTGGGTGAAAAGAACGACGATCGGTTTGCGTTGTCGGTGCTCGGCGCCATCCTGTCAGGTCCGCGCACGGCGCGCCTTACCAAGGCGCTGGTGTTCGACGAGCAGGCGGCGGCATCGGTGAACGCGGGACAGAACACCTCGGAGGACGTCGGCGAGTTCATGGTGTCGATCACGCCGCGCCCCGGGCACTCGCTCGGCGATCTCGAGATTGCGGCCGATGCGGTTATCGAACGGCTCAAGCGCGAAGGCCCCACCGCCGAGGAAGTGCAGAAGGCGACGGCCGGCGAAGAGCTCTCGTTCGTGCGCGGGCTCGAGTCGAATCTCGGCAAGGCGTTCCAGCTTGCGAACGGCGCGGCCATTCACGGCGATCCCGGCCAGTTCCGAATCGAGTATCAGAAGACGCTGGCGGTGACGGCCGCGGACGTGCAGCGCGTCGCCAACAAATACCTGACGCCCGGCCGCATCGTGCTGAGCGTCGTGCCGATGGGCCAGACCGATCAGGCATCCAAGCCGGCAGAAAGCACAAAGGTCCAATGACGCGCCGCATTTTTCTCTCTGCCCTCTGCTCTCTGCTCTTTGCTCTGACGCCGCTTGGCGCTCAGGGCACTCTGGATCGCGCCAAGCAACCCCCGATCGGCAAGATCCCCGAGCTGCGCGTGCCGACCTGGACGAAAGTCGAAGCTGTCGAACGGCGCCGAGCTGATCGTTTCGGAGAAGCACGACCTGCCGCTCGTGTCGTTCTCGATCACGTTCCTCGGCGGAACCGATCAGTTCGAAACGGCAGACCGACGCGGCGTCGGCAACCTCGCCGCCTCGATGATGAGCGAGGGGACGAAGACGCGGAACGGCGACGACCTGTCGAACGCACTGCAGCTGCTCGGCACGAACGTCTCGGTCGGAGTCGGCGGCGAGAACGGATCGATCAGCTTCGTCAGCACGACCGCCAGATTTGCGGCGACGCTCGACATCCTCGCGGACATGCTCGTGAACTCGACGTTCCCGCCCGAGGCGCTCGAACGGCTGCGCGCGCAGCGGCTGGTCGCACTGGAACAAGCGAAGGCGCAGCCGGGCTCGATTGCGTCGCGTGTGTTTCCACGCGTCCTCTACGGCGACGCGCATCCACTGGGTCAGTCGTCCACCGAGCAGACGATCAAGGCCATCACGCGAGCGGACGTCGTCGATTTTCATCAGCGGTACTTCAAGCCGGGCCGCGCGCTCATCACCGTCGTCGGCGATGTGACGCCCGCGGCGATTCGACCGGTCATCGAAAAAGGTCTCGCGAGCTGGGCGGCCGGCGGCGAGCGCCCGACATTCTCATTCCCGCCCCTTCCCGCGGCGAAGCCGACGACGATTTATCTCGTCGACAAGCCGGGCTCGGCGCAGTCGACGTTTTCGCTCGGTTTGCCTGGCCCTCCGCGGACCACGCCCGATTATTTCGCGCTGCAGGTGATGAACACGATTCTCGGCGGCATGTTCCAGGCGCGGCTGAACGCGAACATCCGCGAGGAGAAGGGATACAGCTACGGCGTCAGCTCGAGCTTCGGCTTCGGCAAAGGGCCGAATCCATTCCGCACCGGCGGCGACATCGTCGGCGACAAGACGCGACGCGGCGCTCGTGGAGTTCATGAAAGAGCTGCGCGGCATTCTTGGCGAGAGGCCCGTCACCGAGGAAGAGCTGAAGACGGCGAAGGAGTCGATGGTGCAGCGCCTGCCGGGCACGTTCGCATCAGTCGGCGCCATCAACGGCGCCATCACCGGTTTGTGGCTGCAATCGCTGCCCGACAACTACTATCAGCAATACACGAAATCGGTGATGGCGATTACGGCAGCCGACGTCGTGCGCGTCGCGAAGCAATATCTCGACCTCGATCATCTCGCGATCGTCATCGTCGGCGATCGCAAGGCGATTGAAGCGCCATTGAGCGCGACGAAGATCGCGCCGATCACGCTATCTGGACATCGAAGGCGCCCCGTCCAAGTAGTGTCCGGCTTTAGCCGGACCGTGATCACCGTCCGGCGCACGACGGCCAGCCAATCCTCGCTAGGATTGTCCGGAGGCATGCCAAGCGCCGCCGGCGCGCCACCTTTTGTCGCGGAGACACTGCCTTTCTTCAAGACGCCGCCGTTGCGCGGATCGAACCAATCCACGGTGAATTCGCCGCTCGCTTTAGACAGATCGAGGCTCGCTGTGCCGCCGGTCGGAAGGTAGACGAGATACACGTCGTTCGTCTTCGCGAAGGCGTATCGACTGTTGTCGTGCTTCTCGTTGCCGACGAGGCCGTCGACATTCGTCATGTCCCAGAAGGGAATCTTCTGTGAATGGAAAAAGTCGATGGCGATGCGCCCGTAGTCCCAGCTCTTGTCGCGGCTGCGGAAATTCTCGGCCACGAGATCGTTGTCCGGCAGCCCATAGCCGAAGTAGTAATCAACGCCGGCGCCGCCGGCCATCAGATTACCCCATAACGTGTACTTGCGAATGTCATGGAGCGTGTATCCGACGTCGCGGCCCTGCGCATCTTTTCCAGCAAACCCCGAGTACCCGGGATCGGGAGGCACGCCAAGTCCCGCCGGCCCCTGCTCGTCGTTCGCCACGACCCACGGTTTCTTCGCCTGCGATGACGCGAGCACCCATCGCAATGTCCGTTCGTGCACCGCGTTCCACGCCATCTGGAGCGACGCGCCCGTAAACGGCGAGCGGCTTCCAAGCAGCGCGGGATAGACGCCTTCCTGCCCGTTGGGAAATGTGTGCACGACGATGTGATGTCCGCCGTAGGGATCGGCATCCCTGAGATTCATCGCCATCGCGAGCTGCTGCTCGCTCGACTGCGTGTTCTCTTCGCCGATATTCCAGTTCAGCGCAAGCAAATAGCCGAACCGTGCGATGAGCTCGCGCACGTAAAGCCTGCGCTCCTGCCCGAGGTCGCCGCCGTCGAGCGCTTCTCTCACCGGGCCCGTCTCGATCGGTCCGCGACCGCCGCGTGCCGGCTCGTTGGGATTGCCGCGCACGTTGTCGTCGATCTCGTTTTCCTGCAGCTTGAAATGGAGGTACATGCCCTTCTGCTGCGCATGATCGAAGACGACCTGCCACTGGTCGAGCTTCGAGACGTCGTAATGGAACTTGTCGTCGCGGGCGACGAACGGCCACACGTTGTCGCCGTCGCCGCCGGCGTTGTACGGGAGAAAGGAAATCGAGTTCACACCCTTCGACGCGAGGTAGTTGACGGCGCCGATCAGCCCTTTGCCTTTGTCGCCTTTCCACGTCGGATTGCCTGTCTGCCAGTCCGGCACGTGCGGCGTGAAGGTATGGAGCGGCACCTGCGGCTTGCGCGCGACGGTGCCGTCGAAGTCGGCGTAGGCCAGCAGCGTCTCAGGTGAATCGGCGCCGAGCTTCAGAAAATAGTCGCCAGTGCCGGCAAACTGAAGATAGTGCTTGCCTGCGTACTGCAATCGGCCGCGTGCGCGAAAGTCGGGAGATTTCTTGTCGGTCGCGCCAACCTGGAACGTTCCCGTCCTGCCGTCGAACGGCGCCACCGCCTGGCCGGCCTGCGCCGCGGTCAGTGCGATCGCCTTACCCGACACGAACGAAATCCGATAGGTCCACCGTCCGGCCTTGTCCGGCGCCAGATGCGCGCGCCATTTGTTGCCGGATGTGGCCGAGGAGTTGGCGGCATCACCATCGCCGGCAAAGTACCCCGGCACTCTGTATGTCGGCGATCCCGACTCGTGGGCAAACGTCACCGTCATCCGATAGTCCACAAACGGGTTCGGCGCGTTCGACAGCTCGTCTGCCTGCGGTCCGGTGAGCGTCAACGTCACCTTGTGCCACTGCCGAAGCTCTCCCGAAATCGACACGTCGGCCGCCGGTCCGCTCTGCCGCTGCCTGCCCGCCGGAGCCTCGGCGAAGGTGGGCGCAGCCGAGAGCACCGCACCTGCGAGCGGCCACCGCAACAATTGCATTTCGCATAGGCGGTAAGGATACACGCGCTCACACTCTTTTCACCGTTCTGCCGTGAGCCCGCCACGACTGCTCCGTCTAATGGATGCAGGAGGCGTCACATGGCGATGCGGCACACCCATCTTCTCGCGGTCGTCCTTTGCATCTTTTCACTACGCTCGCCTGCATTCGCGCAGCTCGCGCTCCCCTCCAATCTCCATGTGGCGCCGATGTATCGCGAGATGGTCGAGTCGATGGCGGAGCGATCGCCGACATTCCAGGGGCAGCTGCTGCGCATCGGCACTGCACGCGGCGTGACCGTTCATGTGGAGATCGTTCAGCACATCATCGGCGCGCGCGCGATGACCCGGATGGTGAGACAGATCGATGGACTCACCGCCCGGGTCGAAGTGGCCAGGTACGATAACGTCGTCGAGCTGATCGCGCACGAGCTCGAGCACGTCATCGAGCAGATCGACCGCGTCGATCTCGCGGAGAGCGCTGCGGGAATTTACTCGGTCGCGGCGGGCGGCATGATATTCGAAACGGAGCGCGCCAAACGCGCGGGGCTTATCGTCGCGCAGGAGGTGCGCGCCTGGCTCTCTTGACCCCCTGTTCCATCGCCGCGTATTCTGTTGTCCGTACCTAGCGGGGCCCCGCCGGTCGTAAATCGGGGCCCCTACCTGCGCGACTCGATCTCGCCGAGTTCGTGGATGTAGGCATCAGCGAGCACACAAGAGAGGTGTGCGATGCCCTACGAGATCAAGAAACTCACCCCAAATCTCATCGTTTCCAGCGTGGAGCAGAGCCTCGCGTTCTATTGCGATGTGCTGGGCTTTACGAAGACAGACACCGTTCCCGACGCCTCACCGTACGTGTTTGCGATGGTGCAATCGGGTGCGGTGGAGATCTTCTTCAACGCGCGCGGTCCTGCCGTCGAAGAATATCCAGCGCTCGCGAACACTGCCGATCGGCGGCACGCTGACGCTCTACATGGAAGTGTCGGCCGTTGCGAAGATCTATGACGATCTGAAGGAGCGCGTGAAGGTGACGATGCCGCTCGAGAAGAAATTCTACGGCGTCACCGAGTTCGCGTTCGAAGATCCGGACGGGTACGTGATTACGTTCGCCGAGCACACGTAAATAAGAACACAGAGGCCAGGAGGTCTACAGAGACAATACCCGGCCTACAAGAATCATCCTAGATCTCCTGATCAGAAATCCTGTAACGTTACTCAGAATTCGAAGTTAAACCCCACCTTAATCATCCGTCCTGCCTGAATCGTGCTCGCGCGGTGATACGTCGGGGCGAGCTGGGTCAGCCAGTTGGTTACCGTCGATTCGTTCGTGACGTTGTAGAAATCAAGCCTCGGCTCGAACGACCGGTTCCCCATCCGTATGGACCTTCTCAAACTGATGTCGAGCGAGAACACGTTCGGAAGTCGAACGGTGCCGCGCGGCTCGACGAGAATCGACTGCGATCCCTGCGTAAGGCCGTCAGGAACGGCGGTGCTGGCGACGTTGACCGTGGTCGATTCCGGCACGCCCCTGTAGTACTGCATGGTGCCGCTGAGCGACGCCAGGCGGTACGGCAAGTCGTACACGCCAGAGAGTCGATACGACCACGGCACATCGTTCCCGAGCAGGCCGCGGCGGTGTTCCTTGCTGTTCGGATTGTTCAAGTCGCCGCCGAGCACGTCGCCGATGCTCTTGCCCCAGCTGCCTCCGGCCATCAACGACCAGCCATTGCTCATCCGCTTGTTCACGGTAATGTCGCCGCCGTTGTAATTGCTGTCCAGCGCTTCCTCGTTGTCGAACAAGATGTCGTTGCGACCCCCGAACGCGCGCAACTGATTGTAGACAGTCACCGCACGGCCGCTGGTCGGCTCGGTGATGTTCACCGGAAAGTAGGCCTCCGTCGGAATCGCCATGTTGCGCTGGCCGAGATTGCGACGCGTCTGCCGATGCGTGTAGCCAACCGACAGCACCATGTTTCCGGGCAGTTGACGCTGAACTTCCCAGTTGTATTCGTTGGAAACGGGATACTTGATGTCGCTCGCGTATCGTGACACGGCACCGCTCGGGTACCCGCCCGATGGGCCGAGCTCGTCCAACTGCGGAACGAGGTCGCCGTTGCGATCGCACCCACGCACATTGGGAGCGTTGCACTGGCTCTGCGCCGCCCACTGCCGGATATCGCTGACCGACCCGACCGGATTCAACCGCCCGACGAACTCCATCTGAATCGGCTGGTCGTAGCGATTGGCTGCGAACTTGATGGCGGTCCTGCCGTCACCGTTCAGGTCGTAGACGACGGCGAACCGGGGAAGCACGTTCTTCAGATCCGGCGCGCCCTTGATCGCGTCGTAGCATTTGGCGGTCGTGAAGAACACCGTCACCGGCTGGCACGTCGCATCCTGCCAACCGTAATTGGACTCGAACCTGACCCCGAAATTGATCACCAGCTTGCGCGTCGGCGTCCACTTGTCCTGAATGTAATACCCCTGCTCGCGATTGCCCTGCGTGAACAGCGGCTCTACATCGCGCGCCGTCGCGGGATCGTAGATGGCGACGTTGTAGGTGTTGACGAGCTCGGGCTGGCCGCTGCGATATTGGGCGCGCATGGCCGACGTCGACCAGATCGCCGACGGCTTGCCGTTGACGAAGATCGAATATCCCGCCCGGATGTCGTGTTTGCCGGCGAAGTAGCTGATGCTCGCGTGCGCCTGATCGCGCTTGTGGAGGTTGAAGTTATAGGTCGGCCACGCCTCGGTGAACGTGTTGGTGTTGGCATCGAAGCGTGAGATCGCGCCAGCGCCGAGCTCGGGACGCGGGTCGAACCGATCGTCGTCTCGCAGCCGCGCGTACGCGAGGTCGATCACGAAGGACGAGCGCCACGGCGTCGTGAACTTCATCTGCTGCACGTTCGGCCACTTGGTGTTCAGCGTGCGCGCCAGATTGTCGGAGAAGTTCGTGTTGTTGTTGCCGACGCCGTTGCGGTGATACACGCCCTTGTAATGCAGATTGTCGAAATACGACAGCTGGGCGCTCTTGGTCATCTGCCACGAGATTTTGGCCGTCGACGTCGACATCAGATAGTCGTCGATGACGGGAGCGCCTTTGGCGTCGAAGCTGCCAAGCGGGTACTGATCCATTCCCTGGATGTGCGTCGAGCCCGAGAACCAGAGGCGATCCTTGATGATCGGGCCTCCGATCCAGGCGCCGTAGTCGTACAGCTTCAGAATCTCGTTGCCCACGAATCTGTCCTGCGCGAGGGCGCGCGCAGCGGCGTTGAGCCCTGCCAGCAGATCCGCTCTGATAGCCGGAGTAATGTTTGCCGAATTCATGGAGCTGTTGGAGCCCGCGAAAGTGCCGCCGCCATGAAACTGGTTGGTGCCGCTTCGGCTGATCACGTTGTACAACAAGCCGCCTTTGTTTACGTTCGCCTGTCCCGCCCCGCCGAACTGAAACGTGCTCTCCTGAAACGCGTACGGATCGATGTAGAGCACCGCGTTTCCGCCGTTGCCATCCTGGCCGGACACGTCCAGCCCGTCGATGAAATATCCGCTCTCGGTCGTCGTCCCGCGGGTGGTCGCCTGCGATTGCAGGAACATCTGCGACCCGCCGACGTCGACTTTGTTCATGATGACGCTGGGCATGACGCGCGTCACCGACCAGATGTCGACGCGGTTCGGCAGTGCCTCGAGCTCCTGCCGCGTGATGACCGTCTGCTTCAGCGCGCTCGTCGTATCGAGGAGGGGCGCTTCACCGGTCACCGTCAGCGCCTCGGCGATGCTTCCGATGTCGAGCCGCAGGTCGGCTCGGGCGGTCGCATTCGCGTTGACGAGAATGTCGCGCATCTCGAACGGCCGAAACCCAGCCAGCTCTCCTTTGACGATGTACGTGCCTGCCTGCAACCGCAGAAATTGATAGGCACCGCGTTCGTCGCTGATGGTTTGCTGGTTCGCGCCAACAGAACCTTGCGGGCTCGAGAGCGTGACGGTCGCGCCGGGGAGCGCGGCGCCGGACGCATCCGTCACGTTGCCGGCAATGGCGCCGACGCCGACGTTCTGAGCCGCGCCCGGCATGCCCGCACACAGCAGGACGACCAGGAAAAGCACGAGCTTCCAGCGAGACTGGTTCATGCGCACAGGGAACCCCCTTTTGGGATGTGGTGATGGACGGAGGGAATTCTAGGGTATGCGGGGGATAAACAGAGACCGCAAGTCAGGTTTTAGTGCAATTTCCTGTAACTTTAACGGTAACTTTACCCCACTCCTCCACCACCGCCGCGGGCCGGAGGTGCGGGAGGCGGTGGCACGAACAGACGCGTGAGAAACGCCAGGAGATTCTGAAATTCCGCGGGCGAGAGCCGTTTGTCCCAGTCGTGCGGCATCAGACTCTGCGGGTCGTAAAACACTTTCACATTATTTCGTTTGAACCGGTAGAGATTGAGATCGTCTTTCCCCAGCACCTGCAGCGAGAAGCTGTCTTCGTTCTTGAGAATGCCTGAAATGACTTTTCCATCCGCCGTCGTGATGCGCACGGGCTGATACGTCATCATCGGCAGCAGCGTCGTGTCGTGCGTACCGCCATCGGCGGCGATCTTGTGATTTTCTTTGGTCAGCGCGTCGACGATGTTCTGCACCTTGCGCGTGCCCGCAAGGTTCGAGAGATCGGGGCCGAGAATGCTGCCCTTCCCTTTCACCATGTGACAACCGCCGCAATTGCCTTTACTCCAGAAGATGGCCTCGCCGCCCGCGACGTCGCCCGCGGCGGGCGTGTCGATGGCCGTTCCGCGAAGGCCGCGAATGTACGCGGTGACGCGCCAGATCTGATCGTCGGTGAACTGCCCGGCGTACGGCGGCATCTGCGTGCCGACATTGCCGTTCTTGATCGTGTCGAAGATTTCCTGATCCGTGCGGCGCAGGTAGCGGCGATTCTGCGCGGCGACCGGTGGGCCGAGCTCGCCGCCGGTGCCATCCTTGCCGTGGCATGACGTGCACGTCTCGTTGTAGAGCTTCTCCCCTTCGGCGATCGCTTGTGGATTGCCAATCGCCGGGTTTCGGCGCGGCCGCGCCGCCAGGACCGGCGCCGCGTTGCGCGGCAGACGGTGATACCTGCGAAGAGCATAGAGCCAAGAGCGAAGAGCAAAATGCCATTTGCTCTCTGCCATCTGCTCTGTCGAGAGGCCGTCGGGTTCGTTTGTGCGGCCATATTAATTCCCCTCTGGTAACGCAAAGGCGATCACATTCGAGAACGCGGCGAGCGCGATGTACTGCTGGCCGTCGACGGTATAGGTCGTCGGCGCCGCGGTGATCAGCGCGCCCGTATTGAAGTTCCAGAGCGGCTTGCCCGATTTCGCATCGAGTGCCGTGAACATGCCCTGCTGCTCGGGCGCGAAGATCAATCCGCCTGCGGTCGAAAGCAAGCCGGGACCGTAATGGAATGAGCTGATCTGCTCGTAATCCCACACCTTCTTGCCGGTCACGGCGTCGAGGGCCCGCACGTACAACTGCCACCGCTCACGGTCGTCCGGGCTCTCCATGTACGCCGTGCCGCTGCCGCCCTGCCCGGGCCGGAAATTCGTCGTCGATCGGTACGTGATGCCGCAGCCTTCCTGCGCGATGAGATAGAAGAGCTTCGTATCCGGGCTGTACGCCGGCGATGGAAAGTTCGTCGCGCCTGCGGTTGACGGACACGTCTTCGCGCCCTGCACCGTCGGCTCGTGTCCGGGGGTCAGGATCGGACGGCCTTCCGGGCTGAGGCCGCTCAACCAGTCAACCTTGCTCACGAAGGGCACGCCGCGGAGAAACTTTCCGTCTGTCCGATCGAGCACGTAGTAAATCCCGTTGCGGTTGGCCTGCAGCAGCAGTTTGCGCATCTGGCCGTTGAACGGCGCGTCGAGCAGAATCGGCATCTCATTCGAATCCCAGTCGTGCACGTCGTGCGGCGTGTTCTGGAAATGCCATTTCATCTTGCCCGTATCGATGTCGAGCGCGACGATGCTGTCGGTGTAGAGGTTGTCGCCCTCGCGGTTGTCACCGACGAAATCAGGCGTTGGCTGGCCGGTGCCCCAGTAGATCAGGTTGAGTTGCGGATCGTAGCTGCCGCTCACCCAGACGGGTCCGCCGCCGTTTCTCCACGACTCGCCGGCCCATGTTTCGTTTCCAGGCTCGCCTGGCTTCGGAATGGAATTCCACCACCACCTGGATTTTCCGGTGAGCGCGTCGAACGCTTCGATGAATCCGCCGCCCTGTCCGCTGCCGCTCACGATGATCATGCCCTTTGCGGCAAACGGCATCGGACCCTGAAAGCGCTTGCCCGGCTGCGACGGACGCGCTTCCCAGATGGGATTGCCGGTGCGGCGGTCGAGCGCCACAAGCGCCGAGTCCTGGCCGATCATGTAAACCATGTCGCCGTAGATGCCGATGCCGCGCTGCCATCCGACGCTCGGCGGCTGGCGGAAATGCTCCCAGATGAGCCGTCCGGTCGCGGCGTCGAGCGCGTGCACGCGGTTGTACTGGCCGACATACATCACGCCCTTGTGGACGATCGGCGGCGCCTCGAGATCCTTCGCTCCCGTCAGATGAAAGATCCATTTCGCCTGTAGCCTGCCGACATTCGAGGTGTTGATCTGCTTCAGCAACGAGTGCCGCTGCGAATCGTACGTCCCCGAATACAGCAAGTAGTCGTTCGGATCCGGATTCAACAGATCCTTGTCGGTGACCTGAGCGGTCACGACAGCGCCGACCAGCAGAAGGAGCGAGGCCGTCAGAATGTTGCGCATGATTCCCTGCATCTTATGGCGAAACGGCATTTATCGAACTGTCGCAAATTGTCGCTAGTCCTGCCCAAGCGCCGCGACAATGAGCTGTTCGATGATCTCGTCGACCGTGCGCCGATGGTCGCGCCGATCCTCGCTCACCGTCGCCGCGGACGTGGACACGACCGTCAGCTCGAGGCTCGGGACGAGCACGATGTACTGTCCCCCGAAGCCCCACGCATAATACGCCTTGCGGCCTGCCATGTCGCGCATCCACCAGCCGTAGCCGTACTCGCGCCCGCTGATGCGCGAACGCCCGCGCGGCTCGAAGGTGTCGTCGATGAATGTCTTCGACAGAATCTGCCGGCCGTCGACCTGCCCGTCATTCCGATACATCTCGCCGAACGCCAGCATCTGCCGCGGCGTCATCACCATCTCGTTGCCGCCGAAGTAAATGCCCTGCGGATCGCGCACCCACGGCGACAGCGAGAAGCCAAGCGGCTTCGCCAGCACCTCCTGCGCGAACTGCCATGTGCTCTTTCCGGTCGCTTTGGTGAGGACCGCCGAGAGGATGTGCGTATTGCCGGTGCTGTAGATCATCTGCGTGCCCGGTGCGGCTACCAATGGCTTCGCCAGCGCGTGCCGCACCCAGTTCGAGCTCTGCACCCACGCGCCGTAATTCCGATTGCTCGTCGACTCGAGCCCCGACTGCATGGCGAGCAACTGCGCGATCGTGATCGCGCGCTTCGACTCCGGCAGATCGGTAAAGTACTTCGAGATTGGATCGCCGAGCGAAAGCAGTTTGCGATCGACCGCGATGCCGACGAGTGCGGAGATGACGCTCTTGGACACCGACTTGACGTTCGCGGGCGTCGTCTCGCGGCGGCCGTTGAAGTAGCGCTCGAGAATGATGGCGCCGCGCTGCGCGACGAGCAGGCTGTGCAGCCGCGGCAGCTCCTTGGCGGCGGCAACGGCTGGCGCGAGCGCGCTGGGAGAATCGGACTGGGCCTCAAGCGTTGGCAGCGGCAAAAGCATGGCGCTCGCCAGCGCCAGCCCGACGACAAAACCGGGTCGCAACACTATTGGAGTATAGGCGGAGTTATGATCTGTCCTTTGGCCCCTGCCCTCCGCGGGCCATCACATTAAATCAAGAGGTCAACGTCGATATGGACAACGAACAGAAATGCCCGTTCTCGAGCAAGACGCATAGCGGCAGATCGAACCGCGACTGGTGGCCAAACCAGTTGAACCTGAATGCCCTCCACACGAACCACCCGGCCAGCGATCCGATGGGCGAGGCGTTCAACTACGCCGAAGAATTCAAGTCCCTTAATCTCGATGCGTTGAAGAAGGACATCGAGGCGGTGATGACGAAGTCGCAGGACTGGTGGCCGGCGGACTTCGGTCACTATGGCCCTCTATTCATTCGAATGGCGTGGCACAGTGCGGGCACCTACCGCATACACGACGGGCGCGGCGGCGCGGGCGCGGGCCAGTTGCGCTTTGCGCCCCTCGGCAGTTGGCCGGACAACGCGAACCTCGACAAGGCTCGCCGCCTGCTGTGGCCCGTCAAGAAAAAGTACGGCCGCAAGATTTCGTGGGCGGATCTGATGGTCCTCACCGGTAACGTTGCGCTGGAGTCGATGGGGTTCAAGACGTTCGGCTTCGCGGGTGGGCGGGAAGATAAGTGGGAGCCCGAGCAGGTCAACTGGGGGTCCGAGGAAACGTGGCTCGGAGACGAGCGCTACAGCGGCGACCGTCAGTTGGCGAATCCGTTCGGCGCCGTGCAGATGGGTCTCATTTACGTGAATCCCGAAGGGCCGAATGGCAAGCCGGATCCTGTCGCCGCGGCGAGGGATATTCGCGAGACCTTCCGGCGCATGGCGATGAACGACGAGGAGACGGTGGCGCTCATCGCCGGCGGCCACACGTTCGGCAAGACCCACGGCGCGGGTCCTGCGACTCATGTCGGTCCCGAACCGGAGGGCGGCAACCTCGAGGAGCAGGGTTTCGGCTGGAAGGGCAGCTACGAAACCGGCAAGGGAGCCCACGCCATCACAAGCGGTCTCGAGGTCACCTGGACCACGACGCCGACGAAGTGGGGCAACGACTTCTTCAAGCACCTGTTCGAGTACGAATGGGAGCTCACCACGAGCCCGGCTGGTGCCAAGCAGTGGAAACCGAAGAGCAACACCGGTGAAGGCACCGTCCCGCACGCCCACGACGCGTCAAAGAAAATCGCACCGGGGATGCTGACGACGGACCTCGCGCTCCGGTTCGATCCGGCCTACGAGAAGATCTCGCGGCGCTTCCACAAGAACCCGCAGGAGTTCGCGGATGCGTTTGCGAAAGCGTGGTTCAAGCTGACGCACCGCGACATGGGGCCCAGCTCGCGATACCTCGGTCCAGAGGTTCCCAAGGAGCCGCAGTTGTGGCAGGACCCGGTCCCCGCTGTGGATCACGAACTGATCGACGCGAAGGACATCGCGGCGCTGAAGAGCAAGATCCTCGCATCGGGACTTTCCACTTCACAGTTGGTCTCCACAGCCTGGGCGTCAGCGTCGTCTTTCCGCGGCACTGATAAGCGCGGCGGCGCGAACGGCGCTCGCATTCGCCTCGCGCCGCAGAAGGAGTGGGAAGTCAACAATCCGCCCGAGCTCGCGAAGGTGCTGAAGGCGCTGGAGAAGATCCAGAAGGAGTTCAACGACGCGCAGGCTGGCGGGAAGAAGAAAGTGTCGCTTGCTGACCTGATCGTGCTCGGCGGATGTGCGGCCGTCGAGAAGGCTGCAAAGGATGGTGGCTACAACGCGCAGGTCCCCTTCACGCCCGGACGCACCGACGCGTCGCAGGAACAGACCGACGTGGAATCGTTCGCGATACTCGAGCCGGATGCGGACGGATTCCGCAACTACGTTGGACCTGGACACCCTGTACCCGCCGAGCACCTGCTCATCGAGCGGGCCTTCCGGCTGACGCTCAGCGCGCCCGAGATGACCGCGCTCGTAGGCGGGCTGCGTGTGCTGAAGGCGAACTCCGGGCAATCCGATTACGGCGTCTTCACGAAGCGGCCCGGGACGCTCACCAACGACTACTTTGTGAACCTCCTCGACATGGACACGGAGTGGAAGCCGACGACCGACGCGGCGGACACCTTCGAGGGGCGCTGCCGCACAAAGGGCGATAGCAAGTGGACCGCCAGCCGCGTCGATCTCGTCTTCGGTGCGAACTCCGAGCTTCGCGCGCTCGCGGAGGTCTACGCGAGCGACGACGCGAAAGAGAAGTTCGTGCGAGACTTCGTGGCAGCCTGGGACAAGGTGATGAATCTCGATCGATTCGACGTCGCCTGAGCCGGAGATCAGGTTGTAACCACCGTTCAACGAGCGCCCACAAAAAGCGACGCGCGCGGCCGGCTTCGTCCCCGCTACAGGACGAAGCCGGCTCGACTTCGGCTCCCACGCGAAACATTTCACAAAGAAAACACACTTGAGCGGTGGCACGAAGGTTGGACACCCTCCGGTCGAAAGTGCTTACGCATGTCCGGCTGGTGCCGCCATGGGTGGCGCTCGTCCTCGCGGGCATTGCCGCCGAGGCCGCGGCAGCCGCGCCGCGCCTTATCTGCTACCCGGTGATGCCGGGCGACACCGTGACCGCACTCTCAGTGCGGTTGACGCGAGATCCGCAGAGCTGGCGCGGAGCCGGGTTTCAGATCCTCGATCCGGCAGCGGCGCGGTTCATTGCCAAGGCGGACTACCGGTACATTCACGCCGGCCTGCAGGCGTGCCTCGTCAAGCCGGCGCTCGTGCGGCCGGCGATCCCCGGCATGGGCTGGTGGCTGCTCATTCTGCTGTGTTCCTCTGGAGCGGCGGCGTTGTTCGCCATCCAGTTGTCAATCGATCGGAGGAAGACGACGTCTCAGGCGCTGCAGAAATTCGGAACCGCATTCATCCGCGAGTTCGAGCGGCCCCTCATCGACGAGCGCCGCCCGCAATCGATGCTGCGCGCCGAGCTCGCGTTGTCGCCGGCTCGGCATGCGCTCGAAGTGCGTCTCGCACCGACCGACGGAAGGCGGTATCCCAACCTCGCCGATCACCGGACAAATGTGGAGTACGACGTCGAGCGCGTCATGAATCTCCTGAACGATCGCCGGTTCACCTGCGGTCCGCTACGCGCGCGCGGATCGTGGGTGGCGATTCCGTTCCAGATGGCACCGGATCTGCGCAAGGAAGGTGGAACGTGAATATTCTGCTGATGAGCCTCGGTGGAGGCGGCGGTAACATCCTTCGCTCGGTCAAGGCACTGTATCGGCGCGATCTGGCAGTCGCGGAGCGGGCCGACGCCGAGTACGCCGCACGATTGAAGAGCTCCGTCGCAACGCGCTTCGCCGACACCAATCGGTTCTCGCTGGTGGACGTCCCCGACGAGGAGCGCGTGCTGATCGGCCCGGCGACGACGCGCCATCTCGGCGCGCGGCACGATCCCGAAGTGGCACAGCGCGCGTTCGAAGAGTCGCGGGGCGAGATCGAGCAGTTGATGAGCAGCTATTCGACCGTCATCCTCATCGCCACCGGCGGCAAGGGGACGGGCACGGGCACGATCGTTCCCGCGACGCTGCTTGCCAGGCAGCAGAAGAAGCTCGTCATCCCGATCTTTATCCGCCCGTCATTCGAGCGGCACGAGGTCGAGAAGCGGCGCTACGATCAGGCGCTTGCCGTCAGCCGCCAGCTGGACGCCGCGCAGATCAGGTTCATCGAAATTCTCAACGACCGCGGGTACGTCGATTCCGATCCGCAGCCACAGTCGGTCGTGTGGGAGCAGATGAACATACCTATCGCGCGCGCGCTGCGCGGGCTGCTCTACGTGCTGTGGGATCTCTCGCAGGTCGATCCGTCGGACCTGTCATCGCTCTTCGCCGGCCCGGGGCGACTGCGCATCGGTTTCTCGGAGCTGGATCCCGTGTCTGGAACCGATCCGTCAGACGTGGATTTGCAAGCCGCGGTGCATGGATGCTGGGACAATCTGTTCTGCAATTTCAGCGAGCCTGTCGGCACGTCGTTGATCTGTATCCAGGGTCCATGGTCGAACGTCGCGGACGCCAAGATCAAGAGCGGCATCGCCGCGCAGGCCATTAGCGCCGGCTCGAGCGCTTACAATCCGCTCTACGCGCGAGCATTCCAGATGCCCCAGCCGTGGGGTGTCACCGCGCTGTTCGCCGAGCACACCGGCAACCACCCGCCGATCGACGTGAACTGGTCGCTGGAGAGTGAGAACCCAACCGTCCCCGTCCCGATCGAGGCGCCGGAGGAGCACGCAGTTCTGGCAGCGTCACAGCCGGTGCGCGAACCGCCTGTTGAAGGGCCAACGTCGTTTGGTAATTTCTGGGATCTCGCGCTGGCGATCAACCGCTCAGAGCCGGGCGCACTCGAGATCGCGCAGAACGGCGCCAGCGCGATCGTGCATGTCGACCCGACAGAGCTCAGGAAGCTGCTCGGAACAGTCTGGTTCCGCTCGGTCTTCCCCCGCCTGTCGAGCGCGTGGCGCGAGCGCCTGCTCGCGGTTCTCATCGACACCGTCGTCGTGCCCAACCACGTGCTCAGACTCGGGCGCCGGGAAGTCCTCATGCAGCACGCCGGACTCGCCGATCTCAAAGAGCTGTTTTCGAAATCGTCGGTGAGCGAGGCCGTGCGGAGCGATATTCGACTGCTCATGTCGATCGGCAATCTGTGGGGACCCGAAAGCCTCGGACGATTTCAATTTGCCGACGCGGGGCCCGAGACCTCTTCGAAGCTTGCGCTGATGATGCAGGGGTTCAGACGGTAGCACCTCATCAGCAAAAAGCAAAGGGCGGGTCCAGTATCAGACCCGCCCTGCGTTTGCTCTATTCGGTTTTCGTTATTCGTTTTTCGTTCTTACAGTTTCCCGAGCAGCGACTTCGTCGAATCCAGTCTCTTACTCCGATCCTTCGCGAACCGCGTGACCCCGGCGAGAATCGACTTCTGATCGAGCTGCGCTTCGGCGATGACGTCGGGCTCGAGGCCGCCGGTCAGCCACCCGTTGTGGAAGTCAGAGGTCATCGAGTAGTCGTCGGTGAGCGGACCGACGTTGCGCAGCGGCCACATGCGGCGCGTGCCGCTGCTGATGAACATGAGGTCGTACACGGCCTCGGGCGGCAGCACCGAGTTGCGATACGACTCGGGCTGATGGTCGAAGAGCTCTTCGCTGATGGCCGAGATCACCTTCACGTTGATGCCCGCTTCCTCGAGCTTCGGCAGCATCTGCACGAGGTTGAACGTCGCGCTCGACCCTTGCGCGACGACGTAGCCGTCCTTGGGCTTGCCGGGCGCGAAGTCGCGAATGACGTACAGCCCCTTCGCCGCGGCCCGCACATCGGTGTCGGCGAACGTACTGCGGTCGGCAACCGGGAAGTCCGGACGCGCAACTTCGATCGCGATGATGCCCACCTTCTTCTCGCGCGCTGCAATCTCCGCGGCGGCAAAGTAGCCGGCCGCCACGTCGTTGTAGTCCCAGAAACTGACGTTAATCACGTGGCCGCGCGGGAAGAGCTTCCAGACCTGCGGCGCGAAGATGCCGAAGTGCGTGCGCGCGTCCGCAGCCGTCTCCGGACCCGAGTGCCCGGCGAGAATGTGGAGCACGCCCGTGCGGAACTTGCTGTCCTGGTTCTGCTGGCTCCAGACGCGCGCCGGCAGATACATGAGCGGCGTGAACGCGCCGTACGTGCCGCTCCACGCCCACAGACCGGCGAACTTCTCGGGATCGAGCGACGCGTTCTGCCCGACGATGCCGATGGCGGTCGACGAGTTGCCGGCTTCCTGGATGGCGGCCTTCAATCGCGTGCCCGCGGGGTTCTTCTCGGGATCGTAGTGGCCGAAGAGACTTCCGTGCTCCATGTTCACCGACTCGGACAGGTCGGCGGCAATCGTGGCCACTCGCCCGCCGGTGACGTGGTTGCACCACTTGATGACTTCGGAAATCCCGCGCCGCGCGCCCGCGACTTCGCCGGCCTTCTTGAACAGCGAAATCTTGATTTCCTTCTCGGCACCCGACGTCGGATTCTTCACCTTGATGGTCTGCGTGTCGCCCGGAAGATTCGCGACGCGCAGCCGCTCGTCGAGGAAGGGATCCTGCTTGACGTCGATGCTCAGCTTGAAATCGTCTTTGACCTGATCGCCGATCTCGACGATGCGGTCGGCGAGCCAGTCGCCGAGGCCGTTCTTCTCGAGCACCGACATGGCGACGTCCATGTTCGTCTTGAACTGGACGAGCCGCTCTTTGGCGTCGGTCACCGCGCCGTTGCGGATGCCCTGGAACTCGACGCCGTATTGATCTTCGAACGTCTTGGCGAGCGTCACGAAGTAATCCGAGTTCATCTTCATTGCATAGGGATGGCTCGGATAGCCGACGACCTGATCGCACGATCCGGCGATCTTCCCATTCGATGCGGTGGGCCAATAGCCCTTGATCGTTTTGCCGATGACGATAATCGGCCGGCGATCGGCCGCATCCACGTCGTCCATGGCCTTGAGCGCGCCGACGATCTGGTCATAATCGTGGCCGTTGGCCATCGTCATGACATTCCAGCCGTACGACTTCCACTGCTCGATGAAGTCGTAGCCGGTGTACTTGCTGTCGATGACACCACCGATGAGCGAGTCGTCTATGCCCGCGTTGTTTTCCGAGAACATCACGCGCAGGCGCTTGCCGACTTTCAGCGCGAGCGCCTGCGTCTTCAGCTCTTGCGCGTGGCCGGCGCAGAGCGCGAACTCCCCTTCGAACGCGACCACCTTCGGCTGCCCCACGGGCGCGCCGACCATGTCCCAGAACGCCGCCTTGCCTGCGGCCGACGCGAGGCCGACCCCAGAGGGCCCGCCGTTGACGTCGTTGCTCTGATCGATCGATTCGATGTGCCCCGAGAGCGCGTGGATGCCGCGCCCGCCTTCTTTCGCCTCCGCGAAGAGCGCGTCGTTGGCGAGCCCCTGGTCCTGCAGCAGCGTCTTCAGTGCGCCGGCGCCGCGGCGGAAGCCGAGCGCATCGATGGCCAGAAAGCCGTCCTTTGGCGCGACGTAGTACTTCTTGTCGCCGGTCGCCTTGAACTTCCGGTACAGCGCTTCGCCCATGATCATCCAGAGGGCGTAGCACGTCGGCGCGCAATGGCCGGCGGCGAGCATGAACTTGTCGCCGTAGGGATGCTTCGGCCGGCGATAGTCATGCCGCAGCCCCCCGAGCTTCGGCCCGGACAGGTGCACCGCCACGTTATAAGGCGTATAGGCGAGCGGCCCGCCGAAATGGCCCGTCTGCGCATAATTGCCGAGCAGGGTCAGGGTCATGCACGTCATGAACCCGACGTCCTCGAGCCGCTGTTTATCTTTGGGATCCAACAAACTCGTCCGTGCCGGTGCCGTTTGTACGCTCATCTTTACAGCCCTCTACCTGTGGTGAATTTGAAGAGGTAATCCTATTAAAGAAACGAAGAACGAAAAAGGAAAAACGAATAGAACCGGGCTGAAAACTGAAAAGGGCAGGAAGCACCGCTTCCTGCCCTTTTGCACCCGTTTCTTTATTCCTTCTTCGTTCTTCGTTTTTCGTTACACAATCCCCGTCACCTTACTCTCCGCGCTCGGGAATCCCCTGTCGAGCTTCTGCTTGAAGATCTCCTCCGCAATCGTCAGATAGAGATCGCCGTTCGTGTTGCGCATGCGGGAGTGCAGGCCGGTCTTCATGCCGCCGGCATGGCCCGCGAGAATCATCGCAAGGCCCGTGTTCTTGTGCGGGTTGGCCTCGGCATGCTCGTGCGCGAACATGATGCAGGTGTTGTCGAGCAGGTTGCCGTCGCCTTCCGGCACCGACTTCAGCTTGTTCAGGAAGTAGGCGAACTCCTCGACGTGCCAGCGGCAGATGTCGCGCAGGATACGCTGCGACTCCGGCGACGTCGCATTGCTGTGCGTGTAGTCGTGATGACGGAGCCGCGTCAGGCCGAGCCATGGGAACCGCGTGAGGCTTTGTCCCTTCGAGAGCATGTAGGACGCCACGTTCGTCTGTCCCGACGCCAGCGCATGCACGAGGAGGTCGCTCTGTATCTTCGCGATGCGCGGATAATCGGTCAGGTCCGCCACATCCTCAGGCTCTCTGATGTTCTTGCCGTAGTCCGACGGCAGGCTCGCGATGGCGCGCTCGAGGTCGCGCACCGACGTGAGATGCTCGTCGAGGCGAACGCGATCGAATTGGCCGAGCGTCGGCTGGAGATCGCTGAGATCCTCGCGCACGGCGTCGAGCACGCTCTTCTTGCGGTCGACCCACGTCTCGTCGCGCACGCCGAAGAGACGATCGAACAGGTTCTGCGGAATCATCTCGGGCGGTAATGCGCGATCGGGGCCGGCCCAGCTCATGTTGCGATGGATGTTCTCGCCGTGCGATTCCTGGCAGACGCCGATCTGCAGCGAGTTGAAGCGCGTCTTGCCGGCCATGCCGGCGGCGATCACCTGATCGATCGACGCGCCGCCCGCGCCGCGGCCCGTGTAGGCGGCGCCGCAGACGACGCCGCTGATCGATTTGTGATGGCCGTTACCCGGCCCCGACGATCTGGCGCCCGCATTGTCGATGCTGCTGATGACATGGATGTCGTTGCGCAGCGACTCGAGCGGCGCGAGGCACGGCGTCATTTCGAAACCCGAGCCGGTTTCGCTCGGAATCCAGTACCGCTCGGGGATGCCGTTGCCGTTGAACCAGAACACGAACCGGGGCGTCACGGCCTTGGCCGTAGCGGCATAAGCCGTCCCATTGCTGGTGAACCACGCAGCCAGGGGTGGCAGCCCCACCCTGATCGCCGCGCCGGCCATGCTCACGCCCTGAAGGAACCGTCGTCTGGTGATATGCATGTCAAAGCCCCTCTAAGAATTGTGGCGCACGAACCAGAGAAATCAACATTTCTTTGAATTTGAACCCGGAGCCCCGAAACGCCGCCGCCGCGGCTGCAATCGACGTCCGATCGGCCGGTGTTTCGGGCCGTCCGAACGCGTAGCGGAACATCTGCTTGACGACACAGTCCTGGCAGACAGGGCTCGACGCCAGCACGCGGCCGAGCGTGCGCGAATCGGTGAACGTCGAGCTTGGTAGTCCGGCGATCTCCCCAACGGCGTTGATGTCGACCTCGACCAATTTACTGCGGCCTGCCGCTTCACCACCCACCTCGAGCTTTTCCTTATCGCGCCAGGCGCCGAGGGCGTCGTACTTCTCCAGGCCGAATCCGATGGGATCCATCAGACGATGACACCCTGCGCACGACTGGTTTTCGACGTGCTCCAGCATGCGGTCGCGCTTTGCGCGCACGGCATCGGCGGTCGGTTCGGGCAGATTCGTGTTCACGCCCGGGGGAGGATTCGGCACGACCTGACAGAGCAGGTGCTCGCGCACGAACAGGCCGCGCGCGGTGGGCGACGTTTCGACCGGACCCGTTGTCGATGCGAGGAAGGTCGCCTGTCCGAGAATGCCGGCACGCGGAAGCTCCGCCGGAAACTTCACCATCTCGAATTCGCCTGTGGGCTCCGGCAGCTCGTACAGGCGCGCAAGGTCGGCATTGAGGAAGCTGTAATCCGCGATGAGCGCGTCCATGAAGCTGCGATCGTTCCACACGAGGTGGCCCAGGAGCATCTTCGTTTCCTGCACCATCATCGCCGCGAGCTCCGGCGTAAACGTTGGATAACGGCCATCGTCCTTGGCCGCGCCTAACATGCGATCGAACCGCAGCCACTGACTGAAGAACTCGTCGACGGCTGGCCGGGCCCGCGTGTCCTCGAGCATGGTGCGGCCGACGCGCTCGATGCCGTCGGACGTGCGCAGCCCGCCATTCGCCGCCGCGTCGAGCAACGCCCGATCGGGCATCGTGTCCCACAAGAAATAGGACAACCGATTCGCGATTGCATAATCTCGGAGCCTGTCCGCCGTAGCTTCACGCGAAGGCGGACCGCCCTCTCCCGCCGTGACGTGGAAGAGGAACTTCGGCGACTGCAGCATCGCTTCGACCACGACGCGCGCCCCTTCGAGAAACTTGCCGGCTTTGGCCGCCTGTGTGGCGAACAGATCGGTGTAGCGCCGCACTTCGACGCTGGTCAGCGGCCGGCGGAATGCGCGTTCTCCGAACGCGCGGACGAACTGCTCACGGCATTTGGCGTCGCGCGCGGAAGCCGGCTTGCACGGAATCAGGTTGTTCACATCACCGGCGCGGAATGCATTCAGCGCCATCCGCTCGGCCGCGCGGCTGTAGGCGTCCTCGAGCACTGGCGGGATGCCCTGCGACCTCGTCTGGTTTTTGAAGCCGCCAACGAAATCCTCTGGCGGAAACCGATCGGCGGGCCTGCTGTAGTCGCCGATCAGGTCGCGCACCGTGTTGTTGTACTGGCTATGTGTGAGCCGCCGCAGGCCGACTTCGTGCGACACGACAGGTCTCACAACGGCGAGCCGTGCGCGCGCCACGTTCACTGCGGCGTCGGGAACCGTGGCCAGATGCTGCACCCAGGCGCGTACCGCCTGTTCTTCGGGCGAGCCCGGCTCGATCTTCGTCCCTCCGACATGCCGCACGCGATTGGTCGGCTTGTTCAGCAGCAGCGATCGCGCCGGATCGTCGCGATCGACAAGCGCCGCCAGCGTCACACCGAACGCCTCGAGTTCGTCCGAAGCGGCGGCTTCGGGCGGGAAATGCAGCCGCGTGCCTGACGCGACTCCCTCATCGGTGTGGCACGACCGGCAGTTGGCTTTCTCGAAGACCGGATACACCGTCTCGACGAAATTCGGCGCCGGCGCCTGCGCATCGACGATGGCGTTCTCGACACGCATCGCCGGCAAAGCGAGCACAACAGCGCAAATGGCTGCCGCGAACGCGGAACGTGGAACTCGGAACGCGGAACGCTTAGTGGTCATTCTACGTAAGCCCCGCGCGGTTTCGTCGATCCCTCGAGCGGCTCGCGCGGTTCGGGGCGCACGCCCCACGACACGACAGTCGACGGCCGTTGTTGTTTGAATGTGGCGACGGCGTCGGAGGTGACCGCTGTGTCGCTGATATACAGGCGCTGCAGATGTGGAAGCTTCGCCAACGCCATCAGCGTCCGATCGCCGATGCCCGTGCTCGAGAGATCGATGCTCGTTGCGCTCTGCAGCAATGCGAATGCTGCGGCCGACGCGTCATCAATACCGCCGGCGTTCCACAGGCTGAGGCGCTGAAGATTCGGAAGCGCGCCCAGCGTCTTGAGCGCGGCGCCCGTCACAACGGAGCCGCTCAGATTCAGGTAGCGCAGCTTCTTCAGGTTCGCGAGCTTCGCGATCCCGAAATCGGTGATGCGCGTGCCGCCCGTGATGCGGCACTCGGCTTCGCCCGTCGCCGGCCCAAGCACCGCCGGTTTCGGCGCCCCGAGGGCAACGCCGTCGCCGATGTTCAACTCTTCGAGACCAGCCAGCAGCGCGATCGTATCGAGCTCGATGTCGGTCATCACCGGTGCCCAGCACACGCCCGCGTTGCGGCGCTGCGTACCGTAGAAGCTCAGCCGCTTGAGGCTCGGCAGGTACTTCAGCACGTGGAGCGCCGCGCCGGAAATCTTTGTGCCGCCGACATTCAGCTCCTCGAGCTGCGAGAGCGGCGCCAGGTGCTCCATGCCGACATCGCCGATCTGCGTAAAGCTGATGTCGAGCGACCGGAGATTGCCGAGCCGGCTGACGTACTCCAGGCTCGTATCGGTGACATCGGTGCCGCGCAGGTTCAGCACGCGCAGATTTGTGTTGCTGCGGAGAAACGCCACGGCAGCATCGGTGATGAACTCTGCGGTAAACAGGTTCAGTTCTTCGAGTTGAGTGAGCGCGCCAATCGTCTGTGCCCCGACGTCCGAGACATATGTCAGCGACAGATCGAGCTTCTTCAGCGTCTTGATGCCGCCAAGCTTCTCGACGTCGGCGTCGGTGGCCCACGTGCGCGCGAGCGACACCTCGACGATGTTGCCCTTCGCATCGCGGACAACGTGCCCGCCCTGTTTCTCAATCGACGCGACCAGCGTGTCGTCCGCAGCCGCGTGCAAAGCCAACCCGGTGACGAGAATCATCGCGAATGTGGCGGCAATGGTTTTCATAAATCAGCCGCGGCGGCGCGCGGAATCGCGCGAGTAATGAATGACGCAGTCCGGCAGCGCCTGCTTGAGCTGCTGGAACCCTTTATCGGTCACGAGCGTGTGATACAGATCCAGCTGCCGCAGGTTCTTCAGGGCGGCGACGTGAGGGACTCCGGCGTCGGTCAACTCAACGGTGTCGAGCAAGAGCTCTGTCAGCTTTGTGAGCCCGGACAGATGTGCGAGACCCGCGTCTCCCACGGTGGTGTACCCCACATTCAGCGATTCGAGATTGGCGAGCGTCCCGATGACCGCCACGCCCTTATCGGTGGCAATGGTGTTCTGCAGGTTCAGCCGCCTGAGCTGCTGCAGCGGCGCCAGATGGGCGAGCCCGGCGTCGGTGAATCGCGTGAAGCTTAAATTCAGATCCTGAAGCTTCGTCAGTTTGCCGATGTGCGCGAGACCGGCATCACGGATATCGGCGCCGGCAAGATCCAGATGCGTCAAATTCGTGAGGGCCGCGACCGGCTCGAGCCCCGGATCGGTCACGTCGGTGTGCTTCAGCGACAGCGTCTCGAGCGCCGCAAGGCCCCGCAGGTGCGCCATGCCGGCATCGGTCACGGGCGCGCCGCCGAGATCCAGCTCACGAAGCGTGGTCATCGCGGCCAGCGCCGCCAGCCCCGATCCGTCGATGAGCGTGTGGCCCAGATCCAGGCTCTGCAGCGCCGTAAGCGGCTTCAGATGAACGAGCGCCGAATCTGACAGCGACGTGGAGCTGAGATCAAGCGTCTTCAGCGCGCGGAGCTTCGACAGATGCGCGAGCCCGAGAGCGCTCACCTCGGTGTCGCGCAGGCTGAGCTCCTCGAGCTGCGGCAGCTCCTGCAGCAGGGCCAGCTCGCGATCGTTAATCGATGTGGAGGTGAGGACGACAGCCACGGCGTGGCCGCCGCGCATCTGAACCGTTGCACCGATCGCCGACAGCCAATTCCCGATCGCGGCCTCGCCTTTGCCCGTGACAGCGCTCATCTCGACCGCGCGCTTCGCCGTGCGGCTCGACGAATCCTGGAACAGCACCGTCACGCCAGGAAGCTTCGCCTGAAGATCCTTCACGCCGCTCGCCGTCACGCGCGTGTATCGCACGTCGAGATCTTTCAGGTTCTTGAGCGCCGCGAGCTGCGCGAGCCCGGCGTTGGAGATGCGCGTCCGATACAGCGTCAGCTTTTCGAGCTGCGACATGCGCAGCAGGTACTCGATACCGCCGTCTGTGATGTTCGTGCCGACGAGATCGAGGCGCCGAAGATTCGTCAGCCCTGAGAGAGGCGCGAGTCCCGAGTCGCTGGTCTTGGTGCCATTCAGATTGAGCTCGGTCATCTGAACGAGCCCCGAAAGATGCTTCAGGCCCTGATCGGTGATGGAGGTGTCTTCGAGATACAGCTTGGAGAGCCCCGGCATTTTCGCCGTATGGCGCAGCCCGCGATCGTCGAAAAAGATGTTGTGGCTCAGATCGAGATGCTTGAGGCTGGTAAACGGCACCAGCGAATCGCCCGGCAATCGCGTCTGATGCAGCCGCAATTCCTGCAGGCCGGGAAACGCAAGGCGCTTGACCACCGTGTCTTCCATCGGGATGTAGGTCTGCACTGGCTTGCTGAGGACGAACTTCTCGAGTGCCGTCGACCCGTTGAAGAGCGCGATCGTATCGGCCACGAGCGTCGCCGGCTGCCCGTACCACAGACGACCGTTCAGATACAGCGCCTTCAGGTGCGGCAGCGATGGCCAGCGGAGGATCTCGTCCCTCAGTCCCCAGGCGCCCATCGACACGCCGACGAGATCGAGCGTGTGAATACGAAAGTCTGTGTCCGGGAGCTCGTGCAGATCGGACATCGGCGTGCGCTGCCCGTCGAGAATGACGGCGCCGCCGAGCCGCAGCACGCGCTCCGCCACAATCCGGTCGGCAGAAGATTGCTGTGCGTGCACGGCCGGCCGAAAGGCAGGCGCGACGCCGAACGCGGCGAGAGTAACGAGCGACGCGAATGCGGCGAAACGCTTTGCATTCATAAGCTTCAGGGTCTCGGGTGCGAAAGTCATGTTAGATCGGTGCAATGACTGGCGTAAGTACTAATTTGTATCAGCCCACGGCACCCCAACGCGGCTGCCGCGTTGGGGACCCGCGCAGGGCGTATGATGCCGTTTCCATGACGCGATTGGTCCTTGCCGTTCTGCTTCTGGCGTCCCTGAATACGCTCGCGTTGCCGGCACAAACGCGCCAGCCGGTCGAGCAATTCGTGGCCGCGCATCAGCAGTCGATTCTGCGCGAGCTCGTCGAGCTGCTGTCGATTCCCAACGTCGCGGCCGATCGCGCCAACGTCCGCCGAAACGCCGATCTGCTGCGCGATCTGTTCACGAAACGGGGCTTCACGGCGGAGATCCTCGAGACCGACGGCAACCCGCTCGTGTTCGCCGAACTCCGGGTGCCCGGCGCGCAGCGCACGCTGCTCTTCTATGCGCATTACGACGGCCAGCCGGTCGACCCGAAGGGGTGGAGCCAGGCCAGCCCGTTCACGCCGGTGCTGCGGCGCGCGCGCGTCGAGGACGGCGGGCAGGAGATTCCGAATTTCCTGGCGCTGCAGCAATTCCCTCCCGATGCCCGGCTCTACGCTCGCTCGGCCTCCGACGACAAGGCGCCCATCATCGCGCTCCTCACGGCGCTCGACGCGCTCGCATCGATGAAGCAGCGCCCGACTTCGAATGTGAAAGTGATCCTCGACGGCGAAGAAGAAGCGCGGTCGCCAAGTCTGGCGGCGACGATGGGACGCTACCGCGAGAAGTACCGCGCCGACCTCATGTTGATTCTCGATGGTCCGCTGCACGCGACGAGCAAGCCGACGTTGAACTTTGGCGCCCGCGGCAATCTCGTGTTTCAGCTCACGACGTTCGGCCCGAAGTTCGCGCTGCATAGCGGCCACTACGGAAACTGGGCGCCGAATCCCGCATGGGACATGACGAGGCTGCTCGCATCGATGAAGGGCGCGAACGGACGCGTGCTCATCAGCGGCTTCTACGATGACGTGCCGCCGCTCTCGTCCGAGGAACGGAAGATTCTCGCCGCGGTACCCGATGCGCCTGGCGATTTGATGCGCTTCTTCGGCATCGGCCGCACCGAACAGGTTGGCGACAACCTTCAAGAGGCGCTGCAGTATCCGTCGTTGAACATCCGCGGGCTCCACAGCGGAGACATCGGCGATCAGGCGCGCACGATCATCCCCGACCGCGCGACCGCCGAGATCGACGTGCGGCTGGTCAAAGAGACGGATCCGGAACGGATGCTACAGCGCATCCTCACGCACATTCGCGCGCAAGGATTTCATGTGCTGATGAACGCGGAACCCGACGACGACACGCGCGCGCGCTATCCGCAGATCGTCCGGATCAGCCGCGTCGAATCGACGAAGGCGTACCGCACCGAGATGACGCTGCCCGAATCGCAGGCGCTCATTTCCACGCTCGAGCGCGTCTGGGGAGCACCGCCGGTGCGGAATCGCACGATGGGGGGTACCGTGCCGATCGACTTTTTCATTCAGGCCCTCGGCATGCCGGCAATCGGGGTGCCCGTCGTCAACTTCGACAACAACCAGCACAGCAACAACGAAAACCTGCGTATTCAGGCCCTTTGGGACGCCGTAGTGACGTTCGCCGCGGTCTTGCAGATGTAACGAAAATTCTCCAAAATTCCGCATCTTTTTCCAATTTTCCGGAGTCACTTTACGGCTGCTTTTTCTTTCTGAATCCGGGCTGATTTCTATAGACAGTTATCGGTAACTTCACGCAAAATTCACCTCTCCACATACATTCGCGTCGGGTCCCGAAATGGGATAGTAGTTCGTCAACACGAAGGGGTGTTCAGATGCGACGAGTACTTTTAATAGTTCTAGTGTTGGGTCTCTCTGTCAGCAGCGCGTTCGCGCAGGCGACAGGACAAATCAACGGCGTGGTTGCCGACAACAGCGGCGGCGTGGTGCCGGGCGTCACCGTGACGGCCGTCGAAAGCGGCACCGGCGTGTCGCGCGAAACAGTCACCGGTGCGAACGGGCGCTATTCGTTCCTGTCTCTGCGCCCAACCGGGTACGAGATTCGCGCCGAGCTCGCCGGTTTCCGGACGGTCCGTCAGACGGATGTCGTCCTGGCCGCGAACCAGAACCTCACGCTCAACATCACGCTCGAGCTTGGCGAGCTCTCTGAGACCGTTACCGTCGCCGGCGAGGCGGCGTCAGTCGACATCTCGAGCTCGACCATCGCCGAGGTCGTCGACTCGAAGCGCATCGTCGAGCTGCCGCTGAACGGCCGCGATGCGGCGCGCCTCAGCATGCTCGTCTCGGGCATGGTCGTCACATCGGTCGACCAGGAATCGGGAAAAACGATTCCAGGCGCGCTGCGCCTCTCGACCAACGGCACCGAGTCGCGGCAGGCGTCGTTCCGCCTGGACGGCACGAACCACACCGACTCGTACTTCCAGCAGAACCAGCCGTTCCCGTTCCCGGACGCGCTGCAGGAATTCTCGATTCAGACCAGCAACTACAGCGCAGCGCAGGGCGCGAGCGCCGGCGCGGTCGTCAACGCGGTGACCCGCTCGGGCACGAACAACCTTCACGGCGGCGTCTTCGGGTACGCGCGCGACCGCACGTTCAACTCGAAGAACTTCTTCTCGGCCGAGCGCGACTTCCTGAAGCGCAAACAGTACCGGCGGGTACGCGGGCGGCCCGATTTTCCGCAACAAGATGTTCTTCTTCGCCGGATGGCAGGGCACCAAAATCCAGAACATCGGCGGCACGCTGAACCAGACCATCCCGACGACGGCGATGCGCGCGGGCGATTTCAGCGCGGTCCCGATGCAGCTCGTGGATCCCGTCACGCGGGTTCCGTTTCCCGGCAACCAGATTCCGGTCAGCCGGTTCGATCCGGCCGCGGTGAACGTGATGAAGTTCATGCCGAACGTCGCGGGCGGCAACGGCGCGCTCGTGCAGGTGCCCCGCCGCATCGGCCAGAACGACAATCAGGTGATCTTCAAGGTTGACAATCAGCTGACCGACAACAACCAGGTGAGCGTCCGTTACTTCTTCGATCACTTCACGAACGACCCGACCTTCGACGAAGGCAACCTGCTGAGCTATCGCAACCCGACGCTCGGCTCGCGCCAGCGGATTCAGAACGTCGTCGGATCGTGGCAGCGGACGATGACCTCGACGTTGTTGAACGAGTTCCGCGTCGGGTTCAACAAGTTCGGATCGAGCCGCTACCCGCCGTCGGGCGTGCCCAGCATGCAGGAGCTCGGCGTGCGGCTGCCGATTTATCCGACCTCGCCGTCGATCTCGGAAATCAAGGCGAACGGATTCTTCAACATCGGCGACAACCTGTTCGCGTCGTTCCCGCGGCACGGCATCGAGATCAACGATCGCGTCAACTGGGCGAAAGGCAAGCATCAGATCCAGTTCGGCGCCGAGATGGCCATCCAGGACGTGAAGATCCGCAACGAGTTCCGCCGTGCGGGGCACTTCCAGTTCGCGGCCAGCTCGTCGGCGGGCACGGGCCATGCGCTCGCCGATTTCGTGCTCGGACAGCTGAGCTCGTTCGACCAGGGCACCGGCGAGTACAAGGACTACGCGGTGTTCTACATGTCGTCGTTCATGCAGGACGACTACAAGGTGTCGGACAACCTGACGTTGAACATGGGCGTGCGGTTCGAGCACTCGCCGCCATGGCACGAGGTCGAGGGGCGCATCATGCACTGGAGCGTTGCCGACTACAACGCGAACGTGCGATCGCAGGTGTTCCCCGCGGCGCCCCGCGGCGAGACGTATCGCGGCGACCCGGGATTCGTGGGTGAGGAAGGCGTTGAAGCGTCGCCCAATACGCTGAGCGCGCGCGTCGGCTTTGCGTGGGACATCACCGGCGACGGCCGCACGTCACTGCGCGGCGGCGGCGGCACGTTCTACGACCAGCGCCGCGACGGCGAATCGGGCAACGGTGCGGTCAACGCGGCGCCCTTCAGCCTGCGTCTGGCCGTCACACGCCCGGCCGGTCCGTTCTCGGATCCGTATCGCGGCCGGACGCGACTTCAACCTCATCACCGACGCGGTCGTCGGCACGACACAGGCGCCGTTCCCGCAGCCAGTGCTCATCTCCACCTTCGGTGACGAATACAAGGTTCCGGTGACCTACAACTTCAACCTCACGTTGGAGCGCGAAGTGTTCACCGGCGTCATGGCGCGTGCGGCGTATGTCGGTTCGCGCAATCGCAACGGCCGGTACGGCCTCGCATTGAACTACGCCGACATGAACATCGCCGGCGCGACGACGGGCAACACCGATGCTCGGCGGCTCTATGCGTCCGCCGGGCTCGGCCAGGTCGAGTCGCAGGCGCAGGACCGCAAGTCGAACTACAACTCGATGCAGCTCGCGTTGATCAAGCGCTACTCGCGCGGCTTCACGATCACGAGCAACTACACGCTGTCGAAAGTCGAAGGCGACTTCGGCGGCGAGATCATCCCCTACACGATGCCGCAGACCCGCGTCGCTGCTGTGGGGTCCGCTCGACCAGGATCACCGCCATCGCTTCACCACGTCGTGGGTGTGGGATATCCCGGGTGTCAACGAAGGGCCGATGCGCTTCGTGCTCGGCGGCTGGCAGTGGACAGGCGTCATGCAGTATCCAGACGGGTCGTCCGTACACCGTGACGAGCGGCACGGACAACTCGCTCGACGGCATCGGCAACGATCGCGCGAAGCTGACGGGCGCGCCCGTCGCACCGCCGGACGGTTCGGCGCAGACGGTGTGGTTCAACCCGGCGGCGTTCGCGGTGAACGACGTCCGCACGTTCGGCGACACGCGGCCGCGGCGCCTACTACGGGCCGTCGCTGCAGAGCTGGGACATGGGGCTGTTCAAGAACTTCCGCATCAGCACGGACATGAACGTGCAGTTCCGCGCGGAGTTCTTCAACGTCTTCAACCAGGTGAACTTCGACATCCCGAACACGAACCGCAGCGGCGCCAACTTCGGCGTCATTACCCGCACCGACCCGAGCTTCGGTGATCCGCGCATCATCCAGTTCGGTTTGAAGTTAGTGTTCTAAACCACGAAGGCACGAAGACACGAAGGCACGAAGCACGCAGGGGTGAGGGGCGAAAGCTCCTCACCCCTTTTTTTGTCCACGCGACGCAGAGGCGCAAAGGCGCAGAGAGAACCTTCGTTTGGTTCAAGGCTTATCCGTAGGCATATCGACTGATGTCCGATTCAGTGAGGCTGGCCAGCCGAACTTATTGACGATGCGCTCTACACCAAGGACGAGCTTCTCGACATGAAAGTTGATGAGCAAACCTAACTGCTTATCTGTTATGCGCAAATACGACAGCACTTGGGCGCCATGAACAGGAAGAACTGCTTCCACGGCCTTCAGTTCGACAATAACGGCATCCTCCACGAGCAGATCGAGTCGGTAGCTTCCGTCCAGCACCAACTCTTTGTAGCGCACGGGCACTATCACCTCGGACGTCACCCTGAGATTGCGCGCCCGAAGCTCGTAAATCATGCATGTGCGATACACGCTCTCCAAGAGGCCCGGCCCCAGTTCTTTGTGGATTTCTATGGCGGCCTGAATGATGAGATAGGAAATACGGTCGAGTTGGGCTGTATCCATGACCACGTAATGGCAATTGCCGGTCCGCACAAAATTCGGCGAATTTCTACGCATTTCTCGGTGGGCGACTGATCTCATTGCAAGTTCTGCAACCCAGACTCAGAAAGAGATCGCATTCTCTGCGCCTCTGCGCCTCTGCGTCGAGGCTTGGATTCACGACCTGTAAGGGCCGTCGGCGTGGGGTTTCAGGACGGCGTACAACGTCGACATGATGGGGACAGCTACGCCCAGCGTCGCCGCGCGGCGGACGACGGATCCCTGGAGCGCTTCGACTTCGATCCGTTTGCCGGCCTGGAGATCGATCAGCAGCGACGAGCGCATCGAGCCAGGGATCGAGTCGATGTAGGAAATGATGCGATCGACGACGTCGACGGCGACGAGGACACCCTCGGCGCGCGCGACGGCTTCGATCTCGCGGCAGCCGGCGATAAACCGGGCCTTCGTAAAGTGGTCGGCCCAGAGGGGACCAATGGGGAGTCTCGCCGCCCCTGTGAAGCCGGCGAGTGCCGCGAGGAACACGAACTTCTCCCAGATGGGCACGCGGCCGTCGCCGACCGCCTCGGACTGGATGTCCGAGTGGGCAAATGCCTCGTGTATCCGATTCACCCTGTCGGTGAAGCGTGGCAGCGCGCCGAATGCCTCGCCGAAGACGATTCGGCGGTGTGTGCCGGTCTGCACGATCAGGCCCGGCGATTCGAGCGCCGTGGCGAGGTATGTCGTCCCGCCGAGCGTGCGCTCCTCCCCCGCCACCGCGGCCACCTCGCCGAAACTGTCGACTCCGTTCTGAAGGGTCAAGACGACCGTGTCAATGCCGAGCATCGGCCGAATCAGCGGGAGCGCGGTGGGATTGTCGTAGGTCTTGACCGCGAACAAGATGACGTCGACGGGACCAACGCGCGACGTGTCCTCTTCCGCGCGGCCCTTCGCGACGAAGTCGCCAAGCGCGGGACTCCTGATCTCGAGGCCGCGCTCGCGGATCGCCGCCAGGTGCGCGCCGCGCGCGATGAACGTCACATCGTGGCCGGCCTGCGCGAGCCGCGCCCCGTAGTACCCGCCAACCGCCCCGGATCCGAGAATCGCGAACTTCATTTGATTTGGATGGTGTGTATCATGGAACAAATGCCCCTGACGCGTCGAAGCTTCCTCGGTGTTACGAGTCTCGCATCGACTAGCCTTATGCTGGGGAACGCTCTGGATGCAGCCGGTCCCACGGCCGCGGCCCGGGCACAGGAAGCCGATCGACTGATTGCCAGTCGGGTGAAAAGCGGCGACATCGCGGCGGCCGCGTTCCTCATGCGTCAGGGCGATTTCGAGTTCGCCCGTGCGTATGGGGCGGCGAAGATCGACACCCCCTTCCTCGTCGCATCGCTGACCAAGCCGATGACGGTGTCCGCCGTCATGCTGTTGCGCGATCGCCGACAGCTCGCGCTGACGGACCCGGTGAAACAATTTCTGCCGCAGTTTACAGGCGACGGCCGCGACGCAATCACGATCACGCACCTGATCACCCATACATCGGGGCTGCCCGACATGCTGCCGGAAAACGTCGAGCTGCGGAAAAGGCACGCGCCGCTCAGCGAATTCGTGGAGCGGACGTGCCGGACCGCCCTGCTTTTTCAGCCGGGCACACAGGTCCGTTATCAAAGCATGGGGATTCTGCTGGCTGCGGCGATTGTGGAAAAACTTGCGGCCCAGCTGCTGCCCCGATTTCTCGCGTCCAGCGTGTTCGCGCCGCTCCGGATGACCCGCACGTCGTTGGGCCTGGGTGGCCGCAAGATGGCGGATATGGCGCAATGCCAGGTGGCCGAACCTAGCGACTGGGACTGGAACAGCGCCTATTGGCGCAACCTTGCCGTGCCGTGGGGTGGAGCACATTCGACGGTGCGCGACCTGGCGAGATTTATCGAGGCGTTTACCGTGCCGGGCTCTGCGCCGTGGCCGGACAACACGCGTCGCGAAACGCGTGAGATTCAGACGGGCTCTCTGCGTCCGAGCTATGGGTTAGGTTGGATGCGCGATCCTGGGGCGTTCGGCCAGGGATGCTCGCCGGCGACCTTTGGCCACTATGGATCTACGGGCACCGTGTTCTGGAACGATCCCGAGTCTCACATGACCTGTGTGCTGTTGACGACGAAGCCCGTGGAGAATTCGCGCGCGGGCGTGCTCGGCCCGGTTTCCGACATCGTCAGCACGCAGGGGTGAGTTGAAGTTTCTGTCCTAAATCACGACAGCACGACGCCCTTCACCCTTTCTTATTTTCTGCTTTATTTTTGGATTCGCGTGGCGGTTTTCGCTAGACAGCGGCTCGCGCTCGTCCTACATTCAACCCTCCACGACATTCCGCGTCGATCCCAATCAGCCATGATAAGGGGTGCTAAGATGCGAGTTTTCATCATTACGGTGGCGGTTCTCGCCGCTCTCAGCAGTCAGGCG
>CAVSRX010000009.1:0-106392 GCA_963730445.1 Vicinamibacterales bacterium | reverse complement strand
ACTCGCTGACGTTGTCCGCCCGAGAGCTTCACCCCGCGTTCGCCGACGAGCGTTTGATACCCGGCCGGCAGCACTTCGATGAATTCGGAGGCGTGCGCCAGCTTGGCCGCATGACGTACTTCAGCATCAGTCGCGCCGGGCCGGCCGACGCGAATATTGTCGGCAATCGTCCGATGGAACATGGACGGATCCTGCGGCACGTAGCCGATGACCCTGCGCAGCGCGGCCTGCGGCACGCGATCGATCCGCTGTCCGCCAATGGAAATCTCTCCGTGCTCGATGTCGGCGAAGCGCAGCAGCAGCCGCGTCAACGTCGTCTTGCCGCCGCCCGATCGCCCAACGAGACCGATCTTCGCGCCCGGCGCAATCTGCAGCGAGAAGCCGTCGAATAGCGGCGCCTGCTGCGCCGAATGGCGGAAGCGCACGTCACTGAGGGTCACGCCAAAGTGGGCGGGCGCAAACGCCTCAGCGGCTGTCGCATCGACGACGGATGGCGGATCGAGCAGGAGCTCCGCGAACTGCGCCGCGTCGGTCATCGCCCCCTCGAGGTTGCGATAGATGCGGTTGAACTCCCACATGACCCGTGTGGTCGACGAGTAGTAGCTGAACGTCAGGAACACGGCGCCCAGATCGGCGCCGGTGTCGCGGCTCGTCGCCAGCGCGATGACGAGCCCGAGGGTGTTGGTCAGCACGTACATGGGAGACGTCAGCGTGTCGACGCGCAGGTTCTGGTAGTCCCACGATCTAAGCGTCTTGGCGCCGTAGTCTCCGACGTTCAACGCATGGATCTGCGCCTCTTCGGGCTCGCGGGCGAAGGCGCGCACCGTTTCGGCGTTGGCGATCGAGTCTGCCACGTGCCCGGCGAGCCTGTTCGAGGCCGCCTCTCGCACGTCGACCAGCTTTCGGCGCCGCAGGATGAGCGGCAGAATCATGACGAGCGTCACCGACAGCATGCCCAGCAGACGCCACGATGAGCAGCGGCGAATAACTCCACAGCACGACCGTGACGAATGCCAGCGGCACCGCATTCCCCAGCACCTGGAACGAGATGACGTCGAAGACGTCCTCGAACCGGCGAGCGTACCCAAGCGCGCGCTTGGTGAGCGAGCCTGCGAAGTTGTCGTGAAAGAACGCGAGGTCTTTCGCCAGCAGCTCGTCCATCGCTTCGATGTACAGCGCTTCGAGGCCGCGCACCTCTGCGCGAGCCAGTAGCACGGCGGCGATTCGCCAGACGATCTTCGCCGGCAAACCAGAGGCCCGCGAACGCGAGCACGTACGGCGTCAGCTCCGCGGCCGACAGCCGATTGCCGCCGTCGAAGCGGTCGAGCAGCTTCGCGACGACCAGCGGCGGCGTGAAAAACACCAGCATGTTGCCGATGCCGGGCAACAACAGCGCGGCGATCGACAGCGCGGGCCGCCGGCGAATCTGGCGCGCGTAGCGGCGGGCCACGAGCTTCAGCGCGGCGCTCAGGCGCTCGGGATCGCGATCAGCGTTGACGGTTGCCGTCATGTGTCCTCTAAAAACAAAAGGGCCATCACCTCTGGTTCAGGTGATGGCCCTTTTTGAATCAGCCTTTTTTGGATCGGCTACATCACCTGTGTATATGAGTCCGGACGCCGATGCGGTGCATCGGAAGGATCGCTCCGGCGCGGGATAGAGGTGGTAGTCGTCATCGTGAGACAGGAGACCATATTCAAGTCGTCAGTGTCAACTTTCAGATTTTTTCAGGGCCGCGATATGAAACCCGCGCAGCTGTATCGGCGCTTGTCCTACAGTGGCGCCACTGCATAACTTCCTTTGCCTAGGCCCTCGTTGTTGTTGACTGGCGCAGGATCTTCCACAACACTTCGCACGATTCGCATCCATGGAAAGTCGATCTTTTGTGACGCTGATCCTGACGACGGTCTGTTTTGCCGCGTGCGATTCCAAATCCGCGCCGGCGGACAAACAGAACGAACAGCCGGCGCCCGCATCGCAAGCCCCTTCCCCGCCAGCAGAGCCCGAGCCGCAGCCTTCGCCGGGTCCGGCCGCCAAACAGCCGGCGCCGTCACCCGGCCCCACCGCCAAACAGCCGCCGCCTGCCGCTCCACCAACGAAGCCGCAGCCACCCCGCGGTGGGCGCGGCGAAGAAGGCGTCAGGAGTTTCGCCGTCTACGCGCTGTCGCGAGGCTCCGGAGATACCAGCCGCCGCGCGTGAGGCGCAGCAGAAAGTTCAGGAACTGGTCGAGTTCGATCGCGGTCGCGGCGTCGTTGTAACCGTTCAGGGGACCAGGATCGGCATCGAAGGGGAACGGCGGCTGTGCCTGACATACGCCGACCCGCAGGAAGCCGCCCGTGCCCTCGAACGCGTTCGCGCCATGGTGCAAGGTGTAGACCTCGTCAACGTCGTCGTCGAGCCATGCGCGCCCCCTCCGGTGGAAAGTCCAACAAAGGAGAAGCCGTGATGAGATCGCTCTTGCTCGTTGTCTGCCTGCTGGTTCTGGTGTCGTTGAGTGCCTGCCGGAATGAGCAGCCGTCTGAAACGCCCGCAACACCACCTGCGGCGCCACCGAAATCGGATGTAGTGCCTCCGCCAGAAATCCAGCGGATTCAGGCCACACCGGAAGCCGTGGCGAAGGCCGATGACGCTCTCGAGGCGGCGGCCCAACGCGCCCGAAAAATGCGGGCCGCCCTCACGTTCGACGAGTTCAAGGCCACTGTCTTTCGAGAGCCGTTCGAGGGAGGGAAGTACATCGTCAATGGCGATACCGTTATCGCCAACGACAAACAACTTCTCGAATTCTATGAGCAGAATGTGAAAGCGTCTCCTGGAAGGGCTGAGCTCACACTGGCGGTGGAAGGTGGATTAGATGCCAAGTGGAACCAGCAAACGAAAACGCAGTTGACCTACTGCGTGAGCAACACGTTTGGATCGAGGCATGCCGCCGTCGATCCAGGAAATGGCGAATGCGACCGGAGCGTGGGAGACGGTCGCGGCGGTGGATTTCTCGCATGTCGCCGCGGCGGACGCAACGTGCAGTGCGTCGAATCAGAACGTCGTCTTCGACGTGCGGCCGGTGAACCTCGGGGAATACCTCGCACGCGCGTTCTTTCCAAACGAGCCCCGGCCGGCGCGCAACGTGTTAATCGATGAAAGCAGCTTCGAGATCGACCCCGGCGACACGCTGAAGCTTGTCGGGATTCTTCGACACGAGTTGGGACACGCACTCGGATTCCGGCACGAGCACACCAGGCCTGAGGCAGGGACCTGCTTCGAAGACAACGACTGGAAGCCGTTGACGAGCTACGACGCGTTCTCGGTGATGCACTACCCACAGTGCAACGGACAAGGCGATTGGAGTCTGAACCTGACGGACAGGGACAAGCACGGAACCGCGTGTCTGTACGGGCCCGCGAGCGGCTTCACTGTCGATCCCAATATCGTGAAAGGCCCCTGCGCCACCAGTCCCATTACTCCACCGAGCGGGCAGCCGACGACGGAGACATTTGCCGGGCAAACCGTGATGAAGAATGCGCAGAAAGCCTACGGACCGTTCGCGGTCAAACCGGCAAGTCAGCTCGATGTCGTCATGAACGGTGCGAGTGCGACTGGTGATCCCGACCTGTATGTCCGGTTCGACGCGGCGCCCACGCGCGTGCGATTCGATTGCCGCCCCTATCTGGACGGCCCCGCTGAAACCTGTTCTCTTACCGTGCCGGCAACGGCGAAGCAGGTCTTCGTGATGGTGCGCGGCTATGAACAAGGCTCGTACGATCTCAAGGTAACGCGGGTTGCTCCCTAGGCGCGGGACGCCCGGTGCGCGGCTGATTTAACGCGCGGCCAGCGGCCGGGGCGGCACGTTTCGCAGCTCACGGATACACCGCGGTGATTGTCCGGGTGCGGGGCCGTCGCGCCCGGGCAGCGGCTCTGCGAGCAGGGCGGCGGCGTTGATAATGCCGCCGCCGTAATTTTTCTGCTCGTCAGCGGGCAGATCGATCGGACGGGCAGTGCACTTCGCCAGCGCCTTGAACACTTTCGACCGATCGATGTCCGGACGCGCGTCGAGCGCCTGGCGATGGTACGAGAGCCAGAGCGCCGCGACGCCGGCGCTGGTGGCGACGGCATACGACGTGCCCGAGCTCGGCTCGATGCAGTTATGCTCCTGCTCGCTGATGGCACGATACTTCGCCGTCCAGACGTTCTGCCCGGGCGCGGCAAATGCGATCGAGCTGCCCTTCGAGCTGCCGTCCCAGTTCTTGCCATCGTAGTTGCTTGCCGCGACGGCGATGACGTTGGGGAACCGTGCGGGCCAGATGACCTGCCGCGTCGGCACCTGGTTACCGGCCGCAGCGAGAACGATGACGTTGTTGGCCTCGGCCACGGCGAGTGCCTCCACCAGTTCGGGTTTTTGCGACGGTCCTCCGAGGCTCATTGAGATGATGTCGGCCTTGCGGCGAACGAAGTTCAGATCGCCGATCGCCGCCGCGCGGATCGCCCTCGCCACCTGATCCACGTCGTAGTCAAGCCAGTCCACGAGCACCACGCGGTGGGCCACCTTCAGCGGCATCACCTCGGCACCTGGCGCCGCGCCGCTAATCCAGTGGTTCGTCAACGCGTACGGACGGCCCGCGATGACGCTGCCTGTCCGCGTTCCGTGACCGGGCCATTGCAGGACGCCGTCATCGGCGGTGTCGATCGCATCGTTGGTCACCAACGTGAAGTTGAAGCCTCGTCCCAGCAGTGCGCGCCACACCGCGGGATGCATCAGGTACCCCGTATCCGGATGCGCAATCGTCACGCCGCGGCCGGTGGAGAGTTTCCACGCCTCGAAGACGTTCGCTCCCTTCGCTCCAAGACTCCATGTGCTGTCGGCAAACGCCCCATCCGGTGGCTCGTTTTTCGGCAAGCCGGACCATGCCGGTTCGCACTCGCCATGCCACGGTGTAGCGGTCCCCGGCTGCGGGGGAAACGGCCGGCTCAGGACCGGCTCTACACGGGTGAACACCTTGGTTGCGTCCAGCCGATAGACTCCCATCCACATCGCGGCTGCTGTCCTCGGCCGCGGGTCGGGCGCACCAGCCGGCGCGCTGGCTGGCGGCTTGAGCTCGTTCTCGAACGCGTTGTTCTTATTCGGTTCAATGATCCACGTGTCGCCCAACGCGGCATCCACTACCCGCCTCAGTGCGTTGGAATCGGGCTCGGTTTCCGCCTTGATCTTGCGAACGACGACGCGATAACTCGTGAACTCGGGAGTGGGCTGTGCCTGCAGAGTGAGCCCAAGGATTGCCGCCACTAAGGCGAGTGCGCCGAAGGTCAGCATGCGGCGCATCAGTACCACCTTGAACGACACAGACCAGAAGGGATTCCGATCCGTTCGCTCCTTCAACTCCGCGAAGAGCGTGCGGGTCGCCCCCGGCGACGTCGTCGTATCTACGACAGCACCCTCACCGCGCGTGGCGCGCGCGGCGACGATACCACCCGTTACCAGGAGGCGCGAGAAGATGCGGACGGTGCCGCCAAGATAGATGCTGTCAGCCAGCGACTCCAGCCCTGTCCCGACGGTGAAACCGGCGCCAAATCGATCGTTGGGTCCCCATCGTTTCAGTTCCCACGTCAGGAAGCCGACGGCCTCCGGCTCGGCGCTGTTGTCGCCGGTCTCCGCGGCCCCTGCAGCATCGACAGGCTTGGTGGCCGCGAACAGGTCCTGGCCTGAGAGCGTACGAACCTGTTTGAAATCGAAGTCCCTCAGACGCCCGTAGCCGTAGCCGGCGTGATAGATCACGGGCTTGCTCCAGGCGACGAAGTAGCGTGCGGTCACCGCCTGTCCCACTGTCATCCCGTCGCTTTTCATCGCCTGGCCAGTGAGGAGCACGACTGAGTTGCGCTGCTCCTGCTTCATCACAGTCGTCTCGCCCTCGATCGAGTTGCGGGCGAGCGGCAGGAACTCGGTGACGCGCTTGAGCAGGTCGTCGTGCCTCTGCGCCACCTTGGAATAGTTTTCGATCGTCGGTCCCGTCTTGAGATAGGCGTAGCGGCGTTCGAGCAGCTTCGGCAGTGCCTCCGACAACACGTGATGCGCCTCGAACAACCGCTGCCGGTTTTGGGTGCCCTGTCTGTCGATGACGACGTCGGTCAGCCGTCCGGTGATGTCAGCCAGGCAGCCGTTGGCCAGTTCGATCCCCATCAGATAGATGTTGAGCTCGTCGTCGATGCTGAGCTCGTTGCGCGAGTTCGGGTCCAGAAAACTCCCCAAGATCGATAGGATTGGCGACACGCTTCCGAGCAGCCCGGTCACCGTTTCGAATCCTTGCAGGCGCTCAACGACCTCCTGGCTCCACTTCACTTTGAAGCGCAGGAGATTGACGTTGGAGGTGTGGATCCGGAGCGGGTGCTTTTCGTCGAACCGGTGCAGCGCGAGCGTCTGCTCGATGTTCATGGCCGGCGCGATGTTCCAGTCCACCTGCAGACAGCCCTGGGCGAGTTGGCACACCGGTGGCGGCGGCATCGGGCCGGGATGCGGGATCTGAAATTCCTCGGCGGCCATCTGGCAGGCGCCGGGCACGAACGTCTCCTGCGCGAGTGCGTGCACGGGACTTAAGCACAGCCAGCAACACCGCGACGCGCGCCAGAGGTCGGTTTATCGCCATGCGCTGTGCACCACGGCTACGGCCGCCCGGCCTGAAGCCGCTGATATGCGTCGATGAGCGCGGCGTAGGGAGGGAGAAACGTCCATCCCAGCTCCGGGAGATTCCGACGGATGTTGAAATGAAGGTGAATCGTGGTCGACGCGCCTTGCTGAAACACATTTGAGATGCGTCCCAGCCTGGTCCCTTTCTTGACCTTGGCTCCGACTTTCACGGCGATGCCGCTCATGTGCAGGTAGTCGTAACGCGTGTTGCCGTCTTCCGAATACAGATACAGGGAGTACGACCCGATGTGGCTGACGGTGCCATCAGCCGCGGCCACCGCCCAGTGTTGATCTTTGACGCACGTAGCGGGTCTGATGTCCTGTCCCTGGTGTCCCGTGCCCGATGGGCACAATGAGATCGGCCACGATCGTGTCTCGCAATAGTTGTCCCGCCACGGATAGGTATAGTTCGAGCGCGGAACATTGGACCTCCCGCGACCGCCGTGCTGCCCCCCCGGATTCCAGACCTGCGAATTTGCAAACGCGGGCGCCAGCTCGATAGGGAACCGCATCCCGGGCGCATAGTTGCGGGTGTCGTTCCGCCCTCGGCCTGACCCCGGCTTCAGCGCGCCGTGAGGCTCGAAACTGAATGGAATCTGCCCTGTGGCACCCACGGTCACGACAAGGGCGACAAGAGCAAATGCGACGGTGATCGAACGGCTCATCAGCGCTCCGTAATGTCAACCAGGCTCGAGACGAGATCCAGAATGTATTTCGGCGATGAACAGCGAGTGTCGGTGGCGGCCTGACACTCGATGTCGACCGCGAAGGCGGTGCCCTTCTCGGTCCATGTGGCCGTCCGGATTCCCTCGTTCTCGGAGATGAATACCGGCACGCCGCGAACGGTTCCGGCAGGCTTCGGCTTCAACGCTAAAACGTCGATGTCCGCCTCGGCCCGGTTCGACTGCGCCAGACTGCCGGTGATCGACACAGTCATGTCGCCCTCTTTCTGGCTGATCGAGTAGGACTTGCCATCCGTCTCTACGTTCGACTCTTGTCGAGACGGCGGCATGAGGACGGTCACGCGCGGGGCGGGTTGATTCTGCGGCGGCGCCGGAGTCTGCGTTTGCGTGCAGCTATGGGCTGTTCGAGTCGGAGCGACAGCCCGCTAGAAGTAACGGCAGCAGCACAACGCTGATTGGCAGATAGCGTCGTCGCCTCACGGTTTCACCTGAAAAACCTGGTCGAGGACCGATTGAGGGACGCTCGCCGAGTCGTTTTTCGACAGCATTCGAAGATGGCTGGAAATGAGGTCGATGTGAATGGCCTGGTTTTCCTTTCCTCCGGCTTGTGATCCGCCGGATCGACGTCCCAATGATGCAGACCGAGAACGAGAGCCGTCTGCACATCCAGTACAGGAGCGCCCGAACTCCCGCGTCGGGTGTCGCATGTATGGCCGAAATCGTTCTGGACGTCGTCCACTCCCTTAAGCGAACGGCTACGAACGGAACAATTTGGAGGGAACGCAACCTTTTTGGGCTCACCCTTGGGGTGTTGCACGATCCACAGATCAATCGTCTGCGGCTTCGGCGGTGCTCGTGCGGGCGATTCCGGCTCCCAGGTATAGCCGGCCGAATGTTGCGGCCGCGTTGCCCGAGACGCGGACGAGCGAGTAGTCGAGTTGGGGATCGGATGCAATCAGTTTGACGATTCGAAAACTCGTCGGGCTCGCCGCGACCGAATCCACACCGAATTCTACCCACGACTGTCTGGCATCGCTGTCGTCGGCAATACAGTGCTGGTTCGTCAGCATCAGATCCGATCCGACGAGGAACCCTGTGCATGAACCCCGCCCCTGCGACGTCATCACCGATATCCGGCCGACTGCCCGGGTCCACGCGACGACGCCTGGAGGAATCGTCATGTGGTCGAGGAACTTCGAGTCGTCCTGTCCGATCAGACCTTGAGGCGAGTCGATCGTAATCGGAATGGCATAGGCGTCTGCCTGGATGTTTGCCGGTCGTACCATCGGGCAGGAGTCGCACGACTGCCAGACCACCCGGCACCACGCTGCTCCAGTGCTCGGCATCCTGCACGTCAGCGGCCCGGAATGACTTCGCGATGGACGCCATTGAGGCTTTCGACGATGACCGTCCAATCACGCGTTCCCGGGTCCACCACCTTGAGCCGGACCTGCACCGAAGCCACCGGTGCGGCGATCGCCGGAACGCGGACGTCTGCGGCACTGAGCCGACGCGGCGCCTCGAGGAGGCGAAGCTCCATGTCGATGTTGAGATAGCGCTCGCGCCGGTCCTCCAGCGATTGTGCGAAGGCCGGCAGCGCGATCGCGCAGAGCGTCAGGAACGCCGCACACAGCTCTCATCATTCGAGTGGGGCGGCAGCCGCAACGTAATCGACGTAATCAATCAGGTCGAATGTTTTGTGACTGCCATCGCAGTGGATGTGGCCCGGAACTGTGATGCGGCCGCATTGGGAAAGCCCGCTCCTTCGAGGATCTTGATCTGCTCGTCATCCACGTACACGATTCGATAGCCGTCACCGTACACATGGACCCGCCGCAGCGCCGTCGCTGGAATCGTCTTATCGTTGCCGACCGGCGGAGTCACGACGATCTGGCCGGCGTCGACAGTGATTCGCTCCGGGTCTCGGAGACGACCTTTCCCTGCACGTCCTTCGTCTGTCGCACGAGCACACCGAAGCCCGTATCGGCCAGGGCCCTCTTGATGTTGATGCGGCCCGCAAACACCCTCCCCGCGAGGCCGGGCTGTGGATCCGCGGTGGCGATCAGGCGCTGCTTGATGACCCAGGGATCCGTCAAGTTCTGTGCGTAGAGGAGCGCGGCCGCCGCGGTCACCAGCGGCGTGGCGAACGACGTGCCGCGTGCCGGTGCGTAGCTCTTGCCCACGGCTGCCGCATGGTAGCCCTCGCCCGGGGCAGCCAGGTGCACCGCCGTAGGGCTCCAGTTCGCGCCCTCCAGTTTGCCCTCCGGCGTCAGCATCGTTGCTCCATCCAACCGGGTCGCCGTCACGACGATCAGGTTCTTCCGGTCGTGCCAGCAGGCCGGAAACACGGACATGCCGGCGCAGATTTCCCCCGTCGCGCCGCTGGCATAGTTGCCGGCGGCGACGACAAACAGCGCCTTGCCGTATCGTGTGATCGCCCGCTGCAGCCCCGCGGGGGTGACCGCCGCTCCGTAATGTGCGCTGATGTTGAAGATGCGGATATTCCGAAGGAACGCCTCGCGAACATCCGTTTCGATCGCCGGGTCCACACTTCGCAGCGAGAGCAGCAGCGCCCGCGGCGCCAGCCCGCCGTGTTCGAACTGCGACTTCCGTGCCCCTATGAGTGCCGCGACCAGCGTGCCGTGATCGGTATCCTCGAGCGATTCTTTAACGCGATACGCGACGTTCTGGTCGCCGCCGGCCGCTGCGGGGACCGGGTTCGTGCCCGTTGGAATCCACGCGTTCTCGAAGTCGGGATGATTCTGATCGATGAACCGTTCGGCGATGCCCACTTTGGCGGTGTTGTCGTTCCGCTTGGGATCCTCGTAGCCGATCCTCTCGAGCATCGTCGGAATAGTTCGATTTGAGCGGTGCGAACACCGGATCCGTGACGACTTGCCTGGCTGCGTCCGCAGCGCGTGCCGGTTTTTCCTCGAGGGACTGGACCTGCATTCCTTTGTACTTCCCCTCGAGTCGCTTCAAGGCACCGCCGGGCCGCGCGTCCGCGGCATACGCCGGCACGACGTAACGCACGTATTCGACGGGAGACAGGTACCGGCCCGGAGGCAAATCACGGAGGGGCGTGTCTTTCCCCTTGGGGTCGTTCAATTCACGCAGCTCGGCTCGGTAACCCACGCACTGAACTCCTGGCTGCGGACATTTCGCTTGGCCACCTGCTCCAGACTTTCTTTCCCGTCCAGCTTTACTTCCATAGCGTCCACATAACTCTCGTACGGCAGGTCCGGGACGATAATTTTCCGGCCCGCCTGCAACAGTCTGATCTCCTGCTTCACGTTGCAGAGACCCGGATTGAGACTGCAGAGCAGAGGTGTGAAGGCCTTCGGGTACGCCGCCAGCAGCACGCCATGGTCTTTGAGCGTCGCCTCGACGTTTTTTTCCAGCGCGACTTCCCGCGTCGACAGCAGCCGCCATCCTGGAGGTAGGCGTACACGTCGGTCATCGCTTCGCTCACGCTCGAGGGCGGCAGCACCACTTCGACCGGCACAGGACGACGTGACTGCGTCAGGGTGTCGCCAGCCAGCAGGAACAGATCGTTCTCGCTGACGGCGAGGGCCAGACGCGCTGATGTGAACTCGACACAATAGGTCTTGTTTTCAGATTGCTCTGCCCTCGTGCAACTGCGCGAGCTCTCACGAACGAGCTTGACCGGTCGCTGATCGTCCCGGCCGAATGCGAACACGGCCTGATGCGCATCGTCCACGATGTAGACGATGCCTTTCCAGATCGCGATGCGGGATGGTTTCGTGATCTCGGAAGTCCCGCTTCTGAACCGCGAACACGAATTCCGACTTTGAAGGTGCTTTCCTGAGGGGCGCCTGCTGCGCCATGCTTGGCGTGCGCTCGGGAGTGAATCGCCCGATCCCACGAAGTTCGAGAATGCCCGCCGGCGACGCAATGAACAGATCATCGCCCGCGCCGGTCAGCGACATCGGGAGGGAAGGCCGATCGTTCCCCAGCTGGACTTCGAGAGCGGCGTTGTCCCGTAGTCGATACAGCCTGCCGGTCGACTCGTCGACGACGAAGACGTCACGGGCGACCCCGATGTCCCGGATCTCTGAGCGGGCCCTCTTCATACACAAGCGTGCGATTTCGCATCTTGATATCCACGCAAGCACGTTTTGTCGGCACGATCTGTCACATAGAGCGCGTCGCCCGACAGTGCGAGCCCGGCGAGGCGGCCAAACGGGGGCCCGTCGATCGAACACTTGCCAGTTCGCAGGTATGGCCGGGGGGCTGACAATGATGTGGCGTTGATCGGCTGCGATGGCAAACAGGGCGTCCGCGGACGCGACGAGCGGTGAGCCGAGCATCGGCCGCGCCGCCTGGGCTCGTAGCAGCGACGCCTGGGCGCGTGGCAGCGATGGCTGGGCGCGTGGCAGCGACGGCTGCGCACTCGGCCTGCCCTGCGCGGCATAGACGCCGCCGGTAATAGTGATCACGACGATCGCGACGACCACGAGGCGCTGTGTCTGGCTGCCGCACCTTACCTTCTATTAACTAACGTAAAACAGCGGTAGGACGAACGGCGAGTGGATCGCCAGGCCAGGCGGATTCGTTACCCGTAGCCGCGCCGCCATCAATTGTTCTCCTGGTCGGTTGAGGTTGGAGCCGCGATCGTGAGGGCGCACCATCCGCGTTGTCAAGCATTTCGTGACGCGTGCATCTCTAAACCTATGCAAAAGGCTCACAGTGTCATAGGTTGTCCTACGCTACGCGTCGAGTGAGCGTGCCATTGGCGCCGCTGGAGCGCGCACGAGCCTCTTCACGTCTCCCAGCGCGAGTCCGGCCAGATACGTGGCGGCTTCCACCAGCGAGAGCGGCCGCGATCGAATTTCACTCGGCCTGCGCGAATCGCGGCGCAGATGGCGTTGGGCTCGGGCGCGGCATCGACGAGCGAGAACGTCTTCCCGAGCTGTTTCAATCGATGGACATCGGCATTCGCGACGATGGGTTTGCCCACGCGCCGGGCCCAGTTAACGGCCGAACGGTTGAAGTAATCCACTTGCGATGTGTAGAAGGCATTCAGCTCGACCGCGTCGAACAGGTCCGCGTGCCGTTCGAGGAGACCGCCCAGGCAGCATCGAGCCGGGTAGAAAGGATGCGGGGCAATGACCAGCCCGTTCTGCTGGGCCCGCCGCAGCTCGCCCAGTTCGTCGAAGCTGTTGACGCGCTCCGCGGTCGCATCGAAATTGAGCAGGAGCACATGCTTGTGCTCGATCGTGCGTTCAACACCTGAAATAAGCGTGATGCCGCGAGCACGCGCGTGGTCGGCCACCTCGCGCACGTCGAACCAGCAATCGTGCAGCGTAATCGCCAGGACATCGTAGCCAAGGTCGGGCAGCCCGATCGATGAGGTCGGTCGTCGAATGCGGGATGTAATCGTGCGGGTCGGCGGACGTGTGCGTGTGCAGCTCTGTTTTCAACATGCTTCGGCCTGCGCGGTATCTCTTCAAACTCTATACCAGCGGCGCGGCACGTGATCGCACAGGGTCCGCTCCTTCGTTTTTATTTTCCGGCAGCCACCGCCGTGAGCAGCACAATCAGCGCGTTCTCGCCCTGCACTTTCGAGGTGCCAACGACAACCGTCTCACCCGGCTTGATGACGAAAGAATTTTCGAGCATCGTCACATCGCCCCACCGGGCGCCATTCGTCGTCGAAAGCTTGTCCCGGGAGTTCTTGAGGGTGAAGTAGGGACGAGTTAATGCGAGGCGGTTCGGACCGGCGATCTTCCCCAGCTCGGTTGGCTGAGTCGACAATTCGAATTCGTAGTCCTTCTGATCGAGACCGCGTAATTCGACCCTTGCTCGTTCCATGCCCAGAACCGGCGACCCATTGCGTGTCGAGCACGCGATAACCCTTATAGGGCAGGAATTCCTTGATGTCCGCGATGGCGCGCAGCGCCGACGGCGACAGCCCCTCCGCGGAATCGACCCTTGCTGTTCGCCAAGCAGCAACACGACGCTGAAACCTCGTATCTGCGCCGGTTGCTGGGCGTGCGCCGTCGATCCCAGCGCACACGCCAACAGCACGAATGTGATGATTTTCATCGTCTCCTCTTTTCCTCTCACAACCCGAGATCGGGATTCAACACCCAGATAATGCGCGTGCCGCCCGGCGTTTCGAATTGAAATTGACGCGGCTCGCCCTGTCTCGGCGCGGTCACAGGTTTCACAGGTCCGCGATCGGATCTGGACCAGCGTGAACACCATCAAAGCCATGCACGCGAGCACGATCGCGCCGGCGGCCTGCAGCACAGGCCGGTTGCGGCGATGAGGCGCGGCGTGTGCGGCCGACACGATCCTGCCGCCGCATGGCGTGCACATCGTCTGCGGATAACGCCGGCTCGCGCGTCAGCGGATCGGCATCGCGTAATTGGTCGCGGAGTTCATTTGTCACGGCTGTTACCTTCCCGTGGATATGACAGCGGCCAATTCCCGCCGTCCCTTCGACAGATGCCATCGGACTGTGACGGACGTGAGACCGAGCGTGCGCGCCACCGCGGAGATCGATGCGCCTTCGAGCTCGCACATCACCAGCACGGCGCGACGACGTGGAGACAGGCGCTGGAGCGCGCGCCAGATTGTCGATTTCGCGATCAGCGCGGCTTCGCCGCTCGGCGCAGTCAGCGGCGATGGCGGTTGGTCGCGGCGCCGCACCGCGGCTCGACGCCAGCGGTCGCGGCAGATGTTGACCAGCACGCGCACCAGCCACGCCTCTTCATCTGACGCACCTGACGGCACCGCATCTGCAACTTCTGCGCGGCCCGCAGATAGGTTTCCTGCACGAGATCCTCTGCTTCGTCGGCGTTCGGCGACAGCCGCCGGGCGAGGCGGTACAGCCGCGCGTGATGCATGTCGAACAGGCTCTCCATCCGCGCGCCGGAGCCGTCTACATTCATGGAAATTGACAAGGCGGCCGTCTCGACTGCCATCTCGTAGATACAAACGCGCGAGGGCGCTGGTTTGTTGGCGGATCATTACCGCCGCCGTGCGCGGAGTTATCGCGGCGCCTGGGGCCGTAACTGCGCGATCGGGGTTTTGGCAGCGGAGGGTGCGGCGGCGGGATCGGTAAACGCGGATCGGCGATCGACCATTGATGCTCGCAGCCGCCGCAGTAGTACGTGCGGCTGGACGTGCTGGCCTGTATGACGTTCTCTACCCGGATAAGGCCGGTCTTCAAGCACTTCGGGCATTGAAGCCGATACGTCGTCACGAGACCGACTATAGATCGGAGCGGATACATTCGGTGTCAGAACGGACACATAGTGCTGGTCTCGGCGTGATTACGCCTCTTCTTTCACGACCTCGCGCGCGTTTTTGTCGAAGCGCACGCCAATGAGGCGCGGATGGCGCAGCTTGCCGTGCTTGGTCCACTCGATGAACGCCACCTGCACGACGATTTGCGGACGCACCCAGTGCGCGCGAAGGCGCGGCAGCCCTGTGCCCTTCGTGAACGGAGACGCCGGAATCTCGATCGCATCGAGGCGCCGCCGGAGATCGAGCAGCAGCTTCGTGTCGAAGCCTGTCCCGAGCTTGCCCGCGAAAACGAAATCGTCTGCCTCGTAAAGTAACCCACGAGCAGCGCGCCCAGGCCCACGCGCGCGCCCTGCGGATCGGTGAAGCCGCCGACGACGAGCTCCTGCGAGGCTTCGCATTTCATTTTCAGCCAGTGCTTCGAGCGGCGATGCTCGTACGGCGAGCCGCGCCGCTTCGCGATCACCCCTTCCCATTTTTCTTTTCGCGCGCGCTCCCACGGCTGCGTCGCCGTGCAGCAGCTCGACGCGGCGCATCGGCGCGGAGAACGGAATCTGCTTCAGCAGCGCGCGCCGCTCTTCGAGCGGCAGCGACGTGACCGCCCGTCCGTTCGAGCCACAGGATGTCGAACACGTGATAGCCGCTGCGGCCGTCCCAGTCGACCTCGCCGTCGAGAATCACTTCGTCGACGGGAAGGCTCGCGACCGCCCTCGCGACCGCGGGCAGATGCTGCGGCAGCCGGTTGCGCGAGAACAAGCGCACGTTCTTGCCGCGCTTGTAGGCGAGCAGCCGGATGCCGTCGAACTTGCGCTCGAACAGCCAGTCGGCGCCGCTGAAGCGATCCTGCGTCAGCGTCGCCGCCATCGGCTCGAGCCAGTCGGGCATCTTGGGCGGCTTTCATATGATTAGTATGTGATATATTATTGTCTATCATATGGCAAGACGGGCCATTTCCATAACGCTGGAAGCCGGCAATGTCGCGTGGCTGAAAGGCCGGGCCGGCGCGGCGGGCGACAGCGTCAGCGGCATGATCGACCAGCTCGTCACGGCGGCGCGGCAAGGGCACTGCGTCGGCGTGGCACGTTCGGTCGCCGGCACCATCGACATCGATTCGTCCGACCCGCTGCTCGACAAAGCCGACGCCGTGCTGCAGGCTGCGTTCGACGCGTCCCTTGGGCGACCCCTCGCCGTGCGGGAAGCGCGAGCGATGTATGCGTCCAAACCTGCACGGAAACCGTCCCGGCGGCGGCCTCGTGGCTGAGCCGCAGCAGCGCGGTCACCGACACGCATCCGCTCATTTTTCACGCGGCGGGCGGCGGGCGTCTCGGCCCCCGCGCCGCCGCCTTCTTCGAGCGCTGCGAGCGCCGCGAAGCCATCCTCTACGTGCCGGCGGCCGTCATCTGGGAATGCAGCCTGCTCGCGCGCGTCGCGCGCATCAACCTTCGCCGCAGCGTGCGAACGTTCTTCGAAGATCTGTTCAGCAACCCGGCCTACCAGCCGCTCGATCTCAATGCCGAGCAGGTCTTTCTCGCCGACGAGCTTCGCTTCACCCGCGATCCCTTCGACGCACTCATCGTCTCTGCGGCGCAGACCGCGGGGCTGTCGCTCGTGACGCGCGACAACGCCATCCGCGAGTCGGGCACCGTCGGCGTGATCTGGTGATTCGTTGGGAATCTGATAACGTTTAGCGCCATGGATGCCTTTCTCACAGCCGACGGGCTGATCGCGCTCGTCACTCTCACGTTCCTCGAAGTCGTGCTCGGCGTCGACAACGTCATCTTCATTTCAATCCTGGTCGGCAAGCTGCCGAAGGAACAACAGCAGCGCGGGCGGACGCTCGGCCTCGCCGGCGCGATGGGGATGCGCATCCTGCTGCTCCTGTCGCTCACCTGGATCATGCGGCTCACCGCAGCCGCTCTTCAACGCGTTCAATCACGGTTTCTCCGGGCGCGACCTCATCCTCATCAGCGGCGGCCTGTTCCTGCTGTGGAAGGCGACCGTCGAGATTCACGACAAGCTCGAAGGCGAGGACGCGCACGGCACCCCGAAGGTGAAGCCGTCGTTTGCCGCGATCATCGGGCAGATCATGCTGCTCGACATCATCTTCTCGCTCGACTCGGTCATCACCGCGGTCGGCATGGCCAACGACATCTCCATCATGATCACGGCGGTCGTCGTCGCGGTCGCCATCATGATGTTCTCGGCCAGAGCGATCGGCGACTTCGTGATGCGGCACCCGACGGTGAAGGTGCTCGCGCTTGTCATTCCTGCTGATGATCGGGTTGACGCTCATCGCCGATGGCGTGGGCTTCCACATTCCGAAGGGCTACATCTACTTCGCGATGGGCTTCTCGATTTTCGTCGAGATGATCAACCTGCGCATCCGGCCGGCGCACGCGCCGGTGAAACTGCACGACCACTATCGCGAGGGGCACTGATGCCCTTCAAAAGTCAGGCGCAACGCCGCAAGTTCGCAGAGCTGCTCGTCCAGGGAAAGATCTCGAACAAGACGTTCGAGGAGTGGAATCGGGAAACGGGCGGAAAAAAGCTGCCGGAGCGTGTGAAAAAGAAACGCACGAAGAAACGCACGACAAAGCGCGCGAAGGCGCGCAAGAAGCGTTAGCGCCGGAACTGATATCCGAGCGTCTGGAGATACTTCTTGCTGCGCTCTGCGGTCTCGCGCGGCGTGTAGGGCGCGTTCCCCGAGCCGTCGAGCTCGTGCATGATGTTCGCGTTGGGATTGGTCGCCTCCATCGTGTCGAGGATCCCCTTCAGGTCGACCTTGCCCTCGCCGAGCGGCGTGTATCCCTGGAAATGTTCCCAGCCTGAGTAGTCCTTCAGGTGCATGTGCGCGACGATCGACTTGAAGTCCCTGACGATTTTCGCCGCGTCGCCGCCGGCTTTCTGAAGCTGGCCGGTGTCGGGCGCGAACTTGAAGACCCGCGAATCGATCTTCTCCATGACCGCGTACACTTCGTCGGGTCCATCGACCGCCGAGCCGGTGTGCTGATGCAGGCCCGAGGCGAGCCCAATGTCGGCGAGCGCCTTCCCGTGGTCGTTCAGGCCGGTGATGATGTGCGGTAACGCCGCCTTGAAATCGAAGGCCTCGCGCTTCACGCCGCCGGCGTTGAGGACAGCGAACGTTCCGCCGTGCTTCTTGAGCACCTGCCCCCATCGCAAGACCTGCGCGATGCTCTGCTTGTGCATCGACGGATCGTGGACGGTCACGCCCATGAAGGCCGACCGCAGCGGAATGCCGTACTTCTGAATCATCGCGCTCAGCGTGCCGGCCTTGTCGTGATGCTCGAGCACCGATCCCCACGTTTCGAACGCGTGGTAACCGAGCTCGGACATGTCCTTGAGCGCCTGTTCGAGGTTCTCCGGTTCGCCCGGTGTGGCCCGGAAGATGAGCCCGGTGATCCCAATCTTCAGCGTGCGGGCCTGGGCCCACGCATCCTGCGGCGCAAGGGCGCCGGCGGCAACCGCCATCGCCATCGTTTTCGAAAAGGTTCGACGATTCATGCTGCTGATCCTAATCCCAAAACCCGATCTGCGTCAGTTACTGATATCTGAGCGCCTTCACCGGATCGAGTCGCGTCGCGCGGCGCGCGGGCCAGAAGCAGGCCATCGACGCCACCACCACGAGCACCACGCTAATCGACACCAGCGTCAGGATATCCGCCGGTCCGGTGCCCACGAGCATCCCTTGCAGTAGCCGTCCCGTGCCTAGCGCGGCGGCAAGGCCGAGTGTCAGGCCAATCGCAACCTGAAGAATCCCGCGCCGCAGAATCAGCCACCGCACCTGGCTCCCTTCCGCGCCCAATGCCATGCGAATGCCGATTTCCTGCGTGCGCTGCGCCACCGAATACGCCGTCACGCTGTACAACCCGACGGCCGCGAGCACGATGGCGATGATCGCAAAGACCAGGAACATGGTGCCGAAGACACGCTGCGGCCACCGCGCTTGCGCGAGAATCTCGTCCATCGTCCGGATGTTGGTGACCGGAACATCCGGATCCATTGCAGAAATTTCCTGGCGAAGCAGCGCGATCATCGCCGCGGGATCGGATCGCGCCCGGACGATGAGCTCGGTGTTCATCGCCATGAGGGCGTTCTGCGCGTGCGTGAGGTAGACCAGCGGATCGGGATCGGCCTCGAACCCGCGCTGGCGAATGTTCGGTGAGATGCCGACGATCGTGGCCTGATAGAACTTGGGCGCGCCCGGGATATTGCCATCATTAATCAGCCGGATGCGCTTGCCGATCGGATCTTCCCCGCGGAAATGCATGTCGGCCAGCCGCTGATTGATGATCATGGCTTCGCGTCCCGGCTCGCCATCTGTCGCGGCGAGAGCGCGGCCGCGCAGCATGCGAACGCCGACCGCGTCGAAATACCTGGAGCCGATGGCCACAAACCCCACGAGCGGCCGTTGCGCGCCTGTCATCTCGGGGCGGCCGTCGATCTCGAGACGCCGGAGCGATGCGGAGCCCAACGGCACGCGGTTCGCCGAGCTGGCGGCCGCGATGGCGCTGATGCCGTTGAGCCGGTCATCGAGCCTCTGCAGAAACAACGCCCGCGCCTCGAGGCTGGCATACGTGCGCACAGGAAAGATGAGCTGCATGGTCACGAGCCGCGAGGTGTCGATGCCGATGTCCATGCGATAGAGGTTGAGAAAGCTCCGCATCATCAGCCCGGCGCCCGAGAGCAGCACGAGCGTCAACGTCAGCTCGGCCACGATGAGGCCGGCCGTCCACCGCCGGGCGCGCATGCCGGACGACCCGGAGCGTCCGCCATCCTTCATCACTTCGCTGACGCTGGTGCGCGAGATGTACAGCGCCGGCGCGAGGCCAAAGACGATGCCTGTCGCCAGGCATACGGCTGCGAAGAACGCGACGACCGTCGCATCCATCGTAAACACCATCCAGTACGGGCGGCCGACGTCCTGCAGGTTCGCGTCGAACCATCGGATACCCGCGTACGCGAGGCCGAGTCCGGCGACGCCGCTGACAAACGCGAGCAGCACGCTCTCAACCAGCAGCTGCCGGACGAGGCGCCAACGCGTGGCGCCGATCGAGATGCGCACCGCCATCTCACGAGACCGGTCGGACGCGCGCGCGAGCAGGAGGTTCGCGACATTCGCGCACGCGATCAGCAGCACGAACGCCACCGCGCCCATGAGCGACCAGAACAGCACGCGAATCTGCGAGCCGATGACCTGCTCGGCGAACGGCGTGACGACGGCGGTGATGCCCTTGTTGCTGTCGGGAAACTGCGTGGCGAGCTGCGCCGCAATGCCGGTCATCTCGGTGCGCGCCTGTTCGATGGTCATGCCGTCGGCGAGCCGGCCGTATGCCATCAGCAACCGTCCTTCGCGGCCGGGTGTTTGCGCCGTGGGCCGCTGCGAGGCCGGCAGCCAGACTTCAGTCGTGAATGGAAACTGCATGCCCGGCGGCATGACGCCGACGATCGTCGCCGGTTCCGCATTCGCGGAAATCGCGCGGCCGACGACCGATCGATCTCCCCCGTATCGGTTCTGCCACACGGTGTAGCTCAGCAACACCACGGCCGGAGCACCCGGGCGATCGTCCTCGGCTGCGAATCCGCGTCCGATGACGGGCTGGGTGCCGATGAGCGAGAAGCCGTTCCACGAAATATAGACGGCGTCGTATTGGTCGGGCGCACGTTGGTCGGCGCTGACGTTGACGGCGCCCATCTGCATCAGCGCAATGCCCGAAAAGGTGCGGGTGGCGCGGCGCCAATCGTCGAAATCGGGTTCGGAGACGCCGAATTCGCCTCCCTTCGGGTCACGCGTGCCGAGCCACATGATGCGGTCTGGCTCGGCGAACGGTAAGCTGCGGAGAAGCACTGCGTTGACGAGCGTAAACACGGCGCTGGTCGCGCCGATGCCCAGGGCGAGCGCCGCAACGGCGGCGAACGTGAAGCGGCGATCTCTGATGAGGCGGCGCGCGGCGTATCGAAGGTCCTGCAGGATGCTGCTCATCGCGACACCCTTATAACGCTTTTCGACCCACAACGGTTGCAGCCCGAAGAAGCGGGGCGGCGGTTATTTTCTAATCGTCACGTTCCGGAAATGCGCGATCGTTCCGGGCCCGACCCATAGCGCGACCGCGCCCGTGCCCTGCGCGCCGGTTTTGACGTCGGTGATGACGAGCGTCGGCTGCGGCTGATCGTGCACGTACAAGCGCGCCTGTTCGCCGCGCACTTCGATCTTCACCTTCGTCCACACGCCCGGCTCGAGGTCCACGTACGCCTCATATTTCTCGGGCGTCTCCTTGCGAAGCCGCGGCCACGGCCACGCCGGATTGGAGATGTACTGCGCGGAATGGTTGCGCCGCACTTGATCTTCTGCCCGGCCGTTGGTGGGACGCAGGTAGAACGCGTCGTAGGTCTTCGTGTCTTTCTGCATCCGGAATGCGATGCCGACGAAGCCGCGGGCGCCTTCGCCGGCATCCGGCGCCGGCGCGCCGGCGATCTCGGCCTCGATCACGCCGCTCGAAAACTCCAGACCGTCAATCACCACGAGCGGATTCAGCTCGCCATCGGCCGGCGTGTACTGGCGCAACGCTTCGTCTGACACCGTGACGCGCAAACCCTTCTTGCCCTGATGCGTCGCCGGTTCCGCCTTCGCCCTGATCAGCGTGACGCCATCCGCGGTCTCCATCGGTAGAGTTCTGACCTGAGCCGACGCGCCGGCGGAAACCGCGAGCATCAACAGCGTCGCGAGTACGAGCATCTGGTGTTGATTCATTTGATCTCATCGGACGGAGCGATCGCAAGCCATGTGCCGTGGCACATGACCCGAAACCGGCAGATCAGGGATCACACTGTCCAGTTGTGAGCTTGTCCGTTCGTTTCTGGGATCGCATGTTGGGTGAAAACCAGGCATGCACGCTGAGCGCGTGCACGCGCGATGCTACGCGCGACGTTCGTCGGCGAGCGCGGGCCCGTCAACCGGCAAGAGGTGAAGTTCGGCCTCGACACGCCACGTTGCGACTGCTGCCAGCTGCAACAGAACGATAAGCGCCGCCACGACCATACCAAGAATGCCCTTCATGCGGCTCGGTCGATGCGAGACCGCTGCCAGACCACGATCGGTCAAAAACCCCTGAAAATACGCAGGATTTCAAAGATGTAAGCCTGCCGCGCTTACAGAATCGACGCTCAGCCCACCTTTTTGGCCGTCACGACGATATCGGGATCGAGGACGGTCAAGGTCGTCACCGACTGCGCGCGATCGAATCTGATGCGAACCGCCGGCGCGCCGACGGGGTAAAACTGCAGGTCGCCGATGTGCGTCAGCACGCGCATCTCGCCGCCCTCGCGCTGCATGCCCCACATAGTTCCCTGGCTCCTCACGCTGAAGGCATCGCGCGGTCCAGGACCGAACACATAGCGGCCCTCCAACGCCGATCGTTCCGCGTCGCTCAACGGCATGACGGGAACCGGCGGCGCCGCCGCGCCAAGCGAGGTGAGAAATTGCAGCACGCCCTCTGCCTGCGCGCCGCCTGCGCGCGCGTGCGCGGCGAGCGGGATGCTGTGCGGTCCGCGCAGCAGATGAATGTTGGGCATCGCCGCCGCGTACGCCTTGATGACATCGAGCTGCCCCAGCATCGCCGCGGAAAAAATCGTCGGTTGCGCGCCCTGTTCGATGAGGAACTCCGCGATGGGGCGGTTTCCGACGTGCGACGCAGACCCGAGCGCTGTTTCCCAGTCACCGAATCCCCAATCCCACGACGCCTTCGCAAGCGACGGATGCAGCGTGACGAGCTCCTTCACGCGCGCGAGATCTCTGTGCGCAACGCCGACGATCTCTCTCGCGAGATGCGGGTGCTGAGTCGGAAACGATTCGTCGCGCCAGGCCGGCGTCGATGGCGGCGGGGGCCACACTGGTCCAGTCGGCGGCTGTTGCGCCTGCGCGAGGGCGCCAGAGACGGCGAAGGCCCCGAGCGCAGGCACCGTGCGGACGAAGTGACGGCGAGTAATGGGCATGATGGTCAAGCATAATGGATCGATGCGGATCTCGACGTAATTGTCGGACGGACACCGCTGCAGGCGTCGAACCATTCGGCCGAAACTACCGCCGAGCGATGGGCCGGTGGTGCCACTTTTGGTCGCTCAGTGTATCGGGATGGAGCACTCCCTGCGTGGGCCTGCTCTGGATTTCCTAACTGATTTCAAAATCGTTACGTGGCGTGCGGATTGCTTTTGGGACACGCGCGTGCCCTTTGCACAATGATTGAGCTCGACGCCCCCGATTGGTGGGCACAAGTCCCGGTGTTGTCTGGCGCGTCGATTCGCATCCGCGAAGTCGAGGCGGCAGATGCCGCTGCGCTTCTCGAGCTCTTCGGCGACCCTCGCGTCCATCATTACCTCTACCCGCCCCCGTCATCGCTCACCCAGTTCGAGGGCTTCATCGAGTGGGCGCAGCGCCAGCGCGAAAAGGCAAAATGCGTCTGCTTCGTGGTGGTGCCGAACGGGTTGCAGCAGCCGATTGGCCTCTTTCAGCTTCGCTCGCTCGACGAGAAGTTTCACGTCGCCGAATGGGGTTTCGCGATGGCGCCGTCGTTCTGGTCGACGGGGCTCTTCGAGGAAGCGGCGACGCTGGTCGCCGAGTTCGCGTTCGCAATTGGGGTGAAGCGCATCGAGGCTCGCGCGGTGATCAAGAACGGCCGCGCGAATCGCGCGCTCGAAAAGATCGGCGCGAAGGGAGAAGCGCTGCTGCGCAAGGCGTTCAAGCACAACGAGCCGCAGTTCCTCTGGGCGATCATCGCCGACGAATGGTCAGCGCCGAAGGCCATACCCGCGACGCCGTTCGAGGCGGCGAAGATACGCGCGCAGATCGCCCGCGCGCTCGCCGAGCTGCCGATCGCGCCGCGCACGATCAAACACCCCTGGGCGCCCCCGCCCTTCCCGTTCTTCCTGACCCGGTGCCCCGACGAGCCGCCCGAAGACGAATAGCCCCGGCTAGCTGCAGATCGTCGCGTGTAATTCCTCGGTTTCCGCCCGGATTTGGCTGCACAGCTCGCGGTACCGCAGATCGTCCGATTGCGCCTTTTCGAGCCGATCGCAGAGCCGCTTCAATCGGTCGAGGTGCGCGCAGATATCCGGGATATCAAGTTTAGACATCGTTGCTCCCCCGAGCGCAGGGATAGCAAATTCCGATCCGCGCGCACCCTTCCCGTCCAGTTACTACGGCGCCGGGCAGCCCACGGGTACCGCGAGCGATTCAACGATCGTGATTTTCGACCCCTTGACGGTGGCCTTCGCGCCGACGCCCACGCCGTACTTTGCGAACCCTTCCCAAATCTTGCACTGATGGGGGTTACCGGACGCACCGACCGCGGCCAGAATGCCATCGCGCATGTTCTCGAATTTCGGCTGCGCCGGCGTGAACGTCATGCCGTCGACCAGGTAGTCGAGCAGCAAATCCTTCGACAAGCCATCGCGCTGGAAGATCTCCCACAAGCGCCAGCCTATGGCCCCGTACACTTCGCCGTCGAAGTGCACGCCGGTGCCCGCGACATCGCCGTAGGTACGGGCGTAATCGGTATAGGGCGCAGAACGGAGGCCGATCGGATCGCTGACGGAGTACTCGGCGACCCTGTCGTTATTGTTGATGACGACGGCGAGCACATCGCTCATACCCTCGCCGATGGCGCCGGCGATCGGTCCGCTCATCCGACCGATCATGCGCCACGTCAGCCCGTGGCCGTACTCGTGATACACGATGTCGGCATCGACGTCGCTGTCGATCATGAGGGGTTGCACGTCGGCCAGCTTGACCGTCCGTTGACGCCGGTCACCGACCGCAGCGTCGCGCCGTCGGACTGTCCCACAAACACCGCCCCAATAGTGATGGTCGCGTCGGTGCCTCCCATCACGAGAATCCCGTCTCCCTGGTTGTTGGCGACGATCGCCGCCGCCGCACCGGCGTTCTGTGCGTTCTTCACCTTGGTCACAAAATCGCACGTGCCTCGATCGATTAACGCGACCTGCCCTGAGAGCGACCCACCGGGCAGCGCTTCGCACGCATCCGATGTCGTTCCCACGCCATCGTTGACCAGCGTCACGTTGCCGGTGACACCGGTTGTGTTGAGCGCAGCACCGAACTCGGCCCCCTTCGCCGGATAGGTGCCGGCAATCGATGCCGGTGTGTGCACGACCACGCTATGCGTGCCGCCAGCCCCGGTCCACAGGAACATCTGCATGCGCGGGTTCTGACCTTCGCGCGGTGTCGCGAAGTTTGCGTTGTCCGTCCCTTCGCCATCCTGCGCTTCGGCGTTCACCGAATCGCTGCCACGCCCGCCTCTGCCGAAGTTGTTTTCCTGAAAGTTGCCGGCGGCCTCCGTGAAGCCATGCCGGTACAGCTCGTCATGAATCACGTTGTTGAGGTAGAAGAGATTCTGCGCCGCAACGTTCTTGTTGCCGTCCTCTGACGGCGATTGAGACAGATCGGCCGAGGCAAGAAAGTTGCCGTCTGTGACTGCCGCGCCGCCTGCATCGGCCGCGTTGTTCCCGTCGGTGTCGAGATAGGCCCGCACGTTGTTGCCGGCGATGTCGACGGAACGCTGGCTGCTCGCGAAGAGCCACCCCTGCGGCGACTCTGTTCCGCCCGCGGCGGGGCCAGTGACAACCTCCTGAGGGCCAACCGTCGGGCTCACTCTGAACACGTTGTACGAGTCGCGGACCGTACGCGACTCAACGGCGAGCACCGTGCCGTCGCCTTCGACGAGCGTGTGGTTCAGCAGGTTACGCTGTTCGGTCCAGGTTTCCACCAGAAATCCCGGACGCACTGTGCCATCGGTCAACGGAATCGCCACGCGCGTCACGACGGGATCGCTATGAAAGAACGGGCCGCCCGCGAAGACCGTGGCGTTTCCGTTCTGTCCGCGCGCCCCGGGGTTGCCGGCAAACTCGGGATGAAGCTGACGGAGCGCGGCACGGAGCGCCTGCTGCGCGCTCGCCCGCGCGCCAGGCACCGCACGCGGAACCGCGACAGTGGCATCGATAATCTGCATCACTTCGCCCGACGCCATAAGCGCAGCCCTGACGTACGTGTCATAAACCCACAGACCCGCGACACGCTGCTCGAACCTGACATCGCGCACGCCCGTGCGCACGTTGGTGGATTCAGACACGACGACGAGCGAATCGAGCGCCGAGTCGGACACGCCGCGCTCGCGCAGCGCGCGCACGACAATGGCGCGCGCCGAGTCGGTCGACGGACCGGTGAGCGCGCCGAGATTCTCCAGCCGCCACACGCGTTCCTGTTGATGTTCGAATCGGGCCTGCTGGGCACCTGCAGTGGACGAAAGAATGAAGACAGCGCTCAACATGAGCAGAGCTCTGCGCGACAAATTCATAGAGGATCTCCTTGCACGAGATGTTCGTGCTGGTTACGTTGGGGGGCGGGAAGCATGCTAACACCGGCGCGGGACGCCGGCACGTCCGGCCTCACGATTCATTTTCGTGAGCCGGCTGAACATCGTTTACTTTTTGCCGAGATACGCCGCGTCGGTCACCGGCTCGCCCTGCGAGGTCTTGCTCTGCCCCATCGTGACGAACATCATCGTGAAATTCTCGTTCGGCGCTGCGCCGTGCCAGTGATAGGCGCCTCCGGGAATGAGCGCGCTCTCGCCCACGGCCAGTTCCTTAATCGGCTGTCCCTGAATCTGCAGCCTGCCTCGTCCGGCTTCGGCAAACACCAGTTGTCCGGCGGTGTGCATGTGCCAGGTCGCGTTGCGCGCGCCCGCTTCGAACACGCGCCGGCCGACCGTGAATCCGGCCGGGTCGAGCGTGCCCGTATTGCCCGTGAAATTCGCCGCGGGCCCGATGACGCCGTACTGCGGCGCGGGCGGTTTCTCGGGTGGATTCACGACAGGCGCCGGCGTGGGATACGTGGGCGACCGAGGCCCCGCCGGCTGCGCGGGCGCTTCGGGCTTCTGCGCAGATCCGGCCGCGAGCGCGAACACGACGAAGATTGCGACACATGGAAGAACGCGAGTCATATACGGCGTATTATATTTTCGTATCAGGAGGCTATGTGCTGAAAAAGATGATGATTGCGGCCGTGGTCGTGGCGGCCGGTGTTGCGGCTCCCGCGCAGTCGAAGGTGCAGCTTGCGAAAATCAAGCTGCCGCCGGGATTTCAGATTTCCGTGTGGGCCGAGGGTGTGAGCCAGGTGCGGTCGCTCGCGCAGAGCCCCGGCGGCACCGTGTTCGCGGGCAGCTGGAATGCCGGCAACGTGTACGCGCTGCGCGACGAGAACAAGGACGGCAAGGCCGATAAGGTCATCACGATCATCAGCGGGCTGCGCAATATGCCCAACGGCGTCGCCTTCCGCGAAGGCACGCTGTATATCGCTGAGATCAACCGCGTCATCCGCTTCGACAACATCGAGTCGAAGCTCGAGAACGCGGGCGCGCCCGCGGTGGTCACCGACAAGCTTCCGAGCGATCGGCATCACGGGTGGAAGTTCATCCGATTCGGCCCCGACGGCCTGTTGTACGTGCCAGTGGGCGCGCCGTGCAACATGTGCGACCGCGGCGATCCGTACGCGACCATCATGCGCATGAAGCCCGACGGTTCGGGACAGGAAGTGTTCGCGCGCGGCGTGCGCAACACGGTGGGCTTCGACTGGCACCCAACGACGCGCGAACTGTGGTTTACCGACAACGGCCGCGACAACCTCGGCGACAACACGCCAGGCGACGAGCTGAACCACGTGCCGAAAGCCGGGCATGCATTTCGGCTACCCGTATTGCCACGAGGGCACGATCGTCGATCCCGAGTTCGGCGCGAAGCGTCAGTGCAGCGAGTTCGTGCCGCCGGCGCAGCGCCTCGAGCCGCACGCCGGCGCGATCGGCATGCGCTTCTACACGGGAACGCAGTTCCCGCAGCAGTACCGCAATCAGATTTTCATTGCGGAGCACGGTTCGTGGAACCGCAGTGCCGCGCTTCCGTTCAACGGCAACCGCATCGCTGTGGCGCACCTGCAGGGCAACAAGGTCGTGCGCTACGAGGCGTTCGCAACAGGATGGCTCGAAGGCCGCAGTCGATGGGGCCGCCCCGCCGACCTCGAGGTGATGCCGGATGGCTCGATGCTGGTCTCTGATGACCAGGCGGGCGTGATCTATCGGATTAGTTACACGGGGAAATAGCTCGTAGCTGGTAGCTTGTAGCCGGTAGCCCGTGGCTGGTAGCTGAACACGCTACAAGCTACAGGCTACCAGCTACCGGCTGCGTCTATTTCATGTCCGCCGAGATGTCGTACGCCCCTACCGTGTTCTCGTTCATGTGGGGCGCAATCAGAATGTCTCCCTGCGCATACAGGAACGTGTGATCCGCGAGGCCGGGCTTGAAGGTGCGCACCACGCGCGATTCGCCGGACTGCGAGACCTGGATTAATTTGCCCGCCAGGTAGTCGGTGACGAGATACCCTCCGCGCGCTTCCTGCTCGACGCCGTCGATGTTCGCCAGGGGCTGCTTGGTGATCAGTGTCTTTTGTTTTGTTTTCAGATCGAGCGCATAGAGACGGCCCGGCACTTTCGTGCTGAAGTCCGCTGCGGGTTTGCTGCCCCAGCCTCCGACGACCAGCCGCTCGCCCTCGGCGAACAAGCCGTTTGGATATTCCAGCTGCTCCCCTTCTGCAAAGACGGTCGCCTTCGCGTCCTTGATCGCGTAGATCTTGTTGGCCATCATGTCGGACACGTAGACGGTGCCGTCGGCGCCGACCGCGACGTCGTTGAGGAATATCGCGCCGTCGATCTTGACGCGCGCGTTCTCTTTACCCGACACGATGTCGATGCCAATCACTTCGTCGAGGTCGGCCACCCAGAGCGTGCCGGCGAAGCTGCGCAGCCCCTTCGGCGCGTTCACGGCGGTGAACCAGTCGGCGGTCACGACAGATCCGTCGAGCCCGACCTTCGAGATGCGGCCCTTGCCGTCCTTCTCGTTTGGCTGGCCGTCGATTTGCGAGACGAACAGGTAACCGGATGCCTCGTCGAGATACGCGCTTTCGGGCGTGCGCATGTCCTGCACGACCCAGCCGGCTTTTATCGCGGGCGGCTGCGCGGGCGCAGGAGCAGCGGCAGGCGGCGGTGCCGGCTGCGCCGGCTGTGTGGGTTCAGGCGCTCCACCGCACGACGCCAGTGCGAGGGCCAACATGAAGGTCAGGCATACAGGACGCATAGATTCTCCTCTCCCCTATGATAATCCCGCCGCGCGATCGAGCAGCACGAGAGACGAAGACGCGCGGCGAAGCAGCTCGGCAATCGGCGTGTCGACGCCGCTCTCGTGCAGCGCGCCGCGCATCGCGGCGGCTTTCGATGCGCCACACGCGGCGACCACGACCACGCCCGCGTGCGCGAGGACGGGAAGCGTCAGCGTGAGGCGCCGCGGCGGTGGTTTCGGCGCGTCGTAGACGGGGATGACGGGGCGGGTCTCAAGAGCAAGACCCGCCCTACCTTCAGTGCCACCTGAATTCGATCCAGTAAATATCGACGCGACGTGGCCATCGTCGCCTACGCCGGCGAGCACGAAATCGATGAACGGCGGATCGCCGGCAATTAATTTCAAGTCGTCGGTCGCGCGCCGCGCGGCCTGCGCGAGGTCGGGCAGTTCGCCGTACATACGGTGGGTGCGTGCCGCGGGTACTCGCGCCGGCACGAGCAGAAGCTTCGACGCGAGCGCAAAGTTCGAGTCGGGATGGTCGGGCGGCACCGCGCGCTCGTCGATCCAGAACACTTCGATGCGCGTCCAGTCCACCGCGAGCGCGGCGAGCGTCGGGAAGAACGCCGATGCCACCGATCCCCCCGGCACGGCCACGATGAATTTCTCGCGCCTGGCGATCACTTCCGCGGCCTGTGTCTGGAACTCGATCGCGAGCGTCTTCTGCAGCTCGGGAAGATCGTCGACGACAACGCGCGGTGTCATTTCCACCCGCCGCCGACGAGACTCTCGCCTTCCGCGGGACCGGCGCTGCCACAGTCATACACGAAGAGCGGCATGCCAGGCTCGAGCACCGGGTTCACGATCGCCCACGCCGCTTCGACCGCGTCCTGGCGCGCGAACAGCGTGGGATCCCCTTCCATCGCGTCACCGATGAGGCGCTCGTATGCGTCGAGCCGCCCCGCCGATTCGTTCTCCATGACGGACAACTCGACAGGCTCGCCGAACATGCCTTCTCCAGGCCGCTTCGCGCTGGCGCCAATCGCAATGCGCACCTGCGGCGACAAGGTAAAGCGCACGTGATTCGCCTCGGGCACCGGGTGCCCGGCAAAGACAACGCCGGGCGCCGGCTTCAGCGTGACGAGCACCTCGGTGCGCGTCACGTTGAGGCACTTGCCGGCGGTCACATGAAACGGCACGCCATGCCAGCGCCACGAGTCGACGAAGAGATGGAGCGCGGCATAAGTCGGAACGTTCGATGTCTTGCTGACGCCGGCTTGCTCGCGATATCCGCGAAACTGCCCGAGCACGGTTTCCGCCGGCGAGAGCGGCCGAACCGTGCGCAGCACTTTTGCCTGCTCGTCGCGCAACGCTTCGCGCCACGCCGAAGACGGCGGCTCCATCGCGAGATACCCCACGATCTGCAGCAGGTGGTTCTGGACGACGTCGCGAATGACGCCGGTCTCGTCATAGAAGGCGCCGCGTCCTTCGACGCCGAACGACTCGGCCATCGTGATGTGCACGCTGTCGACGTACTGCCGGTTCCAGATGGGCTCGAGAAACGCGTTCGCAAACCGGAAATACAGGATGTTCTGCACCGCTTCCTTGCCGAGGTAGTGATCGATACGGAAGATCGCGTCTTCAGAAAACGCGCGATGCAGGGTCGCGTTGAGCGCCCGCGCCGAGTCGAGATCGCGCCCGAACGGCTTCTCGATGACGACGCGAGCGCCATTGGTGCAGCCGGCCTTCGACAGGTACTCGACGGTTGTCGGAAAGGCGCTCGGTGGAATCGCGAGATAAAACAACGGGCGCTTGGCGTCGCCGAGCGCCTGCCGGATCCTCGTGAAGAGGTCGAGCTGCCCGTAGTCGCCGGAGACGTACTGCAGCAGCGATGTCAGGCGTGAGAATGCGGCTTCGTCGACGGCGCCCCTGGCCGACACACTGTTGCGCACGCGCTCGATCAGCTGCTCGCGCTCCATCGGCAGCCGTCCTACGCCGACGACCGGCACGTTCAGCTGTCCGCGGGCCACGAGCGCCTGCAGCGCCGGAAAGATTTTCTTGTACGCGAGGTCGCCGGTGACTCCGAAGATCACCAAGGCATCAGAGACAGGGCTGCTCATCAATTCGAACTATATAGCCCTGCGCTACCGAGAGGTAATCGAACTACCGCGACGTGATCAATCGCTGCGACTGCGCTGCGGGCGCGAGCGCCATCACCGCCCATGCCGTTCCGGCGGCCGAGATGAACTGGTCGCGGCCATACGGGAATCCGCTCTCGAAGTACGGCTGCAGCCAGATGGCGCGGGTCTCCACATGCCACGATCCGTCGGGCGCCTGCGTGCGAAGCAAGTAGTCAACGCCCTTCTGGTACACGGAGCTGGACACCGCCATGTTGCCGGCCGTGTTCAACGCATACAGCGCCTGCCCCGTCGCATACGCGTCCGAGACCATTTCGGGCAACTGGTTCCATCCGCCGTCGGCGCGCTGCGTCGCCGCAAGCGCGCGTGCCGCGGCTTTGATCGTCGCCGGCGCGGCGTTTCCCCACGCGAGGCCGAGCAGGTGGAACGCGCGATCCTGCGTGGTCGCGGGCTTCGTGTTTTCCAGCCACTTCACGGCCCTTCGCGATGACGGCATCGGTTTCGGCCTTGTCGGCATCCTGCCCGTACTGCTTGAGCGAGTAGATAGACAATGCGGCCGCCTGAAAATCGCCGGCCGCCATCGGAGGCCGCCGGCTTTCGTTGGTCGACCAGTTTCCCGCGGGCGTCTGCATCACTCTGATGTGCCGCACGATCGCGTCCGTAAACGGCGTCTTCGGTACTCTGTTCATGCCGAAATCGAACAGCTCCCACGCCACGCCCGCGACGGCGACGACGTTCAAGTCCATGATGCGTTCGGGAGATGGCATCATCGATTGCGGCAGCTGCGAGATTTCACGCGGCGCCGGGAATGCCACGGTCGCGCGCGATGGCCGCGGCGGCCGACACGAGATCCTGCGCGTGACACGAATTGCAGCCGCCGATGCGAATGAAGTTGTGGCTCTGTTTTTCGAGTAACGGCAACGCGATTTCAATCGCCGTATACGGTGACCTGACGGCTGCGACCTTCTTCACGAGCGTGCCTGCACGATTCGCGTCCTTCTTCGCGACGCTGCCGAGCAGCCGTGTCACGTCGGTGTTGCCGCGCCTGCCGGCGAGGATGTGCGCTGTTTCGTCGTAGTCCGCTGAGAAGCTCGTATCGGCGCCCTTCGCGATGAGCAGCTTCACGATATCCGCGCTCATCGCATCGGACCCCGCGGCGAGCATGAGCGGCGAATAGCCGCGGCTGTTGCGCGCATTCACGTCGACCCCGCGATCGAGCAGCAGTTTCACCGTTGCGGCATTGCCCGCACCCGCGGCGTTGCCAAGCGGCGTTTCACCAAGCTTGCTTCGCACGTGCGGGTCGGCCCCCCGCTCGAGCAAGCAGCTGAACGGCTGCCGGACTGCCGTTGGTGGCAGCGGCCATCAGCGCAGTGGCGCCTGCGCCGTTCTTTGCGTCGACGGTTGCGCCCTTGTCGATCAGCAGACGCATGGCGTCGACGTCGCCCCGCAGCGCCGCGCCGCTGAGCGCGGTCAACCCATTGAGCGTCGCCACGTTGGGATCGCCGCCGTTTTCGAGCAGCAGGCGCAGCACCGGGAACCCGTTGCCAAGAAGCGATGCCTGATACACCGGACTGCGCCCCTCGACCTGCTTCATCTTGACCGTCGCGCCGCGCGACAGGAGCAATCGGACTTTGGCCTCGTCTTGAAGTGCCCAGAAGAGCGGCGTGGAACCGCGCCGATTCTTCGCGTTGACGTCCGCGCCTTTGTCGATGAGCAGTGCAAGGCTGTCGATCGCGCCAAAGCCTGCCGCGTGATGCAGTGGCGTCGAGCCGCCCGCATCCGTCGATGTGACGAGCGCGGGATCGGCGGCAATCAATCGTCTCGAGCGTCGCGCGATCGCGCGTGCGAACGGCCGCAATGACGGCAGCCACCTTCGGATCGACGGGCCGCGGAGGCGCCTCGGCCCTTATCTCTGTCCTGAAGTCGGCTCCCTGGTCGATCCACGCGCGCAGAAGTGTGATGTCCTCATCCGACAACGGACCGGTCGGCGGCATCTGCAATCCACCGTCGCCATTCACCACGCGCTTGATGAGCTTGCTGTCGGCGCTGTTGCCAGGCGTAATCACAGGCCCGTAATCGCCGCCTCGAAGCGCGGGTTGCCGCAGGTCGAGCCGCAGGCCCGACTGTTGTGCTTCGGGGCCATGGCAGGAATAGCAATGCTGCGCCAGGATCGGCCGAATGTCGGCGTCGTAGTCGACGGTCCTGGAAGCCGCGGGCGGCAGTGGGGTTTGAGCCGTGACCGGGGAGGCAAGAGCGGCGCACACGACAAGGACAGGCCCCCACAGGTTTCTCATGCGGCCTCCGGTAGATTGTTGAGGTTCCCAGGAATGGCGGGATTATAGCCCTTTTGTGTATTAAACGAACGGCGGGGCGATTCCGAACAGTCTTGCGGGCTTGCGGGGCCTTAGGCTCGCTACCTGACGACCAGCTGATCCACCACTTTCGTCACACCATCGGTTTCTTTTGCCAGGGCCAGCGCGCGATCGCGCTCCTGCGATGTGTGCACCGTGCCGGCGAGCGTCACGGTTGTGCCCTCGGTCGTCACGTTGATTTGGAGCGCTTTCACTTGATCGTCGAGCACCATTTTCGCCTTGATCTTCGCGGTGAGACTGCCTTCTTCCAGCGACTCGTTAATCCGGGACGCGGCCGCCGCCGTTTTCTCGCCGATTTCGGCTCCCGCTTTGCGGGCCGCGGCCGTGTCGATGCGAGGCGTCTCGGGAGCCGATGCCGCGTCGAACCGGTCGCTGGACCAGTACCCGAAGAGGTAAAACGCGCCGGCCACGACCACGAGCGCCACGAGCATCAGCCGGACGAGTCCTCGAACCATTCCATCCTCCAGTTCAGTGTGTGGGCTAGGCGCGGGCCAAACGGGTGCGTCGTCGATCGTGGCTGCGCAGCCGCGACGAACGCTGACGCTGACGCATCTCGATCGACGCGAATCCCTCCGCCACCAGATACTCGGCAAGCTCCGGCGTCACGTCGTAGGCCTCTCCCGTATGGTAGTAATGCAGGGACATGCCGTCGACAACACCTCTGGGTGTGCGGGTGATCCGTACCCTCATACCTGTAGAAATAGCAAACCATCTGCCATGTACATGACAATTCGTGCCCCACACCAGCGCTCCGGCCCGGCAGTTTGTGTCCAGATTACAGTCCATCAGGCGGCCGATTGCATCAGAGTGGCTTGGACATGACGATGAAGAAACAGGGGCGGCTGGCCCGGCCGGGGTCTGAGAACGGCAGGGTGCCGTTTTCCACATACCCGAGGCGGCGGTAATAGGCGGGCAGCTCTTCGCGCAGGTTCACGATGTGGATATCCATGAACCGGCATCCGCGCTCGCGGGCGCGCGCCTCGGCGGCATCGATGAGGCGCCGGCCGAGGCCCTGGCGCTGCCTGGCGGGATCGATCGATAGCATCCCGAAATACCCGCGGTCGCCGGTACACTTCACATACACGCACCCTTCGGCGTTCCAGTTCCACTTTCGGGTTCCGGGTTCTGTCTTTTCCAGCACCAGAAATTCGCCGCCGGCGTGCATGAGGGCGGCTGATCTCGTCCGCGCTCGTGCGATCGCCGATCTTGAAAAATGCTTCGACGACGAACGCGTCGTTGATGATCCGGGCGAGATCCAGCGCATCCTCATGGGTTGCGATTCTGAGCATGGCCCCAGTATAGAATTCGCGCGACGTTAGACCAGGACGTTGTCGATGAGCCTCGTCGAACCGACCCAGAGCGCACCTGCGACACGAACCGCTGCACTGACGTCATCGACCGGCTGCATGGTTGCCGGGTCGACAATCTCCAGGTACTCGAGACGCAACGTATCCGATTGAGGAATCGTCGCCGCGGCGGCGCGCGCGATCGCAGGGGCACTGCGCTCGCCGGCCAGAATGCGGCTGCGGGCTTCTTCCAGCGCGCGATACAACGAGGGGGCAAGGTTGCGCTCGGCGGCGCTCAAATGGCGGTTGCGCGAGCTCATCGCGAGACCGTCGGCTTCGCGCACGGTCGGCACCCCGACGACCTCTATCGGCAGATTGAAGTCTGCGGCGAGCCGCGTGACGATCGCCAGCTGCTGCGCATCCTTCTCACCGAAGTACGCGCGGTGCGGCTGCACCATCTGAAAGAGCTTCAGCACGACCGTCGCCACGCCGCGGAAATGTCCGGGGCGGAATTTACCGCACAAATGATCGGCAAGGCGCCCGACGTCGACACTGCACTCCGGCGGCTCGGGGTATACCTCCGACGCCGATGGCGCAAAGACGACGTCGACACCAAGCTCGCGGCACAACTCGACATCGGCATCCAGCGTGCGCGGATAGCGCGCGAGGTCGTCCTGGCTGTTGAACTGAAGCGGGTTGACGAAGATCGATACGACCACGACGCCGCACTCGCGGCGTGCCGTGTCGACCAGCGCCGCATGTCCGGCATGCAGCGCGCCCATGGTGGGCACGAGACCGATAGGGGTGTAGGGCTCGACTTTAGTCGAGCTTGCGAGCCGCGCGCGCAGTTCCGCGACGGTTTCAATCTTTTTGAGCACGGTCCGAAGACGTAGCCTGCACGTCTGCGACGAACGCGCGCGCCGCGTTGACGATGACCTCGGCGAGGTTGGCGTATTTCTTCGCGAACGGCGGCACCTTATCGTGCAGCCCGAGGAGATCCGAGCTGACGAGCACCTGGCCATCGCAATCAGGGCCGGCGCCGATGCCAACCGTCGGCACCTCGAGCGTCGAGGTGATTTTCGCGGCGAGCTCCGCGGGGATCGCTTCGAGCACGACGGCGAACGCGCCGGCATCCTGCAGCGCGAGCGCATCGTTGAAAATGATCTCCGCCTCGCGGGCATCGCCTCCACGCTGCCGATAGCCGCTCTGCTGATTGACCGACTGTGGCAACACGCCGAGATGCCCCATCACCGGAATGCCGACGTCGACGAGCCGCCGCACGACCTCCACGACCGACTGCCCGCCTTCGACTTTCACTGCGGCCGCGCCGGCGTCTTTCAACAGGCGTCCCGCGTTGCGCACCGCTTCGGACGGCGTGACCTGATAGGTCAGGAACGGCATGTCGGCGATGACGAGCGCCTTCTCGGTGCCGCGGACGACCGCGGCGGTGTGATGGATCATCACGTCGAGCGTCACCGGCAGGGTCGTGTCGTACCCGAGCACGGCTGTCGCGACCGAATCGCCCACGAGCAGCACGTCGACGCCCGCGCGCTCGAGGAGCCGCGCCATGGTCGCATCGTAGGCGGTGAGGACGGCGAACCGCTCGCGCCGCTGCTTGCGATCCTTCAGATGTGAGACGCGGATGCGCATGTCACAAGACTACTACCAACCACCAACCACCAACTACCAACCGAACGCATACACCGTCGACGACTCATAGCGCTCGCCGGGCCGAAGAAGCGTCGACGGGAACTCCGGCCGGTTCGGCGAGTCGGGATAGTGCTGCGGCTCGAGACAGAACGCTCGAAAGTCGACCACCTGACCCGAATAGAACTGCAGCCCCGGCTCGGTCGTGCGCAGCTCGAGCGTGCGTCCGCTCGATGGCTCGAGCACGCGCGCCGCAAGCGCCAGCGCCGCGCCCGCGCCATTGATGCTGAAGGTGTGATCGTATCCGCCGACGCGCGTCAGTTGCGCGTGATCGGTGCGGAGACGCGAGCCAATCGCGATAGGTTCCTGAAAATCGAACGGCGTGTTTGCCACGGGCGCAAACTCGCCCGTTGGAATCAGCCCCTCGTCGACAGGCAGGTACGTGCTGGCATTGATGGCGAGGCAGTGGCTCAGCACATCGCCGTTCCCGCGCAAGTTGAAATACGAATGCTGCATCAGGTTCACGTGCGTCGGAGCCTCGGCGACGGCCTGATACCGAATCCGCAGATCGCGATCGGCAAGCGTGTAGGTGACCTGCGCGTCGAGCGTGCCGGGATACCCTTCTTCGCCGTCAGGACTTCTCCGCCGAAAGATAACCGCGGTGCCATTGCCGGACGCTTCCGCGTCCCACACGCGCTTGTCGAACCCCTTGAACCCGCCGTGCAGATGATGCGGCGGCTCGTTGGGCGACACGCGATGCTCGCGGCCGTCGATGGCGAAACGCGCGTGCGCGATGCGATTCGCGTAACGCCCGACGACCGCACCGAAATACGGCGACGAGCTGAGGTACGGCTCGAGACGATCGAATCCAAGGACGATATTCGCGGCGGGGCCATGCGTGCCAGGCACGCTCAGCGATGTGATGATGCACCCGTAGGTGAGCACATTCATCTCGAGGCCGCTCGCGTGACCGAGTGAAATCACGTCGATTTCTGTGCCGTCAGGCAGAATGCCGAATGTCCTACGCTTAAGCATCTCGCGCCACTGTGCAGCGGCGCTTAGAATCTCACGCTCATTTGCACGCCGGACAGCCTTGGTTTTGTAGCACGAAAGGGCACCGAGGCGTCACGGCTCTGCAATCCATCCACGAGCGCCCCGATTCCAACGCCGCCTGCTATCGCCGGCAGACCGATCGCGACGCGCACGATCGCCGCACACTCGCTGTCGTTGTTGCCGCAGAACGCCGGCGGCGCGACGAGCATGCCCACCACGGCGCCGATACCAGCGCCAATCAGCATGCCGTTCCACAACTTGTCGCGGTCCTTGCTCTGATTGGTCTGCGCTTGCGCCAGATTCGGCAGCGTGAGCGTGATGAGAAGCAGCAACACGCCAAGCCTGCACACAGATCGATTTCGCATCATTTGTCTCCTTAACAATGCATGCGAATTCCAAGCCGCTGCCGGCTCACGGATGGGAAGTGCTAATGGATGGAAAATCCCAGCTGAATGGTAACCAGCACCGCGACAGGTTTGCCCAGACGCATGCCTGGCGCGAACCGCCAGGCAGCGGCCGCGCGCAGGGCCTGCTCGTCCAATCCCAGGCGAGAATCGAGCGATCGCAACACGCGCAATCGCGCGCACGTGCCGGTGGGCTGCACGACGCACTCGACGACGACAGCGCCTTCGATGCGCGCGCGCATCGCTTCGATCGTGTACTGCGGCTTTTCCTGGTGAACGGGCACCGGCATCGTCACGCCGCTGCCGACAGTCCACACGCCATCGCCGATGCCGCCGTTCCGGCCGGGTCCGATTCCATCGCCGAACCCTGGTCCGGCGCCGGGACCACGGCCGGGTCCGGCACCGCCGCCGTCGCCTGGCCCCAGCGAGAGCGACTCAGCGCCTGCTTCGATGAGTCCGAGCATCGTGAGATTGGAAGCACCGAGCGTCTGGACCGGAACGTCTGGCAACGGGTCCACTGGCTTCGGTTTTTCTGGTGCGTCGCTCATCGCACGCGACGCGCTTGGCATCGTCTGCTTGTCGGGGCCTTTCACCTGAGCGGCACGTGCGGGGCTCTGCTCTTTCGCGCCGCCGCCACCGCCTCCCCCACCGGCGCCTGGTGTGCTGATCCAGATAATGTGCGACGGAGGTTCGTACGCCGCGCGGGGAGATTCGGATGGCGTCGAGTCGCGCGAGGCTGTCAGGAACAACATCGCGGCGATCGCAACGGCATGCACGATGCACGACGTCACGATTCCGTTGATGCTCGATCGACGCACGAGCAGACAGCGTCACGAATTCTTCCTCGGACTGTTTCAGTGTGAACGCCATCGCGATCGTTCACAGCGACGGTTGCGGGTTACCGTTGCGCGTGCCCGGCTCGAACACCCACTTCGCGGCTGCATCAAGCGCGGCCTTGATCGAGATCGGGATGCAGCGATTTCAGGATCTTTGTGTTCGCCGACCGTGCCGTCCGCCTTGACGACGCATTCCATGAGGACCTCGCCCTGGACTTTCTCCTGCATGGCGCGCGCGGTGTACTGCGGTTTCACCTCGCGAATCAGCTTCGGCAGCGTCAAGTCGCGCTGCCGGGCGCGTTCGCGACGTTTCGTCGAGGCAGGCACGCGCTGACGCCGGCCGCGGTCGGCAGAAGCAGCAGCACCAGCGCCGCGATCAAGAGCGCGCCCTTCCGTCGAGAATCCAGGGGATGCGACGGTTCGTTCTTCATGATGCGAACGATGCGCTGCTTTAGACTTCCGCCTGTCACCCCTGCAACATTGACGACGGGCGACGCGATACACAGGCGGCACGTCTCCAAAATGCTTTCGGCGTAGGTTGCGGCACGCCGCCCTGGCGCCAGGACGTGCTCGTCACACGCGCGTTCGCGTTCGTCGACGAGTCGCGCTGCCGATCCACCACACGAGCGGGTGAAACCAGAACACCGCGCTGACGACCATCTGCGCCGACGCGAGCAGGTTGTCGCGGCGGACGATGTGACACACCTCGTGGGCGAGGATCGCTTCGATATGGGTGTCGCTGAGTCCTGCGGTGAGAGCCCTGGGCCATACCAGCACGGGCGTTCGGATGCCGAGCACGCCAGGCTCGATCGAGTGACTCGACGCCACAAGCGCCGTGGGGCTGCTGATGCCTTCCTCGCGCTCGATGCGTCTGAGCGTGTCGTGCACGACGCCGTCGACCATCGGTGGCGACTGACGGGCATCTGCGGCCAGACGCTGCCATTGCCACGCCCACCTCGTCAGGACAACCAACGTGCCCAGCAGCCAGACGATGATGACGAAGGTCGATGAGGTGCCGCCGAGCGCCGGGATTGTCGACGAGCGGAATATCACTGTGGCGGCATCGAGCGCGCCGATCGCGACCGACGGCGCCTGCGGCAGCGGCAGTGCGTTTGCGGCGGCCGTGAGCGCGGCAAATGGCACGAGGAACTTCATCGCGGCGGCGAACCAAATCCAGTACCGCACCGACGCGCCGTTGTTGCGGAGCATCAACGCCAATACGGCCGCGGCCAACCCGACAATCGTCGACTGCCAGATGTGATTAGCGATGGCGTCCATCTTTCTTCTCCAGTTCTTTGAGAAGCTGCTCGGCTTCTTTGACGTCGTCGAGCGTGAGTTGGCCGGTTTCGATCAGCCGGGCCATCACGGGCTGCGACTTTCCGCCGAAAAAGCTCAAGAGCTCGTCGATGAGCCGATGCTGCGCGCCGGCGCGGCTGACGGCGGCCTCAAAAATGTGTGCGTTGCCGATCTTCTTGACGCGCCGAATCGCATTCTTGGCCTCGAGCCGGTACACGAGCGTCTGCACGGTCGTGTACGCGGGACGATCCTTGGCGGGAAACGATTCCTGAATCTCACGGACCGATCCGGGCCCGTTCGACCAGAGCGCTTCCATTACCTGCATTTCGAGCTTTGTCAGTTTCGGCGCGGCCATCGGTCTCCTATGCCTGTCGCTAGATCTACTACACCTGTAGTTTTTGATCAAGATCAATCAGTCTCACGCAACCAGAAGGGTCCTTCGCGCGTATCATCCTCAGCACTCTATTTTGGAGGTTTCATGAAGGCGATCTGGCAGTTTGCGTCCTTAGCGGTTTGTTTCGTTGCGCTTAGCGGCTGCGACATCGTGCATATCGCCGCGCAGTCGGCGCAGGCACGCGGCGGGTTCGAGCGCACGCTCACGGTGGATGGCCCGGTCGACCTCAGTATCCGGACGGGCTCGGGCAGCATCCAGGTCCGAACGGGAGCCGTCAATCGCGTCCAGATAGTCGGCCGCGTGAGCGCGGGCTCGTGGCGCGACGGAACCGATCCGGCCGAGCGTGTCCGGCGCGTCGAGTCGGCGCCGCCGATTACGCAGACCGGCAATGTCATTCGCCTCGGCGATACCCAGAACGATCCGATGTACCGCAACGTGGCCATCAGCTATGAGCTCGTGGTGCCGGCGAACACACAAATCAACGCGCAGACCGGATCGGGCAACCAGACGATCGGCAGCGTCGACGGCGCGGTGAGGGCACAAACGGGATCGGGCAGCATTCGCGTCGAGCGCGCGGGAGGAAGCCTGCACGCGCAGACCGGCAGCGGAAACATCGAGGCCGACTCGGTCGGCGGTGAGGTGCGCGCCCAGACAGGCAGCGGCAGCGTCGAAGTCACACAGATTGTGCGAGCCGACGTGAACGTGCAGACCGGATCGGGCAGCGTCTCGCTCAGCCTGCCGCCGGATGCCGCCTACACGCTCAATGCGCAAACCGGATCGGGATCGATTACGACGTCGCAGCCACTCACCGTGCAGGGGCGCGTCAGACGGAACCATGTCACGGGGACCGTCCGCGGCGGCGGCAACACAGTGAACGTGAGGACCGGCTCGGGATCGATAGCTATCCGATAATTCGCGTTCTGCTCTAGACTGGTCACACCATGAGCAGCAGGGGTAAGGGGCAAGGGGCGAGGGGCAAATGGGCCTCGCGATTACCCCATACCCCTTACCCTTTGCCCCTTCTCCTGGCCGCATCCGTTATTACACTCGCGGCTCAGGAGCCGGCGCCGCCCGCGCAGCTCGAGCCCTTCCGCACCGAAGTCAATTACATCCGCGTCGACATGTATCCGACGACCGATGGAAAGCCGGTGATCGATCTCCGTCAGGACGAGATCGAGATTCTCGACGAAGGCGAACCCCAGAAAATCGATCGCTTCGAGCACGTGCTCGTCCGCGGCACGCGTTCGCAGGAGGCACGCCGCGATCCGGCGACGGTCGCGGAGATGCGCGAGGCGGTTCAGGACGTGCGCGCGCGCCTGTTCGTGCTGTTCCTCGACACGGAGCACGTCGAGTTCGGACCGGCGTACAACATCAAGAGCCCGCTCATCCAGGCGCTCAACCAGCTGATCGGCGGCGACGACCTGATCGCGGTGATGACCGCCGGTATGGAGGCGCGCGATATCACCTTCAGGCGCCGCACCACCTCGATTGAAGAGATGCTGAAGGGCTTCTGGAGCGAGCGCGACCACCGCCGGACGAGAAGCCCGGAGGAGGACGAGATTGCGATGTGCTATGGGGACCCCAGCCATCGCAAACGAAATGATCTTCCGGCGGCGCGAGGTGCGCACGCTCGACGCCCTCGAGACGCTCGTTCGCCATCTGCGGTTCGTCCGCGAAGAACGCAAAGCCGTCATTGCGATCAGCCAGGGGTGGCGGCTCTACGGCGACGATCCCGTACTGCGCCGTCCAATCGAAGGCCAGACTGTCGACCCCGTACCTCCGATCGGTAGCGACCCGCGCACCGGCCGTCTCGGCGTCGTCGACAAGAACGCCACGCAGGTGTTCGACCGGCGCAAATGCGAGCAGGAGCGCCAGTCGCTGAGCCTGCTGCGCAACGAGCAGCGATTCATCGACATCCTCCGCCAGGCGAATACCGGGAACACAAGCTTCTATCCGGTCGATCCACGCGGACTTGTCGTCTTCGACGAGCCCATCGTGCCCATCTCCCCCGCCGGAGGTGGAAGTCGAGTGAGGATCGACATCGTCGAGGATTCGCGGCGCCTGAACGCCCGCAACGAGTCGCTGCGCACGATGGCGGATGCGACCGACGGCATCGCGGTCGTGCAGAACAGCAACAATCTTTCCGCCGGCATGCAGCGCATCGTCGAAGATCTCAGCTCGGTACTACCTGCTCGGTTACTACTCCACTCAGGAGCTCGACGGAAAATTCCATAGGCTCACCGTGCGCGTGAAGCGTCCTGGCGTGCGCGTGCGCGCACGAACGGGATATCTCGCCGCCACTCGCGGCGACGAAGCGAAGGCCAAGGCAGCGGCCACGGCCGTCGCAACCGCAAAACCGGTTGATGCGCGCGCGGAGGCGGTGAAGGGCTCACTGTCGACGCTCGGCATCTTCTCGAGAGAGCGGCCGTTGCGCATGCACGTCGCGACCGGGTATCTGCCGTCCGGCGCGGCGACAATCTGGGGCGTTGCAGAAGTACCCGCGGCGACGGGCCAGCACGACTGGAGTGAAGGCGGCCAGGCAGACGCCATGCTGATCGACAGCAGCGGCAAAACGATTCTCACCGAGAAGTTGACGATCGCGCCCGGCGCCCGCAGTCTGCGGTTCGCGCTTGGGTCGCGCGCCACGCTCGCGCCCGGCGATTATCAGGTGCAGCTGCGCGCGAAAGGCACAGCCGCGCCGCTCGGCGCCATGGAATCGGTTCGCGTATCGATCGCGGCCGCACCGGTCGCGAACGGCGCCGTGGTGCTGCGCCGCAGCGTGACGACCGGCAATCAGCCGATGCCCACCGCCGATCTCCGCTTCCGTCGAACCGAGCGAATCATCGTCGAAGTCCCGACGACAGCGACAGACGCCGGCACGGCGCAGCTGCTCAACCGCGCCGGACAGGCGATGACGATTCCCGTGACCGCGGCCATTCGGAACGATGCCGATGGATCGCGATGGCGCACGGCGCAACTGGCGCTCGCGCCGCTCGCGCGTGGGCGATTACGTCATCGAACAGACTGCCGGCACGGAAACCACGCTCACCGCCTTTCGCGTGCTGCCGTAATACGGTTGAGAATCCTCATCATCATCGCGCTCGTCGCCTGTCCCGAATGGGCCGCGGCGCAGGACAAATGGTTCGCCGCCGACAAGGCGCAGCACTTCGGCGCGGGTGCCGCTGCCGCCGGAGCCGGCTACGCGGTCGCCGTGCCGCTGACCAGGCGCACCGGATGGCGGATCACCATTGGCACCAGTGTCGGCATCGCCGCCGGCGGGCGGGAAAGAGCTGCGCGATCGCAGACGCGGCAGGGGGTCCTGGCGCGATTTCGCCTGGACCGCCGGCGGAGCCATGACCGGCACTCTTGTCGCATGGGTCATCGATAAAGCGACGGATTGAGCGTAGGATAGCTGCGTGCGCAGAGCTTACGGCGCGATGCTCCTCGCCGCCGTTGCGGGCATCGGGGTTGTGGCCCAGGATCGCTCTGGCCAATTCCAGTCCGGCATCAATCTCATCAGCGTGACGGCGACCGTCGTCGATCGTGACGGTCACCTCGTGACGGGCCTGCCGATCGAGGCGTTCGAGATTTTTGAAGAGGGCGAGCGCCAGACCATCACGCAATTCACCAACGAGCGTGTGCCCGTCAGCCTTGCGGTGCTGCTCGACGTAAGCGACAGCATGTTCGGGCAGCGGCTGGTCGATGCGCGATCGGCCGTTGAACGGTTCCTGTTCGAGCTGCTCGACAAGAACGACGAGTTCTCGGTCGTGGCGTTCAATCACGAGCCGCGAGCGCTGACGCGCTGGACGCAGGCACCCGACGTGGTGAGGACCGCGATGGCCGCGCTGAAGCCGTTCGGTTCGACCGCGCTCTACGACGCGGTGCTTACCGCGCTGCCGATGATGGACACCAGGACGAAACAGCGCGCGTCGGTGCTGATCATCTCTGACGGCGCCGACACCGCCAGCGACGCCGCGCTGCGCGAGGTGCGCTCGGCGCTCATCCGCAGCGATGCCTTCGTCTACGCCATTGCGGTCGATCCGCCGGCGAGGCGCGCCATCAACGAAACGGTGAACGTGTCGGCCTTGAACGAGATTACCGGCGGAAGCGGCGGCAACACCGAGCTCGTGCATCAGACAGCCGACCTCGTCGCAGCCACGGCGCGCATCGCCGAAGAGCTCAACAACCAGTACGTGCTCGGCTACTACTCCCCTCGCCCGCTCGACGGCACGTACCGCAGCATCCGCGTGCGCGCCACCAATCCCGAGCATCGCGTGCGGGCGCGGCGCGGATACATCGCGTCGCCGCGGACGAGACCTCGTTAGCTGGTAGCCTGTAGTCGGTAGCTGGTACCAAAAGCTCTTTGCTACGGGCTACCGGCTACCAGCTACCAGCTATTTCACCCCACGCTCGGCCATCTGCTCGACCACGCGGCTACGCATGGCCTTGGCCGTCTCGACGTCGTCTTCGGCGCCGCGCGCGTCGCCTGTCTTCTGTTTCACCAACCCGCGCCCGTAGAGCGCCGTCGGCGAGCTCGGGTTCACGACGAGCGCCTGCGCGAAGTCGGCGAGCGCGCGGTCGTATTGCCGCGCACGGAAGTACAGCGCGCCACGAAGCTCGAGGCCATACTGCGAGCGCGGCTCGAGCTCGAGGTGCGCGGAGTAGTCCTTCTACCGCCAGATCGTCGCGGCCGGACTTCTCGTAACACACTCCGCGATCGACAAGGGCAATCGCGGTTCCAGCGTTCCGGGTTCCGGTTCCGGTTCGGGTTCCGGGTTCCGATTCGAAGAGCTCGATCGCTCGGGTGAAATCCGCGATCGCGTCGGCGCATCGCGACGTGCCCGCCAGCGTGATGGCACGGTTGAGAATGGCCTCGGCAAAGGCCGGGTTCATTCGGATGGCCTCGGTGTAGTCGCGAATCGCCTCGTCGTGCTGTCCGTTGAGCCGGTGCATGCCCGCCCGATCGGCGAAGGCGTGCGACGAGCGCGGCTCCAGCTTCAGCGCGCGCGTGAAATCGTCGATCGCCTTGTCGAAATCCTGCTTCGCCCCGTGCACGGCCCCGCGATTGGCGAACGCCTTCGCAAATGTCGCGTCGATGCGGATAGCCTCGCCGAAATCGTGCAGCGCGCGATCGTAATCGAGCAGCGCCACGTACGCCACGCCGCGCTCGGTGTGCGCGACAGCGAGGTCCCGCCCCCGCGCGCGGCCGGCCTGGATAATCGCCGAACAGACGCTGATGGACACCTCCGGATCCGGGTCGCCGCAGCGCGCCTGTGCTCTGGCGCTGGAGGGGGTCAGTGCCGATAACAGCCATATAACTACGAGCGCGATCACAGAATTGCGCATCGCGTATAGGATCGTCGAGGAGTCACGACATGTCCAACGGAACGCTCAACGCGCCCAACGCCGAACGCCGCATGATTGCCTGGATCGGAAAGGCCGTCCGCGTCGAAGGCAAAGTCATCAGCGAGGAAGATCTCACAATCGACGGCGACGTCGAAGGCTCGATCGAGCTCGGCGGCCATAGCCTGACGATCGGCCAGGATGCCAGAGTCAAGGCCGATCTGCTGGCCAAGACGGTCACCATCAGCGGCAAGGTGACCGGCAACGTCAAGGCGGTCGAAAAAGTCGATTTGCGCGCCACCGGATCGGTCGTTGGCGACATCACGGCACCCCGCTTCGTGATGGCCGACGGCGCCACGGTGATGGGTAAAGTGCAGGCCGGCTAGGCAGTCGGCAGGCGCACGATAAACGTCGCCCCTTTCCCTTCGCCCGCGCTGACGGCCGCGACACTGCCGCCGTGCATCTCGGTCAAGTGACGGACGATCGCCAGTCCCAACCCGAGGCCGCCGTGCGCGCGCGTCACACGCGCGTCCTCCTGCCTGAATCGCTCGAACACGTGCGGCAGAAATGCCGGAGTGATTCCGACACCGGTATCGCCCACCACCAGCTCTACGCGTGATTCCGTCACGTCGAGCGAGACGCGCACCGCGCCTCCTTCCGGCGTGAACTTGATCGCGTTCGACAGCAGGTTCCAGACCACCTGCTGCAGCCGTGCCTGGTCGCCAATGAGGATGGCCGGATCGTCGCCGAGCTCCACAGTCAGGGCGATCGACTTCGCCTCGGCCACGGGCCGCATCGAATCGATCGCGGATTCGACGATCGGCCGGAACGGCATCGGCTCTTGCTCCAGCCGAAGTTGCCCGGCGATGATGCGCGACACGTCGAGCAGGTCTTCGACGATTTTCTGCTGCAGCCGCGCGTTGCGCTCGATCGTCTCGAGTGCCTTCGCGCGCCGCTCGCCGTCCATGTGCGTGCCGCGCAGCAGCGACGTCCATCCGAGCACGGCGTTGAGCGGCGTGCGCAGCTCGTGCGAGACCGTCGCGAGAAATTCATCCTTCAGGCGATTCGCGACCTCGGCCGCCTCGCGCGCTTTCTCCACCGCGTCGAACAGCCGCGCGTTGTCTATCGCAATCGCGGCCTGCGCCGCGAGCCCGACCATGACGCGCTCGTGGGCGTCGGCAAACAGACCGGGCTGGGGATGGCCGAAGAACAGTCCGCCCAGCACTTCGCCCGATCGGCTCGTCACGGGCACCGCAAGATAGCTCTTCACAGGCAGGTGTCCGAACGGCATCCCGCGATGCGGCTCGGTGGGGTCGACGCGTAGATCCTTCGTGACGTCCGCCACGCGAATGATGCCTTCGCCGCGAAACGTCGGGCCGAACAGCGCCGCCCCGCGCGGTATCGGAGATCGCTCGAATTGCCGGCGCTCGACCCCCGACAGCGCGTAGAGCGTGTACGAGCCGCCGCCGGCGTCGAGGACGTTGTAGAAGAAGGCCCCGAGCTGCGCACCGACAAGAGTCGTGGCCGCATCCGTCAGCGCCTGCACCAGCTTCTTCAAGTCGAGCTCGGCCGAGAGGATGCGCCCGACGTTGTTGATGATCTGCAGTGCCTCGGCCTGCTCGCGCAGCAGTTCTTTCGTGCGCATCTCGGCGGTGATGTCCTGCACGATGCCGAGCGTTCCGGTGACGGCGCCGTTTTCGGCATACGTCGCGTGTCCGTGCGCGGCCACCCACCGCTCGCCCTCGTTCGTACTGATGCGGTACTCCACGGCGTAGTTCGACCGGTTGGCGAATGCGGTCTCCACCGACCTCGTGACGCGCGCGCGGTCGTCCGGATGGAGCCGCTCGCGCAGCACGGCCCAGGTGATCACCGCATCCGCCGCGACGCCGAAGATCTCCGCGGCGCGTGGCGAGAGGGTGATGAGGTCGGTGGCCGCATCCCGGCTCCAGTCGCCGAGGCGCGCCGCATCCAGCGCGAGACGCAGGCGCTCGGCGTCGGAGGAACGGGAGGTGATGGTGGCGTGGCGATCCATCGGGCGGTGTCGACGTGGATCTTACCGCGCCCGGGGGCAGTGGGCCGATCAGGCCGGCACGCGCGCCAGGGCTCGTTCGAGCGCCTGGTGCAGCATCTCGCGGCCGATCGGTTTGGTCACGAAATCAATCGCGCCGTACTGGCGCATCTTCATGACAGTCTGGATTTCCTGCGCGCCGCTGACCGCGACAATCACGGTCTCGGGCCAGCGCTCGCGGATCTCCTTCGCCAGCCATACGCCGTCCAACACCGGCATGATGACATCGGAGAACACGATCTGGACGGGTCCCTTCGTCAGCTCCTTGAGCGCGGCCTCGGCATTGTGCGCCGTCACCACCTCGTGGCCCCACTGGGTCAACCGCCGGAACAGGATTTCGCGAATTGCTGCTTCATCATCGACAACGAGAATCCTCGCCATGCAGTTGCACAGAATTTTCGTGCGAAGTGGCGAGTTTAACCATAGGTGTTTGGCCTACATCCTACGAGGATCCCTTTTGGGCGGACGCCCGAATAGTGATTTCGAAATCGCGGCCGGGATCGAGGTCGCCGTTGTTGACATCTGTCTCCCCTGGCCCCTTCGCAATGACCTCTCCGTCGCGAAGCTCCACCTCGATCCGATAGCGCCCTTCCTGCGGCACTTTGATGGTGTATCCGCCGTTGACGCCCGTAGTCGTCTCGAACCGCGCGCCCGAGACGGCATGAATCGCCGTCACTTTACGCGTCACAAGAGGACCCGAGCCGTCGGTCGCGCGGACAATGCCGGCGATCGTGCCTCCCACCTTGAGGCCTGGATCGGTGGTGATGACGGGAGCGTGGCAGGCGACGACTGTCCCGGCGAGCAGCGCAGTTCCAACCACTGCGGTCAGCATGTTCATGCCCAATCCTCCCGCCTGAAGATATGCAAGATCAGGGCTCAGGCTCAGGTCTTCGGGCTTAGGGCTTAGGCTAGTTACTTGACGCCGGCCCGGGCCATTTCGGCCACGATGTTCGGCCTGTGGTGTATGGCGGCCGCGATGTCGGCGCCGCCGGCCGCGAGATCGCCATTCCTGCTTGCGGATGATGCCGCGGCCGTAGAGCGCCGCGGCGTACTGCGGGTTGATCACGAGCGCCTCCTCGTAATCGGCGAGCGCCTTGTCGAGGAGATTCTTGCGGAAATAAATCGTGCCGCGGCGCTCGAATCGAAACTCGGCTCGCGGCTCAATTTCGATCGACGCCGTTATGTCCTCGATCGCGAGATCGTCGAGACCGATCAGCTCGTAGCAGATGCCGCGGTTGTAATGCGCATACGGGAGCCGCGGATAGGCCTCGATGACGCGCGTAAAATCGGGAATCGCGTCGGCGAACCGCCCGAGGATCGTGAGCGTGATGCCGCGATCGCCGTAGGCATCACTGAGCGCCGGGTTGTGCTTTGATTGCCGCGTTGTAGTCGTCGAGCGCCTGGGTAAACAGGCTCTTCTGACGTATGCGTTGCCACGCGCGTAATGCGCGCTGGCGAGCTCGACCGGCGGTTCCTGGCCGGCGTCGATCAACGCACTGCACGCCGACAGCCGCGCGTCGGCATCGTTGCCGCGGCATTTCTTCCAGGTGTCGTCGCGATCCTGCGCCGCCAATATCTGTTGCGCCGCGCCGCACAAGGACGCAGAGCACGACGAGCAGCCGGCGCATCTAGTGACCTGTCGGCGCGGCCGCCGCGGCCTTGACAGTGCCCAGCTTCGTGGCCACTTCGAGCAGCGTCGGGTAAAACTGCACGAAGGTGTTGTCGACGGCGCCGTTGTCTGCGTGGCACGCATAGCAGCGCTCCGTTCTCGGCAGCGCCGCGACTTGCGTTTTCATGTCGCGCCCGAAATCGAAAAAGGCCCACTTGCCGGGAAAGCGTGCTTCGTCCTTCACCGACGCTTCGATGACGACGAGATTCGACTGGAAGTGCCCTCCTTTATTGATGGACCCTTCGCTCGCCGACGCCCGAACCTCGAGGATGAACATGGTCTTGTCGGGCCACTGCCCGGTCTTCATGAACGCGCGGTAGGACGAGGGGTTTACGTACACGTTCGTGAAGTTCGGCGTGCGCGGCGCGCCCGGTGGGTTGGTTGTAAGTCATGCCGAGGCCGGAGGTGACGAACATCCACTCGCGGAAATCGGCTGGACGCATCAGCTCGCCGCTCGAGGTGAATACAGGCCCCGCCGTTGCCCGATCGCTCGTTTGCGCAAACAGAGCTGTCGCAAGCACGAGGCATCCGGCCAGAAGTAGATATTTCATGGCTGGAATGTAACACAGGGCGTCCTACGCCAGAACCACCACGACGTCTGCGAGCGCTCGCGGCTTCTATCGGTGCGTTCGGTCGTCAGCGATTGTCGACGCGATGCGTCATTCTCCGAGGAACCGCCCGACCGGCTTCAGATCGTCGACATGATCGCAGACCACCTTGATGGACATCATCATCGGCACGGCGAGCAGCATACCCCACACGCCCCACGCCCAGCTCCAAAATAGCAGCCCGACGAAAACAGCGACGCGGTTCATCGACGCGACCCTGCCCATGCAGGGTCGGCGTGAGAAGCCACCCTTCGATCGAGGTGATGAGCAGCGACACTCCGGCAACCATCAGCATCATGGAGATGGTGCCGAACTGCAGAAATGCGATAAGCGCCAGCCCTCCGCTGACGATGAGCGGGCCGTAGTACGGAATGGAGTTGAAGACGCCCGCGAGCAGCCCCCACAGTGCTGCCGACTCGAGGCCGAGCGCGGCGAGCGCCGCCCACGTCGTCACGCCGACGACGATGCTCGTGAAGATCTGCACGACTATGAAGCGACCGATCTGCGACGAGATGTGGTCGATGATCTCGACCGTGATCTTCTTCTTCGCCAGCGTCGGACCCGCGGCCTCGACAAACTTCCGCCTGAACATCTTGTCCGACAGCAGGATGAAGTAGGTGAGGAACAGGATGATGATCAACTGGTTGAAGGCGGTCACCGCGCCGATCGATCCCGACCAGAGCAGCGTTGTCGCCGTGATGCGCGGTTCCATGACCTGCACGGGCATCACGCCTGGAGGCGGTTTCGTCGTCTCAGTCTTTGCAAGCTCCTCCGCCGCCTGCTCCACTTTCTCGAGCGGGCCCGGTAGCGCCTTCGGTTGACGCTCCAGCAGCGCCACGACGCGGCGCGCACCTGTCGGCAATTCGTTGATGACCGTCATCGCCTCGTCCTGCAGCGCATACGCACCGGCGCCGACGGCGCCCACCGTGATGCCGAGCGCGAGCGCGGCGCCGATCCATCGCGGGACGCGAGCCTTCTGCATCGCATCGACTGCCGGGTCGAGGGCGTAGAACAGCAGCAGCCCGAAGGCCAGAGGCGCGAGCAGCGCCTGCATGTATTCCAGGAGAAAGATCGTGACGCCGAGCGCAATGATGACAAGCGCTGTCGTGCGGATGTCGAGCCCCTCGAAGAGCGCCGCCTCGGGCGCGTCGGCTGTCGCCGCCGCCGCCTCAACGCCGTGTTTCGACACTTTATGTAGCGAAGTCATGCAGATCTCATCTCGTGCTGGGAGAGTCAGCAATACACGTACCTTGGACCTTGCTTTGCACGTGTCTGGTCTCGCATGGCGTCCCAGTCGACTGCACACCGTGCTGCCTCGTAGGCGCCCCGCACTGCGCCTGCGACGCCACCTTCGCCGGAGAGTGCCCCGCCGCTGGCGAGCGGGCCTGCACCAGCATCCCAAAGCCCGCAGACAAATTGGCGTGCGAACGGCGTGGGCGAAGGTGCGTCAGATCGTGTTCGCCTGGTGGGTCTGGGGTATCGCAGCCATCGTGGCGCTCGTCTACGACAACTGGGGTTGGGCGATCGGCACGGGGCTGATGTCAGCCTTCGCGTTTCTCATCTGGCCGCGCGAGGTGCCGCCCCGCGTGGGGCTCGATCACGAATTCAGCGTCGACGACGACGAGTTCCTCACGACGATCGCGGGATCGACAGGCATTCCGTTCTTCGAAGGCAATGCGATCGAAATTCTCAACAACGGTGACGAGTTCTATCCCGCCATGCTGAAAGCCATCGAGCAGGCGCGATTTTCGATCACGATCGAAGCGTACATTTACTGGGCCGGCGACATCGGCAAGCGCTTTGCGGAGGCGCTCGCGGCGCGCGCAAAGGCGGGCATCGGCGTCAAGATTCTGCTCGACGCCGTCGGCTCGTCGACCATCGGCGACGAGATTCTCGAAATTCTCGAGAAGGGCGGTTGCCAGCTCGCATGGTACAACCCCGCGCGCCCCTACAGCATCGGGCGCTTCAATCACCGGACGCATCGCAAGTCGCTGATTGTCGATGGACGCATTGCGTTTACTGGCGGCGCCGGCATCGCCGATCACTGGATGGGGCACGCGCAGGACAGCCAGCATTGGCGCGACATTCAGATTCGCATAGAAGGCCTGGCGGTCATGCCGCTGCAAAGCGGCTTCGCGCAAAACTGGCTGCAGACGACCGAAGAAGTGATTACAGGATTCGGAGTTCTATCCCGCCATCGAATCGCCCGCCGGCAAATTGGCGGTGCAGACGATCTTGAGCTCACCCGAAACCGGCGCCTCTGCCGCCCGGACCTGCTACTACCTTTCAATCGCGGCGGCGCGCCGGACGATCGACATCGCGAATCCGTATTTCATCCCGGACCAGGGTGCGATCGACCTGCTCATGGCCGCCAGCCGCCGTGGCGTGAAGGTGCGCGTCATGGTCGCCGGAATTCACAACGACAACTGGATGGCGCGGCAGAACAGCGTGCGCCTCTACGGGCCGCTGCTCGAGGCGGGCATCGAGATCTACGAGTACAACCACACGATGCTGCATCAGAAAACGATGGTGGTCGACGGCGTGTGGTCAACCGTAGGCACGACGAACTTCGACAGCCGATCGTTCGCGCACAACGAAGAGAACAACGTCTGCGTGTGCGATGGCCAGCTCGCGAAACAGCTGGAGGCGATCTTCGCCGCCGACATCACCGGCTGCCATGCGATGACATTGAAGAAGTGGCGGAACAGGCCTCTGCTCGACAAGCTCGCACAGAACGCGGTCTCGATTTTTCAGGAGCAGGTCTAAGCCGAGCTGGTAGCGGGTAGGCCGTAGCCGGTAGCAAGAGCATTGCTACCAGCTACTCGCCACCAGCTACCGGCTAGTTCGGATCGTACTTGTGAAAATGACGGCCATCGCGATCGTAGCCGCTGTCCTGAACGTCGAGGTTCATGTCGCTCTGCAGGCGGTATGACAGCAATGCTTCCGCCGGGACATTCACACGCCGACCTTTTGTGAGAATCTGCGCACCGGCTCCAACTGCCGCGCCCGCCGCCGCGCCCGCTGCTGCGCCGTCGCCGCCGCCGATCGCCGCGCCGAGAATCGCGCCCAGTAGGGCGCCGCCGCCGACGTTCCGTGCGGTTTCCTTGTTGGCGCCGATGCCGCTGTTGCGGATGTCGATGCCGCCGCCGACACGGTTGCGCGTCGCATCCACGCCGTACCGTCGGCCGTTGACCGTCACCGAGTCGAGGTCGAGCACGAGGTCGTTATCCTGGTCGCGGCGCACGACGAGCTCCGCCGTCGCGCCACGTGGAATCGCGAGCCGTCCCTGTGCGTCATGAACATCGCTTTCGACGATGCCCCTGAAAATGCGTCCGTCCATGGTCTGTGTGTCGATGGGTTCAGTGGTTCGCACTTGAACCGTCGTGCCTGCGGGTACCGGATCGATGTAATTCCACGACTGCGCCGCACCCATCGCCGGCGCCACGAGCAACGCCGCCGCCGCGACGCCCGTCGTCAATCGAGCCCATGTCTGTCTCTGCATGGTTACCTCCCAAATACACTTGAAGGTGCAAGCAGAAGGCCAAGGAACGGAATTTGCGAATCAAACACTTTCAGGAGGCTACATGGTGTTCACTGCGGCAAGTCTGAGTCCGGTGCTGGCGATTCTCTTCGGGATCCTGATCTTCGTTTTTCCCAAGCTTCTGAACTATCTCGTGGCGACCTACCTGGTGCTGTCGGGTCTGATCGGACTGGGTGTGCTGACCCTGCGCGTGTGATGCGCGTTAGCACGCCGAGCAGAACCTGTCAGATGGTAGACACATTCACTGTGCCTCACTGACATCACGCCGCTTTGAGCATGGCGTCGGACGGCCGTTTGCGCCAACGGCTGAAGCGGCGCAGCGCGAGCGCAAGGCCGGTCCACACGAGAAACGCGGCCCCCGCCGTAACGAGACCCGCGAGCGTCTGGCCCACAAGACCATAGACCTCTCCGGTATGCGCGAAGCGCAACCATGTGCGGGCCCTGCGCCCGGGGGACTGACTCGAGAAGGGCTCCCAGCGCCCAGGCGCGCCGGTCCGACGATCGACCGTAAGCGTCGCGCGCTTGTGCGGCTGGCCGCCGTCTCCCGAATCAACCGTCAGCACGACACGCGGCGCGTCAGGCGCAGGCAGTGCAACGCTGATGGTTTTCCAGTCGGGCATCCGCGTGGCGGCTGCTGCAATCATCGTCTCGATCGGAGGTCCGTCGATCTGCGGACCCGCTGGGCGCGATCCGCCGCCTCTGGCTGCCGCTCCCGCCGCAGGCGGCGGCGCCGCTTCCCCGTAGGCGCGGTAAACGAGCGCGGTCGCCCAGGGATAGGAGATGACGGTGGCGCCGACGATGATGATCGCCAGCGGAATCGCCGACCAGAATCCGATCGTGTTATGCCAGTTGAAATCACGAGCCTTGCCGCGCAGTCCGCCCCTGAACCACGTGATGTTGCGGACCGTCGCCCAGGTCCACGCGCGCGGCCACCAGAGAAAGAGGCCGCTCACCACGATGAAAAGAAACGCAAGGTTCGACGCGCCGGTCACCGCGCGTCCAAGGGGTCGGCTTGCGCCCGACGCCGCGAGGTACCGGTGCCACTCGACGACGACTCGGAAGAACGCACGCACGTTCTGTCCGTTTCCCTCTCCCAGCGCCGCACCAGTGTACGGATCGACGAACAACTGGCGCCCTGTGCCGACGGTGAACGACGCCGGCGCCGACGGCTCCGATCGAACCACCAGTGCTGTCGGCGATAGATCGGGCCGCGATTCGGCGACTTTGACAAGGAGAGCGTCAGCCGACAGGCGCTGCGCTGCGGGCTCGATGCGATATCCGCGTATGTCCGCCCATGCCGTGATCTGCCGCTGATAGGTCAGCAGGACGCCGGTGACCGACATGATCAGAATCACCGCGCCAGCGAGGACACCGCACGGAAGGTGGAGCCAGAAGAGGACCGATCTCAGTTTCATGTGCTTTACATCTCCGCCCACTGCCGAAGAAGGTTGTGGTACACGCCTGTGAGCTGCACGATCGACGGATGCGCCGGGACGTCGCGCGAGAGCTGCTGAATCGCGACGTCGAGGTCGAACAGCAGCGTGCGGCGGCCGTCGTCGCGGATCATGCTTTGTACCCAGAAGAAGGACGCCACGCGCGCGCCACTGGTGACCGGCGTCACGTTGTGAAGGCTGGACGAGGGATACAGCACCATGTCGCCGGCAGGCAATTTCACCTTGTGCACGCCGTAGGTGTCTTCGACGACGAGCTCACCGCCGTCGTACTCCGCCGGATCGGCGAGGAAGAGCGTGGCGGACAAATCGGTCCGGATGCGATGCCCCGTGCCGCCGATCTGCCTGATGGCGTTGTCGATGTGATTACCGAATGCGTGTCCCCCCTGATACCGGTTGAACAGCGGCGGAAATACACGCAGCGGCAGCGCGGCGGACACGAACAGCGGATTACGCTGCAGCGCGGTCAGGATCATGTCGCCGAGCGTTTCGGCGGCGGTGGAATCCTCGAGCAACTGTTGGTTTCTCTTGGCGCGCGCCGACTGAGGACCGGCGGTCACTTTGCCGTCCACCCACTCGGCATGGTCGAGCAGCTCGCGCGCGCTCGCCACCTGTTCGGCGCTCAGGAGATCGGGAATCGTCAGCAACATGGGAGTGTCTTTAGAAACGCACGCTCGACGTGACACGTCGCCGATCGCGGCATCCCCGGATTGAACCGGCCGCCGTTGTTGTTGACGTTCTTGATGTACACCTCGTTGGTGAGGTTGTTGATGTTGAGGCGAAGCGACAGGTGCGTGTTGACGTCGTACTCCACCATGGCGTCGACCAGCGCGTAGCCCGGCACGCGGATCGTGTTCGCGGCATTTACGAACACCTCATCCAGATAGCGGATACCGCCGCCCAGCGTGAGACCGACTGGAAAGTCATAGGTCGACCACACGCTGCCCGAGAATTCGGGCGTCAACACGAGACGTCTTCCGTTGGTCGCGGAGTTCTGGCTGATCTGCCGTGAATTCAGATATCCGAGGCTCGCGAGCAGCTGCCACCGTGTCGTGATCTGCCCCAGCGAGCCGATCGTGAAGCCAGTGACGCGCTGACCGTCGTCCTGATTGAAGATCGGCGGAATCGCCGTCGCGTCGACTGTGAAGATGACGTTCTCGTTGTCCGTGCGGAACAGCGCGGTGCTCAGCGAAAGTCTGTTGTTGAAGAGGCCGACCTTTCCGCCGAGCTCGTAGTTCTTCGATTCCTGCGGCTTCACGTTCGGATTATTCTGATTGTTGGGCTGCGCGCTCAGCGTGAAGTTCGCAGTGCCGGGTGGTGTGACGGCTGATCCATACGAGAAGTACACGTTGGCCACATCGGTGAGCCGATACAGCACGCCTGCCTTACCGCTGATGAGGCCGTCGGCCACAGACAGATCCGTCGTGAGTGTGCCCGCCACGTCGGCCGCCTTGAACGCTGCGTCGTAGTGCTCCCAGCGGAGACCGCCGCTAATCTGCCAGCGATCACCGAAATCGACGGTGTCGAAGGCATACACGCCGACGGTGTTGGTTTTGCCGTTTGTGTAAGCAAGGCCCCGCTGGGGTGCGTAGTCGGTGACAGGATCGAATGCATTGGGGGTGTATATGCTCACGGGATTGCGCACGCCAAGGCCGACGAGCGCTGGAGCGAATTGCTCTTCGGACGCAACCTCGATGCCGGCATTCGCCGTGTGGCGCAGTCGGCCCGTCGCGAATCGCGCGGCGAGACTCGTCTGATTCGACAGAATCGTGTTCTCGCGTTCGTTGCCCTGCCTCGCTAACGTCACGGTCTGTGAGTCGGGCACGAAGCTCGTCGGTGACTGCACCGCTGTAATCACGGCGGTGCGGTGCGTCTCGTTGTAGCGCGCCTGATTTCTGATAGTCAGATTGCTGTTGATGTCGTGCTCGACGCGGCCCGTGTAGCTCTCCTGCTCGACCTTGTCGAAGTCGTAGCCGACGCTGCCGTAGAAATTCCGTGAATCAACCGGCTGCGTCGCAATAACCGTCGTCGGCGCCAGCTGCGTGTCGGACCAGGCTGAGCCGGGGATTCCGTAGTCCGGCACGTTGTCCTGGCGCGTAATCTGCACGGCGCCGGTCACGCGCGTCTGCGTATTCAAGCCCAACGCAATCGACGGCGCGAGCGACTGATTCTTCCGCGTCACAATCTCGCGGCCGGCTACTCCTCCGTCCTCCCAAAGCGCATTCAAGCGGACCGCGCTGCGGCCGAGCCAGCTGTCTTGCGGGCCGAGCGCAAGATCCTGATTCAGGTCGACCGTCGTACGATTCAAATCGCCGCTGCCGTAGCCGTACGTCACGGCATATGCGGAATCCGCATGCGGCGCCTTCGTCTGCATGTTGACGTAGCCTGCCGCGTTACCGCGGCCGACGTCCGAACCGGTCGGGCCCATGAACACTTCGACCTGCTCGAGGTTGAACACATCACGCGACATCAACCCGTCGTCCCGCACGCCGTCGACGAATAGGCTGTTGTTGGCGCTGAAGCCACGCAGGTTGAACATATCGCCAGACGTATTCGAGGCGCCGCCACCTTCACCGGCCTGCAGGCTGATGCCCGGGACATTTCGCAAGGCATCGCTCAGCGTCGTCACGCCCTGCGCTTCCATCACCGCGCGCGGAATGACTTCAATCGTCTGCGGCACCTCGATGAGCGGTTGAGCGTACTTCGGCGAGGAGGGACGCGGCTGCGGGATGGCGCCAGTCACATCGACCGATTCGGATGCGAGGCGAATCTCGACCGATATCCTGTTAGGCCCGGTGACGCGCGAGGTGACGCTCGTACCTTCGAGGGCACGCGCAATTGCCTCGAGCGGCGTGAGGATGCCCGACACACCCTGTGACGAGATGTCGGCGATCGCAGCGTCGGTGATGAGGATGCCCACCCCACTCACCCGTTCGATCTCGGCCAACACGATTCGAAGCGGCGCCGCCGGAATATCGAAGCGGAGACGACGCTCGTCGCCGCGCGGCGCCTGCGCGGGAAACGCACGCGCGAGCTGTGTCTCCGCGGGCACCGCGATGCGCAGCGGCTCGAGGCGGCGACCGAGCTCTGCGGCGTGAGCTGGCGCAACTGAACGCGGCGCCAACGCCGCGGAGGCCACGAACGCCCCCATGACGGCCCAGTTCGATCGTGATTTCCTGCTATGGTGTTTGTGTCGAAGTTTGCGGGCCATCGGTTCTTAGGTCTCCAAATTGAGATTCAGTCTCAATTTCCAAGAACTTTATATCCGACCAATTTGGTCGGTCAAGTAAAAATCGGAGGCGAACAGGTGGCTGGCGAAGACGAACCCCGGCGGAAGCAACACTACGCCCTGTCGTGGCGTAAAGATGGATATACAATAACCGCCTTAGGAGTCAGCCACATGCATGTATCGAGAGGGTTCCGTCAGTCATTCTTGACACTATTAACCGTTTTATTCGCCTCGGCGGCGTTCGCCCAGACACCGGCGACCCCGGCCAAGCCGGCCACACCGGCCACCCCGGCCGCGCAGTTCGAACCGCGGGTCGGCCAGCCCGGCAAGGACGTCGTGTGGGTGCCGACGCCGCAGGCACTCGTCGACAAGATGCTCGACATGGCGAAGGTGACGCCGAACGATTTCGTCATGGACCTCGGGTCGGGCGATGGCCGTACGGTTATCACGGCCGCCAAACGCGGCGCCACCGCGATGGGCGTCGAGTACAACCCCGACATGGTCGAGCTGTCGAAGCGGAACGCGCAGAAGGAAGGGGTCACCGCCAAGGCCACATTCGTTCAGGCGGATCTCTTCAAAACCGACTTGAGCAAAGCGACGGTCATCACGATGTTCCTGCTGCCGAGCATCAACATGCAGCTGCGTCCGTCGATCCTCAACCTGAAGCCGGGCACGCGCATCGTGGCAAACACGTTCACGATGGAAGACTGGGACGCCGACGAGACGCAGTCGGTGACCGACAACTGCTCGAGCTGGTGCACGGCGCTTCTGTGGATCGTGCCGGCGAAGGTACAGGGCACGTGGAAGACGCCGCAGGGCAACCTCACGCTGACGCAGGAGTTCCAGAACGTCACGGGCAACCTGAACGGCACGGCCATTACGGCGGGCAAGCTGAATGGCGACCAGATTTCGCTGACGGTGGGAGGCACCACCTATACCGGCCGTGTGAACGCCGCCGGCAACGCGATCGCCGGCGGAAATCTGAACGCTACGAAATTGAACTAGTTTTTCTTGGTGGATTGAAAAACGGAGTGGGAGTGACCGTGGCGCCGACGCGATGGCGGACGGCTTCGACGGTCACTTCCATTTCGAGCCTGCTGCCCACCTGCGCCGACCCTCTCTCGACAGTCGCGAGCGCGATCATTTTTTTCAGAACCGGCGACCAGGTCGTTGACGTGGCTTTGCCCACCTGCGCGCCATCCCGATAGACGGGAACGGCCACCCGCGATGCGGTGGCGGGCACCTGCGGCGGCAACTGAAGCGTCTCGTAGAGCGCTTCCACTTCTTCCCAATTGATGGTCATGCCGACAACCTGGCGAGCCGCGCCGCGCGCGTGCTCTTTCCGCAGCGCCGACTGGCCGACGAACGTGCTTTTCTCGAGCTGGACGAGCCGGCCTAATCCCATCTCGTACGGCGAATACTGCTGCGCAGGGATCAACGCCTTGCGCGAGCTGAAGAAATCCACCTCGATGAGCAGCAAGCCGGCTTCGATGCGCGCCACGTCGAGCGCGAGCATGCCGGCCGGCCGCACATCGAAGCGCGCGCCGGCCGCAACGAGCGCATCCCACACACGTGTCGCCTGGTCCCACGGCATCCAGATCTCGTAGCCGAGATCACCCGTGTAGCCCGTGCGCGAGATGTCGACGGGCACGCCGGCGATGCGGCCGCTCGTCACCCTGAAGTACTTCAGCGCCTTCACGTCGGCCTCGGCCGCCTGCCGCAGCAACGCGCCTGAGGTCGGCCCCTGCACCGCCAGTGCCGCGACTGTCTCGGACACATCTTCAATCAACACGTCCAGCCCGACGGCATTCTGCACGAACCATCGCAAGCTCGGATCGGCCGCTGTCCAGCGGAAGCGCTGCTCCCCTAGTCTCGAAACGGTTCCATCGTCGATGACTTTGCCTTGCTCGTCGCACCACGGTGTATAGACGACCTGGCCGATCGCCAGCTTCGTCGCATCGCGCGTGATGAGCCGATCGACGAGTCTCGTCGCGTCGCGGCCGGTCACCATGTATTTGTAGAGCGGCGACACGTCAATGAGCGCGGCCGCGTTCCGAATGGCGTTGTACTCGTGCTCGTGATGCGTCTCGTACGCGCTGACGGCGTAGTAGCCCGCCCAATCGCGGTAGTTCAGGCTCTCGCAGAGCGGGAAGGTACGCTCGTGAAACGCAGAACCAATCGGCATTAGGAGAGTATAGAAGCTAGAATCTGAAATCTAGAATCTGGAATCTCGATGGCCAAATACGACGTAATCGTGATCGGCGGCGGCCACAACGGGCTGACACACGCGGCGTACCTGGCGCGCGCAGGCCGCCGCGTGCTCGTGCTCGAGCGCCGGCATGTGCTCGGGGGCGCCGCGGTCACCGAGGAAGTGTTTCCAGGGTTCCACATCTCCGTCTGCTCGTACGTCGTCTCGCTGCTGCGGCCGCAGATTATCCGCGACCTCGACCTGCCGCGCCACGGCTTCGAAGTGCTCCCGCTCGACGGCACGTTCACGCCGATGCCGGACGGCAATTATCTGTGGCGCGTGAACGATCACGGCCGCACGCGGCGCGAGATTCTCCGCCACTCACGCGTCGATGCGGAGGCCTACGACGAGTACGGCAAGGCGATGATCGACATGGCGCGCTTCGTCAAGCCGACGCTTGACGTCCGCGCGCCCGATCCGCTGTCGTTCTCGCCGTCCGACCTGCTCGCGCTTTTCCGGATCGGGCGCCGCTTCCAATCGATGACGGCCGAATCGCGCTACCGGCTCGTGCAGCTGATGACGATGAGCGCGGCCGATTTTCTCGATCAGTGGTTCGAGACCGACGTGTTGAAGGCGACGATGGCGGCATCGGGCATCATCGGCACGTTTCAGGGAGTGCGCTCGCCGGGCACGGCGTACGTGCTGCTCCATCACTACATGGGAGAAATCGACGGGGCGTTCCGATCCTGGGGATTCGCCAAGGGGGGCACCGGCGCGATCTCGAATGCCATCGCGGCCGCGGCGCGCGAGGCGGGTGTCGAGATTCGCACGAAGGCGGCCGTCAGCAGAATCCTCACCCGCAACGGGCGCGCGATGGGAGTCGTCCTCGACAACGGCGACGAAATCGAAGGCTCGATCGTGTCTTCGTCTGTCGACCCGCGCCTGACCTTTACGAAGTTTCTCGAGCCGCGCGAGCTTCCGGGAGAGTTCGTCGACGAAGTGCGGCGCTACAAGTTTCGCGGGTCGTCGGGAAAAGTGAATCTCGCGCTCGACGGCCTGCCGAATTTCACGAGCCTTCCCGGCGAGGGGCGCCATCTGCGCGGCGCCATTTCCATTTCTCCGAGCATCGAGTACATGGAGCGCGCGTATGACTCGGCGAAGTATGGACGGTATTCAGACCGGCCCTATATGGATGTCGTCATTCCCAGCCTCACTGATCCGTCGGTGGCGCCGCCCGGCAAGCACGTGATGTCGTGCTTCGTGCAGTACGCGCCGTATCACTTGAACGGAACCACGTGGGATGACGAGCGCGAGCGCTTCGGCGATACCGTGATCAACACGCTCGCCGAGCACGCGCCGAATCTGAAGTCGCTGATCCTGCACCGCCAGGTCATCACCCCCCTCGATCTCGAGCGCGAATGGGGGCTGAGCGAGGGGAACATCTTTCAAGGCGAGCTGGCGCTCGAACAGCTGCTGTTTCTGCGGCCGGTTCCCGGATGGGCGAAGTACCGCACGCCGATTCGCAACCTGTACATGTGCGGGTCGGCGACGCATCCCGGCGGCGGCATCATGGGAGCGCCGGGCCGCAACGCCGCGCTGGAAATTCTCAAATGACCGACGTCATCTTCGTCGGCGGCGGGCACAACGGTCTGACGGCGGCCGCCGTCCTCGCGCGGCGCGGCATGAAGACGCTCGTGCTCGAGGCGCGGCCGCATGTCGGCGGCGCCGCCATCACCGAAGAGCTGCATCCGGGATTCAGAATTTCCACGCTGGCGCACTCCGCCCAACCGGCGGCTGCCTTGATGACGGACCTGCGCCTGGCCGATCACGGCCTCGAGCTGATCGAACCGGATCCGTATCTCTTTGCTCCTCTTCTGGATGGCCGCAGTCTGTTGCTCTCGCGCGATGTCGAAGCGACCGCAAACAGCATCGCGGCATTCTCCGGTGAAGATGCGCGCCGCTATCCCGAGTTCTGCGCAACTCTCGGTCGAATGCGCGCGCTCACCGGCGATGTGATGGCACACACGCCGCCCGACATCGAGCAGCCGTCGAATGCCGATGTGTGGTCGATGCTGATGATGGGGCGCCGGTTCCGGGGCCTTGGAAAAAAAGACGCCTACCGGCTGCTGCGATGGGCGCCGATGTCCGCCGCCGATTTCGTGTCGGAGTGGTTCGAGTCGGAGCCGCTGCGCGCTGTCATCGCGGCCGGAGGTATCTTCGGCACCGCGTCCGGGCCGCGATCGGCCGGCAGCGCGGCGGTGCTGTTGATGCGGATGGGCTCGGGCGACGGCCGCCAACGGCTCGTGCGAGGCGGCCTGGGATCGCTGACGGCGGCGCTCGCCTCGGCGGCCCGCGCGGCCGGCGCCGAGATCCGCACCAACGCCGAAGTGCGGCGCATCCGCGTGAAGGACGGCCGCGCGACAGGCGTCACGTTGGCCTCCGGCGAGGAGCTCCAGGCGAAGGTGGTCGTGTCGAACGCCGATCCGCGGCGGACACTCCTCGGGTTGATCGATCCAGTGGAGCTCGAGCCGGGATTTCTCGCGCGCATTCGAAGTTATCGAGCGGCGGGCACAGTGGCGAAGATCAACCTCGCGTTGAGCGGGCTTCCGAATTTCGCCGCACTGCCGGGCGACGTGCGCGCGCTTGGCGGCTTCATTCATATCGGCCCCGAGCTCGATTATCTCGAGCGTGCGTTCGATGCGTCGAAGTATGGAGCGTGGTCGCCGCGGCCGTACCTGGACGTGACGATTCCATCGGTGACCGATCCCACGCTCGCGCCGCCCGGCGCGCACGTGATGTCGATTACGGCGCAATATGCACCCTATCACCTTCGTTTTGCGGAGTGGGCGGATGCATCCGCAAGATTTGCCGACGCAGCGATCGACACGCTCGCGCAGTACGCGCCCGGCCTGCCGTCGTTGATTCTGCACCGGCAGGTGATCTCGCCGGTCGATTTGGAGTCGACGTACGGTCTGACGGGCGGCCACATCTTCCATGGCGAGCTGGCGCTCGACCAGCTCTTCACGATGCGTCCGCTGCTGGGATGGGCGCGATATCGCACGCCAATACACGGGCTGTACATGTGCGGCGCAGGCACACATCCGGGCTATGGCGTCTCGGGCCTCTCCGGCCTGAACGCGGCCCGCGAAATCCTCAAAGATCTCTGACAGATTGGTTTTGTTCGCCGAGCCCTTCGATGCCCAAGCGAACATGGTTGCCCGCGCGCAGGTAGATCGGGTCGGGCTTCTGGCCCATGCCGATGCCCGGAGGCGTGCCCGTCGAAATGATGTCGCCGGGATGCAGGCTCATGAAGCGGCTGATGAAGCTGACCAGCCGCCGAACGCCGAAGATCATATGGCGCGTCGTGCTGCGTTGATACGTGCGGCCGTCGACTTCGAGCCATAGATCCAGATTCTGCGGATCCGGAACCTCGTCGGTCGTCACGAGCCACGGACCGATCGGGCCGAACGTGTCGGCGCTCTTGCCTTTGACCCACTGCCCCGTACCCTCGAGCTGGAACGCGCGCTCCGAGAGATCGTTGATCACGCAATAGCCGACGACGTGCGAGAGCGCGTCGGCTTCTGACACATACCGGGCTGTCTTGCCGATGACGATGCCAAGCTCGACTTCCCAGTCGGTCTTCTGCGATCCGCGCGGAATCAGAATGCCGTCGTTCGGCCCGCAAATCGCCGACGTCGCCTTCATGAAGAGAATCGGCTCGGCGGGCACCGCCATTCCCGATTCGGCGGCATGGTCTGAGTAGTTGAGGCCGATGCAGATGAACTTGCCGACGCCGGCAACACACGGCCCGATGCGAACTTCTCCTTCGATGCGACGGAGGCTCGAGAGGTCGAGCGCGCGGAGCCGATCGATCGAGTCAGGATGCAGGGCGTCGCCAGAGAGATCGGGAATGACGCTGGAGAGGTCCCGCATGTCGCCGCGTGCATCGACCACGCCGGGCTTTTCCTGCCCGGAAGGTCCGAACCGCAGAAGCTTCATGGTTTGCGTGCAGCCGACGGGGTCGCATCGCCGGGCGTGAGCCCCATGGCCCACTTGATGGCTTCGAGATACATCGTCTGGATGGCGGGATCGTCCCACGTCTCCGCGAAGTGACCGAAGTTCGACCAGAACGTCCGCCCCTTGCCGTACGTGCGCGCGAGCGCAACCGGAAGATCGGCGTCCGTGCGGTGGTAATTGGGATGCTTGAGGTCGAGATTCGCTGCGTCGAGGTGCGCGAGCACGCGCACCTTCTCGCGCGAGTACGGCTTCTCTCGCAGCACGTAAAACTCTTCGCGCCTGGTGAACGACGGGCCGAAATGACGCATCGCGGGAAAATCGGGCGCATCGACGACGACACGGCCTTCGAAAATCCCCCACGGATGGTTGTCGAAGTACCCGCCCATCATTTCGCCGAACTCCGCCCACTGGTAAAACGCCGCGTTGCCGGTGTGCGCGCCCACGACCCCTTTACCGTCTTCCTTTACGAACGCGACGAAGTCCTGCTTCTGCTGATCGCTCCAGTCGCCTTCGCCGGAAATAAACAGAAAGACCGCGTCGAAGTCGTTCAGATTTTTCGTGTTTCGCGCAGGCAGCGGGATCGGCTGCTTGGTGATCCACTGCGAATCGGTGCGGATGAACGTGTCGTAGAGTCCGGATTGCCGGCCGAGCTGATCGATGACTGCGAGCGCGTGGCCGATGGAGTCGTGCGTGTAGCCGGTGTGCGTATCCGCCAGCGCCAGCAACCGCTTCCGCTGCGGCGGCTGCGGCGCTTGCGCGCTGACCGCCACAAACGCGAAGACCAGCAAGAGAGACAGGCGCGCGATCATCGGTGGCACAGGGCTTTACCCCTGTCCTTTCTGCGCGCCGCCGGACGATTCGCGCGCGACCAGGCGCGGTGGAATGATGACGCGGCGCGGCGCGTCTTTCTCGTCGCTGTCGAGCCCGTTCAGCAGCAGCTCGGCGGCATTCAGCCCCTGATCTTTTCGCGACCAGCTCACCGTCGTCAGCGGCACTTTGAGAAGGTCGCCGAGCGCGATGTCGCCGACGCCGACGACAGCAATGTCATCTGGAACCTTGAGGCCCGCCTCCCAGATCGCCTTCATCGCGCCGATGGCCGCCGGATCGTTGACCGCGAACACGGCGTCGATGCGCGGGCGCGTGGTCAGCAGTTTCTTCATCGAGCGATAGCCGTCGCTCTCCATGAATCCGCCTTCGACGAACCATTCGGGCTGCATCGCGACGCCTCTCGCTTTGAGCGTATCGCGCCACCCTTTCTCGCGGCGTTTGGCGTGCACGACGTTCGGGCCGCCGATGTGCGCAATCGCCTTACGCCCCAGATCGAGGAGATGCGTCGTCGCCAGCATGCCGACGCGCTCGTCATCGGTCAGGACGCGGTGACACTCTACGCGCGGATGATCGTCGCGATCGATCATCACGATGGCGGTACCGATGCCCGTCAACTGCCGCAGCAGATCCTCGTTCGCATTTCCGTGCACGGACGCGAGCACGATCCCGTCGACCTGACGGCTACGCAGCATCTCGAGCTCGGCGCGCTCTTTCGCCGCATCCTCGCCCGAGCTGCACAGCAGCAGTCCGTACCCGCGCACGCTCGCGACCGGCTCGATGCCCGCGATGATTTCGACGAAGAACGAGTGCATGAGATCGGGAATGACGATGCCGATGGTGTGGCTGCGGCGAAGGGTCAGGCTGCGGGCGACGGCGTTTCGCTGGTAACCGAGCTCCTCAATCTTCGCGAGGACGCGGCCGCGGGTGGCCGCGCTGATGTCCCCGTGATTGTTCAGGACTTTGGAAACGGTCATGACGGAGACGCCGAGCTCGCCGGCGATCCGTCGCATCGTAGGTCTGGCCATGGCTGTTTTTTGGGCTACTTTATCGTTAAAGTAAGTAACTTTACTCTACGCGAATTGGGCTGCATCACACAAGCGACCCAAGCGGAAAATGCGCCACGGGCCGAATCTCGGCAGACGTTACGTCGACGAGCACAAGCTCCGAGATCGAGCCGCGGATACTCAGGCCTTTCGCGTTCAGCTCGCCCGCCAGGGTATGCAGCGGATCGATCGTCGTTCCCGCCGCAACCGTCACGTGCGGCGTAAAGGACGTATTCCACTTCGGGCGCGGCTGCGCGACCCCTTCGTAGAGCCGGTCGTGCAACCCGGCGAGCGCGTCCCGGCCATCCTCTGGAATGAGAAACACATGGCCGCCCGACCCGATCGCGTGTGGCGCGACAGTCGCGCGCCGCAGCACAAACCTGATGGGCTCGGTCGAGTGCGCCACGCGCGTCACATGGGCTTCCGTGGCGCGCAGCGGCAGCACCGCAGGAAACACGAGCGTGAAGTGCGCGTTGATGTTCTTGGCTTCCGGATCGTGCTTCGCGCGGATCGACTCGAGCCAGTGCCGATCGTCTCCCTCGAAGTGCGGAAACGCGACGACCGCTCGGATTGCGCTGTCAGTGTCCATTCTTGCTGTTCTGCTCCTCGATAAACGCCGCCCACACCGGATCGGGCTCCCACACCGAACGCATGAGAGCAAACGCCTTGTCGACCGGCCAACCCAGCTTGATTGTCCGGTACAGGCCAACAAACGCCGTCACTCTTTTGTTCGCAGCGCAATGCACGAGCACCTTCTGCTGTCGATGCGCGTCCATCGCAGCGAAAAACTTCTGTAAATCTGATTCCGTCGGCGATTGAAAATCAACTGGAATATGGATGTACTCCATACCCAGCGACGTCACTGACGCAGTCTCGTCTTTTAGCGAATACCGGGGATCGCCGTGCAGCGCAAGATTGATCACCACCTGAAAGCCGTCGCGCGCGACGGAGAACAACTGCTCTTCGGTCGGCTGCCCCGCCGTCGCGAGCGTGGGGTCGACTTCGCGGTAGTTGTAGATCTCTTCAACTCCAGAGGTAGGAAGTCGCGTATCGCTCGCACCATCGCGCGGCGTGAAGCCACGTGCGTGCGATCCGAGGTCGCGCGCAAAAAAGTAGAGCGGCATGGCAATCCATGAGTGGTGCCGCGACCACAGTCGAAATCCCCAAGCTCGCTTCTCTGTCGCCGTCATCGAGTCAGTCATCGCTAAGTGAATAATCATTGCGGCGAACACCGAGGCACCCGCGGTTCTTCTAGCAGCAACGGAGAATTGGCTTTCGATCGAAAACAACTCCTAATCTCCTAATCTCCTGTTCTGTATTTATCGTGACACGCGCCAGATCTCCCCGTCAGGAAACTGATACCTTGCTCGCGAATCCGGCTTAATCGTGATGCTGTACCCCGGCTTCGTGGGCGGCATGTATCGACCTCGGCTGATCGTCACCGGCTCTTCGAAATGTTCGTGCAGATGATCGACGAACTCGATGACGCGTCCTTCCATCGTGCCCGTGATGCCGATGAAATCGAACATCGAGAGGTGCTGCACGTACTCGCAGAGTCCGACGCCGCCCGCGTGCGGGCAGACGCGCACGCCGAACTTCGCCGCCATCAGCATGACCGCGAGGTTTTCGTTCACGCCGCCGAGGCGGCAGCTGTCGATCTGACAGAAGGTGATGGCATTGGCCTGCAGCAGTTGCTTGAAAATGACGCGGTTCGCCGCGTGCTCCCCGGTCGCGACGCCGACAGGTGCAATCGCCTTCGCAATCCGCGCGTGCCCCAACACATCGTCCGGGTGCGTGGGCTCTTCCGCCCACCATAGATTCAAGTGTGAAAGCTCCTTGATGCGCGCGATCGCTTCGTCTACATCCCATCTCTGGTTTGAATCAATCATCAGCTTGTGCTCGGGGCCGATCGCGGCGCGCACGGCAGACAAGCGCCGCAGATCGTCCTCGGGCTTGCCGCCGACTTTCACTTTGAAATGCGTCCAGCCGTCGGCGAGCGCTTCCTGACAGAGTCGGTGAATTTTCTCGTCGGAGTACCCGAGCCAGCCGACCGACGTCGTATAGGCCGGATATCCGTTCTTCAGCAACTCGGCCTCGCGCGTCGCTTTCGTCGCGGCATGACGCTCGAGAATCGCGAGCGCCTCGTCGCGCGTCAGCGCATCCGTGATGTGATGGAAGTCGACGCACGACACCAGCTGCGCCGGCGTCATGTCGGCCAGTAGCTTCCAGACGGGCTTCTTTTCCGCCTTCCCGTAGAGATCCCAGACCGCGTTCACGACGGCCGCGAGCGCCAGGTGAATGACGCCCTTCTCGGGCCCCAGCCAGCGCAGCTGCGATTCCCCGGCAAGGCTGTGCCAGAACCCGCCGAAGTCCGACGTGATGTCGCGCAGATCGCGGCCGACGACGAGATGCCGGAATGCCTCGATGGCGGCCGCGCAGACTTCGTTGCCGCGGCCGATCGTAAACGTCAGACCGTGTCCTTCGAGCCCGCTGTCCGTCGCGAGGATGACGTAGGCCGCTGAGTAGTCGGGATCGGTATGCACGGCATCGGTGCCGACTTGCTCCTTCGACGTCGGAAATCTCAAATCTAAAACAGCAAGATCGGTAATTTTCATCGCAATACTCTGGACCTGAAATGATCGAGCGCGACGGCAAACACGATGATCGTGCCCGTCACGATTTCCTGCACCCAGTTCGGCAGCCCGTGCTGCGAGCAGCCAATCTGGATGAGGGTCATGATGCCGGCGCCTGCAATGGTTCCGACGACGGTGCCCTTGCCGCCCGAGAGGCTGCCGCCGCCGATGATGACCGCCGCGATGACGCCGAGCTCCGCGCCAATCGCGACGGTCGGATCGCCGACCGACAGGCGTGAGAACTCCATGACGCCCGCGAGCCCCGCAAACGCGCCGGCAATGGCATACACCGCGATCTTGCACCGCTCGACCCGTACGCCGCACAGCCGCGCGGTCCGCTCGTTCGAGCCGATGGCAAACAGATGTCGCCCGAAGCGCGTGAACTTCAGCGTGATGGCCACCAGCACGGCGAGCAGAATGACGATCCAGATTCCCCATGGCAGCAGCAGGCCGCTGCCGTCGCGCACGGTGCGCAGCATGCTGTTCAGCCATGTCAGCGGCGCCTCGAGCCGCCGCTCGTCGGCCAGCCCTTTGGCGCCGCCGCGCACGAGCAGCATCGTGCCGAGCGTGATGATGAACGGCACGACGCGCAGACCGGTGATGAGGACGCCGTTCATCAGCCCGCACACCGCGCCGGCAGCGATCGCACCAGCGGCCGCAACCAGCGGCCACGATCCGTCGCGAAGCAGCTGCGCGGTCACGACCGTGCTGAGCGCAATCACCGAGCCGACCGACAGATCGATCCCGCCCGCCACGATCACCATCGTCATGCCCAGCGCGGCGACGCACACGATGGCGGTCTGCCGTGCCATGAGCTCGAGATTTGCGGGGCTGAAAAATTGCGGGCCGATGAGAACTCCAAAAAGGATCGCGACCAGCGCGAGCCCCGCGAGCACGCCGGCATCCTGAAAGCGACTCACGACTTCCCGCCTGATGCTTCCAACACCAGCGCGTGCTCGGTCCATTCAGACGCGGGCCGAGGATCGCCGAGGCGTCCGCGCGACATGACGGCAATGCGATCGCACAGCGCGAGAAGTTCGGGAAAGTACGAGCTGACAATGAGAACAGCCTTGCCGGGTCCGGTATGACCATCGCCGGGTCCATTCGGACCCGGCCTACGCACGAGCTCGTCGATCAATCTATAGATCTGCGCTTTGCTCCCGACGTCGATCCCGCGCGTCGGCTCGTCGAGCACGAGCACGTCCACGTCGTGGTGGAGCAGCCGCGCGAGCGCAATCTTCTGCTGGTTGCCGCCCGACAACCGCGATACTTCCTGCGCAGGGCCCGTCGCGCGGATATCGAGGCGCTCGATCCATTGGCGAGCGCTCTTTCGTTGCCGCGTCGGCGACACCAGAAACCCCCGCGCGGGCCCCTCGAGGCGCGTCATTGTCATGTTGTCTGCGATATTCAAGTTCGTCGCGAGCCCTTCGCCTGTGCGGTCTTCGCTGAGCATGCCCATGCCGTGCCGCCACCAATCGGCCGGGGCGGATGGTCCCGCATGCACACCCAGCTTCACGGATCCGCGTTTCACGGCGTCAAGACCGAACAGTCCTCGAAGAAGCCGCGTGCGGCCCGCGCCCAGCAGGCCGGCAATGCCGAGAATCTCGCCGCGGTGCAGCGTGAAGGAAGCCGGGCCCAGCCGCTCGGGCGCGAAACCGTCGAGCTGCAGCAGCGGCTCGCCGACCGTGCGCGCCCCGCGCGGATACAGATCCTCGAGCGCGCGCCCGACCATCAGGCTGACAATTTCATCGCCACTGGTCGCGGTCGTCATTCCCTCGCCGGCGTTGCGCCCATCGCGCAACACGACGAAACGATCGGACACCTGCGTCACCTCTTCGATGAAGTGCGAGATGTACACGATGGCCAGGCCCTGCTGCTTGAGCCGGCGAATCAGCTCGAACAGCTTCCGCACGTCGCCGTGCGCCAGGCTGCTCGTCGGCTCGTCAAGCACGAGCACGCGGCAACCGAACGCCAACGCGCGCGCAATCTCCACGAGCTGCTGCGCCGCAGGCGACAGCTCGCCGACCGGAGCGTCGACGGGAATGTCCGCATGGCCGAGCTGTTCGAGCGCCGTCCGCGCCGAGCGGCGCACCGCATCGCGATGAACGATCCCGAGCGCGCGCAACACGCCCTGCCGCCGCGGCTCGACGCCAAGCGCGATGTTGTCCATCACGCTCAGATGGGGCGCGAGCGACAACTCCTGATAGATCATCGCCACGCCGGCCTTGCGCGCCTCGCGTGGATCGCGTGGCGCGTACCTCGCACCGTTCAACGTCATCGCTCCCGCATCGGGGGCGATCGCGCCGGCGAGAATCGACATCAGCGTGCTCTTGCCGGCGCCGTTCTGCCCGACGAGCGCGCACACCTCGCCGCCGCGCACGGCGAGGTCCACACCGTCGAGCGCGACGGTGCCGCCGAACGCCTTGCGCACGCGGCGCATCTCGAAGTGTGCAGTTAGGGTTTCAACCATCGAGACAGGTCTGGCTGCAGCAGCTCCTTGACAGCGGGGTCGGACATTCTGTCGCGAGTGATGAGCTGCGCGCCGGTATCGATGCGTTTCTCTACCGGACGGCCCTGAAGGTGCTCGACCATGGTCTTCACACCGAGATAACCCATGTTGACCGGATCCTGCACGACGAGCGCATCGATGTGCCCGTCGCTCAGGCCCTTCACGAGCGTGTCCGAGGCGTCGAACCCGATGTACTTCACCTTGCCGGCCCAGCCGCTCGACTGCAGAACGCGCAACAGCGCAAGCGTGTTCGATTCGTTCGAGGTGAAGATGCCGTCGAGCTCGAGCGAATCCATCGGGCCTGCGGAACTTATGCAGCAGCGCCTCGCCTCGTTTGTACGCGCCTTCGACATCGGCACCGCCATACTGATTCGAGCTGAGCACTTGGATGTTCTTGTGCTTGGCGATCTCTTCGAGGAACCCTTCTTCGCGATCGATGGTGCTTGCCGAACCTTCGGCGTAACGAAGCACCACGACCCGTCCGCCTTGCGGGAGCATCTTCGCGAGCCCCTCGGCTGCCATCCGCCCGCCGCGACGGTTGTCGGTCGCGACGAAGCTGACGTAATCGCCACCTTTCAGCCCCGAGTCGATGATGACGACGGGAATTTTCGCGCGCGCCGCGTCGCCGACCGGACCCACCAGGGCCGCTTCGTCGAGCGGCGCCAGGACGATGCCCGACACACCGCGCGTGATGAAGCCCTCGACCTCGGCGATCTGCGATGCGCGATCGTCCTCGCGAAGCGGGCCTCTCCAGATGATGTTGACCCCAAGCTCCTGCGCCGCCTTCGCCGCGCCTGCGTGAATGCTCTGCCAGAACACGTGCGACGTGCCCTTTGGGATGACGGCGATCGTCATCTTGCCGCCGTCCGTGGGCGACGACGAGCTGCACGCGGAAAAGAGGACTGATAGAAGCGCTCCAACGAACACACTGGATTTGGTCATACGCGATCTTCCTCTGGTAGTGCGCAACTTAAGTTGCGCCCTACGCATTCCGGCAGGCGCCACAGACGCTCCGCGTTTCCGCCCATGACGGCGTCGCGCTCCGCGGCAGTCCTGCCGATCATGTAATCCTCAATGAGTGAGATCGTGCGGCGGTAACCGGAGGCCACCGTGCACACCGGCCAATCAGAACCGACGAGCAGCCGGTGCGCGCCGAAACAGTCGAATACGACGTCGAGATACGGGCGCATGTCAGCAGGTGTCCAGCGCGTCCAGTCCGCTTCGGTCACAAGCCCCGAGAGCTTGCAGAACACCTGCGGAAATGTCGCGAGCTCGCGGATCCCTTTTTCCCAATCCCGTCTCTCGCCCCTCCGTATGTCGGGCTTCGCCATGTGGTCGAGCACAAAACGCTGGCGCGTGAATCGCGAGACGAGATCGGCGGCAGCCGGAAGGTGTTTCGGATAAATCAGGATGTCGTAGGTGAGATCGCGATCTTCGAGCAGCGAGATGCCGCGGCCGAAGGCCGGCCGCAGCATGAAACGATCGTCGGGCTCCGCCTGTACGATGTGGCGCACGCCGACGAATTTCGGGTGATCGACGAACTGTTCCAGCTGCTCGGCGGCGTCATCGGCCTGAAGATCGATCCAGCCAATGACCCCCGCCACGAACGGATTCGCGTCGGCCAGCTCGAGCAGCCATCGCGTTTCTTCGAGTGTCTGGCGCGCCTGCACCGCCATGCAGGCGTCCATGGCCGCGCCATCCATTTCGCGGCGCAGATCGGCTGGCAGAAAATCGTGGCGCAGCGCCGCCATTGCATCGTCGATCCAGCCGTACTCGGCGGCTGTATAGCGCCAGAAATGCTGGTGTGAGTCTATGCGCATGATCACGGTCCGGCTGAAGCCGGACACTACGTACGAGCTTTATTCGCTCTTCGTTTCACATCTCGGGACAGGTGTGCCGCCAGAGGCGCTCGACTGATAGCACGCTTCGACGAGCGCCATCGTCCTGATCGCATCGTCGACCGGCGAGACCAGCGCGGCGTCCTCGCCGGCCACGAACCGCTGCAGATTCGACATCGGGCCTTCGAACGCCTCGATGAACCACGAGCCTCTCAATGCGATGGGCTGCCAGCGGCCCTTCTCGAGCGCGACCTCGAGCGTGTCGCGCGGCCCGTTCGGATAGTGGAGGTTGACGCCGAGCGTCAGCTGCGCCGCTCCCTTCGTGCCTTCCACCTTCAGCAACGATGCGCCGTGCGCACCCTGCTGCTCATGCGTGTGGTTGAGCAGCAGCGAGCAGCGCAGCGCGTCGCCGTAGTCGAGAATAATCGTGCTGCGCGTATCCTGAAACTCGGGCATCGACGGATGCGCAACGGCGCGGCAGTACACGCCGCGCGGCTCCCCAACCAGCGCCCGTATCGTATCGAGGTAGTGAATCGAGTGGTACAGGATCTCGAGGCGCGGCGCCTGCTCGAGAAATGTCCAGAGGTGCCACGGCTGCTTCACGACCAGCCGCACTTCGATGTCGACGATCTCGCCAAGCTCGCGGCCGGCCAGCAGATCGCGAAGCGCGAGCACGTTCGGGCTGAAGCGCAGCTGAAAATTCATCGCCGCGACCAGTCCGAGCTCGCGGCAGATGCCGACGATCGATCGTGCCGCGGCGAGATCTTCGCCCATCGGCTTCTGAATGAGCACGGCCGCACCGCGCGGCAGCTCTTTCAACACGCCGGCAATCTGATCGCCAGGCACGGCCAGGTCGAACACGGCGTCGGCAGAGGCGGCGGCCTCCGCGAGCGACGAAAACACGGTCGACACGCCGAACCGCCTCGCCGTTTCGCGCGATGCGTCGCGGTTGATGTCGTAGAGCCCAGCGACCGGAAACTTCAGTCGCTGGTAGACGGGCAGGTGAGCCGTACGTACAACGCCGCCGGCGCCAATAATGACGATCGGACGCGGTCTCGACGGCAGGGCCCAGGCCTGCCGGAGATGCGTCATCGCTCCGGTTTCAGGACGTGCGCGACCGATCGGCGACGTGGGCAATGGCCGGCTCCTCCGCTGTCCCCTGATTCAGATGGAAGACCAGCTCCATGGCGGCCCACCATTCGCCCGCACGTGCCTCTGCTGAAGGCTCCTGGAGCGATTTCATCACGCGTTCCCATTCGACCACTCTCGGATTCGACGCCGCATGCGCGTTGAACGCGGTGCGATAGTCGAGCCCATCACGCATCTCGACGACCATCACGAGGCGGCGTCCGAGCAGATAGATGTCCATCTGCTCCACGCCGGCCCGTTTGAAGCTGGCCTGCACTTCGGGCCACACCTCGCGGTGATGGCTTTTGTATGTCTCGACGCTCCCCGGTTCATCTTTCAGATTCACCGTCAGGACAAATCTCATTGATTCAGCACGCCGCCGTCGAGGGGATACGCCTGCCCGGTGACGAACGACGCTTCATCCGAGCAGAGATACAACGCCAGGTACGCGACTTCTTCGGGGGTCCCCATGCGGCCCATGGGCTGGTACTCGGCCAGCTCTTGCAGCACCGCCTCTTCGCGCCCCGGATAGTTCTTCTTCACGAAGCCATCGACAAAGGGCGTGCGGATGCGCGCCGGGCAGATGCAGTTGCATCTCACGTTCTGCTTCACGTAATCGATGGCGATCGACTTGGTCATCGTCAGCACCGCGCCCTTGGTCATCGAATACGCGAACCGATCGGCGACGCCGATGAACGAGACGATGGACGCCATGTTCAGAATGACGCCGCCCCCCTGCCGCACCATCACGGGCACGGCCGCCTGGCTGCACAAGTACACGCCCTTGACGTTGACGCGATACAAGCGGTCGAACTCGTCTTCGGGAGTTCGCTCGATGTTGCCGACGTGAGCAACCCCGGCATTATTAATCAGAATGTCGAGCCGTCGCGTTCGCCCGACAATCCCATCGAACGCCGCTTTCACGCCGGCGGCATCCGAGACATCGCAGGCCGCGGCGTCTGCGCTGCCGCCCGCCGCGATTATCGCCGCCGCAGCGTCCTTCGCCGCCTGACCGTCGAGATCGAGCACGACGATGTGCGCACCCTGACCGCCGAAGCGTGTCGCAATCGCCCGCCCGATGCCTGATCCGCCGCCGGTGACGACGGCCACTTTTCCGCTGAGATTAAACAAGAGACTGCAGCCGTGGAAGTACTACACTTTACAGTTAAAGTCAACGATTTCTGTTTACTTTATCGGTAAAGTAGCGCTGCTAAGCCGACAGGCGCTTATGGATCTCGACCGTGTCGCTGTTCAGTTGGTCGCGCAGCCAGAGGCGCTCGATGGTGGGGTAGACGGCCGCGATCGGCAGGGCCAGAAGCGCGCCCATTACGCCCCCGAGCTGCCCGCCCACGGCCACCGCGATGAGCACGGCCAGCTGCGAGAGCTGGAGCTCGTTGCCGTAGATCTTGGGGGCGATGAAGTAATTCTCTAGAGCGTTGAAGACCACATAAAACGCAATGACGGCCCATACGGCGGTCATCGAAACGGTCGCAGCCAAGAGCGCCGTGATGCCCAACGACAACATGAATCCCACCACAGGGATGAAATCGAAGAGTCCCGCGATGATCGCCAGCACGAGCGCCGCGGGCACCTTCAGCAATACGAGCGCGACGAACGTGGCCACCGCGGTAATCACCGATGTCAGCGCATTGCCCACGACATAGCTGAAGACCGTCGCACGTGCGTCGGCGAGCGTGCGCCGCATCTTCGGCCGCTGGTCCTGCGGCACAAACGCCATGAGCCATTCGACGGTCGACTTCCACTCGATCAGAAGATAGACCGTCAACACCAGCGCGACGACGAACATTGCGACGGCATTCGCTGCCGAGCGGCCGAATGACAGCGCGTACGGCCCAAGGCCGCCCTCGGCGGTGGGCAGGAGACGCTCGATCGCAGGAAATGATGCGCGAATCTGGCGAGAGAACTCGATGAGGTTGTCAGCGATGAACCGTGACTGTTGGGTGATCGAGACCCAGCTCGCCGCAATCATTGCCGCGACGAGCGCAACGAGCAACATGACGCTGCCACACGCCCCAAGCCATCGCGGCACGCGGTATCGCTCGAGATAACAGACGACGGGATCGAGCGCGATCGCAATGATGATGGCGACGACCATCACCATGACGAATTGCCACAGCTGGAACCACGCCCACACCAACGCCACCGCGACGAGTACCTTCGCAATCGCGCGCCAAGACACGTCGAACAGACTGCGGGGGTCAGTCGTCATAGGTAAGGTGTGCACGGAATGGCGGCGCTATGCGCGCCTGACACTCCAGCACGCGCCTACTGGAGCAGCGCAGCTGCACCAAGTAGGACCGTTGCAGTCATCACCGCCACACCTACTGAGAGACCGACGACTTGCGAAACCAGTTGAAAGAATCCAGTTTTCATAATCCACAGAGGTCTAAAGCACCTTTGATGCCAACTCGCAGGGTCCTCTTGCTCCTATGGCTCGTTCTGCTGACGAGCGCGCTCTATATCTACGGTTTTCACCGGGATACGCTGCAGCGGCTACTGGTGCAGCTGTCGGACTCGCCGCCCTCGTGGCTATATGCCGTGTATCTGGCGCTGGGGTGCGTGCGGGGGTTCACGCTCGTCCCCGCCACCTATCTCGTCGTGGCCGGCATGCTCGTCCTGCCCCCCTGGCCTTTGTATGCGCTCACCGTGGCGGGTATCATCGTTTCCTCGGCGGCCGTCTACTACTTTGCCGAACTCATGCAGTTCGACCGGTTTTTCATGAAGCGGTACGGCCCACAAGTGGCTCAGCTGCGAGCACTTATGGCTCGTCGCGAGCTGCCGATCGTCATCGCCTGGAGCTTCTTTCCCATCGCGCCGACCGACCTGGTCTGCTACGTCTGCGGGGCCCTGAAGGTCGACCTGAAGAAGTGCCTGCTGGGGGTAACCATCGGAGAGGGCGCCATTTTCGCGATCTACATCTTCTTAGGGGGACAGGCGCTGGCGTGGTTGCGCTAACCTTCGCCGGGGCCGCGCGTATTAGAAGGGTGATGAAAAACTTACACATCCCCGTCATTCTTATAGTGTTACTGATGTCGGCTGCGGTCTCCGAGGCGCGCCAACCGGCCCAGCGCGCGCCGGCAGCCCCTGCTCCCCCTCAGCGCCCGCAGGCGCCTGCCGCGCCCGCGCAGTCACCCGGGATGGTCATCGCCGAAAATCGCGATGCGCGGGAGACACGCGACCGGCTCAACGAGATCTTCAATCAGCATCCGCCGTCGGTGCGCGACGTGCTGCGCATCGATCCCACGCTGATGTATCGCGCCGACTACCTGGCCAACTACCCGGTGCTCGCCGCGTTTCTGGAGCAACATCCTGAGATCGCTCACAATCCTTCATATTTCATCGGCGAGCGCCGTTACGACGAACAGAACAACAACCCTCGCATGGAAGTCGCGCGCGCGCTGAACCATACTGTGGAGTTCGCCGGCGTCGCGTTGGTCGTCATGACCATCACGACCGGCATCGTCTTTCTCGTCAAAACCGTCGTCGAGCACAGGCGCTGGCAGCGCGCCATGAAGGCCCAGAGCGATCTCAACACCAAACTGATCGATCGGTTTGCGTCGAGCGAGGAGCTGCTCGCCTACCTCCAGTCCCCGCAGGGCAAGACTGCTCACGGACGCGCCCGCGCTCCCTCAGGCTGCGCCGCGCGCGATGGGCGCGCCGCTCAGCCGCATCTTCTGGTCGATGCAGTCGGGCATCGTGCTCGGCGCGCTCGGAGCGGGGCTGATCACGGTGAGCTCGACGGCGGGGGAACCCGAAGTGACCACGTTCCTGAGTGGCGTCGGCATCGTCGTCCTGATGATTGGCATCGGGTTCGCCGTATCGGCCGTCGTCTCATATTTCCTGTCTCAGCGCCTCGGGCTGGTGCAATCGCTGTCGCGGCGCTATAGTGGGGACACGCCAACGCCATGACGCGCCAACTTCTCTCATACGCGTTTCCATTCATGGACAGCCTGGATCCGGTAGCGCCGGCCGCAGACAGCCCGGCGCTCGACGACACGCTGCAAATGGACGAAGAGACGTTTCGCGGCTTCTACACACGAACGTCGGGCATGTTGTGGGCCTATCTGGCGCGCGCGACAAACGACCCTTCCGCCGCCGACGACATGCTGCAGGAAGCGTATTACCGGCTCCTTCGGGCCGACGATGGCCTTCGAGTCGGAGGAGCATCGGAAAAACTACCTGTTCCGCATCGCGACGAATTTGATTCGCGACCGGTTTCGCCGCCCTCGGATTGACAACGCGCAACTGCCGGAACATGGCGAAGGCGACATCGCCGACACAGGCGATCTGGCGCAGCAGACGCAACAGCGATCGGATCTGAACCGCGCATTGGCGCAGCTCACCCAGCGCGAGCGCGAGATGGTGTGGCTCGCATACGGTCAGGGATCGTCGCACGAAGAAATCGCCGGCACGCTCGGTTTGAAGACGGGCAGCATCAAGCCGCTGCTCTTTCGCGCGCGGCGAAAGCTCAAGAGGATTCTGGCATCATGAGACTCCGCGACTGTCAGTGCGACAAGCCTGAATGCCCCGAGTGCGGGCCGCTCGTGGCGCTCGCGCAGCAGATCCGCCAGGAGTTCGAGCACACGACGCGGGCGGCGCGAGTGCCCACCCCGGAGATCGTCTGGTGGCGCGCGCAGATGCGCGCACGGCAGGACGCCGCGCGCAAGGCTGCACGACCCATCGTGTTTACGCAGGCGCTGGCGATTGCGGCGTTGATTGGATTGCTCGTGTCGGTGGCGGGGCGCCTGACGCTGCCGGCACTGTCGTTCGCGGACATGGCGCCGGTGTCGGTGGGTCTGCCGGTCTTGTACATCGTTCTCGCTGCGGCTCTTTGCCTCTTCATCGCCCCCATCGCCGTCTACCTCGCGCTCGCGCGGGAGTAATCACGCGTCCGCCTAAAGGCGGACACGACTTACCGGCAACTGCCATATAATCCGCCTCAACTTAGCCCTATAGCCCTTAGCCCTCCGAAAGGCGGTGGATGATGGCGCGCCTCGCTCCTGTCCGGTGGCACAAGGCTTTAGCCTTGTCGTTTGTCGTCGGCCTTCTCACAGTCATCACTCCGATCAACGGCCAGTCCCCCGCCTCCGGCAAGCCGAGCATCAATAACGGCGAGTGGCCGGACTATTCGGGCGATCTCCGCGGCTGGCGCTATTCGCCGCTCGATCAAGTCAACGCGACGAACTTCAATCAGCTGCAAGTTGCCTGGCGCTTCAAGACCGACCATCTCGGCCCGCGCCCCGAGTACAAGCTCGAAGGCACGCCGCTGATGGTAAAGGGCACGTTGTACACGACCGGCGGCACGCGCCGCTCGATCATCTCGCTCGACGGGCGGACCGGCGAGCTGAACTGGGCGCACAGCCTGCGCGAAGGGCGTCGCGCGGCGGTCTCGCCGCGCCAGTTATCGGGCCGCGGCGTCTGGTACTGGACCGATGGCAAAGGCGACGAGCGCGTCATCTACGTCACGACTGGGTATCAGCTGGTCGAGCTCGACGCGAAGACCGGCGCCATGATTCAGTCGTTCGCGAACAAAGGTGTGCTCGACCTGAAGGTCGGGGTCGTCAAGGGTGTAAATCAGCAAATCGATCTCGAGTCCGGCGAGATCGGCATCCACTCGACGCCTGCCGTCGCCGGCGACGTCGTCATCATCGGATCGTCATTCCGGGAAGGGGCGACGGTCTCGACGCACAACAACACGAAGGGACTCGTGCGCGCGTTCGACGTGCGGACGGGTAAACAGCTCTGGCGCTTCAACACGATTCCGAACCCGGGAGAGTACGGCCACGAGACGTGGGACAACGATTCGTGGGCGCTCAATGGAAACGTGGGCGTCTGGACGCAGATCAGCGTGGATGAAGAGCTCGGCCTCGTCTATCTGCCCGTCGAGACGCCGACATCGGATCACTACGGCGGTCATCGTCCGGGCAACAACCTGTTTGCCGAAAGCCTCGTGTGCGTCGATCTGAAAACCGGGAAGCGCAAGTGGCATTTCCAGTTCGTGCATCACCCGCTCTGGAACCTCGACATGTCGTCGGCGCCGCTGCTGGCCGACATCAACGTGAACGGCCGCGCGATCAAAGCGGTCGCCGTACCGAGCAAGCAGAACTTTCTCTATGTGTTCGATCGCGTGACGGGTCAGCCAGTGTGGCCGATCGAGGAGCGGCCGGTCCCGCGGGGCGACGTTCCCGGTGAGACGTACTCGCCGACGCAGCCGTTCCCCACCAAACCGCCCGCGTACGCGCGCAACTTCGTCAACATTCCAGACGACATCATTGACTTCACGCCCGAGCTGCGCGCGCAGGCTCTCTCGCAACTGTCGCGGTACAAACCGGGCCCGCTGTTCAATCCGCCGATCCTCGGCACCAATGACGGATTGCTCGGATCGCTGAGCCTCGGCAACCTTGGGGGCGGCACGAACTGGCCTGGCGGCGGCTACGACCCGGAGATGCACGTCGCGTATGCGCCGGCGTCGAACGCGGGCATCAATTCGCATTCCCTGGTGCCGCCGCCCGCAGGATTCTCAGACATCCGCTACGTGCGCGGCGTCAGCGGACAGCCGTTCGTCGAAGTGTTCGGCCCCGGAGATTGCTGCGCCGCCGATTCGCCGCGCGCCATCGCACAAGCCGCGGCCGCCGCGGCTCCGGCGGCTGCTTCGCCAGCGCCGGACGCACCGGCGCCTCCCGCGCGCGGTACAACAGCGCAAGCATCGAATCTTCCGGCCGGCGGGCTCACTGTACAGGGGCTGCCGATCATGAAGCCGCCTTACGGCGTGCTCGCCGCCATCCAGCTCGATCGCGGGGAACTCTTGTGGCAAGTACCGCATGGCGATACGCCTGACGGCGTGCGCAATCACCCGGCGTTGAAGGGTCTGACGATTCCGAAAACCGGACAGAACGGATCGGTCGGACTGCTGGTCACGAAGACGCTCGTGATCATGGGCGATCCCCAGGCGACCACGACGCCGCGGGGACGCGGTGCGATGTTGCGCGCCTACGACAAGGCGACCGGCGCACAGGTCGGCGCGATCTTCATCCCTGCGCCCCAAAGCGGCTCGCCGATGACCTACAGCATCGACGGACGGCAATACATCGTGGTGGCGGTGAGCGGAGGGGCGTATTCAGGCGAATACATCGCTTTCGCCTCCCGTAACTAAGATCTATAGATCTGTAGATCTAGTAGATCTCTAGTTACAGGTACAAGTGAAGTTGGCTCATCACCGTGTGCGTGACGAGCTTGTTGCGTCTGTTCGAGTCGCGATAGTACGCGACGTCGACGTTCCAATGCGTGCGCGGCAGAATGTTGGCTTCGAGCTTCAGCCTGACGAAGCCCGGAATCGTTCCCGACTCCGTGCGAAGCTGCGGCGAGAATTTCAGCCACACGCCGCGCACCGCCTCGACCGACGTTTCGTTCACCAGCAGGAACGATTGCCCATTGTCTTCGTCTCTGAAACGCGCGTCCGCTTCCGTCCAGATCGTGACGCGCGATGCAGGCGAGAACCCATACGCCAGACCGGCCGCCCCATTGCTCACCTCGCGCCGCGCCCCTTCTCCCGACTCGGACCTGAACAAGCCGGATCCAACCACGACATTTCTGGAATTCAGATCGAACTGCACGCGGCCTGTCGTGGTGAACGGATTTTTTCCTTCTTCATTGAAGACGGCTTCGGCGCGGCCTGGGCCCGCTGAAATCTGAATCACACGCTTCTGGCTTGTGTGGCTCACTTCGGCGCCGAGCACTTGATCGTACTTGTCGAACCCGAGCGTCGTGCGGTTGTACGACGTGTGATCGGCAAACCTGATTCCGTAGGCCGGCAGGAATCTTCCCGCGCGAATCGCCCACGCGGCCGACAGTTGCTTGGCGGCCCAGTACTCGTACGAGTAGATGTCTCCGCCCGTGTTCCCGATTTCAGGCCGCCGTCCAATCTGACCGTAGAACGTCCAGCCACCGCCTTGCAACGCACCGAGCAGGTCGGCGTTCATCATGAGAAACCGGCTCGACGTGCCGCCCGGAAACGCCACGCGCAATCGCGTGGGGCGCGCGTCGATACCCAAGTCGACGGGACCGAGCGCATCGCCGAACGCGCCCCAGAGAAATGCTTCGGAATCGCCGCTGGTCGTCGACAATTCCTGACGCGACTGGAGACGGCCATACGGCGTCAGCAATCCGCCGCCGGTCGGCGAATAGTGGCAGCTCGTGCAGCGCGTCTCATTCTTCGCGAGAAACATCGGCTCGGCCGCGGCGCTGGCGGCAACGAGTCCGAACACACACACTACGAGAATCGCAACGTGCAGACGTTGAATCATTGGATTTACCTAGACGGTAATTGTCAGTACGTTATTCGTAAATTGCGTGGTGAATTGCTGGAGCCGCTGCGTCGCAGGCCCCTGCTGAACCTGCCCGCTGGTATTGTACTGCGACCCGTGAGCACGGGCACACGAATACGTCCGACTGAAAGCCCGTGACGATGCACTGTTCGTGCGTGCAAATCGCCGAAATGCGTTGAATGCATTCTCTCCCGTGCGCGCGACGAGAAAACTGCTGTTGCCCGCCTGCACGAGCGCGGCGCTTCCTGCGTTGGCCAATGCGGTGCCGCCCACGTTGCTGACGGTCACCGTGCCACCTGCGGAGGTTCCGCTGACCGTAGGAAGCGCCGGCACATTGGTAACACCCCCCCCGCCAGGGCTCGCCCGGGTTACCTTTACTGCCACATCCCTCGATGAGAGATGCCACTGTGACCAACGAAATCGCGTGCGCACAAAATTCCCGACGTGAGGTCTTTGGGTTATCCATGGCCGCCTCGCACTGCAAGCACTGTGCCCGCCTTTGCACATCCACTTCGCTGCGCGCTAGGCGCGGCATGCCCTGCGAGGCCGTAAGTGATATCGTCAGAATCAACGTGATTTACCGGCGCTTTTTCGCAGCCGCAGCAATGCTCGCGCTCGCCTCCAGTGTGGAGCTCGCATACGCCCGCTCCCAGGGACAGCGCCCACTTCTGGTGTCGATCGCGCCCGCGACGTTAAGCCCCGGCGATGTCGCGCGTGTTGATATCAGCGGCGCAAATGGAAACGAGCAGATCACAGGAACCGTGCTCGGGCAGAACCTTGCGTTTCACTACGATGAACGAGCAGCAGCGATGGCGCGCGCTCGCCGGCATCGATCTCGACACGAAGCCGGGCGCGTATCGCCTGCGCATCGAACGCAAAGGCGGCGCGGCGCCGGCCGCGCAAACGCTGCGCGTTGTGCCGAAGGAGTTTCGGGTGCGCCGCTTGAGTGTGCCTGGCGGGTTCGTCGATCCCCCACCGGAGGCGCTCGAACAGATCGCCCGTGACGCGGCTGTGCTCGCCGCCGCGTACGCGCGCGTGTCGCCGAGGCGATGGTCGGGCGCCTTCGTGCTGCCCGTCGACGGACAGCCGACGAGTAACTTCGGCACACGCAGCTATTACAATGGCCAGCGGCGCTCGCCGCATGCAGGTGTCGATTTCGTCGGCAAGCCAGGCACGCCGATCCGGGCGGCGAACCATGGCGAGGTCGTCGTCGCGTCGCCGATGTACTTCACCGGGAACACGATCGTGATCGACTACGGCGATCGGCTTTTCTCGGTCTTCGCGCATCTGTCCGAGCTGCACGCGAAGGTCGGCGACACGGTGGAACCGGCGACGATCGTTGGACTCGTGGGTGCGACCGGTCGGGTAACTGGACCGCACCTTCATTGGAGCACTCGGCTGAACGGCGCGCGCGTCGATCCGCTCTCGCTCGTCACCGCCACTAGCTGGTAGCCGGTAGCCTGTAGCTGAGAAACGATGTACCTGGTCCAGATTCTTCTTCCCGTGAACGATAACGAAGGGCACCACTTCGAGCCGGACGATTTCGTGCAGCTGCGAGCCGAGCTCGCCGATCGATTCGGCGGCGTCACGACCTACATGCGAGCGCCTGCCCGCGGACTCTGGAGGGACGATGCCGGCGAAACCACGCGCGATGACATCGTGATCTTCGAAGTGATGACGGGCGAGCTCGACCGCGAGTGGTGGGGCAGCTTTCGGAAGGATCTGGAACGACGGTTCCGGCAGGACAGCGTCATCGTGCGCGCGCTCACGGGCACGCGGCTTTAGTAGACGGCTTGCTGGCGGCTCAACCTGGAGGCTTCGTCGAAATCCTCGTTGGCTCGATCGAACAACCGCTGTTGCAGCCAGGCCAGGCCGCGGTTGCGGAATGCATTCGCGTAGCCCGGCTCCTCCGCAATCGCTTTGTTGAAGTCGGCGATCGCGCGGTCGACCTCGTCCATCTCGAGAAAAATGATCCCGCGGTTGTTATAGGCGTGGGCGTAGTGGGGGTCGAGCCGAAGCGCCTCGTCGTAGTCGCGCATGGCGCGCTCGGGGTCGTCCAGCGCGCGAAACGCATTCCCACGGTTGTTGAATGCATCTGCGGCACGCGGATTCAACCGAATCGCCTCGTCGTAATCCCTGATCGCCCGCTCGATGTCACCGGCGCGCCGGTAAGCGATTCCCCGGTTGACGAATGCCCCGTCATTGCGGGGATCCAAAGTAATGATTGAGGTGCACGCGCTAATCGCGGCGGCGGGTGAGCTGTCGGAGAGACACTGACGCCACGTGTTCGTTTGCGCTCCAGTATCGACAGCAGCGATGCAGGCACGCAGTCGGCGAGAATGAGAAAGCGGAGAGGGCACTCTGTAGCTGCATACGACCGCCGCCGCCGCCGCGTTTCCGCCGCCACATTTGTTTCACCGTTTCATGCGAACATCGGATACAAATCCAAAACCCCGTGCTTCCCCGCCTCGTGCTGCTTCCCCGTGATCGCGGCCTTGACTATCGCCGATAGCGCGCACGAGTCGCGTGCGTGGCACCAGCCAATATTCGGCGCGCGCCACACGCACGGCAACCAGCACGATTTCCGGATCGCGTCTGCCGCGCGGGAACCACGATCGCAGCGTCGGGTTCCACAATTCCTTTAACTTGACATCGTCGCGCACGACGACGGCCGTGCCTTGCACGGAAATGTACCGATCCCCTTTTCTTGATTGAAACGCGATCGTCGCGTGCGGGTTCTGACTCAGCTCGCAGGCCTTGCGCGAGTGACGGTCGGTGACGAACCAGAGCCATCCGCTTTCGTCGACGTCGTGCACGAGCATCGGCCGGGCATGGCTGTCGCCGTTCAGCGTCTGGGTTGTGAGCATGCCAATCGGCATGCCCTTCAGCAGCCGCCGCAGCTGCCGAATGCTTCGGGGTACATAGCGGTGCATGATCACTCTCTAAAGCAATTCCTGCGCCGAATTTTCCATGTGGCCTTCTGCTTGCAACTCCTTGAAAACAGGACGTGAGCATGGAGAGAGTCAGGCAGTTCGGCCGTTATTTTATCTGGTGCGTGGCCGCGGCCACGTTGGTGGTCTGTCTCGGATCGCTGCACCTCTTCGCCCGAGAGCTGGATGAGATGACCCGCGACTTGCGGCTCGACAGCGCGCCGCGAAGCCTCGCTCGTATACGACCGGCATAACAATCTCGTGTTGTCCTTCGCAAGCGAGGATCGCACCAACGTTCCGCTCGACCGCGTGTCGACGACCATGGTTACGGCGGTGCTCACGGCTGAAGATCGCTACTTCTACCAGCACGCCGGGATGGACGTCATCGGGCTGACGCGCGCCGCATGGGTCGATCTGAGAGCGCGCGCGATCAAGCAGGGCGGCAGCACCATTACGCAGCAGCTCATCCGTCACGTGGCGTTGACCACCGATCGCAACATCCAGCGCAAAATCAAAGAGGCGCTGCTCGCGCTGCGGGTCGAGCGCCGATTCGACAAGAAACACATCCTGGAGGCCTATCTCAACCGCATCTACCTCGGCAACGGCCACTACGGGGTCGAGGCCGCCGCGCGCGGCTACTTCGCCAAACCCGCGTCCGAGCTCAACAGCGCGGAAAGCGCGCTGCTGGCCGGCATCATTCCGTGCCCATCGGTGTGCTCGCCGCGAACGGCGCCCAACGTCGCCAGGTCGCGCCGCGATACGGTTCTGAAAGCGATGCGCGAGCGCGGCGCCATCACCGAAGACGACTATACGCGGGGCAATTGCGTCTCCCCTGGCGCTCGTGCCCGAGCGCCACGATCCCTACGCGGCCACGCATCATGGCGCGAACGTCGCGCACGGCGCTGACGCAACGGGACTCCATTTTCTCGAAGCCGTGCGGCGCCAGGTGATGCAGCAGTTCGGCTCTGAGGATGTGTTGAAGGGCGGCCTTCGCATCTACACCACGATCGACATGACGCTGCAGCGGCACGCCGAAGACGCGATCGCCGCGCGGCTCTCGCAGCTCGACAAAACCAATAATCTTGAGGCGGCGCTCGTGGCGATCGACCCGCGCACCGGCGAGGTGCTCGCGATGGTGGGCGGCCGCGACTTTCACACGAGCTCGTTCAATCGCGCGATGCAGGCGAAGCGGCAGCCGGGCTCCGCGTTCAAACCGCTCCTCTTCGCGGCCGCGCTCGAGCAGGGATATATGCCCAGCTCGGAGGTGACCGGCATGGACACGCCGATTCATACCGCGCAGGGCGACTGGCTTCCGTCGGGCGAGCACGAAGCCGCCGGCTACACGCTGCGCCAGGCGCTGACGGTCTCGAGCAATCGCGCCGCAGCCAGAGTAATGCAGCTCGTCGGCATCACGACGACGCAGACCTACGCGCGCCGGCTGGGTATCAGCTCGCCACTGCCCTCGGTGCCGTCGCTGGCGCTCGGCACCGGCGAGGTGACGCTCGCTCGATCTCACATCGGCGTACGGCGCATTCGCGAACAGCGGCATCATCGCGCCGCACACCCTGATCACGCGCATCGAAGACCGCAACGGCGACATCATCTGGCAAAGCTCGCTCGATCGACATCCGTACCGCGCCGTCCGTCCAGGGACCGCATATTTGATTTCGAGCATGATGGCCGACGTGATGAACCGCGGAACCGGATCGCGCGCGAGAACCGAAGGATTCAAACTGCCGGCCGCGGGCAAAACCGGAACGACCGACGATTACGGCGACGCGTGGTTCGTGGGCTACACGCCGCATCTGGTCGCAGGCGTGTGGTTCGGCTACGACGAGAAAAAGAAGATTATGAATCGCGGATTTGCGGGAACGGTCGCGGTGCCGGCGTGGGCGCGCTTCATGAAGAACGCGACCGCAGGCAGCGCGCCGGACTGGTTCGACATGCCGTCAGACGTAGAGCGCATCGCGGTGTGCCGCACGAGCAGCATGCGCGCGTCCGGAGAGTGCCGCACCCATGTGACCGAGGATGGCCGCGCGAATGTCTATGAGGATTACTACCTGATGGGAACGGGTCCCTATGAGAGCTGCACGGGCTCACACACCGGCCACCCCAACGCGGCTGCCGCGTTGGGGGTCCCGGCGGTGGAAGAGCCTACGACGGCTCTTTCTGCCGTGTTTTGACGATCGCGCCCATCACGCCCAGCCCGAGCACCGCAATCGCAATGACGGCGATCCACGTAGAGCTGAGGCCGAGCAGGCTGGCTCCATAGGCCAACGCGCCGACGAAGAGAATGACGCCGATCATGTACACAAAGAAGTTAGTCATACGGGTGGCGATGCAGCAGCCATGCCATCCGCTATCAGGGCGTTGGCGCGAGATAACTGGCCCGGTAGACCACTCGCATGCCTCGGCGCGATACCGCGATCTCGTTCCGCCGCGCTTTCCCATCGGCGCGGTTGTTCGTCGAGTAATAGCCCAGGAGATAGTACGAACTGTTTTCGCGCGCGACGCGGGCGAACCCGGCCGACAGGCTGTTGGTGTTCACGACGGCAAACCCGCCGCTCTCTTCGGCCAGATACCGCGCGGCATCGTCGGGCCCTCGAGACTCGGCCCGCACCGCGGCAAAGGCGGCACGCGCGGCAACACCGTTTGAAGCCTCTGTGTAGCCACCTGCGCCATAACTCGAGTTCGGATTCGCGTGCTCGGCCCTCGACCGCAGAGACGTGTTGAGGCCACGCGGGTCAATCGTGTAAATGCTCACGTCGGCCTGCATCGCGCTTCGAAGCGCGTACCTCGCGTCTTCCCTGCATACCGAGGTCGGGTCGTCCCGTTCCGACAGCGAGCAGATCGGGCTTGGTGAGAGAAGCACCAGCGCTTTGCGCCTCCCTTTGATCGCGCCCATCGACTTCGCTGTATCGGCAATGACCGCCATCGATCGATGAGCTGCATCGTCGGTGGGATTCGAATCGCCCAGCAGGCGGCCGATCGCCTCGTCCAGCAGGCGCCGATTTCCCGTGAGGGGCTGTCCTCGCCCCGTCCCTGTGAACACGACGGCCGCGACATCGTTCGCCTTCACATGGTCGCGAATGAAACCTCGGACGACGTGACGTGTTCTGAAGCACCGTTGCCGCTTCCATCTTCTGATTGTCGAAGACGAACACATACACGCGCCCCTCAACCTCGACTGGTTCGTCCGATGCCACCGCATCGGCCGCAGCAAGCGGCGCATCCGGCACCTTGGCATTAACTGGTATTAATGGAATATCGACGGCGCTGAATGCCGTGATGGTCTGAAGCTCGCCGTCTTCGAGAATCTGAAAATCTGATTGTGTGAGGCCGCGCACGAACTCCCCGCGCGCGTCGAGCACGCGCACGGGGATCTGCACGTAGTGGATCTCGGATCGGAACGTCGGCGCCGGCTGCGGTTCTGCGCGCCGATGCCGACGCCCCCGAGAATCGCGAGTGCGGCTATTGCGATTTGCCGCGCGCGGTGACGGGCCATACCGCCTCGACTTTGTCGTTCCGGACGCCGTAGAAGACGTCGTAGAGGTTCACGACCGGATCGCAGTGCGGATTAATCAACTCGAGCTTGTCACCGACTTTATACGTCTTGTTCGCGGTGTCGAACTGAATCGACCCGAACTCGTCCGACCCGGCGGTATACCGGAAGCCGGGCTCGCCTATCACGATGGGATCGGGTTTGTTCAGCGTCAGCGCCTTGGTGCCCGCGTCGGTCGTGATGCGTTTGGGGAAATACGTGTTCACCACTGTCGTCATCACGGTCAATGACGGCGCGAAGTCCGTAAAAATGTCCCCCTTCTCGTTTCCAATCTCCAGATACTGCGTGTCCATGAAGACGTAACTTCCGACCTGCACGTCGGTGTACCCGGGCACCTTGGTCATGATGTTGTAGGTACCGGTGCCGCCGCCGCTGAAGATCTCCGCGTTCAGGCCCGATGCCTTCATGCGCTCGAACGTTTTGAGCGCGTCCTGCGATCGCGCGAGCGATTGATCGTGCCGGGCCTTGTATCCCTTGATGTGCTGCGCGCCGCCGTCGTAGGCAAGCATGCCGCGGAACCGCAGGTTCGGAAGCTTGTCAATCAACTGCGCGAGCGCGAGCGCTTGATCGCCTGCCGGTATGCCGCTGCGGGTGCCAACGGCCACATCGACAACCACGTCAGCGGTGACGCCAGCCGCCTTCGCGGCGTCCGACAGATCGCGCGCGTTCGGTTCGTAATCCACCGCCTGGATGAACTCGCGGTTCTTTTTCCGCAGATTCATCGCCCGTTGAATCTTCGCCTTGCCCAGATTCGCGGTCGTCATGCAGATCTTCTGAATGCCCTCGGCGAACAGCGTCTCTGCTTCACTCAGCTTGGCGGTGCAGATGCCGACGGCGCCCGCCGCGAGCTGCAGCTTTGCGATATCGGCAGACTTGTGGGTTTTCGCGTGGGGCCGCGCGCCGACCTTCGTGCCGGCCAGGTACCCCCGCATCGCCGCGATGTTCTGCTCGAGCTTGTCGAGGTCGAGCACGAGCGCCGGCGTGTCGAGATCCCATTTGGACACCCCGCGGCTCGACTTCAGGTCGGTGACATGGGCGCGGCTGTAGCCGTACACCTTTTTGGGAATCCAGAACGTTGCGGCAGTGGTGCCAGCGGCGGCGGACGTCAGAAAATCACGGCGAGAAGATCGGCTCATAAACTTCCCTCGCAATCGTGGAAAAGGCCAGGTGAACGGCCAATTATAGGGCAAGGGCGAGTCACCGTCCGCTGTAATACGATGGCACCGGCAAATCCTTCATCGTCCGTAAACCGGGCCTAGACCTCAGCACCTTCGGAATCGAGTTGACCACAATCGAAGCCGTGGCGATGTCGCCGGGCACGCCGCCGGGGATTCTGAGCGTCAGGTTCGGCACCCCCTGCACGCGCACTTCGTCGTACGACTCAGGCGCGCCTAAATAGGCTTCCATGTGCATGGTAATCACCGCAGTGCCGTGCCGGTAGCCGACGCCGTCCTGGATGATGCCGCTCACGTAGCCCGGGTCGACCGCAAGAAACTCGCTCGATACCGTGGCATCGGCGATCTTCGGCCTCACTTCATCAGTGATGCGATCGATCTGCCATCCCAGGGCGGCGGCAATCATCGAGATCGATTCGGCGAGCCCGATGTGACGGATCGATCCGCGCTCGACCTCACGCAGGAACTGCTCTCGCGACAACCCCGCGCCGATCTTCTGTTGAAACGGCACCCGCCGGGTCCTCGCATCCTGAATGCGGTTGACCGTCACCGTCTCGATGCGCTCGCATGCCACGGTCAGCATGATCGGCAGCGTATCCATCACGAACCCCGGGTTGACGCCGGTCGACAGCACCGCCACCTTTGCGCGCTTCGCCATCGCGTCGATCTTTCTCGCGAGCGGGACGTTGCGCCGCACCGGATAGCTCAGCTCTTCGGTGGTCGTCACGATAGGCACTTTCAACTTGAGCACGCCTTCGATCTGCGGCATGACGCCGAGCACCGTCGACGATGTGCACAGCACCACGATGTCCGGATTCGACTTCTTGATGGCGTGCCGCGGGTCGGGATCGACTTTCACGCGAAGCGGCCGCTCCAGCTCCGCAATCTCGCCGACATCGCGCCCGACTTTAGCGGGATCCACATCGACGGCGCCGACGATGCGAAACCCGTCACGCGTGGCGAGCTGACGTCCGACCATGAGACCGATTGGGCCCAGGCCATAGAGAAGCACGCGAATCATCTGAAAAGTATACGGGAATGGTAGGATTCTGCGGTGATTCTGCGCGCGTTCATTGTGCTCGCTCTTGCACTCGCGAGTGCCAATTCAATCGGCGCGCAGCCGCTCTCGCCGCGAAATGCGAACTATACGATTGATGTAAAGCTGGACACTCGCGCGCGGACACTGAGCGGCCGAGAAACGCTCGTCTGGACCAACATCACCACCGCCGCGACACGCGAGCTGCAGTTCCACCTCTATTACAACGCGTGGCGGAACCACGATTCCACCTGGATGCGCGAGCACGCGCTCACCTCGTGGTGGCAATCCGCGGGATCGCGGAGCGACGAAGATCTCGCCGCCATCGACATCTCGAGCCTCAGGCTCACCGCGGGCGCTATCGCGCCGGTCGATCTCACCAAACAGATGCGCTTCATCTCGCCGGACGACGGGAACGAGGACGACCGCACCGTGATGGCGGTCACGCTGCCGGAGCCCATAGGCCCGGGAGAGACGATCACGCTGGACATCGCGTTTACCGCGAAGATTCCGCGCCCATTCGCGCGAACCGGCGCGATCGGCAACTTCTTCTTCATCGCGCAGTGGTTCCCTAAGATCGGCGTGCTCGACGCGGCGGGCAGGTGGAACTGTCACCAGTTTCACGTGGCCACCGAGTTCTTCGCCGACTTCGGCGTGTACGACGTCCGCATGACCGTTCCGCGCGGATGGCCGCTGGCGGCCACCGGCCGCCAGCGCGAGCGCACAGATAACGCGGACGGCACGACGACCCATCGTTATTACCAGGAGGACGTGCACGACTTCGCATGGACGACGAGCCCGGACTATCGCGAGAGCCGCGAGCGATTCGAGCATCCCGGCCTGCCGCCGGTCGAGATGCGGCTCATGCTGCAGCCCGAGCATGCGTCGCAGGCCGCGCGCCACTTCGAGAGCGCGCGGGCGACGCTCAGGTACTACGGCGAATGGTTCGGCGCGTATCCATACGGTCACATCACGATCGTCGACCCCGCCTGGCAGAGCGCAACCGACGGCATGGAGTACCCGACGATCTTCACGGTCGGCACATCGTGGTTGATGCCGCGCGAAGATACCTACATCGAAGACACCGTCGTGCACGAGGCCGGGCACCAGTGGTGGCACGGCATGGTCGCCACCAACGAGTTCGAGGATGCCTGGATGGACGAAGGCATCAACCAGTATGCGAACGCGCGTGTGATGGCCGAGGAATTTCAGGACGGCCGCCAGGTACTTCGCTTCTTCGGCGGGTTCCTGCCGTGGGTGCTCGAAGACATGCGATGGGATCGGCTGATATCGGGCGAGGTCATGTCCGCCTACCGCAGCAGCCCCACCGTCGACATCCAGTCAACGCCGTCATTCAAGTATTGGCCGCGTACGTCAACGCCGATGACCTACGCCAAACCTGCCCTCTGGCTTCACACGCTCGAGCGCGCGCTGGGCTGGACGACCATGCAGCAGATCCTCGCGACGTTTTTCGAACGCTGGAAGTTCAAGCACCCGAAGGCCGGCGATTTCTTTCAGGTGGCGAACGAAGTGAGCGGCAGGGATCTCACGCCGTTTTTCGATCAGGTGTACCGGGGGTCTGTGGTGTTCGATTACGGCGTCGACAGCGTCACGAGCACCGGCACCGATGACGATATGTTTTCGAACGTGATTGTCGTGCGGCGTCATGGCGACGGAATTTTTCCGGTCACCATTCTCGCCACGCTCGCGAACGGCGAGCAGCGGCGCTTCGCATGGGACGGCGCCGGCCGGTGGCATCGCGTCACGCTCGAGCACGCGAGCCGCGTCGTGTCGGCGCAAGTCGATCCCGACCAGATTCTGGTGCTCGACACGAATTTCACGAACAACAGCTTCACCACCGAGCCGGCAGGCGGGCGCGCCGCAACCAAATGGGCGGCGACGTGGCTCGTGTGGCTGCAGGATCAACTCCTCACCTGGGCCTTCTTTGTCTAACGGCATGTCAGAGCAGAGGGCAGAGGGCAGAGGGCAGAACTTGTCCGACCGTCGCTGCGCTGCGCGACGGGATCGGGCGCGTCAATCGCGCGCCCGTTGTCATCGCCTGCGTCTTCCTCGTCACGCTGCTGGCGGCGTTGCCGTTTTCCATGATGATGCGCGACGCGCTGCGCGCGCATCTCGGCAACAGCATGGCGGCCGAGCAGGTCGCGCAAGGCGTCAACGTGCAATGGTGGAGCGAGTTCATCGCGCAGACGGGAGACGCTGGGCAAGACCTTTCAGCCGAACATCATCGGGTTCGCCGCAGTGCTCGACAACCTCAGCGCGTTCGCCGAAGGCGAGGTGCGCCCCTCGCCGCTGGTATGGCTCGGCGCCTGCTACCTGTTGCTGTGGCTCTTCCTGACAGGCGGCGTCCTCGACCGTTACGCACGGGCGCGGCCGACACGGTCGCACGAGTTCTTCACGGCCTGCGGGGTTTACTTCACGCGCTTCCTGCGGCTCGCGCCGTTCATCGCGCTCGCTTACTACGTGCTCTTCGCCGTCGTGCATCCGATGCTCCTCGACGACCTGTTCGCCGAGCTGACGCGCGACGTCACGGTGGAGCGGACCGCGGTTTTCGTGCGGCTGGCGTTGTACGGAATCTTCGGGGTGCTCGTCGCGCTCGTGAGCATCGTGTTCGATTATGCCAAGGTGCGCGCCGTGGTCGAAGATCGCCGCAGCATGTTCGGGCGCGATCGCCGCGGGCGCGCGATTCGCACGCCGGCACGCGGCGGCGGTCGTGGCGCTGTATCTGCTCACCGGCTGTCTGTTCGTCGCGCTGCTTCTCCTCTATGCGATTGCCGCGCCGGGCGCCGGCTCGACGGGCGCCGGCCTGTGGCTCGGCGTCGCCATCGGCCAACTCTATCTGCTCGGACGTCTGTGGATCAGGCTGGTGTTCTTCGCATCTGAAACCGCGCTGTTTCAGGGCCGCCTGGCGCACGCCGGCTATATCGCGAGCGCGCCCGTCACTCGCCGGGAGCCCCCCATCGTCGAAAACGCGTTGTGACACTTCATGTCAGCCGGTAGACATCCCCGCCTGTCGTTACAGATCGGCACCGGCGCTGCGAAAATTTGTACGCCCGCCAAGCCCCGAATTTCACATTTTCGCAGTCGCGGCGATCCAAAGCGTCCTTCGAGCCGATGGTATTGAACTTGCTGTCAGTCGCTCTGCAAAGAGCGTTTGTGAACCAGAAAATGGTCCTCCTTCGGAACGGGCAGCAACTGCCAGATGAGGTCGTCGCGACCGAAGGGCAGCTGACCGGCTCGGTGCGCTACCTCTTCGATTACGTCAACCGCATGCTCAAGCTGACGCCCGCGCAGCTGGATCTCATCCGGCCGGGCTTCGAGACGCTCGACCTCGCGATCGGCGACAAAATCGAGGACTGGAACCAGGTCTTCCTGCATGTGCTCGAAGAGCTTCGGCAAAAGGGTGTCGAGCTCGAGCAGCGCGAAGCCCTGTTGCGCCGGATGCGGCGCGATGGCCGCACGCTGCTCTATCGGCGCGAGCTCGGCGAAGAGCGGCTGCTCTCGACGCTGCGCGAAGACCATCGCGGCAGCGGCTTCGGCATCGAGATGGTCGATCACGATCGCTTCAAGTACTACAACGACACCTTCGGTCACGAGGTGGGCGACCTCGTGCTCAGCACAACCGGGCGCCTGTTCCGCATGCACCGCGAAGGTGACATCGGCGTGCGTTGGGGTGGAGACGAGTTTCTCCGCATCGTCCGGAATCTCGTCACCGAGACGCAGCTCGGACTGGTCGCGGGCCGCGACGCCGAGCTTGTGGACTCGTTCCAGTGGGAGACGCTCGACGAACGCTTCGCGGAACACCCTCCGCGACTCAGTATCGGTCTCGTCTACTGCGAACAGCCGTCGCAAGCAGAACGTGCGCGGATGATCAAGGTGGACGAAGGGGTCAACATTCCGCCCGAGCAGCGCTTCGACACCTCGATTGAAGTGCCGCCCGGATCGTCCTACGATATCGCGCGCAAGCTCGTCGCACTCGCCGATCAGGAGATGTACGCGGCGAAGCGGACGTTCGCCGGCAGCACCGATCCTCACATTGCGCAGCGGAACGTGCGCATCACGGGCGGCAAGATCGTCGAGATGTAACGCGATCACTCAACCACACCAGCGCCCAGACCTGCGGCGATGAGTTGTTCCCGACAATACGAGGCCTGTCCCGCATTCACGTAGAACACGGCGCCCATCCTCTCTGTGCGAAACAGGAGGCTCCGGCCGATCGACTCGGTCTGCACCGCATAGTCGATGCCGGCGGTGGTGAGCCAGTCTTCAGCGCGCAACGCGAGACGAAGCGACCGACCGATGAAAATGTGCTCGGGGTCGCGCAGCTGATCCGGTTCGATTCGTGCCATCGCCTGGGTCTCGAGCTTACACCGGCAGAGCAAACCGACCTGTTGCTTACCCAAAGGAACTGTGGCACTATCCTGTTGGGAACCAACATGACCAAGAAAGACGTCAAGCAGGGCACCCTCGCGCTGATGGTGCTCAAAACACTCGACGTGCTCGGCACCCTGCACGGTTACGGAATCGCCCGACGCATCGAACAGATCAGCGGAGATCTGCTGGCCGTCAATCAAGGCACCTTGTATCCCGTCCTGTTGAAATTGGAGCAAGAGGGTGCGATCAGCTCGGAATGGGGCACGTCTGAGAACAATCGACGGGCACGCTTCTATCGCCTCACGCGCGCCGGGCGCAAACAGCTCCAGGCCGAAACCAGGGATTGGGAACAGACAACCGCAATGATCGGGCGGTTTTTCGCGGTGAAGCCGGAGGACTTGCCATGAAAGCTCTGCGCCGCTTCCTTGTGCGTTTCACCGCGTCGATTGCGCGCGGGCGAGACGAGAGACGCCTGAGAGACGAAATCGAGGAACACCTCGCGCTTCAGACCGCTGAAAACATCCAGGCTGGTATGTCACCCGATGAGGCGCGCCGTCAGGCTGTTCTCAAGTTCGGCGCCGTGGAAGCGATAAAGGAAGACTATCGAGATCGGCAAGGCTTACCGTTTCTCGATCATCTTGTCACCGATGTTCGTCATGCTCTGCGGTCGCTTCGTAAGAGTCCGGGTTTTACCGCAGTGGCCGTCATCACGCTTGCCCTGGGCATCGGCGCGAACACCGCCATCTTTTCGCTGGTCGACAGACTCCTCGTCCGTCCGTTACCTGTTCGAAACCCCGGGCACCTGGTCGTCGTCGCGGATCCATCCAGTACACGTCCACAGCCTTTTATGTGGAACCATCGCATGTGGTCGGAGATTCAGCGGCGGCCCGAGCTTTTTGACGGCACGCTGGGTTATTTTTACTCGCGATTCAATCTGGCGTCTGGAGGTGAAACCAACTTCGTCAGCGGGTTGTACGTTTCTGGCGGTTTCTTCGAGACATTGGGTGTCCCTGCTTCAGTGGGGCGCACATTAACGCACGCAGATGACGTTCGGGGCGGTGGCCCCGACGGTCCCGCGGCCGTGATTAGCCATAGTTTCTGGCTACGAAAGTTCGGTGGAGATCTCGGCATCATCGGGCAATCGATCCGCGTCCAGCGTGTGCCTCTTACCATCGTCGGCGTGCTGCCGCAGGGCTTTCTCGGCCCGTTACCCGGGCGCGCGTTTGACATTGCTGTTCCTGTGGAGCTCGCGGCGGTCTTAATCGAGCCGCAATTTCTCGAAAGCCGGGGCGTCAATTGGATCACCATCATGGCTCGGCTGAAACCCGGCCAAACGATCGATACCGCCGCATCCGCCCTCCACGCCGTGCAACCACAAATTCGCGAAGCGTCGTTGCCAGATGCCACTCCTGCTATGACCAATGCATATCTGGCCCAGCCGTTAGCGCTGCTGCCTGCCACAAGTGGAAACCCGCTTGCTCCCCTGCGCGTACGTGCAGAGCGGCCGTTGCTGATGATGCAGATTGTGGTCGGACTTGTGTTAGCGATTGCGTGCGTGAATATCGCCAACCTCATGCTGGCTCGAACCCTCACGCAACAACACGAAAGCAGCGTGCGACTCGCTCTCGGAGCATCACGATGGACGCTTGCACGGCGGCCACTTGTCGAGAGCCTGTTACTGGCGGGCATCGGCGCGGCCGGAGGATTCTTACTAGCCCAGTGGGGTACCAGTCTGCTCGTTCACTTATTGCCTGCCGGAAGCTACCCAATCACGGTGCCTCTCGGTCCAGACGGTCGCGTCCTTGTGTTCACGGCAGTAATCGCGGTGACGACAACGGTGTTGTTTGGCGTCATCCCTGCTCGGCGAGCGTCACACACACGACCTGTGGAATCTCTGAAAGTGCACTGCCGCGGACCTGCGAGGCGGACGATCGCCGTTGGCGGGCGCGTTGTTAGTCGTGCAGGTCGCACTTGCGCTGATGCTGGTCTTCAGTGGCGGGCTGCTCCTGCAGACCTTTTCAAACCTTACGTCCAAGGATCTCGGTTTCGATCCCAGCGGCATCCTCATTGCCGATGTGGAGTTGTCCAGAGCGGATATTCCGCCAGCGCAACGGCTCGCCGTTTTCGAGCAAGTGCGCCATGCGGTAGCGGCTGTGCCGGGTGTGGAGACCGCGGCGATCGCTGATAACAGTCCGGTCGCTGGAGGGTATTTCGTGAGTGACGTAGAGGTCGTGGGTGCACGATCCGCTCGACCGCAGGGTGAGGCATTTTTTAACCGCGTGAGCCCAGGATGGTTGCCACTGTATAGAACCTCGATTGTGACCGGGCGTGACTTTACAGAAGCGGATCGAACGGGAGCGCGGTATGTAGCCATCGTGAATGAGGCGTTCGCCCGTGAATTCCTGGACGGAGCGAACCCCATTGGCAGAATCGTTCGGAACTTGCACGCATCGCCAGGTCGAGCACCGTTGGAGTGGGAAATCATCGGTATGACTGCGGACGCCGTGTATCAATCAGTGCGCGCCTCCGCCCCTCCGACGGTGTATGCGGCATTCGATCAAATTGATCAAGACGCGCTGAACCTCGGTATGGCGCCTTCGTTTGCTTCGCTGAGTTTCCGCGCTACCGCCGGTTCGCCCACTACTCTCATGCGCAGCGTGGGTGCCGCCATTTCGGGCGTGAATCCGAATCTGGATTTCACGTTCCGCCCGCTTCCCGAGGTCGTGAGTGGGTCGATTGCGGTTGAACGCGGCCTCGCCGTGCTTACAACTGTTTTTGGCGCCCTCGCCTTGTTACTCGCGGCCGTAGGACTCTATGGGGTCACTTCCTATACGACAAGCCGTCGCCGTATGGAAATCGGCATTCGCATCGCACTCGGCGCGACGTCTGGCGGCGTGGTCTGGCAAGTTGTGTCAGGCATCGCGGGCCTGGTCGGTCTTGGTATTGTTGTCGGCGGCATTGCGAGTCTGTGGGCATCGAAGTTGATGGCATCTCTGCTCTATGAGGTCGAGCCGCGCGACATTGCGACCCTGGTCTCCGCCGTAGTGGCGCTGGTAGCAGCAGGAATTCTCGCGGGTTACCTTCCCGCCCGCCATGCCGCCCGCGTTGATCCGCTCGTGGCCCTGCGGTACGAGTAACGCGTCTACCAGCGCTTCAATCGAATATTCCGATATTCGATTTTCATCGGCGGGCCGACGTGCACCTGCATGCCGATCAAGCCATCCAGCTTTCGATTCGGCGCATCGTCGTCGATGGTGATGCTCATGAGGCGGCCGTTGAGAATGTGCGACGCCACATTGCCTCGCGCGATGATGTGCGCCGCGTTCCAGTCCGCGGTCGACACGCTCGCGAGCTCATCGGATGTCGCCCACGATGACACAACGACCGGGATCCGGCCGCCCATCACACGTGACATCTGGCCGCGCACGGAGAGGAACAGACGCCCCTTCTCCTCGTAGTTATTTCCGTCATATCGCTTGCGGCCGTCGAGATCGAACTGATACCCCTTCATCGCGAATTTGTTTTCAGGCGTAACGGCATCGGGGACGACGACGCTGCGATAATTGATGCCGCTGTTTCCCGCTTCGGTGATGCGGTAATCGAGCTTCAACTCGAAGTCGGCGGGCGAACCGCCGCGCCAGATGATGAACGTGTTGCTCTTGATGACGGTCGCGGGTGTGATTTCGCCCACGAGCACGCCGTTCTCGGCACGCCAGTACGTGGGGTTCCCTTCCCAGCCGGCGAGCGACTTGCCGTCGAAGATCGACTGAAATCCAGGTTCATCGACAGTGAGCACTTCCGGACGATCGCTTTGCTTCGGCGCATACGGCGTTGTCTGCGCTGAGAGCAGCGTGGCTGATGCCAGGATCGCGATCAGAAGTCTCATAGGCGCCTCACAAGCACTTACCGCCGTTCGTCGAGGAAGCCGAACGCGTAAATCGTCCCATCTTCGGCGCCGACGTACACCTGGCTCAACGCGCTCCAGAAGCTGCCTGGGGACGCAGAGGCCGTCATCGACTTGCCGCTGTTCCAGAGCGCCTTGCCCGAAAGTCCATCGTGGGCGAAGAGCACCGCTGACGATCCGGTGCGGCCGCCCGCAACCGGCCGGCCTGTGGACAGCGCGAACACGACTCCATTGACAATGATCGGCGTCGCTGGCGATGTCAGGTCGTTCGACGTCCACTCGGGCTCGAGCGTGAACGTGCCGTTCCCTTCCCTCACTCGAAGCGCAACGACGGCGCCGTTGCGGATCGCACCGCTCGTCGTGCGAGTCGCCACCGGCCTTCCCGAGACCGGAACGAGAATCCAGCGCGACGCGGAATCTGCTGGCGCGGCCGCTGCGCGAGCCCAGGTTGACAACGCCTCTGCCGAAATCGCGCCGCCGCTCGCAAACAGAACGGGCGACGCCACAAGTGGCGTGGCGTGGTTCGCGCCGCCAAGCGAGGCCACGTCGAGCAGAATCACGCGGCCGTCCTTCGTCGCGGCAGAGACGAGGTCCTTCGTACCGTGCCGGAAGACGGTGGGGCCAGTGACGAACTCGGCCGTCGGCTGTGTATACCAGTCCTTCAGCTGCAGTGTTTTCGGATCGAGGGCGACGATGGCGTTCGCTTTCCCGTCTCCTGTCACGCTGCCGGGACCAATCGCCGCGAGCAGCGTATTGCCATCCGACGAGAACGCAACCGCGCCGACGACGCTGCCGCCGTTCGTGCGATACGACACCACCGGCTTGTTGTCGGGCGCGTCGAGATCAATGGCATACACGCCGTTCGGCGCACCCGCGCAGTTTCCTGAAGTCGCCGCATACATCATCGTGCCGACTGCGACAGGGTTCGACCACTGCGAGTTGGACGGAAGGAATGGCGCCGGCTTCTGCAAGTCTTTGCCCGATTGCAGCCCGACGACGTGCAATTGACCATCCGCGGCGACGGCGTACCCGACCAGAATTCGGGCGGTTCCTCCGCCGCTGACGACATTCTTCGGTGCGCCCGGAATCCCTCCGCCCTCTCCGCGGCCCTGCGCAGCGGGACCGGGCGCTCCGCCCTGGCGAGCAGGACCAACCGGCGCGCCGCGAGGCGGTCCGCCGCCGCGAGGTTCCACGGGAATGCCCTGCCCGGGCTCGCCGAGCAAGCTGCGATACCCCGGCTGATTCCCTCGCCCGGCGGGCGGCGGCGGAGTGCCCGCGGGCGAGGTCGGCGGGGCGGTCGCACTCACGATGCGCGTCGGCGCTGCCGTCACGCCTCCGCTGCAGGCGCCCGACGGTGTGGGCAGCGTACCTTCAAACGTGCGCGACCAGATGACGTAGCCGGTGTCGTTGTCGAGCAGGTACAGCTTGTTCGAGCTGCCAGCAACAATGGACGCCGGCACGAAGAGCGTCACCCCGCTGGCGGTGACTCCCTGCGTGAGGCCGTGAGGCCCGCGGCGCTGGTTGTCGAGTTTCGACGTCCACTGCAACGCAAACCCGGGCTTCGATAGCGACTCGACGGTGATGTTCGGATCGGTCTGCAGCCAGGACGTGCGCTGGGCATCGGCGTAGGGCGTGGGCCAATCCGACCAGCCGCGTCCGACCTGGGCGAACGTCACACGCCCGGCGATGAGCGCCGCCGCGACGAGGAGAACGATTCGGTGAGCACGCATCTGCATCCTCGATCTATCTAACGCCAAAGGCGTAGAGCATTCCGTCCCACGTGCCGATGTACACGCGCCCGTTGGCGACGGTGATGCCGCTGAAGTGATTCCACGACGTAATCGTGCCGCCACTGTTCCACAGCTCCTTGCCGGTCTGACCGTCGAGCGCGTAGAGCATCGCCTTGCGCCCGTTTGGAATGCGCCGCGCGGCACCACTGGAAAGAGCGCCGCCATATACCGGTCCACCTGGCTCGTTCCAGGCGACGTCCTGCACGACCTGCGTGCCGTCAACGCCGCTCGAGTATGCGAACACGATCCCGTTGGCGACGACCGTTTCCTCCGCAAGATCCATATCGCGCGACAACCATGCCGGGGTGAGCTGCCACTTTTTCGCGACTTCTTCGAGTTTGAACGCTGCAACGCCGCCGCCCTTGGGGCGGCTATGTTCGATCGGCGCCTTGAACGTTGTGCTGACCGGGCCCCAGAACGGCGCGAGCATCCACTGCGTACCCTGCGGATCCTGCCAGGCACCAAGCGCACCCCAGATGCCGACGTTGTCGAACGCCTGGGAGTCGGCGCAAATCAGCGGCGTGGTGTGGAGTGTGGTGCGATGGTCCTCGCCTCCGAGGCTGTCGCGGTCCAGCAGCCACAGGCGGCACTCCTTGCTCGTGGCGACGAGGAACTTCCGCCCGCGATAGTCAATCACGACCGGCGTCACATTGATGTCGAGGTCACGGCGAAACAGCCAGTTCGCATTCGGCGAGGCGAAGAAGTCGACGAGCTGGAGCTGCTTTTTTGCGTCGATCTTCACCCCGACGATGCCATTGCCGAGACGCCGGTTTCCCGGATCGAAGATGCCGTCGCCCGTTCCGAGATAGATGCGGCCTTCGGCATCCATCGCTGCCCCACGGCGGCCCCACAAGCCGCCGCCGGCCGGAATGAACGTGCTGGCGCGCTGTGACGCGAGATCGAACGAGTGGAAGGCGTTGGTCAGGCCGCCGCAGCCCTGCGCCGTCGCCGTGTAGAGGACGCCGTCCTTGTAGTTGAGCGCATACGGCTTGCCGTTGCCGGGAATGAACTTCTCCGGCGGCGCGACGTTCTCGCCGTCGCCAAGGTTGATCTGGTGCAACCTGCCGTCCCAGGACAAGGCGTAGACCGTGTACTTACCAGGTGATACCTGCACCAGCGCGGGCGCGGCCACCTGTCCGCCTGGACAGAGCACGTTGTTGACCGGCGCCTGATTGGTGAGCCGGTTCTCGAACCTCCGGCGCCAGAGCACCTGACCGTTGGCGACGTTAATCGCGAACAGGTCGTCGGTGACGCCGGCGACGAGGCCCACCTCGAGCGGCCCCTGCGGTGTCGTGACGTTTTCCGCGATGAGCGGCGGAAACAGGTTGTGCATCGAGCGAGGCGTGCTGTTCAGTTGCACGCTCCACAGCAGCTTCGTCGAGCCGACGTTTGCGAGCGTGAAGATCTTCTCGTCCTTGACCCATCCCGTGCGTTCCGTGTCGACGCCCTCCATCAGGACGTCGGTGGCCGAGAGCGTTGCGGCCCCGGAGAACAGGGCGGCCAACAAGAAATAGTCTTCCTACATGCACGCGAGGCGCTCCTTCCGCGCTTCTATTGATTCAGCTTAACGCTCCAGAATCATACCCGCTATTCGGCGTGTCCTCACCATGCGAGCCGTATGCCGAACTGCATGTTGCGCGCATCGTCCGCGCTAGATATCACGCCGGCAGTGACGTTGCTGATGTTTCCGTCCGGCTGTCCGAAATTCGTGGTGTTGAACAGATTGAAGATCTCCGCGCGGAACTCGAGACGCGCGCGCCGATCGGAAAGCGCTTGCTGACTGAGAAATCCACCTGCTTCGAGCCCGGCCCGATCATGGTGTTGCGTCCCGCCGTGCCCTGGAATCCATCGGCCGGCAGCACGTACGCCGTTTTGTCGTACCACTGTCCGACCGTCGGGTTGTCGAGCGCTCCGCGGTCGCCTTCACGTCCCGGCGCGTAGTTGACGCGTTGCGGAACGAACGAGCCGCACGAGCAGACGTTCGTTCCCGACAAGCGTGAACGGGAATCCGCTGCCTGCCCGCACGACGCCCTGAACCTGCCAGCCTCCAAGCGCGTACGCGACAGGACCGCCGCTGCTCAGAAAGCGCCGGCCTTCGCCAAATGGCAGCTCGTAGCCGAAGCTGAAGGCACCGCGATGACGCTGGTGATACCGCGACAGGCTCTCGTCCGCGTCGAAATCGGTCCTGAAGGCGGTGTCGTTTGCCTCGACCTCGCCCGAACCGTTGTCGCGGTTCTCCGACAGCTGATAGTTGGCGAGGAAGAAGAATCCGGCTGAGTATCGTTTCTCGAGGCGCAGCGACAGGCCCTTGAAATTCGCCCAGCCTTCGTCCGAAGAGTAGAGCATCGCCGACTGGAACTGGGGAAACGGCAGCCGAGAGTTGATCGGCGTCGTCCCGAAATCGGCCTGATTGATGTTGTAGCGCTTGTGCAGATTTCGGCTCTCGACTGCCGGTATAAGCGGCCTCGACGAGGTAGTCACGCCCAAGGCTCCGTTGAACGTTCACGTTCCATTGCATCGTATACGACGACCGATTCGTCGGATCCATGGAGAACGGCGCCGGGAACTGCGGGATGTTGTTGAGATCGGGAAAGAGCGTATCGACCTGCAGCGGAGCGGCGACCGCCGGATTCAACGAGAATTGCCCGTAGTAAGGCGGAATCAGGCGCGTGAACTGCAGCTCGTTGAGATTGAGGTTGTCGTAGTACACGCCGAACCCGGAACGCACGACCATCCTGTCGGTCAGGTTGTAGGCCACGCCGACGCGAGGCGCCCAGTTGTTGAGATCCTTCTGCAGGATTCCATCGGGGAAATAGTGTTCCTGTTGATGAACGAGCGGCACCAGCGCGGCGGGCATCGTCGTCGGCAGCGCGTTGTACCCGATCTTGCCCGTTGCGGCGTCGAACGCTGCTTCCACGCCGTTCTGCTCGGCCCACGGCGCGAGGTATTCCCATCGCAGTCCGAGCTGCAGGCTCAGCTTGTCGTTTACTTGCCAGTTGTCGTCGATAAACGGCGCGATGGTTGGTGACTTGTAGGTCGCGGCAGAGGCGCCGAACGCGCCCGGCGCAGGTCGAACAGTAACCGAGCAGATAATCGGCGACGGCATTGCCCGTGAAGTTTCCGTTGAACGTGAAATTGCCGCGCGTCGAGTTGTCCGTGAGGTGCTCGAACGTGCGGAACTGCGCCTGCATTCCGAACCGGAGCGTGTGGCCGCCGAACGTCCGGCTGGTCGCGTTCGACACGCTGTAAATATTCTCGGTCGCGCCCTGCGTGTTGCCGCCTTCACCTTGGCCCGAAAAGCCCGATATCGTCAGGACCGGGCGTCCGTAAGCGAGCGGAAAGTTCGCCGCAGCGAGATTCCTGAGTCCGAGGTCGCTCGTCCAGTTCCGCCCCTCGGGGCTGATTTGGGCATTCAGGTGGTACGCGTAGTTGTATCCGAAGCGCAGTTCGTTGACCCAGGAAGACGACAGGACCCAGGTGTGTCCAACCGCGAGATTCCGTCCACGTTGCGGCAGGTCGCTGGCGTTGAACGTCCCGGGCTGCAGTTGCGATCCCTTGTAGTACATGAACCGCTGGAACAGGCTGTGACTGTTGTTGAGCGTCTGGTCCGTGCGGACTGTCGCGGTATTCGCGTCGTCGATGAAGTTCTTGATGACCGTGTAGTTGTTCGCGCCCACCGTGTTCGGCGCGGGGATCGTCGGCGTCAGGATGTTCGCAAATTTCGAGAACCGGTTTGCGGGGATCATGTTGCCGGGAAAGGGCTGGCCGGTCAGCGGGTCGCGAATCGGCGTGGCCAGCGCCGAAAAGTTCCCCGACAGAAAGGCCTGGCTCGGCACGCTGCCGAGGAACGGCTGCCCCTGAATCGTTCGCAGTCCTTCATAGGCGCCAAACACGAAAAAACTTGTTGCGCATCATCGGCCCGCCGCCCGTGGCGCCGAACTGGTTGCGCTTGTATTCCGGCTTGGTCGGCGCGAAGAAATTTTTCGCATCGAACCGATCGCCGCGATAGAACTCGTAGGCCGAGCCGTGCAGTCTGGTTGGTGCCCGACTTCGTGACGATGGAGACGACCGCCTGGCCCTGACCGTACTCGGTGGAGAACGAGTTTCGAAGCAGGCTCACCTCCTGCACGGCGTCGATTGGCGGGTTCAGCGAAAGATTGTTGAACCGCAACGACCTGACGTACACGCCATCGATCGTGTAGTTGGTGGAGCTGTCGCGTCCACCTTCGACCGTGATGAACTGATTGCGGCGCCCGAACTGCGTGTTGCGCGCGAAATTCCTGGGCGTCACGCCCGCCGAGAGCGATGCAAGCGACAGCACCGTGCGGCCGTTCAAGGGCAGGTCTTCGATCTGCTTCTCGTTGATCACCTGTCCGACCGATGCGCTTTGCGTCTGCAGCAACGGCGCCTCGCCGGTGACGGTCACCGATTCGCTGACGGTTGCGACGCCGAGCGTGATCGTCGGCCGCGCCGTTTCACCCTGACGCAGGACGAAATTCGGCGAGCTCCGCGGTCTGGAACCCTTGCAGCTCGACTTTGATGTGATACGCAGCGGGCGGAAGCGCAGGAATGGAGAAGCGCCCCTCGCCATCGGTGATCGGCAATACGCTGGGCGTTCGTGCCCACGTTCGTGACGGTGACCGTGGCGCCCGGCACTCCCCCCTGGGACGCGTCGGTCACCTGGCCTGCGAGACCGGAGGATGCCGATTGTTGAGCGGAGGGAGCCGCCGACACCAGGAACAGCGAGATTAGGACGGTGCTCACCAGCTTCGCGGACATAGAGCCTCCTTGGGGGAGTTGTAATCGGTTACATATCACATACGGACGCCGGACGAACCTATTTACCGCCTCATGGCCTGTTTGTTTCACACTGAGAAACAGAACTGGCTAGAGGGGCGTGGGGAACAGTGCTCTGTGCGCGA
>CAVSRX010000008.1:0-276856 GCA_963730445.1 Vicinamibacterales bacterium | reverse complement strand
TCGACCAGCTTGCCGGTCGCCAGGTCGCGCCCGTAGCACTTCGCGCACACGCCACGGCGTGACGCGCACGTGAGCACCGAGCGCATCTTGACCTTCTCGATGCCCGCATCCTGAATCGCGGACGCGAGATCTTCGTCGATCTCCTGGTTGGCCTCGATGATGGTGTCGCCGGTGAACGGATCCATCAGCCTCTCGAGCGTCACGCGGCCGATGATGCGGTCGCGCAGCGGCTCGATGACCTCGCCGCTTTCGACAATCGCCCGTGCCTCGATGCCGTCGAGCGTGCCGCAATCCGGCTCGGAGATGATGACGTCCTGCGCCACGTCGACGAGACGCCGCGTCAGGTATCCCGAGTCCGCCGTCTTCAACGCCGTGTCCGCAAGGCCCTTGCGCGCGCCGTGCGTCGAGATGAAGTACTGCAGAACCGTCAGCCCTTCGCGGAAGTTCGACGTAATCGGCGTCTCGATGATCTCGCCCGAGGGCTTGGCCATCAATCCGCGCATGCCCGCCAGCTGGCGAATCTGCTGCTTCGATCCTCGAGCGCCCGAGTCCGCCATGATGTAGACCGGGTTGAAGTTCCTGCCGGCCTGCTCGGTTTCCTGCATCTCGCTGAACATCGCGTCGGCGATCTTCTCGGTAACGTCCGACCAGATCGAGATGACCTTGTTGTAACGCTCGCCGTTGGTGATCGCGCCTTCGAGGTACTGCTGTTCGACCTTGATGACGTCCTCGCGCGCGCGGTTGACCAGCGCCGGCTTCTCGGCCGGGATGATCAGGTCGTCGATGCCGATCGACAGGCCCGACCGCGTCGCGTAGGTGAAGCCGAGGTCTTCAAGCTGTCGAGCATCTCGACGGTCTTCTCGAGACCGTAGCGGAGATAGCACGACTGCACGAGCTGCTGCAGCCCCTTCTTCTTCAACAGGCCGTTGACGAACGGCATGCCCTTCGGAATCGCGTCGTTGAGGATGACGCGGCCGACGGTGGTGTTGATGATCTTGTTGTCGACCTGCTGCACTTCGGTGTGGATGACCGCCTGGTCGTCGCGCGCCGTCGTCATGTCCTGCAGCTCGCCCGTGTACCGCAGCCGAATCGGCGACAGCGTTTCGAGCTCGCCGCCTTCGAGCGCGATGATCACGTCGTCGGTGTTTCCGAACGCGCGACCCTCGCCCTTGGCGCCCGGCTTGGCCTTGGTCAGGTAGTAGCAGCCCAGCACGATGTCCTGCGACGGCACCGCGATCGGCGCGCCGTTGGACGGCGACAGGATGTTGTTCGACGAGAGCATCAGCACCGAGGCCTCAATCTGCGCCTCGGGCGACAGCGGAATGTGCACCGCCATCTGGTCGCCGTCGAAGTCTGCGTTGAACGCAGTGCAGACCAGCGGATGAATCCTGATGGCCTTGCCTTCGACCAGCACCGGCTCGAACGCCTGGATGCCCAGGCGATGCAGCGTCGGCGCGCGGTTCAGCAGAACCGGGTGCTCCTTGATGACTTCCTCGAGGATGTCCCACACCTCGGGCTTCTGCTGCTCGACCATCTCTTTCGCCTGCTTGATGGTGGCAACCAGCCCGCGCTCTTCGAGCTTGTTATAGATGAACGGCTTGAACAGCTCGAGCGCCATCTTCTTCGGCAGCCCGCACTGGTGCAGCTTCAACTCCGGTCCGACGACGATGACGGAACGGCCCGAGTAGTCGACGCGCTTGCCGAGCAGGTTCTGACGGAACCGCCCCTGCTTGCCCTTCAACGTATCGGACAGCGACTTCAGCGGACGGTTGTTCGCGCCGCGCAGCACGCGGCCGCGGCGGCCGTTGTCGAACAGCGCATCGACCGCTTCCTGAAGCATGCGCTTCTCGTTGCGGATGATGACGTCGGGCGCCTTCAGCTCCATGAGCTTCTTCAACCGGTTGTTGCGGTTGATGACGCGGCGATACAGATCGTTCAGGTCCGAGGTCGCGAACCGGCCGCCGTCGAGCGGGACGAGCGGGCGCAGCTCGGGCGGAATGACCGGAATGACGTCCAGAATCATCCACTCGGGCTTGTTCGTCGACTTGCGGAACGAATCGACGACCTTCAGCCGCTTGGCGAACTTCAGCTTCTTCTGCACCGAGACTTCCGAGCGCATCTTGATGCGCAGCTCTTCGGCGAGCTTCTCGATGTTGACGCGCTTGAGCAGCTCCTTGATCGCTTCGGCGCCCATCTGAGCGCGGAACTTGTGTCCCCACTCTTCGCGCGCCTTGCGGTACTGCTCTTCCGAGAGCAGCTGGTTCTGGTTCAGATCGCTATCCAGCGGATCGACGACGACGTACGCCTCGAAGTAGAGGACGCGCTCGAGCTCGCGCAGCGAGATGTCGAGCAGGTGCCCGATGCGGCTGGGCAGCCCCTTGAAGAACCACACGTGGCTCACCGGCGTGGCCAGCGTGATGTGGCCGAGGCGCTCGCGGCGCACCTTGGCCTGCGTCACTTCGACGCCGCACTTGTCGCAGATCACTCCGCGATGCTTCATGCGCTTGTACTTGCCGCACAAGCATTCCCAGTCGGTGATCGGTCCGAAGATCTTCGCGCAGAACAAGCCGTCGCGCTCGGGCTTGAACGTGCGGTAGTTGATCGTCTCGGGCTTGGTCACCTCGCCGTGCGACCACGACATGATCTTTTCCGGCGACGCCAGGCTGATACGAATGGCATCGAAATCGGAAGTGAGCGAACCGCGTTCGTGAAAACTTGGTCTCATCGGTTACACCTCTTCCAAGGCCGGGGCGGATAGTGCAGCCACCGGCTCAGCAGGTTTCTTCTTCGTCTTCAGCAGCTCCACATCCAGACACAGCGACTGGAGCTCGCGAATCAGCACGTTGAACGACTCAGGCAGCCCGGCGGTAAACGACGCGTCCCCCTTGACGATCGCTTCGTAAATCTTCGCCCGGCCCGTGACGTCGTCCGACTTGGCGGTGAGGAGCTCCTGGAGGATGTGCGCCGAGCCGTATGCCTCGAGCGCCCACACTTCCATTTCTCCGAACCGCTGTCCGCCGAACTGCGCCTTGCCGCCCAGCGGCTGCTGGGTGATGAGCGAGTAGGGTCCGATCGATCGCGCGTGAATCTTGTCGTCGACCAGGTGCGAGAGCTTCAACATGTAGATGTAGCCGACGGTGACGTCCTGCTCGAACGACATGCCGGTCATGCCGTCGAAGAGGTTCGTCTTGCCGGTCTTCGGCAACCCGGCCTGGTCGAGCCAGCTCTTGATCTCTTTCTCCGTCGCGCCGTCGAAGACGGGCGTCGCGAAGTAGAGGCCAAGCGCGTGCGCGGCCCACCCGAGGTGCGTCTCGAGAATCTGACCGACGTTCATACGCGAGGGAACGCCGAGCGGATTCAGCACGATCTCCACCGGCGTGCCGTCCGGCAGGTGCGGCATGTCTTCCTCGGGAAGAATGCGCGCGATGACGCCCTTGTTGCCGTGGCGGCCGGCCATCTTGTCGCCGACCGACAGCTTGCGCTTCATCGCCACGTACACCTTGACGAGCTTGATGACGCCCGGAGGCAGCTCGTCGCCGCGGCGAATCTTTTCCTTCTTCTCTTCGAAGAGCTGACGGATGACTTCCACCTGCCGCTCGGTTCTCTCTTCGAGCGCGCGGAGGTCGTCCTCGAGCCGCGGATCGTCCGCCTGAATCTTCAGGCGCACCATCGCGTCGTACGGCATTTCCGCCAGAATGTCGGGCGTCAGAACCGTGCCCTTCTTCTGCATGCGCTCGCGGCCGTATTCGTCGAACAGGTCGCTGCGCAGCGTCTGGCCGTTCAGCATCAGCACGACGCGCTTCTTCACTTCGTCGTGAAGAATGCGAATCTCGTCCTGCAGGTTCTTCTCCATCATCTCGAGCTCTTCGGCCTCGATGGCCTTGGCTCGATCGTCCTTCTCGATGCCCTTGCGCGAGAAGATCTTGACGCCGACGATGATGCCCTCGATGCCCGGGGGGCAGATGAGGGACGCGTCGCGGACGTCGCCGGCCTTCTCGCCGAAGATCGCGCGGAGCAGCTTCTCTTCCGGCGTCAGCTGCGTCTCGCCCTTTCGGCGTGACCTTGCCCACCAGAATGTCGCCCGGCTTCACGTAGGCGCCGATGCGGATGATGCCGCTCTCGTCGAGATCGCGCAGGAACGTCTCCGACACGTTCGGGATGTCCCGCGTGATTTCCTCGGGCCCGAGCTTGGTATCGCGCGCTTCGATCTCGAACTCCTCGATGTGGATGGAGGTGTAGTAGTCGTCCTTCACCATCCGCTCCGACACGAGAATCGCGTCTTCGAAGTTGTAGCCGCGCCACGGCATGAAGGCCACGAGCACGTTGCGGCCGAGCGCGAGCTCGCCCAGCTCCGTGCAGGGACCGTCGGCCATGACCTGGCCCTTGTGCACCTTCTGCCCGACACGCACGATCGGCTTCTGGCTGATGCACGTGTTCTGGTTCGAGCGCTTGAACTTCGTCAGGTTGTAGATGTCGGCGCCCATCTCCTTGCTCAACGTCGGGTCTTCGCTCTGCTCGCCTTCCACGCGGACGACGATGCGCAGCGAGTCGACGAAGTCGATGGTGCCGGCACGGCGAGCCACGACGACCGCGCCCGAATCGCGCGCGGTGATGTGCTCCATGCCTGTTCCGACAAACGGCGCCCGCGCCCGCAGCAGCGGCACGGCCTGGCGCTGCATGTTCGATCCCATCAGCGCGCGGTTCGCATCGTCGTTCTCGAGGAACGGGATGAGCGAGGCCGCGACCGACACGAGCTGCTTCGGCGACACGTCGATGAACTGCACGCTGTCGCGCTGGGCCAGGATGAAGTTGCCTGCCTGGCGGCAGTTGATGCGCTCGCCGACGAACCGCCCGTTCGGATCGAGCTCGGCGTTCGCCTGCGCGATGATGTACTGGTCTTCTTCCCACGCCGACAGGTAGAAGGAGTGCGGCTCGAATTCCGCCGCGCGCTTCTTCCGCCCCTTCGACGCGGCGTTCTCCTCGATGACCTCGTTCTGCTCGACGATCTCGCCGGTCTTGAACTTCGTGCCGCCGCCGTTGGTGACGAGCACGTAGTCGGCGACACGCCCTTCCTTCACCTTCCGGTACGGCGACTCGATGAAGCCGAACTCGTTGATGCGCGCGTAGCACGACAGCGACGAGATGAGGCCGATGTTCGGGCCTTCCGGCGTCTCAATCGGGCAGATGCGCCCGTAGTGCGTCGGATGGACGTCGCGCACTTCGAACCCGGCGCGCTCGCGTGAGAGGCCGCCGGGGCCGAGGGCCGACAGACGCCGCTTGTGCGTGATCTCGGACAGCGGGTTGGTCTGGTCCATGAACTGCGACAGCTGCGACGACCCGAAGAACTCGCGAATCGCGGCCATGACCGGCTTCGCGTTGATCAGGTCGTGCGGCATGGCGGTCGCCATTTCCTGGTAGACCGACATCTTTTCCTTGATCGCCCGCTCCATACGCACCAGCCCGATGCGGAACTGGTTCTCGAGCAGCTCGCCGACCGAGCGCACGCGCCGGTTGCCGAGGTGATCGATGTCGTCCACGTTCACCGGGTTCCTGCGCAGCTTGAGCAGGTACTTGATGACCTCGTAGAAGTCCTGCGGGTGCAGGATCTTCTCGTCGAGCGGCGTGTTGAGGCCGAGCTTCGTGTTCAGCTTCAGACGGCCGACGCGCGAGAAGTCGTACTTCTGCGGGTTGAAGAACATGTTCTCGAAGAGCGACCGCGAGCTGTCGAGCGTCGGGGGATCGCCCGGCCGCAGGCGGCGGTAGATCTCGATGAGCGACTCTTCGTGCGTGTGAATCGGGTCTTTCTTGAGCGTGGCCGAGATGATCGGGCCGACCTCGTCCTTCTCGGGGAAGAACACCTCGATGCGATCGATGTTGTTCTCCTGCGCCATCGAAATCACGCGCGGCGTAATCTCTTCGTTGGCCTCGAGGATGACCTCGCCGGTCGCCGGGTTGACGATGTCGGAGGCGGCAAACCCGCCCTCGAGCTCGGCATCCGCCACTTCGATCGCTTCGACGTTGGCCTTGCGGAGCGCCGCAATGGCCGAGTTGGTGATCTTCTTGCCCGCCGTAATCGTGATGTCGGACTTCGGAATCGCGATGTCCTTGCCCGCGCGCAAGCCCACGAGGCTCTCGCTGACGGCCCAGAACTTCGAGTCCTTCCGCATGTAGATCTTCTCGACGGTGTAGAAGCTCCGGATGATCTCGTCGTGCCCGCGCAGGCCGAGTGCGCGGAGGAAGACGCTCGCCAGGAACTTCCGCTTCCGGTCGATGCGGACATACAGCAGGTTCTTCGCGTCGTACTCGAACTCGACCCACGAGCCGCGGTACGGGATGATCTGCGCGACGAAGAGGGTCTTGTCTTCGGAGTGGAAGAACGCGCCCGGCGACCGGTGCAGCTGCGACACGATGACGCGCTCGGTGCCGTTGATGATGAACGTGCCGTTCTCGGTCATCAGCGGGATGTCGCCGAAGTAGACCTCCTGCTCCTTGATGTCGCGGATGGTCTTCGCGCCTGTCTCCGGATCCTTGTTCCAGACGACCAGGCGGATCGTGACCTTCAAGGGCACGGCGAACGTCATGCCGCGCTCCTGGCACTCGTCCACGTCGTACTTGAGCTTGAGCGCGACGGTGTTGCCGCAGATGTCGCACACGTCGCCCTCGACGATGTTCGGGCGGCCGCAGCGCGGGCACAGCACCTCGCGATCGCCGTACGGATCGGCGATGAGCACGTTGCCGCATCCGGCGCAGGGCTTCCGCAGGTGGTGCAGTCCCTGCAGCTTGCCGCATTTGCACTCCCAGTTGCCGATGGAGTACTCGATGAACTCGAGCGACGAGTTCTCGCGGAAGTCGCTGATCGGAAAGACCGACTTGAACACCGACTGCAGCCCGGCGTCTTCACGCTCGGACGCCAGCCGGTTCATCTGCAGAAAACGTTCGTAGGACTTCTTCTGAATCTCGATGAGGTTCGGAATCGGAACCGTGGTCTTGATCTTCGAAAAGTCGATGCGCTCGCGGTAGACGTTCTTGGGGCTGTACATCTAATAGGCTCCCGGCCTCGGGTTCCGAGCTGTGTGCCAGTCAAGGCCAGCTGGAATTCCGACGCCAAAATGCAAAGAAATGACGGACACCGAACGCCAACGGTGGCTGCCCTGGGGCAGACCGTCGGAGTCCGGCGTCTGGAGTCCTGTCGCGCGCGTCGTGTTACTTAATCTCGACTTTCGCGCCGACTTCGTCGAATTTCTTACGGATGGCTTCTGCCTCGGCTTTGTTGACGGCCTCTTTGAGAACCTTGGGAACGGCCTCAACGAGGTCTTTCGCTTCCTTCAGGCCGAGGCTGGTCACTTCGCGGACGACCTTGATGATGTTGATCTTCTTGTCGGCCGGGAAGCTTACGAGGGAGACGTTGAATTCGGTCTGCTCTTCGGCCGCCGGCGCAGCAGCCGCACCGCCGCCGCCGCCGGGCATCGCCATGGGCATCGCCGCCGCCGCCGACACGCCGAGCTCGGACTCGAGCGCCTTCACGAGCTGCGAGAGCTCGAGCACGCTGATGCCCTTGATGTATTCGATCACCTGCTGCTGATTCAATTCGGCCATTGCTATTTGCTCCTTATAAAGACGCTGTCGCTGAAAATCGGATGCGGAAATTGTCGTTACGATTCGCCGCGCTTTCTCTCATATGCCGCCAACACACCCACGAAATCTCGCGGAGCCGCGTTCAACACGCTGACCAGCTGCACCATCGGTGCGCTGAGCAGGAACAGCAGCTTCGCGTAGAGCTCGGGCTTGCCGGGCAGTGCGGCGAGGTCGGTCACCTCCGCCACCTTGATGGCGCGCCCCTGTACGACCGCCGCCTTGATTTGCAGCGACGGCGCGGTCTTCGCGAACGTCGTCAGCGTCTTGGCGAGCGCCACCGGATCCTTCGACGTGTAGGCGATGGCCGTCGTGCCGACGAAGTGGTCGCTGAGCACCTCGAACGCCGTGCCCTTGATGGCGCGCTTCGCGATGGTGTTCTTGACGACCTTGTAGGTCGCCTTCACCTTGCGCAGCTCTCGGCGCAGGTGGGTGACCTGCGGGACGTTCAGTCCCTTGAAGTTGAGGAGAATCGCGCTGTCCGTGCCCTTGAGATCGCTCTCGAGCTGGGTCAGCTCTTCCTGTTTTGCCGCTCGTGTGACAGCCATTAGTGTTTCACCACATCGGTATGCACCGTATCGATGCGGATGCCAGGTCCCATCGTCGATGAGAGCGTGACGCTCTTCAGATACTTGCCCTTCGCCGCAGCCGGCTTGGCTTTCACGATGCTGTCGACCAGCGCGTGCGTGTTGGCGATGAGCGACTCAGGCGCAAACGACGTCTTCCCCACCGGGGCGTGGATGATGCCCGTCTTGTCGACGCGGAACTCCACCTTGCCGGCCTTGATTTCCTTTACTGCGTTCGCGATCTCGAACGTGACGGTTCCGGTCTTCGGGTTCGGCATCAGCCCGCGCGGGCCGAGCACCTTGCCGAGGCGGCCCACCGCGCGCATCATGTCGGGCGTCGCGACGACAGCGTCGAAATCCATCCAGCCGCCGTTGATCCTGTCGACGACTTCCTCGCCCGCGACGTGATCGGCGCCCGCGTCCTGCGCTTCCTTCTGCTTCTCGCCTCCGGCGATGACGAGCACTTTCTTGCTCTTGCCGAGACCGTGCGGCAGCACGACCGTGCCGCGCACCATCTGGTCGGCGTGCTTCGGATCGACGCCCAGGCGCGCGGTCAGCTCAACGGTCTCGTCGAACTTTGCGAATTTGACTTTCTGGAGCAGGGGAATCGCATCCTCGATCGTCAGCGGATGCTCAGGAACCTGCTTCTTGGCGGCTTCGAACTTCTTACCCAATGTCCAACCTCCTGTGGTGCAAACGGGCCATCGGCCCTCCCACGCTTTCAGTTACGCTACGACGTCAAGTCCCATTGAACGCGCGGTGCCGGCGACCGTCTTGATGGCCGCTTCGAGCGATTCCGCGTTCAGATCGGGCATCTTGATCTTGGCGATCTCTTCCACCTGCTTCGCCGTCACCGTGCCGACCTTGTTCTTGTTCGGCTCGGCCGAGCCCTTGGCGATGTTCGCCGCGCGCTTCAGCAGAATCGACGCCGGCGGGGTCTTCGTGATGAACGTGTACGACCGATCGGCGTAGATCGTGACAACGGCCGGGATGATCAACCCTTCCTGGCCGGCGGTCTTCGCGTTGAAGTTCTTGCAGAAGTCCATGATGTTGACGCCGTGCGGGCCGAGCGCGGTGCCGACCGGCGGCGCGGGCGTCGCCTTGCCCGCGGCAATCTGGAGCTTCACCATTGCCGTTACTTTCTTCGCCATTAGATCTTTTCCACCTGTAAGAAATCGAGTTCCACGGGCGTCGCGCGGCCGAAGATGGTCACCATGACCTTCAGCGTGTTCTTGTCGAGGTTCACCTCGTCGACCACGCCGTTGAAGCTGGTGAACGGGCCTTCGTTGATCCGCACCTGCTCGCCCTTTTCGAACATGTACTTCGGCTTCGGCTTCTCGGCCGCTTCCTTCACCTGGTCGAGAATCTGCTCGACCTCTTCCTTGCTGAGCGGCGTCGGCTTGACGCCGGCGCCCACGAAGCCGGTGACCTTCGGCGTGTTCTTCACCACGTGCCACGCGTTGTCGGACATGTTCATCTCGACAAGGATGTAGCCCGGGAAAAACCGCTTCGGGGTTACCACTTTCCGTCCGGCGCGCATCTCGACGACGTCTTCGGTCGGGATGAGGATTTCGCCGATCTCGTCCTGCAGCCCGTAGGCCTGCACGCGCTGGCCGAGCGACTCGGCCACTTTCTTCTCAAAGCCCGAGTAGGTGTGGACGATGTACCACTGTTTCGTGCTGACGTCTGTCATTGCGCTCACTATCGTTACTGGCTGAACCGCTGAAACAGCGAGAACACAGCGCGGTCCAGAATCAGGTCCACAATCCAGAGAAACGTGCCGAGCACGATCGAGAAGAGGATGACGACGATGGTCGCCGCGTACACCTCTTTCTTCGACGGCCACGTGACGCGCTTCAGCTCGTTGCGAACCTCGATGAGGAATACGCGCGAGCGATTCCACCACCCGCTGACGTTCTCGCGCGCTTCTCCGATGTTGTCAACCACGTTGCTGGCCATTTACCTCTTAACTCGCAACTTACCTTCAGCTCTCAGCCCTCAGCCCTAAGCCCTCTTAGTAGCTGGCAGGCCAGGAGGGTCTCGAACCCCCAGCCCCCGGTTTTGGAGACCGGTGCTCTACCAATTGAGCTACTGGCCTAACTCTTCCCTGACGCTCACATGGCAGAGGTAAGAGGGCAGAGGGTAGAAATACGTTCTGCCCTCATCACTCTGCCATCTGCCCTGTCCGCGAAGTACTGCGTTAGTTACTTCGTCTCTTTATGCCCCGTGTGCTTCTTGCAGTACCGGCAGTACTTGCTCAGCTCGAGGCGCTCGGACGACTTCTTCCGGTTCTTCGTCGTGCTGTAGTTCCGGCGCTTACAGTCGAGGCACGCCAGCGAAATAATGTCTCTCATAACAGTTCCTACTACGCGAGAATTTCGGTGATCGTGCCGGCGCCCACCGTGCGGCCACCTTCGCGAATCGCGAAGCGCGAGCCCTTCTCGATGGCGACGGGCGTAATCAGCTCGCCCATGATGTCGGTGTTGTCACCCGGCATCACCATCTCGACCCCTTCCGGCAGATGGAGCGAGCCGGTGACGTCGGTGGTGCGGATGTAGAACTGCGGACGGTAGCCGTTGAAGAACGGCGTGTGGCGGCCGCCCTCTTCCTTCGAGAGGACGTACACCGTCGCCTTGAACTTCGTGTGCGGCGTAATCGAGCCGGCCTTCGCGAGCACCTGTCCGCGCTCGACTTCTTCTTTTTCCGTGCTGCGCAGCAGGACGCCGACGTTGTCGCCCGCCACGCCCGAGTCGAGCAGCTTGCGGAACATCTCGACGCCGGTGACGATCTTCTTCTTGGTCGGGCCGAAGCCGATGATCTCGACTTCCTCGCCCACCTTCACCGTGCCGCGCTCGATGCGGCCCGTGACGACCGTGCCGCGGCCCGAGATCGAGAACACGTCTTCGATCGGCATCAGGAACGGCTTGTCGACTTCGCGCTGGGGCATCGGAATGTAGGTGTCGAGCGCTTCCATGAGCTTCAGCACGCCATCGGCGCCGCCGGGCTCGCCGTTCAGCGCCTTGAGCGCCGACAGACGCACCACCGGCAGATCGTCGCCCGGGAACTGATACGTCTTCAGCAAATCGCGCACTTCGAGCTCGACCAGATCGAGCAGCTCGGGATCGTCGACCGCGTCAACCTTGTTGAGCGCGACCACGAGGTACGGCACGTTCACCTGGCGCGCGAGCAGCACGTGCTCGCGGGTCTGGGGCATCGGGCCGTCGGTGGCCGACACGACCAGGATGGCGCCGTCCATCTGCGCGGCGCCGGTGATCATGTTCTTGATGTAGTCGGCGTGGCCCGGGCAATCGACGTGCGCGTAATGCCGGTTCGACGTCGAATACTCGACGTGGCTCGTCGCGATCGTCAAAATCTTCGTCGCGTCGCGGCGACCCTGAGACTCGGACGCCTTCGCGACCTGGTCGTACGAGACGAACTTGGTGGCCCAACCCTTGTCGGCGGAGACCTTGGTGAGCGCCGCCGTCAGGGTCGTCTTGCCATGGTCGATGTGACCGATGGTGCCGACGTTTACGTGTGGCTTTGAACGATCAAATTTTTCTTTCGACATGCCTGCGTTCCCTCGCGTTTAAAAGAAAGCGTCGCCTGACGTTGTTTTCAATGTCCGCCTTTGCGCGTCGCGCTACGGCGGGACAGCCTTCGCATCCACCTGGCTTGCCTAGCCGAAGCTCGCTATCCGTGCCCAGCGAGCGAAGGCTGGAGCCGATGACCAGGATTGAACTGGTGACCTCGTCCTTACCAAGGACGCGCTCTGCCAACTGAGCTACATCGGCGAAATTCGTCCTTAGTGCTGCCTCAATGGTGTGGAGCGGGAGACGGGGATCGAACCCGCGACCAACAGCTTGGAAGGCTGTGACTCTACCACTGAGTTACTCCCGCGTTCCCTTCAACCCTCGCTCAGCCCTTTGCCCTAAGCCCTCAGCCCTATCAGCGAAGAGGGCAAGTGGTGGGGAGGGGAGGGTTCGAACCTCCGTAGCCCGAAGGCGGCAGGTTTACAGCCTGCTGCGATTGACCGCTCTGCCACCTCCCCGAAGAAATCAATTGGTTTGGCTGCTTAATACTGCAGACCGATGACTGCACCCCGTAATATTCCCGCCTGCCGAGAGGCCGGTTTTGACTGGCATCAAGCCAACTGGAGCTGGCGAAGGGATTTGAACCCCCGACCGGCTGATTACAAATCAGCTGCTCTACCGGGCTGAGCTACGCCAGCCAGACAAAAAGCTGAGTTTAGCACAACGTGTGCCACGGATAAAAGCAAGGCAATCGGCCTAAGACTGGCGCTGGCGGAGGGCCTCGAACAGCACCACCCCCGCCGCGACGGAGACATTCAGGCTATCTACATGTCCTTTCATAGGGATAGCAGCGAGAAGGTCGCAGCGCTCCCGCACCAGGCGCCGAAGCCCGGTGCCTTCCGCGCCCAGCACAAGGGCCGTCGGAAGCGAAAAATCCATCTTATCGTACGTGCTCGGCGCGTCTCCCGCGAGCCCCACAGTCCAGATGCCCGCCTCTTTCAGATCGTCCACCGCGCGCGCGATGTTCACCACATCCGCGATCTTCACGTGCGCAACCGCGCCCGCCGACGCTTTGCTCGTGGCGCCGCTCAACGGCGCCGCATGACGCGTCTGCCGCACGACTCCGTGCGCACCCACGGCGTCGCACGTGCGGAGAATCGCGCCGAAGTTGTGCGGATCTTCGATGCCGTCCAGTACGACGATCAAGCGCAGGGGGTTTCGCGTGCGCCTCTTCGATCAATTCGTGAAGCTCGTACAACTTGCGCTCGCTCACATCGGCGATGACGCCTTGATGCGACGAGCCGCCCGATTCGCGATCGAGCTCGTCATCGGACACGCGGCGAACCGGCACGCTCGACTGTTCGGCCAGCGTCAGCAGCTGCTGCAGCCGCTGATCCTTGCGGCGGCCCGCGCGCAGCGACACGACGCGCCCCGCTTTCAGCGCTTCGGTGACGGCGTTAATTCCGTAGATGATGCATGATCATGACTAGCTGATCTAAGCGCGTGCGAACTGCTGCGCGCTCGCGCGCGCCAATGACGCCGCGATGCCCGCCGACGAATTGAGCTCGGCGCCGCGGTCCATCGCCGGCACGAGCAGATCGAGCTCTGGGCCGTCACCCGCGCCCGTGAGCGCGATTCTGATCGGATGAAACAGCGCGCGCCCTTTCTGACCCGTTTTCTGCTTCACGCGATCGGCGACGCCGCGGAACGCCTGCTTGTCGACGAGGCGCGGCGCCGACTGCAGCTCTTCTGCAAGCGCGTCGATCACCTGGCGCGCCGCCCCTTCGCCGACTTCGCTGCGAATCGTCGCGTCCTCCAGCGCCGCGGCGGCAGAAAACTGAAACAGCTGGCGCAGCCGCATCGGCACCTGGTCGAGCCGATCGACCGACGTGTTGAACACGGGCACGAGGCTCGCGAGATACGCGAACCCTTCAGGCTTCAGGCGGCCGGTGATGTACCCGGCCCGCTCGAGATACGGCATCGACAAGCGCGCGAGACGCTCGGGATCCGCATCCTTTAAGTAATGACGGTTCACCCACGCCAGCTTCTCTTCGTCGAACACGCTGGCGCTGTGGCCGACGTCGCTCAGCGAAAAACGCTTCGCCATCTCCGCAATCGGCACGACCTCCTGGTTCTCGCCAGGCGACCAGCTCAGCAGCGCAAGGTAGTTCAGCAGCGCCTCCGGCAGGTATCCCTTCTCGCGGAACTCGTCGACCGACACGGCGCCGTGGCGCTTCGACAGCTTCGTGTGATCGGGTCCGAGCACCATGGCCACATGGCCGAACGCGGGCGGCGCGAAACCGAGCGCGTCATAGATCAAGATTTGCCGCGGCGTGTTCGAGATGTGATCTTCGCCCCGCACGACATGCGTCACCCCCATCAACCCATCGTCGACGACGACGGCGAAGTTGTAGGCGGGGTGGCCGTCGGATCGCAGCAGCACCTGGTCGCCGATGACGTCGGTGTGAAAGCGGATGTCGCCTCGCACGAGATCGGTGAACACAATCTCGCGGTTCTCGGGCGTGCGGAAGCGGACGGCCGCCGGCTCCCTCGACTGCACGCGCCTTCGTGATTCGTCCGGATCGAGCTGCGCGCAGCGGCCGGAATATTTCGGCGGGCAGATTGTTCGCGAGCGCCTCTTTGCGCTCGGCATCGAGCTGCTCGGGCGTGCAGAAGCAGTAGTACGCGCGCCCTTGCTCGATGAGCACACGCGCGCGCGACTGATATTTTCCGAGCCGCTCGGACGATCGATACGGGCCCACGGGGCCGCCGACCTCTGGCCCTTCATCCCAGTCGAGGCCGAGCCAGCGCAGATCCTCGAGGATCGTCGCGTCGGAGTCGGCCGATCGAGCGCTCGACATCGGTGTCTTCGATGCGCAGGATGAACGTGCCCTCCTGCCCCCGCGCGAGCAGCCAGTTGAAGAGCGCGGTGCGGACGTTGCCGACATGAAGGTGGCCAGTGGGGCTCGGAGCGAATCTGACGCGCATGGGCTCTAGGCTCTGGGCTCTGGGCTTTGGGTAAGAAGCGCAACCGCATGCACGGCGATCGCTTCGTTGCGGCCCAGCGCGTCAACCTTTTCGTTCGTTTTGCCTTTCACGCTGACGGCCGAGACGTCGATGCCGATCGCCTGCGCGAGGTTCGCGCGCATGGCGGCAATATGCGGCGCCAGCTTCGGGCGCTCGGCGATGACGACGGCGTCGATGTTCGCGACGGCGTAACCTGCGGCGCGCACGATCGCCACCGCGCCTTTGAGCAGCTCGATGCTGTTCGCGCCTTTCCATTTCGGATCGGTGTCGGGAAAGTGCTGACCGATGTCGCCCGCGGCGGCCGCGCCGAGAATCGCATCGGTCACCGCATGACACAGCACGTCCGCATCCGAGTGGCCCGCAAGGCCGGTCTCGTGCGGAATGTTCACGCCACCAATAATGAGCGGCCTGCCGGCTTCCAGTCGATGCAGGTCGTAACCGGTCCCTACTCTGGCGACTACGGATTGGGGATTGGGGATTGGGCGAGCGTTGTCCAACAGCGACTCCGACACGCGTAGATCATGCGGCGTCGTGATTTTGATATTCGTCGCTTCCCCGTCGACCAGCCGCACCGAGTGGCCGGCCTCCTCGGCGAGCGATGCCTCGTCGGTCGCCGGCCCGATGCTTTCTCTTCCGCGCGCGATGGCGGATTCGAGCACATCGCGGCTGAACGCCTGCGGCGTCTGCGCCAGGTAAATCGATTCGCGCGCGATCGTCCGCGCGACGATTCGCAGACCTGGCGCCGCCGTGGCTTCCTTCACGGTGTCGCTCGCCTGAAGCGCCGCGATCGCCGCGCCGCCTTTCACGGCCGCTTCAATGACGCGCGTAAACAGATCGGCCGTGGCGAATGGGCGCGCGGCGTCGTGGATGACGATGATGCTGGCGCTCTTCGACACCTGCGCGAACGCTTTCGCCACCGAATCCTGCCGCCGGAACCGCCGTCGACGATGCGCACCGGTTTGCGAGAGGAGATCAGAAACGGCGGGCGGCGAACTTGCGAGGTCTGGCGGCAGCGCGATGACGATCTCGTCGATCTGATCGTGGCCGTCGATGATGTCGAAGCTGCGCTGCAGGATGGTGCGTTCGCCAAGCGCGAGCATCTGCTTGGGCGTGGCCGATCCGAGCCGCGTTCCACGGCCCGCCGCGGCAAGAATGGCCGACACGAACATGCCCGGATTATATGCGGAGGGTGGTTGGTGGTTGGTGGTTAGTGCGCGCCCCGTCGAATGATGAGCGGCCCATCGGCTTGCAGATAGCGCTTCCAGCCTCGTTCGCAGTTCAGGCACGTATCGCCACGCGACTCGAACCACATCGCCATCTCCGCTCTGTCCAGGCTGTTCACAGCATCGCTGTCGGCCATCCAGTATTCCTCGTAGTTCGGAGTCACCCGGCGATAGCGCAATCGCGTCGGTCCCCATGCGGACGCGGCGGAGCGAATCGCTCGGTTCGGAACCGCAGTAATCAAGCAAGAATTCCGGGAGGGTGCGGATCGGAATGCTCGCCTTGATGAGCTTGTCTCGAAATCCGAAGTCCTCGTAGGGCCGCACCTCATGGCCCTGTGCCGCCCACGGCGTGCACTCCCACGCGGGCAGCATGTAGATCACCCCGCCGGGCTTCACCACTCGACGGATTTCCGAAAGTGCTGCCTCGGGATTGGGGATGTGCTCGAGGACCCAGATCGACCAGGCCGCATCGAATTCATGATCCTTGAACGGCATCGCCGTGGCGGTTCCCGCTACGAAAGGCTTGTGATAATGGCTGGCCACACTGCGCGAAATGTCGATTCCCGTGTAGTCCTCGACGGCGTCCTGCAGATAGCCAGACCCGGAGCCTACGTCGAGCACCCGCGCTTTCTCGAGATGATGCACGCGCACGAACTCCGAAATCCTCCACAGAATGTTGCTGGTCGTGCGGGCTTCCTGTGCGGCTCTGGTGCTTGCGTTGTCCTTGAGGACCGCTGCCCTGCCTTCTCCGGTATAGGCGAAATCGTAGTACTCCTGCAGCGCGTCTTCCCGCCTCACGGGATCGTCAGCGTCCCACGGGAAATGCCAGGCCACCAGGGCGATCTCCATGACCGCGAGAACCAGGACGGTCAAGACAAACAGTCGAGCGGCGCGTCTGAGCATTCGACGTACCGTTATCGGATGATTCGTGCTCAGGGATTAGGGACGCGGCACTGGGCGGAAGGTCACATCCAGCGTGGCGTGCCCACCGTCGTCGCGCCGGTTCTGACCAACGCTGTACACGACGTAGCTCAGCGTCATCACGCTTCACGCGCATCGGTTCTCCTGAGTACGGATCGATGAGTTTCGGAATCTCAGGCGTCGCGTTTGATTCCCTGGCGCGTTCGATCGCGATGGCGATGCGCGCGCTGCGGATCAAAGCGGCGTTTCGCGCTTCCTGCCGCACGGCCATGGCCGCGCCGTACCGCTGCATCGCGACGCATGTCCTTCAGCTCGCCAAAGGGCCCAGGTCGACGTCACGAAACGCCTCGAGTCTCTGCGGCCATGGCAGATCTGCATACTCAATGTACTGCGCCTGCATGTCCGCCACCTCGTTCACCATATGAAGGTCGAAAGGCCGTCGAACCACTTCCCAGGGAATCAGCACTGGGCGAACGGTCGGCCGAGAGCCAACCTCGGCGATCCGTTGTTCAGCCATTCAGCCCGCTGCGCCAGGAACGTGCGCTTCACACGGTCGTCGCGGTCGAGCTCCGCCAGCACCGCCTCCATCGCGGCGAGCGACGCATCCGTGGGCCGGACACGGCCCACGACGAGCGCGAGATCCCGCGAAAATGACTCCATGAACCAGCTCAGCATATTCGGGTACTCTCGGTCGATGGCCTGAAGGAGCCGCAGCTGCACGTGGAGCGCCTTGACGGCGGTGTCGCGTCGGTCAACAGCGAGCACGCGCGTGCGGAGGCTTGCGAGTTGTTCGAGCTGCCACAATTCCGCAAATCGGTAGCTGTAATCCGTGCCTGGATGAAACCCGGAAAACTCGATCGCCGTCGCGCGATCCACCAAGCCCAGCACATCGCTGTTTGCAGAAACGAGACGGTCGGCCTGCTTCGCGCTGTGCGGGGGACCAGTCTTGCGGCGTCGAATTCAGGATGTTGTTCGGCGGGGCGAGCGGGACGTACGCGTTTCTATTCCAGTCGGATGCGAGCGCCGCGGCCGCGCGATACAGGCGCGCCGCCTCTCGCTCGCGTGTCTGTGAGATTACGAAACGGCCTGACCTGATCGATCGACGTCGGCTCGCCTTTCGCTGCATATGCGCGTCGACCCGCGCCCTCAGACGCCGCGCCTCGGTGTAGTCCCACGCGGCGTGGGCCAGCACGGGAAGCGCGATCGCGAGCGTCAGCCACGCGAGGAACTTCGGACGGACAGCGAAACGATCGGCATTCCGATCGCTCATCGGCCGTGTCTCCTGCTTTCGGTTCGTCCAACAACACGACGGTTTTCGCGACCAAGAGCGACTGCGGACCTCCGCCCAGAACTGCGCGCGACCAACTCGATGTTTGCCGCTGCGAGCGACTGCCGCCTGATCGACGTTGACGCGAACAGCCGCACGTTCGTAGGCCGACAGCGCAATACAAGACCGTCGCCGCGATCAGCGCCGCGGCGGTCGGCATCCACGCGGAGGCTGGCACAACACGACCGCCGCCACGGTCGAACGATCGTCGCCCGCAACGCCGCCGGCGGCCCCACGATCCGAAATCGTCGAAGCTTTCGTTCGATCTCTTCGTCGTTCATAGCATCGCTCTCATCTTCTCCAACGCATATCGGTACCGGCTCGCGATCGTGTGAATCGATTCGCCCGCGAGGTCGGCGATTTCCTGAAACGTGAGACCTTCGAAGACCTTCAGATGGACCACCTCTCGTTGATCAGCCGGCAACGCCAGCAACGCCGCCTGAATCGCCAGGCGCTCCTCAGGCCTATCGTCGCGCGCGCTCAGTGCTTCCAGAATCTCGTGCGAATCGGCCGCTTGAAGTCTGCGCCGCCGATCGCGCAGCATCGAGAAACATTCGTTTCGAATCGCGCGCCGCAGGTAGTTTGCCTCGATCTCCGGCCTGTCGCGGCGATCGACGAGCCGCGTGAATACCTGCTGCACGGCGTCACCGGCAGCGTCCCGATCGGCCAGAATCATCACCGCGTAGCGATACAAACCCACCGCGTGGCGATCGTAAAGCGCGCCGAGCCATTCCCGGGTGCCATGCGGCCGCCTCATCCGGTCATGACTATAGACGCTCGACTGGTGTGATTTTGTCTAAATGGAGAGGCCGAATTCCTTCACGAAGTAGCGGACCATCCCGGCGTACGGCGCGTCGACCTTCGTCATCGCTTTGATCTGATCCTTGATACGTTGCTGGAGTGCGGGCTCGATGCCCGCCGCTTGCAGTGCTGACAGCGAATCCTTCATCACGACGAAGTCAGAGTAGGTCTTGTGGCGGGTGCGCTTCAACTCTTCGCGGTTGAGGCCGTACGAGGCTTCGGCGCCAGCGAAGGCGCGCTTCGCAGCGACCTTGTTCGATGCCGCCGCAAGCTCGACGATCTTCAACGTGTCGTTCGCCACCCACTTGAACAGTGGATCCGGGTCGGTCACGTACGGATCGACCAGGCCGGCCTTTTCTTTCCCCGCCGCAACCAGAAAATCGGCGAGTGCGTGCCCCGCCGTCAGATCGAGCGCATCAGGCGTCAGCGCTTCGGCCAGCGTCGCGAAGGCCGCAGGTGTCGGAGGCGCGGGCAGCGCAGGCCCGTCCCCAGGGGCCAGTCGTGGCATGGATCGGAAACTCGTCCCCCTTGTGCACCTGATTGCAGATCTGGCAGGCGAACACGTAGTTGTCGTAGCAGTACGCGAGCCACCAGTATTTGCTTTTCGGTCGGAAATGCTCGACGTCGCCGTGCGCAACGGTGTCGGTCGGCGACTCGCAATACGCGCACTTGCCTCCCGTCTCGAGCTTGAGCTGCGGCTTTGCCGCTTTCCAGACTGTTGGCTTGAATTCGATCGTGCCGCCTCCTGCGCGCGCCTCGATCAGCTCGAGAGATTTGGCGATGCGGCCCGTGCCTCGAAACGCCGCCGGAATAGTCGCTGTCGTGCGCACGCGTTCGAGCTTGGTCATCGCGGCTTCTCGAGCGCCGTCTTGATGTCGGCCATCAACTCATTGCGCCGTTTGTCGCGCTCGGGCATCACGCTCCAGTCGGGCAGATCGCGCAGGGCCTCGCCCAACTGCTCGAATCGCGATTGGTCGTCGGCGGTGCGGTTCTGCATGCCGCTCAACCGCATGTAGTCGTTCTTCATCGTCTCGACCGCGACCGAGTCGGGCGTGCCGATGCCGAAGACCGGGCTCATGAGCAGCTGATGAATCAGCATTGTCCGCGGCTCGATGGCGATCGGCTCGAGCACCGGCGCATCCTTCGGTGTCGGACGCTTCATCACGAACAGCTCGCCCGCGTTGGCCTGTTGCGCGGTCAGCGGCGAATGCGTCGTCAGGATGAACTGGAAGTTGGGAAACATGTCGCTCAGGAAATTTCTGAGCTGCCGCTGCCACACCGGATGCAGATGCAAATCGATCTCGTCGACGATCAGCAGCCCTCGCGCGGCCAGCGGATCCTTGTAGTCGTCGAACGTGGCGGTGACGCGAAACAGCAGATCGCCGCACCAGGCAGCCATGTTCTGATAGCCGTCGCTTAGGTACGCCAGCGGCACCTCCCCGTCGACCGTATCGAACAGCAGGTCGCGATTCTCTCGATCGATGCCCTTGAACGTCATGCCCGGCAGCAGCTTGCGCATCGCTTCGTGGATGATCGCGAGCCCTTCATCCTGCTTGCGATAGTGGAGATCGATGGCCCACGTCTCCAGCGGGTTCAGCATAGCGTCAGGCGAAAACAGCGTCGCCACGTTGTTGGCGCGTGGATGGCGAAAGCGCGACGTGACGGGCTGCGTCGACAGCTTCGCGCTGCTGAGGCGCCGCGACGCGCCATACGCGATCACCAGATAGTTGCGCGACGCCCGCGCGATGGCGCGATCCAGCATTTCGAGCGTCTCTTTGTTGGTTTCGTAGACTTCCTTGATGCTGTCGCCGCGCGAGATTCTCAGGCTGACATGCCGCTTTTCGCCGTCGGCGGTTTCCAGATCGGCGCTGATGGTGCACTCCTTCTCGCCGACACGAATCCAGCTGTCGGGATCGCCGATCAGCTCCGCGAGCGCCGAACTGCCGGCGAGCACGAGCCCAATCGATCGCATCAGCGTGCTCTTGCCGACGCCGTTGTCACCGAGCAGCAGCGTCCACTTCCGCGTGACGCCGGGCCGCATCTCGAGCGGCAGCGTCAGCGATCGGATACAGCGAACGTTGGTGAGCTCAACCTTTGTTAGAAACATGGTCGATATATACACCAGAACGAACGATCTGTTCGATTCGAACAGCAAGATCCCGCGCATCGGCGATGGTCGGTGTCTCGATCCTCGGCGCAGCCACGGGCTCATGCACCTGGAACGTCACGTGCCCGGGGCGCGTCGCCAGCTGACCCTTCCGCATCACCGAGCGGCTGCCTGAAATAGACAGCGGCACGATCGTCAAACCTGCTTCAAGCGCGAGAAGAAAGCTCCCTGCCTTGAACCGGTGCACGAGCCCATCGGGACTGCGCGTGCCTTCCGCGTAAATGATGAGCGAGGTCCCTTCGGAGACCAGCCCCCGCCACCGGCGAAGAATCCCCGCGCGATCGGGCTGGTGGCGATCCACGAACAGATGGCCGCTCCGCATGAGGTGCCACCCGATGACCGGAAATTTCGCCAGGGACTCTTTCGCGATGATGCGCAGTTGATACGGGAGGGAGGTGAAGACAACCGGAGTGTCGTAGTGGCTTTGATGATTCGACACGAACATGTAAGTGGCGCCGGGCTTCAGATGCTCTGACCCTTTAACGGTAACCTCCACCCCGGTCGTCGCGAGAATCAGCCACGACCATGCGCGCGCGCACCAATGCGCCGCGTGTCCCTTGCGATCGACGAACGACGACAGGATCGACAAAGTGCCGAGGACGATGGTGTAGATCGTGAGTGCGGGAATGAGGAAGAAGACCGTTCGCCACCAGTGGAAGGGCGGCATTTTCAATCTACCAATGCAGCGAAGTTAGTTACGCGCGCGGCGATCGATCGGCGTCGGCTGCGCGTTGGCATCGTGGAATCGGCCGAAGATCATCTTGCCGGCGGTGGTCTGCAAGACGCTTGTGACGACGATGTCGATCGTCTTGCCGATCATCGATCGTGCGTTATCGACCACCACCATCGTGCCATCGTCGAGGTACGCGACACCCTGGTTGTATTCCTTGCCTTCCTTCAGGATGAACACCTTCATCGTCTCGCCGGGCAGGACGACCGGCTTCAGCGAGTTCGCAAGCTCGTTGATGTTGAGCACTTCGACGCCACGCAGCTGGGCGACTTTATTCAGGTTGAAGTCGTTGGTGACAATCTTGCCCTGCAGCGAGCGTCCGAGCTCGATCAGCTTGAGATCGACTTCCTTGAGATCCGGAAAATCGGCATCCGAGATGATGACGTCGACGCCGGCCATCTTCTGAATGCGCTGCAGGATGTCGAGGCCGCGGCGGCCGCGATTGCGGCGCAGCGAATCGGACGAGTCGGCAACCTGCTGCAGCTCCTTGAGCACGAACTGCGGCACGACGAGCGTGCCGTCGACGAAGCCGGTCTCGCAGATGTCGGCGATGCGGCCGTCGATGATGACGCTGGTGTCGAGGATTCGGTAGCGGCGCTGCTGCTGCGATTGCTTGCGGAACAGCCCGACCAGCCGCTCGGGCTCGAGCCACTCGCCCGATTTCGCGCCGAGCACGAGGCCGATGTACGGCAGCGCGAGCAGGATGAGCGTGTGGAGAAAAATGACGCCGAGGTTGTCGTCGTTCGCCCAGAAGTGCGCGTCGCCGATGAGCCGCGCGAGCAGCAGGCCGATCGTTCCGCCGATGACCGCTCCAATGACGTTCGTGAGAGGCGTCTGACGGAGGCGATCTTCGACGAAGACGACGAGGCCGGCGATGGCAATGCCGAACGCGATGTTGGGAATCGGGCCCCCGGAAAGCGGGTTGACCATCATCGCGCAGTACGCAATTACCGCGACGAACGCGACCCGTGCGAGCGCCCCCCACCTCATACGCCCGTCATTGTAGTAGCGCTTGTAAAGCCTCGTCCACTGTCCTCACCCCGATGAGCTCGCAGTTCGCAGGCCGCTCCGACTTTGGAAGGTCGGCACTCGCCTGCGGGACGATACAGCGTTCAAATCCCATGCGCGCCGCCTCGCGCACGCGCAGGGCAGGCTGTGTAATGGCGCGCACTTCCCCGCCGAGGCCGACCTCACCGAAGACCGCCGTATTCGATCCCACTGCACGATTTTTCACACTCGAGGCGACCGCGGCCACCACGCCAAGATCGGCGGCCGGCTCGTCGATCGTCATGCCGCCGGCAACATTGATATAGACATCTTCGCCAAGCAGGTGAAGGCCGGCGCGTTTCTCCATGACGGCGAGGAGCAGCGAGAGACGCTGCTGATCGATGCCGCTCGCCATGCGGCGGGCGTTCCCGAACGTGCTGCTCGTGACGAGTGCCTGCACTTCCACCAGTATCGGCCGCGACCCTTCGATGCAGCACAGCACCGCAGAGCCGGGTTTGCCGATCGAGCGCTCGGCGAGGAACATCTGCGACGGGTTCGGCACCTCGCGCAGGCCCGTCGCTGTCATCTCGAACACGCCGAGCTCGCTCGCCGCGCCGAACCGATTCTTGAACGCGCGCACCACGCGGTGCGCGTGATGGCGCTCGCCTTCGAAATACAGCACCGTATCGACGACGTGCTCGAGCGCCTTCGGACCGGCGAGATTCCCGTCTTTCGTGACATGGCCGACCAGCACGATCGGCACGTTCTTCCCTTTCGCAGCGAACAGCAGATGCGTCGCCACTTCGCGCACCTGGCCGATGCTGCCGGGCGCAGATTGAAAGCGCGCCGAAAAGATCGTCTGAATCGAATCGACGATCACCAGCGCCGGCTTGAGCCGCTCGATTTCCTCGAGGATGCGCTCGAGGCAGGTCTCGGCAAGCAGATACAAGGGAGCGCGATCGACCGCGAGCCGCTCTCCACGCAGTTTGATCTGATGCTCGGATTCTTCGCCGGAACTGTAAAGAACGGGACCGACGGTGCGCGCGACGTGCGCGGCCACCTGCAACAGCAGCGTCGATTTTCCAATGCCGGGCTCGCCGCCGAGCAGCACGAGCGCACCCGGCACGATGCCGCCTCCGAGCACGCGATCGAACTCCGCGATGCCCGACGGAATCCGCGGCGCGTCGGATGTCTGGATGTCGCTATACAGCTTGGCGGTCGCACCGCCCGACACGGTGCCGTAGCGATGATTCGCGGCGACGGGCGCGGTCTGCGGAGCGGGCACCTCTTCGACGAGGGAGTTCCAGGCGCCGCAGTCGGGGCAGCGGCCCACCCACTTTGGCTGCTGGCGCGCCGCATTCCTGACAGGCGAAGACGGTCTTCGGGGGTTTCACGCCGACGATGGTACATCGTCTGGGTCGAGAAGGAGACTCGCGCCGCGCACGCGCATCACGGCAATGTGGAGCCACACGAGGCTCCAGACCGTCAAGGCGAGAAGAACGAGGAACGCCAGCTGCGGAATGCCGCTCCAGCGCCCGACCATGCCGAACGCCGGAGGCAGGAAGAAACCGCCGAGCGCGCCCAGCATCCCGACGACCCCGCCCACCGCGCCGACATCGTTTGGAAAATAGTCTGGAATGTATTTGTAGACCGAAGCCTTGCCGATGCCCATGGCGCAGCCGAGCACGAACATCAGGGCGGCGAAAGGCCACAGGCCTGGCACGCTCGGCACTGAGAGAACGACCAACACGACGGTCATCACGATGAATACCGCGTACGTAACACCGCGAGGTCCCCAGCGATCGGCCAGATACCCGCCAGCAGGACGCAGCAGGCTCGCGGGCAGAATGAATGTCGCCGCCAGCAGCGAAGCAGTTGAGAGCGTGACACCGTACGCGTCGATGTAGGACTTCGGCAGCCAGGCCGACAGCGCCACGTACGCTCCGAACACAACGACGTAGTACAGACCGAAACGCCAGACGCGAACGTGGCGAAGTGGCGACAGCGTGTCGAGCAGAGGACGGCCACGGCCGGGCCGGCGGTCAGGACTGGGGGAGACGGAGAAAATGAGAACGGCCATGAGAACCAGGAGCACCGAATACAGCGCAGGGATGAACCGCCAACCGCCCGGTATCACGCCACCCAGGTAACCAGCCGCCGGCACGGCGATCAAAATTCCGGGCACACACACAATCAGCAGCTTCGTGCCCGCGGCGCCGACGTTGCCGGCTCCAAAAATTCCGAGCGCTGTTCCCTTGAGGTTGGATGGAAACCACGCCGAGTTCCACGCGATGCCGACTGAGAAGCTGTTGCCTGCCAGGCCGAACAGGAGGGCGCAGATCAGCAGCTCGTTGTACGTGGTGGCTTGACTGAACAGGTATGACGAGATCGCCGTGCCCAGCAGCAACAGACCCATGACCACTCGCCCGCCGTAGACATCGGCCCAGATACCGAAGTTCAGTCGCCATACGGACCCGGAGAGAATGGCGGCGGCAACCAACCACTCTATCTGCGAGTCGCTCAGGTGCAGCTCCTGGCGAAGCGGAATCCCGAGCACTCCCAACATCAACCAGACGTTGAAGAGCAACGTGAAGGCGGCTGTCGAGAGCCACAGGACGCGTCGGCGACCGTCGCTCATAGACTGAGTACGATTTCCCCGTACACGACCTTGACCTCGTACACCCGTACGCACTCGCCCGGTTCGTTCCCGGCGCCTTCTTTCAGATCGAACCGATGTGCATGGAGCGGGCAGATGACCTGTCCCCCGCCAACCACACCCTCGGACAACGGCCCCTGCCGGTGCGGGCATCGATTCTGTGTGGCAAACAAACGGCCGTCGCGCTGGCGGAAGACCGCGATCTCCTCCGCGCCCACGACATAGCAGCGGCCTTGCCCTTCCGGAATTCTGTTGATGCTGCCCAGATTGACCGACAGTGTCGCGATGCCATCAGCCATTGTTCTCGGCGACCTCCAGCGCGTATGCGAGCTCGGCTTCGTTGAATTGCGCGTGATAGGCGGGCAACTCGGCTTCCTGCCACGGATCGCGATACGCATCCACGGCTTTCTGGATGTCCGCATCCAGCCGTTCGCCGATGCCGAGGCTGTCTTCGATCAGAATTTTCCGCAGATTGTCGATGCCGATCCGTTCGAGGAAGTGGTACGTGCGCTCCAGATACCGCCCGTGCTCGCGGTAGTACTGGATGAACCGGCCCATGTATTTGAGGACGTCATCGTGCGTCGACACGGTGCAGAGCAAATCGCCCTTACGAACGCTTCCGCCGGCGGCGCCACCGAGATAAATCTCCCAGTGCCCCCCTTCAATCGCAACCGCGCCCAGGTCCTTCACATACGCTTCTGAGCAGTTCCTCGGACACCCCGCCGTGGCCAGCTTCATCTTGTGTGGAGACTCCACGCCCTGGAAACGCCGCTCGATTTTCTGCGCGAGCGCGATCGAATCGCCGACGCCGTACCGGCAGAAATCGGTACCCACGCAGCTCTTGCAGGTACGAAAGGACTTCGTGTACGCGTGCCCGCTCGGCATGCCCAGGTCCTTCCAGACGTGAGGCAGGTCATCCTTCTTGATGCCCAACAGATCGATGCGCTGGCCGCCGGTGAGCTTCACCATGGGCACGTTGTATTTGACGGCCACCTGGGCGATGCGCATCAGCTCGTTCGCTGTGGTCACGCCGCCGTAGATGCGGGGAACCACCGAGAACGTGCCATCCTTCTGGATATTGGCGTGCACACGATCGTTGATGAAGCGCGCGTCGCGCTCGTCGTCGTACTCGTCGGGCCACAGGGTTTTCAGCAGCGACGCCAGTCCGACCTTGCTGCCGGGATCTTCGCGGCCGCCCGCCAATTCCTCGAAGACCGCACTCACCGACTTCAGGCCACGGCTTTTGATTTCGGCGACGAGCTGCGATTTTTCCAGCGCCACGCCCGGAACGTAATAGTGCTCGGTGGGGTCGTAGCCCACTTCGCCGAGACACGATTCCAGCAGCTGAGCCACCAGGCCCTTGCACGAACCGCAGCCCAGGCCTGCCTTGGTGGTGGCGCCCACTTTGGAGACGCTCTTACAACCCATGGTCTGAATGGCGTCGACAATCTGCCGTTTGCTGACACCATTGCAGTTGCAAATCTGCGCGTTGTCTGGCAGCTCCGACGCTTGAAGCAGCGCGACGCCGGTGGGCGATCCGAACAGGAGGTCGGCGCGCCGCGCCGGCACTTTCGTGCCCGCCATGAACATTTGCATCAGTGTGCCGGCCGCTTCGATCTCGCCGAGCAGAATGGCTCCGGCGATCTCGCCGTCGCGCACTACGATCTTTTTGTAGATGCCATGCGCGGGCTCGCGATAGACGACGACTTCGTCGGCGGGACCGCTCGATCGGGTCTCGCCCATCGAGGCCAGCTCCACGCCCATCACTTTCAGCTTCGTGCCCAGCTTCGAACCGAGATAGGCGGCGCTCGGATTGGCGCCGGTCATCACATCCGCCAGTACGTTCGCCATCTCCCAGATAGGATCGACGAGGCCGTAGGTCTTGCCGCGATGTTCGACACACTCGCCCAGCGCGAAGATGGCGGGGTCGCTGGTGCGCATCTGGTCGTCGCACACGATGCCCTTGTCCACTTTCAGTCCTGAGGCGCTGGCGATTTCCGTGATGGGTCGGATGCCCGCGCTTACGACCACCATGTCCGTTTCCAGAGTGGACCCGTCCTTGAATTCCAGATGGGAAACGCGACCGTCGGTGCGGACAATTCTGGTAGTGATGGCACTGCTGAGCACATTGATGCCCATGCCGCTGATGGTCGCGCGCAGCATGTCGCCGGATTCCTGATCGAGCTGCGCCATCATCAGTTGCGGCGCGGCTTCCAGAATGGTGACGTCGACCTCGTGCGTCAGCAGCCCGCGCGCGGCTTCGAGTCCCAGCAGCCCGCCGCCAATGACCGCCGCTCGGCGGCTGGCCTTGGCGTAGTCGGCGATGCGGCTGCAATCGTCGATGGTCCGGAAGAGAAACGTACCCGGTCCGCCAAAGCCGTCCATCGGCGGCACGAACGGCCGCGACCCGGTCGCGATGATGACGTGGTCGTAGGGTGCCTCGATGAGCGCCGCATCCTCTTCGCCGGCCGCATCGGCTGCATACGCCAGGGCCGTTTTCTTCAACGGCGTGCCCACCACCACGCGGCGTTCGCGATCGATGCGAGTGGCCCTGACGCCGGCGTGCAGCGTGATGCCCTTGTCGCGATACCACGACAGTGGATTCATGAAGATGTCCGGGGCGGACTGGGTGCCGTTGAGCACGTTGCTCAGCAGGATGCGGTTGTAGTTCCCGTACGGCTCCGCGCCGAACATCACGATGTCGAAACGATCGGGCGCCCGCTTCAGGATTTCCTCGACGACTCTGGCTCCAGCCATGCCGTTTCCGACGACGACAAGTTTTTTCATAGGGTTCGCTCTACTCGCACGGCGCTCTGCTTGTAATTGGGTTCGCGAGAGATCGGGTCGAAGCTGCTCTGCGTCGCCTGGTTTGCGTTGGCCGTCGCCCAGTGAAACGGCACGAACACCTGACCCGGCGCCACTGTCTCAGTGAGCCTGAGCTCCAGGTTGCGAATACGTCCGCGCCGCGACACGACGTCCACATGTTCCAACGCCCTCAGCTGCAGCTTCCGGGCGTCGCGCGGATTCATTTCAACCCACGGGTTCGGCGACAGCCGCTCGAGAATCGGCACCTCGCCGGTTTTCGTGCGGGTGTGCCAGTGCTCGACCGTGCGGCCCGTATTGAGCACGAGCGGGAAATTCGGCGTCGGCTGTTCGGGAAAGGGCTCCCATCCGACAGCGATCAGACGCGCCTTGCCGTCTTCGGTCTGAAAGCGGCCGTCGGCGTAGAGCCGCTTCGTCTCGGCGGCATCGGGCGCCAGCCGGATGCGGCCACTGAATGCCGCCGTGTTGATCGATGGCGTCGTAGCTCATGCCCGAGTAATCGCACAGGCGCCCGGCGGACACGCGCTTCCATTCTTCGAACGCATCCTGCGGTTCGGTCCATCCTGGAAACAGCTCGTCGGCGCATCCGAGCTCCCGCGCAAGATGAAGAAAGATGTCGAAGTCGCTGCGAGCTTCACCCGGCGGATCCACCGCGCGGTTCACCTTGCTGACGCGGCGTTCGGAATTCGTGTATGTCCCGTCTTTTTCGCCCCAGATCGCGGCCGGCAGCACGAGGTGCGCGAGCTCGGACGTGGGCGTGGGATGGAATCCGTCCTGCACCACGAGAAAGTCGAGCGTATCGAGCGCCTGACGGAGCACGCCCAGATTTGGAAACGAGACGATCGGATTGGTGGCGATCACCCACAACGCGCGGACCTTCTTGCTCAGCGCCGCTTCGATAATGTCGGGATACGCGAGTCCGCGCGCGGCCGGAATCCGATCAACCGGGACATTCCAGATGGCGGCGACCGCTTCGCGATCCTCCGCCAGCTCGAACTTGCGATAGCCCGGCAGCGAGGACGCAAACCCGGCTTCGCGCGTCCCCATCGCGTTGCACTGGCCCGTGATGGAGAACGGGGCCGCTCCCGACCGGCCGATGTGCCCCGTAATGAGCGCCAGATTGTTGATGGCGTTGACGGTCTCGGTACCTTTCGTGCTGTGGTTGACGCCCATCGTCCAGGCAATGAATCCCGCTCGCGCCGTGCCGTAGAGCAACGCGGTCTGACGAATGAGATCGGGCGCCAGTCCCGTGACGTACGAGACGCCCTCAGGCGTGTACTGGCGAACCGACGCTCTCAGCTCCTCGAACCCGGTGGTGTGCGCGGCGATGTACTCGCGATCGATCAGATCCTCCTCGATGAGCACGTGGATCATCGCGTTGAGCAGCGCGAGATCGGAACGTGGCTTCACGGGCAGATGAAGGTTCGCCAGCATCGCGGTCTTGGTGACCCGCGGATCGACGACGATCAATGTCTTACCGGGATTGACTTCGAGCCGCTGCCAGAGGATCGGATGGTTTTCGGCGATGTTCGCGCCGATCAGGAGAATCACGTCTGCCTGCTCGAGATCCTCGTAGGCACCAGGCGGACCGTCACTGCCGAAGGACCGCTTGTACCCGGAGACCGCGGTCGACATGCAGAGCGTGGTGTTGCCGTCGTAGTTACGCGTGCCCAGGCCGAGCTGCACCAGCTTGCCCAGCGTGTAGAACTCTTCGGTGACGAGCTGCCCCGTGCTGATGACGCCGACCGATTCGGGTCCGTACTTCTGCTGCGTCTCGCGGAACTTTTGCACCATCGTGCCGATGGCTTCGTCCCAGCCCACGCGCTCCAGACCGCGCGGGCCGCGCAGCAGCGGATAGGCCGCGCGACTCGAGACGTGCAGCATGTCGTGCTCCGAAAGCCCTTTGGGGCACAGCATGCCGGTGTTGACGGGATGATCGGGGTTTCCGCGCACGCTCACCGCGCGGCCGTCCTTCACGCCGATGAACATGCCGCACCCAACGGAGCAGTAGCCGCATGTGGTGGCGACCCACCGATCGGGAATCTTCCGCGCCGATGTGTGCCCCATGACCGGATCGACGCCGAACGCGTATCGATCCGCATGCGTGTCGAGGCCGAGCAGATGCTTGAGGGTGGAGCTCATGCCGCTTCGCTTCCCAGATACGGCGCTGACATGTGCTTCGGCACCACGCTGACAAAGAAGAGGTAGCGTCCAAGAATTTCGCCGCCGAGTGCCAGCAGGAATGCCACCCACAACGCAATTGGGTTGATGGTAAACAGCGGTACCGCGATGGCGCCCAAGGCGAGCAGAACGCCGCGTGCGAGCAGATGCCGCGCGAGCGTAGTGGCGAGCAACCGCCCTGTCCCCTTGAGCTCGACGCTATCGGACGCGCTCAACCGCAGAATTCGCAGCGCGAGCACCACGATGAGCGTTCCAGCCATTGTTGCTGTCACCAGCGCGAGCCAGCGCGAGTCTCCGGTGCCGACAGCGGCGGCGAACAGCGGTCCAAGCGTGGCGGCCGTCAGCATGAACTGCACGAGCGTGAACGGCGTGTCCCACGCGGGCCGCGACGGCACTCGATAGATGTACGCGCTCGAGACGACGCCCCCGATGCCCAGCAGGACGGTCACGGCCCCCAAAGCAAGCCCGCCGGAGAGTTGCATCCAGAGCGAAGCGGCGTAGGCGCACGCGACCACGGAGAACGCCGTGAAGAGCAGGACTTCCCGGCTCAGCCACGAGCGTTTCCACATCTTGAGCGCGCGGTAGGCGTAAGCCGGGCGCCCGAGATGCAGCGTTGATGCGGCCAGGGCCAGCCCACCAACGAGCAGCGACGTCAGCGACGCGGCACCCAGGCGCTCGGAGCCACCGACCAACTGCAGCAACCAGATCATGGCAAACGCGCCGACCGAGAGTTGCGTCAGCACCGTCATCACGACCAGCGGCCAGTGCGGCTCGGCGATCGCCAGGCGCACGATATCGACGGGACGTGCATTCGGTGGCAGATTCCTGGGCAGCGTGATTCGTGTGGTCGAAATGCTTTGATCGGCCGCAGGCAGTCCAGGCGCGGCGGCGGCGACTGCGGCTCGCCAGTCGTCGATCTCGACGATTTCCACCTGAATGGCGCCCGTCGGACAGGCCGACACGCATGCCGGGGACTGCCCGAGCCCAAGACGGCTGTGGCACAGGTCGCACTTGCCGACGACCCCACGCTCGGGGTTGTATTGCGGCACACCGTACGAGCAATTCCACGTGCAGTACCTGGCAACCGATGCACGTGTCGGCGCTATGCAGGACGATGCCGGTGGCCGCATCTTTTGTATATGCGTCAACAGGACACCCGCTCATGCATGTGGGCTCGACGCAGTGGTTGCAGCCCATCGAGAGGTACGAGCGAAGCGTCTGCGGAAAGAAGCCGCCTTCGATTTCGCCGACCCGCCTCCAGTTGATCGACGCGGGATTGGCGTTCTGTTCGTTGCACGCGACCACGCAGCACTTGCAGCCGATGCACTTGCTCATGTCGAAGTGAAACCGGTACTGCTCTCCAGGACCCGGCACGCGGAGCGGTACGCGCGGCAGCGGCGCCAGCGGCTGCCGATCGCTCATTGGGGAAGCGGTCACACGTCCCGCCGGCGTCAGCACAAACGTGACTCCGTCTTCGGTGGCTCGCTTCAGTAAAGGAAGCAGCGTCGGCGTCACGGACGGACACCCGTAGCGGAGAGACTTCGCACACGCGTGACAGGAGCAAGCGCAATGCCCAGTTCGCCGACTTCCTGCAGGCGCTATAAGCGTTTGTGTTATATCGACTTAGGCTGTTATAGCGCTCTCGCTCGCGCCGGTTGAGAACAGACAAAGATCGTCATAACACACGAGGTAATCGACAATGATGAATGCTTTCGGAATCGCCAGCGCGCGGAATCAAACGCGACGTACGGCAAAGACTGAAGGTCTTCGCGCCGCGTGAACAGGATTGTGTGAACTCGCGCGTGAATCGACAAAAGCGTAGATGAGCATGCGGAGTGGTTGGCAGTTGGTGGCTATAATTCACCCACACCCAATTGAGCCTCGCACCAGGCGCACGCTTCGGCTCCTGTGAAGTCGCCGCGCAGATCGGCGTCGGCGGCATGGGCGAGGTGTATCGCGCGCGCGACCTCAAGCTGAACCGCGAGGTCGCGCTGAAAGTCCTGCCCGATTCCTTCGTGAACGATCCCGACAGACTGGCGCGGTTCCAGCGCGAAGCGCACGTGCTGGCTTCGCTGAATCACCCGAACATCGCGGCGATTTACGGCGTCGAAGAATCCAGCGGCGTCCGCGCGCTTGTGATGGAGCTTGTCGAGGGCCCGACGCTCGCCGAACGAATCGCCGAGGGCCCGATTCCGATCGACGAAGCGACTGGCATCGCCGCGCAGATCGCCGAGGCGCTTGGCGCGGCGCACGATCAGGGCGTCGTTCATCGCGATCTGAAACCGGCGAACATCAAGGTGAAGCCGGACGGCACGGTGAAGGTGCTCGACTTCGGTCTGGCGAAGGCCGTCGAGCCCGGCTGAGCCGGCCTACCGGGTAGTGTCGGCCTTCAGGCGGACGCTTTCGCAATCTCCCACCATCACCACGCCCGCGATGACGCAGATCGGCGTGCTGCTCGGCACAGCCGCCTACATGAGCCCCGAGCAGGCCAAAGGACGGCCCGCAGACAAGCGCAGCGATGTGTGGGCATTCGGGTGCGTGTTCTACGAGATGCTGACCGGGACGCGGGCGTTCGCAGAGGAGGACATCAGCGAGACGCTCGCCGCGATTCTGAAGAGCGAGCCCGACTGGACGCGCATTCCCTCCGACGTTCCCCAGGCCATTCGCACATTGATTCAGCGATGCCTTGTGAAAGATCGACGGCAGCGCGTCGCGGACATCTCAGCAGCGAAGTTCGTCTTGTGTGAGCTCGGCAATCTTGGGACGCGTCCGGCAACGGCGAATGTCGCCGCCGCGCCTCGTTCGCGCTGGCAGCGCGTGCTGCCGCCGCTTGCCGCGGCGGTCGTGACAGCCGCGATCGTCGGCGCGGGCATGTGGATGCTGCGACCAGTTCCACGCGCACCCGTTCGCCGCGCAATTCTCTTTTGCTTTGCCAGAGGGTCAGGTTTCATCCGGGGGCGCGCGCCAGTCCGTCACGATTTCGCCAGACGGTACGCGGATCGTGTATGCGGCCAATTCGCGGTTATTTCTCCGCTCGATCGGCGAGCTCGTCGCTCATCCAATTCCGGGCACTGAAGGCACGACAGTCGGCGCCGTGAATCCCCTGTTTTCACCGGATGGTCACTCCATCGCATTTTTTTCCATGGGTGACGCCTCACCTTCCAGCTCGCAGTTGAGACGCGTGCCCATCGGCGGCGGCGCGGCGTCACCGATAGCCACACTGGCGGCTCCATTCGGTGGAAGTTGGGGTCCCGACGGCATTTTGATCGGTCAGGGCGCCGGAGGGATTGTGCGCGTGTCGGAGAGAGGCGGCACTCCAGAGGTTGTCGTGCGTGTTGCAGCTGGCGAATTCGCGTATGGTCCTCAGATGCTGCCGGGCACGCAAACTATGATTTTCACTCTCGGAAAAAATGTCATCGAAGACGGCTGGGACAAAGCGCAGATCGTGGCGTACTCCCTGAGAGATGGGTCCCAACGCGTTTTGATCGACGGCGGCTCCGATGCGCGGTATCTCCAAAGCGGTCATCTGCTGTACGCCGTAGCCGGCACGGTGTTCGCCGCGCCCCTGGATGTCGAGACCCTCACGCTGACCGGGCCTGCGGTGCCGGTCGTCATGGGAGTGCGGCGCGGCGGAAGCGGACGCCTTAACCGCAGCGACGCAACTGGCGCTGTCCGACACGGGCACACTCGTCTACCTGCCTGGGCCGGCCACGGGATCATCGGCACTGCGGAACGTCGTACTCGAAGCCACGCCGCTCAAGCTGCGGTCAGCAGACTACGTGCATCCAAGGGTCTCGCCCGACGGCAGGGTCCTGGCAGTTGGACAAAATACCGGACGCGAATCGGACATTTGGATGTATGACCTCTCCGAGCAGTCCGAGATCAGGCGCCTCACCTACGGGGGCAACAATCGCTTTCCGGTGTGGTCGGGCGATGGACGACGCGTGACGTTTCAATCGGGACGCGATGGCGATCGCGCGATCTTCTGGCAGTCGGCCGATGGGGCGAGCGGTGCGGAACCTCTGACGAAGCCCGCGCAAGGAGAGGAGCACATACCCGAATCGTGGTCGCGCGACGGCAAACGCCTGTTGTTTTCCGTTTTCAAGGACGCGAAATTCTCGCTCTGGGTGTGGACGCTCGATGGCCGGAGCTCAGCACCGTTCGGTAACGTGCTGTCGAACGCACCGCTGAGCGCAACGTTTTCTCCCGATGGACGATGGATCGCGTACGCCGCCGCCGAGGCGGCCGGCGGAATCATGTCACCGAACAGGGGAGTATTCGTGCAACCGTTTCCGGCGACCGGCGAGCAGCATCAAGCGCCGAAAAGAGTGATCGACTTTCATCCGCTTTGGGCACCAGACGGCAAGTCGATCTTCTACGTCCCGAGTGCGGCCAGATCGACGGTCTCGGTTCCCATCACAACCCGCCCGGCGGTTAACTTTGGCACGCCTGTGGAGCTGTCACGCGCCCCAAAGCCGCTGCTTCTGGCACCCGATGTGCGTGGCTACGATGTCCTTCCAGACGGTCGCATTCATCAGCGTCGTACCGACGTCAGAGGATGGATCGGCGCCCATCACGGAATTTCGAGTCGTATTGAACTGGTTCGAAGAACTGAAGCGGCTCTCGCCGGTGAAGTGACGCCGTGCGCTAGAGCGCGCGCGGTCCGCTGAGCACTCTTGCGGGAAGCATGAACATCCCTCGCAAGAGGCCCAGCACGCCACCAACGGCGATACCGACGAGGCGAAATGGAAGCAGGAGAACCCAGACGAGCGGATACAGGAGCAGCGCCAGCAGAGCCAGCGGCCAGCAGATGACCAGCAGAATGCACCAGAGCAGGAATTTCGCCATGCTTCTCTATACGCTCTGACGCGGAATAGGTTGCACGGCAAGCGGCTCGCCCAATAACAAGCGGTTCTTCGGCGTGATGCCTTCCGGAATCGCCTGGGTCCAGATGCGATAACCCTGCTGTTCGAGACGCATCGCCCGCACGATGTCGATTGCCATCGCGCCGTCCACCCACCCGGACAGGCCGCCGTCATCCCCTGCATCGAGATCGTGGCAGCACGGCAGAACGGCGACGCGCGCACGCGCCGTCGCGGCGCGATCGAGAACGCGATCGGTGAGCGCGCCGCACGCATGGCTCGACACGACGATGTCGGTATCGAGAATTTCGACGTCATCCATGCGACGTGGCGACAAACGTGACTCGCCCCGACAGTCTCGGCCACGCTGCAACGAGCACGTCGTGAAGCTTCGCGCTCGAGGCCGGCAACGTCTTGTCGATCGACGAGCGCATTCGGCGACGAATCGTCCAGCAACAGCATCACCTGCGCGAGCAGACCGTGTCCGCCACCCAGGTCGAGCACGCGTCCGCCGCGGAACAGCCGCCGCACCCGGCGCGCCATCTCCCATGCCTCATACAACTCTTTGCGCGGCAGGCATCCGGCCTCGCACACCGTGCGCGCGAGCCGATCGAAAAGGGTGTTACCCGGAAAGCGGTCGACATCGCGATTGGTGAGGCGTGCTTTGGATGCTGGGGAAAACACAGGCTACAGGCTACCAGCTACCGGCCACCAGCTAGTAGATCCGCTCGATACGAGTTCCGACGCGGCACAGAACCTCGTACGGGTTCGTGCCGATCGCCGCGGCGATCTCGCGCACCTCGATGCGGTCGTCTCCCTGCGCGCCGATGATCACCACTTCGTCACCGGTCTCTACTTTCACGTCGGAGACATCGACCGTGATCATGTCCATGTTGACGGCGCCGACGATCGGCGCGCGCGTGCCGCGAATCAGCACCGAGCAACTGCCCGCCATGCGGCGATCGAGGCCATCGGCGTACCCCGCCGGCACGACGGCGATGCGGCCGGGCTTCGGCACCGTCCAGCGCGCGCCGTAGCCGACGATCTCGTCGACGCGCACGCCCTTGACCGCGACGACCCGGCTGCGGAGAGACATGACGGACTTGAGCGGAATCGTCGACGCAAGCGGCGGAGGGATGACGCCGTACATCATCAGCCCCGGCCGGACGAGGTCGTACCACACGCGCGAATCCCGCAGCGTCGCCGCGCTGTTGGCCGCGTGGCGTATCTGTGGCGTCACGCCCAGCTCGGGCAGGCGCGCGAGCACCTGTTCGAATCGCTCGCGCTGCGTCTGAAAGAGCGGGTGGTCGGGATCGTCGGCCGTCGCGAAATGCGTGTAGACGGCGACGATCTCGAGATTGCGGCCGGCAATCAGCTCGGGCAGCGTGAACTCGAGGTTGTCGTGGCGCAGGCCGAGCCGGTTCATGCCGGTATCGATCTTCAGGTGGCAGCGAAGCCGGACGTTGCGTTTCGCAGCCGCGGCTTGCAGCGAACGCCCCGCGCCTGGCGTCGAGATAGTCGGCGTGAGGTTGTGCTCGAACACGCCGTCGACGTCGCTCACGCCGAGCGCGCCGAAAATCAGGATCTCGGCCGTGACGCCGGCGTTGCGAAGCACGACGGCCTCTTCGATGTCGGCGCACGCGAGAATCTTCGCGCCCGCCTCCTGCAGCGCGAGCGCCACCGCGGGCGCGCCGTGCCCGTACGCGTTGGCCTTGACGACGGCAATGATGCCGGGGGTGTAGTGCTCGCCTTTAGGCGAGCCCGCATTGTTCGAGAGAAATTCGCTGATGGCGCGGAAGTTCGATTGAAGCGCCCCGAGGTCGACGTGGGCGAACGTGCACCGCGCGGACATTTAGTTAGCTCGCGTGGGGCGCGGCGTCCCCAACGCGGCAGCCGTCGCTTACGCTCCGGATCTTGAAGTGCTCGACGATCTGCTTAGTCATCGGTGCTGTTCGAGATTGCCGAATCGCGTCTCCGATTTCATGAACGCGAGCCGGACGTGCCCGGTGGGGCCGTTGCGCTGCTTGGCGACGTTGATCTCGGCGATGTTCTCGTCTTCGGGCTTCACGTCCGGATACTGGTCGGGCCTGAACAGCAGCATGACGACATCGGCGTCCTGTTCGAGCGCGCCGGACTCGCGCAGGTCCGAGAGCATCGGCCGGTGATCCGATCGCGCCTCAGGGGCGCGGCTGAGCTGCGACAGGATGACGACCGGGACGTTCAATTCCTTCGCCAGCATCTTCAACGATCGCGAGATCGCCGCCAGCTCGAGCGTGCGGTTTTCCGAGCGCCCGCGTCCCTGCATGAGCTGGATGTAATCGATGATGAGCATGTCGAGGCCGTGCTCGGCCATCAGGCGCCGCGACTTCGCGCGCATCTCGAGCACGCCGATGCCCGGCGTGTCGTCGATGAACACCTTCGCCTCGCTCAGCGTGCCGAGCGCGTGCGACAGCCGACCCCAGTCGCTCTCGACGAGAAACCCGGTGCGCAGGCGATGGCTGTCGATGCGCGCCTCCGACGTGAGCATGCGGAGGAACAGCTGCTCCTTCGACATTTCGAGGCTGAAGATGCCGACCGTGCGTCCCGTTTTCGTGCCGACGTGCTGCGCGATGTTCAGGACGAGCGCGGTCTTCCCGACCGACGGCCGCGCGGCGATGATGACGAGATCGCCCGACTGAAAGCCTGCCGTCAGCTCGTCGAGATCGGTGAACCCAGACGGCACGCCGGTGATGAGCTGCTTGCGCTCGTGCGCGCGCTCGATTGCCGCGAAGCTCGCGTGCGCCAGCTGGCGCATCGACGTAAACCCGGCGCGCACGCGATCTTCGGCGATCGCGAAGATCGCCTGCTCGGCCTCGTCCAGAATGAGGTTCGGCTCCTGCTCCGCCTCGTAGGCCGTGGCCAGAATTTTGTTGGACGCGAAGATGAGATTGCGCAGCGTCGATTTCTCGCGCACGATGCGCGCGTAGTACTCGACGTTGGTGGCATGCGGCAGGCCGTCGACGAGCGCCGAGATGTAGGCAGGGCCGCCCACTTCGTCGAGCTCTCCCGCGCGGGAGAGCTCTTCCTTGAGCGTGACGAAGTCGATGGCGTTTCCCCGCTCGCTCAGCTGGATCATCTTCTCGAAGATCCGGCGGTGCGCGTCGCGGTAGAAATCGCGCGGGTTCAGGACCTCGGCGGCCTGGTTGAACGCGTCGTTGTGGATGAGGACGGCGCCGAGCACGGATCGCTCCGCCTCGAGGTTATGCGGCAGCGTCCGATCGATTGCAACCGCTTCGGCCATCGCGCCTAATCCCTAATCCCTAATCCCTAATCCCCTAGGGTTGTGTTGGCGCCTGTGCTTTCAACTCGGCCGGCGCGATTTCCGGCTTGCCCTCGGCCGTCACCCGAATCGGCAACTGGACGGTGACCGTGGGGTGCAGCTTCACCGGCACCACCTTCTCGCCCAGCTTCTTGATCGGCTCACGAAGCCCGATCTTGCGCTTGTCGATCTCGAAGCCCTGCTTGGCGAGGGAATCGGCGATATCGGCCGACGTGACCGAGCCGTAGAGCGCGCCGGTCTCGCCGACCTTGCGGCTGATGACGACCTGGACGGCGCTCAACCGCGACGCGAGCTCCTCGGCAGCCGTTCTCTCCACGGCTTCAAGGGCGTCGAACTTCACCCGCTCCTTGGCGACCTGCTTCAGGTTACCCGGCGTCGCGGGCAGCGCCAGCTTGCGCGGCAGCAGAAAGTTGCGCGCGTAGCCGTCGGCGACCTTCACGACTTCGCCGCGCTTCCCGACGTTCTCGACGTGATCTCGAAGAATGACTTCCATGTTTGCCTCTTGTCCGGCTAAAGCCGGACACTTACATTTCGTGCCCGACATACCGGTAGTGTCCGCCTTCAGGCGGACTTACTCCGTCACGTAAGGAATAAGCGCGAGCTGGCGCGCGCGCTTGATGGCCGTCTGCAGCTTACGCTGATGCGTCGCGCAGGTGCCCGAGATGCGGCGCGGCAGAATCTTGCCGCGCTCCGGCACGAACGGTCCCAGCAGCTTGACGTCCTTGTAGTTGATGTCGTCAATCTTGTCCGCGCAGAACTTGCAGACCTTCCGGCGACGGAAAAGCGTGCGCTTCTTGTCGTCCTTCTTGTCGCCGTCCCGTCCTCCGCGGCCCCCTGATGGTGATGATGAGCGTCCTCGTCCTTCTCGCATGACTACATCCCCTCCTCGACGTCGCCGCCGAACCGATCGTCGTCATCGTCCGAGCGCTGCGGGCCTTCGCCGGGCTGCCGCTCCGGCGGCAGGCCGCGGGCCACGCGCCGGCGCTGCGAGTCTTCCTTGCGCAGCGTGCGCGCGCGCTCGATCGACACGATTCTCCTCGTCCACGCGGACGGTGAGATGGCGAATCACCTGGTCGCTGACGCGCAGGCGGCGGTCGATTTCCTTCATCAACTCGCCCGAGCCGGTAATCACCTCGAGGACGTACGTCCCTTCCTTGTGCGGGCCGATCTCGTAGGCAAGCTTCCGCCTGCCCCAGTTCTCGGTCTTGTCGAGCTTGCCGGAGTACCGGCCGGTGATTTCCTCGACTTGCGTGTGCAGGTCCGCGATCTGCTGTTCCGTCGCGTCGGATGCCACGACGTAGATGAGCTCGTACTGTCTGATCTGACTCACTTGCTGTCTCCTTCTGGATCTCTTACACAGGACTCCCGGACTCTTTCGACTCCAGGACTCTCGTGCGCGAGAGCCACGCTTGGCGTGGCAAGGAAGAATTAGGCGTTATGCCTGGTCTTCGTCCACTTGCGCCGCGTTAAACCGGTTCATCGCCGCGAGGATGTTTTCCTTCGCGAACAACTCGGCAGCATCGGCTGCCCTCTTCACCGCCGCATCGATCTGGGCTCTTTCATCGGCTGAAAATCTGCCCAGCACGTGATTTTTCAGCTCGCCCGCCTGCCGCCCGACGCCGACCCGCAATCTCGGGAATTCGACGGTGCCCAGTTCCTGGATCACCGACTTCAACCCGTTGTGACCGCCGGCGGAACCGCTCGAGCGCATCCGCAAGCGCCCCAGCGGAAGATCCGCATCGTCGACCACGACCAGCACGTCCGACGGCGACAGCTTGTGAAAGCCGGCGATCTCGCGAACGGCCCAGCCGCTCAGGTTCATGAAGGTCGTCGGCTCGGCGACGAGCACGCCATCGCCGATGTCCGCGATCTTCGCCACCCGCGCTTTCCAGCTCGCGCGACTTTTCAGCGTCACGCGATAACGATGCGCAAGCTCCTCGGTCACCTGGAACCCGACGTTGTGCCGCGTGTGCTCGGTACTCGCGGCCGGGATTGCCAAGACCAACGATCAGCTTCATGGCTAATCCCTAATCCCCAATCCCTAATCCCTGATCCCTATCTCTTGGGATTTACTTCTTCTCTTTTTTGCCCGCCGCAGGCGCAGGGGCCGCCTCGGCGCCTTCTTCGTCCTTCTTGCCCTTCTTGATGACCTCGGGCTCGGCCGGCGCAGCCACCGCACCCGCCGCTGCCGCATCCGCAGGCGCCGGCGCTTCTTCGACCTTCGGAATGATGACGTGCAGCAGCATCACTTCCTGGTCGGTCACCGTCTTCCACTTCGGATTGGTCGCAAGGTCCTTGACGCGGATGCTCATGCCCACCATGAGCTCGCTGACGTCCACCTCGATGTGCGTCGGAATGTCGGCCGGCAGGCATTCGATTTCGATCTGGCGGTGCACGACGTCGAGCACGCCGCCCTGCTGCTTGACGCCCTTCGGCTCGCCCTGCGGCACGACAGTGACCTGCACGCGGAGCACCTTGTCCATCGCGACGCGATAGAAGTCGGCGTGCAGCAGCTCGTGCGTCACCGGGTCGAGCTGATACTCGCGCACGAGCACGCGCGCGTTGCCCGCGCCCGGCACGTTCAGCGCGATCAGCGTGTTCGCGCCCTGTTCGGTGCGCAGGATCTTCGCCAGCATCTTCGGGTCGACGGCGATCGGCTTGCCGCCGTCTTTGCCGCCATAGACGACGGCGGGAATCTTGCCGCTCACGCGGAGGCGGCGAGCCTCGTTCTTGCCTCTGGTATTGCGTTCAACAGCGTCTAATACGGCTTCCATGATGCGTCCTCTAATCCCAAATCCCTAGTCCCTACACGAACAGCGAAGAAACCGACGATTCTTCGTGAATACTGCGTATCGCCTGGCTCAACAGTTTCGCCACCGAGAGCGACACGATCTTGACGTTCTTCGCGCGGTCGCCGTTGAGCGGGATCGTGTTGGTCACGATCAGCTTCTCGATCGGCGCCTTGTCGATTTTCTCCATCGCCGTTCCCGACAGCACGCCGTGCACCGCGCACGCGAAGATGCGCCCGGCGCCGTTCTCTTTCAGCGCGTTGGCCGCCTTCACGATCGTGCCCGCCGTGTCGATGATGTCGTCCTGGATGATGCACGTACGCCCGGCGACGTCGCCGACGACGTTCATCACTTCCGCAGTGCCGTCATCGCTGCGGCGCTTGTCGATCACGGCCAGCTCTCCGCCGAGGCGCTTCGCATATGCGCGCGCGCGCTCGGCGCCGCCGGCATCGGGCGCCACGATCGTCAGGTTCGGAAACGTCATCCGCGCCAGGTGATCGATAATCACCGGCGCCGCGAACAGGTGATCGACCGGAATATCAAAGAACCCCTGAATCTGCGCCTTGTGCAGATCCATCGTGAGCACGCGATCGACGCCCGACGCGCTCAGGATGTTGGCGACGAGCTTGGCGGAAATCGGTACCCGCGGCTTGTCCTTGCGATCCTGTCGCGCGTACCCGTAATACGGAATCACCGCCGTAATCCGCGCCGCTGACGATCGACGAAACGCGTCGATCATGATCAGCATCTCCATGATGTGCTCGTCGACCGGCGAGCACGTCGGCTGGACGATGAAGACATCAGTGCCGCGGATGTTCTCGTCGATCTGAAACGAGACTTCCGTATCGGGAAACCGCCGCAGCCGGCATTGCCCCATCGGCAGCCCGAGATGCTGCGCGATCTCGCGGGCCAGCTCGGGATGGGCGCTCCCCGAGAACAGTTTCAGTTCGCCGTACCCTGCAGGTCTGTCCATGTGTCAGAGGTCCATTCCAACGCGAATACCGCGTCTGGGAACCCGGGGCAGCGGACAAATACTGGCTGGGGCGGGTGGATTCGAACCACCGAATACGGGATCCAAAGTCCCGCGCCTTACCGCTTGGCCACGCCCCAACGAAGCTATCAGCTGTCAGCTATCAGAACTGTCCTAGGCGTGGCTCTATCACCGCAGCGCAAACGAAGATTGTAGTCGATGGAAGGACTTACGGGCAAGTTCCCGCCTCCGCCGCTAGCGGCTACGGCGGGTAAACCTGCCGAGAAAACGCGCGGTCAGCACGCGCGCGCCCTCCTTGGTAAATGCGCGGGCGGCGCGATGCGCGGTGCCGGCGGACTTGAAGACGCCGAACACCGTGGAGCCGCTGCCCGACATCGCGGCCATCAGCGCCCCACGCTCCGTAAACCGTTGTTTCAATTGGCCAATAACCGGGTGGCGCGCCATCACCGGTGCTTCCAAATCGTTTGCCAGCGGCGTCGTGCGCCCGAGCCACGTTTCCGCCAGATGCGACACGCTCGGCGTCCAGCCGCGTTCGTCGAACCACTCATACGCGTCTTTCGTCGCCACGCCAAACGGCGGGATGACCAGGACGACCGAATAGCGCGGCAGGCTCTCGAGCGCATAGACCTCGTCGCCGCGTCCTATCCCCAACGCCGTGCCACCCACGAGAAAAAACGGCACGTCGGAGCCCAGCGTCGCGGCCATCTCGTGAATCCGCTCGTCCGGCACACGCACCTTCCACAACCGGCGCAGGCCCAGCAGCGCGGCAGCCGCGTCGCTGCTGCCGCCGCCGAGGCCCGCTTTCATCGGAATATTCTTCTGCAGCGTCACCACGGCGTCGCGCGCGTCGCCGCTGCGCCCCGCGGACTCCCATAACAACTGCGCGCCCTTCCACACAAGGTTCGTGCGATCGGTCGGTACGCCCGGCATGTCGCAGCGAATCTCGAACGGACCGCGCCGCGCGTCGCACTTCACGCGATCGAACAGATCGATCGCCTGCAGGATCGTGCGCACGTCGTGGAATCCGTCGGGCCGCGCGCTGGTGATGCGCAGCGACAGATTGATCTTGGCGAAGGCGCGGAGCGTGAGCAGATGCCATGCCAGCCTATTGCCCCAGCGGGCCAGCCTTGCGTAGCTGCTCGAGCGACAGCGGCGCGACGTCGTCAGGAATTTTCAGCGCGACGAGCTGGTCGCGCGGGAGATCGCCATTCACCTCGACCTGGCTCAAAGTGAGCCCGAGGCTCAGATCCGCGCCGCGCAGCACAACCTGCGACGGCCGATCGCCCTGGAACGCCGGGTAATCGATCTCGAGCCCGCCGTAACGCCCGGCCACAATTCGCCACGCGTTCCCGAGACGCCGCAGATAGATCGTCCCGCCTGCCGCAAGATCCGCGGCGAGCCAATCGGGACCGTACGCGCGAGCGCCTGTTGTTTCGGCAGCGGCGCGCACGCACCCGCCCAGCATCGCGCGAAGATCGTCCGGCCCGAGCCTGATGCCGACGAGCGCGTTGAGAATCTCCTCAGGCGCGGCATCCCGAACGACCCGGCGCTCGCGCGAGAGCAGCAGCGTGCCGCGCATGCCGTCGGCCACGAGAATGAAGACCGGCGCGCCGAACGGCGCGACGCCTTCCAGCCGCAGCGCGCCAGGCACCAGGCCCGCGAGCACCCGCCCACGCATGCGCTGTCCGGCTGCGCGCCCCGACAGTCCCAGCTCGGCCTGCATGGTGCGCACGCTGTCGCACGCCGCGCGCGCCTGCGCATACGCCGGCGCAAAATCCTGCGCCGGAGTGCCCGTGCCGCCCGGCAGCGTCACGCGCGGTTGCCCGCACGCCGCCAGACCTATCGTGAAAAGGAAAATCGAAAAGGCGAGCTTACTTTTTTCGGCCAAGTTTCTGGCGCGCCGCTTTGATCTTGTCGTCGAGCTCCGAGCGAGAGATGGAATCGCCATCGCCGTCGAGCGCCTTCTGCCAGGCGGCGATCGCTTCCTCGAACAAGCCGCGCTTGTTCAGCAGATCGCCGAGATGATCCTGAATGACCGACACCGTGGGCAATTGCTCCGCCGCTTGCCGCAGCGGCGCTTCGGCCAGGTCGAGCCGGTTCTGCTTGTAGTAGGCCCAGCCGAGGCTGTCGAGGTACGCGCCGTTGCCCGGCTCGATCTCGAGCGCGCGCTGCACGAGCCCCACCGCTTCGTCGAGCTTCTGCCCGCGCTCGGCGAGCATGTAGCCGAATGAATTGAGCGCGTCGGCGTTCTTCGGATCCTCGGCGATCATCTGCCGGAAAAGCGCTTCGGCATCGCCTGTACTTCCGCTCGCGCTCGAGCGTAGAGGCGAGCGACAGCTTCACGGCCGGCTCTTTGGGAAATTTCGCGACCGCCGCCTGCAGCGTCCGCACGGCGTCGTCGCCCTTGCCGGCGTCCTCCTGCGATCGCGCGAGCCTGATCTCGACGAGCGGATCGGTCGGCGACAGCGTGCGCGCCTGCCGCAGCATCGCGATCGCCTTGTCGAACTGCCGCAGCTCTTCGTATGCGGTCGCGAGATCGAAATAGGTACTGCGGAACACGTCGCTCGAGAGATCGGCCGCATCCGCCGCGCGGAGACGGGCAGTGACGAGCGGCTCGAGCAGTTCCACGATTTTCTGGTGCTGGTCCTGGTCGAGGAAGATCTGCGCGAGCTGGCGCGGCCCGCCGAGCGCGCGCGCATCGAGCCCGATCAACCGGCGCGCGGTCACCTCGGCCGCGGCGAAGTCGCTGCGTGCGGCGCTGCGCCTCGGACAAGCAGATACAACGCGCGCTGATTGCGCGAGTTGCCCGCCGAGCCTGCTTCGAGCACCTCGCGCGCGCGCTGCGCGTCGCCGACGTTCAAGAGCGCCGTCGCCCACTGCGATCGCAGCGACAGACTCTGCGGCCGCTCTTCGACGGCGCCGGCAAACGCGCGGGCGGCATCGGCCCAGCGCCCCGCGTCCTGATACACCTGCCCGAGCGTGCTGTAGAGCTCGGGCGCATCCTGCACCGACTTCTCGAGCAGCGCGATCGGCCTCGGCATCGCGATCGGCCGCCTGATACGCCTCGGCAAGCATCGCCACCGCCTCGACCTGGTCGGGCTGATCGGCTGACGAACGGCGCGAGCATCGCAATCGCCTTGTCGTACTGGCCGTTCGCGACGTACAGACGCCCGAGCATCGATCGGCACGCTCGGGTGCGCGTTGCGATTGGCTTTCTCGAGGTTGGCAATCGCGCGCTCGATGTAGGTGCGCCGATCGGCCTGCCGCGTGTTCGGCATTTCCGACATGCGCGCGTACAGGCTGCCGAGAATCCAGTTGGCTTCGGGGTTCGTCGGGTTCGCCTTCACGGCGCGCTCGCCCGCGGCAATCGCGTCGGTCGCGCGGTTCGAGACGCGCGTACAGCTCGGCGAGCGCTGCCGGAATTTCCGCCGACGTGCGGGTCGAGCCGCTCGGCGCGGAGATACGCGGCGGTCGCGCCTGGGCCGTCGCCCTGCATCTCGAGCTGCAGCCCCATCATGAACTCGTAGTACGCGCCGCCCGCGGCATCTGCCGGCGCCGCCTTCGCCTGCGCGAAGGCCGAGCCGGCGCCCGCAAACAGCATCAACACGACCACGAACGATTTCTGCATTTGAGGTTCGATTGTACCCTTTCTGTTATAGTTTTTGGACATCCACATGGAGGGACGTTTTCATGGCACTCGACGCTGAGCTCCTCGAGATTCTGGCGTGTCCGAACTGCAAGACGCCGGTCATTCTCGTGCACAACGGCACGGGACTGAAGTGCAACACCTGCCACCGCGTTTATCCGATCAAGGACGACATTCCCGTCATGCTGATTGACGAAGCCACGATAGAGAAATAGATCGGCATTTGAACATTCTTCTAGTCCGGCTCAGGCTGATCGGCGATGTCGTGTTCACGACTCCGGCCATTCGAGCCATCCGCCGCCACTACCCCGACGCCCGCATCACCTACATCGTCGAAGAAGAAGCCGCAGCCGTCGTGCGCCACAATCCGCATCTCGACGACGTGATTGTGGCGCGCAGCCCGCATGCGCCCGGCCGCCTGCGCGCCGATATCGCGCTCATCAGGCGGCTGCGGCGCGAGCGATACGATCTCGCGATCGACTTTCACGGCGGCCCGCGCAGCTCGATGCTGACCTGGCTGAGCGGCGCGCCGAGACGGATCGGCTACGAAGTGGCCGGACGAAGCTGGATGTACACGACCCGCGTGCCTCGGCCGCGAGCGCTTGAGGCCGCGACATTCGGTCGTCAGCCAGTGGGATGTGCTGCTGCCGCTCGGCATCGCTCCACCAGATCCGGAGATCGACGCGACGGAAATGCCGGACGACCCTGCCGCGGCGTCAGCCGTCGCGCGGCGGCTTGCCGACGCGGGCATCGGGCCGGCCAATCACGTTATCGTCGTGCATGTGAGCGCCGGCAATCCCTTCCGCCGCTGGCCGGCGGCATCTTTTGTCGAATCTGGTGTGCCGGCTCGCGTCAAAGGATCCGAAGCGCCGTATCATCCTCACGTCCGGTCCGTCCGATGCCGAAGCCGCGGCGGCGATCGCGCAGGGACGCGCGGGCCCGGCTCACCGCAGACGAGCGCGCAGGCGATCGTTGAATGCGGCGAGTTCGATCTCGCAGAGCTGCGCGCGCTGATCGGACGCGCGGCGCTCTACATCGGAGGCGACAGCGGACCTCTGCATATCGCGGGAACGACGGGCGTGCCGGTTGTGGGGTTGTACGGGCCGACTCTGCCGGTACGATCGCAGCCGTTTCGAGGCGCTCGGTTCACGAGCGCGGCGGCGGAGGTGCTGGATCTGCCGTGCCGCCCCTGCAACCAGCGGCGTGTGCGAGCCCGGCGATTTTCGTTGCTTGACCGGAATTTCGGCGGAGCCGTCGCGATCTGGCCGAGACGCACTGTTAGCACGCGAGACGCCGCGAGCGCGCCTGAGGCCCGCACGAAGCGATGACCGGATGAATCGTGATTGGTTTCAACGGATCGGGTACTTCGGCACTGCTGGGGTTCGTGTCGGCGCTGCAGTTCTCCATCGCCGCCGCGAATGTGTTTCTCGGGCTGTCGCTGCTGATGTGGCTGCTGCAACGCGATCGCCACCCGCCGCCTCGACGTGCCGAGATTTTTCTATCCGCTCGCGGCGTATGCCGCCTTGACGCTCGTCTCGGCCGCATTCTCAGACGATCCGAACGCAAGCTTCGTCGATTCGAAACAGCTCGTGCTGTTTCTCGTCGTGCCGATGGTCTACGACCTGGCCCGTGGAACAAAGGCGCCGTTCGTCGTGCAGGTGATCATCACGGTCGGCGCGGTAAGCGCGCTCTACGGCATCTTCCAGTTCGGCGTGCTGCAGTTCGACAACCTCGGCCAGCGCCCGCGGGGCGCGCTCGGCCACTACATGACGTACTCGGGCGTCCTGATGCTGGTGACGTGCGCCGCCGCCGCGCGCATCCTGTTCACGCGCGATCGCATCTGGCCGTCGCTGATGATGCCGGCCCTGCTCGTCATTCTCGGCCTCACGTTCACGCGAAGCGCCCTGGTCGGCGCATGTGCGGGCATGGCGTTCCTGCTGCTGCTGAAGGATCTGCGGCTGATGGCGGTGATGCCGGTGCTGGCCGCGCTCTTCTTCGTGCTCGCGCCGCCGCAGGTGACCAATCGCTTCATGTCGATGTTCGACGCGCGCGACCCGACGCGCGTCGATCGCGTGACCATGCTGAAGGTGGGCAGCCGCATGGTGAAGGCCAATCCGCTCGTCGGCGTCGGGCCGACGCGCGTCGGCGCCCGCTATCGCGAGTTCCTGGATCCGAACGAGCCCGACCACGTGAACCCGCACCTGCACAACGTGCCGATGCAGATCGCCGCCGAGCGCGGGCCTGCCCGCGCTCGCGGCATGGCTCGTGATGCTCGTCGATGCTCGCCATCGACATGGTGCGCCGGCTGAAAATTCCCGACACGCGCTTCCTCGCCGCATCGGCCCTCGGCTGCATGGTCGCGATGTTCGCGGCCGGCCTGGCCGAGTACAACTTCGGCGACTCCGAATTCCTGATGCTGTTCCTCGTGCTGATGACGCTGCCCTACGCCGCGAAGCCCGAGATTGCCTAAACGTCAACTGCTCGCCATGCTCTTCGCCGCGCTGGCGATCGCCGCGCGGCTGCCATTTCTCGTCACGGCAAAGATTCCCTTCGATTCTGACGAGGCCGTTGAAGGCCTGATGGCGCGCCATGTCCTCGACGGCGAGCTGCCGGCGTTCTTCTGGGGGCAGGCATTCAAAGGAGTGCCGGAGGTCTACGCGTCGGCCGGCGTGTTTGCGCTGTTCGGGTCGAGCGTGGCGGTGCTCAAAAGCGTGACGCTGGTGTTCTTCGCGCTCTATGTCGCGTTGAATTTCGTTCTGCTCGACAAGAGTGCGTCGAGATGGGTCGCGGCATCGGCATCGCTGCTGCTCATCTTCGCGCCGCCGGCGCTTGTGTTCTGGAGCCTCGATGCGAGCGCCGAGTACGTCCTGATCATGCTGCTCGGCACAGTGCTGCTGCTCTTGTGCCTCGCAGACAGGGCAGAGGGCAGAGAGCAGAGGGCAGACAATTCGCGCCTGCTCGCCGTCGGGCTGGTGATCGGCAGCGGATTGTGGGTGCACCAGCTCTTTGTCGTCTACTTGATTCCGTTGGGGATCATTCTGGCGATGCGAAGCGACCGGTGGAAGCGGCGCCAGGACACCCGCGAGCTCGGCAGGCTGAATCGATTCGCGCTCGCGCTCGGCGCCATCGCAGGCTTCTATCTGGTGCTTGGTGTCATCGCGTTTCTGTCGGGCGGATTCTCACTCCAGCTCGGCGCGGTCGCGATCAGCGCAACGGCGCCGCAGAAAATGGCGCGCATCGCGGTTGCGATTCTCGCGCTCGCGGCGATCGTCCAGCTCGCCGGCACGGCAACAGCCGCGCAGGCGCGCGATGCCCTGCGCCGTTACTGGCCCGTCGCCGCCGGGTTTCTGATCGGCTACGCGCCGGTCTTGCTCTACTCGTTGCTCGTCGAACCCGCGCGCTCGCCCGCGCGCGTAGCGAATCTGCAGCAGCTGGTCACCGCCGCGCCGGACATCTTCGGAAACATCTTCCCGATTCTCGCGGGTTTCAAGATTGCGACGACCGAGCGGCTGTCAGTGCCGCTCGCGGCCGTCATCCCGGGCGCCGCGGCCCTCGCCGCGTATCTCTGGTTCTCGCGGCGCCGCCTGACCACGGATTTCTTCGCGCTGTTCGTCGTCTTTTTTCCGCTGCTGTTCCTGGCGAGCGGCGCGTACCTCGATACGCAGTCCTATCGCTATTTCATCCCCTGGTACGCAGGATTGTCGGTGGCGTGGGCCGTGGGAAGCCTCGCGCTAGCACGCGAGCGACACGCGATCGCCTCGATTATCGTCGCCGCGATCATCGGTGTGCATGCGTGGCAACAGGCGATCTGGTATCAGAAGCTCCAGCCCGACACACAGTCGCTCGCCACGCTCGATTGCCTGAAGCGCAACGGCATCCGCGGAGGATTTGCGGAGTATTGGACGGCGTACAAGCTCACGTTCATCGCGCAGGAGGAGATAGTGATTGCGCCGACCGACGGCATCGATCGATATCCTCGCTATACCGAATACGTGCGCGCGCTACCCGCCCAGGCGCGTATCGACGATGCCGCGCGGTGTAACTAAAGATCTGATAGATCTAGATCTCGAGATCTCAAAGATCTCTATGATACCTGCATCAATGCCGAAAGTGTCGCTTGCCCGTAAATACCATCGCCAGTCCGTGCTCGTCGGCGGCCGCAATCACTTCCCCGTCGCGGAGCGATCCGCCGGGCTGAACGACGGCCGTGGCGCCGGCTTTCGCGAGCGCGTCCAGGCCGTCGCGAAACGGAAAGAACGCATCGGATGCCGCGACCGATCCGGCGAGCGATTTCTTGCCCTCCGAGTTCATCGCCTTCATGACGGCCACCTGCACGGCATCGACGCGGCTCATCTGCCCCGCACCGATCGCCAGCGTGCGCGACGCATCGGTAAAGATGACCGCGTTCGATTTCACGTGCGCGCAGATGCGCCAGGCAAAACGGAGCGCGCCCCATTCCGCCTCGCTCGGCGCGCGCTTCGTCGCGACCTTCAGGCCCGCCGCCGCGAAGGTCTTCGCATTCCACGGCGAGCGCGCTTCGATCACTTCGTCGCGCTGCTGCACCAGCATCGCGCCCAGTATCGAGCGCACCTCGCGGCGGCTCGCGCCCTCGTCACCGGTGCTCAGGTCTGCGATGACGACCCGCATGTTCGCTTTGGCGGCGAGAATCGGCCGCGCATCTTCGTCGACGGCCGGCGCGATCACCGCTTCGATGAAGGTCGACACGAGCGCCCGCGCCGCCGCAGCGTCGATCGGACGATTGAGCCCGATGATGCCGCCGAACGCCGCGAGCGGATCGGCTTCGCGCGCGCGAACGTACGCCTCCTCAATCGAGAGGCCGATCGCCGCGCCGCACGGATTCGTGTGCTTGATGACAGCCGCCGCAGGCTCGGTGAACTCGAGCGCGATGCGCGCGGCCGAATCCAGATCGATCAGGTTGGTGAACGACAGCTCCTTGCCCTGCAGCACCTGCGCCGATCCAAAGGCGAAGCCGCCGCCGGCCGCATACCACGCCGCCGGCTGATGCGGATTTTCGCCGTAGCGCAGCTCCTTGATCTTGCGAAGGGTCAGCGACAGCTGCGGTGGATTCGTAGACGCGGCCGCGCGCGTGAAGCCGCCCTCAACCGCCGAGAATTCCGCGAGCGTTCCAGCGATCGCCGTGTCGTAGGCGGCAGTGTGCGCAAAGGCCTTTCGCGCGAGCTCGAATCGGAACTCGCTCGACGCGCCCCCCGGCCGCTCGAGCTCGGCGAGCACACGCGGATAGTCCGCGGGGTCGACGACGACCAGCACATCCTGGAAATTCTTCGCGGCCGAGCGCACCATGCTGGGCCCGCCGATGTCGATCTCCTCCACGAGGGCGTCGAACGCGATATCGGGCGCCGCCGCCGCCTTCACAAACGGATACAGGTTGACGACGACGATGTCGATGGGGGTGATGTTGTGCTGCCCCAGGGTCGCCATGTCGTCGGTGCGCCCGCGCCGGGCGAGGATGCCGCCATGGACGTTCGGATGCAGCGTCTTCACCCGGCCATCCATGATTTCCGGAAAGCCGGTGACCGCCGAAATGCCGGTGACCGGAACTCCGGCGCTCTCGAGGGCGCGCGCGGTGCCGCCGGTCGACACGAGCTCGTAGCCCCGGCCGGCCAGCGTCTGTGCGAAACGCACCAGATCGGTTTTGTCGGAAACGCTGAGAAGAGCTCTAGGCATTTGTCTATTCGGTGCGAAGCGCAATCAGCGGGTCTACCATTGTGGCTCGTCGTGCCGGGCCGAGGCACGCGACCGCGCCGGCCGTGAGGAACGCCACCGCTACGAGCACGAGTACGAGCGGATCATGCGGCGTGGTCTGATAGAGATACGCAGAGAGCACTCGACTGATCGCAAGAGCACCGACCAAACCGATCGCCAGACCGATTGCAACCAGTCTCAGCCCCTGCCGCACCACCATCGCGAGGACGGCCTCCCGTCCAGCGCCAAGTGCCATGCGCACACCGAACTCCCGCGTACGCGCTGTGACCGATGTTGCGATCACGCCGCCAATACCGGCCAGCGTCATGAGCAACGCCAGCCCGGCGAATACTGCCGAGCAGAGTGGCTGTCAGCCTTGGCGCCGCCAGCGCTTCGGCTCGAAGGTCATCGAGGGTCCTCACAGCTTCGACCGGTTGACTCGGATCGACGGCATGAACGGTCCGCCGCAACATGTTTTCAAAGCGTGCTGGATCGTCGACGGTGCGCACCAGCAGCTGCCCTGCGAAGTTGAACGGCGACTGCGAGAGCGGGATGTAGATCTGCGCGACCATCGGCAGGGCCAGGCCAAATTGCCGGACGTCGCCCACGACGCCGATCACCGTAAACCATGTTTTGCGATTGGTCGAGATACGTGTGCCAATTGGATTCGCGCCTTGCCAGTACCGGGCCATCGCGCCGTTGATCACGGCAACAGGCAGGCCCTCCTGCGTGTCGAATCGGTTGAATACGCGCCCGCTCACCAGCGGAATACCAATCGTGTCGAAATACCTGTCGCTCGCGACGCGCACATCCGTCGTCGGGCGGAGATTCGGATCGTCAACCATGCGGCCCTCGATATCGAAGCGCGTAGTACCCGGCGCGGCACCCGCGAGAGGCACCGCATTCGTTATGGCCGCCGAGACGACGCCGGGCTGATTTTCGAGGCGATCGAGGATCGGCAGGTAGAGACGCCGGAGCGCAGTGATATTGCCGTATCGGGAAAAATTGCCGTACACCTGAGCGGAAAGCACGCCGTCGGAGCGATAACCGGCATCGACCTGCTGCAGGCGAAAAAAGCTGGTCAGCAACAAGCCCGCGCCCACGAGCAGTACCACCGACACGGCCACCTGCGCGACGATAAGCGCGCTCTGCATACGCCGTCGGCCGGTTCCCTCGCCAGCCTGGTTGCTGCCCTGCTTCAGGGCGCTCACAAGGTTCAGGCGCGTGCCGATCGCAGGCAGCGTACCGAACAAAATCCCGGTGAGCACAGATACGAGCAAGGTGAAGAGGATCACTGACATGTCCATCGACACTTCGCCCGTACGCGCGGTGAAGCGCCCGACAAACCTCGTCAACATGTCGACGGTGCCGAGCGCGAAAATGACGCCGACCACGCCTCCGGCCACGGCGAGCAACGTGCTCTCGGTGAGCAGTTGACGCACGAGCCTTCCTCGGCCGGCGCCGAGCGCCGCGCGCAAGGCCAGTTCCCGATCACGACCGAGCATGCGCGCGAGTGTGAGGCTCGCAACGTTCGCGCAGGCGATGAGCAGCACCAGGCTGGTGATGCCAAGCAGGATCAGCAGCAGGTCGCGCGCACCGTCCGTAAGAGCGCGACGCAGCTCGAGGGCAGTCGCCCGAAAGCCGGAGCTGGCCGTACGGTAAACGCCCGAATGCTCTGCCGCGAACCGCTGGCTGATGGTGGAAACGGCGGACGCGGCCTGCTCGTGGGATACGCCCTGGCTGAGCCGCCCGAAGACACTAAGTGCCCCGAATGCGCGCCGGTTCTGCGCGATGTTTCGTTCGGCGGCTGCGCGGAATGGGCACGCCAGCACGGGCATGTAGACATCGTTCTCCTGCGGATAATGCGGCACGCTGGGCAGCACACCGATGACGCGATGGGGCCGGTCGTTCATCTCGAATATCCGGCCGACAATCGCCGGATCGGCGCCGAACTTCTGGCGCCAATACCTGTGGCTCAGTATGAGCACCGCCTCGGCACCAGGCTGGTCATCCGCTTTGACGAATCTCCGTCCCAAAATCGGATGAATGCCCAGAAGGTCGAAAAAGTCATGGGACACGACGCCGGCGTCGACGCGGTCGGGCTCGCCTCGGTTGAGCAGATCGAAATTCATCTGGTGGTACTCGACGAGACCGTCGAACACTTTCGCCTGCTCGCGATAGTCGTAGTACTCCGCCACGGCGACGCCCATCTGCGCCTGTCCGGAAAGGGCGGCAGACTGACGCACGATCGCCAGGCGATCTCCATGCTCGTAGGGCAGCGGCTTCAGCAGCACTCCGTTGATGACGCTGAAAATGGCAGTATTGGCGCCTATGCCGAGCCCGAGCGTCACCACGGCCAGCGCCGCATAGCCCGGGCGCTTGGTCAGCATGCGAGCGCCGTAGCGCACATCCTGGAGCAGTTCGTCAAACCAGCTCATCCGCGTGCCTCCTGCCTGTCGTGCCGATTATCCATGGTCAACGACGATACTTGGATGTGCCACGGAGTTGACGGATTGGTCACAAGCCATTATTATTTCCGCGGCGCTGGCGAGGATAGCGCTGTCAACGGAAGGCCGCACCGTTGCGGTCTTTTTTTTTGTGTTCGCGGTACTCGCGCCGCACGTAAGTAAGGAAGAGGAACGATGCGTATCACAGGCAAGGTCAAGTGGTTCAACAACGCCAAGGGTTATGGGTTCATCGAACGCGAGGGCGGCAGCGACGTTTTCGTGCACTACTCCGCCATTCAGGGCGCCGGCTTCCGGTCCCTGGAAGAGGGGCAGGCCGTCGAGTTCGAAATCGTTGACGGACCCAAGGGACCACAGGCCGGTAACGTCACCAAGGCCTAACCCGCAATACCAGCCTCGCCGCTCCCGGAACACCGGGGGCGGTGAGGCGACCTTGCTTTACTTCGACCCTTTCATCCCTCTCGCCGTAAAGTTCAGCTTCCCGTCCTTCACCGACACGCGAAACGCCACTTCGGGCGCGCCGTCCTTCTTCAGCTTCGACACCTGCGATTTCACCAGCTCGGTAAACTTGTGGAACGGGATGCTCTGCTCGCCCATCCGCTCGCGCGCATCGCGCAGCGTGTCGTAGAGGTCGTGCAGCTTGTCCATCTCCTTCATCGGATCCTTGAACGAGGCCACGAACAGCACTTTGTCTTCGGCCTTTGCCGGCGCCTTTTTCGTCTCGGTGGGAGGCTTCTTCGCGAACGGTCCCGGCCGCCCCTCTTCGCGCGCGCGCAGGCCGCGATCCCAGAGATCGACGAAGGCCGCGAATCGCGACTGCAGGGTTGTGAAGCGGAAGCGATCGCCGTAGTTCTGGATGACGCCGCGGTCGATCCGCTTGATCATCGCTTCGACGCGGCTGCGCGTCTCCCATGGCGGACGCGGAAGCCGCCCGGAGAAATACATGTTGTATTCCCCTTCCAGCTTCCGGAGATCGCTTTCGAGAATCTGCAGTTCCCGTTCGAACTCTCGTACGTCGGCCACGGTTCAGTCGGCAGTCGGCAGTCGGCAGTCGGCAGTCTCAGTCGACAGTCGGCAGTCGAGATCGACGTCGACATTGACATCGACGTCGACATCTGACATCGACATCGACATCGACATCGACTGACGACTGGGACTGCCGACCGACGACTGACGACTGACGACTATTCACGAGGTATCAAGAACCAGATGAGCGGCAGCCACAGCTCGCGCGCGTAGGGGACCGGGCGATCGTCGATCAGCACGTCGCACGCGTCGAACCGGCCGACCAGCTCGAACAGATCGCGCAGCTTCGTCGCGTCGGTCGGCCAGAACCGCGCGCGGTGCCGGAACGACGATCCGGTTCCGGTCTCGCGATACTCGGCCGACGCTCTGGCCATCTCGACGGCACGCGCGTAATCGGGAGAGTCGAGCACCGGAAACACCAGCGTGACCGAGAACGGCCGCTGGGGCGCGCCGAAGAGCTCCGCATGCACATCGGGATCGAGCTTCGCAATCTCCTCGTCGGAGAGTTGCTCGGGCAGCTCGACGTACGGCCAGAACCGCTCGCGCGGGCGATAGCTCGGCGGGTCGGATGCCGACAACAGAGGCTCGTTTTTCGGTTCGGTGGACATTACAGGAGGCGGGGAAATGTTATCGCCTTTATCGTCTCAACGCAAAGACGCGAAGGCGCAAAGCGATGCTAATCTGGAACGCATGCGCTACCTTGTGACAGCGCGTGTCAAACCCGGACAGGAACGAGCTCTGGCGCAGGCCATCGAAGACGGCACGCTCGGCGCCGGCTCGATCGCCGGCGACGAATATGTCCGCAACATGGAGTGCGCGCGCCGCCTGCGCGATGGCTCGGTCAAGTGGGTCGAGGTCTGCTACTGCGCGACGCCGCTCGAGGAAGAGCGGCCCTACTGGGAAGAATATTTCGATCTCGTCAAAGTGCAGGACGCCCACGCGCGATCGCGCTGCAAGGACCTCAACGGCGACGAAGCGTGGGCCTGCTCGGACTGCGACTGCACGGCGAGACTCGAAGAGCGGCTGGCCACGTGGGGACCGTTGTTTGTAGAAACACTGTAACTATAAGATCTATAGATCTAAGGATCTTTAGATTTATAGATGCCCCGCGTCAGAGGATCGTCGCTATCGATTCCAGCGCGAGTTGTAAGACGCGCGCGGGCAGCAGGCCGAGGTAGAAGGTCGCGATCGTCGGCACCGCGAGCGCAATCATCGATGCCGTCGACGGGGCCGTCACCGGAGCGGTCGACGGCTGATCCGACATGTACATCATCACCACGACGCGAAGGTAGAAGAACACCGACACGACGCTCGTCAGCACGCCGATGATGGCAAGGCCATAGTCGCCGGCGCTGACCGCGGCGCTGAACAGATACCACTTGCCGATGAAGCCGGCCGTCGGCGGAAAGCCCCCGAGCGACAGCAGGAAGATCGTCAGCAGAAACGCGAGCAGCGGCTGGCGCGTGGCGAGGCCGGCGTAGTCGCCGAGATCGTCGTTGGGGCGATCGCGCGTCGCCACCAGCGCCGTGATGCCGAACGCGCCGACGCTCGTGAGCGCGTAGGTGAGCAGGTAAAACAGGATGGCGCCCTTGCCCATCTCGTTGCCCGCGGCCATCGCCATCAAGAGATAGCCCGCGTGCGCGATGCTGGAATACGCCAGCATGCGGCGCACGTTCCGCTGCACGACGCCTGCGACCGCGCCGAGAATCATCGACGCGGCAGCCAACATCCAGATGACCGGCTCCCATTGCGGCTGCAGTCCGCCGAAGGCCGACATGAACACGCGGACGAAGGCCGCGAACGCCGCCGCCTTCACGCCGGCCGACATGAACGCGGTGACGACCGCCGGCGCCCCCTCATAGGCGTCGGGCGTCCACATGTGAAACGGCACGGCCGACACCTTGAACGCGAAGCCCACCAGCAGCAGCCCCATCGCGATGTAGCTGAGCACTTCGTTGCTGGCGCTGAGACCCGACATCACCACGACGATCTGGTCGAGCTTCGTGGTGCCGGTGATGCCGTAGGTAAACGCGATGCCGTAGAGAAAGAACGCGCTGGAAAACCCGCCGAGCAGGAAATATTTGAAGGCCGCTTCGGCGCCGGCCTTCGACTCGCGCCGGATTCCCGTGAGGATGTAGACCGACAGCGACAGGATTTCGAGCGCGATGAAGATGACGAGCAGATCGGTGGCGGTCGCCATCAACATCATGCCGCCGATCGCGAACAGCGTGAGCGCGTAGTATTCGCCCGCGTTGATCTCGTCGCGTTCGATCACCTGCGACGACAGCAGCACCGTGAGGATGCCAACGACCCCGAGCACGAGCGTGACGAACAAGCCGAAGTTGTCCGCCGTGACGACACCGAAGCTGACCGCCCCGCGTCCCCACAGCAGCGCGCCCGTGGCGACCGCCGTCAGCAGCACGCCGATGGCGATGCCTTCCATCGGCATCTTCTCGCCCGGCAAGCGGAACGCTTCGGCGAGCATCGCCAGGATGCCTCCGAACCAGACGCAGACGAGCGGGATGACTGCGAGATACTCGTTCATCGACTTCTCGCGGCTTTGGACTGGCCTAATCTGCCCAATCCCCATCCCTAATCCCATTCGGGCGCGCCTGCACTGTCTGACCCTCGTTTCGCCGGACCTGTTCAACAAGGCGCGCCACGGCAGGTTCCATGGGCTTGAGGAACACCATCGGGAAGATGCCCATGAAGATGGCCATCGCCACCGCCGGCCACAGCGTGAAGCGCTCGCGCGTCGACAGATCGGGCAGCGTCGCGTTCTGCGTCGTTCGTCACGGGGCCGTAGTTGACCCGCTGGAACATCCACAGCATGTACACCGCCGACAGCAGCACACCGGTCGCGGCAAAGGCCGCGAGCCGCGGGTTCCAGCGGAACGCGCCCACGAGAATCAGCAGCTCTCCGACGAAGCCATTCAGGCCCGGCAAGCCCGATCGACGCCAGCGTGACGATGAGAAACGCCGATGACAGTTTCGGCAGCACTTTCTTGAGGCCGCCGAACTCTGCGATCAGCCGCGTGTGCCGGCGGTCCGACAGCATCCCCACGATGAGGAAGAGCGCGCCCGTGCTGACGCCGTGCGCGAGCATCTGGTACACCGCACCCTGCACGCCCTGCACGTTCATCGCCGAAATGCCGAGCGCCACGAATCCGAGATGGCTGACGCTCGAATAGGCCACGAGCTTTTTCAAGTCGGGCTGCACCATGGCCACGAGCGCACCGTAGATGATGCCGATGACGGCCGCCACGCCGAGATAGGGCGCGAAGTACAGCGCGGCATCGGGAAACAGGGGAAACGCAAACCGCACGAATCCGTACGTCCCCATTTTCAGCAGCACACCCGCCAGAATCACCGAGCCCGCCGTCGGCGCCTGCACGTGCGCGTCCGGCAGCCACGTGTGAAACGGAAAGATCGGCACCTTGATCGCGAATGCCAGCGCAAACGCGAGGAACCCCCAGAACTGCAGCGCGCGCGGAATCTGCAGCTCGTACAGCTTGAGGAGATCGAAGCTCGGCAATCCGGTGGCGACGCTGTGGTAGTAGCCGAGCGCCAGAATTGCGACGAGCATGAGGACGCTGCCGGCCATCGTGTAGAGCATGAACTTGATGGCGGCATACACGCGGTTGTCGTAGCCCCAGACGCCGATGAGGAAGTACATCGGGATGAGCATCGCGTCCCAGAACACGTAGAACAGAAACAGATCGAGCGCAATGAAGACGCCGATCATCGCCGCCTCGAGCGCGAGCACGAACATCGCGAACGCCTTCACCCGGCTGTGAATCGACTCCCACGACGAGAGCAGCGCCAGCGGCGTCAGAAATCCGGTCAGCACGAGCAGGAACAGGCTGATGCCGTCGACGCCGACGAAGTACTCGACGCCAAACGACGGAATCCAGGCGTACCGCTCGACGAATTGAAAGTCGGCAGACGAAGCGTCGAACCGCAGCCACAACAGCAGCGTCAGCGCGAACACCACGAGCGACACGGCGAGCGCGACGCGGTGAATCAGCGCCTCGCGCGCGCGCCCGATCACGGCGATCGACCGCAACGCCGGCGAGCGGGACGAGCACGAGCAGGCTCAGTAAAGGCAACGCGATCAACTCCACAAGTAGTAACCGACGATCACGACAGCCCCGAAGAGCACCGACACGGCGTAGGTGCGCACCGATCCGGTCTGCATCTGGCGCGCCAGCGCTCCGGTCTCGAGCGACGATCTGCCCGGTGCCGTTGACGGCCCCGTCGATGACGCGCGCGTCGGCCTTCCACAGCACGTGCTCCGAGAGCGCCTTGATTGGCTGAACCACGGACGCGTCGTACATCTCGTCGATGTACCCCTTGTTGACGAGGAACTGATACGCGCCGGGGAATCGCGCCGCAAAGGCGTCCGGCATCGCCGGGCGCTTCAGATAGAGAAACGCCGCGATGCCGATGCCGGCGAACGCGATGAGCGACGACACAACCATCAACATCAGTTCCACGCGGTGATCGGCATGTTCAGCAGCAGCGTGCGCGCCGGCCATCGCAGGGACGTGAAGGCTCGGGTCGAGAAAGTGCTCGAGAAACGCCGACCCGCCGAGCGCCGCGGGCACGTTGAGATAACCGGCGACGCACCGATCCGACCGCCAGCACGACGAGCGCGATCGCCATCGACCGCGGCGCGTCGTGCAGATGCGCCGTGTGGACAGGGCTAAAGCCCTGTGCCACCGCTGTCGGTGCATGGTGGCCCAGGGTGTCGGCGTTATGTTGGTGGCCCAGGGCTTCAGCCCTGGCGGGCCTGCGCTCGCCGTGAAACGCGAGGAACACCAGACGGAACATGTAGAACGCCGTCATCAGCGATGTGATGGCGCCGATGAGCCACAGCACTGTGTGGCCGCCCGCGAACGTCCGGTAGAGAATCTCGTCTTTGCTGAAAAAGCCTGAGAGCAGCGGCACGCCGGCGATGGCGAGCGCGCCAATCAGGAACGTCCAGTAGGTGACCGGAAGCTCTTTTTTCAGCCCGCCCATGTGGCGCAGGTCCTGCTCGCCGGCCAGCGCGTGAATCACCGCGCCCGATCCGAGGAACAGCAGCGCCTTGAAGAACGCGTGCGTGAACAGATGGAAGATGCCGGCCGCGTACGCCCCGACCCCCATCGCCATGAACATGTAGCCGAGTTGCGACACGGTCGAGTACGCGAGCACGCGCTTGATGTCGTTCTGCACCATGCCGATGGCGCCCGCCCACAAGGCCGTCGCCGTGCCGATGACGGCCACGATCGTCATCACCTCGGGCGCGTGCGCAAACAGCACGGCGTTTCGGCCGATCAGATACACGCCCGCCGTCACCATCGTCGCAGCGTGAATGAGCGCCGACACCGGCGTGGGCCCCTCCATCGCGTCCGGCAACCAGATGTAGAGCGGAATCTGCGCCGATTTTCCGGTCGCGCCGATGAAGAGCAGCAGCGCGATGGCTGAGACCACTCCGAAGGTCGCCTCAGCCGGCAGCCCCGCAATGACGCCGTTCAGCTCCTTGAAGTTGAGCGTTCCGAACTGCGTGAAGGCGAGCAGCACGCCGAGAATGAACGCGACGTCGCCGATGCGGTTGACGATGAACGCTTTCTTGCCGGCGTCGGCCGCCGATCGGTTCTTGTACCAGAAGCCGATGAGCAGATACGAACACAGCCCCACGCCTTCCCAGCCGACGAACATCACGATGAAGTTGTCGCCGAGGACGAGCAGCAGCATGAAGGCGGCGAAGAGATTCAGATACGCGAAGTAGCGCGCATACTCAGACGACTCCTCGTCGATCATGTAGGCCGTCGAGTACAAGTGAATCAGGAAGCCGATGCCGGTGATGACGAGAATCATCAGCGCCGACAGCGGATCGAGCCGAAGGCCGAGCGGTATCTGAAAGTCGGCCGATCCAATCCACGTGAAAACGGTCTGCGTAATCTCGCGCTCCTCGGCCGGCAGCGAGACGAGCGCGCGAATCGCCATCACCGACGCAGCGAACGCGGCAAACATCGCAAACGACGCCACCGCCGCAACCGCCTTCTTCGGCAGCGCGCGCGCGCCAAAGTTGTTGAGGAGGAACCCGGCGAACGGAAGGAGTGGAATCCAGACAAGCATCAGGCGCTACCCTCTCAACTGCCGGAACGCGTCTGGATTGAGCGTCTCGACGTGCCTGAACAGCGCAATGACGAGGGCGAGCCCGACCGCCGCTTCGGCCGCCGCCACGGTGATGACGAAGAACACGATGATCTGTCCGTCCGACGATCCGAGGAAGTGACCGAACGCAATGAACGTGAGGTTCACGGCGTTCAGCATCACTTCGATCGAAAGCAGCACGGTGATGACGTTGCGCCGCAGCAGCACGCCGGCCGTGCCGATGGTGAACAGGACGCCCGAGAGAATCAGGTAATGGTTGAGCTCAGCCATTCTGACCTGTTCGTACCGTTCAGCCAGATGCTTGCCGGCGAGCGTCACCGCGCCGACCATCGCGACCAGAATAAGGATCGACGTCGCTTCGAACGCGAACGCGTACTCCTGGAACAGCCGCTGCCCGATCTGCGACACCGAGAACGACGCCCGGTCGCCGGTCGCCGTCATGGCCAGCGTGCGCGATCGCGTGAGCGCCCACGCGAGCTCGGCGGCGAACGCGATGGCGAGAAGGCCGCCGATCGCGCGCGTGCCGCCGGAATCGAGCATGCCCGACTGCACGATCTCTTCGCGCGGCGCGTTGAGCAGCATGACGACGAACAGGAAGAGCACCATGATTGCGCCGGCATACACGATGATCTGAATCACCGCGACGAACGGCGCGTCGAGCAGCACGTACAACCCGGCGAGGCCGAGGAACGACCCGATCAGCAGGAGGACGCTGTAGACCGGATTGGACTGCACGACGACGAGCAGGGTCGCGCCGACGGCAATCGCCGCGAAGACGTAGAAGAGGATCAGGTTAAAGCCCAAAGTAGAGCACTCCGGCAGCGGTCACGAGCAGGTTGACGACCGAGAGCGGCAGCAGGAATTTCCAGCCGAACGCCATCAGCTGATCGTAGCGATAGCGCGGCAGCGTCCATCGCATCCATACGTAGAAGAACAGCAGGAAGCTGACCTTCAACAGAAAATAAATCCAGCCGAGTCCCCATCGCTCGAGGAACGGGCCGTGCCAGCCTCCGAGGTACAGGTTCGTCGCGATCGCCGAGACCGTCACCATGTTGATGTACTCCGCCAGGAAAAACATGGCGAAGCTCATGCTGCTGTACTCGGTGTGGTAGCCGGCGACGAGCTCCTGCTCCGCTTCGGGAAAATCGAACGGCGCGCGGTTGGTCTCGGCAACGCCGGCCGTCATGAAGATGAAAAACCCGATCGGCTGGAGGAACACGAACCACTGCGGCCAGAATCCGAACCACGTGCCCGCCTGATCGTCGACGATCTCCCGGATCGACATGGAGCCGGCCAGCAGCAGGACAGCCGCAAGCGCCATCCCGTACGACAGCTCGTAGCTGATCATCTGCGCCGACGAGCGCAGCGCGCCAAGCAGCGAGTACTTGCTGTTCGACGCCCAGCCGGCAAGCACGATGCCGTAGACGCCCATCGACGCGACCGCGAACACCCAGAGAATCGCGACGTTGACATCGGCCACCTGCAGCGGCACTGGCCGATCGAGCAATCCGAAGAACGTCGTCTCTCCGCCGAAGGGCACCACCGCGAAGGCCGTAAAGGCGCAGGCCGCAGAAATGATTGGCGCCAGCGCGAAGAGAATCGGATCTGCCGACTTCGGCTGCAGATTCTCCTTCATCGCCAGCTTGATGATGTCGGCGAGCGGCTGCAGCACACCGGCCGGACCGACGAGCGTCGGGCCCATGCGCTGCTGGATTCGCGCCGCCACCTTGCGCTCGACGTACACCATGATGGCCGCCGAGTTGAGCAGCATGAAGAACACGAAGCCCACGATCGCGAGCTGCGCGATCGCTTCCGGTGCTAGAAAGCTCAATGCGACCCCACAGGCGCGGCGTGGCGGCGGCGCCAGGGCGCAGGCACGGTGCAGCGCCCCTCGCGCACGTGCGCTTCGTACTCGCCCCTGAAATTCTTCAGCGTCGTCAGTGCCGGCGTCGCAGCCGCGTCGCCGAACGCGCAGAGCGTCTTGCCGGCAATCAGCCCGGCGACGTTCTCGAGCAGCGCGAGATCCTTCATTTCGCCTTCGCCGCGCTCGATCTTTTCCAGAATGTTCAGCACCCACTGCGTGCCCTCGCGGCACGGCGTGCACTTGCCGCACGACTCGTGGCGGTAGAACCGCAGCAGGTTTTCGGCGAGCCACACCATGCACGTCGTGTCGTCGAGCACGATGATGCCGGCCGAGCCGAGCAGCGAGCCTGCTTTCGCGACGCCGTCGAAGCTGGCCTCGATGTCGAGCTGGTCGGGCAGCAGAATCGGCACCGACGATCCGCCGGGAATCACCGCCTTCAGCGCGCGCCCGTCGCGGATGCCGCCGGCGTAGTCGTAAATCAACTGGCGCAGCGTTACCTTCATCGACGCTTCGTACACGCCGGGTTTCTGAACGTGACCGCTGACGCAATACAGCTTCGGCCCGCCGTTCTTCTCCGGACCGAGCGCCGCGTACCATTCGGCGCCGTTGCGGATGATCGACGGGACGTTGCAGAGCGTCTCGACGTTGTTGACGGCGGTCGGCGAGCCGTAGAGTCCGGCGCTCGCTGGAAACGGCGGCTTCAGCCGCGGCTGCGCGCGTTTGCCTTCGAGCGATTCGAGGAGTGCGGTCTCCTCACCGGCCTCATACGCACCGGCGCCGCGATGAATGAAGATGTCGCAGTCCCATCCAAGGCCCATCACGTTCGTGCCGACGTACCCCTTCTGGTAGGCCTCCTCGAGCTGCTGCTCGAGCACGTTCTGGACGTGAAGAAATTCGCCGCGGATGTAGATGTACGCGACCTTCGCGCCGATCGCGTGGCACGCGATGAGGCAACCCTCGAACAGCAGGTGCGGGTTGCGCTCCATCAGCAGGTGATCCTTGAACGTGCCTGGCTCGCTCTCGTCGGCGTTGCAGACGATGTACTTGGCCTTGGGCGTGTCCTTGACGACGAACTTCCACTTCATGCCGGCGGGGAATCCCGCGCCGCCCCGTCCCTTCAGGCCGGACGCGGTGACGAGTTCTATGACCTGATCGGGCTTCATCGCGAGGGCCTTGCGCAGCCCTTCGTAACCTTCGTGCTTCAGATAGAAATCGAGCGTATAAGCATGAGGTTCGCGGACGAATGTGGTGAGAATGGGTTCCACGTTATTTATCCGGATTCTGGTGATGACAGCCGGTGAGCGCTTCTTCGCCGCGCGCGCGCAAATCGTCGACGAGCTTCTTTGCGTCCTCGGGCTGGAGGCACTCGTGCCAGCTGTCGTTCACCATCACGAGCGGCGCGCGATCGCAGGCGCCGAGGCACTCGACTTCCATCAATGTGAACACGCCTGATGGATCGGTGCCGTTCGGTTCCGTCCCAATTGCCGCCATCAGCTCTTCGGTAACCCGTTCGGCTCCGCGCAGCGCGCACGGCAGCGTACGAGCACACCTGCACGACGAACTTCCCCACCGGCCGCGTGTAGAACATCGTGTAGAACGACACGACGTCTTCGACATCCGCGGCGCTGCAGCCGATGACGCCAGCGACGTGCGGAATGGCGCTGAGCGAGATGTAGCCAATCTGCCGCTGCACGAGATAGAGCGCCGGCAGAATCGCCGACCGGCGGCCAATCGGATTGTCCGGGTACCGCTTCGCGATCGCCTCGAGGCGTTCGCGGTTCTCCGGCGTATACGCGAACGGCTTCCCATCGTCGAATGGCATCTGCCGCTTCGATCGATGGAGCTCGCGATAATCGATCTTCGGGTGAAATGTCATCGGGCATCGCGATCGTTACGTCTCCCATGACGACATCGATCGAACCGATCACCGCGATGACGTCGGCGATCAGGCCCCCGATGATCATCTGCGGCAATGCCTGACAGGCGAGCAGCGACGGCGACCGCGCTTTCAACCGCCACGGACGGTTCGTGCCATCGGACACGACATAGAAGCCCTGCTCGCCACGCGGGCCTTCGACCGGCACGTACGCGTTGCCGGCCGGCACCGTGAAGCCCTGCGAGTAGATCAGGAAGTGCTGAATCAGCGCCTCCATTTCCGTGTAGACGCGATCTTTCGGCGGCGGCACGACGTTCGGTGCATCGGCGGCGAAGGCGCCGGCCGGCGAAATTCTCGACAGCGCCTGGCGGCAAATCTTGACGCTCTCGTGCATCTCGGCGATGCGAATGCGATAGCGCTCGTACACGTCACCGTCGGCCCCGACGGGCACGTCGAACTCGAACGTGTCGTAGCCGCCGTACGGAAACATCCTGCGGACGTCGTAGTTCCATCCCGAGGCGCGGCCGATCGGGCCGGTCAGGCTCAAGCCGATGCAGTCCTGCTTCGACAGAATGCCGACTCCCTGCGTGCGCTTTTTGTAAATGTCGTTCTTGGTGAGCAGGCCTTCGTACTCCTTGAGCTTCGCCGGAAAGCTCTCGAGGAACTGCGTCACCACTTCGTGAAAACCGCGCGGCAAATCTTCGCGCAGGCCGCCGACGCGGATGTAGCTCGGGAACATGCGGAAGCCCGCAATGCGCTCGTTGATGTCGAGCAGCAGCTCGCGCTCGCGGAAGCAGTACAACATCACCGATATCGCGCCCACTTCCATGGCGTGCGTGCCGAGCCACACGAGATGGCTGTTGATGCGCTGCAGCTCGGCGAGCAGCACGCGGATGCACTTCACGCGTTCGGGCATTTCAAGGCCGAGCAGCTTTTCGACCGAGAGGCAGTACGCGTACGCATTGGACTGCGCGCTCAGGTAATCCATGCGCTCAACGAGCGGAATGACCTGCTGGAACTTCTTCTGCTCCGCCGTCTTCTCGATGCCGGTGTGCAGATACCCGATGGTGGGCGCCACCGACACGATGGTCTCGCCATCGAGCTCGAGCACCAGCCGGAGCACGCCATGCGTGCTGGGGTGCTGCGGCCCCATATTGACGGTCATCGTCTCGGTGCGGATCTCAGCCATGGCTGTCTATCTGCTGCTCGATGAGATCGCACACCGCGTGTATCAGCGTGCGATGCACTTCCTGGACACGCGGCGTGAGGTCGTGCGGGACATTGACGTGCAGATCTGCCGCCGCGCCGATGGGGCCGCCGCTGCCGCCCGTGAACGCGACCGTCTTCAAGCCGCGCGACTTCGCGTACGTCAAGCCTGCGAGTACGTTCGCGGAGGTGCCGCTCGTCGAAATTCCTACCGCGATATCGCCAGGCCGTCCATGCGCCTCGATCTGCCGCACGAACACGCGATCGAAGCCGTAGTCGTTGGCGATCGCCGTCATGGCCGTCGTGTCTGCGGTCAGCGCCATCGCCGCGAGCGCGCGACGCTCGCGCAGAAACCGTCCCACCAGCTCGCACGCGAAGTGCTGCGCGTCCGCGGCGCTGCCGCCGTTGCCGAAAATCAGCACTTTCGCTCCACTTCCGAACGCCGACAGCATCGCGTCAGCAACGGCGACGACTGCACCAACCGATGCGCCCGCCGTGCGCTCGTGCAGCCGCGCAGCATCGCGCAACACCGACTCAACGGCCTTCGCGGCAATTTTGTCGCCGGGGCCCCTCGCCCCGCTCCCGCCGCTCGCTTGCGGGGGCCCTTCGCCCCGCGCCGCTCGCGTCGTTCCATCACGCGCCGGTCTTCCCTGGCGCGTCGGCGCGCGCGGCTTTGTCTCTGGTGAGATTCGCGCGGAATTCTTCCTCGGTGACTTGCAGCGGCTGTTCAGACCTCGGCCGCAGACGAATCTGCACCGGAAAATCCTTCCGCAGCGGATAGCCCTCCCAGTCTTCCGGCATCAGCAGCCGGCGCAGGTCGCCATGGTCCTCGAAGATGATGCCGAACATGTCCCACGTTTCGCGCTCGAGCCAGCCGGCGGCCGGCCACACGCTCTGCACCGTCGGTAGCCGCGGCGATGGACCATCGATCGTCACTTTGACGCGCAGCCGCTCGGTCATCGACGACAAGTGGTACACGACTTCATATCGCGGCTGGCGCGGCCACCAGTCGACGGCGGTGACATCCGCCAACAGAATGAATCCGAGCTCGGGGCGATCGCGAAGCGCGAGGCAAACCTCGACCAGGCTCGCCGACGGCACGCGTATCGTGGGCTGATCGATCGGCTCTCCCGGCTCCAGCTCGACGGCCGGGACGAGCGAGCGCAGCAGCTCGATCATGCCCGCTGGCTCGCGATCTTTTTCTGCAGTTGAACGATGCCGTAGATGAGCGACTCTGGGCGCGGCGGGCAGCCCGGGACATACACGTCCACCGGGACAATCTGATCGACACCCTGCACGAGCGCGTAGTTGTCGAACACGCCGCCGATCGATGCGCACGCCCCCATCGAGATGACCCATTTGGGCTCGGGCATCTGGTCGGTACACGCGTCGCAGCGCCGGGGCCATTTTTCGCGACAGCCGGCCGGCGACGATCATCAGGTCGGATTGGCGTGGAGAGCCGCGAAACACCTCGGCGCCGAATCGGGCGATGTCATAGCGCGCGCAGCTCATCGCCATCATTTCGATCGCGCAGCACGCGAGACCGAACGTGACCGGCCAAATCGACGACCGGCGCGCCCACTGCACGATCCAGTCGACCTTCGTCGTCAGCACCGGCAGGTCGGGGTCGTAAGGATCGGCGATCGTCGATCGGCGATCGTCGATCGACAACGACGCTGGACGCTGGACGATCGACGATGGACGAATTAGGTTTGACTCCAATCCAACGCACCTTTCTTCCACACGTAGACGTAGCCTGCCACCAGGACGAGGGTGAAGAGCACGACCTGCATGTAGCCGGACCACCCGAGCTCTCGCAGGGCCAGCGCCCACGGATAGAGGAATGCGACTTCGATGTCGAACAGCAGGAAGATCATCGCGATCAGGTAGAACCGGATCGACTGCCGCTCGCGCGCGTCGCCGACCGCCGGCATGCCGCACTCGTAGGGGGCTGATTTTTCGGGAGAGGGATTCCTGGGACCGAGAACCTTGCCAAGCAGAACTGATACGCCGCCGAAGCCGACGGCCATTACCATCAACAGAAGAATCAGGAGCCAGTTCTCTATCATTAGTCGCGGGGGCCCCTCGCCCCGCTCCCGCCGCTCGCTGGTGGGGCCCCAATGCCCCACGCCGCTCGCGGCGATATCAGCGCTTGTGAAGGTTTTCGCAAGCGATCAGCCAATGCTATCGAATTCGGCCGGTTCACACAACGACCGGCCGAACATCGCCGACAAAAATGGCGAGAATGGGCCGCGGCTTAGTGCGGGCGTGCGCCGAGCGCTGTGAGCTGGCGCTCGATCTCGGCGAGCGCGCTCGAAAGCTGATCGCGCCGTGCGGTGTGTGTCGAGCTCTGTAGCTGACGGCTGAGCTCGGTAAAGGCCAGACGGAGCGATTCTGCGCGCCTCAACTGCTCGGGATCGCGATCGCCCTTCGGCATCGCGCGTCGCGCCCGCTCTTCTTCGCGCTCATCCATCCGCTCCTGAATGCGGTTTTGTGCGTCGATGAGTCCTTCACCTGAGTCGCCCATATCCACCTGCTTCTTTAGATCGAATCGCTGTTAGCTACTCGCTATCAGCTACCAGTAATTGGGGGATTAGCCGTCGAGCTGGCTGCTAATTGCGACTTATTGTCGCGCGCCGACTCAGCCCGAGGCTTTCTAATTATAGTACGATTATCGGATGCCCGACGTTTCATCTTTTGACGTCACCTCCACCGTGGACCTCCAGGAGGTGGACAACGCCGTCAATCAAGCCAGAAAAGAGATTGCCCAGCGCTACGACTTCAAGGGGTCGACCGCCTCGATCGACTTCAATAAAGCCGAAAGCACCCTCACCCTGTCCGCCGAAGACCAGATGAAACTGACCGCGCTCTGGGACGTGCTGCAGACGCGAATGGTCCGGCGGAATGTCCCGGTGAAAAACCTGAAGCTCGGCGATATCGAGACGGCGAGCGGCGCGAGCGTGCGCCGCGTCATCACCCTGCAACAGGGGATTCCGAGCGACGCCGCGCGAGACATCGTCAAGTTCCTGAAAGAACAGAAGTTGAAGAAAGTGCAGGCCAGCATTCAGGGTGACCAGCTGCGCATCTCGTCGGCATCCAAAGACGAGCTGCAGGACGTCATCCGCGTGCTGCGCGGCCACGACTTCGGCATCGCCCTGCAATTCGGAAATTACCGGTAAGAACCGCCCTCCAACAGCCGATATACCAACTAACAGGTACCCTGCCGCTGCCAGAACCGTCGAACGTGTTCTGATTCGGCACATTGACGGGGCGACATATTGTCCTCCTATCAATCATACAGTCCTATGTGACTCAGTAAGTTACCCATCGCCGGGTACGGTGGCATCCAATCTGCTGAGGTCTGTGACGGCTTTTTATACACGCGGGCGAATTTCTTGAGCGAATTTCTTGAAGGTGACTAAATGAAACGGCAGTTTTTCAGTTTGTTGGTGGCCCTGGCTTTGGCGTCCGGAGTAGCAGGCGCACAAGGCGTGCAGACCGGAACCTTGACCGGCACGGTGAAATCGACCGACGGCGTCGCGATTGCCGATGCGGCTGTAGTGGCGACCTCCCCGGCGCTGCAGGGCGAGCGAACGGCCGTGACCGATGTGCATGGTCGTTACTCGCTGCCGAGCTTGCCGCCTGGCACCTACACAGTCCGATTTGCAAAAGAGGGCCTCAGCCCCGCGGAGTTGACCGCACTGCTCCCGCTCGGTGCCACCGCGAAGGTCGATGCGATGCTGTCGATCGCGCAGGTCACTGAAACGGTGCTCGTCGAAGGCGTGTCGCCGCCAGCGGTCACCTCCACGCAGACCAGCGCGAATATCACGGCGGGCGACGTCAACGCGCTGCCGATGGGACGCACGCCGTACCTGATTGCCGAGTTGATGCCCGGCCTCACGACCAACACACCCAGTCCGAATCAGCTGACCATCTCGGGCGGCTTTGCGTACGACAACGTGTTTCTCGTGGACGGCGTCGACGTGAACGACAACCTGATCGGATCGATGAACGACCTCTACATCGAGGATGCGGTCGGCGAAGTGCAGGTGCTCACCTCGGGCGTCACCGCCGAATACGGCCGCTTCTCGGGCGGTGTCGTCAACGTCATCACCAAGAGCGGCAGCAACATGTTCGCGGGCAGCTATCGCTCGACGTTCACGCGCCCGTCGTGGAGCAAGGAGACGCCGTTCGAAAGCGCCAACAACATCGAGCGCGGAAAACCGACCACGGCGAATCCGTACCTGAACAACAAGCTGTCGTACTTCAGCGAGGTGACCGGCGGCGGCCCGCTGTCGAAGGATCGCGTGTGGTTCTTCGCGGCCGCGCGCTTCGAGAACTCGTCGACGTTCGGCACGATGCCGGCGACGGCTGTGCCTTTTACGAAGACCAACGACAGCAAGCGTTACGAGGGCAAGCTGACGGGCACCCTGCACCAGGGACACACGCTGCAGGGCAGCTTCATCGACAACCGCGTGCACCGCGGGAACGAGCCGGTGTTGTCGTTCAGCATCGACAAGGCGGCGCTGATTTCGCCGTCGGTACCCAATCGCCTTGGTGTCGTCAACTACAACGCCGCGCTCACCCAGCGCATGCTGGTGTCGGCGCAGTACTCGCAGAAGGATTGGGCGACCGAGGGGGTCGGCGGGACGTCGACCAACATCCTTGATTCGCCGTTCCTGACGCGCACCGGCACGCAGTTTCAATACAACGCGCCGTACTTCGATGCGAGCGACCCCGAACAGCGTAACAACCGTCAGCTGACGGCGAGCGTCACCTACTTCGCCACGAGCCGCCAATTCGGCAGCCACGAGCTGAAGAGTGGCTTCGAGAACTTCGTCGATCAGCGCGTGGGCGCGAACGCACAGAGCTCGACGGGGTATGTGTTCCTCGCCGACTTTCTGATGTCGGGCGGTGCGCCGGTGCAGGACGCGGACGGCCATCCGATTCCGCTCTTCGTGCCTGGCACGACGCGCGTGCAGCGCTGGATTCCTCATCGCGGCGCCGAGTTCAACCAGTCGACAACCTCGGCATACGTGCAGGATCGCTGGGTGGTCTCTCCGCAGCTGACGCTGAATCTCGGCATGCGGTTCGAGCACGCGGCGAGCGACGCGACGACAGGACAGAAGTCGCCCGGCCTCTCTCGCTTCGTCCCGCGCGTCGGCGCGGCGTACGACCTGAATGGCAACGGCGACACGGTGCTGCAGGCCACGTTCTCGCAGTACTCGGGCAAGTACAACGCCACGCAGTTCTCGCGCAACACGAACGTCGGTAACTCGGATCGTTACACGATGGTGTACGCCGGGCCTGCGGGCCAGGGGCGCACGTTCGCGCCAGGCTTCGACACCAACAACTACGCGGGGGTCGTGGCAGGCACGTTTCCGGCGTTGAACGTGCAGTTCGCCGACGACCTGTCGTCGCCGGTGACCACGGAGTACACCCTCGGCGTGGCGCGCATGTTCGGCGCGCGCAGCTACGCGAAGGCGGTGTTCGTGCAGCGCAAGACCTCGAACTTCATCGAAGAGTTCATCCAGTTTGCCAACGGCCGGACGCCGATCGTCGTCAATGGCACGGCGCTGGGGCAGCTCGACAACATCGTCTACGACAACAGCGACGAGATGAGGCGCGAGTACCAGGCGCTGCAGTTCATGGGGCAGCACCGGCTGATGAACGCGCTCTCCATCAACGGTCACTGGACGGTGCAGCTGAAGAACGACGGCAACTTCGAAGGGGAAACACCGAATCCGACGGGCTCGGTGTATGGGGACTATCCGGAAATGCTGTCGCTCGCGCGCAGCGCACCGGAAGGACACCTCGACGACTTCCAGCGCAGCAAGGTTCGCGTGTGGGCCGATTACCGCGCCGGACTCGGCCGCTTCGGCTCGTTCACGGTCGCGCCGATCTATCGTTACAACTCCGCGAGAACCTACAGCCTCATTCTGAACGGCCAGGCATTGAGCACGGTGCAGGCCGCGCGCAATCCCGGCTACGCCGGCGCGCCGACACAGCAGGTGTTCTTCGGCGAGCGCGGCTCGCAGTCGTTCAAGGGATTCGCACTGCTCGACCTCGCGGTGACCTACGCGGTTCCCGTGTGGAAGTCAGCCCAGCCGTGGATCAAGTTCGAGTCGTTCAACCTGTTGAACAACCAGAAGCTCATCGCGTGGGACACGACGATTACGGCCGACGCGGCCAGCTCGCGCGACGAGTTCGGGCTGCCGACCGGCTACGTGCAGGGCGCGCGCTTCGGCCAGGGCACATCCAACGCGCACTATCCAACACCGCGCGCCGGCCTCGACGGCGGACGGATGTTCGACGTCGCGGTCGGATTTAGGTTCTAACGCAGGGATCTACAAACTAGAATCTAGAATCTAGAATCTTCCATCTGAGATCGTCCAGATTTTAGATTCTAGATTTTAGATTCTAGATTCCAGTGGACCGCTCCTCGGCGCTCGTCGCATTCGGCATTCTCTGCAGCCGGCTCACCGGATTTATCCGCCAGCGGTTCTTCGCCCAGTATTTCGGCCTCTCCGATTCGGCCGATGCGTTCATGGCGGCCTTTCGCATTCCCAATTTCCTGCAGAACCTGTTCGGTGAAGGCGCGTTGTCTGCGTCGTTCATTCCCGTGTATGCCGCACTTGTCGCGCGAGAGGAACGGGAGAACGCCGCGCGCGTCGCGGGCGCGGTCGCGGCGCTGCTCGCGCTCGTCACGGGCACGCTCGTGCTGCTTGGCGTCGTCGCCACGCCGCTGCTCGTGGCGCTCATCGCGCCGGGATTCGAGGGCGAGAAGCGGGAGCTGACGATCGCGATCGTGCGCATCCTGTTTCCGGGCGCCGGCCTCCTGGTGCTCTCCGCCTGGTGCCTCGGCATCCTCAACAGCCATCGCCGCTTCCTGCTGTCGTACCTCGCTCCCGTCATCTGGAATGTGTCGATGATCGTGACGCTTCTGTGGTGGGGAGATGTCACTCCTCTGCCGCGGCTCGCCGTCATCCTTGCGTGGGGCGCGGTTGCCGGCAGCGCGCTGCAGATGCTCGTTCAGCTGCCCACCGTCCTGAAGCTGGTACCGAATCTCCGCGTTCGGCTCGAGCTCTCTGAACATGTGCGCGCGACGGTGCGCAACTTCGTTCCCGTGTTCGTCAGCCGAGGCGTCGTGCAGATCAGCGCGTACATCGATGAAGTGCTGGCCAGCCTCCTGCCCACCGGCGCCGTGACCGGCCTCGCCAATGCGCAGCTGCTCTACACGCTTCCCGTGAGTTTGTTCGGACTGTCGGTGTCTGCCGCGGCGCTGCCCGCCATGTCGGGCGCGGTCGGCCTCGATGCCATGCATCTGGTGCGCGATAAGGTGAACACCGGTCTCCGGCACATCGCCTATTTCGTCGTGCCTTCCGCCGTGGCGTTCCTCACACTCGGAGACGTCGTAGCGGCGGCGCTCTTTCAGACGGGCCGCTTTACATACGCCGATGCGGTGTATGTGTGGGCGATTCTCGCCGGATCGTCCATCGGGCTTCTGGCCACGACACTGGCGCGTTTGTATTCCTCGACGTACTACGCGCTGCGCGACACCCGGACGCCGCTGCGGTATGCACTCGTGCACGTGGGCATTGCCACGGCGCTCGGATACCTTGCCGCCATCGTGCTTCCACCAATGATCGGGATCGCGCCGGTGTGGGGGACCGTCGGCCTGACGACTGCCGCGAGCATCGGCGGTTGGGTCGAACTGCTCCTGCTGCGCCGATCGTTGAACCAGCGCATCGGCTCGACCGGCCTGCCGCTTGCCCTCGGCCTGCGCTTATGGAGCGCGGCGTTTGCCGCCGCCGCAGTCGCGTGGGGGATCAAGCTGATGCTGCCCGCAGCACATCCGATTCTGCGCGCTGGTCTGATTCTGGTGCCGTTCGGGGTGGTGTATCTGGGATTGACGCTGGCGCTGGGGGTGACCGAGGCGCGCCGTGTGTTCGCGCGGCTAAAAACAAACAGGAGGCTAGGAGAATAGGAGAATTCTTCTCAAGAAAACTCCTACTCTCCTACTCTCCTGTTCTATCTCTTACCTGTACCCGTACTGCACCGCCAGCTGGCGGTTGCGCTCGGTCTGCTTGAAGTGGTTCGCCGATGCGGCATACGACACGTACGACGCGAACGCCACGCGCTCGACCCAGCTCAGCACCTTGAACAACTTGCGATGCTGCGGGTATTTGTCGGTGAGCACGCGCTCGAACAGATTCGTGGCCGTATTGTTGATGATGGACTCCTGCAGATGCAGCAGCGCCATGTGGCGAATCCTCTTGTTGCCATCGCCATAGCTCACCGGCACGTCGTTCGGGCGGCCGCTGATCGTGAAACGGTGGTTCTGCTCGACCCATCCGTTCCGGAACAGCGTCTGCGAGCTGTTCCAGTCCATCTTCATAGAGGTATAGGACAGCGTCGCCGGCGCATAGGTGGTCGGATCGAAGATCACCGCTTTGGTGACGTCCCAGAAGATATTCGAATCGGTTTCAGACTGCGCCGACGCGATTGCCGGCGTCAGAATCATCATCGCGAGAAGCAGTAAACGTTTCATGGCTCTCACCTCAGTTCTCCTGCCCGTGAGGTAGCAAGCGGAGTGCCGTGATTTTTGTAGCCGTACGCTACAGATTTATGTGCGTAGCCTCGACGGTTTGGTAGGCAGCGAACGGTTTGCGCCGATCTCGGCCTGTTTCGAGTGACAGACCATGTAAAAATGACCAGCGTTCACTGAAAACATGACTCTAGAACAATTTCGGTCGACGCTCGCACACAACGCTGCGCCCGCAGAATTCTCGCCGGCGCTGCGAGCGATGTGGGAAGACGCAAAGGGCAACTGGAACGCCGCCCATTCGGTTGCGCAGGAGATCGAGGACGAGACTGGGGCGTGGATTCACGCCTACCTTCATAGAAAAGAAGGGGATCTCGCGAACGCCGGCTACTGGTATCGACGCGCCAGACAACCCATCGCGCACGACACGCTGGACGAAGAATGGACCAGGATCGTATCAAGCCTCCTTCGCGCCGGGCCTTCCGTCCTCGACGACAAATGAGGCTCGCGTCTTGATGGGCGAGCCGGGCTTCGACACGTACTCGACGACACGGAAATCGGCGCGCAGCTCTTTCGGCGTCAGATTGAACCTCACGTAGCCGCGCTGATTGTTCGCGAACCGCACGCACTCGTTCTCGGAGATCATCGCCTCCATCAGAGGTGACTTGTCCGCTCCGTCGCCGGTCGACGTAATCGAGGTGCCGACGAACTCGGTCGCGACGATGGGGGTGCTCGGATCGTCGACGTTCAGGCGGATGTCGTTGACCCAGTTGTTGTGGACATCGCCGGCGAGAGTCACCGGGTTTGATGGCTTCTTGTCACCAAGGAAGCGCAGCAGGCGCGCTCGGCTTTCTGCGTAACCGTCCCACTTGTCCATCGAGAATCGGCGCTCGGGCCCGGCGAAGCGATCGAGCTTCGCGATGGGAATTTGCTGGCCAATAAGGTTCCAGCCCGCCTGCGATCGGTCGAGCTGGTTCATCAGCCATCGCTCCTGCACCGCACCCAGCAGCGTGGCGCGCGGATCGGTGGTGCCCTCGCAGGGCGCAGACAGAATGGTGGCGCAGGGCTGATCCGTTCGGTACTGCCGCGTGTCGAGCATCGAAATGCTCGCGAGCCGCCCGTACGTGAAGGGGCGGAAGAGTTGAAGCAGCGCGCCTTTCGGAACCGAGCTGCGACGCAGGGGCATGTGCTCGTAGTACGCCTTGTAGCCAGCGGCGCGCCGCAGCGCGAACTGCTCGACCGGGTCGCCGGCTTCCTGAAGCAGCCCGGCGTAGTCGTTGTCTACCTCGTGATCGTCCCAGACGACGAGAAACGGGAACGATGCATGCACGGCCTGCAGCGCCGGATCGCTCCGGGTACTGCGCGTAGCGATTCCTGTAGTCGTCCACCGTCATCAGCTCGCCGCCAACGTGCTTGCGCACGAGGTTGTCCCTCCCGGGACTCTCGTAGATGTAATCGCCGAGATGCATCACGAGATCGAGATCTTCCTCGGCCATGTGCTGATACGCGGTGTAAAGGCCGGCTTCGAAGTGCTGACACGACGCGATGGCGAAGCGAAGCCGATCGACGTCGGAATTCGCGCGCGGAAACGTCCGCGTGCGGCCGACGGGGCTCAGCTCGTTGCCCGCACGGAATTGATACCAGTACCACGTGTGCGGCTGGAGCCCGGAGACTTCCACGTGGACCGTGTGGGCCCAATCGGGCGACGCGATCGCCTTCCCCGATTTCACCACGCGCGACAGCTTGTCGTCAGTCGCGATCTGCCACTGCACCTCGATCGGTGCTGCCGGCATGCCGCCGCCGTTCAACGGATCGATCGCGAGGCGCGTCCACAGCACGACGCTGTCGTGCGCCGGATCTCCGGAGCAGACGCCGAGCGTAAACGGCGAGGTGGGAAACTTGGGGCTCTGCAGCGCCGGCCCCGCGGCAAACAACTCACGCGCGGACGCGCCATAGACAGCAAGCCCGCTCAACAGGAACGCACGTCGATCCAGCATTGTCCCTCCAGACGCGGTCAGAATGCAGGAGAGAGCTTACGCCGGGACGACGTTTTCGTGAAGAACGTGTATCTTGGCTATGATGTTGGGATGGTACATGCACTCTTTACGACGACGGAAGGCAATTTCAAGGTTCGGTTGTTCGACGCTGATGTGCCCAAGACGGTGGAAAACTTCGTCGGGCTGGCGGAAGGCACGAAAGAGTTCACCGACCCGAAGACCGGCCAGAAGGCGAAGCGTCCGTTTTACGACGGCCTCGTTTTCCACCGCGTCATCGAGGGCTTCATGATTCAGGGCGGCGATCCGCTCGGAACCGGCATCGGCGGGCCAGGTTACAAGTTCGCCGACGAGTTCAGCCCGAAGCTGCGCCACACGAAAGCGGGCCTGTTGTCGATGGCGAACGCCGGGCCGAACACCAACGGCAGCCAGTTCTTCATTACGCTCGCGGCGACGTCGTGGCTCGACAACAAGCACAGCATCTTCGGCGAAGTGGTCGAGGGGATGGATGTCGTGGAGAAGATCGGCAAGACGGCCACCAGCAAGCCTGGCGACCGTCCGCTGAAGCCGATTTCTATCACGAGCTTGAAGATCGAACGGTCCTAACCAGAGATCTATAGATCTAAGATCTATAGATCTCTAGATACAGCGCGCGTTAACGATCTGGCCGCGCGTACTCAATGGCCCACTGCTTGAGCGCGGCGTTGGTCAGTCCCATCGCCGCGGCTTCTTCCTCCGCGCGCTCGACCTCCCATTTGTCGACGACGATGCGCTTGATCATCCACATCGCCGACGCGCGGTTGGCGCTCGCGCAATGGATAAAGGCGGGCGCGGCCTCTTTCGACGAGATGATCTTCACGAATGCATCGGCCGCTTTGGGATCGGGCTTCGCGCCGTTGAACGGCACGTGGTAGTACCGCAGGCCGGCCGCTTCCGCAGCCGCGCGATGCTTCTCGACGTCGGCGCCAGCCTCCTGCGCTTCGCGCAGGTTGATGACCGACACGAATCCCATCTTCTTGATCTCGGGCATCGCGTCCGACGTAATCGCTCCCGCGCACGCGACCGTCGTCTCGAGGCGGGAGAAGTTCTTGATGCCCTCGCGCGTTTCCTTTGTGACCTGTTGAGCCGCCGCCGGCGCCGCAAAACCGACAACCGCGATAAGGGCGAAAATGGTGTGTTTCATATTCATAGGCTACACGAACTGCGCAACCGCGGGGTGATCCTTGCAGATTGAGGCGGCAAGCGCCGGCGAGTCTTTGAGCAGGGCAAAATCGGCGAACTGAAACGGCGGCGCGACGGTGCAGCCGACTAGCGTAAATGCGCCGCGCGAGCGCGCGGCCTGCCAGTAGCTGCCAGGCACACAGTGCACCGGCCGTTCGCGGTCGCTCAGAGGTCCCAGGACGATGCGCTCCAGATCGGTACCGCCCGGCGTCAGCTGCAGCAGCTCGAGGGGCGAGCCTTCATAGAAATGCCAGATTTCTTCCGATCGTACCCGATGCCAGCGGCTCATCTCGCCCGCCGCCAGTAGAAAGTAAATCGACGTCGACGCGGCCGACCGATGCACCTCCGCATAGTGGCCACCCTCAGGATGCGGCTGCAATCCTAAATCGCGAATCAGTTGCTCCGCTCGCGGATGCACGGCAAGAGCGTACAACGCAGAGACGCAAAGACGCAAAGATTCCTTTTTGAAAAGAATCCTCTGCGCCTCTGCGGCTCTGCGTCGATCGGGGTTACGGGATGATCACGATCGGAGCGCGCCAGAAGGTGGCCTTTGCGCCTGTTGGATCGAGCACCGACACCTGGCAGTCGTAACGGCCGGGCGGGAATGCGTCGAGCGGGATGGTGAACTGCAGCGGCACTGCCTTGGTCTTCGGGTTCAGCCCATCGACGACGGCAAGCGGAGCGGTTTCGTAAACCTTCACGTCATCTCGATAGAACGCCACGACCGCGACGAGCGGTTGGGTCTCGGTGGCCGCGCGCTGGTAGGCCTGCAGAAAGACGTGGAGGTCGCGCGCCTTGCTGAACACCCTCGTGACGCTCGGGATCAGCTTCTCGCCGTTGAAGACGAGCGGATTCACCGCCTCTGCCGGGGTCTTCTGCCGCACGCTGTAAATCGCATCGGACAACGCCACACGCTGGCTGCTGAGGACGACCGAGCTGATCGGAATGCGCTTCTCCTCGCGGTTCAGGTTCGGGATCGTGAAGTTCGTCTGGAACGTCCCCATGCGCCCCGTCTCGGCATCGCGCGCGAGAATCTTGATGACGTACTTCCCCGGCAGCAGCGTGAAGCCGGTCTCGTATTGGATCGGCCGCTTCGCGAGCTGGCTCGCCGTGTCGGCGTTCAGGCGCATGTCGAGCTTGTCGCGCACGTTCTGAATGGTGATGCCGTAGTCGTCCTTCACCTCGCCGATGAAATCGATGACCGTGCGCGCCGCGCCGCCGCGCTGCGCCAGCACGAGCTCGCTGCCGGGAATCTTCACGCCCACCGGAACGAAATACTCGGCGCGATTGAGCTGGAAGTAGTTCACCTCCATCGCGATGGTGATGTCGGTGACCGGGTTCTCCAGCATCAGCGCTTCTTCGAGCTGCCGTTCCCTGTCGGCCGCCGATAACTTCGCGAACGTCTTGTCGGCGAAGTAGCCGGAGCGGAAGCCGATGTCGGCCGTCATCCCGTTGGTCAGCGACACACGGACGCGCCGGAATTTGCCGTCTGGCGCGGTATGCGTGCTGTAGTACCCGATGATGTAATAGCTCGTCAGCGACTCGGCGGCGCGCACGATGCCGAGCGACAGGTCGTTGTAGTCGAACATCGCGTTGCCGCCGGTATCTTTCGATAACGCGTACAAGGTGTCCTGCGTGCGCTGAAAGCTGCTGGCAAGACTGAGTGCGCCCTGGCCGGTGAACATCTGCATGCCACCGGGTGAGGCCCTCGACGCATCGCCGAGCGGAGGCGTCGCCACGAGCCCTCGCGCGTCAACCGCGTGAATCGACACGTTCGCGCGCAGCGCCGCGTTCGTCGTCGCGCGAAGCTGCGCGTGATTGTCCGTCCCGTTCAGCCTCAACCCGCTCGAGAAGTACACCAGCGTCTTGCGCTCGGGCAGCGGCCGCAGCATCGACACCGCGGTCTGTAAGGCCGACAACTGCCGGTCGGTATTGAAAATGTTGAACTCGGCATCGTCCTGGCCGAACGCGGTGCCTGTTTCCGGATTGTCGGGAAAACCGTCGCCGTCGAGATCGTCGCCGTAAATCAACCGCAGCAGCACTTCGTCGAGCTTCGCGCGATCGTCGGTAAAGTCGGTCTTCACGCGCACGGCGCCGCCCTGAAAGGCCATGACGGCCATCAGCACCGACGGATCCATTTGCGTCCCGAGGAACTTCTGCGCAGCCCCGAATGCGCGCATCGAATCGGCGCCGCCCATCGCCGTCATGTCGAAGTACAGAATGATGAGGCGCCGATCGCGATACCGAATGTCGCTTGGGCCCGCCGAGGTAATCTGGGTCTGCACGGGTGCAACAGGTGCAATGGGTGCAACGGGTGCAATAGGTGCGACGGGGGCGTTGGGTGCGTTAGGTGCGACGGGTGCGTCAGGTGCGATAGGTGCGAGGCGCTGGAACTCGACGAACGCGATTTGCTGCGGTTCGCCGTCTTCGGTGATGGCGAAATCCTTAGCCGTCAGTCCTTCGATCGCGCGTCCTTCCTTGTCCTTCACCGTCACGGTCTCGACGATGAGGCGCGTTTCCGATCGGAAGACCGGTTGTTGCGCAACGAGTCGGAAATGCGGAACGGAAGACCAGAAGGTCAGAAGAACGGCAAACACAAATACTTTGGCGCGCATCAAAACCTCACCCGCAGGCTCGACAGCAGTTTGCGCATCGCGTTGGCGCGATTAGGAAGACCAAACTGCGGGCTGCCGACGATGGTGTTCAGGCCGGAATAGGTGACGCGGTTCAGGATGTTTGTCGCGTCAATCCGCCAGTCCATCGACCATCGATTCGACAACAGGAACGTGCGCGTGATGCCGGTGTTCAGCGAAAATTGCGTGGGACCGGTAATCGAATTGCGGCCGGCGTTGCCCCACTCGCCCGGCGCCGGTGCCGCAAACGCCGCAGGGTTCACATAGAAACCAGCGGGCGCGTCGTCCACGGGCGCGCCGGTGTAGCTCGCACGCAGCGCTCCGGTCAGACCGGTGCCGGCGAGCGATGTGAGATACAGCGGCGTCAACGGCAGGCCGCTGCCGACGCTGAGCTGACTGGTAAAGACCCAGTTCCGCAGAAACGCGCTGCCGGCGTACTCAACCTGTGCGGTCATCAGATGACGCTGATCGAACGCCGAGGGCGCACGCTCGGCATCGAGGTCGAGCCAGTTCTGCGCCATCACGTCGCCGTTGAGAGTGGCGGTCGTAAATGCGGCGGCGTTATCGGTCGCTTTTGAAAACGTATAGTTGGCGACGGCCATCAATCCCCGCCGCAGGCGCCTGCGCACCTGCAGTTGCGCCGCATTTTTTACGGAGCTTCCATTCGAGGCCAGAAAGACGAAGCCGCTCGGACACGACGCGCACGGATTCACGGCGCCGAGCGGATAGGTATTCGGCACGAACTCCTGCATCAGGTTGCTGCCTTTCGTGCCCAGGTAGGTCGCGATGACCGTGAGCGACGCCGGCAGATCGCGCTGAGCCGACACCTGCCAGTTGTGCGCGTAGCTGACGCGGAAATCCGGATCGACGGCGAACGTATTCGACAACGCCTTCGCCGGTGCGTTGAATCCATTCGCGAGCGTCAGCGGCTGCGCGGGCGTGCTCTCGATGCTCAAGGTCTTCGACAGCGGAGGCTGCTGCGCCAGCATCAAGGCGATCGATTGATAGACAGTCGTGTTGCGATAAATGCCCCATCCGGCGCGAATCACGAGCGACGATCCCGCAACGGGACGAAGCGCCAGCCCGAGGCGCGGCTGTATCCCTCTGCGGTCTGGATTCAGCCTCGCGCCGACGACGGGCGTCGCGCCAGTGAAGCCCGGTGCCACGTCGAGATTCACGAGACGGCCGAGCCCTTCGCTGAACGGCGCTTCGTATTCCCACCGCACGCCGAGATTGACGGTCAGCGTCGGGTTGATGCGCCAATCGTCGGTGATATACGCGTTAGCCGAGCGCCCCCGAAGTGATTTGTCGGCGTTGCCGAACGCGATGGCCGCGGAACGCGGCGCACCCAGCAGGAAATCCGCGACATCAGATCCGGTGAGCGATCCATTGAAGCTGAACGTACCGCGCGCGTTCTGCTGCCCGACCACATCAACGGTCTGCGGCCGAAACCCTCCGCCGAAGCGTAAAGTTGTGGCCGCCGCGCGTCCGCCATAGCGCCTCGGACGAGAACCCATGGATGCGGCTCTCCTGCCTGGAGTATTGACCCGTTCCAAGACTCGCGATGCCGCTCGAGAACACCAGCGCCGGCGGACCCCAGTTGACCGGATCCTGATCGTTGCCGGCGATGCCGGCCACACCAGATACGTTCACGCGATTGGCGAAGTGCGGCGTCGAATCGTTCGCCTGGCGCAGGAACTGATAGGTGGTCCGCAGCGTCAGGAACTGGTTGAACCGATGCGACCACGTGGTCGAGGCATCAAGGTTCGACGTGCTCATGGCATCGACGAATCCGAAGACGTTCGCGGCCTCTGTGCTGCTCCGCTGAAAGGTCGCCGTTCCGAGCAGCGAGTCCCTGCTGCCGATGCCGTGATTCACGCGCGATTGAAAGTTATCCACGCTGGTCAGCGACACGGTCGTCGTCTCGTAGTTGTAGCCGCCGCCGGCGTCGACGTTCGGCGCGGGATAGAGCGCGACGAGCGCCGCGGCCTGCGGGCTGATGCGCGAGCTCGGTATCGCGTTGCCGGGAAATGGCCGGCCCGTGTCCGGATCGCGAATCTCACGCGCGCCCGAGAAATCTCCCGTCCGCTCCTTCAACGTCGGCACCACGGTGGACTGCGCGAGCGCGTTGTGATCGGTCGAGTGCTGATAGCCCGCAAAAAAGACGGGGCGGTTTCTCACGCCGGGAATCTTGAAGGGCCCGCCAATCGATCCCATGAACTGCATGTCGGTGTAGTCGGGACGCGGGGCGCGCTCGGCACTGAATGAGAAAGGGCGCGCATCGAGGGCCGCGGTGCCGAACGTGAACCCGAAGCCGCCGTTGTACAGCGAACGCTGGCCAGGACGGGCGTTGCCGAACGCACGCGATTGGGCAAACGGCGAGGCGGCCGCGTTGTTCACGCTGCCGTTGACGAGGAATCCTTCCGCAGCCTGCCGCTCTAGTTCCGGATCGACTAGGTCGGGTGCGTTAGGTGCAGCAGGTGCATTGGGTGCATCAGGTGCGGTCGGTGCAATGGGTGCGATAGGGTGCGGTGGCGGCGACGACGGCGATCTTTCTGATTTCCTCGAAGGGCAGCAGCGCGAGCTCCAGGGTCGACGCGGCGTTTTGATCGTCGACGACGAGATCGCGACTGAGGGCCGCAAAGCCGAGCATCTCGACGCGAACCGCGTACGGACCATCGCCGAGTCCCGTAAGGCGATAGCGCCCTTCTGCGTCAGACGCCACGACGATTTTCTTGTCGCTCTGCGTCGCAATAATCGTGGCGCCTGGCACTGGAAGGCCGTTGAACGTGACGAGTCCCTGCTGATCGCCCGCGGCGAACATAGACGGCCCCGCGAGCAACGCCAGGAGCAGGAACAGGGTTACTGCCCCACGCGTCTGACGCGACCCACCAACCCTAATCTGGCGTCGGCCGTTCAACATGATCAATGACGAGCACTTCGACGGGGGCGCGCTCAGACTCAAGCTTAAGGCCAAGCTGCTCCTGCAGGGCTGTGAACAGTGAGGGGCCATTTGGATCGATTGTGAGCGGCGGCGCGCCAGGCGGAGGCGCACCTGGCGGCAGGCCATCAGGGGTCCACTTCAAGTCAAAGTCGAAGTTCCCGGAAAGCCCGGTGCGATCCACAACCATGCGTTGGGTGAATTGCGACAACGGGAGCGTGAGCTGAGAGAGGGGCATTCCGCCAGCAATCAAGTTCCCCGGCGCCATTCTCATTCCGCACGGCGGCCGCTCGCCCGAAGCCATACTGCGCGGCGGTGGGCCCAGGCGGCCGCGAGCGGCCATGCCGGCGCAGTCGATGGTTGAGGCATTGAGACCTGGCCCTAGCTTGCCGTCCGTTCGCGCAAGCATGAGCACATAGATCGGCAGCTCGCGCGTTTCGCGATGCGCGCGCAACTTGAACCGATCTTCAAGAAGATCCTGCATCATGAAGTTCAGCGGCCCAGGCGGTCCACCTGGTCCGGCTCCACGCGCGATATCTCCCTCGCCCTTGGCGGAGATATCGAAGCGCGCGCTCTCCATCCAATCAGGTCCACCAACGAGCTGCGAACGCTGCAGCCCGTACGCCTGTCGAATCAGATCAGGGAGCGGAACATTCACCGTCGTGAAGCGGCCGCCCGGCTGAATGCCGAACAGTATCTTGCCGTCGCCAGACGTATTCTCTCTGACAGACGCCACTTCGAATTTGGGTCTCTCAGCGCCGGCCGGCGGCGCTTGCGCGCGCATCAAATCAGCCGCGAACGGTACGAGCAGCAGACCGGCGCCAACCGCGAGCAGCAAGCGATGTGTCGATGTCATGCGAGTGATTCGGTCTGATAAGGGCATAAGTTCCACTCTGCGCTCCGCTTGCAAACGGCAGCAATGAAAGCGCCGTGCACACAGCGACAGCTATCTGGCGTTTGAAAGTCATGGTGGTGATTCGATCTGCGCTCGCCATAAGTTCCATGTTCTAGTTGGAATCAGCGGCAATACCTGATCAATAACGAGCACATCGATGGGGCCGCGTGCGGATTCCAGTTTCAGTCCCAGTTGCTCCTGCAGCGCAGTGAAGATTGACGGACCCACGCTATCCGGAGCTGCATCCGCCGCCCATGTGAGATCGAAATCGAAAACCCCGGTGAGCCCCGTGCGATCGACAACATGACGCCCGACGAGGGAGTGAAAGCCGATTCACGAGAGGGCCCAGAGAGATAGAGGCGCCCTGGATGATGCCCGGGTTGATACTGCATGCCGCACTGGATCCTCTGTCCTGGTACCGGCGGAAGCGGCGGCTGCCCCTTGCGCGAACGTTCCATCGCCTCCGCGATCAATGCTGCGCAGCGATCCACGGTCAATGGTTGAAGAGCCGTGCCGAATTTTCCGTCTGTCCGAGCAACCATAAGCGCGTAGATGGGTACCTCCCGGGTCTCGTTGTGAACCTTCACGCCAAACCGCTCGGCGAGCAACTGTTTCAACTCCTCGGGAACCCTGGCTGGCTTCAGCTGCGCTCGTGCCTTCGCCACAATGTCGAAACGCTCGGACTCGATCCATTCCTGCCCCTTCGACAGCTCCATCTCGCGCGCCGCGTAGGCGACGCGTATCAATTCGCGTAGCGTGCCGTTGGTCGCCGTGAACGTATCTCCCTGTATGCCGAAATTGTTGTTCGGGCTGCCCGATTTGTTTGGCCTCACCGACGCAACCTCGAATGTCGGCGCCGGGTCTGCCGGCGTCTGCCCATGAACATCGACAACAAGAACGCCGATCCGCAAGGACCATCAGCAGGTTTCGCATGTCTCACCTCGTGTTATCTGTATAACACAGATGTGCTATAAAAATAACACTCGGTCACCTAGTCCGGCGTCGGCCGCTCAACGCGATCGACAACGAGGACGTCGACCGGACCGCGCGTGGCCTCGAGCTTCAGCCCAAGCTGTTCCTGTACCGCTGTGAAAATCGAAGGGCCGTTCGGATCGATTTCGACACCGTTCATGCGAAACGGCTGATCCGCTGGCGTGCCGGGCGGACGAGCCGGCAGCGTGTCGGGCGTCCAGCGCAGATCGAAATCGAAGCCGCCGGCAAGTTCGGTTCGATCGACCACGGGCCGTTGCACGACTTGCGAGAGCATGCTGGCCAGAAGCGTCAACGGACGTGCACCACCTCTGATTTCACCAAAGCCCATGTGGGTGCCGCACTGCGGCCGCTCGCCCGGCTTCGGTGGTGCGGACGGCGTCGCACTCTTACGGCCCGCGGCGGCCGCTGCCTGACAGTCGACCTTCGACTGCGCCAAATGCGGCCCGAGTCTTCCGCGTGATTGCGCCGCCACCAGCGCGTAGATGGGTTGTTCTCTCACCTCGCGATGGACCTTCAACTTGAATCGTTCCTCGAGCAGCGACTGCAGCATCACCATGCCGGTGCTCGGAGGACCAATGGGCGAGGACGGCGGGAGATCGCCTTCGGCCTTCGCCGTGATGTCGTAACGTGACGTTTCAGTCCAATCCGGCGCACCGACCAGCTGCGAATCCTGCAGGCGGAACGCGCTGCGCATCAGGATGACCAGCGGCATGTTGACGGCCGTGAACCGGCCGCCGGGCTGCATGCCGATACTGACCTGGTTGCTGCCCGACGTGTTCTCTCGAACCGACGCGACCTCGAATTTCGGTTTTGGCTCGGCCGGGGCCATCGTCTGGGCGATGACGTTCACGGCGAGGCCGCCGACGGTTGCGGCAACGACAAGGGCGATTGTCAAAGGCGACGTTCGCGAGTCTTCTGACACGTCGACGCGAAGAATTCGGCGCACGCGATTCAACAACGAGCCGCCTGTTGCCGCAGCGGCGAGGCTCACCTCGCCGGCTCTCCACGCCTTCGAGCTCCGTCAGCGCAGCCGCATAGCCAACAGGATCGCCGCATATCGCCAGCGCGACGTCGTCGCAGCAGTGCTCGCGCTCGTCGCGAATGCGCGCCGACAGCCACCACACGGCGGGGTGATAGAACAGCAGCGTCTCGGCGATCGTCTGCATCAGGTTGACGAGGTAGTCGTGCCGCCGCACGTGCGCGAGCTCATGCGCGAGAATCGCTTCCACTTGCGCCGCGCTGAGCTGCGAGATGGCCGCGATCGGCAGCACCACGATCGGCCGCAGGCACCCGACAACAAGCGGCACGTCGATGTGCGGAAGCTCGACGATGCGAATGACGGAAGCGATCCCAAGTCGAGACGCGAGGCGATTGCCCGCGGACTGCCAGCTCGAACATATCGTCCTGAGGGCGAGCTGATGCAGACGACGAACACGCCACCAGCCGGCGCCCGCGCGAGCGAGCAACACGATGACGCCGAACAACCAGGCCGATACAATCCACGGCAGAAGGGCCTCGACGCGCTGAGCGTTCGACACGGCCGCGGCAGAAGGGGCGTCGTTTACCCGAATGGGCAGGAGCACGCCAACTCTGTCGTTGGGCATCGTGCGCGCAGACACGCGTGTTGCCTCGACGGCGGCAGCGGGCGCCTCGATGAGCGCGGCGGTGATGCCCGCGCTCACGAGCATCGCCGTCATCGCACCGCAGGCAATGGCGTATCGCACTGAAGCCGATTGACGGCGACAGAGATGGAGGACCACAGCGGCGGCGACAGCCAGCACTGCGCCCTGCCAGATGAAATGAACCAGGACCCAACCCGCGACGTACATCCAGGCGTTCATCTCGAACCTCCGTTTCAGTCCGGCGTCGGCCGCTCGATGTGATCGATCACGAGCGCCTCGACGGTCCCGCGCTCGGACTCGAGCTTCAACCCGAGCTGCTCCTGCAGCGCGGTGAAGATCGAAGGGCCATTCGGATCGATCTCGACACCGTTGACGCGAATCGGCTCGCTCGCAGCCGCGCCCGCTGCGCGCTGCAGCACGCGATCGGGTGTCCACCGCAAGTCAATGTCGTATCTGCCCGTCAACCCGGTTCGATCGACGACGCTGCGACCCACAGTGCCCGACAAGAGGCTGACCAGTTCCAGCAGTGGTTGTCCTCCTGCCGTCAGCTCGCCGAACCCCACGCGCGCTCCGCATTGCGGACGCTCACCCGGCTTCGGAGGCTCGGGCGGCGGGCCCCCTTTGCGGCGCGCAGCCCTGATCGCTTCACAGTCGACGGCAGAAACCTTCAACCCGTTCCCAAGCCGGCCATCCGGGCGGGCAAGGACGAGCGAGTAAATGGGCACCTCTCTCGGCTCGCGATGCACCTTGAGCTTGAAGCGCTCTTCGAGCAGCGAGCGAATCATCAACTGCATTTGCGATGGACCACCGTCACGCGAGACCGGAGGACCAATCTCTCCTTCGGCTTTCGCGACGATGTCGAATCGCTCGGATGAAATCCACGGCGGTGCACCCACCAGCTGCTGCTCCTGAAGCCCGTACGCATTCATGATCAGCAAACGCGGCGGAATATTCACGGCGTTGTACCGGCCACCGGGAAGAATCTGGTTCGACATCTTGTTGTCGCCGGACGTGTTCGGGCGAACCGATGCCACCTCGAACTTCGGGGTCTCGGCTGGTGCAGAAGCCTGCGCCATGAGATTCACACCCAGAGCGCCGCCGACGGCAACCGCAACAAGACCGACCGTCAGAGGCGACGTGCGTGAGTCATTCGAGATCTCAACGCGGAGAATTCTGCGCACGCGATTCAGTAGCGATCCGCCCGTGGCTGCCGCAGCCAGGTTCAGCTCACCGCTTCTCCGCGCCTCGAGCTCTGTCAGCGCTGCCGCGTACCCAGCGGCATCCCCGCACACCGCGACCGCCACATCGTCGCAACAGTGCTCGCGCTCGTCGCGGATGCGCGTGGACAGCCACCAGACGGCGGGGTGATAGAACAGCAGCGTCTCCGCGAGCGTTTGCATCAGATTGACGAGATAGTCGTGACGTCGGACGTGCGCAAGCTCGTGCGCGAGAATCGCCTCGACCTGGGCTGCGTTGAGCTGCGCCAACGCCGCGATCGGCAGCACGACAATCGGTCGAAGGCAGCCGACGACGAGCGGGACGTCAACGCCGGAAAGCTCGACGATACGAATGACTCGCGCGAGTCCAAGCCGGCCGGCAATCCGATCGGCCGCATGCTGCCAGCTCGAGCGCATCGACGAGAGCGCGAGCTGGTGTAAACGGCGCACACGCCACCACCCGGCAATCACTCGCGCGAGCAGCAACAGAACACCTGCCAGCCACGCTGACACGATCCAGGGCAGAAGAGCTTCGATACGGTATCCGGCCGAGGCAGATGCCGCCTCGCTCGGGTTGATCGGAATCGGCAGCAGCACGTCAACGCTGCTGTTCGCGGTCATCTGACGGACGCGGGCGTTCTCTCGACATTCGCCACCGGCGCATCGACAAGCGCGGCGGTCAGCGTGACGCCAAGCAGCATCGCGATCATCGCGCCACATGCGACGAGATATCGCATCGAAGCCGAGTGATGCCGGCACATGTGCAACACCAACGCGGCAACAAGCGCTATGGCCGCGCCCTGCCAGACGAAGTGCACCAGGACCCAACCGGCGACGTGCATCCAGGCGTTCATCACGAGCCTCCCTGCTTCGAATTCAGCAGCTTGCGAATCTCGGCGAGGTCTTTGGCTGATGTTCTCCTGGCCGACAAGGCGCGCATCACCAGAGTCGCGGCCGACCCGTCGAACGCACGATCGAGAAGATCTGCCGATCAGATGCTGCTGCATCTGCGCTTCCGAGTGCGCGGCTTCGTAGATGTGTGTCCGCGCGGACTCATTTCTCCGGACGAGCTCCTTGTCGGTCATGATCTGGAGCAGTTTCAGGACGGTGGTGTACGCGCCTTCGCGTCCCATCTCTGTCGCCACATCGCGCACGGTGCTGGGGCCGCGGGTCCACAGAATCCGCAGGATTGCGAGTTCCGCGTCGGTCGGTTTCCGGCTGGGCTGCTTCATACGCGACATGATCTACGAAGACCTTCGTAACTGTCAATACGAAAGTTTTCGTAGTCAATCCGGCGTCGGCCGCTCGATGCTGTCAACGACGAGCACGTCGGTCGGAAGGCGCACCGAGTCGAGCTTCAGACCGAGCTGCTCCTGAACGGCCGTGAAGATGGACGGACTCGTCGTGTCAGCGGATTGCTCTCTCGAAAAGGTGAGATCGATGTCGAAGCCGCCCTTCAGGCCGGTGCGATCGACCACCTGGCGGCCGGCAGATCCCGACAATGTTGCCGCGAGATCTCGCCATCGTGATGCTGCCACCAATCATCGTTCCGCCACTGTATCTCATCCCGCATGGCGGGCGGGCTCCAGGCACCGCTGGCGGCGCCGTGCCTGCGCGCCGCGCAGCGGCAAGCGCGAGACAGTCGACCGTCGACGCTTTCAGCTGAGGTCCCAGCTGTCCGTCCGCACGCGCGACGACCAGTGCGAACGCCGGAAGCTCTCGCGTCTCGCGATGCGAGCGCAGCCTGAATCGCTCCTCGAGCAGCGACTGCACCATGAGCTGCGACAGGCTCGGCTTGTCATTGGTGCGCGGGAACTCCTGCTCGGCCTTGGCGACGATGTCGAAGCGCTCCGATGAGCCCCAGTCTGGCAAACCGACGAGCTGCGACTCCTGAAGATTCGAACGCGTTGCGGATGATCATCGCCACGGACATATTGAGCGCGGTAAATCGCCCGCCCGGCTGCTCGCCCACGACATGCCGCCGCTCGATGACTTGTTCGGCTTGACCGATGCGACCTCGAAGGATGGTTTTGCCGCGCGGGTGCCGGCGCTTGCGCAGGCGGGCAAACCCTGCGCCACGATCTACGCGACAAATGCGAATACCGCTGACGACACGAGACCTGCAATACTCGTTGGTCATCCCATGATTGTGTCCACAGGCGCCAAAAAGTTCCACCCACGTGTCACACGCGACCTACGCGACCCCGCCCCACGATCCCTCCTAATCGGGCGTTAGCCGCGAGCTGCTGTCGATGACCAGCACTTCGACAGGCGCGCGCTGCGACTCGAGCCTCAAGCCGAGCTGCTCCTGGATGGCCGTGAAGAGCGACGGCCCTGGTGTGTCGGCCGTCTGATCGGGCGACCACTGCAACTCCAGGTCGAACGAGCCAGACAATCCCGTGCGATCGACAACCGGCCGGCCAAGAGGCGCCGACAGGCGGCGCATCAATTCACTGAATCGTCGTGCCCGTCCCCACGATGCGCCCCGCATTCGTGCTGATGCGGCACCGCACGATGGGCTTTTCTCCCGGTGGCGCGCCGCCGCGCTTCGCCGCGAACGCACGAGCCGCTTCGGCCTCGCAGTCGACAGTCGAGCGGCGCATCTGCGGGCCGAGAGTTCCGTCGGTCTTTGCGCTGACGAGCGCATACGCGGGCATCTCGCGCAGCTCGCGGTGGACGACGAGCTTGAAACGATCCGCGAGCAGATTGCGCAGCATGGCGAGCAGCTCGGGCGCCGGGGCATCTTCGCGAGCGGAGTATTCGCGATCGGCTTTCGCTTCGATGTCGAAGCGCGCCGTTTCAATCCAGTCGGGCGCGTTGACGAGCTGATACGGCTGAATGTTGAAGATGGTTCTGATCAATCCGGCGAGCACGACGTTGGTTCCCGTGATGCGCCCGCCGGGGTGCAATTCCATGTTCGCGTTCTGACTGCCGGAGTTATTCGGCTTCACCGACGCGACTTCGAATTGCAGTGTGTCGATATCGGCGATGGGTCTTGCGCAGAAAGGGCCGACACCAGAAAAGGAATAACGAAAAACGAAAAACGAATAGAGATCACGTCGCCTCCTCAATCCGGCGTCGGCCGCTCGAGCCTGTCGATGACCAGCACTTCGACCGGCGCGCGCTGCGAGTCGAGCTTCAGCCCAAGCTGCTCCTGCATCGCCGTAAACAATGACGGCCCTGTCGTGTCGGCCGTTTGATCGGGAATGAATGTGAGCTCGAAATCGTAGCCGCCGGCGAGACCCGTTTTATCGATCACGTTCCGTCCCGTCGTACCGGCAAGATTGCGCGCAAACGTCAGCATCGGGATGCCGACGCCTGATACCTGCCCTCCAGCCGGCGTCATGTTCATGCGCGTGCCGCACTTGGACGTCGGCGTGGTGCCGCCGATTCGCGCACGATCGCAGTCTCCCGCGTGGACTTTCAGCGCCGGCCCGAGCTTGCCTTCCACCGCCACGACGAGCGCGTACACGGGCAACTCGCGTGTCTCCCAGTGCACCGCCATTTTGAAGCGATCCTCGAGCAGCGATTGCAGCCGCAGCATGAACCCTTGGTTCGTCAACATGCCCTTCGCATCGAGGTCGGCATCTGCCGCCTTTGCGACGATGTCGAAGCGATCGGAGTCCATCCAGTCGGGGCCGCCGATCATTTGAAAGGGCTGGAGATTGAAGGCGTTGCGGATGAGGTTTCGTGCCGTCTGGTTCGTGCCGTTCAGCCGCCCGCCGGGACGGGGACCAATGGATGCGCCCGATTCACCCGATTTGTTGGGGCGAACGGTTGCGACCTCGAACTGCGGTTTGGGCCCGTCGCTCTTGACGACTTGCGCAGAAAGGACAGATGCCAGCAAAGGAAAAACGAAGAAGGAAAAACGAATAAAGCGCATGTCGCTACTACGCGCGACGGCCCATCTGGTTATCAGTCGGGGACGGGCTTCTCAGCGGAGTCCACCACCAATACGTCCACTGGCCCCCGCGCCGGCTCGAGCTTGAGTCCGAGCTGTTCCTGCACGGCCGTGAAAATCGACGGCGCGGTGGAATCGGTCGCGCCTTCGGGCGCCCACGTGAGCGTGAAATCCATGGGCCCGGTGATGCCCGTTTTGTCGACAACCGTGCGCTGCACCCAATCGGACATCGAGTGCGCGAGCGAGCCCATCGAGACGTCCGTGCCGACGACTTTGTCCGGCCCCATCCGCCGGATGGAACCGCAATCGCGCCCGCAATTCCCAGCGGCTTTGCGGAGTTCCGGTCCCACCTTCGCGGCTGGCGCCGCTACGGTGGGCAAGCCCGTGGTCGTTGCCATCACGAGCTCGTAGATCGGCAGCTGTCGTGTTTCGTGGTGCAATCGCAGCTTGAACCGCTCTGCCAGAAACCGTCGAAGCATCAACCGAATCCGTTCGACGGCATCGCGGTCGACGTCGGTGACAGTCGATCCTGGTTTGTTCGTGTCGAGCCGTGGTGACCCTTCCGCTTTCGCGACGATGTCGAACCTGTCGGAGTTGATCCATCCAGGCCCGCCGGTCAGGTTAATCTCGTCGCGGAACTTCCCGTCGATCGGATACGCGATCGAGAGGATCTGCCAGAGCGTCATGTTGATTGCGTTGAACCGGCCGCCTGGCAGCACTTCGATTTGGCGCCGCGTCTCACCCGCCGTGTTCGGTCGAACGGTCGCGGCCTCGAACGCGGGGCCATCCAGCTCGGGCGATTGCGCACGCGCGGCGGTTGCGGCGGTCAATACAATGAGCGGCACGAGGAGCGTCCGCGCTTTCATATGTTCACATATTATGAACATATTTCCGGTTGTCAAGTCCCGCGATATGATGTGCGCTCCTTATGCCCGCATTCAGTCAATTCGCCTCATCCGTCGGCGTTGAAAGCGCCTTCAGCGTTCTTGCCGTGGCCAAGCGCCTGATAGCGGCCGGCAAAGACGTCATCGAGCTCGAGATCGGCGACAGCCCGTTCGCGACGCCGCCGAAAGCCGTCGAAGCCGGCGTGCGGGCGATTCGCGACGGCCACAGCCGGTACGGGCCGTCCCTCGGCATCATGGAGTTCCGCAAGGCCGCGGCCGAGTACGTGAATCGCGAGTACAGCTTGTCGGTTACCGGCGATCACGTGGTGGCCGGGCCAGGGGCGAAAAACTTCGAGCAGCTCTTCTGCGAGGCGTTTCTGAACGCCGGCGACGGCGTGTTGATCTTCAGCCCGCACTTCCCTACGTATCCACCGAATGTGTTCCGGCGCAACGCGCGCGTCGTGCTGTCGGAGCTGAAAGCGTCGCACGACTTCCGTCCGAACCTTGACGACGTGCGACGGTTCCTGGCGAGCGACAAGTCGCCGCGCGCGATTTTCCTCAACAGCCCGCACAACCCGACGGGCGGCGTCGCCACGCTCGACGATCTGAAGGGCCTTGCCGATCTCGTGCGCGGCAAGGACGTCGCGATATTCTCAGACGAGCCGTACGATCGCATGGTGTGGCGCGGCCGGCATCACTCGCTGCTCGAGGTGCCAGGCATGTTGGAGCAGACGGTCGCGGCCTACACCTTCTCCAAGTCGTTCAGCATGAGCGGCTGGCGCCTCGGATTCGCCGTGAGCAGCCCAGAAATTATCGACGTGTTTGGCAAGCTCACGAACAGCGCGTTGTCGTGCGTGCCGCCGTTCACGCAGATGGCGGGAGTTGTCGCGATGCGCGACGAGCTCGTATATCGCGACGCGAAGATGAAAGAGTTTCAGAGGAAGGTGGAGCTGCTCGTCGCAGGCATGAGCAAAATTGATGGCGTCTCGTGTGCGATGCCCGCCGGTACGTTCTACGTGTTCCCGTCGGTCGCGGCGATCTGCAACCGGCTTGGGATTACGTCACACGGGCTGGCGCTCTATTTATTGGAAGGCGCAGACGAAGCGCGCGGCGTCGCCTGCCTGGGCGGCGAGTGCTTCGGCGACGCGGGAAGAGGGTTCCTGCGCCTCAGTTGCGCGCAGCCTGACGAGCGAATAGCGGAGGCCTTTGCGTTCATGGCGGAGGCGTTCAAGCGGAACGATCGCGTGGATGCGTACCTGAACGCGCATCCCGAGTTCAAGCTGACCGGTCGGTACGAAGAATCGACGGAGCGCGGCCAGCGTAGTGCCGACCTTCAGGTCGGCTCAGCGCGCTACGCCTGCGGGACGACAGCCTTGATGTCGACGCCGATGCGCTTGAGCAGCGACTCGAATCCAGCCTTCTCGACCGACTTCGAATACGCTTCGTCGGGCGCGACGATCTTTTTCTGTACCAACTCGAACAGCGCGTCGTTCAGGCTCACCATGCCGATCGCTTTGTTCACCTGCATGAGCGACGGGATCTGGAACGTCTTGCCTTCGCGAATCAGATTGCTGACGGCACCGTTGGCAATCAACACTTCGAGCGCCGCCACGCGGCCGCCGCCGATCTTCCGGCACAACGTCTGCGCGATGACGCCGCGCAGCGATTCCGACAGCATGATGCGGATCTGCGACTGACGGTCGGCCGGAAACTGATCGATGATGCGATCGACCGTCGACGCCGCCGTCGTCGTGTGCAGCGTGCCGAACACGAGATGCCCGGTCTCGGCCGTTTCGATCGCGATCGCGACCGTCTCGAGGTCGCGCAGCTCGCCCACCAGGACGATGTCCGGATCTTCACGGAGCGCAGCCCGCAGCGCCGCCTTGAACGAGGTCGTGTGCGTGCGCACTTCTCGCTGATTGATGAGGCACTTGTTGTTCTGGTGCACGAACTCGATCGGATCTTCGATGGTGATGATGTGCTCGTCGCGCGTCCGGTTGATGTGGTCGATCATCGCGCAAAGCGTCGTCGACTTGCCCGATCCCGTGGGACCGGTCACCAGCACGAGCCCTTTGTTCAGCTTGCACAGGTTCAGGATGTGCTGCGACAGCCCGAGCTTTTCCGCGGTGAGGATCTGGGACGGGATGACACGGAAGACGGCGCCGCGCCCCTTGCGATCGGCAAACACGTTCGCGCGGAACCTGGCGAGATTCGGCACCTCGTAGGCGAAGTCCGTATCGTGCTTCTCCGCGAATTCCGCCAGATTCGGCGCGGGCATGATCGGGTCGATGAGCCTCTTCAGGTAGTCCTCGGTGAGCGCGGGCATGTTCGGATCGAGCGCCTGAATGCGGCCGTCTTTGCGAACCAGCGCAGGCGACCCGACGCACAAGTGCAGGTCGGAGGCCCCCATTTGAAACATCGCATGAAACAAGCGGTCGATGGGCGAACCCGACGCAGGCGGCGCCTGGGCCGCCGTGCCTGGCTCTGCTGTCGATGTGAGACTCATGATACGGAGGGCTCCTCGGCCAGTTCGATTAGATGATGGACGTTGATGATGTAGGTTGCGTTCTCGGCCTCGAGGTACCGGAAGGCATCCGCAGCTCGTGAGAAATCGCTCAAGCGATCGCTCCCGTGCGGGCGAAACACACGGACGGCGCCGCGGAGCCGTGTCCCGTTGGACATCAGCATCGTGACGATCTTTTCGATGGCGACGTCATAGCCGGGATCGCGGCGCGGCTCGTCCTTGTCCTCGAGCGCCACGAAAACGATGTGGTCGCGGTTGTAGAGGATCGTCATCGAACCCGCGGGCCGCTGTACGTCGAATGGTAAAAATCCCACTTCAGCGTTCAGCACATCTCGGACGGCTTCCGGTCCCGCGTGCGTGCGGCTGTTGCCCGAGATGAAGAAGTGCCCGTGCACCGACGTGCCGTTCGAGAGCGTCAGCGTCGCACCGGCGCGCAACTTCTCGACGCGGAATTCAGAGGACTGATCTGGCGAGGCGTACGGGTATCCCGGCATGCACGCGCGAGTTGTGCAATCCGACTGCCACGGCGCGGCCGGGACTTTGCACTCGGGTGCGCGTTTTTACGCAGGAATAACGCGAATACGCGCCCGCACGGACGTGTGCGATGTCCCAACATCGCACACGCCCGACAGATGTGTCGTTAGGGCTTCGGCGGCGCCGGAGGGGGAGGCGGCGGCATCCCTCGGAAATTGACTGTAATCGTCATGCCTACTTCGACCGGCTGACAGTTCAGCAATGTCTCGGAGTACTTCCATTCCCGCACCGCCGCAACGGCCGCACTGGCGAGGTCCGGATGCGCTTCGCGCAGGACACTTATGTCGGTGATGTACCCATCAAGCCCGATGCGCCCGCTCAGGATCACCACGCCGTTGGTGGCGGTGCCGCGAAGATTGGCAGGGTAGGCCGGCGTGAAATCGCGCACTTTCTTCGGAGGCTTGATTTGTCCTCCCGCGCCCGAAGGCGTGCATTCCGTCTTAGGTACTACGATCTCTTCCTTGACGGTGATGGTGGACGGCCGAACGTCGCGGCCACTGTCGACCACAGTCACCGTCTCCATCAGCGTGCCCAGCTTGAGCGTGTAGTTCCGCTGGAAATTCTTGCCCGACACTGTGACGCTGTCTCTCAGTACTTGAAAACCCATTCCCTTCGCTTCGAGGCCGTAGTCTCCCGAGGGCAACCCGACGAACTCGAACCGGCCAATCGCGTTCGTCTTGACTTTGTACTTCGCCTGCCGCGCCTCGTTCGTGAGGCTGACGGTCGTATCGGGCATTCCACGCGACGATTCGTCGACGATCGATCCGCTGAACGTCGCGAACCCGCTCTGCGCGGCGGCCACAGCGGCTGTTACTGCAAACAGCAGTATGAAGATCGCGGCCCTGGTGCGGCCGGATATGGATGCACGATCGAGACTGTTGGTCAGCATGGCGCGAACTCTCCTTTCAAGGCTCGAGGGACGCGCCATCGCTGGCGCCGGAAACCAGATGTACCTGCGCTGGTTGAGCGCGCGCGCCAGCTCGATGAGGTGCGTGGCGTAATCGGTGCCGTCGACGCCGCGGCTCATCACCTCGTCGTCGCACGCGTGCTCGCTCTCGAGGCGCAGACGCCGGCACGCAACCCAGAGCAGCGGATTGAACCAGTAGAACGCGCGCAGCAGCTCGGCAGACAGCTGCACAATCCAGTCGCCGCGGCAGATGTGCGCCAGCTCATGCGACAGCACGACGCGTGCGCGCTCATCGCTCCACGAGTCGGCAGCGGACGGCAAGATCACCCTGGGGCGCGCGAGGCCCCAGGTGACGAGCAGCGACGGATGTGTGCTCTGCAGCAATGTCACACGACGCCGCAGCCCATAGCCGCGCGAAATTTCCTCTGTGAGATCGTGCCAGCGTCCGTGCGTGATTCGTTGCGCATGCGTGGCCAGCCACGCGAGCCGCAGCACGCCCGTCAGGAGAATCGCAAGCGCGACGACCGTTCCGGCCAGCCAGATGGACGTGAGTGCGGCGACGAAGTCGAAGCCGCGGGTCGACGCCGCGGGCAGAGGAACAGGCGCCGCAACGGCCGCTCCAGTTGCGGTGCCAGGCTGCTGCACGTGCGCCGCCGATCGTGACGCCTGAACGGGACCCTGCAAGGGATCCTGATATGACGTGAAGGCCGTCGGCGTCGCGAATGGCAGCGGCCATGGCGGCACAGCGGCAGTCAGCATCGGCATGGCCGCCGCGCACGCAACTCCAGCCGCGAGCACCCAGTGCCGCAGCGCCGCGGAACGCCGCCGCAGGAGAAACGACACCGCCAGCGCGCCGAAGACAATCAGGGACATCTTCATCGGCTTCCTTCTTTCTTCGCTTTGTCGATGAGATCGGCGATACGGTCCAGTTCTTCTTCAGAGAGTTTCGCGCCCTCGCCGCCAAGCACAGCCGCCACTACCTGTTCGGCCGATCCGTCGAAGAACGTGTCGACGAGATGACGCAGCGCTGACTTCCGCGCGGCGCGCCGGGGCATCGCCGGCATGTAGACGTACCGCACGCCGTCCTCTTCGTGCGTAACGTGCCCTTTCTCTTCGAGAACCCGCAGCTGCGTACGGACGGTCGAATAATGGGGTGTGCCTGGGAGATCGTCGAGGACGTCGTTGGCCGTCGCTCGCCCGCGCTTATAAAGGATGTCCATGATCTGCCGCTCGCGGCGCGTGAGGGCAGCGTGGTCGCTTCCAGGCTTGGGAGTCATGTTAGTTTTATAACATTACTGCTATAGAAATAACATGTCAACCCCCTTTTCGCATAATCCGTGAGCCCTCGTGCGTTTCGGATCAATGCTTGCAAAGTGAGAAGCATGCCAATCCAACACGGGACGGACACAGACGACGGGACGGATACGGGCGAACAGGCCCTCATTATCAATGCGCCGCTCGAAGCCGTCGAGGCTGGGTGGGTGGAGTGGTGCGCGTCAGGGCACGCGAAGCTGAGGAACGACTACGCGATTCGGTTCGAACCGGCATCCGAAGCGCAGGGAACCGAAGTCCATCTCTCTGGCGGTGGCTCGGCGAGCGCAGTGCGTGAAGAGCTCAGCCAGTTCAAGCACGCGCTCGAAACTCGGCGTTGAGGGCAATCAGGGATTAGGGTCCGAATCCCTAATCCCTAATCCCCATTCCCTGGCGTGCGTTTAGATGGTTTCTTTAACGCCTTCCGAAATACTCTGAAGGGTGTCGCCCCAGCGGCTGTCCTTGCCTTCCTTTACCGCGAGATCGCCGATAGAGACGATGCCGACCAGCAGATCGTTCTCAACGACGGGGAGCCGGCGAATCTGATGCTCGCTCATCAAATCACTCGCCTCGCTGGTTGACATATCCGGCGTCACGCAAATGACATTCTTCGTGGCGATGTCGCCGACGGGACTCGAGAACGAACCACCTTCGGCAACGACGCGCACCACAATGTCGCGATCGGTGACGACCGCGAGCACATGGCCGCCATCGCAGACAGGCACCGCGCCCGTGTCTTCGGCCTGCATGACCTGTGCAGCGGCCCGGATCGTATCGTTCGGCGACACTGTCCGGGGATTTGGCGTCATCACATCTCGTATTTTCATAGGCAATATTCCTCCGGACCATTCGTACGCAAAACAACGGCCGGATCGTGGGTCGCGTGGGGCGCGTCGGGTTCTCGTGAGGTTCGTGGGTTCGTGGGGTTCGTCGGTAGTGTCCACCTTAAGGTGGACCGTGATCCCGGTAGTCCGCCTTCAGGCGGACAGGGTGCGCAAATTGCCTTTCCGCCGCCATGATCACAAACAATCCTGGCCATCTGAAGGGCTTTAATTACATTGGTCTCCACCGATATTCCCTGACATTCTGCACGGATCGGCGGCGACGCCTATTCACGGACGCTGCCTCAGTTGAGCTCGTCGTGCACCAACTTCTGCGCGCTGTATCTGAGCAAAAGTTCGCTGTTATTGCGTACTGCTTCATGCCTGACCATCTGCACATCTTGATTGAAGGCACTTCCGATGACTCAGACGGTAAGCGCTTTATTAAGGCGTTCAAGCAGTCCTCAGGGTATTACTACTCGCAGAAGCAGCACGACACACTGTGGCAACGCTACGGGTTTGAGCACGTACTCCGCGACGAAGAGGTGACCGTCGAAGTCGCAAAATATATCCTCGCCAATCCTGTCCGCGCAGGCCTCGCGGAAACGGTTGAGCAGTACCCATTCGTGGGATCGCTGGTGTATGAATTGAAAGATTTGATCAGCAGTTACGTCCAGCTAAAGATGGACACTACGGGGACAGGTCCGGCTGAAGCCGGACACTACCGAGGAGGCGATCATCGAGGAGAGGGCGTACTGCCATCGGCGGACCCGCGATCCCTACGACCCCTACGATCCCCACGAACCCCACGCGACCTTAGTGAATCGCGTAGACCGCCAACATCTCCATTCCCTGCAGCGCGATGTATTGTTTGCCGCCAACCATGTAGGTCATCGGCGCGGCTGAGGAGTTGTGGCCGAGGTTGATGCTGCGCAGCAGCTTCCCTGTCTTGCCGTCGAGGACGAGGAGGCCGCCATCACCGGGGAGGAACACGAGGCCCGTGACGGTCGACAGGATTCCAGGCTCGCCGCCAGGATTCGGGAAATCCCAGACTTTCTTCGCCGCAAAAGGATCCATGGCGCGAATGAAGGTGCCCATGGTGTATCCCTTTGTCAACGCGGCGAGCGCCGCGCGCGCTTTCTCCGACGGTGGACCCGTGCCGAACCAGCGGTTGCCTCTCGCCCCGAGCGGATCCTCGTGCGATGTGTAGACCTGGCAGCTGTCGCTGACGCGCACGTAAAAGAGCTTCGTCACCGGGTTGTACGAAACGGAGTGAAAATTCGCGCCTCCCCCTCCACCGGGACAGCCCGCGATCCCTTCGCGAGTGGCGATCGAACCTGGGTCGACGATCGGTTTGCCGTCGGCGGCAAATCCTTTCACCCAGGTCACCTTGCTGGAGAGGTTGCCCGTCTTCAGCACTCGTCCGTTCGTGCGGTCGAGGACGTAGAAGATGCCGTTGCGATCGCCGTGAAACAGCAGCTTGCGCGGCTTGCCCTCCCACACTTCATCGGCGAGCACCATCGGCTGCACGGCGTCCCAGTCGTGCGTATCGTGCGGCGTGAACTGGTAGTACCACTTCAGGCGCCCGGTCTTCGCTTCGAGCGCCACGACGCTCGAGGTATAGAGGTTGTCGCCGATGCGCTCTTCGCCCGCGAAATCGGGGCAGGGATTGCCGATGGCCCAATAAATCGTGTCGAGCTCCGGATCGTACGAGCCAGGCATCCACGTGGCGCCGCATCCATGCTCGAGCGCCTGACCAATCCATGTTTCCGATCCCGGCTCTCCGCGTTTCGGAATCGTGTAAAACCGCCACGCGCGCTCACCTGTCGACGCGCGGTACGCGTCGAGAAATCCACGCGCGCCTTCTTCGCCGCCCGCGACGCCCACCACGAGCAGATCGCCGACAGGCAGCGGCGGCGACGTGGCGCTGTAGGAATCGAGATACGAGCCCATCTCCGCTTCCCACAGCCGCTGGCCGGTGAACCGGTTGAACCCGAGGACGTGCGCATGGTCGGTAATCATGAAGACGCGATCGCCGACAATCGTCGCGCCGCGATTCACGCCGATGCCGGCCTCACTGACGATGCCGCCGTGACGTGGCTCCTTATATGTCCACAACATACGCCCCGTCGTCGCGTCGACCGCCTGCAGCTCGTTCCATCCTGTGACGTACATAATGCCGTCGACGACGACAGGGGTGAGCTGCGGGCGCGATTCGGGCATCGGCAGCGTCCACACGGGCGCAAGGCGCTGCACGTTCGACGCGTTGATCTGATCGAGCGTGCTGTAGCGGTTGCCGGTATGAGAGCCGTCGTACATCACCCAGTCGCGCTTCGGCGCGATCGCCTTCTCGCGATACACGTCGCCGTCGCGCGAGAGCAGCGTGAACTTCGTGTTGCCGTTCTCGAGCAGCACAGCCGAGGTGATTGACTGACCGAGCAGAATTCCCGTTCGCGAGCTTCCATCGGCCATCTTAATCATCGTCGGCTTGTTCGCGCCGATGCCCGGGGCGGGCAGCCGCGGCTCTGACGGAGGAAACGATTCGGGCGGCAGCGGCGCGGTGCGGCTGCCGGTGTAGCCGCCGGTCGCCATCGCGGGATTGGTGCCCGCGAGCTTCCGCATCTCCGAGAGCAATTGCCGGAGCTCGACGTCGGGCAGCTGCGCCGGGACGCCCTGATGTCCCTTGCGCACGAGATCGACGATTTCCTTGTCGACGTGAAAACGGACCCACGTCAATATTGACGGCCCCTTCGCCCCGGTCAGGTCCGCGCCGTGGCAATTCGCGCAGCGATTCGCGTAGACGGACGCACCAGCGGGTTGAGAAGTTTGCGCCAGGCCGACGAGGATGAATCCGGCGGCGCACACCATTCCAATCGCAATTGCTACGACACGTCGCATCAATCCTCCGTTAAGAGTCCACAAGAGTCGAAAGAGTCCGGTAACTCCGTTATCGGAAACTCACCTGATAAGTGCGGCCTGGCTGGAGCTGAAGCTCGCCGCCGTCTGTGTGCGGCTTGAACGCCACGACAATATCGCCCGATCTTATCGCCGCGATCGTGGTGCCGGCCGGCACGCGAATACGCTGCATCCCGCCGAGCGATGCGCGCAGAGTTGCAGTCGTCAATTTTCCACCAGCCCACGTTGCATCTACGGTGACGCCGCCGCGCGCGCGCAAGCCGGTGAACTCGCCGTCGGCCCAGGCGCGCGGTGCTGCCGGCAGCAGGTGAATGGCGCCGTCGTGACTCTGCAGCAGCATCTCGGCGACTCCGGCAGCCCCGCCGAAGTTGCCGTCGATCTGAAACGGCGGATGCAGATCCCACAAGTTCGGCAGCGTCGATCTCGCCAGCAACGCTTGAAAGTTGGCGTGCGCCTGCTCGCCATCCTGCAGGCGCGCCCAGAAATTGATGATCCACGCGCGGCTCCAGCCGGTGTGCCCGCCGCCGTTCGCGAGGCGCCGCTCGATGGTCGCGCGCGCGGCCTTCGCCAGCTCAGGCGTGCCGTGCACGGTTATCTGATCGCTTGGATGCAGCGCGAACAGTTGCGAGATGTGGCGATGGCCCGGATCGGGCTCGTCGTAGTCGTCGGCCCACTCCTGAATCTGTCCGTGCTTGCCGATGACGGGCGGCGGAATCCTTTTCTTCGTCGCCGCGACGCGCTCGCGGAACGCGGCATCGATGCCGAGAATCTCGCTCGCGCGCATCACCTGCGTGAAGAGACCCGTGATGATCTGATGATCCATCGACGGTCCCATCGACAGGATGCCCACCTGTCCATTGGGGAGCCGATACCGGTTTTCGGGCGAGACAGACGGCCCGCTCACGAGACGCCCCGGAGAGCGCGGATCCTCGACCAGGTAATCAAGGAAGAATTCCGCGGCCTCCTTCATCACGGGATACGCCTTTGCCAGAAAGGCGCGATCGGGATTGAAGAGATAGTGCTCCCATAAATGCTGCGTCAGCCACGCCGCGCCGGTGGGCCACAGGCCCGATCGCGGGCGATCGCCCGGCGTCGTGAATCCCCAGATGTCGCTGATGTGATGCGCCACGAATCCGTTCGCGCCGTAATGCACGCGCGCAGTCTTCCGTCCCGGCTCGCGCAACGATTCGAGATAGTCGAACAGCGGCTGATGCAGCTCGGGGAGATTCGTCACTTCCGCCGGCCAGTAGTTCATCTGCAGGTTGATGTTCAGGTGGTAGTCGCTGTCCCACGGCGGAAACATGCTGTCGTTCCACAAACCCTGCAGGTTAGCCGGCAGCCCGCCCGGGCGGCTGCTCGCGATTAAGAGATAGCGGCCGAACTGAAAGTAGAGCGCCTCGAGGCCGAGATCGGTTTCGCCTTTCTTGACGCGCTCGAGACGGTCGTCGGTCGGCATCGATCCCAGTTCCACGCTTCGTGCCTTCGTGGCTTCGTGGTTCCCGAGTTGCAGCGCCACACGGCGGAACAGCTTCTGATGATCGGCAACGTGATCGGACTTCAACTTCGCGTACGGCGTCGCCGCCGCGGCCGAGAGCGCGCGTTCGACGGACGCACGATGATCGTGTCCGCGATAGCTCGTCGCAGCCGCAACGATCAGCGTAAGGGCGTTCGCGTTCTGAGCGTAGATGCGCTCGGGATATGCCTCGAGCTTTCCGCCGTCGGCGAGAATCTTCACCGACGCGAGAAATGACAGCCCTTTGCCGCCCGCCAGCGCGCCGACGAGATTCAGCCGATCGTCTCCCGCGACCTGCGTCGTGGCGTCCTGCGGACGATCGATCCACGTCGATACGGTGATCTTCGCGGGTGCGTCGGCAATTATCCGCATCACGATCGCCTGCGCGGGATGGCTCGCGAACACTTCGCGCGTGTATTGAACCGTTCCGATGCGATACGTCAGCCGCGCGATCGCGCTGTCGATGTCGAGCTCGAGCCGGTAGTCTGTCGGGGTGCCTTCGTGCTCGAACGCGAGGCGGAGGTCGCCAAGCGACTGGTACGACTCGAGCCTGAACGGACTGCCCATCGAGTATTTCTCGGCAACCGCATAGGCCTCGACGGGCATGCCTGCAAACAGCAGACGCCGCACCTCGGCAAGGTGCTCGATCGCATCCGGGTTGTTCGTGTCGCGAGGCCCGCCCATCCACAACGAGTTTTCGTTCAGCTGGATGCGCTCGCCGGCGACGTTGCCGAACACCATCGCGCCGAGGCGGCCGTTGCCCAACGGCAGCGCCTGGTTCCACTCGCGCGCGGGGTGCGTATAAAAGAGAACGTTCGGCGCGCGTTCCTGGGCGTTCGCGTGCGACGAGAACCCGGCGAGCAAGAGCGCAGCAAAGAGGAAGAAGCGGCCTAGCATGGGGTGAATCGTAGACCTTGACAGCGCGGGCACGCAAGGTAACCCTTGTGCACCATGCGACATCCACTCATGCTCGTGCCGGCACTCGCCGGCGTACTGGGGCTGGGCTGTCAGAGCGGCGGCGACGGCGGGCCGCCAACCGCCGAAGAGGCGCACCGCTTCGTCGAGGCGGCCGAGTCACGGCTCAAAACACTCGGAGACAACGCGAGCCGCTCCGGCTGGGTCCAGAGCAATTTCATCACCGTCGACACGCAGGAGATCGCGGCGAACGCGCAGAGCGAGCTCGCCGCGGCGGTGTCGGAGCTCGCCCGCGGCGCGCGCCGCTTCGAGCAGCTGCAGCTGCCATATGACGATGCGCGCAAGCTCAAGGTGCTGAAACTGCTGCTCGCGGCCCCCGCGCCGGACAACAAGGCCGAGCGCGATGAGTTGTCGAGCCTCTCATCCTCGCTCGAAGGGGACTACGGGAAAGGCAAGTACTGCCGCGACGTCAAAGGCAAACAGGAATGCCTCGACATCAACAGCGCGTCGAACATCCTGTCGTCGAGCCGCGATCCGAAGGAGCTCCTTGACGTCTGGCAGGGCTGGCACGCGGTCGGCGCGCCCATGCGCGATCGGTACAGCCGCTTCGTCGAGCTGTCCAACAAAGGCGCGCGCGAGCTGGGATTCGCCGATGCGGGCGTGCTGTGGCGCTCGTTTTACGACATGCCGCCGGACGCGTTCGCGGCAGAAGTCGATCGTCTGTGGACGCAGGTGCAGCCGCTTTATCTGGCACTGCACACCTACGTGCGATCGAAGCTGGCCGAGAAGTACGGCGCGGGCGTGCTTCCCGCCAACGGCATGCTCCCCGCGCATCTGCTCGGCAACATGTGGGCGCAGGACTGGAGCAACATCTATCAGTTAGTGGCGGCGCCCGCCTCCGGTCAAGGGTACGACCTGACGAAAGAGCTCAAGCGGCGGAAGGTCGACGCGCGCGGGATGGTGAAATACGCCGAGGGCTTTTTCACCTCGCTCGGATATCAGCCGCTGCCGCCCGCCTTCTGGGAGCGATCGCTGCTTCACCAAGCCCGCCGACCGCGATGTGGTCTGCCACGCGAGCGCATCGGGATGGGACGCGCCCGAGGACGTTCGCATCAAGATGTGCATCGAGATCAACGCAGAAGATTTCCAGGTGGTGCACCACGAGCTCGGCCACAACTATTACGGGCTGCTGTATGCAAAACAGCCGTACCTCTATCGCGACGGGGCGATCGACGCGTTCCACGAAGCAGTCGGCGATCTGATCGCGCTCTCGGCGACGCCCGGATACCTGAAGCAGATCGGTCTCATCGATCAGGTGCCGATCGGAGAAAGCCGACCTCGAATACCTGCTCAACACCGCGCTCAGCAAGGTCGCCTTCCTGCCCTTCGGCGTGGTGATCGATCAGTGGCGCTGGAAAGTGTTCTCGGGTGAGGTCCCGCCCGCCCGCTACAACACGGCGTGGTGGGAACTGCGCAACAAGTACCAGGGGATCGCCGCGCCGGTCGCGCGAACGGAAGCCGATTTCGATCCGGGCGCGAAGTACCATGTGCCGGCGAACACGCCCTACACGCGGTATTTCCTCGCGCACATCCTGCAGTTTCAGTTTCATCGCGCGCTCTGCAAAGAGGCGGGATTCACGGGGCCTCTGTATCGCTGCTCGATTTACGGCAACAAGGCGGCCGGCGCGAAGCTCGGGAAGATGCTCGCGATGGGAGCCAGCCGCCCCTGGCCCGAGGCGCTGGCCGTGTTGAACGGTGAATCGAAGATGGATGCGACGGCGATTCTCGACTACTTCGCGCCGCTCAAGACGTGGCTCGACGAGCAGAACCGCAATGCGAAGCCAGGGTGGAGCAGCGCAATGAGGAGCTTGACGCTTGCGACCGCTGCGCTCCTCATCGCGCTGCACGTTCCGGGTTCCGGGTTCCAGGTTCCGGGTTCGGGTTCCGAAGTTCTGGTTCCGGTTCCGGTTTCAAGTTCGGCGCGCGCCGTCGTCTCACGAGCCGACCTTATTTACAACGCACCGGTGGCGCGAAGTGAGGAAGGGATCCCCATCGGCAACGGGCGGATGGGAACGCTCGTCTGGACGACCCCGAGCGCGTTGAAATTTCAAATCAACCGGGTCGATATCCAACCGATCAACAAAGACACGCGATCGTTCTTCGAGCGCAACACCGATTACATGGGAGGCGCCGGCTTCGTCGATCTCGAGCTCGCGGGCTCGGGCGGCGACGTGTTCACCGCTGACGGCACGAGCCAGCGCCTGTCGGTGTACGAGGGGCTGCTCGACGTGCAAGCGGCCGGCGTGCATGCGCGGATGCTCGCCTGGCACGAGCGCGACGTGATCGCGATCGAACTCGACGACCGCCGGGCCGTGCCCGAACCGATCCAGATCAACCTGCGAATGCTGCGCTCGGCGTCGCAGTATTCCGGCGGCGCGATGGAAAAGATGATCGCCGATCGCATCGTCACCGTGCGCACGCGCGACCACATCGCCGCATCGCAGATCGCCGCGCGAGACGGCCGCATTCTGCTGACACAGAACTTCCAGGAAGGCACGCATCGCGCGAAATCTGCCGTCGCGATTGCGCTGCTCGGACGCAAGACGCTCACGCGCTTCGCCAACGAAACGGAAGTGCGCATCGTGTCGCCGGCCGAGCGCGGCCGTGTGGTCGTTCTCATCGCCAGTGCCGCCACACTCGACGCGGGCCAGGATGTTGCCGCGGCCGCTCTGAGCAACCTGGACGCCGCGGCCGCGAAAAGTTTCGACGACCTCGCCGGGGAGAACGCCGAGTGGTGGCACGGCTTCTGGCAGCGCGGGACGATCGCGCTGCAGAGCGCGGACGGCACCGCGGACGAGGTGGCGGCGAACTATCACTACTATCTGTACTTGATGGCCGCCACCTCGCGCGGCGCGTTTCCACCAAAATTCAACGGCATGGTCTGGAACACCGCCGGCGACATGCGGCCGTGGGGTACGCAGCACTGGTTCGCCAATCTCAGCTGCTACTACGAGGCGCTCTTTGCCGCGAACCGCATCGATCTTCTGGATCCGGTGTTCTCGATGTACTCGGGCATGTTCGATGCCGCGTCGACAGCCGCTCGGCAGCAATGGGGCAGCCAGGGCATCTACATTCCAGAAACGGTCTGGCACGACGGGCTCGCCGCGCTTCCCGATGACATCGCGGAGGAGATGCGCGATTTGTATTTGCTGCGGAAACCCTGGGCGCAGCGCAGCGCGAAGTTTCTCGAATACGCGCGCACCGGTCATCCGCACTCGAGCCGATGGAACTGGTGGGGCGGCGGCCGGTGGACCAACGGCGCGTGGGTGCCGACGGAGCGTCCGACCGCGCCGTTCAGCCCGGTGAATCACATTCTCGGGACGACAGCGAAGGTCGCATATCTCTACTGGCGGCGTTACGAGTACACGCAGGATCTCCCGTGGCTGCGCGATCGCGCGTACCCGATGATCAAAGGCGCGGCGGAGTTCTATCACCACTTTCCGAACCTGCGGAAAGAGGCCGACGGGAAGTACCACATCCATCACGTGAACAGCAACGAGAGCGTCAACGGCGCGCACGACACCGACGAAGATCTCTCCGCGATGCGCGGCATTTTCGCGGCGGCCATTCGCGCGAGCGAGCTGCTGGGCCAGGACGCGGCGCTTCGGGCCGAGTGGCAGGAGCTGCTCGCGAATCTGGCCCCGCTGCCAACGAGCGCGCACCCTGACGCGCTGCGCGCCGCCGACTACACCGGTGCGCCTGTGTTCGTTCGCGGCTTGAAGCCGACGGCCAACAACAACACGGGCTTCACGCCCGATGGCAACAGCTTGCCGATGTGGTTCTTCGATTTGGTCAATCTCGAGTCACCCGACAAACAGATGCTCGCCGCAGCCAACGCCACGTTCGATCGCACCTACCGCGCTGGAATCGGCCCGACCACAGCGGTTGGTGTGCTGTCGAAGTGGGCGATCGCAGGAACCACGCTGGGCCGCGTCGATGCGACGCGCTTCCTCGTGCCGAACCAGATTCGCGCGTTCACAGCCGAGCGGCAGACGGCCTATCTCGGCGGACGGCCGCTCATCAATCGCCTGACGTTGCGCGAAGGACCACAGGCACTCGACGCGCAGCGGCTCGGCCGTGCCGCCGAAGCGCTGCAGCTCGCGCTGTTGCAGAGCGCTCCTGGAGTTCCCGGAGGCGACTCAATCATCCGCCTCTTCCCCGCCTGGCCCGATGAATGGGACGCGCAATTTACACTGCGCGCGCGAGGCGGCTTCGTCGTCACAGCCACAAGACGCAAGGGTCGCGTGGAGTCAGTTGTGCTTCGGTCGGAGGCCGGGTCGATCGCGCGGATGCGCAATCCTTGGGGCACAGCGGCGGTCACGATCTCTCGAAACGGAAAACGATCGCAGCCATTGAAAGGGGCGGTTCTTTCGTTCAATACTGAGATCGGTGAGCTCATAGAACTACGAGGCAACTGATATGCGCTGGACTCTGATCGTCGTCCTCGCGTTCGCAAGCGTCGCCGCCGCGCAACAACCGCCAACACGAACGCCTCCGCCCCCAGGCGTCGACATCTCGGCCAAGGATGGCGATCGCATCCTCGTCGACGACGACGCGCGTATTCAGATTGTGCGCCGGCGTCAGGCGACGCTTCGCACCGTCTTCAGCAAGGAAGATCAGCTGCTGATTGTCCTTGTCGATTACTCGAAGCCGGGCGAATTCCCCGATGGTCAGGTCGATTGGGCTTTCAATTTCTATCACGTCGATGGTGCCTGGCCGCTTGGACCGCGTTGGGAAGGCCTGACGGCGATGTATCAGTACGAAGGTCAGCCTTCGATGGCGAGCGGTATCGCCTTTGAGACGCCGCAGGGGCTGGTGCAGCTGGTGCCGAACGGGCGCGACCTCCCCAAACCGGACTCGTCGCTACTCGCTGTCCTGACCTTCCGCGGATCGTCCGGCAGTGCGCGAAGCCGCATGTCGTTTGCCGAAGCGGAAGCTGTTCAGCTGACGGACGCCGTCAAAAGCAGAGCCTCCGGCGCAACTGTGAGCACAACGATGGGGCCGACCGGTTCGGGCATCACAGGCACGGGAACAGCATCGGCGAGTTTTGGTGTGGCGCGGGCTGAGATGGGGGTCATTCGAGGACCGACCAATGCGCCGCGAAAAATACGCGACGTCGCCCCAATTTATCCGGAGGCGGCGCGGCAAGCGAAGGTGTCGGGCATCGTCATCCTCGAGCTGCAGCTCGACGTCAACGGCAGCGTCACCGACGTGCGCGTCCTGCGCAGCATTCCGCTGCTCGATGCTGCGGCGATCGAAGCTGTCAGACAGTGGCAGTACGAGCCGATGATCGTGAACGGCAAGGCGATTCCGATCCCGTTGACCGTGACGGTGCCGTTCGTGCCGTAGCTATTTTCCGACGGCCTTCCAGAGCTCCGCCTTCGTCTGCGGAGCCGCAGGCGCGTGCACGTTGATATACCGCTCGAAATCCAGATTGAGCTTCTCGAGCGCGGGGACGAGCGCCCTGATGTGATCGTTGGCCGGCTGACCTGCTGCAGGCAACGAGAAATCTCCCTGGAACAACACTTTTTCCTGTGGGAAGTACGCGACCATCATCCCGTTGGAGTGAGGGGCCGGGTAGATGTGGTACATCTCGACCCGTCGCGTTCCATCCGAGTACACCTTTTTGTCCGACACCGATTCGATCTTCGCTTTCCTGGGATTTGTCGCCAGCCTGTCATTCAGCAGCGTTCTTGGCGTGTTGAGCGCCCTGTCGAAGAATGTCTCATTGTTCTTGTGAGTGATGATGGTCGCACCTTCGGCCACCATCGCCGGCAACCCGCCGGTGTGGTCGGCGTGCGCGTGCGAATTCATGATGTAGCGGATCGGCTTGTTGGGAATCAGCTTCTTCGCCTCGGCGATGTATGCGAGCGCCCGCGCCTCGTTTTGTCCCGCCTCGAGCATCATGATGTGGTCGCGAAAGTCCACGACGATCGTGTCGTAGCTGCCGGCACCGGTAGTGAACCGAAAGACACCGTCGCCAAGTTTCTCAGAGGTCACCGTCAGCGCAGGCGGCGCCGGCGGGCCACCGCGCGCGACCGCCAGCGGCCGGCGGACCGCCGCGTCCGGTCCGCCGCCACGACCGGCAGGTGGTGGCGCCAGCGTCGCGAGATCGGCAGGATTGGCCTGTGCCGCAGTCACATTCACTTCGAAAAACGGCCACCCGCCGCGTGTCTGCACGATCTTCGACGGGGCGGTGACGCCGCCGAAGTCCTTCCACCCGGTGTAGGTGGCAACGATGTGCATATCGCCCATGATGTTGTCGCCCACCCAGGTCTCGACCCGTTCGACGATGTTGTTGGCAGCCACGTAGCCATTGATGACGTAGTTCTTGCCCGAGGGCGCTTTGACCGCCGGACTCCAGGTCAGCACTGTGTAGTTCGTGCCTTCGACGCGGCGCCGGCTGACGCTCGCGTTGTTCTCCGCCGCACCCTTCAGAAATCCCCAGGGCGTGATGTAGAGCTCGAGCGAGCTCGCCCATGGTTGCGACAGGTCGGCCTGTTGCGGTGTGACCTGCTGAAAGAACGTTCCCGGCGCCACCGTTGTGGAACCGCCAGCGCCGATGTTCGTCGTTGCTCCTGTATGGCGTGACACCGGCTCCGTGAGATCGATCACGCGCACGTAGTTCGTAATTGGGCGCATCGGATCGTGCGTGCCCTGACAAACCATCGCCGTCGCGTTCGCTCCACATTGCTGAAAAGCCACATCCTTCGCGGATCCGGAATAGGTGATCGACTTGGGATCGCCCAGTGCCTTTTGAGCTGCGGCGACGACTGGTTTTGCGTCCTGCGCCGCCGCCGTTCCAGAGAGAGACGTGAGGCAGATTGCGACGAGCGTCAGCTTCTTCATCACAGCGAACTCCTCATGCATAGCTACTTCTTCTTGGGCAGCGCTCTCGTCGCGCCTGTCGAAATCCCACCATCGACAAGCAGCGTCTGTCCGGTGATGTACTCGCTCGCGTCCGACGCGAGAAAGACGACGGGACCTTCGAGATCGCTCATCTTGCCCGGCCGACGCATCGGAATGCGATCGACCAGGTATGCGACCCATTCCGCATCCTCGTACATCACCTTGTTCTGCTCGGTCTTGAACCATCCCGGCGCCAGGCAGTTCACCGTGATGCCGTGCGGTCCCCAATCGTCCGCAAGGCTCATCGTCAATTGGCGGATGCCGCCGCGGCTGGCGCCGTACGGGCCGAGCCCCGCGTAGCCCATCACCGACGTCACCGAGCCGATGTTGATGATGCGGCCGCGGCCGTTCGGAATCATTTCCCTCGCGACCGACTGCGCCACGAAGAAGGCCCCGCGAAGGTTCGTATCGAGAATGAGATTCCAGTCGTCCCACGTGACGTCCACGGCCGGCTTTCGCACGTTGCAGCCGGCGTTGTTCACGAGGATGTCGATGCGGCCGAACGCCTTCGCCGCGTCGTTCACCATGCGTCGGATGCTGCTCTCGTCTCGCACGTCGAGCTCGAGCGGAACCACGCGGCGTCCCAGACTCTCGACTTCGGTCTGAAACGGCTTCAGCGAATCGAGCGTGCGGCTGGTGATGGCGAGATCGGCGCCCGCGCGCGCGAGCGCCCTGGCGAATGTCTGTCCGAGTCCACGGCTCGCGCCGGTGACGATGGCAACTTTGCCTGAGAGATCAAAAGCGTTCATAGGTTCAGGGTTGGATGATGACTTTCATCAGGCTTTTGTCGCCGCCGTACAGCCGTGCGAACAAGTCGGGCGCTTCGTTGAGCGAGGCCTTCAGGCTGATGAGCGGATCGACGTCGACGGCTCCGCGGGCGAGCAGTTCGATGCACTCGGGGATCTCGCCGCTCGACGCACAGGAGCCGAGCACCGAGATCTCGCGCGACACGACTTCCTGCAGGGGTATCTCGACTTTGGGAGAGAGATTGCCGATCAGGACGACCGTCCCTCCCTTGCGGAGGCTGCGGATGGCATTCATCACCGTGCTGCCGTGCCCGACGACTTCGAATGAGGCGTCGGCCCCCTGGCCGCCGGTGAGTTCGCGGATCGCTGCGGGCACGTCGATGTCTTTCCCATTCACCGTGCGCGTCGCGCCGACCCGCTTCGCCAATGCCAGCTTATCGTCATCGACGTCGACCGCGATGATGTTGCGGCAGCCCTTCTCGCGCAACACCTGAATCACCAGCACGCCGATCATGCCCGATCCGACAACAAGCACCGCTTCGTCGGGCTTTGGCAGGTGGCGGCTGACGGCGTGGACCGCGATCGACACGGCCTCGATGAGCGCCGCACGCTCGAACGGCAGGCTGTCTGGAAGCTTGTAGAGAATGCGCGCGGGCACCGACACGTACTCGGCGAAGGCGCCGTGGCGGCGATAGTCACCGCACGACACGCCGAGCACCATGCGGTTGTCGCACAGGTTGATCTGCCCCTGCCGGCAGAAGTCGCACCTGCCGCACGACACGGTCGAGTCGAAGGTCACACGATCGCCGGCCTTGAAGCCTTCGACCGCGGGTCCCGCGCGCTCGATGACCCCGGCCGCTTCGTGTCCCATCACCAGCGGAGGAATGCGCCTGCCGGTGGATCCGTCGTACCCGTGAATGTCGCTTCCGCAGATGCCGCACGCCCGCACGCGCACGAGCACTTCATCGTCAGCAATCTCCGGCGTCGGCATATCGACGACGTTTAACTTCTTGTACTCAGACAGTAAGAGTGCTTTCATAGTTGGTTCCGGTTCCTGTTCCAGGTTCGTGGTGGGCGGTGGTTTGAGTACGCCATCATTTTATTAGAAAAGATGCGCTTCAGAATCCAGGCGCCACCGCGAACGTGGAACCTGGAACTGGAACGTGGAACCACTACCGTAACCGCTGCATTATCTGATCATAAATCGTGTACATCGCCAAAGAGCCGAACAGCAGCGTCGACCACACGAGCGTCGCGGTGCGGAACGAATTGATGCGAATGGCCGCCGGCAGCATCTTCTTGTTCAGCGCGATCAACAGAAACGAGTACAGGAACATGATCGTGCCGCCTGTGGACGCCGAGATGACGAGCAGCGTAATCGGCTGCGACATGCCGACGAGCAGGATGCTGCAGCCCAGGCCGACCATCCCCCACACGAGCCAGAAGTACATCCGGCTCTCGCTCATCTGTGATTTCGGCAGATACGTCGACTTCAGAATGTCGGCGGCGAGGCGGCTCGTGTAATCGATGATGCCCATCGCCGAGCCGAACAGCGAGAAGGCGCCGGTCGCGAGAAACAGCACGCCGAACCAGCGCCCCACCATCGACTCCATCCGCTCCGCTTCGATGCGCAGGAACGACACGTTGTTCGGCAGGTTCGGCTCGCCGAACAGCGTCGAATGCGCGAGCATCGAGGTGAACGCAATCGTGATGATCGTCATGAGCACGAAGCTGAACACCTGCTCGACGTTCGCGAAGCGCCACCAGCTTCGCCACCGCACCATGTTGGCCGGCGTGGGCTCGAAGATGTAGCTCTGCACGGTTGGCGCCGCTGTGACCGTTCCGGTGACCGGGCTCACGAGCTTCGGCACGTACTGCCCCATGCCGAACCCTTTGTCGCGAATCCAGTTGCTCTGACACAGATTCTGTCCGCCGCCGGATCCCGCGAAGGCGATCGCGCCGAAGATCAGCGCGATGCTCAGCCCATCAGGAATCCTGCCGAAGCTCAACATCCCGACCGGCAACGCGCGCCACGACTCGGGCTCGATGGCGAAAATCATCCCGAGGATCGCGAGCGTCATCACCGCCGCCACCTTCACGAAGATCAGGCGCTCGAGCGCCACGTAGATGACGGGCGCGAACGTCAACGAAAAGCCGATGATGAGGAGCATGACGATCGCGATCGTCGGCGGGTCGCCGCCCAAGCAGATAGGAACCCAGCGTGGCGGCGCTGATCGCCCATCCCGGCCACAGGTTCGCGAAGTACACGAGGACGGCGAACACGAGGCCCCAGTGCTTCCAGAATCGATTGAAGCCCGTCACCGCCGTTTCTCCTGTGGCGAGCGTGTAGCGCTCGACTTCCATGTTCAGAAAAAACTGCGTGATGCACCCGACCAGCGCACCCCAGAGCAGGATGAGGCCGACCTGCGACGCGATGTAGGGCCACAGCACGAATTCGCCCGACGACAGGCCGACGCCACCGGCCACGATGCCGGGGCCTACGAGGCGCCAGTAATTGCGTGGCGGATCGGGCAGATCACGAACTTCGCGCTCCGGCAGACCGGGCATCAAGCCTCCTGTGGGTTGAAAGACTGCTCATTCTATACTTGCACCACCGATCGTCGACATGGAGGGCACAACCTTGCTCGAGACAGCTCCGAAGACCGTCACGCCGGCCGCGCCCGAATCGAACGTCGGAAAGTGGATGGCACTGACGGCCGCGCTGCTTGGATGGATGTTCGACGGCTTCGAGATGGGGCTGTTCCCTTTAATCGGCGGCCCAGCGCTCAACGATCTGCTGGGACCTTCATCCGCCGGACAGGCGACGCAGTGGTTCGGCGCCATCATCGCCGTGTTCCTCGTCGGCGCGGCAACCGGCGGCGTGTTCTTCGGCTGGCTCGGCGATCGCATCGGGCGTGTCCGCGCGATGGCGCTGAGCATCTTCACCTATGCGATCTTTACCGGCCTGTGCGGATTTGCCACCGAAGCGTGGCACATTGCGGCGCTGCGGTTTATCGCGTCGCTCGGCATGGGCGGCGAGTGGTCGCTCGGGGTCGCGCTGGTGAACGAAATCTGGCCGAACAAATCGCGCGCGCTGATTGCCGGGCTCATCGGCGCGGCCGCTAATCTCGGATTTCTCATGGTGGGCCTGCTGAGCATCGGCCTGCACCGGTTCATCGGCGGTGTCGAAGCGCTGTTGCTCGGCATCGGGATGCCGACGGCAATGGTGGAACGACTGCTCGCGAACTCCGGATGGCGCTTCCTGATGATCAGCGGCGCGCTGCCGGCGCTCATGGTGTTTTTCATCCGGCTCTTCGTGCCCGAATCGAAGAAGTGGGAGCATGAGAGAGCGCGCGGCGCGACGTCGCACTGGTCGAACGGCGACCTCCTCGGCGTCTCGGTAGGATGTCTCGCATCGATCGCGATCATCTGGAGCTGGTCGCCGGCAGGGGTAGGTCCAGGCGCCGCCGCCCTCATCACGGCCGCCGGTGTCGCGGCTGCGCTCTGGGGATTCCTCTTTCCCGTTCGACGCTATCTCGCTCGCGCCGTCTCCGCTGGATCGCTCGTACCGCACCAGCAACGTCTGGTGATCAAGCACATGCTGCTTGGCGCAGGCCTCGCCGGTGTGGCGCTGCTCGGCACGTGGGGCTCCATCCAGTGGGCGCCGCGCTGGGCATTTCAGCTCGAGCCGGACCCGAGCAAGTTCTCGAGAGAGTACACGCAGATCTGCTCCGCGCTCGGCGCCATCGTCTTTCCGATCATCGTGGGCGTCGTCGCAGGAAGATTCGGACGCCGCATCACGTACGCCGCGCTTTGCCTGGGATCGATCCTGTCGTGCCTGTTGCTCTACCAGGGCAACGACCGGTTCGACGGGTTCTTTCTGTTCTCGATCTTTCTGGCCGGCGGCATCACTGCGGGGTTCTACGGGTTGTTCCCTCTCTATCTGCCCGAGCTCTTTCCGACAGTCGTGCGCGCAACCGGGCAGGGATTCTCGTACAACTTCGGACGCATTCTCGCCGCCGTCGGCGGCCTGCAGACAGCAACCCTCATGGGGTTCTTCGGTGGGAGCTTTCCCATGGCGGGATCAGTGCTGACGGTGTTCTACGCTGTGGGGCTGGTGATTATCTGGTTAGGCCCGGAGACGTTAGGTAAGCCACTGCCCGAATAACGAAAAACGAAGAACGAAAACCAGAATAATTCGTTACGGTCCGGCTGATGAATGTCGTTAAGGTCTGCTGACGAAATACGCTTTACACGGCGTTGAAAGCAGCGTTGCGCATTCCTTGCATTCATGATGTGCACGCGATCTTGAAGAGGAGCGTTACGGAGGTTAAGAAGGGCTTGCTTCTGCACCTCTTACAAGATCGTGATCGATGACGATCGTGCTGAACTGCAAAGCACGCAACTACCTTTGCAGCGTTGTGCTTATCCGGTCGTTACAGCAGTGTCACATTCCTTCATGTCGTCGCGCTCTTACGGCTTCGTGTAATCGTCACAGAAAATCTGCCCGAAGACGCTGACCGAACTCAGGCGCGACAGGAGATACGCGTTTAAGACGGCTTTTTCAAGCAAGCGTTAGCATTCCTTCGCGTCGTCGCGCTCGTCGCGGCTTCAGTGTTTAGAGTCGTCGGCCTAGCAACTCTTTGCATTAGAATCGACCGCCTGAAGAAACGATTCTTTCGAAGACACGACGAAATACACTAGAGATTGTCTCATGAACGGTTGCGGTCGACCCGGGCCGGATGCGGCCGACTCGGACTAACAAGCCCGATGGCTACCTTCCAGGCTCATACCGCATCGCCACCGCCCCAGAGCTGAACTCCAGCCGGCCCACGAGCTTCAAGTCGATGCGCTTCGATAGCCCCGCGAACAACGTCGGCCCGTGGCCCGCCAGCGTGGGGTGCACCACGAACTCGTACTCATCGATTAATCCCAGCTCCGCCAATGCGAGCGGGAGCTTTACGCCTCCCACGAACAGTCCCTTACCCGGCTCCCGCTTCAGCTGCTGAACGGCCTTCCCCAGATCCCCGCGCACGAGCTCCGCGTTCCAATCGACCCGGTCCAGGGTGCTCGACACGACGTACTTCTTTGCCGCGTCGATCGTCCGGGCGAAGGGTTCCATCCAATCAGGCCTCGCTCCCGTCCGCGCGACCGGTCGCCACGCAGCCTCCATCATTTCGTAAGTCACCCGGCCAAAGAGGAGGGCATCGGCCTGGTGCGAGTTTCTCGGCCCAGAAACGATGCAGTTCTCTCGTTCGCTGGAACCTGCACGATGATCGACGCAGCCGTCCAGATCGGGATAGACGCTGAAACCGCCGCGAATAATCTTTAACCGAAGATCAGGAGTTCAGGCGATTCTTTCTCAGAGATCGACCCGGTCCGCATTTGATCTCGACCACATTCCGATCCGGGTCGAGCACGTGAATCTGCGGATAGCCGGTGACGCTGGCCGTGTTCACGCGCATCGAGCGGCCCGGCTCGTCGCCGCCTGAGTGACAACCCTTCGATTCGAGGTGCGCGAGCGCCGCACGAAAGCTCTTCGCGCGCAGCGCAAAGTGGCAGTCCTCGAGCGTCACGCCCTTCCCGGTCCGAAACGTCGGATCCCGCGAGACGATGAGATGCACTTCCTGGTTCCCGACGCGATACCACGCGCCGTCGAAGGGGAATGCGGGGCGCGCGATTTCTTCGAGGCCGAGCACGTTGCCGTAAAAGTCTTTCGCGCGCGCGAGATCGCTCACCGAGATCGCCACGTGATGAAGCACCTCAAGTTCCAGCATGTTTGACCATGTTCTGTAGATTCTTTCCGCAGATCATACTGCCCAGAAATTTGTCGCCGTTCGGTCCCTTCCAGTGTGTCTCGAGGCTGATGGTGCCGCGATAGCCGTCGCGCGCGAGCGCCGCCAGCTGCCCGCGCCAGTCGACGCCAAGCGGGCCCATCTCGCCAAGGGGTCCGAACGTCGGCACGTGGTTGGTCACGGTGCAATCCTTCGCATGCACGTGGACGATCCGCGAGATCGGGAGTTGATCGTAGCCCTCGGGAAAGGGCCGTTCTCCAGCGACGAACGCATTCGCGGGATCCCAGATCACCTGAAGCGCTGGATGATCTACGGCGGCGAACAATCGCGCTGTTTCTCCACCCGTCGCGATGTTGCACGCGTGCTCGTTCTCGATGCCGATGATCAGGTTTCGCTCGGCCGCTTGATCCGCAAGATCGCCGAGCGCCGATGCCACGCGATCGAAGCACGCATCGGGATCGATCGTCCGCCAATAGGAGAAGACGCGCACGATGCGCGCGCCCGTGCGCTCGGCGATCTCGAAGGCGCGGCGCGCAAGCCGCGGCTGATCGTCGAATCCGAACGCCGAGCTGAACATGTCCTGCTGGATATGAGAGGCGACAGGCGGCGCATCCGGCAGCGTGCACTTCAAGACCGGCGACGCGATCGAGAGCACGCGCATGCCGCGCGCCTCGACCCTCGCCCGCACGTGGTCTATCTCGGCGTCGGTGTGATCGATGATGTTCTTGCCGTCGACGACGCGCAGCTCGGCGAATGTCATGCCGAGCTCCGCCATCGCCCCGAGTGCGCGGTCGAGGCTGTCAGGCGAGAACTCGTCCGTGACAGCCCCGACGTGAAACGCCATCCTACTGAATGCGCGCCGGCTCGAGACGCGGCGAGAGGAGATGCACCATCAGCAACGCCACGAGGTACGCCGAGGCAGCAATGATGAACACCGGCAGGTAACTGCCCGTGTATTGCAGCACAGCCGCCGTCACTTTCGCGATCAGCATGCCGCCGATCGCGCCGGCAGTGCCGCCGAAGCCAACGACCGAGCCGATCGCCTGCTTCGGGAACATGTCCGACGTGAGCGTGTAGACGTTCGCCGACCAGCCCTGATGCGCAGCCGCGGCCAAGCCAATCAACCCGACCGCAACCCACAGGTTCGTGGTGTTGGCGGCGAAGATAATCGGCGTCACCGCGAGCGCGCACACGAGCATCGCCGTCTTGCGCGCGGCATTCACGGTCCAGCCCCGCTTGATGAGCGTCGACGACAGCCACCCGCCGCCGACACTGCCGACGTCGCCGATCAAATAGATCGCCACGATCGGCGGTCCCATCGTCGTCAGGCTCAAGCCGTGGTTGCGGTAGAGGAAGTCGGGAATCCAGAAGAGGTACAGCCACCACACCGGATCGGTCATGAACTTCGCGACGGCGAAGGTCCACGCCTGGCGATGCGGAAGTATGGTTCCCCACGACATCTTTGTCGTGGGCTCGGGCGGATCGCTGCGGATATAGGCGAGCTCGGCCTGGCTGACCTTCGGATGCTCTTCAGGCGAGCGATATGACATCCACCACAGGACGAGCCAGAGGAATCCGATCGCGCCGGTCGCGATGAACGCCCACTCCCATCCGTACGAAATCGTGATGATGGGTACGATCAGCGGCGTCAGAAGCGCACCGATGTTCGTGCCGGCATTGAAAATGCCGGTCGCGAACGCGCGCTCTTTGCGCGGAAACCACTCGGCAACGGTCTTGATAGCGCCGGGAAAATTGCCGGCCTCGCCGAGACCCAGCGCAAACCGCGCGCCCATGAAGCCGGCGACCGATGCGCTGTATGTGAGCCCGAACATCGCGAGGATCGCAGCAACACCACCGCCGAAGAACAGAACCCAGGCATGCGCCATCGCGGCAATACTCCACACCACGATCGCAATCGCAAAACCCATTCGGGTGCCGAGCCGATCCATCAACCGCCCGGCGAAAAGGAACCCAATCGCGTAGGCGAGTTGAAACGAAAAGACGATGTCGCCGTAGTCGAGCTCGCTCCACCCGAACTGCTGCTGCAGCGTCGGCTTGAGAATGCCAATCACCTGGCGATCGATGTAGTTGATGACGGACGCGAAAAACAGGAGTCCGCACACGTACCATCGGTAGTAGCCCGCCTTCGCGACAACGGCAGCGCCTGTCGCGACGGCAGGACGCGGAACGGCCGGGGCCTGAATGCTCATCCGCACTCCTTTATTGGTAGAAGGTTCCTATTATCGTCCAAGCCATCCGCCATCGACGACGAGAACATGTCCATTCACGTAGTCCGACGCGCGCGATGACAGAAACACCACGGCGCCGCCGAGATCATCGGGCGTTCCCCAGCGTCCGGCCGGAATCCGCTCGCCGATCTGCCGGCTGCGGACAGGATCGGCCTGCAGCGCGCTCGTGTTGTCGGTAGCCATATAGCCAGGCGCGATGGCGTTGACGTTGATTCGATGCGGCGCCCACTCGTTCGCGAACGTCTTGGTAACCTGCGCCACGCCGCCCTTCGCGGCCGCATAGCTGGCCACGTTGATGCCACCTTGAAACGACAGCAGCGACGCGATGTTCACGATCTTTCCGCCGCCCCCGCGCTCCAGCATGTGCGCGCCGGCCGCGCGGCTCAGGAAGAACACGCTCGAAAGGTTCACCTCGATCGTTTCGTCCCACATCTCGTTGGGGTGCTGCGCCGCTGGCGCCCGCTGCATCGTTGCCGCGTTGTTCACGAGGATATCGATCCGTCCAAACGCCTCGAGAACTTCGGGCACGAGCCGCAGCGTCTCATCTCGATTCGCGAGGTTCGCCGTAAAGCTGCGGGCCCGTCTGCCCTTGTTCTTGATTGCCAATTCGGTGGCGGACGCCGGCTTCGTGCTTGCGTGAACGGCCACGTCGGCGCCGGCATCGGCCAGCGCAAGCGCCATCCCCGCGCCCAATCCGCGCGATGCGCCTGTCACCAGCGCAATCTTCCCAGTTAAATCGAACAAGCTCATGGCTTCAAAAAATCCTCGCGCCGCGGGGTGAATACGTCGACCAGCACCACTTCCTCCTCCAGCATCGTCGCGCCGTGCGGCACGTGAGGAGGAAAATGCAGGATGTCTCCAGCCGAACAGACAAGCTCGACGCCGTCGATGATGTACAGCACGCGGCCGCGCTCGACCATCGTCACCTGCTCGTGCTCGTGGGTATGAACCGCCGTCACCACGCGCGGCTGAATCGTCAGCCTGCAGATCATCAGCTTTTCGCCGACGACCATTTGACGCTCAATCCCTTCAGCGATCCGCTCGGCGGGAATCGTGTCCCAATTCATTTCTTGCCCTTGTCGAGGCCCGAGCCGCCGGCAGCGAACTCCGGCTGCACGTTGACCACACCAAACAGACGGTCGTCGTCTTCGCGATTGGCGGCCATCATCCAGAGGAAATTAATCTGTCCACCGGGCGCCGCCACGTTTGGATGGTAGCCGGCCGGCATCAGCACGACGTCTCCCTCGCGCACGATGGTCGCGACTTCGGGATCCGTCTTGTTGGTGTAGACGAGCTGGATGCCGAACGCCGGCGCCGGCATGTCGATGTAGAGATACGCTTCTTCGGCCAGCACCGCGTGCTCGTGCGGAGGCCACGACGTCCAGTTGCCGGGCGCGCTGAACGTGACGCCGGCCATAAGGCGTCCCGCCTCGACGTTCTTCCCGATCAGAATGTTCAGCTCGCGCTGGCAGCCGGGACCGCCCGCGGCGAAGTGCAGTCCGGGATCTTTCTGCACATCGCTGAATGCCACGAATTGAACGGGATGCCGCTTGAGCACGGGCGACGACACCTCGGCGATATCGCAGCCACCGGCGCCGGCCGTCACCTCGATCGACGCGTCGCGAGGAACGTAAATCGCATCGTACTTGCCGAGGGTGTACGACGTCCCTTCTGTTTTCACCTGCGCCGAGCCTTTCAGGCAGATGAGGCTCGTCTCGCGGTCCTTCGTCTCGAAGCGAAGCGGCGCATCGCCTTCATTCAAAATAATGCGGCCGTAATAAAGATGCCGCGCAGCCGTTCGTCCAGGCTCGACCGCCGTCGTGCGCCCTTTTCCGGACGCCGTGTTGCGGACGATGCAGCTCTCTGTGGTAATTGCTTGGATGTTCATAGGTTTTTGGAATCTTACCGCTGAACGCGGCCCGACGCGTCTCCCTTTACGAGCCGATCGACCTCGGCCACCGACAACCGGTTGAAGTCGCCGGGAATGGTCTGCTTCAACGCACTGGACGCGACCGCGAAGCGCAGCGACGCTTCCGGATCGCGGCCCGTGAGTAATCCGTAAATCAATCCGGCCGCAAAACTGTCGCCGCCGCCAACGCGATCGACGACCCGCACATCGTAGCGCTGGCTTTGCACGAACCGGCCGGCCTTGTCGTCCCAGAGGACGGCGCTCCACCCGTTGTCGCTGGCGGACACGCTCTCGCGCAGCGTAATCGCCACCATCGGCGGACCCAGCTCTTTCGTCAGGCGCTGGGCGACGCTCTTATACCCATCGAGGTTCAAGTGACCGGACGTCACGTCGGTGTTCGGCACATCGAGGCCAAGCACCGACTGCATGTCTTCTTCGTTCGCGATCACGACATCGACGTGGCTCATCAGCGGACGCATCACCTTCTGCGCCTGCGCCTCGGTCCACAGTTTCTTGCGGAAGTTCAGATCGACCGACACCTTCACGCCGGCCTTCTTCGCCGCTTCGATCGATTCGCGCGTGCATACGGCCGCCTTCTCTCCGAGTGCCGGCGTGATGCCTGTCACGTGAAACCAGTCGGCGCCCTGAAACACCTTCGCCCAATCCACCGTTCCGGGCTCGAGCTCGCTGATGGCCGAGCGCGCGCGATCGTAGATGACGTTGGACGCGCGCTGGCTGGCGCCGGCCTCGACGAAATAGACGCCGACGCGATCGCCGCTGCGAATGATGAACTCCGTCCTCACGCCTTCTGCGCGCAGCGCGCGCACCGCCGCCTCGCCGATGTCGTGCTTCGGCAGCCGCGTGACGTAATAACTCTCGAGGCCGAACAGCGCAAGGCTGACGGCCACATTCGCTTCGCCTCCGCCCCACGTCGCGCCGAACACCGGCGATTGAAGAAACCGCTCGTATCCGGGCGGACTGAGGCGGAGCATGATTTCGCCGAACGTGACGACTTTAGGCATTGGTACCCCGTGGCAGCGGCGACATTGGCCATGATGCGGCGCGCGTTGTCGGCGATGACGTGAAACTGTTTCGCGGCGATCGCCTTCGTATCGACGAGCGCGGATCCGACGCCGACGCCGACCGCTCCCGCGCGCAGCCAATCACCGACGTTGTCGATCGAGACGCCGCCGGTCGGCATCAGCTTCACGTGCGGAAGCGGCCCTCGAATGTCCTTCAGATACCCGGGCCCGACCGACGTCGCAGGAAATACCTTGATGATGTCGGCGCCCATGTCCCACGCATTCAGAATCTCGGTAGGAGTGAAGCACCCGGGCATGACGGGGACGCCATCCTTATGGGCGGCTTCAATGACCTGAGGCCGAAAGACGGGGCTGACAATGAATTGCGCGCCGGCGTCTACGGCGCGATGAACGGTATCGGCGTCGAGCAGCGTGCCAGCGCCGAAAATGAAATCCGGCGGCAGCGTCGGCGCAATCTCCTTGATCAATTCAATCGCGCGCGGCACGGTCATCGTCACCTCGAGTATCCGCACACCGCCTTCCGCGAGCGCATCGACGACGGCGCGCAGCGCGGCAGGGTCGGGCATGCGGATGATGGCCACGACGCCGACTTTTTCGACTTCTGCGACGACTTCAGATCTGGATCGTGTTGTTGTCATAAACGTGGAATCGATAATCCACCATCGACGTTGACGATTGTTCCTGTTGCGTAGGCGATATCACCGCGAACGAGCGCCGCAACGGCGCGCCCCACATCCTCGGGCTGCCCCCATCGCCCGTCGGGCACGAGCCCGTCGGCGATGCGCTTGTCGTACATCTCTTTGACGCCGGCGGTCATGTCTGTGGCGATGATGCCGGGCCGCACTTCGTACACCGGAATGCGATCGGGGGCCAGGCGGACGGCGAACAGTTTGGCCGCCATCGAGAGTCCCGCCTTGCTCACGCAGTACTCGCCGCGATGCGGCGACGCCATCTCGGCCGACACCGACGTGACGAACACGATCGCGCGCGGCCCGCTGTTCGACACCTGCTGCTGAACGAGCAGCCGCGCGACCGCCTGCGTCAGAAAGTACGGGCCCTGCAGATTGGTGCGCAGCACTTCCTCGAAGCTGTCTTCGGTAGCCGCGAGCAAATCGGCTCGCACGCGCGGCGCGCGGCCGGCGTTGTTCACGAGCGCGTGCAGCGTGCCGAAATGCGCGACGATCGACGACAGCAGCTGCGCCCGGTCGTTCGGGCTTCCGATGTCGGCCGGCCAGTACTCGGCGCCGGCGCCGAGCGAGGCGAGCTCGCGCACGACGTCCGCGACCTCTTCGCGCGATCGAAGGCCGCAGAGCGCGAGCGTCCACCCGTCGCGCGCAAGCGCGCGCGCGACCCCGAGTCCGATGCCGCGGGTGCCGCCGGTGACGAGCGCGATGCGGTCAGGCATTATCTGCCACCGAAGAATGTGTAGTACGGCGCGCCTTCGGCAATCCGCTTGACGTGCAGCGCTGCCTCGCGGAGATGGTAATCACCCCACATGCTCGACTCGCCGCGCGGAATGCGAGAGCCGGCGGGCACGTGATCCCATCCATTCGGACGGTGATAGATCGAATGCAGCAGCAGCCCTTGATGGCGTGCGTCGCGGCTCAGGTACGGACCAGCATCATCCATCAATGTGTCGAGCACGCGCAGTCCGGCCTGCTCGTACCGTGTGCCATCGCCGCCGCGGGCCGCAACCACCCGCGCGAGCCGCAGCAGCCCCTGCGCAGCGATGGCGGCCGCGGAGCTGTCGACCGGCTCGTGCTCGTTGAACGGATCGGCCGCGCGCGATCCCCAGTCGCCGAGCGCCGCGAGCCCCGGTGCGCCGGTATCCCAATACGGAACGCCGTCTGCGGCCGCTGCGTGATCGATATAGAAATCACATGTTGCGACAGCGGCCTCGTATAACGAGTCCGCGGTTCCTGTTCCTGTTCCTGTTCCTGTAGGGCTCGACTTCTTGTCCGCCGTAGCCTTGGCGAAGGCGGATAGTCGAGCTAACTCGTCAGGATCGATCGTCTCCAGAAACTCCAACTGCTCCGCGAATCCCAACATCGCCCATGCGAGGCCGCGCGTCCACGTCGAGAACGGAGAGTAGCCCTGCTGCGAGCTCGGGCCGCGGTACGTGCCGTTCGCCGCATTGAACAGGCTCTCGTGCGCCGTACGGCCGCGGACATCGTAACTGTCTCGCCCTTTGCCGAAGTACACGCTGTACTCCGCCGTCGCGCGCGCGTGCTGGAGGAGACGCTCGAGCAGATTCACGGCCGCGTCCTGCTCCTCGTACAGCCGATGCCCCAGCGCGTGCGAGAGCGCCAACGCGCGCAGTGTGCGGATCGTGTCGACGAACAGCGAGTGCGCGCCGTTGAAGGAGTAGATGAACCCGCCTCCCGGGATCGACGTCCACCGCCGGGCCTGCACCGCGCCGGTCACCTTCAGCGCGAGCGCGTAGAAGCGCAGCTCCCACGCCTCGGCCTCGTATTGGCCTTCGCGCGCCAGCCTCCAGAGGTTCCCGTAGGTGCTGACGTTGTTGAAGCCGTGATCGTGGACGCCGACGTGCGTCAGATGCGGCGCCATACGCTCGAGCGTGTGCGAGCGGCCAAGCTCGAGGAACGCGCGATCGCAGGTCGCGTCGAACTGCAGCAGCGGCGCGCCGAACTGAAAACCCTGCGTCCATTCCGTCCATCCGCGCGATCGGTACACACCGTCGACGGTGAACACCGGCGATCCATCCTCCGGACGCCAGCTCTCATCGATGGAACGTATCTTCTGCGCTGAGACGTCGAACAGGCGGTGTATCGCCGGCAGCAGGTCGCCTGGGGTCCGCTGGCGGTCGATGCGAATCATTTGGGCGTCAAATCATATACGGGGCGGCCGGTTCGGCACGAACGGTAGACCGCATCGACGAGCGCGAGCGCCTCATACCCTTCCTCGCCCGACACGAGCGGCTTGCGCCCCGTGCGAATCGCTTCGCCGAAGTCGAGAAACTGACGCTCGAACGATTCCACGGAGATGGCCATGGGATCGGACGCACCGGACGCCACGCCAGTACTGAGCGGCGGCGGATCACCCGCATCATCCTTCACGTCCCACGTCGTCAACTGGTCGCCGGTGATGATGGCGCTGCCCTTCGTGCCATGGACTTCGACGCGCTCGCTGTAGCCAGGCCACAGCGCGGTCGCGGCCTGAATGACACCGGTCGCCCCGCTCTCGTAGCGCATCACCGCATTGACGATGTCCTCGGATTCGATCGTGTGGGCGGCGCCGATTTGCCACATGGCGGAGATCTCGCGAACAGGACCGGCAAACCACAGCAGCAGATCGACCTGATGGATGGCCTGATTGATCAGCGCGCCGCCCCCTTCAATGGCCCAGCTTCCCTTCACCGGACGCGCGTAGTACTCGTCGGATCGCCACCACTTCACGTAGGCGTCGCACTGCAGCAGCTTTCCAAGACGGCCGGCCTGGATCGCTGAAGACAGAAAGAGGCTGGCGCGATCGAAGCGATGCTGGCTGACGACACCCAGCGGAATGCCCGCACTTTTCGCCACGTCGAGCATCGCGCGCGCGATGTCGATGGACGTGGCCATCGGTTTCTGCACTTGGACCGGCTTACGGCTCTCGGCGCACGCGCGCACGACATCGAGCCTGAACGACGGGAACGTGCAGACGTCGACAAAGTCAACTTCGGGATGGCGACAGACGTCTTCGAAGCGCTCGACGAACTCGGCGCCGTGTGCGGCTGCGAACGCGCGCCCTTTATCGGCGGTGACGTTGGTGCACACGCGCACGCTGTAGCCGATGTTCTTGTACGCGCGCGCGTGCATGCCGGCGATCGCGCCGGTGCCGATGATGCCGACTTTCATTTTCTAGTTTGTCGCGGGGCCCCACCCCCGCGACCTGTGCCTCGCGGCCTTCGGCCGTTCGGCAATGGTTGCAACGTCACTCTGCTTAGTGCAGCAACATGTCTCACTTGATCTGCGCCAACTCTTCAGGCGTCCATGCGCGCGTGCGGCCGGCGGTGGCCGTGCGCACCTGCTGCACGGCAGCAGGATCGATCGGCGCAGCCGATTGTCCCCACGCGCGGCGGATGTAGGTGAGCACCGCAGCGATATCCGTATCGTTCAGCAGGTCGCCGTGCGCCGGCATGAGGCCGATCGCGCCTTCCTTCCCATGGAGCAGCACGCGAATCGGCACGCCTGGCGCGCCAATCACGCTCGGCGCACCCGCGATATTCGGCGTCGCACCCGCCTGCTCGCGTCCGTCGGCGCCGTGACATCCCTCGCAGCTGTTCTTGTAGATTTCCTGACCCGCCGTAAATCTCTTCTGATCGACGGCGCTCAGCGCTGCAGTGGCGGGCGCAGCGCCGGCTTTGCCGGGCCAACCGATTCTCGCCATCACCTTCGCGGCGCGATCACCGAGCTCACCTTTTTCGGCAGCGACGGCGACGAGCGCGGGCTCGCGCGAGAGCGTGACGGACGGGCCTCCCGCACGCGCCGGTGGTGCTGGAGGTTCCTGAGCTTCGAGCACGCCTGGAAACGCGCGCGCGCCACGCGGTTCGCCTCGTCCGCCGGGACAGGTGGGACACGGCGCATTCGGATCGGGCGCACCCCGGCTCGGGTTGCCCGGCATCGTCGACGCGAGCAGCGCCACTTCAGCGCCTCGCAACAGGGCGAATCGCTGCCAGTTCACGCGGGATGTGTCCGCCACGCGCTGCATCAGCATCTGGATCGGCGCGTCCTCTCCGACGCGCACGATCGTCGCGGCGAGCATGGTGATGGCCGTCGAGCGCGGCGACGTCTCGACCGCCGGCTGAAGCAGCCGGTCGAGCACGGCGAGCTCGATGCCGCGCGAGCCGCTCAGTGCCGCATCGACGGCAATCGGATCGTCGCCGTTGCGCTCGAGTACGCTCGCAATCGCGGCTTCCTTCGATCCGGCCGGCAGTTCGCCAAGCGTCGCGGCGAGCTGACGCCGCACGGCCCAGTCTTTGTCGTCGAGCAGCTTCATCACCGCGCCATGAATGGGATGGTTCGGCACGCGCAGCCATCGCTCCGACAGCCGGAGCGCGGAGACGCGCACGTCTCTGTCGGCGTGAGACAAGGCCGGCATCACATCAGTCGGCTCGATCGCGTCGAGACCGTCGAGTACCCACAGCGCCTTCAGCCGCGTGCGGACGTTGGCGCTCGTCGCCAGCTTCCGCAGTGCCGGTACGACCGACTTGTCGCCGCGCTCGACGAGCAGCTGCTGCGCCATGTCGCGGCGCCAGCCGTTCGGGTGGTCGAGCAAGGAGGCCAGCTGGCCCGGCGTGGCTCGCATCGGAAACGGCGTCGTGTCGCGCTTGGTGCTCTCATGGACGATGCGATAGATGCGGCCGTACGAGTTGGGCTGCGCAAGCTCGTGCGTCAGCACGTAGTCGCGCAGGTACTCGGTCATGTACCCCTTGTGCTGAATGATGCCGCGATACATGTCGACGACGTAGAGCGTGCCGTCTGGCGCGAGAGACAGGTTGACCGGGCGGAAGCGCTCGTCGGTCGAGGCGAGAAACTCTCCGCGCACGTCGCGATACGCCTTGTCGGCGGTCAGGCCGTTCTCGCTGTCGCTCAGGATGACGCGGCTGACGAGGTTGACCGTCGGATCCACGATGAAGACGTTGCCGTAGAGCTCTGCGGGCAGGCGATCGCCGCGATACACCATCGGCGCACACACCGATGTGTATTTCGCGAGCGTGCCATCCGCTCGCAGAATCCCGTACTGATATCCGCGATTGACGCCGCGCGTCGGACGGATCGGCCACGTTTCGTTCAGCTCGCCGTTCGGCCCGTTCAGCGACTCGTAGCTGCCGCGCGTGCGAAGCAGGTTCGGGTGGCGCACGTAGTAGTGCGCGGGAACCAGATCGACGTGCAGCGCCGATTCGTTCGAGTTCCTGAAAATCCTGCCCGCATCGTCCTGCGTGATGCCCCACTGTCCGCGAGACAGCGTCTTGCGCACGTCGAACTTGCCGTTCTTCAATCGGAGGTCGATGTCGATTTCCGATGTGTAGATGTTGTTGTCGAGCGCCCACAGCAGGCTGTTCGCGTTGTGCTCGACGTTCCCTTCCCTTCGTCCGTACTGATTCGTGACGAGCTCTTTGCGATCGGCCTTCAGATCGCCGTTGGTGTCCTGGAACAGCCAGAGATTGGGCGGCTCTGCGACGAGCACGCCGCGATCGAGCACCTTCACCCAGCGCGCCAGGACGAGGCCGTCCTGAAACACGGTGCGCTTGTCCATCCGGCCGTCGTTGTTCGTGTCTTCGAGCACTACGATCTTGCCGATCGGCTCGTGCTCCCCCTTCGCGTTGATGTCGGGCATGTAGCCGGGCATCTCGACCGCCCACATGCGGCCTTCGCCGTCCCAGTCGATCATGACCGGGTCCTGAATCAGCGGCTCGCTCGCCACGAGCTCGATGCGATAGCCGGGAGGCATGGAGAATCTCTTGAGCGCCTCCGCCGGCGAAATCGGTGGCGAGTCCTTCGGGACCTGCTGCAGCCCGGGCGGCCACGATTTGTTGATCTGAGCGGCGCCCACGGCCACGGCGGCCGCCACGAAAAACATCGCGATGCGGATTCGGTGAAGCAGCATCAGCGGATTATACTGAGCCGTCGAACCTGAATCTAGAAACTGGAAAGTCCGAACCTTTAGACGGTACCGGAACTGTAAAGTTACAGGAGCGCATATGAAACTGACGCGGCGCGACCTCGGCAAGCTTGCGGCGGCGGCGATTCCCGGGGCAGAGCTCTTTGCGGCGTCGCAGGCGTGGGCGCAGCGCGCGGCGAAGCCCAATTCGAAGGTCGCCGGCGTGCAGATTGGCCTGAACGTGCCGTACAACTTCGGCGGCCGCGACATGAACCCGGACGAGCTGCTCGAGCGCATTCTGAAGCTGAACGTCAACGCCGTCGAGATGCGGTCGCAGCCTGTCGAAAACTTTCTCGGGTCTCCGGCGGCGAACGGCCAGAAGGCCGAAGCAGAGGCGATGCGGAAGTGGCGGGCGTCGGTCTCGATGGATCGCGTCGCCGCGTTCCGCAAGAAATACGAAGACGCCGGCGTGCTCATCGAGATCGTGAAGTACGACGGCATCTACAACATGGCGGACGCGGAAGTGGATTACTGCTTCAACCTCGCGCGCACGCTGGGCGCGCGCGCGATCTCGTGCGAGATCGACGCAAAGCACACGCAGCGCATCGGCCAGTTCGCCGACAAGCACAAGCTTCCGGTCGCGCTATCACGGCCACGCGGCGACGACGCCGGAGCATTGGGAAGACGGCGTTCAGCGCAGGCGCGATACAACTGGGCGAACCTCGATCTCGGCCACTTCGTCGCCGGCAACAACACGTCGCCGATGCCGTTCCTGAAACAGCACCACGCGCGCATCACGCACGTGCACGTGAAGGATCGCAAGATGAAGGAAGGGCCGAACACGCCCGTTCGGCGAAGGCGACACGCCGATCGTCGAAGTGCTGCGGCTGATTCGCGACAACAAGTGGCCGATACAGGCGACGATCGAATTCGAATACCCGGTGCCCGCGGGATCGGATCGCATGGCCGAGCTCGCGAAGACGATCGAGTACTGCCGGAAGGCGCTAACGTTCTTAAACAGGAGATTAGGAGGTCAGGAGAATTCTTTTTTAAAAAGATTTCTCCTGACTCTCCTACCCTCCTGTTAAAACCCCATGAGTTTCATACACGACAATTTCCTGCTCGAGACGAAGACCGCGCAGCGGTTGTTTCATACCTACGCCGCGAAGCAGCCGATCATCGACTATCACTGCCACCTTCCGCCGAAAGACGTCGCTGAGGATCGCCGGTTCGCCAATCTCTTCGAGATCTGGCTCGAAGGCGACCATTACAAGTGGCGCGCCATGCGCGCGAGCGGCGTGCCCGAGCGGTTCTGCACGGGCGACGCCGCGCCGCGCGACAAGTTTCTCGCGTGGGCGAAGACGGTGCCCCAGACGCTGCGCAATCCGCTCTATCACTGGACGCACCTCGAGCTGAAGCGCTACTTCGGCATCGACGAGCTGCTGGATGAGAAGACCGCGGACAGCGTGTGGGATCGCGCCAATGACGCACTGACATCGCCGCAGCTCAGCGCAAAGGGCATCCTCGGCAAGTTCTGCGTCAGGGCCGTCTGCACGACCGACGATCCCGCGGACCCGCTTCCGTATCACGAAGCGATCGCGGCGTCGGGCCTGCCGACGAAGATCTATCCGACGTTCCGCGCCGATCGCGTGATGGACCCGCATCAGCCGGACGTCTTCAACCCGTGGATCGACAAGCTCGCGAAGACCGCGAACGTCCACATCGCGCAGTTTCAGGATCTGCTCGATGCGCTGCGCAAGCGGCACGACGCATTCCATGCGATCGGCGGGCGCCTGTCGGACCACGGCCTCGATCAGTGCTATGCGGCGGACTGCACCGACGCACAGGCGAAAGCCATCTTCGCCTCTGCACGCGCCGGACAAGCCGCAACGCCTGAGGAGCGCGAGGCGTTCGCGTCGTACATCATGGTGTACTTCGGCCATCTCGACGCCGAGAAGGGCTGGACCAAGCAGCTACACCTCGGCGCCCGGCGGAACTCGAACACGCGCGCGCTGAAGTCGCTCGGCCGCGACACCGGCTACGATTCGATCGGCGATCTGCCGCAGATCGACGCGCTTGGCAGGTATCTCGACCGCCTCGAGCAGGACAACGCGCTGCCGAAGATGGTGATCTACAACCTCAACCCTGCGGACAATTACGCGTTCGCGACGATGATCGGAAATTTTCAGGACGGCAGCGTCGCGGGCAAGATCCAGTTCGGCAGCGGCTGGTGGTTTCTCGATCAGAAGGAAGCGATGGAGTGGCAGCTGAACGCGCTGTCGAACAACGCCCTGTTGTCGCACTTCGTCGGCATGCTCACCGACTCGCGCTCGTTCATGTCGTACCCGCGGCACGAATACTTCCGCCGCGTCCTGTGCAATCTGCTGGGCCGCGAGATGGAAACCGGCGAGCTGCCGGCGGACGACGCGATGATCGGCGCGATGGTGGAGAAGATCTGCTACAAGAACGCGGAGAAATTCTTCGGGCTCACGCTGTAGGTCACTGAGTTTTTGTGTCTCATCACGGAGGCGCGGAGACACGGAGTAACACGGAGAATCTCTTCTTCTCTGCGGCCAGCGTAAGTAAGCTCCGTGGCGACGCGTTGACCTGGCGCCGTTGGCGCCGGTCCGAAAGATAAAAGGCACAAACATCAAGACCGAGCAGATCCTTCTGGTCTTGATGTTTGCGCCTTTTGTCTTTCGGAGTGATGGCCGCGTAGCGGCCATCACGTCAACGCGTCGCCCGTGCCTCCGTGTTGAAGATCAGCGAAGCTGTTTCACGCAGCAGTCAGCACAGCATCAAGCTCTTCAATTTCCTGCTGACTCAACCGGAAAGTCGCGGCGCCGATCAGCTCGTCAACCTGCTTCGGGTTCCGCGCGCCGACGATCGTCGCGGTGATCGCCGGGTGGCGCAGCGTCCAGGCAATCGCCACTTCTCCCGGCGTGCGGCCGTGCTTCTCGCTGATGGCACGCAGGCGATCCACGAGCGACAGCGCCTTCGTCAGCATCGGCTCCTGATAAAAACGGCTATTGCGGCGCCAGTCTCCTTCGGGCAGAGAGGCAATGCGCTCGCGCGTCATCTTGCCGGTGAGCAGTCCCGACTGCATCGGCGAGTACGGAATCACGCCGATGTTGTGCTGCAGGCAGAACGGCAGCGTCTCCTGCTCGATCTCCGGGCGCAGCATCGAGTACGGCGGCTGGAGGTTCGTCGGCGTCTCGATGCGCGAAATACGCGTCAACTGCGCGACGTCGAAGTTCGACACGCCGATGAAGGCGACCTTGCCTTCATCCCTCAATTTCGTCAGCGTCGTCCACGCCTCTTCAATCGAGCCGGGATCGTGTCCTTGCGGACTCGCGGGCCACACAGGCCAATGAATCTGATAGAGATCGATGCGGTCCGTCTGCAGGCGCCGAAGGCTCTGCTCCACTTCCCTGCGAATCGACTGCGGATCGAGGCTGTGCGACGTGTTTCCCGCGTCGTCCCACACCAGGCTGCACTTCGTAAACACGTACGGCCGCTCGCCGCGCGGAATATCGCGCAGCGCCTTGCCGACGACTTCCTCGGAATGGCCGAGCCCGTAAATGGCCGCCGTGTCGATCCAGTTGAGCCCGCGCTCAACCGCGCGTCGAATCGTCGCGATGGAATCCGCATCGTCCTGCGGTCCCCATCCAAATCGCCATTCGCCGCCAATCGCCCAGGCACCCAAGCCGATAGGAGTGAGCTGAAGCGTTGAGTTACCTAAAGCTCGCGTTGGAAACATTGCCATATTCTCAATTGACGATTGCCGCATTTATTGCCGAATGCCAATCGACGATTGATGATTCTATTGCAGATTCCGAACAATTTTGATGGTCCGATGCGCTGCGCCAGCCGGCACGTCATGTGCTCCTCGCACTGACATGAGCGAAAAAGCAGAACAACTGAAAAAGCGAACGTTTCAGTTTGCCGTCAGCATCGTCAACCTCGTCAGGGCCCTTCCGGCGACCTTCGAAGGAAGACGGGTCGGCGGACAACTCTTCGATGCTGGCACTTCCGTCGCGGCAAATTACCGGGCCGCGTGCAAGGCACGGTCTCACGCAGAATTCATCGCAAAGATAGGAATCGTCCTCGAAGAGGCGGATGAGTCTGAATTCTGGCTGGAGTTCCTCGTTGCGACCTCGATCGTCCCGGAAGCAACGGTGAAATCGCACCGATGCGAAGCCTCAGAGCTGAGCGCGATATTCACCGCTTCGCACAAAACGGCGTCGCTGCATAAACAGCAGCGACGCCTAATTTCCAAATAAATGGGCAATCGTCAATCAAGAATGTGGCAATGCCACCAGCCGTCTACGTCAGTTTCACCGAGCTCCGATATCTTCACCGCGCGCTTCTCTTCGATGCTCTTGCGTGCGGCGATGCCCGTGAGGCACGACAGCGCGCCCGCGCGCGAGTCGGGCACTCGCATGTGGTCTGGCGCCGGCGTCTGGCGGAAGATCTGATCGCGGAGGAAATCGTCGCCGCCGCCATGGCCGCCTTCGGCGGTGGCGAACGTCGCGCGCCTGCGCAGCCCGAAGCTCTTCGTCACGTAGATTTCAGTTTCGTCGGGCTCGGGCACTTCCCACGGCTGACGCTCGTGGTCGCGCACCTCGAGCCGCCCCAGCTCGCCGTTGAACGCGACGCGGTATCCCTCGAACGGCATGTGCGCATCGAGCGAGTACGCCATCGTCGCGCCGTTGGAGTACTTCACGATCGCCTGCATCGAATCGTAGATGTCGATGTCGTTGCGATAGACGCAGCCGTCGCGATAGTAGCCGTCGGCATCTTCCGCGCCGGCATACAGCTTCATGCGCGTCGGATTCGTGTTGAGGTCGTAGTAGAACTTGCACTCCTTCTTGTGCGGACAGACGCGGCAGTTGGTTCCGCGGATCGTGCCGTTCTTCCCGTACACCTGGAGCTGCCCGTTGGCCACGACCTCGACCGGATCGGCGCCCAGCCACCAGTTGACGAGGTCGAAGTGATGCGTCGCCTTGTGCACCCAGAGGCTGCCGCCTCCGTTCTTGTATGCGTGCCAGCGGCGGAAGTAATCGGCGCCGTGGTACACGTCGAGATACCACGCGAAGTCGACCGACAGCACTTTGCCGATCTCCCCCGACATGAGGATTTCCTTCACCGTGCGGTGCTTCGGCGCGAAGCGGTAGTTGAAGGTGACGATGATCTTCTTCTTGTTGCGCTTCTCGGCATCGAGCACCGCCTGGCACTGCTTCTCGTCGATGACCATCGGCTTCTCGGTCATCACGTCGAAGCCCCGGTCGAGCGCGCGAACGATGTACTGGCTGTGGTGCGCGTCCTTCGTCGTCACCATCACGACGTCGGGCTTCGCCTTGTCGAGCATCTCGTCGAAGTTGGTGAACGTCGGGCAATCGACGCCCATCAGCCCCTTCGAAATCTCGACGCGCTTCGGATTGATGTCGCAGAGACCGACGAACTGGACGACGTCGGAATAGCGTTCCCGGATCTGGCGGCCCCACATGCTGGTGGCGCGCTCGCCGGTGCCGATGATGGCGTAGCGCCTGCGAGCCGCGGGCGCCTGCGCGAACGCGTCGGCGCCCAGCAACGACGTCGCGGCAACGGCACCACCGGCGGTTTTGACGAAATCGCGACGGTTCACGAGATTCTGTTCAGACATATGTCTCCTTATCGTTGAATTCGCGCCGAGCCGCCTTTTGCAAACGCGCGCACCTGCTCCACCTTGGCCATCGTCGTGTCGCCCGGGAACGTGGTGATGAGCGCGCCGTGCGCCCACCCGAGCTTCAAGGCCTCGTCCGGCGCGTCGCCGTTCATGAGGCCGTAGATGAGACCCGACGCAAAGCCATCGCCGCCGCCGACGCGATCGCGCACGTCGAGCTCGCAGGTCGGAGCGACGTACGCCTTGCCCGCAATCCACGCGACCGCGCTCCACGTGTGACGGTTCGTGGAGTGGACCTCGCGCAGCGTCGTGGCGAGGACCTTGATCTGCGGGTGGCGGGAAACGACGTTGTCGATCATAGCGAGAAAGGCCCCGGAGTCCAGCCCCGACTTGGCCGCGACCTCGGGTCCGGGTATCCCCAGCCCCTTCTGCAGATCCTCCTCGTTTCCGACGAGCACATCCACATGCTTGACGATGCGCGACATCACGTCCAGCGCGCGCGCTTGCCCGCCGCCGGAGGCGTTCCAGAGCTTCTCGCGGTAGTTCAAATCGAACGACACCATCGCGCCGCTGTTTTTTGCCGCCTGCATGGCCTCGATAATCAGCTCTGCCGTCGTATCGGAGAGCGCGGCGAAAATGCCGCCGCTGTGGAACCACCGCACGCCGCCGCCGAAGATCGCCTTCCAGTCGAAGTCGCCCGGCTTCAACAGCGCGGCCGCTTCGTTGCTGCGGTTGTAAAAGACGACGGGCGCGCGAACGCCCTGGCCGCGATCGCTGTACACGGTGGCCATGTTCGGCCCGCGCGCTCCGTCGTGCTTGAAGCGCTTGTAGAACGGCCGCACGCCCATCGCGCGCACGCGCTCGTTGATGAGATCGCCGACCGGATAATCGACCATCGCGCTCGCGACAGCGGTGCGCAGGCCGAAACAGTCCGAGAGGTTGGCGGCCGTGTTGAACTCGCCGCCGCTCACGTGAATCTGGACGGACGAAGCCTTGTGGAAGGGATAGACGCCGGAGTCGAGGCGATGCACGAGCGCCCCGAGCGATAGAAAGTCGAGATCTCCCTTGGCAGGAATAACCAGCGGGCTGCTCATGCGTGTGTCCAGTCGGTGTGGAAGTCGCCGTCGCGATCGACACGGCGGTACGTATGTGCGCCGAAGAAATCGCGCTGCCCCTGCGTGAGGTTCGCCGGCAGGCGCGCGGTGCGGTACGAATCGTAGTACGCCAGCGACGAGCCGAGCGCCGGTACGGGAATGCCTGACGCCACGGCCACCTGCACGACGGCGCGCAGTGCCTGCTCTCCCGACGCAAGCGACGTCGAAAAACTGTCGTCGAGCATCAGGTTGACGAGCGCCGGATTCCTGGTGAACGCGGCGCGCACATCCGAAAGCAGCGCCGCGCGGATGATGCAGCCGGCTCGCCAGATTTTCGCGACCTCCGCGAGATCGATGTCGTACTTGTACTCCTGCGACGCCTGGCGCAGCAGCGCCATGCCCTGCGCGTACGAGGTGATTTTGGCGACGTAGAGGGCCTGACGAGTGGCCTCGATCAAGATCTGCACGACTAAAGTCGCGCCCTACCGAAGCGCCCGCCGATCCGCTGGGACCTGGTAACACCTTACTCGCCACGACGCGCTCGGATTTCAGGGCCGAGAGCAGGCGCGCTTCGACAGCGGCATTGACGGTAGGGATCGGTGCGCCGACGTCGAATGCGTCCTGGCTCATCCATTTGCCCGTGCCCTTCTGCTCCGCTTCGTCGAGGATGACATCGACGAGCGGCTTCCCCGTTTCGCTGTCGACGCGCTCGAGCACACGGGCCGTGATTTCCACGAGATACGACTTCAGTTCTCCTTCATTCCACTTCGCAAAGGTGTCGGCAACCTCGCGTGCCGACATGCCGGCGGCACGCGTGAGCACGTCGTACACCTCGGCGATCAATTGCATGTCGCCGTACTCGATGCCGTTGTGCACCATCTTCACGTAGTGTCCGGCGCCGCGGGGTCCCATATACGAGACGCATGGTTCTCCGTCTTCGGCTTTCGCCGCCATCGCGAGAAGGATGGGCTTGAGCGCATCCCACGCCTCGCGCGGCCCTCCTGGCATCATCGACGGCCCGCGCAGCGCGCCCTCTTCTCCGCCCGACACGCCCATGCCGACGAACCGGAATCCAGCGGACGCGAGATCGTCAGCGCGCCGATCGGTATCGCGGAAGAATGAATTGCCGCCGTCAATGAGAATGTCTTCGCGCTCGAGATGCGGACGAAGATGCGCGATGACGCTGTCGACCGGCGCCCCGGCCGGCACCATCATCAAGACGCGCCGCGGCCGCTCGAGCACGGCCATCAACTTGTCCAGCGCATCAGCGCTGCCGATGCCCGAGCCGCTCGCCTCGCCGGCGGCGAACGCCTGCGTTTTCGCCGCGTCGAGGTCGTAGCCCGCGACCGGAAATCCCTTGCTGGCGATATTGCGCGCCAGACTTGCGCCCATCACGCCCAGCCCTACTACTCCGATCTTGAACGTCATCTATCTCCCAATAGCTGGCCTGAAGGCCAGCACTACGTACTGTCGTCATGCTCAGAACGCCAGCCATGTCGCTACACCGTGTAAGTGGTTGACGAGACGCGGCCGCCGCGCCCCGTCCAGTTCGTGTGGAAGAACTTGCCGCGCGGTTGGTCGACGCGCTCGTACGTGTGCGCGCCGAAATAATCGCGCTGCGCCTGCACGAGGTTCGCGGGCAGCCATCCGTGCCGGTACCCGTCGAAGAACGCGAGTGCCGACGACATGGCCGGGATCGGAATCCCCATCTCGGCGGCTCGCGCGACGACGCGCCGCCAGCCCGCCTGAGATTCGTCAATCACCGAACGGAAGAAGTCGTCGAGGAGCAGGTTGTGCAGGTCCGGATTCTTCGCGAACGCATCGCGAATCTTGCCGAGGAACCGGCTGCGGATGATGCACCCTCCCCGCCACATCAGCGCAACCCCGCCGTAGTTGACGTGCCACTTGTACTCGTTGGCCGCCTCGCGCAGCAGCATGAACCCCTGCGCGTACGAGATGATTTTTGAAGCGTACACCGCGCGGCCGATGTCGTCGACAAACGCCTGCCGATCGCCTTCGAATCGCGGCGCCGGCCCTTTCAAGATCGTCGACGCGGCCACACGCTCGTTCTTGAGCGCCGACACGCATCGAGAGAAGACGGCTTCGGTCACGAGCGTCATCGGCATGCCGAGATCCAGGGCCGACACGCCCGTCCATTTGCCTGTGCCTTTCTGACCGGCCGTGTCGAGAATCAGATCGAGGACGTAACGACCGTCTTCATCGGTCGTGCCGAGAATATCGCGCGTGATCTCGATCAGGTACGAGTCGAGCGGCCCTTCGTTCCATCGGGCGAACACCTCGTGCATCTGCTCATTCGAAAGGCCGAGCCCTTCCTTCATGAGGTGATACGCCTCGGCAATGAGCTGCATGTCGCCGTACTCGATCCCGTTGTGCACCATCTTGACGTAATGACCGGCGCCATCTTCGCCGACCCAGTCGCAGCATGGCTCCCCTTCGGGCGTCTTGGCGGCAATCGACTGAAAGATCTCTTTCACGTGCGGCCACGCGGCAGCGGATCCGCCCGGCATGATTGACGGGCCGTGCCGTGCGCCTTCTTCGCCGCCCGACACGCCGGTGCCGATGTAGAGCAGCCCCTTCGACTCCAGATATTTTGTCCGGCGAATCGTATCCGGGAAATGTGAGTTGCCTCCGTCGATGATGACGTCGCCGGGCTCGAGGTGTGGCAGCAACGCCTCGATGAACTCATCGACTGGGCCGCCGGCCTTCACGAGCAGCATCACACGCCGTGGCCTCTTCAGCACCGCGCACAGTTCCTGAATCGAGTGCGTCCCGATGACCTTCGTTCCGGCCGCCTCCTGGGACAGAAACTCGTCGACCTTCGAGACCGTCCGGTTGAAGACGGCAACCGTGTATCCGTGATCGTCCATGTTCAGGACGATGTTCTGGCCCATGACCGCCAAGCCGATGAGTCCGATGTCTGCCCTTGCCTCGCTCATGAAATCACTGCCTCCCCGATCAAATCGAAAAGCTTATTGCGTTTCTGCACGAAATCCAAGATTCGTCAGCGTCCGAAACAGCGCGTCACGCCCTGTCGGCAGCACCACGGTCGTGTGGGAGAACTCGCGACGACGCCTGTAGGTCTTTCGCAGCAGATCGAACTGTGCGCCGATCGTGTCGCGGTCGGCATTGCTGACGACACCACGCAGCGCGCGGTCATCCTCTTTGATGTCATAGACGGCCGAAACCACCGTTCGCACCAGGTCTTCGTCGTCTCCCGCACGGCCCGTGAGATCGACGCGTGCGATCGCCGGCTCGGGCAGCAGGCCGGACAGATCAAGGTCTGCGCATCTCGCGCGCGCCTCGGCGGAGTCGGTTGCACATGCCGCGTCGAGCCATCGGCACAACGCCTGGAACAGCATCGCTGTCGCCAATACCTTGCCGTCGAACGAGTACCCCGCGATGTGCGGCGTGGCGAGAAAGGCACGCCCGACCATCTGCGGGTCGATGTCCGGTTCGCGCTGCCACACGTCGAGCACGGCGTGCGACACGCGGCCCGAGTCGAGCGCGGCGGCCAGCGCTTCTTCATCGACGACCGCACCGCGGGAGGTATTCAGAAACACGGCATCAGACTGCATCCGGTCGAAAAATGCGCGTCCAGCCATGCCCACGGTCGCATCAGGACCTGTACGTTCGAGCGGCACGTGGAGCGTTACGTACTCAGCCTGGGAGAGCGCTTCATCACGCGCGACGAAGGCAGGGTCGTGGCCGTTCCGCTGCCTCGGAGGATCGTTCAGCACACAACGCATGCCAAGCGCGCTGGCCTTCTCTGCGACGCGCGCACCAACATTTCCGACGCCGATGACCGCCAGCGCCGAGCCCTCGAGCGGCCTTTGCCGCGCATGCGCCGACAGAAGCAGTGCGGCCACGATGTACTCGGCAACGGAGGTGGCGTTCGAGCCTGGCGCGCTCGCGAACGCGATGCCGCGGCCGCGCAGGTACTCCACGTCCACGTGATCGCAGCCAATCGTCGCCGTCCCCACGAATTTCACCGACGAACCCGCAAGCAGCGCCTCGTTCACACGCGTCACCGACCGGACGATCAGCACGTCCACGCGTTCGACGTCGGCGGCTGTGATGCGGCGGCCGGGAAGGACTCGCACGCTGCCGACACGGCCGAACGACTCGCGCGCATAGGCCACGTTCTCGTCCACGAGAATCGAGAGGCCCTTAGGATCCATCGGCCGGCTCGGGTGGAGCCCCGACGCGATACAACATTTCCCCCGCGCGCGGGATGACGAGCGTCTTCGGATCGCCCTCGTAGTCGCGCGCGTCGACGGTTGTCGGATTCCTGTAGCCCAGATTCACCAGCGCACAGTGCTCTGGAGAGATGCCGGTGGCCAGCGTCACCTGCACGCGCGGGTCTTCGACGCTCGTTGCGGCGTCGTACGTGCCGTTCCCTTTCACGTGCGTCGAGTGCGCGAGGATGCCGCCCGGATATTTCTTGAAGCGATCCCACTGCGCGAGAAAGTAGTCCCGGCAGTGATAGCCGACCTCGTCGATCATCCGGCCGTGCACGCGGCTCACTTCCGTGACGTGCGGCGCGTAGATGATCACTTCCCCTTCGTCCGCCACGACGGGCTCGCTCTTGTACATGCCTTTCCCGGCGGTCCACAAATCGTCGTACATCGCCGGCATAATCGCGAGCACGCGATCGTACGGCTCGTCGACCCACACGATGTGCCGCCTGGATGACAGCGTCGCGGCTTGCCGCCATGCCTCGTGCACATCGCCGCAGTACATGCCGGCCACGCCGTGATGCGTCACGACCAGGGCCAGCAGAGAGAGCGGCGTGTCGAGCAGCGCCGCGGCGCGATTGATCACGGCGCGTACGGCCGAGTCGATGGTGCCAATCACTTCATATGAGGTGATGAGCGCTCCGAGCCAGTGCGTGAAGTGAATAATCTCGGGCGCCGCAATGCCGGGAAACAAGTACTTCGTGCCGCCGGAAAAGCCGGCGACCTCGTGTGGAAACACGGGACCGCAGATGAGGATGTGATCGTATTCGGTCGCGAGGCGATTGAGCGCGACCGGCACGTCCTGACGCAGGCGGCCGCTGGTGATGTCGGCGATGTCGCGCGCGGGAATGACCCCAAGCTGCGCGTACGTGGCAGGGTCGTCCCAGCGGTGATTGAAGATGTGGCGCGCGCCGGCGCGCCCGTTGACGACTGGCCGCCCGACGAGCGCGCTCAACTGCGCGTCGTTCATGGGCGTGTGCGTGCCGAGCGCGACAAGATAGTCGAGCGCCGCGACGCGCGGGCCGAGCTCGCGCTCGATCAGCTCGAACATCAGCGGCATCGGCATCGTCCTCGTGCCGTCGGGGATGATCACGAGGACGCGGCGGCCGTCGACCGGCAGCGTGGCCAGCCCTTCGCGCGCAACGGTGTCGAGTTCCTCGCGGCTCGAGATAGCCTTCGGCAACGCCTTTCCCGACGGAATCACGCTGAATATCGTAACTACTGATCGATTGATCTATTGCCATATTGATCTGGCGATTGCGCGATTGTGATGTATTGCCGATTCACCGCGGCAGATCGAAAAGTTCAATGCTGCACTCAGTTCAATTGAGAATTAGGCACATCTTTCAGCGCCCGATGTTCTTCAGCGCCTGTTCCCCCAGTCGATCGCGCAACTGCGCGAGATACAGGCTCGCGGGCGTCACGGGCACGCCGGGAGACTCGTGCGTCTCCGATGGACTCTCAGGGATCGGAATCGATCCTTTGTGCCAGAGGATCGGCGTGAAGCGTCCGGTGCAGCCGATGCACCAGTTCTTCGAGCCGGGCGGCTGCTGAATGAGCAGCACTTCGGCTTTCACGTTCCACGCCACGGCCCAGCCGACACTCCATCCGTGACCTGATCCGGCGTACTCGCGATTCGAGAACGCGATGTTCGGCCGCAGATCGGTGCCGCCGGTGAACTCGCTGCTGTCGACGAGCAGTCCGGCCGCCCATCGTTGGTGCGGGGCGATGCCGGCGGTCGTGCTCTTGAAATTGAGGACCACGTTGGGCCCCATCACGCCGACCTGTGTCACGACAGGCCACACGCCCTGCCCGGTCACGCTCGACCGATCGAGCAGAATCTGCGTGCCGGAGATTGCAAAATCGGCCGGCGCGGCGGGCGCCGTGAACGGCAGCGTGTGCTGGATGTGCACGCGATCGACGGTGACGCGGCGGACCGTCGATCCGAACGTGGTGCTGTTGTGCGTGTCAACCGACACGATGTCGCGCACCCATCCGTCGATGACGGCGTTCATCGAGAGCAGTGTGAATTGTGCCTCGCTGATGGGCTTGTCCTGCGCGGGCACGGTCACGCGCAGCGACTCGACGCCCACCTGCTCGATGCGGCTAGGGAACGTGTACTTCGCAACTGTCGTGCCTGGCGGATTCAAATACGCGGCGTCGAATGAATCCGACAACGGCACGTCGAACGTCATGCGATTTCCTTCAATCGATGCGATTGTCCGATCGTGCGTGATGATCGTGCCCGCCTTGAGCCACGTCTGCGGCTTGCCGTTGCGCTCGAGCGTATCCATGTTCATGAAACGAATCCACGCTTCAGTCGCCTGCCGTTGAATCACGACCTGATCGCCTGGGCGAAACGCCGCGGCAGAGTCGACCGTCACTGTGCTCGCGCCGGCGGGCACGTACGCGTCAGTCACGTTCGCGCGCGTCGAGTCGGCCTGCCACGTGCCCGTGCCGCCAACGGTGAAGACGCGATGCGGCGCGCCGGTCACGCGAAGGATGGTTCCCTTCTCGCCGGAACCGCTGCCGCGCAGTACGACACCGCTCGCCGCGATGCGAAGGTTGCCGGCGACATCGTACGTACCGCGTTCGAGCAGCACGGCGCCGCGAAAACCATTCGCATCAACCGGAAGCTTCGACACCTCGTCGATGGCCGCTTGAATTTGCGCGGTGTTGTCGCCCGCAATGGGCTTCACCGTCCGCCCGACACGCACGTCTGGAATCCGCACGCCGCCGCCTTTGTAGCCGGCGTGCGAAAAGTCCATGATGCGGTTCCCGCGCGCGTCGGCGGTGTACTGCAGCCGCCCCTTCGCGTCGGGATACACCCACTTCGATTTGCCCTGCGCGCCGACTGCCGCGGCGCTCAACAGCACCACGGCAGCCACCACTCGATATCTCATGCGCGTTCTCTATTCCTTTTTCGTTCTTCGTTTTTCGTTAGAAGCGCATCCTCAGTCCCACTCGGAACACTCGCTCGTCCACACCCTCGCGTCCGGTTCCGGTCGTCGATGTGATCTCCGTGTATCCGCCCAGGCTGGCAATCGAACCGTCCGGGTTCAAAATCAGATTCGAGCGATTGCTGCCCGGATTGCTGAAGTGCGGCGTGTTCGTCGCGTTCAGCGCTTCCAGCCTCACCTGGAACTGATAGCGCGGACCGAGGCGGAAGTTGCGCACGATCGCAAGGTCGAGATTGGCGTGGCCCGGCCCTCGCACAGAGTTGAAGGCGGCTGTGCCGAAGCGCGCCTGCGTAACCGGCGCGAACGCGAGCGGATCGAAATACGACTGACCGCGGCCTGTCCCGCCCAGAATCTGCACATCCGACTTCACCTGATCGGCCCGCTGCGTATTGCCCGATGCGTCGAGCGAGGTGCCGGACGATGACACGCTGAACGGCGTGCCGCTGTAGAGCGCCACCAATGCATTGGTCTGCCAGCCGCCAAGAATCTTTGCGGCCATTCCCGAGCTCGCGAATCGCTTGCCGTCGCCGAACGGCAACTCGGCAACAGTGGCGAACGTGAAGACGTGCGTCCGATCGTGTCCCTTCAGCGCCTTGTTGAGGTGCTTGAACGCCGGAATCTGAATCGCCTGGTTCTTGTCGCTCAGGTCGTCGCAGCAATACCCCATCGATTTCGACCAGGTATACGCCACGTTGAACTGCATCCCATTGGCAAACCCGCGAGTCAGGGTCGCCTGCATCGAGTCGTACCAGTTCTCGCCGAAGTTGCCGATGGTGTTCGAGCCGGCGGTCCTGCCGAACTTCTGGAAGAGGGGCTGCCCTGCGCGGCCCGCGCCGGGTATCTGGCCGGCGTTCTGATCCTGCGTCTGCAGGATGTCCCGCTGCCGCGCGCCGACGTAGCCGACCTGGCCGATGAAGTGCCAGGGCATCTGCTTCTCGAACGTCACGTTGAACGACTCGATGTACCCCATCTTGTATTCATCGGGCGGTGAGAAGAATCCCGTCGTCGGATCGATGGTGATGCGGCCCCCGGTCGTATCGACGACCGGCTCGGGCGGAAGCCCGGTGGCCAGGCGGCCCACCGCGACGTTCGAGTTCACCGACGCCGGCAGCGCGTAGCCGAGCGATTGCGGGTAGACGCCCAGCAGGTTCCGGATGAACGCGAGCGGCTGCGGATCGTAGCTGATGCCATAGCCGCCGCGGATGACGAACGTCTCCGTGGCGCGATACGCCACGCCCAGCCGCGGGCTGAAGTTGTCGAGCGGAATTTTCACGCCGCAGTCCCTGGGAATGTCGGCGACGCCGCAGAGCAGCATCTTGTTGTTCTCCCAGTCGTACCTCGAGAACCCGCGATCTTTTGCGACGCCCATCGGGAAGTAATCCCAACGCACGCCGAACGACAACGTCAGCTTCCGCGACGCCTGCCAGCGATCGCCTGCGGCAAGGCTGAACTGCCAGGTCCGGCTCGTCGCGCGATCGTCGAGCAGAATGCTGCGGCTGCCGGAAGAGGCGTACCCCAGCAGGAAGTCCGCGAAGTTGTTGAACTGATTCGACGTGGGTCCGCCGCGAAGCGTCGTCGATCCTCCGTTGAACGAGAACGATCCGGCGCCCTGGACTTCGAAGTTGTCCATCATCTGCCGGCCGACGTTCAGGCCGAACCGCACGTTGTGGCTGCCCTTGATCCAGTTGGCATTCGCGACATACTCGTACGCCGGATCGAGGTAGTAGATCGGCGAGCTCTGCTTGCCGAAGTTCGCAAAGTTGCTGACGCTGAAGCTCGGGTAGCCCCCGTACACCCGCTCGCCGGTTGCGCCGTTCGTCCCGGGAATGCCGAGGATCTCGCGTCCGACGTTCTCGTCCATCCGCGGGGGCTCGGCGGCCGTGTCGAGCCGCGTGAAGCCGAAATGCGTGTCGACGACGAATGTGGGGCTGACGATGTAATTCGCCGACACGGTTCCGTTGAAGGTGCTGCCGAAGCCGTGACCCTCACGGCCACCCGCGCTGTGGACGCCCGGGCCCACGTCGCCGAACGCCGGCGGGTTCTGCATGTCGTACTCCAGCAGCCCGACGCGGCCGTTCACGATGAGGTTCGTCGAGTGGGTGTAGGTCAGCTTGCCGTCGTATTTGTTGCGGGTGACGCTGAAATCGCCGGTCGCGAAGTAATTGTCCGTGAGGACGCCTGCCTCGGTTGGCAGCGGAATGTTCGCGAGGATTTTCAGCGCGATTGGATCGAACCTGTTCTGCGGAATCCGATTGCCCGGAAATGCCGTGCGGCCGGTGCCGTCGGCGTTGCCCGTGGCGGGATCGTAAATCGGCGTCGTCGATCCCGAGAAGTCTCCGGCCCGCATGGCCGCCGTCGGCACGGTGAGAAAATCGTGCCCCGTGCGGCGATCGAACTGGCCGTCGTAGGAGATGAAGTAGAAGAGCTTGTTGCGCTTGATCGGACCGCCGACCGTGCCACCGCTCTGGTTATCCATGAACTTCGGCTTTTCCTCGTCCGCCGGCAGAAAGTACGGCCGCGACTTCATCGCCTCGTTCCCATGGAACGTAAACACGGAGCCGTGCAGATTGTTCGTGCCGCTCTTCATCTGCAGGTTGATCGCCGATCCGCCCGCCAGTCCCTGGTCGGCGTCGAAGCTGCTCGTGACGACATTCACCGTTTCGATCGCTTCGAGGCCCGGCACGTAGGCGGACACGTGCGGCAGCCAGACGTTAGGCGCCGCGGCGCCTTCGATGCGCACCACGTTGGAGTTGCGCGACGCGCCGTTCACGTTGAAGTTCAGCGCGCGCGAGGGATTCGCCGAAATCGAATGCGCGTTGGAAGGCGGCGTGAAGCCGGGAATGGTGATGAGCAGATTCTGATAGTTGCGATTTGGCGGCACCGGCATCTCTTCGAGCGATGTCGTGTTCAGCTGGCTCTGCACCTGGGCACGATCGGTCTGCAGTGTGACCGCCTGCCCGCTCACCATCACGTTCTCGGTGATAGTGTCCACCTGCAGCCTCGAATCGACGCGCACGACGTCGCTGATGCTCACCGCAACGCCTTCTCGCGTGACCGTGCGAAAACCCGGTAAGCTGAACGACACGGTGTAGGTGCCGCTGGGAACCGTCGGGAAGCTGAAAGTGCCGGAGCCCGACGTCGTGAGCCGTGCGGGTCTGGTTCGTTTGCGTGTGCACGATAGTGACCGTGGCACCCGGCACCGCCGCGTCGGTTGAGTCGCTGACGGTTCCCACGATCGACCCGTAAAGGGCTTGCGCGTGGACGTCGGAGGTCGCGAGGCTCGCAGATATCGCAAGCGCGATCGCAGCTGTCAGAATCGCTGTGAACTTCATGGCTGATCACTCCCCGGAAGAAGAGGGTTGCCGGCCGATCGCCAAGGGACCGTGTGCGTGAGACAGTGGTATACCTTAACTTTACCGTTAAAGTAAACTCGATTAGAATCCCGGGACCAGTGAAGAAGTCGCGGAGCGGCGCGGGGCGTGGGGCCCCCGCAAGCGGAGCGACCCGAGCGGGGCGTAGCCCTCGCGATTAAAAGGACGTGTCTCATGAATCGTCGCACTTTCACCAAGACCATCCTCGCGGGCGTCGGCGCCGCGGCTCTTCCCGAATTTGCGTTCGCGCAGGCCTCGCCGAAGAGGCTGAAGATCGGCATCACGATGCTCATCTTCGGCGCGGTGCCTCGCACGCCGGAAAATCTCGAGCCGGCGCATGAAGGACTGCAGCGAGCTCGGCTATCACAGCTTCGAGACCTTCGCGTCGATCCTCGAGGATCTCGACAAGAAAGGCGCGCTGCAGCCGCTGCTGGCGAAGTACCCGATTCCGCTGAAGTCGGCCTACGTGACGGTGAACGTGACCGATCCGACGCAGCGCACGGCGCAAATCGAGATGCTCCAGCGTTATGCGAAGGTTCTGAAGAAATACGGCGGCAGCTACCTCGTGCAGTCGTGCAATGGCCCGCGCAAGGGTTACGTGTTCGCCGAGCACAAGGCCAACATCATCGCGTCGCTCAATGACTACGGCAAAGCGGTGAACGACATGGGCCTCGGCACCGGGCTGCATCAGCACACCGGCACGGCGGTGGAAACGAGGGAAGAGACCTACGAAGTGATGAACGCGGTCGACACGCGCTACATGCACTTCGCGCCCGACATCGGCCAGGCGCAGAAGGGCGGCACCGACGCGGCGCAGCTCGTCAAAGACTTCGCGAAGATCATCGACCACATGCACCTCAAGGACTTCATCGGCGGGGAGCACATGGGCGGCTACAGCTCCGCTCGGCGAGGGCAAGGTCGACCTGAAGTCGGTGCTCGAGACGATGGAGAAGGCGAACCCGAACGCGAACATCATGCACGAGCTCGACGGCTCGGCGAACATGCCGTACACGCCGCGCCAGACCGCCGAGATCAGCAAGAAGTACATGCAGTCGCTCGGCTACACGTTCCGCACGTAATCAGCGAGCGCATCGTTATCATTCCGGCCGCGCACCAGCGACGTTTGTGTCAACGAGCTGCGCAGGCCGCTGTTTCACGGACTACTTATGCGACTAAAAGGTAAAAAAGCACTCATCACCGGCGCGAGCCGCGGCATCGGCCGCGGCATCGCCGAGGTCTTCGCCGAAGAAGGCGCGGACGTGGCTGTCAACTACATCGAAAGCGCGAAGCCGGCCGAGGATGTCGCCAAGGGCATCCAGGCGCTGGGCCGCAAGGCGATCGCCGTCAAGGGCGACGTGGCGAAGCGCGCCGACGTCGAGGCGATGATCGACAAGGCGTGGAAGGAGCTCGGCGGGCTCGACATCCTCGTCAACAACGCGGGCATCGAGACGATCGTGCCGTTCCTCGAGCTCACCGACGAGCAGTGGACACGCCTGGTCGACGTCAACCTTCGCGGCGCGTGGCTGTGCTCGCAGGTGTTCTGCCGCAAGGCGATCGCCGAAAAGCGCAAGGGCAGCATCGTGCACATCGGATCGATTCAGGCGGCGAAGGTGCTGCCCGGCCGCACGCACTACGCGCCGACGAAGCTCGGCCTCGAAGCGCTCACGCGCAACATGTCGGCCGAGGTCACGCCGCAGGGCATCCGCGTGAACTGCGTGCATCCAGGACTGATCGACACCGACATGACGGCGTGGGTCATGAAGAGCCCCGACATCCTTCCGCTCGTGCTGCAGCAGATTTCGCTCGGCCGCGCCGGCGAGCCGCGCGAGATCGGGCGGGTCGTCGCGTTTTTCGCGTCAGATGAAGCGAGCTATCTGACCGGGCAATCGGTGCATGTTGACGGTGGCTGGGAAGGCAAATAGACTGCATTCCTGCATTGGTAGATTGGAAGATTGGCAGATTGGGAGATTACGAAAAGACAGATGCCACGGTTGATTGATCTAAGTATGGAAGTGTTCCAGGGGATGATGACCTATCCCAACGTCGCAAAGCCGGTCATCGTCGAGATGGAAACCTACAGTCAGATGGCGCAGAGCGTCGGCACCGACAAGTTCGGCGTCAATGAGATTACCAACCACTGCATGATCGTCACCGGCGATCACATCGGCACGCACATCGATTCGTGGGGGCACGTGAACCCCACGGCGCCGCGCGCCGAAGGGATCCCGATCGACTACTGTTATGGAGATGGCGTCGTGCTCGACTTGACGCACAAGGCCGCGGGCGACGAGATTACCGTGCCCGACATCGAGGCGGCCGAGGCGAAGCTCGGCGGGTACAAAATAAAAGCCCTCGACATCGTCCTCTTGCGGACGGATGCGGCGAAAGAGCGGCTCGACAAGGCGTATCTCAGCAACCATCCTGGGATGACGAAGGAATCGGTGCACTACATCCTGGACCGGGGCGTGAAAGTGATGGGCATCGACGCCATCGGCTTCGACCCGCCCGTCGCCAAGATGTTCGAGCGGAAAAAATTCTGGGAGGCGCATCGCGTGATGCGCGAGCGGGAGTACTATCATCTCGAGAACATGTGCAACCTGCACGAGATCCCGGCGCCGTACCACTCGTTTACCGTGAGTGTTCTCCCCGTGAAGTGGCGCGGCGCCTCAGCCGCGCCTGTTCGCGCCGTGGCGATCATCAAATAGGAGCAGCATGAAACACCAATACAAAACCGGCATCACTCTTCTCGCCGTCATCGCGGTGCTCGCCATCGCGCAGTGGGGCCTCCAGACGGTCAGCTCGGCGCAATCGCGCGGGACCGTGCAGGCGCCGATGTATCAGGTCGATCCGATGTGGCCGAAGCCGCTGCCGAACAACTGGGTGCTCGGATCGGTCGTCGGGCTCAGCGTCGACTCGCGCGATCACATCTGGATTACGCATCGCGGCAACGTCGCGCCGAAGGAAGCCGGCATGGTGGCCGGCACGAACGGCATGCAGCAGCCGGGCGGCTCTCCCCCGCCGCAACCCGGCGACAAGCGCCCCATCTCGTCGATCTGCTGCGCCGTTGCGCCGCCGATTCTCGAGTTCGACATGGCCGGCAACCTCGTCTCGTCGTGGGGCGGTCCGGGTGCCGGGTATCAGTGGCCCACATCGATGCACGGCATCACCGTCGACGGCAAAGACAACGTGTGGCTGACGACGAACCAGGGCCATCAGATGTTGAAGTTCACGCGGCAGGGGAAATTCCTGCTGCAGGTTGGACGCGAAGGCCAGAGCAAAGGCAACACCGACACCGCAAACCTCAATCGCGCGGCCGAAGCTGAAGTCGATCTCGCCGCGAACGAGGTGTACGTCGCCGACGGATACGGCAACCGGCGCGTCATCGTGTTCGACGCCGACACCGGCGTGTACAAGCGCCACTGGGGCGCGTACGGCAAGAAGCCGGACGACACCGATCCGGGCCCGTACGATCCGGCAGCGCCGATTCCGCAGGTGTTCCGCACGGTGCATTGCGCGCAGATCGCCAACGACGGGCTCGTCTATGTGTGCGACCGCGCGAACGACCGCATCCAGGTGTTCAGAAAAGACGGGACCTACGTGAAGGAAATGCAGATTGCGAAGGACACGCTCGGCGACGGCGTCATCTTCGACATCGCGTTCTCGAACGACAAGCCGCAGCGGCATCTCTTCGTGGCCGACGGCGCGAACCATCGCGTGTGGACCCTGCTGCGCGAACCGCTGCAGGTCGTGAGCCACTTCGGCAGCGGCGGACGGTATCCCGGACAGTTCTACGCCGTGCACAACATCTCGCTCGATTCGAAGGGCAACGTCTACACGGTCGAGACGTACGAAGGCAAACGCCTGCAGAAGTTCAATTACAAAGGGATTGGGGCGGTTGCAGCGACGACGAACTAAACTGACGCCGTAACGAAAAGCGAATAACGGAAAACGAATAGAGATCAATACGAGGGCGCTGGACTAGAATTCCAGCGCCTTTCGCATTTTCTGCTGGGTGGCTATGTCCAAATTGCCTGACTTCAAAAAACAGCCGACTCCGACAGCAGTCGTCGACGAGCATCTCGACGCGCTCAATAAAGGCGACTGGAATCGGCTAATGGCACAGTATCCCGAAGATGTGGAGATTTTTCTGCCGGGCGGCGTCGTGATTCGCGGCCGCCAGGCCGTTGCCGACGCCTTCGGCGGAATGGTCAAGCCGTTCAAGGATGGCGGCCTCGGCGGCGTGACCTTCACCGCCGAACACGTATTTACGGTCGGCGACACGGTGAGTCGTGCAGTGGAAAGCCGACGCAGATTTCTTGAAAGAGCCGTACCGAGGAGCCGATGCGTACGTGACGCGCGACGGACTGTTGGTCGCGCAGGTCAGCACATTCAATATGGAGAGGCTGAAGAGCCTGTAGTAACGAAAAGCGAACAACGTAAAACGAAAAATGCACGCGTGACACGCTGTTCTCTATTCGATTTTCGTTATTCGTTCTTCCTTTTCAGAGAGCACTCATGGCAGACAGAGACAAGATTCTCGATCAGTTTTTTGGAGACGCGACTACTCCCATCGAGTGGTCGAGCGACGAAGAGAAGAAGCTCCACTTCTGGCTCGACGACCTCCACTGTCCTCAACCCATCTCACCCATGTGGTTCGACATCGGCGGCTGGTGGCTGACCTGCGGCTACATGTATCGCCGGTTCGGCGTGCCGTTCGGTAAGGACTGGGTCGCGAAAACCGTCAGCGGCTACCTGATGAGCGCGGTCGTGCCGAGGGAGGCCGAGGAAGAAGCCGGGTTGTGGGCGTACTACAACATGGTGATGCCGGTCTATGCCGACAAGTTCCTCGACTGGTGGAAGCGGCGCTACCTGCCGGAAATCCTCCGCAACTTCGAGTACCTCGACACGTTTCCGATGGAATCGTCTTCGCTGCCAGAGTTGATGATCCTGCTCGAAGAGGCCATCGACATCCAGGAACGCCACTGGCGGCTGCACTGGATGCTCAACCTCGCGCAGTTTCAGGCGTCGATTACGTTCGAGAGCGTTCTCATTCCACTGGTCGGCGAGCAGCACAAACCGCTGGTCGGCCGCATTCTCATTTCGGACGAGGACCGCAACTGGGACTCGGTGCGCGAACTGTGGACGTTGAAGGAGAAGGTGAAGAAGAGCCCGAAGCTGAAGCGCGCGTTCGACGAGAACGAGACGGCAGACGGTGCCATGCGCGCGCTGAGCGCTTCTGACGAAGGTCGCCAGCTGCTGAAGGACATCGATGCGTACAAGACCGAGTACGGCAACAAGTCGATGTACGCCCACGAGTACCTCTACGTCACCTGGCGCGAGAATCCGACGCCTATCGTCGAGGCGCTTCGCGGATATCTATTCTCAGACTACGACTACGAGAAAGACGTTCGCCAGCTCCGCGAGAACCGCGACGCCGCCATCAAGGAAATGTGGTCGCTCGTGCCTGCCGGCACGTCGGACGCCGATAAGAACAAGCTGAAGACGGCGCTCGATCTCGCGATGAAAATGACGCCGCTGACCCCGGACCATCATTTTTATATGGACCAGGGCACGTACGCGCGCATGCGCCTGGTGCTGATGGGAGTGGGGAAGAAAATCGTCGAGCTCGGCGGCCTCGATCAACCAGACGACATCATGTTCCTGAAATACGACGAGCTCCGGAAACTCAGCGCGGATCTCTCGGGCTTCGATGCCAAGTCCATTGTCAAAGCCCGCCGCAAGGCGAGAGAAGACGCCTTCGCGATTCGACCGCGGCTCTGGGCGGGCACGATTACCGACTGGTCGATGTACGGCGAGCCATACAAGCAGGTCCTCTGGGACTGGCCCGGCATTTACGAGCGATCGAAGACCGCAGCGGCGCAGCCATCGGGATCGGTCAAGGGGCTCGGCGCCTCATCTGGCGTCTACGAAGGCACGGCGCGGGTTGTCGAATCGGCCGAACAATTCGATCAGGTGAAGAAAGGCGAAGTGCTCGTCTGCAAGATGACGAGCCCGGCGTGGGTCGTGCTCTTCACAAAAATTGGCGGCCTTGTCACCGATTCAGGCGGAGCCCTCTCTCATCCGGCCGTCGTGTCGCGCGAGTTCGGCATACCAGCTGTCGTCGGCACTCGAACAGGGACGCAGGCGATCAAAACTGGACAACGCGTCCGGCTCAACGGAGCGTCGGGGCTTGTTGAAATCCTCGGCTGACACGGTGATCGCGTTCGGCGATTTGCCGTCCGAATCGACGGCGATTGCCGGCGGCAAGGGTGCAAGCTTGAGCCGGATGGCCGCCGCCGGTCTTCCTGTGCCGCCAGGGTTCGTGATCTCAGCCGGCGCATTTCACGACTTCCTGAACTCGTGCGGCGGGCTCACGCTGATCGAAACCCTCACGACGAACCTCGACGTCGACGAAGCGCGCGCGGTCGAGCATGCGGCACATGCAATCCGGCAGATGATCGTGTCCACTCCGCTGCCTGCGCCGCTCGCCGATGCGATTCGCGCCGCGCACGCAGGACTCGAGCATAGCGACCTCGTGGCCGTGCGTTCGAGCGCCGTATCCGAAGACGGGCTGACGGCCAGTTTCGCCGGCCAGCAGGAAAGCTATCTGAACGTGGCTGGCGGCGATGCGGTTCTCGATCGTGTGCGCGAATGCTGGGCCTCATTCTTTTCGCCGCGCGCGATGTTCTACCGCGCGCAGAAAGCCGTCCTCGGAGACACGCGGATGGCGGTGGTCGTGCAGGAGATGGTGCAGGCCGACAAAAGCGGCGTCATGTTTACGGTCGATCCGATTCGCAATCGGCGCGACTGCATGATTATCGAAGGCGCGCCGGGTTGGGCGAGGCGATGGTGTCTGGAGAAATTACGCCCGATCATTACGTGGTCTCACGCGATGACGGCGCCAGCGTCGACGCGTTCATCCCGGATGAAGCGCGTGGCCGCGTGTTGTCGGAGGCTGAATTGAAACGACTCCAGGACATCGGACTGCGGCTCGAAGCCTTCTTCGGATCTCCGCAGGACGTCGAATGGTGCATTCGAGGCGGCGAGCTGCTCGTGCTGCAGAGCCGGCCTATCACGACGCTCGGAGCGCATGGCTGATCTCCGAACGGAATCTCGCGCTCATTCAGCTTGGGCGGTTATGGGTCATCGAGAACTATCCTTACAACAGCACGCACCTGTTGAAGTCGCTCGAGTGGGTCGACCGGCTCGCGCCGGACGCGTCGGAGGCGGTGCGGCTGGCCACGTTGACGCACGACATGGAGCGCGCCTTTGGCGGGCCCGACGCGATTCCAATCAAAATGAGCGACCGCGCCTATGAAGAGGCGCACTCGAACCGCAGCGCCAGAATCGTCGGCGAGTGGCTGCGCGCGAACGGCGCCCCTGGCGGCCTCGCGAGCGATGTCGAGGACTTGATTCGCGTGCACGAATGGGGCGGCTCGCCGGACGCCAACCTCGTGCAGGCCGCCGACAGCCTGAGCTTTCTCGAGACGAACATCGACCTGATGCTCGGGTTTGCCAAAACGGGCAAGTATTCCCGAGCCGATATTGCGTTCAAGATCGACCAGATGTACGAGCGCATTCAACTGCCCGCGGCCACGGCGCTTGCGCGGCCCATGTGGGAACGGGCGAAGGCGCGCCTCGAGGCGTTGTGAAGTCTTTCGAATACCTGCGGCCCGCATCGCTTGGAGAAGCGTTTGCGTTGATGCGGGCACACGGTCCCGGTGCGAGGCTGCTCTCGGGCGGCACGGATCTTCTGGTTCGCATGAGGAAGGGTCACGATTTTCCGCCTGCGGTCATCGACCTCAAACGTGTTGCCGAGCTTCGTGAAGATGTGACGGAATGCGATGGGGGCCTTCGCATCGGCGCCCGCGCGGTGATGACGGACGTCATCAACAACACATCGCTGCGAGAGCATTTCCCGGCGCTCATCGAGGCCGCGATGGTCGTCGGGTCGATTCAAATCCGCAATCGGGCGACGCTGGCCGGCAATCTCTGCAATGCGTCGCCGGCCGCCGATACCGCGCCGGCGCTGCTCGCGTACGGCGCGGCCTTGAATCTGGTCAGCGAACGCGGCAGGCGTCACATGCGCTTAGACGATTTCTTCACCGGCCCTGGACGCGCCGCAATCGCGCCCGCAGAGATCGTCGAATCGATTGATGTGCCCTTGCCGGCCGGGCGCACCGGCGGCTCATTCCAGCGACTCACACGCCGGCATGGCGTCGACCTCGCGATCGTAAGTGTGTGCTGCGTCACCCGCGAGTCTGGCGACGCGCGATTCGCGTTCGGCGCGGTCGGACCGCGCCCATTCGCGGTGACATCACGGCAGGACGCTCCAATCGAAGATGCGCTCACGCACGCCAGCCCGATTTCCGACCTGCGCGGGAGCGACGAATACCGCGCCGCCATGCTGGCCGTTCTCGCGCGGCGCGCGTTGAACACGGCGGTCGAGCGCATGCGCATGGCCGCGACGCGCATGATCGTCACAATGACCGTGAACGGCGCGCCGCGAACGCTCGACGTGCAGACGCATCGCACGCTGCTCGAGGCGCTGCGCGATCAGCTGAATCTCACCGGCACGAAAGAATGCTGCGCCGAGGGTGAATGCGGCGCGTGCACGGTGCTGCTGAACGGCCGCGCGGTGAACGCGTGTCTCGTGCTGGCCGTTGAATGCGATGGTGAAACTGTCGTGACCATCGAGGGGCTCAGCGCCCGTGGACAGCTCGACGCGGTGCAGCAGGCCTTCGTCGAAAGCGGCGCGGTGCAGTGCGGGTTCTGCATCCCCGGCATGATCGTCGCGGCCAGATATCTGCTGTCGACCAATCCTCAACCAACTGAAGACGAGATCAAAGAAGGGCTCGCGGGAAACCTGTGCCGCTGTGCCGGATACAGCCGCATCATCAATGCGGTGAAGATCGCCTCTCGCAGCATGATTATCATCGGCACTTCCTTCCCGCGGTTGGGCGCTGTCGAACGCGTGACAGGCGCGCAGGCGTATGCCGCCGATATCCGGCTCGACAATGCCTTGCACGTCAAGCTTCTCTCGTTGGCGTGCGCGCACGCACGCATCGTTGCGGTCCATCATGACGAAGCCGCGCGCGTTCCTGGTGTGCGCGGCATCTTCACCGCGAACGATCTGCCGCAACCGGTTCCCCGCTACGGTCCTGTCTACGCCGATCGCCCGATGCTGGCGTCGGGTGAAACGAAGTTCTCAGGCGAGCCGGTCGCGGTCGTCGTCGCAGACACGTTGGATGCCGCTAACACTGCTGCGCGGCTCGTTCGCATCGATTTCGAGGAACTGCCGGCAGTGTTGTCGATCGACGCGGCCCTCGATGCGAACGCACCGCTCGTGCAGGACGCCGCTCTGCGACCGAACGATCCGCTGGCGCGCACAAACACGCTGCAGCAGTGGCAGTTTGGCTGGGGCGACGTCGACCACGCGCCAGCCGACCTCGTCGTCGAGAACGACTACTCGTTCCCGATGGTCACGCACTTCGCCATCGAGCCGCACGCGTTTCTCGCCGCGCCCGATGCGAACGGCGTGACGGTGTGGAGCCCCACGCAGCACCCGTACGTGCTGCAGCGCGTCATCGCGGCCGCACTCAAGTGGCCGATCGCGCGAGTCCGCGTCGTTGCGCCGGATCCTGGCGGCGGGTTCGGCGGCAAAGGATGGCCGAAGGTCGAGCCGTTGATGGCGTGGCTCGCGCTCCGCCTCGGGCGGCCGGTGCGGCTCGTGCTGACGCTCGAAGAAACATTTCAGGCCGCCCGTCGCGCGTCGGCGCGCATTCATGCGCGAACGGGATTTGCCAGGGACGGCCGCATCATCTTTCAGGACATCCGCGCGAACTTTCTACTGGGCGCGTACGCCGACATCGGGGCGCGCGTGGTCTCCAAGGCCAGCTATTCTGCGTGCGGGCCGTATCGCGCCGCGCATGCGCGCATCACCGCGCGAGCGCTGCTGTCGCACACGACTCCGAGCACGGCCTTCAGGGGATTCGGCACACCGCAGGCGTCGTGGGCGGTCGAATCGCAATTGAACGAGGCGGCGGCCGCGCTGGGCATCGATCCCGTCGAGATTCGCCGACGCAACCTTCCCGCAAAAGGTGAGGCATTCAACCCGAATGATACGCCGGCTGATGGCGACTGGAATGAGGCGCTCACAAAAGCCGCCGCCGCAATTGCGTGGGATGCTCCGCTCGTTCAGAATCGCGGGCGCGGCATCTCTCTCGGCTTGAAGAGCTCTTCGACCGCGTCCCGATCCGTGGCGATCGTGCGTCTGCATTTCGACGGCAGCGCGTCCGTTCTGTGCGGCACTTCCGACATGGGCCAGGGAGCGCGCACGGTGATGATGCAGATTGCGGCGCAGGAGCTGGGCCTTCCGCCCGATCGCATCGCGATTGTCATGGGCGACACGTCCGTCGTGCCGTTCGACTCGTCGACCTCCGCGAGCCGATCGACCGTGTTCATGGGCAACGCCATCATCGAGGCGTGCGACAGCGTCAAGAAACAGCTGCGGCAGATCGCGGAGGCGCTACCCGGCACACAAATGTCGCCTTCGGATCTTCTGAAGGCGCACTTCGGTCCACCTCGCGGCGAAATCATCGGCATCGGCGAAGCCGGCAACGCGTACGAGCCCGGACATCCGCTCGGTGGACGCGCGGCTTTCTGGGAATTGATGTGCGCCGCGTGCGAAGTCGAAGTGGATCCAGACACCGGCGAGACGACGATCCACAAGCTTGTGCTTGTCAGCGACGTGGGCAAGGCCCTGAACCCGCAACAAGTCGAAGGACAGGACGAAGGCGCCGCAGTGATGGGGCTGGGACACACGCTGATGGAACAGCTCGTCCTCGGCGCTGATGGGCGAATCCTCAACCTCGGATCGCTCGACTATCGCATCCCTTCAATAAAGGATGTGCCGCTGCAATTGGAATCGCATCTCATCGAGAACGCCGATGGCCCTGGACCGTATGGCTCGAAGGGGGCAGGAGAAGGCGGCACGCTTGCGGTTGCGGCGGCGATAGGCGCCGCCATCAATCAAGCGGCAGGTGTGACGATTCGAGACTTGCCGCTGACGCCAGAGAGGATCTGGAAAGCCCGCAACGAAAAACGAAAAACGAAAAACGAATAGAGATCTGCGTCGGTCTACGCGGGCTCAATACTGTTTCAACCCGATGTTGCGGAATTCAATCTTCATCGGCTCGCCGACATGCATCTGGAAGCCGATCAGCCCGCCGAGCGATCGATTCTTCGTGTCATCGTCGATGACGATGCTCGACACGGCGCCGTTGAAGATCTGCATGATCATGTTGCCGCGCGCGATCAAGTGCACCTGATTCCAATCGTTCTGTTTGACGAGCGCCTTCAGCTCGTCCGGCGTTTGCTGCAGGTTACCGATGACGCGTGGCTTCATCCCGTCGCCGTCGGGAATGTACACGGCCTGACCTCGCATCGCCAGAAAACCGCGGCCACGTTCTTCGTAGATCTGTCCTGTGTAGGTGTTGTTGAAATCGATGTCGGCCTGATAGCCCTTCATCACCCATTTACCCTGCACGGTTCCGTTGCCGGACGGCGTGCCTGGGGGCAGATGCACGCTGCGAAGCTGAATGCCGCTGTTGGTGGAACTCATGCGGAACTGCAGCTTCAACTCGAAATCTCTGGGTTCGCCCCCACGCCAAATGAGGAACGTGTTCTCCTTCACCGCGTTCTCGGGCGTGCTTTGCCCGACGATGGCGCCGTCGACCGCCTTCCAGAAGGCCGGGTCGCCCTCCCACCCCTTTAGCGACGTGCCGTCAAAGATCGGCTTGAAACCTGCCTGATCGTCAATAACCAGCGGCTGGGCGCCCACTGGACCGCGGCCACCGCCCCGGCCGCCTCGTCCCCGTGCCGGCGGCTCCTGCGCAGAGAGCGATACGACAGCAATCAATATGACGGAGACAGCGAATCCGTTTTTTAGCATCGCGCCACTACTGCCCTTTCTTCGCCGTGAACAGTTAAAAAGACATTCGGATACCGACGCGCATGTAGCGCTCGGAGAACTCGCGGCCGGCGTGCTGCGTCGTATTGATTACGCCGAACCCGTTCAGATTCCGCACGCTGCCGTCCGGATTCAACTGAAGGTTCGACACATTCAGATTGCTCGGGTTCGCGAAGTGCGGTCGGTTTGTGATGTTGAACGCCTCCACTCGGAGCTGCAGCTTCACCGCCTGGCTGACGGCCAGCGTCCGCATGACGCTCAAATCGACGTGCATGACACCTGGTCCGCGCAGACTGTTGAATTCCGCAGTTCCGAACCTGGGTTCCGTGACGGCTTTGAACGCCGTCACATCGAAGTACGGGGTCGTCGGGCCGACTCCGCCGAGGATCTTCACGTCGGACTTGATCTGATCGGCGCGCTGACCGCTGCCTGGCGCATTGAGCGAAGTCGCGCTCGAGGTGACCGTGAACGGCGCACCTGAGTAGGCGGTGAACGACGAGCTCAGCTGCCACCCGCCAATGACGCGCGCGAGAGCCCCGCCCTCGGTGAGAAATCTCCGCCCCTCACCGACCGGGACCTCCCAGATTGCCGACAGATCCACCTTGTGCGGCGTGCTGGCGCCCGCGCGCGTCTCGCCGCCCTGCACCGCTTTGTTCAAGTGCCAGTACTCCGGAATGGGAATATTCCCGGCCCACCAGTCGGTCGCCTTCGCGTAGGTGTACGCCGACGTGAACTGGAAGCCGTTGGTCATTCGGCGCGTCAGACTCACCTGCAGTGAGTCATAGTCCGTGCGGCCCAGCGGCCTGAACACGTTCATGTTGCTGGTCGTGCGAAGTCCGTTCGCGAGGCCGGGCTGATTGAACGGCTGGCTTGCGGCGCCGCCGCCGATCTGGCCGTAGTTGAGGTTTTGCGACCGCACGAGGTCCCGCTGGCGATTCGCCACGTACCCAACGGTGAGACTGAGCGCGTGCGGCAGCAGTTTCTGCATGTCAGGTTGTAAGACGTGATGGTGCCGCGCGTGAGCTCGCGGTCTATCGCCGTCACGCCGGTATTAGGCGGCAGGCTCACGGTGCCTGTCGAGAGATCCAGCGGCGGGACGAGTGGAACACCTTCGCTCAACGAGCCGACCGACGAGAACGTATTCGGCGCCGACTGATTGATGTTGATGAGCTGCGGAAACGTCTGGGCGATGCCGCCGTTGCGCGCAACCACGTTGTCGCTCTGCGGATTGCGCGAGAACCCGACGCGAATCACGATCGACTCCGTAGGACGGTAGGCCAGGCCCAGCCGCGGCGTGAAGAGATCTTTCTGCACCTTGATGTCGCACACCTCCGCGTTCGCGCCGGGTGTCCCGCAGATCTGCATGCGGTTCGTGGCGAAGTCGAACATCTCGAGGCCGCGATCGACGCGCACCGGGAACGGATAGTATTCCCATCGCACGCCGACCGAGGCGGTCATCTTCCGATTCAATTGCCACTGGTCGCGGACATACAGACCATGCGCCCAGCTGCGAACCGTGGCCGGCAGCGTGGGATCGGCCGCGTCCGGATCGAGGAGGGGCGTCATCGCCTGCGCAGTGCGCGAGAACGGCATGCCGAGCAGGAAGTCCGCGAACTGGTTGAACAGGTTCGGCTGACGTGCCGCCGCTGAGCGCCGTGGCGCCGCCGTTGAACGTGAACGTCGGCACGGCCGTCTCGTAATGGTTCACGATACATCCGGTTGATGTCGAAGCCGGCCTTCACGTTGTGCGTGCCCTTGGTCCAGCCGATGTTGCCGCTCCACTGCACCTGGTTGTCGGCATAATCGCGAATCTGGCTCGGCGTCACCAGCGCCCATCCGCCCATGTTGAAACCTGGTGCCGCGCGATCGCGTGAACGCGGCGGCTGGCAGGCGTTCAGGATGCTGAAGTGCGCGCCCCAGCACTCGTCCGCCGGGCCTTCAGGCTCGACCCAGCTGTGGTACGGGGTGTACCCGAACACGCCGTCGACAACGATCGTTGGGGAGATGATCGACGTGGCGAGCACCGACCCGCTGGTGATTTTTGCTTGCCAGAGCCGCCCCACGCTCAGCGGGTTGTACTCGGCGCCATCGACGGACGGGAAGATGCCGTGACTGTTCTGCCGGCTCGTCAGCCAGCTGAGCCGGTTGTTCAAGTTCAATTTATTGCCGGGCGTCCACGTCACCTTCGAATCGATCTTGTGCAGGCTCGACTCGTAATTGTCCCTCGCGTAGTAGTTGTCCTGGAATCCCGGCAGCGTAGGCAGAATGAGCTTGCTCAGCAAATTCCTCGAAATCGGGTTGATGCGATTGGCAGGGATGTAGTTGCACCCTGCAAACCGCGGGTCGGCCGTCGACGTGACGCCAGGGCAATTCGCGAACGCGAACGGCACTCGCCCGGTTCCCGTCGCAGTGCCGGTCTGCGGGTCGTACAACACCGTGCCCGTGCGGAAAAGTCACCGGTCCGAAGCGCCGCCGGCGGCAGCGAATTGAGTCCGGTCGTGCCCGTCGACACTTCACCCTCGGCGAGCTGAACACTGCCCTCCTTGACGCGCCGGATCTCGCTCTCGATGCTCAGGAAATAGAAGACCTTGTTGCGGACGATGGGGCCACCCAGCGTGCCGCCGAAGACGTGCTTCGAGTCCCTGCCTTTATCCGTCCCCGCCGGCAGGAAATACGGACGGTTCTTGAGCGCCGAGTCGGTGATGTACTCGAACATCGAACCGCTCAGCCTGTTGGTGCCGCTCTTGATCTGCACATTCACGGCAGCGCCGCCAGCCATTCCCTGATCCGCATCGAAACTGTTGGTGACGACGCTCACCGTTTCGACCGCTTCCAGCGCCGGGCTGTACGACTGGAGGTCGGGATACCACTGATTCGTGACCGCGGCACCGTCGATTCTGAAGAGCGTGTTGTTCGGCGGCTGGCCGTTCACCGAGACGCCCATCGAGCGCGCGGGGTTATTGATGCCGCCCGCCTGCATCATGTAGGGCTGTGCGACGCCCGGCATCAAACCCATCAGGCTCTGATACGACCGGCCGCTGCTGGCAGGAAGGTTCTCGATTTGCTCGCTCGTCGCTTGCATCTGCACGGCGGCGCTCTCGGTCTGCAGCACCACGGCCGTGCCCGATACGAGGACGGTTTCCTGCAGCGTGCCAACCACCAGCTTCACGTCAACGCGAATCGCCGTGTTCTGCGGGACGACCACGCCGCGCGAGCTGAACGATTGAAAGCCCGTGAGTGCGACGTCGACTTGGTAGGTGCCCGTCGGAATATTCGGGAAGTTGTATCCGCCGGTGCTATTCGTCACGGCTTCGCGGGTTTGATTGGTCTGCGCGTGGGTGATCTTGACGGTGGCGCCCGGCACCGACAGGCCGCTTTCGTCGGTCACATTGCCGACCAGTGTGCCGTAAAGCGTCTGGGCCGAAGCCGGGAGTGCGAACAGGAGTACGGCCATCGCAACGATCAGAAACACGATTGCACGGGGCATCCGGTCCATGGGCAGGTCCCTCCAGGTTTTTTACCGGCCGAATCTCACCGACTAGAGTGGCGCATCAACCCGAGCGCCGTCGAGACAATTTTCTCTTCGGCGCAACAAGTCGCTCGCTATTGTGTGAAGTCGACCTTGTGGGCGCCGGAGCGGAGGGTTCCGGCGCCCCATGTGCTCTCTCAGAACGTGAATCTTGCACCGAGCTGGATGCGGCGCGCGCTGTTGGTATTGCCGTTCAACCTGCCGAACGTGTTCGCATTGGTCAACGCACCAGTGAGCGTAATCGAACGTCGCGTTGTTGTTCACGCCGGTCCACTGGTCTGTGTTGAACGCGTTGTACAACTCGACGCGCAACTGCAGCCGCCGTGAGCCGCCCAGCGGCACGTTCTTGAACACCGAAATGTCCCAGTTCACGTAACCGGGCCCGAGGTACTCGTCGTTCAGGGCCGTTCCGATACGGAACTGATCCGTCGGGGCGGTAATGCACTCAGTCCGGAACTGCCGCTCGAAGGTGCGCTCTCCCCGCGGCAGATTCGGATCGCAGGTGATGAGCACGCGGTTTGCGGCGCCGTTGATAGCACCGTTGCCGCTCAACGCGCCCGTCGGCACGTTGTTGAAGTTGTAGGTGAATCCGCCATAGGTGCCGGTCGTGAACGTCGTGACTCCCGAAAACTGCCAGTTATCGAAGACGGCTTTCGCGACCAGGTTGTCCCACTTCTGACTCAGGTTCGGCACGTCGTACGAGTAGTTGAGCACGAACGTATGCGGCCGCCGGCCGTTCGATGTGTAGTTGCGCGCGTGATTATCCTCGACGAACGGATCGACCGCGCCGAGAGATTTATTGGAGATTTGGTAGGTGTACGCCCCGCCGACCGACAAGCCGTCAGCCGATCGCCGGCGATTGGCCGACAGCTGCAGCGAGTGATAGTCCGCATACCCTGAGAATTCGCGCTGCTGTATGCGTCCGAATCCCTGGAACGGACGCAGAAAGTCGTCCGGCAGCGGCTGCGCCTGTCCGCCCGTCACGTTCGTCGGATCCAGGCTCGACGCCCGATACGCGTAACCGTACGGCCGTCCATTGATGTCGACGGTCAACTGCTGGTTTCGGCCGGAGTTACCCACGTAGGCGGCGTCGGCGACGACGTTGAAGCCGATGTCGCGCTGGACGCCAAAGCTCCAGTTGTAGACGATGGGCGGCGTGAAGGGTTCGACGCGGCGAACGTTGGTGGGCGTCGCCGTCAACGGACTGGCGAGGAGATCGTTGATGGTCGTGTAATTCGTGCGGTAGGTATTGAGAAGGGGCGGCAGCTCGACAAGGTCGAGGATGATGTCATCGTTGTACCGGTCGTAGAAAACCCCGGCACCGCCGCGGACTGCGGTCCTGCCGTCGCCGGTCACGTCCCACGCAAACGAGAGACGCGGAGCGACACGGAAGGGCGAGGTGCCCTGCGGCGTGCCGTCGTACACCTGCATACCGTTGATGAAGTTCCCCGAGTTCGGGACAAGCCGGCCGATGTAGACCGGAGGAAGGGTCTCGCCGGTCAGCGGATTGAGCGCACGTCGTCCCTGCGGCGTCGATACGGGCAGGTACAGTCTCGGCGCTTGCGCGCTCGCTCCAGTTGTCTGGCTCGAACGCCGCAACCTGATCGCCCTGACTCTGCGTCGGCGTCATGTAGTAGAAACGGATGCCCGCATCCAGCGTGAGATTCCGTCGCGCACGCCAGCTGTCCTGTGCGTACCATTCGGTGAGAAAGAACTGCCCGTGCGCCGACGGATGCCCGTCGGATTCTGTGTACTCGGTGATGGCGCCGAGCAACGCGTTCGCAAAACCGACATTGGTATTCCGCGGGTTCTGCGCGTCGCTGTTGAAGCTGTAGTTGCCGTTGAAGCTCGACGTGCGCGCGGCCGGCCGTGTCGTGTGCTCGACGAACAGGCCGGTCTTTATCGTGTGCGCCCCCTTTATCTTCGTGATGTTTCCGGACACATTGAAGAGCGTGTTGTATCCGAAGAATGGGAACCGCTGCTCGACGCCGAACGACGCAATCGTTCCGGGAGAGCCGCCCGTGAAGGTGGCTTGCGGAAGAATGTCGAGCGGATTGGCTTCGGGAAAGAACTGCGGCATCCCCGGCAACACGAGACGGCGGTTGTTCGCATCCCGCGCGCCATCATCGAGCGGGCTCGTGTTCTGATGCGCCCAGTTCACGCCGACGGTGAATTCGCTGAACAACGTAGGACTGAACGTGTGCAGCACGGTGTTCACGTAGCTGACAGTGTCGATCTCGTATTTGGTCGCCATCTGGGGCCAGCCGCCTGACGAGCCGAGCAGCGAGACGCCGCCGGAACGCTTTTCGTAGCCGAACTGCAGGCGGCCGTACGCCGCTGTGTTCTCCGCGACGTTCCAATCCACGCGCAAGACCTGATCGTTGCGGGGCCAGTCTTGAACCGTCTGGAAGACGTAGTTGAACCCATTCGCCCCGGTCGGATCGGTCGCGTTCGGCAGCGGGAAGAGATTCAAGAGCGCCTGTGCCCTGGGATCGATGCGATTGGCCGGGATGATGTTGTTGGCGAAGCACGCCGGCCCACCAGTCGTGGCGGCGCAATTGCCCGACAGCAGCGGATCGCGGATGAAAATCAGACGGCCCTGATTGTCGAAGGACTGCGAGAAATTACCCTGGCGTTCCAGCGCCGTTGGCATGCGCCGCTGATTCTGGTTGCCGGGATCCGTCCGTTTCAGGATGTCCTGCGACCAGAAGAAAAACAGCTTGTTGCGGTCCCTGTTGAACCCCGTTTTCGGGATGAGCACCGGCCCGCCGATCGTCCACGCGGTGTTGTCGAATGTGTAGAACGGCGCCTTGCACTGCTCCGCCTGACCCTGGTTGCAAAGGATGCGGCGCTGATACTCGTTCCCGTTCCACTTGTCATCGCGCTTGTAGAATGCCGCGCTGCCGTGAAAATCCCTCGTCCCGCTCCGTGTGACGACTGTGATCGTCGCTCCAGAGCTGCGACCGTACTCGGCTTGGAAGTTCGAGGTCTGAACGCGGATTTCCGCGATCGAATCCAGGCCCGGGGCGGCGTAGTTGGCACCGTTCTGGCCCGTGTCCTTGTTGGTGACCCCGTCATACGAAAAATTGAATGACGTCCTGCCGTTTATCGAGAGGTTGTTCATGTTCTCCCAGCCGGGTGCTTCACGATTGCGCGTGTCGATGACGCCAGGCAGGAGCTTCAGCATGCCTGCGAAGTCACGCCCTTTCAGTGCGATGTCCTCGATGTTGTCGCGCGTGATTAACCCCGAGCGTGCGCCGCTGGTCGTCTGCACTTGCACGGCTTCGGCGTTTACCGTGACGGTCTCCGCCACTCCGCCGACGTCGAGCGCGATCGTGCGAAGCCCGAGGCGTTCGGTCGACGCGAGCTCAATCCCCTTCTGCTCGTATGTCTTGAAACCCCTGCATGGTGACGGTGAGGTCGAACGTACCCGCCAGCAGGTCTGGAAACACGAAACGGCCATCGGGTCCAGTCACGGTTTCGCGCGTGAGGCCGGTCCCCACATTCCTGATTATGACGGTGACCCCCGGCAGCACTCCGCCGGTTGCGTCGGTAAGGTTCCCTGAAATCTGCCCTGTAAGTCCCTGGGCGTGAAGGCCCTGGACGCTCAAGACAGTGATCGCAAGAGCGAGCGCAATGGTGGCACAGCGATTATCTCACGGCATCCTCCTCGGTAATGATTACCCTTGGACGCTACAGGCGCTGCCCTGCCGTGTCTATAACCGGCGGGCTGAAAAGATCTGAAAAGAGGTGAACGCGGAGCGTTAGACTACGCAAGATGAGGGGGTATGCCTTCGGTCCGTTCGTCGTCGACCCCGTCAAGCGAAGGTTGTGGCGGGAGGGCCGTCTCGTGCCGATCTCGTCGAAGACGTTCGACGTGCTCGTCATGCTGCTCGAACATCGGAACCACATCGTCAGCAAAGACGAGCTCCTGAACCGGGTGTGGCCGAACACCTCCGTCAACGAGAACAATCTGACGCGTCAGATCTCGTCTGTGCGGCGGGCGCTTGGCCAACGTCCGGACCAACACGATTACGTAGTTACCATCCCCGGTCAGGGATATCGTTTCGTCGCAACCGTGCAGGAACTGGCGGCTATCCCCGCCATGGACCTCGACGATTCTCGCGCTGGCGCTCACCCATACGACGACGCCTTTACGGATTCATCGAGCCGATCGACGAAGCGCTCGAGGTCACTCGCACTCGTCGCCGCCGGCTGCGGACTCCTTGCGGCGGGCATGGCCGTTGCGCTCCTTCGACGCCCGGCTGAGACCGATCCCGGTCCTCGACGGACCTTGCAGCGCATCACCTATGACGAGGCGGCGTTGCCTCGAGACGCCTCTTGGGCACCCGACAGTCAGTGGATGGTCTACGCGAGCGACCGGGCGGGAAATGCCGACCTCTGGAAACAGCATCTCGGCGATCCTGATCCTACGCGCCTGACCACGTCAGAGGCCAACGAGTCCCAGCCGCAGTGGTCACCCGACGGAAAATCAATCGTGTTCCGTTCAGAGCGCGATGGCGGTGGACTGTACGTGATTCCTTCGAGCGGTGGTGTGGAGCGGATCGTCTCCAGTTTTGGCTACGAGCCGCGTTGGTCACCGGACGGGACGCGCATTCTCTTCAAGCGTTCGGTGGTGCTTCCTGATTCGCCGACCATCTACGTCGTGGGTCTCGATGGGAAGCCGCCGCTTCCAGTCCGGCCCGATGTGCTCGGTTTGTTCAGCTCTCTTACAGCCGCCTGGCACCCTGATGGCCAACGCATTTCCATCTGGGGCACGGTCCGCAAGGGCGAGGTGAGATTCCTGAACGTGCCACTCGATACTGGCGGGGCCACCAGTCCAGAGATATCCGCACGCGTACAGCACGACCTCGCTGGCGTCGAAGCGGGGAGATTCGTGTGGGCGAGATCGCGCCGGTACATCTATTTCGAGGGCAGAGCGGGCGATACTCAGAACGTCTGGCGCGTGACCGTCGATCCGCTCACAGAGAAATGGATTGGTGGACCCGAACGCCTGACCACCGGTGCGGGAAGCGAGACGCACGTGGCTCTTTCGCCCGACGGCACAAAACTGGTTTTCACGACAACTTCGAGCAGAACGAGGCTTTGGGCCTTCCCATTCGACTCAGCCAGCGGGCGCATCACCGGTCAACCGAATCCCATCAGTCCCGGCAGCACTGGTGAAGTGGATTTTGACGCACGCGCCGACGGCTCGAAAGTCGCCTATCGCACCGTCCGCGCCGGCCGCAGCGAGTTGTGGGAACGATCGCTTGCCGAAGGGCAGGAGCGGCTGCTGCTGTCGAGCACTGACTGGCGATTCACGAAACCGCGGTGGTCTCCGGACGGCGCGCAGCTCGCGTTCTCGAGGTGGGCGACGCGAGATACCACGCTCGCCGTCGCGGTGCTCAACACAGATGGCAGCGGCGAACGCGTGTTGACGAAGCCCGGTGATGTCGAGATGCAGGCGTATGACTGGTCGAAAGATGGCCAGGCCATTATCGGTGCCTGTCGATTCAGCGAGTCTGAGCGATACTCGACGTGTCTGGTTCCCGTTTCGAGCGCGAATGATGCCGACGATCCGACCGTCCGGGTCATCGCGTCCGATCCAAAACGCAATCTCTTCAATCAGCGGTTTTCTCCCAATCAGCGCTGGATTACGTTTCTCGCGCACGATTTGTCGTACGCGTCGACATCAACGGTGTACGTGATACCAACGGCTGGTGGAGCATGGCGCGCCATCACCGACGGCGCGTGGTTTGACGACAAACCGCGGTGGGGGCCCGACGGACGAATCCTGTACTTCGTGTCGAATCGCACGGGCATCGCGAACGTCTGGGGACGACGATTCGATAACTCGACCGGCATGCCGATTGGCGAGCCATTCCCCGTCACGTCGTTCCGATCGGCACAGTTCCAGTTGACGCCGCGGACGGTCCAAATGGACATCGCCATCACGGCCACGCATCTGCTTCTGCCGATGAGCGAGTCGCGCAGTGAAATCTGGATGCTGGACCACGTCGATCGCTGAGCCCTGCGACGACCCTTCGACCACCGTGCGTCGATCGACTACGGCTCGCTTGGGGCCGAGGCAATTCCCTCGGTCCGAAGCCGGTCGATGTCTTTCATTGGCGCGCTACCAAAGAAGCGGGCGTACTCCCTGCTGAATTGCGACGGACTCAGGTAGCCGACGCGCCGGCACGCATCGTTCGCATCCATCTTCTGAAAGAGCATCAGTCGCCGCGCTTCGTGCAGGCGGAGAACCTTCTGATATTGCAGCGGGCTGAGCGACGTCACCGCTTTGAACCGCTGGTGGAATGACGACGCCGTCATGTGGACCGAGGCGGCCATCTCCTCGACCGTGACGGGTTGCGCGAAATGCTCGCGTATCCAGGACACCGCTTCAGCAATCCGCTGGACGCCCGACTTCGGATGTCCGATCTGAGCCACACGGGTGCCGATGGACGTGCGCAGCAGACGAATCAGGATCTCGTCGACGACGAGGGGTCCGAGGAGCTCGGCGTCCTCCGGGTTTGCCATCAGCTCGAGCAACCGCGTCACGGCATCGATGATGGCGTCGTTCGCGCTTCCGACGTAGAGCCCCCGAGCATCAGGCGCCTTCGGGACGCCGCGCGGGTACACCGTTGCCGCGAGCTCTGCCACGCGCGCGGGATCCAGGTCCAGTACGAAACCCAGATACGGATCCTTGCGACTGGCGCGAACGACCTGGGTCGAGACCGGCAGATCGACGGCGAAGACGAGCAGGTGCGCGGGATCGTATTCGAGGACTTCGCGCCCGAGCATGACGACCTTCGCACCCTGCGCCGCGACGCAGAGCGCCGGGCCGAGCGTCGCGTGCATCGGCTCGGAGCTCATCCGCGACAGACGGACCGCGTAGGTCCCGGGAAGGCGGAGCTGAAAGGGACCGTCATGGGGCGTGTAACTCGCCAGCAGATGCGCGAGCCGGCGGAGCGCCAGCGCGCCCGGCGCACCGAGGTTGATGTCGTCCCGTCGCGCAGCAAGAGCAGTCATCACCGTATGGTAACGCGGCGCCGCAACCGAGGCTTGCCTAAAACTCCAAATTGAATGAGCGCCACGACTTCGATTTATTCGAGTAACGGGCAAGGAACGCGCGCGGCCGCTGAGTATCGTGATGTGGTGAGGGAACTATGAACCAACGCCGCCTCGGTAACAGCACGCTCCACGTATCGGCCATCGGGTATGGCTGCATGGGGCTTGACAGGCGTCTACGGTGCCGGCAGCGGTACGACGGGACGGCATCGCCATTATTCACGCCGCAGTCGAGCGCGGTGTGACGCTGTTCGACACAGCCGAAGCCTACGGTCCGTTCACGAACGAGGAGCTTGTCGGCGAAGCCTTGGCGCCGTTCCGCGATCAGGTCGTGATTGCGACCAAGTTCGGCTTCGGGATCAATCCGGACGGTCCGCGCTACGGCCTCGACAGCCGGCCCGAGCACATTCGTCAGGTCGTCGATGGGATGCTGAAGCGGTTGAACGTCGCTGCCATCGATTTGCTGTATCAGCACCGCGTCGATCCGAACGTGCCGATCGAGGACGTCGCGGGCACGGTGAAAGAGCTCATTCAGCAAGGGAAGGTGAAACACTTCGGTTTCTCCGAGGCGAGTGCGCAGACGATTCGTCGCGCACACGCGTCCACCCGTCGCCGCAGTGCAGAGTGAGTACTCGCTATGGACCCGCGACGTCGAGCAGAACGGCGTCCTCGCCACATGCGAGGAGCTGGGCATCGGCTTCGTGCCGTGGGCGCCGCTCGGCGCGGGCTTTCTCACCGGAAAGATTGACGCCGCGACGACGTTCGCTGCGAATGACTTCCGCAACATGGTCCCGCGCTTCACGCCGGAGGCTCGCGCGGCAAATCTGGCATTGGTTGATTTGTTGAAGCAGGTCGCGGCGCGGAAGCACGCAACACCTGCGCAGATCGCGCTGGCCTGGCTTCTCGCACAAAAACCGTGGATCGTGCCGATTCCCGGTACCACCAAGTTGCACCGCTTGGAGGAGAACATCGGCGCTGCGTCTGTGCAACTCACCTCGGACGATCTGCGCGAGATCGATGACGCTGCGGCGAACATCCCCATCGAGGGTGCGCGCCTTCCAGAGTTCATTCTGAAAATGTCGAACTTATGAAAATACTAAACCTCACTCTAATGGCCGTCCTCGTCACGTCGGTTGGCGTGACGGCGCAGGCACTCAAAGATGTTCAGTCTGCCGACGCGCCCCTGGTGCTGAAGGCGCAAGGCAGCTTCTTCGTTGGCGGTGAGAAGTCGGAACAAACGCGCGTGGAGTTGGGTGACCTGGGCCCTGAGGGTCACATCGCCGTGAACCAGATGTACGTGCGGTACATGGTGCCGCAGGGTGGCGAGGGCAACGTGTCGGTCGTGATGGTTCATGGCGCGACTCTGACCGGCAAGTCATGGGAGACGACACCTGACGGCCGGATGGGCTGGGACGAATACTTCGTGCGCAAGGGGCATCCGGTCTACGTGCCGGACCAGGTCGGGCGCGGGCGATCGGGATTCAATCAAGCCGTCTTCAACGACGTGCGCGCCGGCACGGTGCCAGCGGCGAATCTCCCACGCTTGCTGCGATTCAGCGACGAGGTGGTCTGGCCGAACTTCCGCTTCGGTTCGAAGCCTGGCGCCCCGTACGCGGACAGTCAGTTCCCAGTGACCGCCGTGGACGAACTGTCAAAGCAGGGTGTCCCCGATGTGAGTTTCGGCGGCGTACCCACACCGAACCCCACGCTCAAGGCCTTGTCGGATCTCGCCACCCAATTGAATGGCGCGGTGTTGATGGGACACTCGCAATCGGGGTCGTTTCCGCTGGCAGCGGCACTATTGAATCCCACGGTTGCGAAGGGGCTGGTGCTCGTCGAGCCGGGCCGCTGTCCGGCGAACTACACCGACGAGCAGATCAAGACGCTGGCGGCGCTGCCCATTCTCGTGGTCTTCGGCGATCACCGCGACACGCCAACGGGCATCGGTACGCTGCCCTCGTGGCAGATCTCCTTCGACAGCTGTCAGGCACTCATCGGTCGCCTCAAGGCTGCCGGCGGTCAGGCGCAGATGCTCAACCCGCCCGATCGCGGCATCCGCGGCAACAGCCACATGATCATGCAGGACAGGAACAATCTGCAGATTGCCGATCTGATCCTGCAGTGGATCAATGAGCGCGTCAGCAAGCGAGTGGAAAGAAACCCTGAAGATGTCGACGCGGCTCCTTATCGTTGTTCTCTTCGAGCGCGCGAAGGCCGTGGCGGTGCCGCGATGACAAAACGCTTCACTCTCGCGATCGCGATATTTCTCAGCGTGGCCGTGGTGCACGCGACCGACTGGCCGCAGTGGCAGGGTCCTGATCGCACGCGCATCTCGAAGGAAACCGGCCTTCTGAAGGAGTGGCCGACTGGCGGTCCACGCCTCATCTGGACGGCGAACAATCTCGGCAGCGGCTATGGATCGATGGCAGTTGCGGGGGATCGCGTGTTCCTGCAGGGCGCGCGCGGCCCGGACAGCGTGGTCATCGCGCTCAATCGAGCGGACGGCAAGGAAGTGTGGGCGAAGGCGGTCGGCCCGATCAACACGAGGATGTTCACCAATCATGGGCGCAGGACCGCGCGGCACGCCGACGGTCGACGGCGATCGCCTGTACGTGCTCACCGAGAACGGCGACCTGGCGTGTCTGAAGACCGATGGTTCGGCGGTCTGGCAATTGAACATCCTCAAGGAATTCGGCGGTTCGCAGCCGCGATGGATGATCAGCGAGTCGCCGCTCGTCGACGGACCGCACGTCGTGGTGTCTCCCGGTGGTCCTGGCGGCGGGATGGTGAAGTTGGACAAGATGACGGGCAAGACGGTGTGGGCAGCAAAGGAGCTCACCGACATCGCCGCCTATTCCTCGATCACCGTCGCCGACGTGCAGGGGGTGCGCACGTACATGACGTTCACTGAGCAACGCCGGCGTTGGCGTTCGAGCGTCGGACGGCAAACTGATGTTCCGCTATCCGAAGGCCGCGAACTGGGTGGCGAATGTTGCGACGCCGATCTTCTTCAATGACAAAGTGTTCTTCACGTCTGGCTACGGCGCTGGGGCGGGCTGCTCGATCTGACCGCGAAGGACGGCGAGGTTGTCGCGACCGAGGTGTACCACACGACGGACATGAAGAATCAACACGGCGGCGTGGTGCTCGTCGATGGCTATCTGTATGGGTTCAACGACATCATTCTGACGTGCCTCGAATTTGCGACGGGCAAAGTCGTGTGGCGCGACCGCAGTGTCGGCAAAGGCTCGGTCACATATGCCGACGGCCACCTGTACATTCAGAGCGAGGACAACGTGGTCGGTCTCGCAGAGGCGACGCCATCCGGATATCGCGAGAAGGGACGCTTCGAGATCCCTGAAAAGGGGCAAAAGAGCTGGGCTCACCCTGTGATCAGTGACGGCCGCTTATACGTGCGCAATCAGGACACGCTGCTCGTGTACGACATCAAAGCCGCAACACCTTAACTGCTCAATAGGAGACGCATTTCCATGTCGCAATTTTTGAAGTGTGTGTCGTTGGCACTAGGCGCGGTGCTTGGCTGTGCGGGCAGCCTCGCGATTGCTCAAACAGCCCCACCGGGGCTCGAGGCCGAACTCGCGGACGTGGTGGAAATGCCGCGTACGGCTGGCAGCGATGGTCGAACGCAGGCTGCGCGAATAAATGTCCTCATCGACGAGCCGGGCGGCGGGCGTTTGTTCGTTGCCGAGCACGCGGGGCCGCTCTCCATCGTCGACAAGAAGACGCGGCAGGCAGTCACGTACATCAACTTCAACGGATCAGACGACGCGAAAGGGCTGTTTCCAAAGTTCGCCCCCGGCGGTGGATTTGTCAGTGGGCTGATGGGCTTCGCCTTCGATCCGGATTACCGGCGCAACGGCACGTTCTACACGATCCATCTGGAAGACCCGGCGCTGACGGTTGCGGCGACGCCGAAGGCCGGTGTGCTGCGCGGTCTCGACACGTCGCGATTTGTTGTCACGAAGCCTATTGGCATGCCCGCCAATGGTCGACCCCTCAACCGTGAGGGCGTTCTGAGTGAATGGGTCGACAGCAACATCAGAAACGCGACCTTCGAAGGCAGCGTCCGGGAGGTGATGCGGGTGCAGCTGCTGAACTCGATTCACCCGATGAGCGACCTCACCTTCAATCCGAACGCGGCACGGGGCGATGCCGACTGGCGCGTGCTCTATGTGTCGACGGGAGACGGCGGAACCGGCGAACAAGACGACGTCCGTCGCCTCAACCCGCAGCGTCTCGATCACTTCGGTGGGTCGATCATCCGGATCGTGCCTGACTTGCGCGAACATGCGTCTACGAGCCAGGTCAGTGAGAATGGTCAATACCGCATCCCGAACGACAATCCGTTTGTGTCGATCCCGGGCGCGCGCAAGGAAATTTTTGCGTATGGCATGCGCAATCCTCATCGGATCGCCTGGGATGTGCCTGCGGCTCGAGGGAGTCAACCACATCTACTGGCGTTTGTCATTGGCTCCAACGACGGGTCGCCTGTTCGATACGAGACGATCAACATCATCCGTCGTGGAGCCAACTACGGCTACCCGCTGCTTGAAGGACCGGAGTTCAAGCCGCTCAGCCCGATCTACGGTCCCTTGAGCGAGGACAACACCTTGCCGTTGCGGACGTCCGATACCGTCGTGCTCAACGAGCGAGTTCGGATTCAGGACTCGGCACTCGCATACAAGACGGGTGTCGAGGGCCTTGCGATCGCCAACGGCTTTGTCTATCGAGGCAAGCGGTGGCCTGCACTTCAAGGCGCCGTCGTCTTTGGCGACATCACCAGCGGACGACTGTTTTACGCGAGGATGACCGATCTCATTTCCGCCACGGACGGCAATCCAACGACGATGGCGCCGTATGCGGAGATCAGGACGAACCTCCACACGCTTGCTCTCGAGCGTCGAAGCGTGCGTGAGGCTGCTGAGCCCCCGCCACCGCCCGCGCCTCCGCGCGCGGGTGGGCCTGCGGGTGGGCGCGGACGTGGCCCGATGACTCCGCGGGCACCTCGGGTCGAACTGCGCATCGCAACCGACGAGGCCGGAGAGATCTACATCTTGACGAAGAGCGACGGCAGCATCCGCAGGGTCGTGAGCATCCGGTGACGATCGATCGACGGAAGGCCCGGGCCACGCTCCAAAAGGGGCTAGGATATCGCCATGAAGCAGATCACCTTCGCTTTATTGCTCGGCGCCACACTCTCAGCGCAATCGGCCGATACGATCGAATCGCACGTCGCGGCGGCGAACGCGCTGAACGCCGCCACGCCAACCGTGCTCATCACGCTCTGTGAACCTGCACAGGCCGCACGCGCCACTCCGGCACGGCGGGGCGGACAGCCGCCTGCGGCGGGAGCCGCGGCACAGCCGGCGCGCGGACAACAAGCGCCTCCCGATCGTAGCCGCTGGGCGCGCGAGCCGATGAAGGTGTTCGACAACCTGTATTACGTCGGCGAGCGTGAATATTCGTCGTGGGCCATCACGACATCGGCGGGCATCATCATCATCGATCCGATCTACGACTACTCCGTCGAAGAGCAGGTGGTCGGCGGGCTGAAGAAGCTGGGCTCGATCCCGCGCAAATCAAATACGTCGTCGTCAGCCACGCGCATCGCGATCATGCGGGCGGCGCGTGGTATCTGCAGGAGCGGTTCGGCGCGCGCGTGCTGCTCACAGCGCCCGACTGGGAGATGCTCGAGCGCAACACGCAGAACTGGCCGAAGCCGAAGCGCGACATGGTCGTCGCCGACGGCCAGCAGCTCACGCTCGGCGACACGACGCTGACCTTCGTCCACACGTTCGGCCACACGCCGGGGACGATGTCGACGATGTTCCCGGTGAGGGATGGCAGCCAGCGGCACGTTGCGGCGTTGTGGGGCGGAACGGGTTTCAACTTTACGATCACGCCGGAGCGGCCGGCGTCACACTGGTTCGATGCCTACATCGCCTCGGCTCGACGATTCCGCGAGGCGGCCGCGAAGGCGGGCGCCGACATCTTTCTTTCGAATCATCCGAGCTGGGACGGATCGAACGACAAGATGGCGCGACTCGCCAAGCGAGCACCAGGCGAGCCGCATCCGTATGTCATCAACGCGAAGAGCGTGCAGAACTACTTCACCATCGCCGAGCACTGCGCGCAGGCGGGTAAATTGCGCGTAGCGGCGCCACTCAAATAGCTTGTTGTTTCGACACGGAGACACGGAGTCACGGAGACAACGCATCGACTTCGTGGGCCGCGATGCGGCCCACGCACGACGAAGAAGAAGCGCGAATACAAGAGCGACTCGGGCAACGGGCTCTTGTATTCGCGCCTTTTCTTCGTCGTGTGCGCCTACGGCGCAATGTCGATGCGATATCTCTGTGTCTCTGTGCCTCTGTGTCGAGACACGCGAGAAGCTTTGCGTGCCGCCTCTGCTAGACTCGTCGGCGAGAAATGAAATTTCACGGTAAGACGGCGATCGTCACCGGAAGCAATCGCGGGATTGGCCGCGCGGTCGCGCGGGCCCTGGCGGCTGAGGGCGCATCGTGCGTGTTGTGTGCGCGCGACGAACAGAAGCTCGCCTCGGTGGAACGGGAAATCAGAGACGCGGGCGGCGAGGCCGCCAGCCTGTCACTCGATCTCCGGGTGCCGGGTGCGCCGTCGCAGCTCGTCGACTTCGCGATCGCCCGATACGGCCGCATCGACATCGTCGTCAATAACGCCGGGGCAACCAAGCGCGGAGCGTTTCTCGAACTCTCCGATGACGACTTCGTCGACGGGTTCGCGCTGAAATACTTCGCAGCCGTTCGGCTGCTGAAAGCGGCATGGCCGTGGCTTCAGAAGACGGGCGGCTCGGTCGTGAACATCGCCGGCGTGGGCGGCCGAACACCGGGCGCGATGTTCGCGATTGGCGGTTCGGTGAATGCCGCGATGTTGTCGCTCACCAAGTCGCTTGCCGCAGCCGCACTCGACGCCGGCATTCAGGTCAACGCCATCAACCCAGGGCGCCATCAGAACGGAGCGGCTGGCGAAGCGCCTCGCTGCGCTCGCCGAGACTCGCCACCTCTCACTCCCGGATGCCGAGCGTGCGTTCATCGAAAGTGAACAGGTGACTCGAATCGGCGAACCTGAAGACATCGCGAATCTGGTCGTCTTCATCGTCAGCCCGCAAGGACGGTTCCTGCATGGCGCGCTGATCGACGCGGATGGCGGCGCGACGAAAACGATCTAGGCTACCCGAAAAAAATCCAGCACAGTAAGGCGCCGACGACCGACATCGACAGGCCCCAGACGAGCAAACCGTTGAACAGCGCCTTGACGTCGGTACCGGGCGCCGCACCTGCGATGTAGAGTGCGCCGACTGTGGAGAGCGACGACAGATCCACCAGGCTGGCGCTCACGTTCATCGACCACGCGATGTTGAGCGGATCGATCCCGCCGAGGCGTTGCGCCAGCTCCGGAGCCATCGGCAGGAAGGCAGGCAGCACAACGCCCGACGTGCTGCTGTAGACCGACACGAGGCCTGTACCGAACGCCACGATCGGCTCGACCGTCTCGGGCGTCGATGCGTTCGCGATGCCGCTGGCGATCAACGCGAGCCCCTGCGTTTCCTGCATCATCGAGATCGAGCACGGTCACGCCGGTCACCATCAGAATGACGCCCCACGGCATTTTCTGGATGGCCTGCGCCTCGTTCACGGTCCGCAGCAGGATCAGTGAGGTCGCGATGATGAGTCCCATCATCCCCACGTTCATCCGAAGCCCGGCGACGGTCGCAATGAGCACGATGATGCCGGCGGTGGTAAGCCAATGATTCGTGTCCATCGCGCCGGGATCGCTGATCTTCCGACTCGCACGGTTCCATCGCGCCGCAGGAACAACCGCCACCCGCCGAGCAGCAGGAACCCGCCGAAACCGACGATGGTGTGCGCAACGGCGTTGTAGGCAAACGTCTGCCACTCGACGCCACCCAGATTGATCCGCTGCATCACGCCGTTGGCCACGATCCCGGTCGGCGCAAACGGCGACAACGTGCCTGCGAGCGCACCGTTCCCGGTCATGATGGCCATCAGCAGCGGCGGCACGCCCGCGCGCGCGGCCACCGCCATGGCTGGCGGCGCCAGCAGCGCGCTGGCGGGAGTGGCGCCCGCCCCGATCGTTGCCAGGACGAAGCCGATGGCGAAAAACATGATCGGCAGCACGCCGGCGTGCCCGCGGCAGGCGCGCGTGGCACGCGCCGTCAACCGCGCCAGCGTGCCGTTGCATTCCGCGATCGAGAACAGCAGCGTCACGCCGATGAGCGTGACCATCAGGTCGGTCGGAAATCCCTCGAGGACCGCGCTGGGCGTCATGCCGCCGATGAAGACGCCGACGATGAGGGCCATCGCCATCGAGAGAAGACCGACGTTGATGGTGGTCGTGCAGCTCAGCAGGATGGCGATCGCGAGCGCGGCGACCGAAATCCACGCCATGTTCATGGCTGCGCGGCCGCCATGGGCCGGACGGTGCCGGCCAGCACGCGGACGAGCTCGCCGATGTCTGCCATTCCTTCCAATGATTCGACCGTCAGCGAATGTTTCCGCCGACGCGCGAGTCCGACAGGACGAGCGACGCGCAGTCGCTCGAACTTCTCGTACAGCTCGTCTCGCGTGAACGGCAAGATCGGGGCCGCCGCGGTAACGCTCGTCGGCGTGCTCCACGAGCGTGCGGCCGTCAGTCAGGTCGACCTCCACCGTGCTGCGGATCTTGTCCCATCCCTTCGCCTCGATTTCCGGCATCGAGTACGCGCTCGACCTTCCGCATCATCTCCTGCACGGGTGCGCTCTGGACGAACGCGTCGTTGAACTCCTGGATGCCGGCCTTCCGGCGGAGAGCGATGGCGCTCACCATGAACGCCGGACAGAACTTCGCCTCGAGCTCGTTGGTCGCAATCGGATAGCGCAACGGGTTGAGGATGTTCGAGCCGGCGCGCACGCGGATTGCCGCGATCTGCTCGGGCCGCACGTCATGCGCCATCACCAGGCGGCGCATGGCATCCATCGTCGGATGCCCCAGCACGCCGCACGGATACGGCTTGATCGATACGCCCGGCGATACGATCGTGTGCGGGTTCCCGAGCTTGCCGACGATGCGATCGATATCGAATGTCGTCACCGTGGCCGAACACCTGCAGGAAGCCCCAGGGCGGATCGAGCGCACCCTTGCCGCCGGTGAAACCTCGCGCCGCCAGCTCTGCCGCCACGATGCCGTTCTGCGCCGCACGCCCCACATGCAGCGGCTTCGTCATCGTCCCGAAGTTGACGCGGATGCCGGCCGCCGTGCTCGCGGCGATGGCGAGGGTGTGAGCGATCTTTCCGGAGTCGAGCCTCATCAGCCTGGCCGCTGCCGACGCCGCGCCGAAAGTACCGGCGGTGCCCGACGAGTGAAATCCCTTCTTGTAGTGACTGGGATGAATCGCTTCGGCGATTTTGCATTCGACCTCGAAGCCGGTTAGGAACGCCTCGAGAAATTCACGGCCCGAGGCGTGTTGGCGCTCGCCGATTGCGAGCGCGGCTGCGAGAGGCGGCACGGTCGGGTGCGTCAGCAGCCCGAAAATGCGGTCCGCACTCGTTGCGAGTTGCGTGTCGTCCCAGTCGAGCGCGTGGCCGCTGGTACCGTTCAGCAGCGCAGCCGACGCCGCTCCGGTGCGGAATGCCGCGGGGCCGAATGCCGTCGCTTCGCTGCGCGCGTCCGTGTCCTGCACGTAATCGCGCAAGATGCTGCCTGCCTCCTGCGTCGACCCGGCCAGCATCACGCCCAGGGCGTCGATGATGCAGCGCTTCCCGATCGCAACCGCCTCGGCGGGCATCTGTTCGAATGCTGCCGAGCCGATGAAGTCCACGACCGCAGCGGTTACGGGTGTGTGGTCGCTCATGGTGATGGAGTCCCCGGATCACACCATCGCGCTTGGTGAGCTCTATTCGTTTTTCGTTTTTCGTTTTTCGTTTTTCGTTTTTTTTTTCGTGCTACGGCACGATCTCTCTGATCACGCCGTCCCACTTATTCAGGATAAAGATCCGTCCGTCCGGGCCTTCGCCGTACCGAAGGTCCGCACGCGTCGGCGGTTTTTTTCCCTGCTCTCCGTCTTCGCCTTTACCAGCTCCAGCAGCGTCTTCGTCTGACCCTTGTCGTCGAAGACGATCCGGCGGATCGCATCCTGGCCGCCGTTGGGCGGCAGTTTGTCGGCGTTGACGTAGAACATCTCGCCCGACGGGATGTCACCGAACAAGAGCAGGTTCCTGAGCGCCTTCAACCGGTTATGCCGGTACACATATCCCATCGTCACCGCCGAGCTGTTCTGCAGCAGCGGATCGAGCTGCCCGAACTCGACGACGGGATAGGTCACCTTCGGATCGCTGCGCGGGGTCTCGAGGCTCACTTCGGAGCCGTTGACGAACTTGTGGCTGCCTTCCCACACTCTCCAGCCGAGGTTCGCGCCCTTGGGAACCGTCGTCACTTCCTCGTCGATGCCCTGGCCGATGTCGGCCATGTATAACGTCCGCGTCTTCGTGTCCCACGCGAAACGCTGAGGATTGCGCGCGCCGTACGCGTAGATCTCGCCGAGCGTGTTGGGATCGTTGTCGTTCACGAACGGGTTGTCTTTCGGAATGCCGTACTTCCCGTTTGCGCTGTTCTTGCCGAGCGGATCGATGCGGAGAATCTTGCCGAACGTTGAAGCCAGATTCTGCGCCATGTTCATCGGATCGCCGCCGGCGCCGCCATCGGCGTTCCCGGCGTACAGCAGACCGTAGTCGGCGCTGCCGCGCCGCGCGGTCGGGTTGAAGGCGAGCTGACCCCCGTTGTGATTCACGAACGGACGATGCCATCGCATCAGCTCGCGCGGTGCGTCACCGTCGTAGGTTGCGGCGGCCGGATTCTTCGCGGTCCACTCGAGGAGCACTGCATGGTGCGCCACTTTCGCGCCCGGTGTTGTTGGCGTCCAATCCGGGGTCGGCGTGATGTTGCTGGTGTCGACGTACGTGTAGATCTTTCCGTAGCCAGGCGCGCCGCGCCGATTGAAGTCGGGGTGAAACGCGAAGCTCTGGAACCCGCGCTCGAAATTCTGGAACTGCACGGGAATGCTCCACCGCGGATCCTGATGATCGAGATACGGCGTCACCGTTTTTCCGTCCATGCTCACCGTGTAGAGCGCGCCGTGCATGTCGTTGACGAACATGCGCCTCGTGCCGGGCTCGTAGCTCATCAACATGGGACGCGCGGCATTCACGCCCACGTCGGGCAGCTTGGCGAACTCGATGAAGTTCACCTTGATGGCGCCTGCGATGACGGGAATCGGAACCGGAAACGGATCGCGCGTGCCGTTCGGCCCGAGCGGCGGCGGACCCTGACGTCCGCGTGCCGGCGCGGCGGGCGCTCCAGGCGCGGCCGGCGGCGGCGCACCCGGCTGCGGGGCTGCGTCTCGGCGGGGGTGCCCTGAGCATCGTCGAAGGGCGAAAGCCGAAGACACAGTCACGACGACAACGGTCAACGCCTGAAGGAATCTCATCACGGCTCGACTACCTCATAGAAATTTCGGACGCGGCTCTCGAGCATGGGAACGACCTTGCCGAGAATGTTCTCCTTGAACGCGTCGGTGGCCTGGTGGGCCTTGTATCCGTTCTCATCGACGTACTGCTCGTACAGCAGCAGCTTGCCCGGATCGTCCGGCGACTGATTCACCATATACAGCTTGCATCCCGGTTCCGCGCGCGACAGCGGGATCATCTTTTTCAGGATGTCGATGACCTCTTTCTCCTTGCCCGCCATTACCTTGTACTCCGCAGCGACGACGTACATTGTTTATCTCCTCTCGATACGATTGCGTAAGTATGCCAATGCCTTCGATTTCGAATTCCACCACGTCTCCCGGCTTGAGCCAGCGATCGAGCTCCAGCCCGCTGCCGCCGGTGGTCGTTCCCGATCCCCAGAGCTCGCCGGGATAAATCGTCTCGCTCTGCGAGACGTGCACGATCAGATCCTCGAACGAAAACTGACGGCCGCTGCTGCGCGAGTCGGTCCAGATCTCGCCGTTGATCTTCGCCGTCATCCGCAGGTTGCCGGGGTCGAGCTCGTCGGGAGTGACGAGGTAGGGCCCAATCGTGTTGCCCGTGTCGAAGTCCTTGCCTTTGCTGGGGCCCATGCCGAGCGGCCCTTCTTTCATCTGCTGATCGCGCGCGCTCCAGTCGTTCCAGATCGTGTAGCCCGCGATGTAGCGGCTCGCATCGGCCTTCTTGATGTTCTTGCCGCGGCGACCGATGACGACGGCCATCTCGAGCTCGAAATCGAACTTCTCGCAGTACTTCGGCCACTCGATCACATCATCGGGACCGGACACCGTGTCCGGATCACCTTTGTAATACGCCGGCACTTCGTACCACACCGGCGGAATCGACGGACGCCCGAGCGCCTGGCCCGCCTTCAGCATGTGCCCTTCGAAGGTGAGGAAGTCGCGAATCACGCGCGGGCGCGGCACCGGCGCGAGGAGATGCACCTCGTTCGCCGCGTAGCTCGTGCGGCCGCCGAACGCATCGGCCTGTTTCGATGCGGCCGCGATCGCCTGCTCGGCAGCCTGGCGGCCGATGTCGCCGGCGCCGAGAAACGCGACCATGTCGGACGGGAACAGCATGCCGGCGAGACGCTGAGCGTCGCACCCTGGGTCGGTATGTTCGAGATGAGCGGCATATCCTGTCGCGAGATCGATCAACCTGCCGTCGACAGCGGCGCCGATGCGCCGCAGCGGCCCCGCTGGTGTTGGAATCTCGAATGTCGCCAGCTTCATGAGCCCTACATCTTACTTCGTGGCAGGGTTTGTTGTCTCGACACAGCGGGCTAGTTGCTGTCTCACCACGGAGACACGGAGGCACTGAGACGCACGGGGAAAAAGCATTTCTCTGTGGGCTAGCGTAAGCGGGCTCCGTGGCGACGCGTCGAGCTCGCCGGCCGCGAAGCGGCCGGCTGCGAGAACACACAGACGAAAATACAAGACCGACCAGACACTCAACGGTCTTGAATTTTTGTCTGTGTGTTCTCGCAACACGCCTTCGGCGCGAGCTCGATGCATCGCCCGTGCCTCCGTGTTGAGAATTTCGTCGTGTCTTCGCGCTCTTCGTGGCTTCGTGGCTTTTTAGATGAGCGCTCGTATCGACAGGATCGTAAAGAACCCGTAGAAGCACGACATGCCGACGAGCGCGACGCGGCGCCAGAGCGGCGGCCGTAGTTCCAGCGGCAGCAGCCGCGTGTTCAGATACAGGAGATGCAGCGAGGCAATCGTAAACACCATGCCCGCGATGTTCGCCGCCAGCATCAGCAGCATGATCGGTTGCGCCAGGCGCAGCGCGATCATGCCCCAGACGCACACGAGCGCCAACGCACCGTAGTACACGACGCGGACGTCGCCGCGGCTCAACGCGCGTGCCCGATGGCTGCCGGTCCAGACGATGTCGGTGATCGAGCGGACCATGCTTTCGATGATGTCGAGCTGAGTCTTGAAAAGAATCCAGGCCGCGAGCATCGCCACGAAGGCTCCTGCAGCGGCGCCCGATCGAGTGCCAACTGCCGACGCCAGCGCGGCGGCCATGCCAAGGCCCTGAATGTTCGTGCCGATCGGAAGAAGCGTCACGTACAACACCGCGGGCAGAACCATTCCCAGCATCGCGCCGAGGAAGAACACTCCCCACTGATCGGCGCTCACGATGCGCCACCAGCCGAGCCAGCGGCGCATATTTTCGGACGTCGGCGTAAAGATGAAGCCGGTGTGCGCGAGGTTCACCTTGTGTCCGCCCACCGCGGCGGGAATGTATCCCGCGCGCTGCCCCATGCCGTACCCCTTGTCGCGCGCCCAGCTGGATAGCGCGATGTTCACCATGCCGCCGGCACCGGAGTATCCCGCAAGCGCCGCGAGCAATAAGTAATCTTCGCCGGGCATGAAGCTGAATCGTCCGCGCGGCAGATCGAATCCGAAAAACCCGACGCCTGCGGCGGCCCAGGTCGATCCGGGAACGAAATACAACCCGAGCGCGAGGAATCCACCGAGAATACAGACCACCATCACCCAATTGAGCAGCTCGAGTGTGCGCTCGATGCGGCGGCCGAGCATCAACAGCAGGATGCAGACCAGAAATGTTCCGATGCCGAGCTGATACATCACCGTCGCATCCGCCGGCCCGGCAATGCGCCGCGTGGCAAGGAAGAAGAACGCGCCGGCCGACAGACCTGCCGAGTACGGCCATCCGACCTGCAGCAAATACATCGCGACATACAGCCAGGCCCAGAACGCGCGCGACGGTTTCGTGCGCATGAAGCCCGTAAAGACCGGCTCGCCGGTGGCGAGCGTATAGCGCATCAGCTCGGTGTTGAAGATCGTCTGGAAGAACACTGCCACGAGCGTGATCCAGAGCAGCGACAGGCCGTAGCGGACGAATGCCGTGGGCCCGAGCAGAAACTCGCCGCCGCCAAGTGACAGGCCCAACACGATGACGCCGGGGCCGACGACCTTCAACCAGCCGAGGCCGGTCGGTGTCGGCGCGTCAGGCAGCTCCGCCTGGACCCACGGATCGAGGCCCGTGCGCGTTTCAACGGTCGTATCGCGCGTCAATGGATCGTCCATCCTCCGTCCACCATCAACACATGGCCGACCACCATGTCCGACAGATGGCTCGAAAGAAACAACACCGCCCCCACGATATCCTCCGGCTGGGCCCAGCGGCCTGCGGGCAGCATGGTGGTCGTCGCCCACTCTTTGTACCCGGGCCGCTCGAGAATGACTTTGCGCGAGTCCGTCTCGGTGATGCATGGCGCCACGACGTTCACGGTCACTCCCGACTTCGCCCATTCGAGCGACAGCGCGCGCGACAAATGATGCACCGCAGCTTTTGCGCCGGCGTACACCGCGCGGCCGCTGAAAGCGACGACGCCGAAGTTCGATCCGATGTTGATGATTTTGCCACGGCCCTGCGGAATCATCACGCGCGCGGCTGCCTGGCAGGCGAAGAACACGCTCTTCACCGACGCATCCATCGTCTTGTCGTATTCCTCTTCCGTCACGTCGAGTGCGGGCCCGGTGCCGGTCCAGCTGGCGTTGTTGACGAGAATGTCGACGCGGCCGAACGTCTCCTTCGCGGTCGCAATCATCGATCGCACCTGATCGACATTTCCCACATCGACCAGCACGATGGGCGCCTTCCGCCCCATCGCTTCGATCTCGGCCTGCACGCCCTTGATCTCGTCGTGCCGCCCCTCGGGATGTTTCGCGAGCACGACGTGCGCGCCCGCCTGCGCGAGGCCGAGCGCTATCGCCCTGCCAATGCCTTGCGACGCGCCTGTCACGATGGCAATCTTGTCCTGCAATCCGAAGCTCGAATAGTCCGCGCTCATTTACACCAGCCCTCGAATGGTGCCGCCAATGTCGAGGCCGGCGCCTGTGATGAACTTTGCGAGAGGCGACGCGAGAAATACCACCGCGTGCGCGACATCCTCAGGATTTCCGATCCCCATCGGCATCTGCCGATCTTCGAGAAATTTCTTCACCGACGCGTCCCGATCGAGCCCGTAGTGTTCGACCAGGTGATCCACGATGCCTCCAGGTCTCGTCCACATGCGCGACCAGATGGGACCAGGCAGCACTGTGTTGACGCGCACGGACGGCGCGTACTGCTTTGCGAGCGCCTTGGTGAGATAGAGAAGTGCGGCTTTGCACGAGCCGTACTCCATGAAGCCGGGCTCGGGCTGCTTCGCGAGATCGGATCCCGTGTTGACGACCGCGCCCTGCCCCTGTGCTGCCATGCGCGGCACCAACGCGCGGCAGGTACGCACAGTGCCCATCAGGTTGACCTGAAACGACTGCGCCCACATCTCATCCGACGTTTCTTCGAATGGCGCCGAGCTGCCGACGCCGAGATTGTTGATCAGGATGTCGGGGGCGCGCTTGAACTCCGCAAGCACATACCCGGTCGCGGCTGCCACTCCCTCGGCCGTCGCGAGATCGGCGGCGATCGAGCCGCGCCACTTTCCCGCCTTCTGCCGCAGCACATCGCCGTCGGCATCTGCGACGATGACCTCGGCACCTTCCTGTGTCAGCAGATCGGCGATGGCTTCGCCGATGCCGTGCGCGCCCGCGCTGACGTACGCACGCTTCCCCTTCAACTGATAGTCCACGCCGCGTTCCTTTGCTATTGGCGTACGGCGAGAATGACGCCGACGATCATGAGCGCCGCGCCCATGACGTTCGTGAGCGACACGGGCTGCACGGGCGACCCCAGCCAGCCGAAATGCGATAGCAGCATCGCGCTCAGGATCTGTCCGGTGAAGAGCATCACGGTCATCTGCTGCGCGCCGATCTGAGGAATGATCCAGGCGATGCCGAACACGAGCGACGCGCCCATCGCGCCCGCGGTGAGGAGGAGCGGATTCACCTGCCGCAGCCCGCTCAAGGCGCCCGCCTGCCAGCCGGTCGCGCCAATGATCAGCGCCATGACGGCGCCGATACACCAGAACAGCGCGTTGCCGACGCGTGGATTGCCGATCACGGCGCCGACCTTGCCGTTCATCGAGAGATGCACGGTGAGGATGACGCCGAGAAACATCGTCAACGCGTAGAGATACAGTCTCATCCGTCGCTCCTTGTCAGTCCGGGAAATCCACGCCTTCGTGGAGCCGGTAGTTGTCCAGCCCTGTGGCAGGAGCGAAGAAGCAGACGACCTTCATCTCTTCGCTTCCGGTGTTGTGGAGCATGTGGACGGCGCCCTGCGGAAACAAGCACCGCAGTGCCGGCCGACACCTGCCGCACTTCGCCGGCGACGAGCACGCGCCCCGATCCCGTCATGATGTAGATCACTTCTTCGCCGTTCGGATGCGAATGCGCGGGTGTCACTTTCTCGCCGGGAGACACGCGAATGACGCACGTCGAGCAGTTCTTCGCGTTGACCGCGTCCTTCGACACGAGCCAGCGCATCCGGCGGCCCGGCAATCCCAGCTCTTCCGCGTCGTCTTCGTGAATGGCGGGCACGGTCATTTCGATCCTCGCGCGCTCACGGCGCCCATGACGGTCTTCGCGATGTGGTGCGGCGTCAGCCTGAACGCCTCGATCAACTCCTCATACGTCCCCGAGTGAATGAACTGCGGCCTGCCCTCGCCGTCGAGCGTGTTGATCGCGATGACGTTCGACAGGCCCGCGCGCCACCGCGCCGATACTGCACCTTCAACAGATTCTGCAGAATATAGCCGTTGTTCTGCTCGGCAATGCAGACAACCTTTCCTGAGTCACACAGCTCGTTCAGCAGATTCGCGTCGATCGACGGCATGTCGATGACGGCCGCGCGAACGCCCGAGGCGGCGCACTCGCGCGCCGCGGCCAGCGCCTCGTGCACACCGCGGCCCGCGCTGACGATGAACGCATCGTCTGACGGCCCGCCATGGACGAAGGCGCCCTTGCCGTACTCGAACGTGTAGTCGGCATTGTAGAGCACGGCCGACGGCGTGCGCATGACGCGCACGTACAGCAGTCCGCGATTCCCCGCCATCACCCATTTCATCAGCGCCAGCATCTGCTGCGGACACGACACGTCGATGATCTGCAGGTGGGCGACGGCATCGAACGTCGTGCTGTCGTCGTTGCCCATGTGCGTGGCGCCGTTGGTGCGCGTCTCGAAGTTCGCGGCCGTCGCGAGGAACGTGAGGTCCAGCCCGTGCCCTTCGCTCAGCCAGCCGTCCGGCGCGGCCATCGCCTCCATGCGCTCCTGGTGCCCGACCGCAATGCGCCGCAGGACCTTCCAGTCGAAGAACGGGCAGAACGTGCTGACCCAGGTGTTGCCGCCGAGCGCGGCAAACGCCTCGCCGATGCCCATCATGTTGGCCTCGGCCACGCCGACGTTCAGCGCGCGCCGCTGATCGACCGTGGCCACGCCGCCCTCGAGCCCGCTGGTCGTCGCAAGATCGGCGTCAATCGACACCACGCGCGGATCGCGCGCGAAGACTTTCATCGCAGCGGTGACGATATCGCTCGCCGCGTACTGTTTGCCGCGATCGAGCTTCGGCAGCTGCGAGTTCGTCGTAGTCGATCCGCTTCTCACGCCGAGGAACGCGCGTCGTGACGACCGGTCCGATGACTTGCGTCAATGGCGGCGCGTCTGACGTGCCGCGCTCGACGTCGAGCCGCATGTTGCCGGCAAACTCGATCAGCGATTCCTGCAGCAGGCCGCCGTCCGGATAGTCGCGCAAGCCCTGCGTGGAAACGCAGGAACTCGTCCGCCCGATCGCGGCGCTGTTGCGCTTGCAGCGCCATCTCCTGCTCGAGCAGCGCGTCGGGCACCGTGACCTTGTGCTTGTTGAGAAAATCCGACAGCGCGCCGTGCCCTTTCGTGGCGTGGCAGATGATCGCCGTCGGCCTGCCGTTGCGCGGCCCGAAGCGGAACTGCTCGAGCGCCGCGTAGACGCCGTTGTACTGCGTCGCGTCGACGTTCAACACGTTCCAGTTGAACGATCGGAACACCGCCTCGAGATCGGGCATCGGGAAGATCATCCGGTTCGCCAGATCGAGCTGGCCGTTGTTGCGATCGACCATCACGCAGAGATTGTCGAGATGCTTCTGGCCCGCGAACATCACCGCTTCCCAGATCGGGCCTTCCTGCATCTCGCCGTCGCCGCACAGCGCGTACGCGTCGAAGCGCGGCGACACGCGCCCCGCGATCGCGAACCCCTGCGCGACGGCCATCCCCTGCCCCATCGGGCCTGTCGCGATCTGAATGCCCGGGAGCACCGGACCGGGATGGCCGTTCAGGATGCTCGCGAACGAGCGCGAGTTTTTCAGAATGGCGCGATCGAAATAGCCGAGCTCGGCGTAGATCGACGCGAGCGCGGCGACCGCATGCCCCTTGCTGAGCACGAAGAGATCCTGACCGGGCGCGTCGGGTCGGCGACGTCGACGTCGATGAAGCCGCCGTAGTACAGCGCGACGAGCGGGATCGTGGCGGAGAACGCGCCGCCCGCGTGGAGACTCTTGTCGACCGCATCGCGGCACTGCTCGAGTGTGAGCAGGCGGATGTCGGAGTCTTTGATGGCGAGGAGCTTGAGGATGCCCTCGCGCAGGAGGTGGTCGTGTGTCGCGCCCGGCGCGCGCAACGCGCGCCGGGCCTGACGGGTCACTGAGGGCGATGTCATCCGTGAATTGTGGTAGCCTACTCACCACCAAGCTGCACCAACCAGCTGCTAGAACGTCAACTTGAACGCCAGCTGTACCAACCGCGGCTGGTTCAACTGGCTCGTCACACGACCAAAATTGGACTGCGCCGCCGTGGTCGCCTGCGTGTTGGGCATTCCGAACTGGGTGCGATTGAACATGTTGAACGCCTCGGCGCGGAACATCAGATTCACGCGGCCGTGGACTGGCGTCGTCTTGGTCACGGCGAAGTTCCAGTTGTGCATGTGGTGTCCCCGCAGATCGGGGTCCACACGCGGCGCGTCGCCAAGCTGCCATCGCGCCTGTGGGTTCGTCGCCAATGCGGCATTTGGCACGCTGAAGCAGGCCGTGTTGAACCATCCGTCAAGCCGGTCGAGCGCCGCCCCGTCGACGCTCTTGTCGCAGTTTGGATCCATATTCGGCCGCAAGCCGTAGCCCGATCCAATCTGATTCGGCGTGGCGGTGAATGCGAGCGGCAATCCACTCTGAATCGTCGTCACGCCATTCAGGGTCCAGCCACTGATCAGCTTGTTCAGCAATCCCCGTCGCGCCGGTACCGAACCGGCGTCCCTCGCCGAACGGGAGGTCGTAGACGAAGTTGAGGACTACGCGGTGCCGTATGTCGAAGCTGCTCAGCGACCACTCGCCGTCGAGGTCGTTGGTCTGATAGCCGGCGGCCGGCGTACCCGCCCCTCCCTCGAGCCACCCCGTCAGGGTCTCCACGTTGGTCATGTTCTTCGAGTACGTGTAATGGCCGCCCACCATACCGCCGGCGCCGAAGCGCTTTTCGGCCCGGAACGTCAACCCGTGATAGCGGCTCGAGCCCAAATACCCGTCCCGACTTGATTGCCCATATTGCGGGGTCGGCGTGAGCAGGAGCTGTCGCTGAATGGTCGGCGTCGAGAGCGCGCCTTCACGGATCAGCCCCACGAACGGATTCGTGATGGTCTGCCGGAGATAGGCGCCGTAGCAGGTGTCCTGCTGGCTGGCGACGAAACCCGGCTGCCCCTGCGGGATGACTTGCGTTGTTGGTCAAACTGCAGATGGTCGTATCGTTCGCGGCCTTATCGATATGCTCTCTTCCCAACTGGTTGTCGGCGATCGAGTTGGGCAGATGATTTCCGTCCAGACCGCTATAGGTGACCTCCATCGACAGGTTGTTCTGGAACTGATGCTGCAGCGCGAGGTTCCACTGGTGGGAGTAGCCCGGGTAGCCCTCTTCGTCATAGTAGAACCGCCGTGCCGTGCCGCCGAGGAGAACTCGCTGGTAGCTCTCATCGCGGCCGGGGAAATTCTCGACGCCCGTTGGAAACGGGTTGCTCATATCGGTGAAGAACGTGCGGTTGTTGTCGACGCTCGTCACGATGGTGTTCGTGCGCTGGATGACGGGCCCGTTGACGCCGTCCTGGAATCTGACCGTTGACGGCGTAATGAACGTGCCGGCACCACCGCGCAGCACCGTATTCTCGCCAAGCTGATACGCGATGCCGCCTCGCGGTACGGCGCGCCACACCTGTTTTCTGAGCGCCGCGGTCCGGCTGCTCATTGGTGTTGACCAGTTCGAAGGCACCGAGGAATGGTTGACCCGTCACGGGGTTGGTCCGGCCGGCAAGGACCGGGTTGACGGCGTCCCGGTCGAAGACGACGATGCGATCGTCCTTTTCCGTGAAGGCACCCGGCCGTTCCACCCGGAAGCCGAGGTTGAGCGTCAACTTCGGGCTCACCTGCCACGAATCATCGAGGAAAAACGCCTGATAGCTCGTCGCGGCGTAGGTCCACCCCGACGACTGATACGTGCCGCCCGTCGGAATACCGAGCAGGAACGACGCGAACGGATCGCCCGTGGCGCCAGGGTTGGTGCCGTCGAGCGCCGTCGGGTTATTCGCGAAGTTGAACGTGCCGCCGGTCGAGTTGTTCTGGAAGTAATCTTCGGTGGCCCACATGAAGTTGCCGCCGATCTTGAGCGTATGGTCGCCGGCGAGCTTCGTCAGCGTGGGGGTCACTGAATACGTATTGTTGACGGAGTACAGGAGACCGGTGCTGATGAAGCTGTTCGACCCGGCACCGATGGTCGGGATCGATTCCATGTTCGGGATACCGCTGCGTTCCGAGATCTGTCCGTAGGGCACCGTCGGGAGTCCGAGCGTCGACGTCAGGTTGGTGCCGATGTTGCCTGGAACGCGGTCGTAATCCCAACGCAGGAACCCGAAGCGCACGTCGAGCACCGTGCTGGAGTTGAACGTGTGCGTGTCGGCAGCCATCACCTGCGTGGTGACGAAGTGCTCCGGCGAGTAGGGATCCCCCTGCCGCTGCCCGTTGCCGTAGAGATCGACCGGCAGGTTCGTGGACTCGAACCGTGTGTAGCGTCCGATGATGCGCTGGTTCTGGCTCACGTTGTAGTCGCCGCGGAAGCTGAGCTGATCGTTGTCACCGCCGACCGACGCATTTTTTTCCCAGTTCTCGGTCCGCCACCGGCCGGGTACGGTCGGATCGGCATAGGCGGGGAACTCGAGATATTTCTTCGCGATGGGGCTGATGCGATTGGTCGGAATGATGTTGTTCGGGGAACTGCAGACGATTCGGCACCGCGCCGCAGTCGCCGTTGTAACGGCCGGTACCGGGATTGTTTATGCCGCACTGCGTCCACGGATCGTAGATGGGCACCAGGGCACCGGTCCCCACATTGCGATAGTCCGAGAAGTCTCCGCGTTTCATGTCCGCGGTCGGCACCGTGCGGCGGAACAGCACACCCTCGCGATTTCGATACCCCTCGAAGCTCGAAAAGAAGAACAGCTTGTTTCTCAGCACCGGACCACCCAGCACGCCGCCGAAGTTGTTCTGCACGAATGGCGGTTTGTCGAGGCCTGCGCGCTCGCCGAAGAACGTGTTCGAGTTCAACGCCTTGTTGCGGTGGAATTCGAACAGCCGACCCGCGAAACGCGTTGCTGCCCGAGCGTGACGCCATGTTCACGACGCCACCGGTGAAGCGGCCGAACTCGGCGCTGCTGTTGTTGGTCTGCACGCGGAATTCTTCGACGGCCTCGGGGCTGGGCGTCAGCACCACGATGTTGCCGTACGCCATGTCCTGCAGAGGGACGCCGTCATACAACGACGCGCTCTGGTTCGCGACGCCGCCGCCGATCTGGTAGTTGCCGGCCGCAAACACGTTCTTGCCCGTCAAGCTGCCCTCGCTGCCGCCCTGCGGAACGACCGTGGGCGCGACCGCGATCAGATTGAGAATGTTCCGTCCGTTGAGCGGCAGTTCCTGCACCGCTCGGGACCCGACGACGGTGCCCACCGATGCGTTTTCGGTCTGCAGAAGCGGGGCTTCGCCGGTTACCGATACCGTCTCCTGCAGGCTGCCGATCTGCAGCGTCACGTCGATGCGCGGAGTCGACTGGATGTTGACGGCGATGCCGTCGCGGACGAATCGCTGGAAGCCGGTCAGCTCCACCTCGAGGCGATAGGTGCCAGGGACGAGGTTCACGAAACGGGCTGTCCCGTCCTCCGAGCTCACACTTTCACGACGCTCGGTAGTGGCGGTGTTGGTAAGCACGACAGTGGCGCCCGGAATCACCCCGCCCTGCCCGTCCTGCACGACGGCGAGGAACGCGCCGTAAAAGCTCTGGCTCATCGCCGGGAACGGCGAGCAACGTCAACGAAAAGGCAAACAGCGCGGCCCGGGTCCACAGCGACTGGCGGTTCAACATGCGGCCTCCTGAAAACAATCGATAATTGCGTTTTGAAAAGCAATCGATAATCGATTACTGAACATAGGTTGTCAAGAACTTTGAAGTGACGGCCGATCCAAACATCTGTATCTCGCTAGCTCGTAGCTGGTGGCTTGTGGCTCGTAGCAAAAGCTCTTGCTACCAGCTACGGGCTACTAACTACCGGCTAGCGAGAGCGCAGGCCCGCGAGCGCCGCCTCACGGACCTCTGGGTCGGTGCTGCGAGCCGCCGCTTCGAAGTGGGCCCGCGCCTCCGCGCGGCGTCCCATGGTCACGAGGACCTCGGCGAGATCGAGATGTGCCGCGAACAGATCGGGCGCCAGCCGGATCGCGGTCTCCAACTCGGCTACTGCCCTCGGGTACGCCTTGGTCAACGCCAGAACTAATCCGTAGCTGTGATGGGCTTCGACCGAGTTGGGATCGCTGCCGATGGCCTGAGCGAAATGAAACCCGGCTTCGTCATAGGCACGCCGGGACGCGAGCAGATTGCCGAGATTGTTGTGCGCCTCGGCCAGGTCAGGCTGCGCGAGAATCGCCGCGCGAAAATGTCGGCCGGCTGCGTCCGGATCTCCCTGGCGCAGGAGCGTCAACCCCATGGTGTTGTTGGCCTGCGGCGTATCCGGATCGAGCGCAAGCGCGCGCTCCAGGGCGCCGCGGGCCGCTTCCACACGCCCCTGCTGGAGGTAGACATTTCCAAGATCCGCGAGCGCATTCGAATCGCGCGGGCGTGCCAAAGCCGCCTTCTCGAGCGCGTCTGCGGCTTCGTCGAACCGTCCGGTCGCCGTCGCCGCGCCCGCCAGCTCCTTCAACGCAGGCACAAACGCCGGATCGCGCACGAGCGCCTCGCTGCTCCACCGGATGGCAGCGTCGTGATTCGCCGTTTTCCCGTACGCGCGAGCGAGGTCGTAATAAAACTCCGGGCGCGCGGGGCGATGCCGCTCGATCGCCTGTTGCAGACGCTCGATACCGGCCGAGAGGTTCGATCCGTCCTGTACTTGCGCAACCGCGAGGTACAGCTCGTTTTCCGGAGACGCGGGTAACACCGCTGGATAGTACGGCACCACTTCGCCGCGATACGCAGACGCCGCGGTCTGCGCCCCCGTGCGAGCGGCGAGCAGATTGCGCGCGGGACGTTCGCGCTGGATGTAATGGTCCGTCATCACCACATGAACCGCGTCCTCCGCGCGACGCTTCGGCATGTGGCAGTCGACGCACGAGGCAGCAGCTCTCGCGCCCGCGACGCGCGGCATGCCGCGAGGGTGCGCGTTCGCATGGCAGCTCTGGCAGATCGCGACATAGCGCTTGACGGCCTCTCCACCACGCGGAACATCGTGGGGATCGTGACACGTGACGCACGTCATCTCGCTCTGCTGAAAACACGCCGACTTGCGAAGACGGTACCCGGCGTTGTTGATCTCGAACTTATCGTCGCGACCCGTCCCAGGCGCGTGATCGAAATGGATGACGTAATCGCCGAGCGGCTGGCCAGGCACGAACGAAAACGGCGCGCGTTCGTACCGGCGGATCTGAAACGGCAGCAGGCCGCTCGTCGACTCGAGGTGGCACTGCAGGCAGGTCTCGAGCTGCCGCTCGCGGTTGAGCGAGGCGGGATTGACGATCGCGCGGCGCGCGGCGTCGACATCGTTGCGTCCGATCGCGTCGATGTGTTGCTGCCCCGGGCCATGGCATCGCTGGCAGTCGATGCCGTTGGGAAGAGCCCCGAATCGGGGCCCCTCGCGATCGTCTTCCACCGGCGAACGCGGAAATCCGTTGTGGCACGACATACATCCCGAATCGATCGCGCGACGGAAGTCGAGATGCGCGGGCCGATCGTATCCGGGGCTCATCTCCCAATAGCTTTGCCCCTTACCCTTCGCCCCTTGCCCTTCATTCATGTACCAGCTGACTGGTAGCTGCACGAGACGGCCTGATGGCGTGCGGTGAAGGAACGTGCGCGCGTGGTTGCCCGATCCGACGACGTAATGCGCTTCGAGCTCGAGGACGTTCGTCTCGCGTCCGTCGAATCCGATCTGATGGCGTCGCTGAAACACACGGCCTTCGCGTTCGACCATCGTGTAGTACCGGTTGGATGCTTTGTGGAAAAGCGGAGCGGCCATAGCAGGGCTAAAGCCCTGCGCTACCGAAAATCCGCGCGCCATGCCCGTGCGGCTGTACGTCTGCGCGATCGCCGCGTGACACGTCGCGCAGCTCGAGGCATCCGCATAGCCGCCAGGCTGCCGACTCGGTCGATGAAGCCGCCTGTGAGGGTTGGAGGCGGTGTGATGGCGCGGGGCGCAGCACGTACATCAGCGCGAACGCGATCGCGATCGCACTTGCGAGGCCGAACAGCGCGAGGAGCCGGGGGCGGGTGCTAATTGCCGTTGCTCAACCCGAACACATGCAGGCGTCCGCCGATGAGGCTTTCGTCGACCTTTCTCGCAACCGGGCGGCCGCCTCCAGCCATGATGGCCACGTACTGCTTGCCGCTCTTGCCTTGATACGTGATCGGCACGGCGCGGCCGTTTTCTGTCAGGTCCGCGACCCACAGTTCTTTTCCTGTACGCGCATCGAACGCGCGGAATCGCGCGTCCTGCGACGCGGCGATGAACACGAGCCCTCCGGCAGTGGCGATGGGCCCGCCTCGATTGAGGGTGCCGGTCCGAGGCACGCCAAGCGCGTCGAGCTCCTCGAACGACCCGAGCGGAACTCGCCAGGCGACGTCACCGGTGTTGGCGTTGACACCGACAAGTTCTCCCCATGGCGGCTGCTGACACGGCCACCCTTTCCGGCCATCCCAGAAATTCGTGCCGAGCATCGGCGGCGCGTTTTCGGGTCCGCTGCGAGTCCACATGTTCGCGGCCCGCTCGCTCTTGACCATCTTGTTGAGCATGCCGTGGTCTTGCGTAGGGAAGAACAGATACCCGAGATCGGGATTGAATGCCGACCCGTTCCAGTTTCCGCCGCCGGTCCAGCCCGGAAAAATGACGCGCAGTTTTGGTCCGTACTGCGCGTACGGCCCGCCGGTCATCGCACCGCCTTCGAGCTCGAGCAAACCCTTGCAATACGCTTCGTGCTCCGGCGTCACTTTCGCGATCTCGTGCGGGGCAAACGTCATGCGCGCAATCGGCGGCGGCTTCACCGGAAACGGCTGCGTCGCCCAGTACTCATCGCCGGGAATCGGGTTGTCGGAGACCACCGGCCGTTCTTCGACACCGAAGATGGGCTTGCCGGTGACGCGATCGAAGATGAACAGCAGGCCTTGCTTGGTATAAATCGCAACGGCGGGAATCGTGCGGCCGTTGCGCTTGATGTCGATGAGCGCCGGCGGCGCGTTCAGGTCGTAGTCCCAGTTGTCGTGATGCGTGGTCTGAAAAAACCACTTCAGCTTGCCCGTCGTCGCATCGAGCGCGAGCAGCGACGAGCCGTACAGATTCGACCCCAGCCGATCGCCGCCGTAGAAGTCGGTTGCCGGTGTGCCGAGTCGGCACGTACGCGATGCCTCTCTCCTCGTCGACGGTGATGAACCCCCACGCGTTCGCGCCGGCGCGATCGACCCATTGATCGCTGCGCCACGCATCGTGGTTCGGCTCGCCTGGCCTCGGAATCGTGTGGAACGTCCAGATGAGCTTGCCCGTGCGCAAATCCCACGCGCGCACGTCGCCCCATGGTCCGAGGCTTGGCGCTTCCTGCGAGTGATTGCCTGTGATCGCGATGTTCTTGTAGATCGCCGGCGGTGACGACAAGGCGACGCGAAGCTTCGGGAACTTTTCCCCGACGCCCGGCGCGCAAATCCACTTTGCCGCCCTGCCCGAAATCCGGCCTGAACTCGCCGGTCTTCGCGTTCAGCGAAATCAGCAGCGACGACCCGTCGCCCGTCCCGAACACAATTTGCGGCGGGATGCCGTTGGTGCCAGGCCAGTACGCGATACCCCGCGTTGACGGCGTGTGGCCGACGTCCTTCACCCAGATTTCCTTTCCGGTCTCCGCATCCAGCGCGACAACTCGGTTGTACATCGTGCCCGATGATACATGACGCCATCAATCACGAGCGGTGTCGTCGCAGATTGCCGCGGGGCCGGTCGCTGCCTGCGACGGCGCCACTGGAGCGGGCGTGTCGTAGGTCCACGCGAGCCGAAGGTTCGACACGTTGGTCGTATTGATTTGCTTGAGCGGCGAGTAGCGCTGCGCGCCGGCGTCGTGGCCGTGCGCCGGCCAGTCTTTATCTGCGTTCGGCGTCTCGAGCCACGACGATAGCTGCAGCAGCGATGACGAGGACCGTGGCGCGAAGGAGTCGCATGTTATCGCTTGGCTGCTTTCCAGTTGTTCCAGAAGATGTACGTGCCCCGCTTGGTCGACGTGATGATTTCGGCGCTGCCGTCCTTGTCGAGATCGACAACAGCGAGATGCGACCCGACGCCGGAACGATTGTGGACGAGCTCGGGCACGAACTCGGCGCCGCCGGGCGCCTTCGGGTTCCTCACGGTGCGGTAGACGTACAGCACCGGCGGCCCGTGCGGGTCGGGATCGATGAACGTATCGAGATGAGACCAGAACCGCTTGCCCGTGATGAAGTCCTGCAGTCCATCGCCATCGACATCGGCGTACGTCGCACCGTGCAGCTGAGAGAAGATCACTCCACCGGCATTCTTCGTCGAGAAATCCGACATGATCGGATGCTCGACGAACGAACGCGATCCGTCAGCGGCTTTCTTCTGCTCGAACCACGACAATCCAAGGCCATGCGCCTGCAGCGACGTGACGACGTCGTTGAGGCCGTCGCCGTTGACGTCATACACCGCCATCTCCGCTCCGCCCGGACTCGATCGCGTCCATTTGCCAAACGCCGCAGGGTGATAAATCCACGTGCCAGACTTTGGGCTTTGGGCTTTGGACTCTGGGCTCAGCTGCGGCTGTTTCCACCAGCCAAACGCATTTAGGAAATCCACACGCCCATCGCCATTGACATCGCCGACGCCCATGCCGTGGTTGGCCCATGGGCCGGGCTCGCTGATCGCGTGCTTTGTCCAGAGACCAGTCGGATTGGCAGGATCGGGCTTCGTATACACGAACCTGTTCTCGCTGTCCTTGAACAGAAACTCGAGCTTGCCATCCGCATCGACGTCCTTGAGCAGCATGAACTCGCACGACATGCGGTCGGTGACGGTATAGGTCTCCCACCGTCGCGACTCGCCTTTCGGGTTCACGTAGAGAATCGCCGGCGCGTTGAAACACCGAGTTCAACACGTCTGGCCATCCATCACCCGTGAAGTCGTAGGCGTACTGCAGGCCGTTGAAGTACTGCGTTCCAGGATCGATGGTGCCGCCGATGTAGATTTCGCGAGCGGTCGTGTACTCCGGGCCGAGGTAGTAATAGGGACCGGCGACGATGTCGGGCGTTCCGTCGCGATTGAAGTCGGCGATCGCAGGGCCCCACGAATAGTAGAACTCGTTCACCTGCTGCATCCGGAAACTGGCTCGACACTTTTTCGGGCTGCGCCACTCGCGGTTGAAGATCCTTGTACGAGACATCCTTGAATCGCACTTCGCCGGTTCCACCGACGTACAGCGCAAACGGACCGATACGCGCCGTACTCGGTCTCGGCAACCGAGTCACCGATGCCTCCCGCGTCGTTGAGAAACGCTCGAAGGATGTTCGCATCGAGCACCACTTCGATCGTGTTCCAGTCGCTCGCGCGGAGACCTGCGTTCGGCCGCGGAATCGGTGACGCCATTCCGCCAGGGAATGGCGGCAGACCGGGAGGGCCCCCTGCGCGGGCGCCGGCCGCCGGCGGCGCGGGGTTTGGCGGGGGCAACGCGACGCGAAGCTGTCCGCCGCCCGGTGCTCTCAGCCGTTCCTTCGATGTTTGCGCGCCCTGAGCGATCGACCGTCACGCGATACGCGGCAAGGTCGCCTTCGTTCAACGACACGAACACGCCCTTCATGCCGCCATCGGGAGTCCGCTCTGCGCGCAGCAACACACCCGTCTGGCAGCCGGCCGCGCATCTGAACGAGGCGAAGACAGCGACGTCCTGATACGACCGATCCGCCAGCAGCCAGCCGCCGGTCGCAGCAGTCGGGGTTCCGATGATCTCCCCGTTCTCGGCACGCCAGCGGGCCTGTCCGATCGATGGCCAACCGGTGAGGCTCGAACCCGCAAAGACGACGTCCGGCGCGAAATTCTTCGACGCGCCGTGGGTGATGGACGCCAGTGCTGCCGCCACGATGACGACCGCCGCGAGCAACGTTCCAAGTCGATTGGTCATGACGATCCCTTCTTGCGAGTGGCCTTTCCTTCTTCGATTTCCGCGGCTTCTTCTTCCAACGCAGCGCGCAGCCACTCTCCAGGCTCCTCGATGTGCAGCCGCAGGGCGCGCTCGGCGGCATCCGGATCGTGCGTCCGCAGCGCGTCGACGACCGCTGCGTGCCGCTCGACGATCTCGCGGAGTGAATGATGCGACTTCGACACGGTGAGGAACGTCGTCGTCGCCAGGCGCATCCGATCCCAGATCTGCTGAAGCAACCGGTTGCCCGACGCCTCGACAATCGTGAGGTGGAACGCAAAATCCGCTTCGACAGTGCGGCGGTGATCGCCCTTGTCGGCGGCGGTGCGCATCGTCGCGAGAAGGCGTTCGAGCTTTTTCAGCGTCGGCGCATCGATGCGCGACGCCGCGTGCCGCGCGGCGAGCCCCTCCAGAACCGCACGTATCGGGTAGAGCTGCACGAGCTCCTCCACCGAAATCTGACGGACGATGGCGCCTCGAAACGGCGAGCTCACCACGAACCCAAGCAGATCGAGATCGCGCAGCGCTTCGCGCACGGGCGCCTGGCTGACGCCGAACTGCTGCGCGATGCGCATCTCGACGATGCGCTCGCCTGGCGCGAGCTTGCCGTTCAGGATGTGCTCGATCAGCTGGTCGCGAATCTCGTCGCGAAGCACACGGCGCTCGCGACGGGGGGGTTTCGCTCGTGTCACTTCGGGGATCCTTTCTCCGGCAACGCGTACGCGACGTACGCCCTCACGGGGGGCGGCAGGCTCGGCTGCTCGGATGCGCCGTCCTGGCCGACGATGGTGGATGTCGCATTGACCACGAAAAACTGCCGCCCGTTCACTTCGTACATCGCCGGAATGCCACGCGAACCTGCGGGCATCTCGCGCGACCACAGCACGCGGCCGTTCTCCGAGTCGTACACGCGAAGCACACCATCGCCGCCCGCCTGGAAGAGCAATCCCGTCGAAGTGGTGATGATACCGGTGCGCTGACTCGGGTAGCCTGTGTTCTTTCCACCCTCTTTGACGGCCCGCGGATCGTCACCACCGGCCGGCACCTGCCACTTGATCGTGCCGGTATTCAAATCGTATGCGGTGAGCGTCGAGTACGGCGGTTTCATGAGCGTGCTTTCCATGCCGTACCCCGTATACATGCGCACTTCGGGCACTTTGATACCCGGCGGGTACGCTGGACCAACCATGCCGCCCGCGCGGCCGGGCGGTACCGCGCGCCCACCGGGCGCTCCGCCGGATGCGACGATCGGGCCACCTGTCGGCGTTTGCGGACTACCAGGCCCAACTCCACGACCGCGCGCAGGTGCGCCGCTCGGATTGCCGAGGAACGAGACAAGCGCATCGAGATCGGCAGGGCTCAAATCGTTGGACGGCGGCATACCGGGACGCCCGCCGACAATCACTTCTCTCAGCGACTCCGGACCCATGCGCGCGGTGATGTCCACCAGCGACGGATAGTTTCCGGAGCCTTTCAGTTCCGCACCGTGGCACGACTGGCATTTCTGGTCGTACAGGACACGGCCTCGCGCGATCGCCGCAGGTCCGCCGGCTCTGCCACCACCCGGTGCCGGCGCCTCCGTGCTCAGCTTGTAGATCGACGGCACGTTGATGCTCAACACGTACACGATGCCCTTCGAGGGATCTGCCGCCGTACAGCCCCAGTTCGCACCGCCCTGCGCGCCGGGGATCGACACGGTGTCTTTCAACGCGGGCGGCGTGAACAACCCCTCGTTGCGCGCATCGCCGATGCGCTTCGTCCAGGTTTCGCGTTGATCGGGCGTCAGAATGTACGGGTTGATGTCGTTGACGCTCAGCCGCTGTGGCGCGAACGGCGGCGGCGCGGTCGGGAACGGCTGTGTCGGCCACGCCGCCTCCCCCGGAATCTCGCTCGCGGGGACTCGCCGCTCCTCAATTGGCCACAGGGGTGCGCCGGTGACGCGATCGAACACGTAGAGGAACCCTGTCTTGCCGGCCTGTGCGACGACGTCGATCGTCCTTCCGTTTCGCCGGACGGTCGTCAGTTGCGGCGCCGCGACGTTGTCGTAGTCCCACAAATCGTGGTGAACCATCTGGAAATGCCACAACCGTTTTCCGGTGCGCGCGTCCAGCGCGAGAAGCGACGATCCGAACAGATTCGCGCCATGCCGATCGGCACCGTAAAAATCGTAGGTCGGCGACCCGAGTGGGAAGTACGCGATCCCTCTTGCCGGATCGACCGTGATTTCGCCCCACGTGTTGACGCCGCCGATATACTTCCACGCGTCCGGAGGCCACGTCTCGTACCCGAACTCTCCCGGATGCGGGATGGTGTGGAACTGCCAGACGAGCTTGCCGGTCACCACGTCGAACGCGCGCAGATCGCCGGGGGGCGCCATGTAGTTCTCGCCCGCTGCCGATCCGAGGATGATGAGGTTCTCGAATACCTTGCCCGGGTTCGACGACTGTGTCTTGACGATCGTTGCCGGATCCCGACCGAGCCCCTCGCGTAAATTCACGGCGCCATCTGTGCCGAACGTGAGAACAGGCTTGCCCGTTCGCGCGTCGATCGCCTGCAGGTAGCTGTTCATCTGAAAGAGCAGGCGACGATCGGAGCGGTCCTTGCTTTCCCAATAGTTGATGCCGCGGGGCGCAATGCCCTGCAGGCCTTCGTGAATCCAGATCTCGCGTCCCGTCGTGGCATCGAGCGCGACCAGCGAATTATTCCGCGCGAGCACGTACACGACGTTGTCGACAACAAGCGGACCGAACACGTACGAGATGTTGTCCTGCGTCGGATACGTCCAGGCGGCGGCAAGCTGGTTCAGATTCGACCGACTGATCTGATCAAGCGTCAGATGCCTCGCGTTGTCCGGACCTCCGCCGTATTCCGTCCATGTCGTGCGGCTGGATTGTGCATGCCCACGCTGGGCGGCGACCGCTGCAAGGCACACCATCACGAGAGCGGCTCTGGTTCTCTTCATGAAACCTCTTTGTCCGGGCTAGAACCGGCGCGTCCACGACGCCGGCCAGCGCTCGACGACAACTTTCTCCTGCGTGAAGAACTCGATGGCGTCTCTGCCCTGGCCGTGCAGATCGCCGAAGAAGCTGTCGCGCGCCCCGCTGAAGGGAAAAAACGCCATGGGCGCGGCCACGGCGATGTTCACGCCGATGTTGCCAACTTCGGCCTCATGGCGGAATCGCCTCGCGTTCGCACCGCTCGATGTGAACAGGCACGCTTGATTGCCGTACGAGCCGGAATTGACGAGCGCGATGGCCTCGTCGAGGGTGTCCACATGATGCACCGACAGGACAGGCCCGAAGATTTCCGTGCGCGTGATCTCGCTCGCAAAGGGCAGCCCTTCGAGCACGGTCGGGCGCACGAAATTTCCGGATTCGTACCGCGGAACGGCAGCCGTGCGGCCATCGACCACGGCGCGGGCCCCTTCGGCAACCGCGCGATCGATCGCAGAGACAATGCGCGTGCGGCTCTCGGGACTGATCACGGGACCCATCTGTACGCCCTCGTCGAGCCCGTACCCGGTGACGCGGGTTCTCGCTTTCTCCTGAATGGCTTCGGAGAATGTCTTGCGCGCATCGCCGACCGTGATCGCCAGCGACGTGGCCAAGCACCGCTGGCCCGCACAGCCGAACGCGCTGTCGGCAATCACGTCTGCGCCGGCAGAAATATCGGCATCGGGCAGCACGACGACAGGGTTCTTCGCGCCTCCCTGGCACTGCGCGCGCTTGCCCGCAGCGGCTGCTCTCGCATAGACCTGACGGGCGACGGCGCTCGACCCCACGAAGCTGATGGACCGAACGGCAGGATGATCGAGCAGCGCGTTGACGACGTCCCTGCCGCCGTTCACGAGGTTCAGCACGCCCGGCGGCAGCCCAAGCGTCTCGACGAGCTCGAACACTTTCTGCATGGTCAGCGGCACACGCTCCGAGGGCTTCATGACGACGGTGTTGCCGCAGGCCATCGCATACGGGATGAACCAGAACGGAATCATGCCGGGGAAGTTGAACGGCGCGACCACCGCGCAGACGCCGAGCGGCTGGCGGATCATGATCTCGTCGATGCCGGCGGCGATATCTTCTGAGTTGTAGCCCTGGATCAGAATGGGCGTGCCGCAGGCGACGTCGACGTTCTCGATGGCGCGGCGCATCTCGCCGCGCGCCTCAGCGAGCGTCTTGCCGCATTCCAGTGTGATGGCCCGCGAGATGTCGTCGAACTGCCGCTCGAGCAGATCCTTGAGCTTGAATAGAAACTGGACGCGGTCGGTGACCGGTGTGCGGCGCCACGCGGGAAACGCGCGGCTCGCGGCGTCGACGGCATCGCCGACCTCTTTCGCGGTCGAGAGCGGCGTCGTGCTGATGTGCTCGGCCGTCGCCGGATTGAGGACCGCCATCGCATCCGTCGCCGAGGAGGCGACCCAGTGGCCCCCGACAAAATTCCGCATCAGCATGCTGCCGCCTGTGACCGTTGACATTATCGATAATCGATTTTAGTAGACCGGCAGGAAGTGTAAAAGGCCCGTATCGCCGCTGTCAACGTGAGTTTTCGCCTGTCTCATCTATCTCCGCGCCGATTGCGTCTCGTTCCAGTGCACCATCGGAAGGCCGGGCACCGGCGCGCGAAAATACGGAATCCGGCTCCCCTTCAACGAGCCGATGTACACCGTCTGCAGGTCTCGGCCGCCGAAGGTGACGCTCGCCATCCACGGCGCGACGCCCCGCCCCGTGGCGAACAGCACATCTTCGGTGACGGTGTTGGCGATGAACGCCTCCTCGAGCGCGCGCACCTTCTCCGGGTCGCCTTCGTCGAGCAGCACGCGCATGTCGCCGGACGGCGTCAGCACAAACAGCTTGTCGGAGTAGACGAGGGTGCCCCACAAGTTGCCCGCGGTGTCGAACGCGATGCCATCGGGCCATGCGCCGCAGCCGAGCGAGGTGGGGCCGAAGATCTCCCGCCCTTTGACATTGCCGCGATCGTCGATGCGCAGGCGCGTGATGCGGCCGCCCGTCGTTTCGACGACGTACAGAAACTCTTCGTTCGCATCGAATCGGATTTCGTTCGTGAAGTGGAATCCGTCGGCCACGATCGTGATGCGGCCGTTGTCGAGGCGCGCGAGATACCCGTCGGCCAGGTCGGTTCGCAGCGCCTGCATCCAGTTTTTCAGCCGGGTGGACACGGTAATCCAGACGCGATCGCGCGAGTCGCGCAGCACGAAGTTCACCTTGCCGATCGGGAGTCCTTCGATGTCGTCCACGAGCACGTGCGACGTGCCGTCCCTCGACATCAACTCCAGGCAATCAGTGCCGAAATTCGATATCAGAAAATCGCCATTTCTCGCGAACGCCAGTCCATTCGGCAGCGTGCCCTGGAGATAGCGTGTCGCTTCGTTCGCCGCATGCTCGAAGTGGGCGGAGCGCCGCTGGGTGATGACGTCCTGCGATCCGTCCGGGGCGATGCGGACCACGCCGCCGCGCGCGTCGGCCGACCACAACGTGCCGTCCGGTTCCGCAAGAATGCACTCGGGCCGCTGGAGATCGCGTCCGACGTACTTGAGCGCGTCACGGTCGATCTCGAAGGAGAGGATCGGGTTGGAGGTCAAGCGGTCGGCTCCATAGATCGCGTCGACTTTATACCACTTCGCAGCCGCTCGTTCGCGAACCGGATGACATCCTGCGTCGGCTGCTTCAACTGGCCGTCGATGGCGAGCATCGCGATGCCGTGCACGGTCGCCCAGATGTACTGCGCCAGCGCAAGCGGGTTATCCTGCCGCACGAGGCCCTGCTTCTGTTGAGAGACGATCGCATCGACCAGTACCTGAAAGGCGCCCGCCCCTTCGCGCGCCAGATCCGAATCGGGCCCGCCGTCGCGCACATATCCCCCGAACATCACCCGGTAATGCGAGGGGTGCGCAACGGCGAAATTCACGTAGGCTTCTCCCATGGCGTCCAGACCGGAGCGGCCTCCGCCATGCGTGTCCCACGCGTCCTGCGTGTGGATGCGCAGCGTCCGGAATCCCTCGGTGGCGACGGCCGCGAGCAGCGCCGATTTGTCGGCGAAATGACGATACAGCGCCGTCCGCGACACGCCGAGCTTGCTGCCCACGCCGCGCATGGTCAGCGCGGCGACCCCGTCTTTCTGGATCGTGCGCAGGGCTTCCTGCAGCAGCGAGCGCGACAGGTCGCCGTGATGGTATTGATTGGCGCGTTTTCTGGCCATGAATGGCATGGTACGGCGGTATGTTGACAATGTCAACTTAGCGGGCTATATTCATGTTGACAATGGCAACATTAATCATCAGTGAGGGACGACCGATGAGAACGATGCTGAAGACCCTGTGGGACACCGACGCCCGGCTCACCGCCGTGGGACTGGCCATGCTGGCACTGCTCGGCGCGACCGGCGTGGCGCTCCTCGTCGATCCGCGCGACGTGATGGGCGCGCCGGCGTGGATGAAGCCCGCGAAGTTTGCCGCGTCCATCGCCATTTACACGCTGACGCTGGCGTGGGTGTTCACCTACCTACCCGAGTGGACGAAAACACGCCGCGTCGTGGGCTGGATCACCGCGGTAACGCTGGCGCTCGAAATCGTCATCATCGACGTGCAGGCGTGGCGCGGCACGACCAGCCACTTTAATGTCGGCACGCCCGTCGACGGCATGCTCTTCTCCATCATGGGGCTGGCCATCCTCGCGCAGACGATTGCGGCCACGGCTGTGGCAGCGGCGTTGTGGAGGCAGCGCTTCTCCGACCGGGCGATCGGATGGGCGCTGCGCTTCGGCATGACGATTACGATCGTCGGCGCGATGACGGGCGGATTGATGACAACGCCCACGCGCGCGCAGTTGGACGCCGCGCGGGCCGGCCACCGAATGACGGTCGCCGGCGCGCATACCGTGGGCGCCCCCGATGGCGGCCCCGGATTGCCGGGCACGGGCTGGAGTCTCGAGCACGGTGATATTCGCGTTGCGCATTTCCTCGGCCTGCACGCGCTCCAGATGCTGGCGCTCGTCGCGATCTTCTTCGCTGCGCTCGGCTGGCACGAAGCCCGCCGGGTGCGAATCGTCTGGACGATCGCGGCAAGCTACGTGTCGCTGTTCGCGCTGCTGTTGTGGCAGGCGCTGCGGGGCCAGTCGGTGACGGCACCTGATCCGAGGACGCTGACGGCGCTGGCGTTGTGGGCGGTGCTGACGGCCGCGGCGGTCGTCATCGCAGGCTGGCGCGGCGACTCGCGGCGCGTCCATGCCGTCGTCTATTGAGGAGCGCGAACATGTCTCCCACTCAAGTCTTTTCGATCGCGAACTTCGTTGCGCTCTGCTGCTGGCTGCTACTGATCGTGCTGCCAGGCCGGAAGTGGGTGAATCATCTCGTGGCAGGCGTGGCCGTTCCCGCCGCGTTCGCCGCTCTCTACACCCTCGTCATCGCCGTGCATTTCTTCGGAAGCGCAGGCGGCTTCTCGTCGCTCGAAGACGTGGCACTGCTCTTCAGCAACCCGTGGCTGCTGCTGGCCGGATGGATTCACTACCTTGCGTTCGATTTGCTGGTCGGAAGCTGGGAAGCACGCGACGCGCGCGAGCGCGGCATCCATCATCTGTTCGTGGCGCCGTGCCTGATCCTGACGTTCCTGTTTGGTCCGGCGGGCTGGCTGCTGTATCTCGGCGTGCGTTCGCGGGCGGCGGGATCACAGCTGAGGAAACAACCTGTCGCCCTCTGAAGGGTTCTGATTACACCGTCGCGTGTGAGGCTGCCTGGAAAGCAGAATGGACGAGCTCCCTTCGCACAAGCGATGCCACCCATGGAGCTGTAACTCGCGCGCGACGGGCAGCCGCTTCGGAATCCAGATGTAATCCGCCTTGATGCCATCTGCGTACCTGCCATTCGTCTCGAAGTCCCGAAGTAGAAGCGGAAGTGCGCATCCACAACTTCCGCGCTGTACACAGTTTCGCGCCGGCCATCCATCGACACTTTCAGCTCAGGTCCGAAGTGCCAGATTGAATACTGGCCCCAGTCAAACCATGTCAGGACATTTCCTCTCAGTTTCTCGTCGCGAACGTACGTCGCGACGTTCGAGTCCGGCATCAAGTGGCGAGGGACAGGAACGGCAACGATTCGAGGTACCACAACGAATCCGATTGGGAGAATGCACAACGCGAGGAGCGTTGCGAGTTCAGGAGAACCCTGGGCCTGGCGCGATGGCTTGGGCGCCGGATTCGATTTCGACCGCAACCCAGTCGCGAGGAACACGCCCGCCAACGCGAAGAACGCGTCGAGCGGCCTCGAACGCTATCGCCACACTTTCACGAGCGCGATGCGACCATCGCGACACGATACGCGTCCGCGCCGAGCTGTCCGATAGATACGTGAACTGCCGTGGATCGCTAGCGAGATCGGCAATCTCCAGATCGATCTCGAAGAAAGTCCACTGCTGGCCCGAGTTCGCTGTATGCCGCGAGCGTGCCGATGCCATGGCCGATGACGCCGACTCTGTTCCTATCGTGCCGCCCTGAAACGACGCGAACACCTGGCCGATTGGTCCCGTCTTGTGAAAGTAGGTCGACAGCTCGCAGCGTTTGCCGGCTCGAGATCTTGAATACCGTGTACGACGCCGCCGTGAATCAGATAGCGGAGGTTCTGCTCGGGAAGATCGAACACCCGGTGCACACCGAAGAAACTGCGCCCGCGATGGCTCGCATGTTCCTGCGCCGCCGCATATGTGCCCCCGCCAGCATGAGCGCGCCGGCCGTCAGCGCGAACCGCACGGCCGCAAGAAAAGCACACATCGCCGGACCGTAAGAGTGCAGCAGCGTGTAGAGCGCCTTCCAGTCGAGAGTTCAGCAGACATCGGCCGAGCGCGAACCCGCCGACGTCGCAGGAAGCGCGACATCGAGCCGGCCCGCAAGCGGTGTCTCGAGCAGCCGGATCGCGCAAGCCGCAGCGCGCACGCGAGCACGAGCGCCAGCGGATACTCGAGCACCGTCGAGAACAGCAGCGGTGCGACGAGCGCATTGAACAATCCTCCGAGCACCCTCCCACCGACATGCTCAGGTAGAACTCCGTCAGGTAGCGACCATCGGGGCGCCGCTCGCCAGCTCGCCGTGGCACACCATGGCGGCAAAGAAAAACGTGATCAGGTGAATCGGCGCCAGGATGGCGACGGCAGACACGTGATCGCAACGCGATGTTGGCCATCGGTAAGCGCGCAGCACCCACAGCGCCAGCATGCGCAGCATCAAGCGCTGCGACCACCAGCACCCGCCGTGGAGATTAACCCAAGCCAGCATCACGACTGGAATCCACATTAGCGGCACGCAGAGAACGTCTGATCATCCGTGCGCTTCAGCAATGTGAGAAGCAACGCGAACATCAGGAGTGAAAACATTTGCGGCCGGATGGGATGGGCGCGCGGTAGATTCCCAGTGCGCACGCGGCTACGAGCATCGCCCTCCAGCGTCACCGATATCGCGGGAGGCAAACACACACGAGTGCGAGAACGCCGGTAGATCACTTTCTCCAGCCTCAGCACGCTCACAGCCCGGATACGCCAATTATGACGATTCTGAGAAGGTTCAGCCCTGCTGATCCAAACTGGTCGAATGCGAACGCCATGAGAAGCTCAGCGAGCCACTCGTGATTGATCCACGCCCGGTCTGCCGTAAACAGTACGTATCTGGGAGCCGGACGGCCCCCTGACTGACCATGTCCTGGCCGAACCGAACGTGTCCCCACAAATCAGGATCTCCGGTCGTCCCGGAGCATCATGAAAGCGACGCCGAGCAGCAAGAGCGCGTGTAGAAATTGGCGGAAAGTCACGACTTTCGGTCTTGCCGTCTCTTCGAACGCCTTCAACGACGTGCCGCCTAACCGAAGGGTGACAATGGCTCGCGTCTCAGCGTCTACGCGGACTTCGCGGCCGAATTCCATCCCTGAATCTGAATGTGGTGGCCGACTTTGACGGGCGCGGTCAGCAGCGTGCCGGCAGGCAACTCGAGCACGCTGTGCGCGCCGGGCCTGGGCAGCCGCATCCGCCACGGCTTCAGCATCGACACGGCATCCACGATCACGCCCTCGGCATTCATGGCGAGAACGTCGATCGTGAAGCGCATGAACCACGTGTGCACGCCGTGGCAGGGCGTAATCCAGAGCGCCTCGCCCGTGTCGAGGTGCGTGCGCCCGAGCAGTCCGACGGCGCGCTCGAGGCGCCGCGACGCGAGCGTGACGCGGTCCGCCACGATCACGCCCGTCTCGACATCGCTCGCAACAAAGAGTTGAGTCATGGCTGGAACTGGAGGGTGACGTTCGACGGCTCGCCGTGACGCACGTCGACCGACGCGCGCCGCTCTCCCAACGACGGATGTGTGGCGCTGATCTCGTGTGTGCCGATGGCCATCGACAGCCCTTCAGCCGGCGTGCCGGCGGCCGGCGCGCCATCGACCTTGATCTCTGCGCCTTCCGGAGCGGTGACGCGCACGCTTCCCATCGGCAGGGTCAGCGTGTGGGCGGTCGTCTCGCCCGGCGTCACATCGAGCGTCTCTTTCGAGCGATAGTTGAAGCGCTCGCTGACGAACTCGACGACATGCCTGCCCGGGGTCGTCATCACCCGCCCCTCGTCGGTGAGATTGACCGGCGTGCCGTCGACGATAACCGAGACCGGAATCGGCGAGAAGATCGCCAGCCAGCCGGAGAAGATCGACTCCGAGAGAATGGTCGTCGTGTTGTTCTTAATCGTGAAGCGTCGCGTGATGGTGCCTGCGCCGCTCTTGAGCACCAGCGTGTGCTGGCCGACTTCGAGATCGAGAATCGTCATCGGCGTCCTGCCGTGGCTCTTGTCGTCGACGATCACTTCCGCACCTTCAGGTATCGACTCGATCTTCAACGACCCCACCCGCTGCTCGACCACCTCGATGAACGGCTCAGGATTGACGACGGGTTGCACGACGAGCGCGGGTTTTTCGTCCGGCGTCACGTAGCGCGTGACGGTGCTGATCGCCGTACCGGTACCGGTGACGACGAGTAGAAGGCACGCAGCCACAGGGAGGGCCCACTTCGCATGACGCTTGTAGTCGATGCCGGCACCGTCCTCTTCCTCTTCTTCGACCGGCGGCTCGGCCGGCGGGTTCGGCGGCGAAAAGAGGCTGAGGTAGTCAGCTGCCCGGGAGGGCGACGCCGCTGGCGGCTGGGCCTCGGCAAAATCTTCGACCTCGGGGGCGGCGACCGCTCTCTCCGGCACATCCTGCGCCACCGCTCGCGGCTGCATCCTGACGACGTTCGGCCGTCGCGGCGTCCAGGCATTCGACTGCGCTGTCGTGCGCGCCACTTCCGTTGCGACGGCTTCGGCAGCTGCGGTTCGCGCCTGCTGTGCCGCCGCTTCGCGCATTTCCGCCATCTGCGCATGCAGCTCTTCGAGCTGCGCAGCCTGGCGCTCTTCCGCCTGCGCGTGGACGCGCGCGAGCTCGCCTTCGAGCTGCTTGATCTGATCGTTGGCCCGCCGCGTCTCCGACTCGTCGGCTTTGCGCGTCTGCGTAGCGACGAACTTGAGGCGATCGAGCTCGGCCTTCAATTGCGCCTCGGCGGCGGCGCGCTCGCGTGCCTTCGCCGCTTCTGCGGCGCGCATCCGCTCCGATTCCTCGCGGGCGGCATCGAGCTGAGTCGCGAGCGAGCTTTCCACCTCGGCGCGCACGCGCGCGAGCTCGGCGGCGAACGCCTCCTGCGCCTGCTGCGCCTCTATGCGCACTTGCTCCGCCTCGGCGCGGGCAAGCTCGGCTTCGGCGCGAACACGCTCCGCTTCCTCGGCGCGCAGCCGGATTTCCTCCGCGCGCATGCGCTCGGCCTCTTCAGCGCGCAGGCGGGCCTCCTCGGCACGCAGCCGCTCGGCCTCTTCGGTTTCGAGCTTCACCTTCTTCAGCGCATGTGCAACGGTGACTTCTGTTTCCGCGCGCATGCGCGCCAGCTCGGCGTCGAGCTTTTCGCGCGCCTCACGCTCGGCAGCCTCGCGCGCTTCGGCCACGGCGGCCTCACGCAGGGCTTCAGCGGCGCGGGATTCGGCGATGGCCGCTTCGCGCATCGCTTCGGCCTCGGCCTGTACGCGCGCCAGGTCGGCGGCGACCGCTTCGCGCGCCTCCCGTTCTGCGTCGGCGCGCGCCTCGGCGATGGCGGCCTCTCGAATCGCTTCCTCATCGAGGCCCGCTTGCGGTATGTCGATCGAGCGCCGGCCCGATACCCGGTTGCGCGCGCGATCGAGTGCCGCGCCGAAGTCGAACACGTCCCCCTCGTCGACCGGCGCAAGCGTCGGCGTCGCCTGTTCGGCCGCCGGCTCGACGTACTTCAGGTTGAGCCCGAGCTCGCGGGAGAGACGATCGATCTCCTCGATCTCGATCGATCGCGGCGCCACGCGGGCCGGCCGCTTCACCTCTTCTATATAAGGTGCGGCAAAGGGTTCAGGTTCCGGCTCCAGTTCCGGTTCCAGTTCCGGTTCCGTACCGGTTCCGGTTCGGGAATGAGCGCAGCGGGCTCGGCGACATATTCAGCCGGCTCCGGAATGTACTGCTCAGGCTCGGGCGCCACGTAGTTCGATTGGAACGGTGTGGTGTCGAACGCCGATGATGGCGCGGCCATCCCATCCTCTATCACAGGAGGCGTCGCAAACGGCGCGATTACATTTATCGAAGGCTTCGGCGCCTGAACCCGATTACGGATCTCGCAGGCATCCTTGAGATGCACGACGACTTCCTCGGCAAACGCCATCGGATCGCATCCGGTCGGCGCAGGCGCTTTTGATTTCTTGCTGAACAGCCCGCCTTTTTTCACCGGCGCTGGCGCCGGGCCCGTGCGGAACTGAGGAATGGTAATCGTCTGCAGGTGCGAGGCGCCGTCGAGCGATCGCAGATGCTTGATGAGCGCGTCCTCGTCTCTCGGCGACAGCAGCGCGCTCAGGAGAATCAGATCGGGCATGCGCGCGGCGATCTCGTCGACGGCCTCCCTGCTGGAGTGCACCATGACGAGTTCTGCGCCGACACGCTTGGCAAATATGCGGCGCAGGACATCGGCCTGCACCTCGTCTGGCTGGACGACCAGGACGGTGCTCATATCAGCTTCGAACCATCAACATGAAGAGCACGACCGCGACGACCAGAAACGAGAACAGGAACGGATTGTCCGACGCGTAGTCAGATCCGATCGACATCGCGGCGTACGCCGCATTGCTCACGGGCCCGAGCGACGAATTCATCTCTGTGCCCCTCGTGCTCATCATCCCGGCGAACTTCTCGCGCACCCGGGGGTTAATCGCCAAGAGCAGGCCGAACAACACCGCCAGGACGGCGAGCGTCACAGCGAGGTCCCGTACTTTTTTCAACACAACTTTTATGCTCATCGCAAGTGCCGTGCCCTATCTGGCGTACGCCCCTAAGTGGCGCGATTACGCGTCTTGCGGCCATCGTGTCCCGGATTGACGCACCAGGCTTCTCCCGCCCGCGAACAATTCGCGCATCGTACTTACGAAACCGCAAACGCCGGCGCGCATGCTCGGCGAATCACAACTCGGTCTACTCGCCGACCAATTGTGTCGAGAAGGGTGTGTGCCGCATTGGGTCACGGCGTGCACCACGCGCGACGGCATTCGTGGCGCTAACCCTCTCTCGACAGACGCACTTGAGCGCGAATCGGCCGGCGGAATTTTCTTGTGTGGTACGGCCGTTGCGATACCTCCGACCATCGCGGGCCGTTTGGGCGGCACGCACACAAGGAGAAACGAAATGAAGCAGCTTGCACACATCGTCGGCTCGTTTTGGCGTGATGAAGATGGACAGGACTTGCTCGAGTACGCGCTGCTCGTAGCGCTGATCGCGCTGGTCGCGGTCGCCGGCGTGACGGCGGCTGGCGTCCGCGTGGCGGACATCTTCAACGCGATCGTAGACGCGATTCCGCTGCCGGCGTAATCACCAAGGCGACGACACAGGCTGTGGGCGCTGCCACGTGGCAGCGCCCCTCCGCCTGTCGCCGGAGGGGACACAAATGCGATTCCTACACCGATTGTTGAGCACCGAAAAGGGCCAGGACTTGCTCGAGTACGCAATGCTGGCGTCTCTGATTGCTCTCGTCGCGCTTGGCGCGGTGACGGTGCTCGGCGATACGTTGAATAGATTTTTCTGGCAGGCCATTGGTCCAAGCATCTAACGTCGCCGCGCTCGTCGCGATGTGCGCCGGGCTCGGCAGTGCCGCGGTGATCGACATGCGGCACCGGCGCATCCCGAACGTGATTTGCGTCGCGACGGCGGCGGCCGGCCTGCTCCTGGCGATGTTCGGCATCAGCAGCATCACTGTGACGTCGGCGCTCGCGGGACTCGCAATCGGTTTTCTGATGATGCTGCCGGGACATGTTTTTCGCGCGACCGGAGCTGGTGACGTGAAGTTGTTTGCGGCGGCGGGCACGTTGCTGGGAAGTGGTCGGATCGTCACGGCGTTTCTGTTCGTCGCGATCGCAGGCGGGATACTCGCGGCGGTCATCGCGTTTCGGCGGGGACGGTTCGGGCGAACCATGACACTGACGGGACGACTGCTTGGGCGCAGGGCTACATCGAAAACGGACATCGAGTCTGCGACCGAGCACAACAGATTTTCTTACGGGCCCGCGATCGCCATCGGATGCGTTATTGCCATGCTGATCGGAGATTCATTATGAAGCCTGACGCTCGCAAACGAGAACGCGGACAAGCAATGGTCGAGACGGCCATCACGATTCCAATTCTCCTCATGATGATGGTCGGCATCTTCGAGGTCGGGCGCGCGTACCAGACGTGGCAGGTGCTGACGAATGCCGCGCGCGAAGGCGCGCGCATGGCGGTGACCCCGAGCAGCACAGAGGCGATTACGACCGCCCTCATTCGCCAGTACATGGCCGACGGCCAGCTCGGGAATTCGGCGACCGCGACGGTGGTCGTCGACAAGACCTCGACGATCAATGCGGGCGGCACTCCCGTCAGCGCGTCGCTCGTGACCGTCGACTATCCGTTCGAGTTCATCATGCTGCAGCCGGTGGTGAGGCTGGTCGCGCCAGGCACCACGGCCGGCGGACCGATCACCATGCGCGCGACATCGATTATGCGCAACGAAGCTCCATAGAAAAAGAGGCCTTTATGAATCGCGTACGCATCTTCACGGTGTTTCTCATCGCACTCGTCGCCGGAGGCGGGCTCGCTTACGGCACGTACGACTATCTGCAGAACGTGCCGGTCAAGACGGTGACGGTGCCGACCAGGCGGGTCGTCGTCGCCAACGCCGACCTGTCGCTCGGCAGCGAGCTGCGGCCCGACGATCTGAAGGCGCTCGACTGGCCGGCGAGCTCGGTTCCCGAAGGCGCGTTCGACGATCCGTCGAAGCTGCTCGGACGCGGCCTCATCGCATCGGTCGTCCGGCACGAGCCGATTCTTCCTGGCAAGCTCGCCTCGAAGGAAGCGGGCAGCGGACTGCCGCCGATTATTCCGACCGGCAAGCGCGCCATGTCGGTGAGGGTCAACGAAGTGATCGGCGTCGCGGGCTACGTGCTCCCGGGCACGCGCGTCGACGTCGTCGCCACGCACAACCCGACCAACCGCGCCGAGGACATGACCTCGAAGGTGGTGCTCTCGAACGTCGAGGTGCTCACCGCCGGCACGCGCCTCGAGCACGACAGTAAGGACGGCAAGCCGGTGCAAGTGACGGTCGTCACGCTCGTCGTGACGCCCGATCAAGCCGAGCGGCTGACGCTCGCCAGCACCGAGGGCAAGATTCAGCTCGCGCTGCGGAATCCCCTGGATCTCGAATCCCCGGAAACTGCGGGCGTCAGACCCGGCATGCTCATGGGCAACGTTCAACAGAGACCGGCACCGGTCGCACGTCGTGGGTCGCCGGCGCCTCAATCTGCACCGGTCTACGCACAGCCGGCGCCAACCGTCGAAATCATCCGCGGCGACAAGCGGACGCACGTCACCGTCGGATAGGAGTTGATGATGAAAACCCTTCGAAGACTCGCGATATTCGTCCTGCTGGTGTTACCGCCAGCGTTCAGTTCAGGCCGCGTGGCAGCCGCCGGTGAACCAGTTGTTGCCGGCACCGAGCAGATTCTTCTGCTCGTCGGCCGATCGGCCGTCATCCACACCGATCGGGCGATCCAGAGAGTGTCGCTCTCGACGCCCGAGATCGCCGACGCTCTGGTCACGGCGCCGCGCGAGATGCTCGTGCACGGCAAGGCGCCGGGCACCATCTCGCTGCTTGTGTGGGCCGACAACGGGCGGATCACGAACTACGAAGTGATCGTCCGCCGCGACCTGTCGCCGCTCGAAGGGCAAATCCGGAGGCAATTCCCGAATGAGCCGATTGCCGTTGCCGTCAACGGCAAGGACGTCGTGCTGTCCGGTGTCGTCTCGGCCAAGTACGTCATCGACCGCGCAAAGGCGCTGGCCGCGGGCTACGTCGACAAGCCGGAAAACATCGTCAGCATGATGCGCCAGCAGGAGAGCACGGCCACCGACCAGGTGATGCTGAGCGTGCGGTTCGCCGAAGTGAACCGCAGCGCGATGCAGGAGCTTGGCGTGAACTTCTTCGGCGGGCCGACGGGCGCCCAGGGTTGGCAGGGACGCAGCACGACACAGCAGCAACCCGCGCCCGTGTATGACGGCGAAAAAGAGCTCTGGGTCGTCCCGGACTTCCTCAATCTGTTCGCGTTCAATGCGAAGGAGCAGATCGGCGCGACGGTGAAGGCGCTCAAGGGCCGTGGACTCTTCGAAAGCCTTGCGGAGCCGAACCTCATCACGCAGGACGGGAAAGAAGCGAGCTTCCTGGCGGGCGGTGAATTTCCCTACCCCGTCGTCCAGGGTGGCGGCGCCAATTCTTCGGTCACCATCGTCTTCAAGGAGTTCGGTGTTCGTCTCAGGTTTACGCCGACGATCACCGGCGGCGGATACGTCCACCTGAAGGTCGCGCCGGAAGTCAGCACGCTCGACTTCGCCAACGCGGTCGTGCTCGAGGGGTTCCGCGTGCCGGCGCTCGCGACGCGCCGCACCGAGACGGAAGTCGAGCTGCGCGACGGACAGACGTTCGCGATTTCCGGATTGCTCGATCGCAACATGAACGAAACGCTTCGCCGCGTGCCCGGCATCGGCGACATTCCGATTCTCGGCTACCTGTTCCGAAGCCAGGCGTACCAGAAGAACAACACCGAGCTCGTCGTGATGATCACGCCGCACATCGTGCGCCGCGACTCGCCCGGCGTGACGCCGAATCTGCCCGGACTGGTGGAACCGTTCCTGGACGCGCCGCGCAGAACCACGCCGATGCCGCCGCCGGCATTCTCGGGCCCTGGATCGAACAACCCTGTGGCGCCGGCTCGCCAGGTTGTCAGCAATAGCGCGGCGTCGACATCACAGATCGCGTCAAGCGCAGGTCCCACCTCGGCTCCTCAGAATCTCAATGAGCCGCGGCGTTTCGCGCCCGCAGCGTCTGTCGATCCCGGGGTGACATCCGCGAACCGCAAGGCCGCGGAACGCGCGCAGAAAGAAATCGCCAGGCTCGAGCGCGAACAGGCAGAGCGGGACCGCAAGTTAGCCGCGATCGAAGCCGCGCGCGCGACCGAAGAAGAGAAGAAACAGAAGAAAGAGCTCGACGAGGCGCGCAGGATCGATTCCGCGCGCGAGGCACGCGAGAAGAAGCTCGAAGAGAAGCGCCTCGAAGAGCAGGCCGCGATCGACCGCAAACGCTGGCTCGAGCAGCAGGAGCAGGCGGCCAAGGCGAAGGTCGTGGCCGACAAGCTCGCGAAAGAGCAGGCGCGCCGCGATGCCGAGCAGCAGCGGATCGAGAACGCGCGTCTCGAGGAAGAGAACAGGATTGCGGAGAAGCATAAGAGGGCGCAGGACAAACTCAATCGTGAAGACACGAGGAGCTCGAGAAGCTGATCACGCAGTACAAGCGGCTGACAGGAGGCCAGCAATGACACGCCTTCAGACCAGACTTCGCGACGAGCGCGGCATGACGCTCGTCATGGTGGCCACGGGCATGATGGCCTTTCTCAGCGCCACGATGCTCGCGGTCGACGTGGGCATGATGATGGTCGCGCGCACGGAATCACAGAACGCCGCCGACGCCGGCGCGCTGGCGGGAGCGGTTGCCCTCGGGTTCGACGACTACGACGACCGCACTGCCGACGGACCGGCGGTGCAGCAACGCCATCGCGGCAGGAACGGCTGTCGACAACGGCGTGATGAACGCGCAGACCTCGGTCCTCGCAGAGGACGTGACGTTTCCGGCGATCGATCTAGATTCGCGTCCGCGTGCAGCGCAGCGGCGCACGCGGCAATCCCGTCGCGACCTTCTTCGCGCCGATATTCGGCATTGATACCATCGACGTCGGCGCGGTCGCGACTGCCGAGGTCTCTCCGGCCAATGCCATGACGTGCGTCAAGCCGTTTACCGTTCCCGACAAGTGGATCGAAATGCAGACGCCGCCGTGGGATCCCACGGATACCTTCGACATCGTCGACAACAAGAAGAATCCGCTGGCCAACCCTGACATTTACATCCCGCTGGGTCAGCCGGGATACACCGGCTACAGCCCCGTGACCGATCGCGGCACCATGCATCACGCTGAAGGCGGCGGGCGGCACCAACATCTATCCGAGCATCTATTTCCCCTATTCGATGGGTGGCGTCACTGGCGCAGCCGAATACGAGGAGAACATCGGCCAGTGCAACACGCTGATGATGGGATACGGCGACATGCTCCTGGCCGAGCCGGGCAACATGGTCGGCCCCACATCCAGCGGTATGGAAACGCTCATCGCGCGCGACCCGACGGCTTATTGGAACGAGAGCCTGAACAAGGTCGTATCGTCGAAGAGCCCGAGCCCGCGCGTGGTGGCGATTCCGCTGTTCGACCCCGTCTTCTACGACACCGGCAAGCAGAACGGCCGCAATGTCCGACTTCAAGGTCGTCAATTACCTGGGGTTCTTCATGGAGGAGATGCAGGGCAACGAAGTCAAAGGACGCATCACCCCAATCGGCGGCATTCTGTCAGGCAGCGGAGGCCCGGCACCAGTCGGTGCGTTTCCGGTCGCAATCGTCCTCGTTAGATAACGGCTAAAGGCTCCCCATGGCACAACTGACGGCTCTCATCTCCAGCACCGACACCGACTTTCGTGCGCATGTCACGAAATGTCTGCGCGCGTCCGGAACCTCGGTCGCGCTGGTCGACGAGCGCCATGCGGCGGCCCACCCGCCGTCGCTGGCAATCGCCGACATCCGCCAGGGCGCGAGAGCGGACGCCATCGAACGGCTCCGCGGGTCGCATCCGACGGCCACGATCTTTGCGATTGCCTCGTCGGCGCATCCCGAGCAGATTCTGCAGGCGATGCGCGCGGGAGCCAACGAGTATCTCGCCTGGCCCCTCGACGACTCATTCACGGCGGCGATTCGCAGAGCGGCCGAACGATCGAGGCCGAAGGACGGGACGCGCAACAGCAGCGTCCTGTCGTTCTTCGGCGTCAAGGGGGGCGCGGGGACGACGACCATCGCCGTGAACACCGCGATCGAGATCGCGCGCACCTCGAAGAAGCCGACGCTTATCATCGATCTGCATCAGTTCATCGGCGAGGTCGCGCTCTTTCTCGGCGTGCGGCCGCGCTTCACGCTCGTCGACGCGCTCGACAACCTGCATCGCATCGACGCCGAGTTCCTGCGCGAGCTCGTCGTGAAGCACAAGACCGGCCTCGACATCCTTGCCGGCGGCGAGCAGGCCGATCGCCCCGGGCCGCAGGATGCCGTCGCCTTCGAACAGCTGCTCCAGACGCTGGGCCAGAGCTACGACTACATCATCATCGACGGCGGTCTGGTGACCGGGCCGTGCTCGGACGTCGCTGTGTTCGCCGCCGATTCGATCTATCTCGTAGCGAATCCCGACATCGCCTGTGTGCGCAACGCGCATCGGGTCGTCGAACGCATGGAACAGCTCGGCGCCAACAAAGATCGCCTTCGGATGCTGTTGAACCGCATGTCCGACCATCACGAGATCGGGCCGAAGCAAATCGAGAGCACGCTCGGCTTCAGCCTCTTCTCGGTGTTCCCGAGCGACTACGCCACGGTGTCGGCGGCGCTCAATTCCGGCGTACCGCTCACGTTGAGCAATCACTCGGAGCTGGCGGCGCAGTTCGCCACCTTCACCAGACAAATCGTGTTTCCAAATCAGACCAGCGCCGACGGCGAACAGCCGCGGGCGCGTGCGTCGTTCATGGGGCTCTTCTAAATGGCCGCTCCCGTCATCGTTCCGACACCACCGGCGGCGGGTCCCCGCTCGCCCTTGCCCGTCAGCGACGCCCGGCGCGCGCAGTACCTCGAGGTACGCGGCACCGTGCACCGCAAGCTGCTGACGCGCCTCAATCTCGAAAAGCTCGCCACATCGGAGCGCAAGACCGTCGAAGGCGAAATTCGCGCGCTCGTATCGACGCTGATTGCCGAAACCGGCATTCCGTTGTCGGTGAGCGAGCGCGACGCCATTCTCGGAGACGTGCTCGACGAAGTCTTCGGGTTCGGCCCGCTCGAGCCGCTGCTCCGCGACAAGACGGTCAGCGACATTCTGGTGAACACCTACAAGCAGGTCTTCGTCGAGCGACGAGGAAAGCTCGAATCGGTGCCGGCGGCGTTCCAGGACGACCAGCATCTGATGCGCGTCATCGACCGCATCGTCAGCGGCGTCGGCCGCCGCATCGACGACAGCTCGCCGATGGTCGACGCGCGCCTGCCCGATGGCTCGCGCGTCAACGCCATCATTCCTCCGCTCGCCGTCGACGGCCCCCTGCTCTCGATTCGCCGATTCCCGTCGGATCGCCTGAAAGCCGAGGACCTGATCGGCTACAAGGCGATTACGACGAACATGCTCGAGTTCCTCCGCCACTGCGTGAATTTGAAGCTGAACGTCCTGGTCAGCGGCGGCACCGGCGCCGGTAAGACGACGCTGCTCAACGTGCTGTCCTCGTTCATCTCCGACCGCGAGCGTATCGTCACGGTCGAAGATGCGGCCGAGCTTCAGCTGCAGCAGCCGCATGTGGTGCGGCTCGAAACGCGCCCGGCCAACGTCGAAGGCAAAGGCGCCGTGCGTCAGCGGCAGCTCGTCGTCAACTGTCTGCGTATGCGTCCCGACCGCATCATCGTCGGTGAGGTCCGCGGCGAAGAAGCGCTGGACATGCTGCAGGCCATGAACACGGGCCACGACGGATCGCTGACGACCGTCCACGCCAATACGCCGCGCGACGCGCTGTCCCGCCTCGAGACGATGATCGCCATGGCGAACGTGAACCTGCCCGACAAGGCGATGCGGCAGCAGATCGTTTCGGCGATTCAGATTGTCGTGCAGCAGGCGCGCATGAGCGACGGCACCCGCAAGGTGACGAGCGTGTCGGAAATCACAGGCATGGAAGGCGACATCATCACCATGCAGGAGATCTTCAAGTTCGAGAAGACGGGCATCAGCCCCGAGGGCAAAGTGCTGGGCCGATTCATGGCCACCGGCGTGCAGGCCGAAAGTCTGCGAGCGGCTGAAGACAGCGGGCGTGACGCTGCCGCCTGACATGTTCGAAGGCGTGGTCGAGGTGCGCTGATGACGATTGGAATCATTGTCCTATTCGCGTTCGTTGCGGTGACCGCCGCGGTCGTCGGCGTGTTCATGCTGCTGTCCGGCCGCACGCAGGTGCGGCGCGAGAAGGCGATCCACGACCGCCTGCAGGAAGTCGGCGGCGCCGCCGTGCCGACCGATGAGGCCGGCGCCAGCAGTGGCACGCTGCTGCTCAAGGAAATCGTCGGGCCGATGCCGAACGTGGAGCAATTCGCGACGGCCGCGCTGAAAGGCTCGAGCGTCGAGCGATGGCTCCAGCAGACGGGCACGGCGATGACCATCAGCGTCGTCATTCTCATCACGCTGCTGTTCGGAGCGTTCGCCGCGATCGCGACGTTCATGTTCACGCATTTATGGTGGGCGGCGATCGTCGCGTTCATGCTGGGCCTCGGCATACAGCCGATGATCCTCAAGCACAAGCGGGCGGGCGCATCTACAAGTTCGAGGAACACTTTCCCGAAGCGCTCGATCTCCTGTCACGCGCGGTCCGCGCGGGCCATGCATTCAGCGCCGGCATGAAGATGGTGGCGGACGAGCTCGACGATCCGGTCGGACCTGAATTCCGCAAGGCATTCGACGAGCAGAATTACGGCCTTCCGCTCAAGGAATCGCTCAACGCGCTCGCGGATCGCATGCCCCTGCTCGACGTCAAATTCTTCGCGACCGCCGTGCTCATCCAGCGTGAGACGGGCGGCAACCTCGCCGAGATTCTCGACAACCTCGCGGGCGTCGTGCGCGAGCGCTTCAAGATTCGGCGGCAGGTACGCGTGCACACGGCGCACGGCCGATTCACCGGATACGTGTTGATGGCGCTGCCGGCGTTTCTCGCCGTGGCATTGATGTTCATCAATCCCGAGCACATGAACCTGCTCTTCGAAGAGAGCATCGGCCAGATGATGATTGTGGCCTGCATCGTCATGCAGGCGATCGGCTTCATCTGGATCAAACAAATCGTGAAGATCGAGGTGTAAACCGTGACGATGCTACTGCCTTTACTGGCGTTCGTGTTCGGATCGCTGCTGGTGACCGCGGTCACCTACGCGCTGACAACGCGCTCCTCCGGGCTCAACGCCCGGCTTCGCGACGTCGTCGGCGGCGGCGTCGCGGCCGAAGCCGTGGTGCCTGACGCATCGAATGAGCAGGCCCTTGCGTTCTTCAAGCGGATTGGCGCGAAGGCGCCGCAGAATCCGAAGGAGCTCGGCAAGCTGCGGCTCCGCCTCATCCAGGCCGGGTATCGCGGCAGCGAGGCGGTGCTCGTGTTTCTCGGCATCCGCGTCGCGTTCGCGCTCGGGTGCTTTGCGGTCTTCATGACGCCGCTCTTCGGCCGGCCGAACCTGCTGACGGCGCTGCCCGCGATGGGTATCGGCTACGTGATTCCGGGCTTCATCCTCGCGCGCAAAGCGAAGAAGCGCCAGCACCGCATCCGGTTGTCGCTCGCCGATGCGCTCGACCTGATGGTCGTCAGCGTGGAAGCGGGCCTCGGACTCGACCAGGCGATGGCCCGCGTCGCGCAGGAGCTCGAGTTTGCGTACGTGGATCTCGCGAGCGAGCTTCGCCTGGTGGGCCTCGAGCTGCTCGCCGGCACCGGACGATCGGACGCGCTGCGCAATCTGGCGGATCGCACCGGCGTCGACGATCTCAACTCGCTCGTCGCCATGCTCATCCAGACCGACAAGTTCGGCACGAGCGTCGCCAACTCGCTTCGCGTGTTCTCGGACACGCTCAGGACCAAGCGGCGTCAGCGGGCCGAAGAAGCCGCGGCGAAAACGGGCGTGAAGATGGTGTTCCCGCTCGTGGTGTGCATCTTCCCCGCCATCTGGATCGTGACGATCGGGCCGGCGGCAATCAAATTCATGCAGGTGCTCGGCCCCGTCCAGCAAAACGTCCGGTAACAGGAGACCCTCATCGATGAGCATTGCGATCGCGCAGGAATTCGACACCGCCGATGTGCTCGCGCCCGAGCAGCCGCTGACAATCGAAGACTGCGGGCTGTCGCGCGACTCGCTGACGTCGCTGATCGTCAAGACGCTGCACGGCGGAGAGGCCAGCGGCATGGAGCTGGCCGATCGCATTCGCCTGCCGTACAGCATCCTCGAGCCGATGCTCGAACATCTGCGCGTCGAGCTGCTGGTGCAGGTGAAGAGCGCGGCGGGCATGGGCACCGCCGGCTATCGATACACGCTGACCGATGAAGGGCGTAATCGCGCGCTGCGTTATTTCGAGGCGTGCGGCTACGTCGGCCCCGCACCGGTACCGCTCGCCCAGTACGACTCCTACATGAGCGCGCTGCGCGCGCAGACGCGCGACGTCTTCCGCGAGAAGGTGTCACGCGCATTTACCCATCTCATCGTCGAGCCCGAGATGCTCGATCAGCTGGGACCGGCCATTGCGTCCGGGAAAGCGATGTTCCTGTACGGACCGCCCGGAAACGGCAAGAGCGTCATGGGCGAAGGCATCGGACGCGTGCTCGGCGGCGACATTTACGTGCCCCACGCCCTCGACGTCGACGGCCAGGTCGTGACGATGTTCGATCCCGTCGCGCACCAGTCGCACGACACGCGCGAGGAAGGGTCGATCATCAGAACGGACAGCGACATCGACGGACGCTGGATTCGCGTGGGCAGGCCGGTCATCACCGTCGGCGGCGAGCTGACGCTCGAGATGCTCGACCTTCGCTACAAGGAGCTGTCGGCGTTCTACGAGGCGCCCGTGCACCTGAAGGCGAACGGCGGCGTTCTGGTCGTCGACGACTTCGGCCGCCAGCGCGTACCGGCACGCGATCTGTTGAACCGGTGGATCGTACCGCTCGAATCGCGCGTCGACTACCTGAACCTCATCTCGGGGCGGAAGTTCCAGGTGCCGTTCGACGTGATGGTGGTCTTCGCGACGAACCTCGAGCCGCGCTCGCTCGCCGACGAAGCGTTTCTCCGCCGCATCCCGTACAAGATTCTGGCGAAGAACCCGTCGCTCGATCAGTTCTCCAGAATCTTCGAGATGAACTGCCGGCGCCACAGTCTCACGTTCGACCAGTCGATCGTCACGCACCTGCACGACAAGTACTACGTGGGCCGCAAGCTCGACATGCGCGCGTGCCACCCGCGCGACCTCACCGATCAGGTCGTCAACCTGTGCCGATATCACCGGCGCCCGGCGGAGCTGACCACCGCGCTCATCGACGAGGTGTGCGGTACCTATTTCCTCGCAGACGCGCAGAATGTGGGGACCGCCGCCCGATGACCCTCAGACCATCTCTCTCCGCGCAAGCGTGTGAGAACTGGTCACGGATTCTGGTCGGCGGGCTGTTCCTGGCCCTGACGTGGCGGCTGCTGGGCGATTTTCTGGTAACGGGCCGCGCCACCGATCTGCTGCTGCTCGTCGGTGAAGCGCTCGTCGTCGTGCTCACGTGCCTGCGGCGTCCCGCGTCCATCGTCGACAAGCGGTTGATCGTCCGGCTCGTCACCGCCGTGTCGATGACCTCTCCGCTTCTCAGCAGGCCGGCGCAGATTGCGCCGATCATTTCCGAAGCGACGGCGGCGATGCTGCTCGGCATGGCCCTGCTGGTGGTTGTTGGAGGCAAGATCTCCCTTGGTTACAGCTTCGGCACGCTGCCCGCAAACCGCGGCGTCATGCAAGGCGGACTCTATCGACTCGTGCGGCATCCGATCTATCTCGGTTACCTCCTCACGCACATTCCATTTCTTGCGGCCCATCCGTCGGCCTGGAACGTCGCGGTGCTGCTGACGGGCGACGCGGCGCTGATCGTTCGCGCGTTTTACGAAGAACAAACGCTCGGCCGCGACCCGCGATACGTCCGGTACTGCCAGACCGTGAAATGGCGGCTCGTGCCCGGTATCTGCTAGCATCGGTCTATTACACGCCTGACCTCCGCGCTCCTTACCGTCGCCTTTCTCGCCCCAGTCCCGCTGCATGCGCAAGTCGATGAATGGACTGTGTATGCCAGTGTGGTCGATCGCACAGGCACACCTGTCATGGGGCTCTCGCCCGCTGATCTTGCGGTGCGCGAGAATGGCGTCGCCCGCGAGATTCTTCGCGTTTCCCCCGCGACCGATTCGCTGCGCATCGCGGTGCTCGTCGACACCAGCCAGGAGATGCGCAACGACCTGATCGACATTCGTCAGAGCCTCCGCGGGTTCGTCACCGGGATCGATCGGCGCCACGAGGTCTCCTTGACGGGATTCGGCGGCCCTCCAACGGTGCTCGTCGATTACACCCGCGATGTGAAGCGCCTCGAGACGGGCATCAACAGACTGCTGGCCAGACCGGGTACCGGCTCGTACCTGCTCTCGGCCATCATCGACACATCGCGTGCGCTGCGCAAACGGCGCGATCTGCGGCGCGTCATGGTCATCATCACCACACAAGGCCCCGAGTTCAGCGAGATCGGCTATCAGACTGTGCTCGAATATGTGAAGGAGAGCGGCGCCCCCATGCACTCGTACGTGTTGCGGCGTGAAGGGGTCTCCCCTACCGATCCCGCGGCGCAGGAAGTGGAGCTGACGCTGGCCGTCGGCACGCAGATGACCGGGGGGCGCCGGGAAGAATTGCTCTCGGCCATGTCGATGACGGCGCAGCTCCAGTCGCTCGCGGCGGAGCTGAACCATCAATACCAGGTCGTCTACGCGCGGCCGAAAATGCTGATTCCGCCAAAGACGATCGAAGTTGGTGTGAAACGACCCGACGTCGTCGTGCGGGCCCCTCGCGTGTTCTGACGTGTCTCTCCCTCGACTGCGCTCGGGACAGGCCCTTCGCGACCGCATCGCACCAGGTGTTCGCGTGCTGTTTGTCGGCATCAACCCGGGCATCCGCTCCGCGGAAACCGGCCATCATTTCGCGGGCTACTCCAACCGGTTCTGGAAGCTCCTCTTTGAATCGAAGCTCGTGCCCGAGCCGATCGACTGGCGCGCCGACGACAGGCTGCCGGAGTGGGGCTTCGGCATCACCAATCTCGTCGCGCGCGAGACGCCGGGCATCGACACGCTGAGCCGCGAGGAATGCGCTGCCGGCATCGAGGTGCTGCGCGCCAAAGTGCGCCGCTTCAAACCCGAGATCGTCGCGTTTGTCGGCGTGTCGCTGTACCGATGGATCTTCGGCGCCAAAGGCGCCGTCACGCTCGGCCCTCAGCGCGTGACATTCGAGGGCGCCACGGTCTTCGTGCTGCCGAATCCGAGCGGCCGGAACGCCAACTTCTCGTACGCCGAAATGCTGGCCGCATTTCGAAAGCTCCGACGTAGACTACAAAGGTCCGCCTAAAGGCGGACACTACCGGAGCGATCGAGCCGGCGTCGCACCGTATCGGTAGCAACATCGGTAGTGTCCGCCTTCAGGCGGACCTAAACGGAGGTTTCAAAATGCGCGCGACTGTATTGTTGATTCTGGCGTCGCTCCTGCCGGCGAGCCCGGTGTGGGCGCAGGCCACCGAGCGGACTGTCTATGCCTCCGTCGTGGACACAGGACAAGAACGACGCGCCCGTCACGGGGCTCGGCGTCGGCGAGTTCGTCGTGCGCGAGGACGATCAGGCCCGCGAGGTGCTGCGCGTCTCGGGGGCTACCGAACCCATGCAGATTGCGGTGCTGGTCGACACGAGCCAGGCGATGGAAGAGCACATGCTCGACGTGCGTACCGCGCTCCGCGCCTTCTTCAAGCAGATGGGCGGCAAGCACGAGATCGCGCTCATCGGCCTTGGCGAGCGGCCCACGATTCTCTCCGACTACACGCGCGATGCCGCGCGCCTCGAGAAAGCCATCGGTTCCGTCTTCTCGCGCTCGGGCAGCGGCACGTACATCCTCGACGCGATCGTCGAGGCGTCGAACGGATTGCAGCGGCGGAAGGCCACGCGTCCGCACATCATCGTGTACGGCGCGAAAGGCCCCGAGTTCAGCGAGCGCTATCACCAGTCAGTGATCGACGCGCTGCGCGAGTCTGGCGCGACACTGCATACGTTGATGCTCAACAAGCCTGGCGCTGCGATGGGCAGCCGCGAAGAGCAGGAGCTCGCGAAGGCGGTGGCCGATGGGACCAAGCTCACGGGCGGACGCCGCGACGATTTGCTGACGCCGATGGCGCTGACCGATCGCCTGCAGTCGCTCGGGACCGAGCTCGAACAGCAGTATCAGATCGTGTATGCGCGCCCGGCGCGGCTGGTTCCGCCGAAGAGCCTCGAGGTGACCGCGAAGCGCCCCTCGATTACAGTCCGCGCACGGCGGATGCCGTAACGAACGCGAGCACCGCCACCGCGGCTCCCGCAATCGCGTCGGCCGCATAGTGGTAGCGGCCGACGACGCTGCCGGCGGCGATGCTGACCGCGACGACAGCCAGCACGAGGCCGGCGAGCGGCATGTCACTCGCAACAGCGAGCGCGGTTGCAAGGGATGCTGCGGTGTGGCCGCTCGGAAACGTATTCCACTGCACGCTCGCGCGATTCAACACGGCCAGGTTCATTTGTCGGATAGACGAGCGCGTCGCATCGCGAGCCGGTTCGATGGCTCGTGGCGCGCGCGTTGGTATCCACGGCAACAATCCGTAGCACAGGAACGCGGCCAGCAGGACGATCGACCAGTATCGATCGATGGCGTCGGCATCGCGCCCTGCGAGCAGAAGACATGCGTATCCCGCCGGCACGACGGCGTAGCACAGCAGATAGGCCAGCTCGAGATACTCGATGACCAATCGCGGCGCGCGTTGCTCGAAGCGCGCGAGCCCGCCTGACCCGAACAATCTCCGATCGACCTCGAGCAGGCGCCGCTCGAACGGCACGTTCGGTTCCCGCACGATTAGCGCGGGCAGCCAGTAGCCGGCCAGCAGGTACACGAGCGGCATCACGTGCGGCATGCCGATGGTGAAGATCGAGATGAGCGTCGCGGCCGCCAATACGGCCGGGCGCGGTCTCCGCCGCGCGATCGCCATTCCGGCCAGATAGGCAAAATAGGCCGCCGCCACAATCGTCACACTAAGATATGCGTAAAAGGAGCCGCGAGCGGCGCAGGGCGAAGGGGCCCTGCTAGCGAAGCGGCGACGAGCGGGGCGGGGGCCCCCGCGACAAATCATGACCAGACAACGGTTCACGGCCCTCGTGGAGGAGGCATTGCGCGGCATCCCCCGCCGGTTTCGCGACGCCATGAAGAACGTGGCGGTCGTGGTGGAAGACGAGCCGTCACAGGAGCTGCTCGACGAGCTGGAAATGGACCCTGACGACACGCTGTTCGGTCTCTATCACGGCACCCCGCTGACCGAGCGCGAGTCCAACTACGGCAACGCGCTGCCAGACAGAATCTCGATCTATCAACTGCCGATCGAAGAGGCCTGCGAAGACGAGGAAGACATCAGGAAGTGCGTCGCCGAGACCGTCATCCACGAGTTCGGCCACTACTTCGGGTTGAGCGAGGAAGAAATCGAAGAAATCGAAGAGAAATACTGGCGGAATCGGTAACGGAATTAAGGCTCTTTGGCATACCGCACAATCTGATCGCGCGACAGGCCGGCGAGGCTTGTCGCGCGATCGATCACGGCTTCGGCACTCCATCCTTTCGCGCGCAGATCGCGCACCCCGGTATCACCGTCCGACTTGCTCAGCTTCTGTGTCGGCGTCTTCATCAGCAGCGCGTGATGCAGAAATGCCGGCGGCTGGTCGCGACCGACGAGACGCGCAAGCTGGATCTGCCGTCCGGTCGAATCGAGCAGATCCTCACCGCGTATAACGAGATTCACGTTCTGCAGCCAGTCGTCGACGACGACGGCGAACTGATACGTCCAGTTGCCATGTCGATCGCGCGCGAGCAGATCTCCGCATTGTTCTGAAGGTCGCTGCTCCTGCGGGCCGAGGCGGAGATCGTCGAACCGCTCGACCGTGGAATCCAGCTTCACCCGGACACCGGCGCCGGCCGACTCTCGAAGATTCCTCTCGCGGCACGTTCCCGGATAGCGGCCCGACGCGATGTCCGCACGCGAGCAGTCGCACGCATACGTCAATCCACGCGCGCGCAAGTCGCCGAGCGCGCGCTCGTAGAAGGCGCCTCGCGCGCTTTGCCTGGTCAGTTCTCCATCCGCCGCGAACCCGAGCCACGCAAGATCCTCCAGTAGCGCCGCCTCGAACTCCGGACGGCAGCGCGTACGATCGTGATCTTCGATGCGCAGCAGCACGCGCGCGCCGGGCCCGCTCGCGCGCGCGATGTCCCACACATAGATCGCGTTGAGGACGTGGCCCAGGTGGAGGTACCCCGTGGGGGCGGGCGCAAATCTTGTGGTAACTGGCGTAGGGATTAGGGACGGGGGATTGGGGACTAGGGCTGTCACGGGGTCATGTTGAGACATTGACAATATACTACCGTTACGGATATAACCGCTGCAGACTCATGACACCGTTAACACCAGCAGTATTCCATATTCTCCTCGCCCTCGCCTCGAGCGAGCGTCACGGCTACGGCATACAAAAAGAGATTCAGCGCCACACCAACGGACAGCTGCGAATGGGACCAGGTACTCTTTACGGAACCATTCAACGCCTCTTGGAACGGGGTTGGATTGAGGAAGCTGCCAAGGTCTCGCGCAAAACAATTGACGAACGGCGCCGTGCCTACTATCGCCTGACACGTGCTGGCCGGTCCGCGCTGGATGGCGAAGTTGAGCGGATGGATGGGCTGCTTCGCGCGGCTCGTGCCGAACGCATCATTCCACGAGCGGCTCGAGGATGAGACACAAGACTGCAATGCAGCCGGTAACCGCGATTAGCTCGGCAGTTTACACGGCACTGCTCGCTCTGTATCCACCTGCCTTCCGCCGGGAATTCGCCTCCGACATGATCCAGGACTTTGAGGACGCGAGTCACGAGGCATGGGACAACGACAGTTGGAAGGGCGTGCTCTCTTTGTGGGTGTTCACAAGCGCCGACGTCGCGCGCAATGTACCGGCGCAATGGCTTCGGAGCGGGACTCTGATCGTCACGGCGCTGGCTTTGATGAGCACCGCTGCTTGCGCTGCTGCTGTCGGCATGCTCGACCTGCGAGTGCCATACACAATGAGGTCCAGCAGTCCTGAGCGCGACGTAGTCCTGCTGTTGATTCTCACAACCACCATTGTCGTGATAATTGCGGCGACAGTTATTTTCTCCCTGATATTCCTGCGTCCGGCTCTGACCCGCCACGCGGGGCGTCGCCGTGTTTGAAGCGAGAGCACTCACCAAGCGCTACAGCGGCTTGCTCGCGGTCGATCAGGTCAGCTTCACGATCCGCCGCGGTGAGGTCCTCGGATATCTGGGGCCTAATGGTTCCGGGAAATCATCAACGATCAATATGATCGTCGGACTTCTCGAGGCCAGTGAGGGTTCCATGTACCTCGATGGCGTGAACGTCGAGGTGGATCCCATCACATACAAGCGGCGCATTGGGTACGTTCCCGAAGAGCCGGATCTGTACACACATCTCACTGCGGCGGAATATCTCAGGCTCGTCGGTCGCCTCCGTGGCTTGCCGCGTCTTGAAGAGCGAATCCTCTCACTCCTTGGGCTGTTCTCGCTCATTGACAGCCAGTATGGCGCGATGTCCACCTTTTCGAAAGGGATGCGCCAACGCGTGCTTCTGGCAGCCGCGCTGATGCACAATCCCGACCTGCTTGTGCTCGATGAGCCATTTTCCGGCTTGGACGCGAAAGCCGCTCTGCTCTTCCGCACGTTGCTGCAGATGTTCGCTCGTGATGACAAGATGGTGCTCTTCAGCTCGCATCGATTTGATGTCGTGGAGAAGGTCTGCTCGCGTGTTGTGATCCTTCATGATGGAAGGGTCGTCGCAGAGAGCATGATTTCCGAGCTGCGCGAATCGGGCACGGCGGCATCCCTCGAGGACGTGTTTGCTGAAGTGACGAAACAAGAGGACTACACGCAGGTGGCTCAGCAGATTCTGCAGGTCATGCGGGATTCCTGACATGTCGGCTCCCTCATCGCCAACACTCGAACTCACACGCCACTTCTTCAGGGAGTTTTTCTACCTTGGATTCCTCACCGACGCCGGAGCTGACTCATTCATTCGTTTGATGATTAGCATTCTATCGGGAGTGCTGTCTCTTAGCATTCTTCTGCCACTGCTCTTCTTCCAGAAGTACTTCGCTCTGGCGGCGCTAAACGACCCTGAGCCTTACCGGCGAGCGATTCTGGGCGACCAGCTGTTCATGCTCTGCGTCGCAATGTTCACCATCGCTTCCGTTGGCACTGCCGTCTGCCAATCGATGTTTCCGAGCGAGACCGATTTCCGCATCCTGACACCACTGCCTGTAACCCGTCGCGCGGTGTTCGGCGCCAAAGTCCTCGCGCTGGCCGTTTTCACTGCCGTGTTCGTCTTGGTGACAAACGTCGCGACCGGACCTGTGTTTCCGGTCGTCTCAGGTGGTCGTTGGGCTCAGGATCCATTACTGACGCGAATGACAGCGCACACCGTGGCCAGCCTTCTGGCATCCACCTTCGCGCTCGCAAGCGTGCTGTCGGTTCAAGGATTTATTGCAGTGCTGGTTCCACGGAGGTGGTTACAGTCAGCGTCTATGACCGCGCAGACGGCGACCGCTTGCGCTCTGATGCTCTCGCTGCCATTCATTGTGCGTGCGTCTTCACAAGGGGCGCTAATCGAAAGCCGCGCAACCTCGTGGTACGCGATACCACCCGCCTGGTTTCTTGGATTGGAGCAGGTGCTTCTCGGAACCCGCGATGTGTACTTCTTGCGACTCGCCTACATGGGCCTGGCGGCCATTGTCCTCTGCGGGGTGTTCACAGGCGCCTGTTACCTGATTCTGTACAACCGTTTCGATCGGATCATGCTGAAGACGGCAGGGACTCCGTCGCGGACCCGTGCCGAGTGGTTGCCAGATCTAAGTGTGATAGCCAAGCTGCATCCAGCCGAGGCCGCGGTTGTGGAGTTCCTGGTGGCCGGGCTCCGCCGCAGTCGGCTTCACCAGCTCGTCTTCCTGGGAACGTCGGCCTCCGCCCTCGCAATCGCCGCACACAGCTTGCTTGTTGTTGGAATCGGGGAGTCCTTTGTCGGACACGGTTCGGTTTCACGAGCGATGGTCTTCACAGCTCAGTGGGCGCCACTTCTTGTCGTGTTTGTGGCGGTGCGAGCGCTTCGGGACACGCTACTTCTGCCACTTGAGATCCGCGCGAGTTGGATATTCAGAATGACCGAGGATGGCGCGGTTCGACCCCGCCAACTGGACGCGGTTCGACGGGCGGTGTTCGTCCTCGCTGTGGTTCCAGTGGTCGCTCTGTTCTTTCCGGTCCAGATTTTGACAGCCGGCATCCAAGGGGCTGTATGTTGGGCCGTCCTGACTCTGATGATGGGACACTTGTTGGTTGACTGCATGCTGACGGGTTGGAGGTCGATTCCGTTCACGTGCGCCTATGCGCCCGGTAGGCAACACATTATTCCAACTGTCCTGCTGACGCTTGCAACGTTCGTCACGTTCGTCGGCATCGGAACTGTGTCACTGCAGTCTGCATCGGGAAGTTTGTCGACTTTCGTGGTGAGGCTGGGGATTCTCAGTGCCGCGATCGCATACATGCGACGGCACCGGCGGCGGACCTGGGGTCGGCAGCCGCTTGAGTTTGAGGACGCCGCGGATAATGTCCAGCTTCTTCGATTGTCTGCGCGGTGATTCTGAGAATTCCTAAACAAGAGATCAAGAGATCTCCTAGCCTCCTGATCTCCTGTTCGAAAATCATGCGTTCGGACTGCCCTGGAGCAGCGGCTCGATAGGACGGTTCTCGGCGCCATTTTCCGTGCAGATGGCGTAGAACGACTGCGGCCCCGAATACAGGGCGACGCCGGCGTGCGCTCCGCTGGCATTCAGCACGTAGAAGTTGACATTGAAATTCGGTTCGCCACGCCCATTCAGGAGTCGCCGCTCAATCGTGGCCGACTTGATTCGCCTGAGCGCATCGATCCCGGCATCTTTGGGCTGCATGCCGCGTCGCATGTTCTCGACGATCAGGAATGAGCACAGCCCATACAGGTTCGCTTCACCCCGACCAGTCGAGCCAGCCGCTCCTACTTCTCCATCGACATACAGGCCGGCGCCAAGAATCGGCGAGTCGCCCACGCGGCCCGGGATCTTCCATGCCAGCCCGCTCGTCGTTGTGACTCCCACCAGTTCTGCTCGCGGCGAAAGGGCGTTGCAGTTGATCGTCCCGTAGAAATGGTCGCGGTCGATGAGACCGTCGGCAACCATCTGCAGACCGGCCTCAAAGCCCGCGGCCCCCCGTTTTTCAGGATCGAGGTAATGCGACGGATCGACTCGCCGCTTCCATTCGAGCCACAGCTGGCGCGAACGCGGAGTGTTCAGGTCGTCCTCGATGACGAACCCCATCTGACGGGCGAATACCTGTGCTCCAGGGCCAACGAGCAGGTGGTGATCGGTCTGTTCCATCACTGCCTTCGCCACGAGCGAGGGAGTGCGAACACCTTCCAATGCCGCGACACCACCGGCACGCTTCTTCGGGCCGTGCATACAGCAGGAGTCGAGTTGAACGATACCCTCGGCGTTCGGCAGGCCACCAAAGCCTACGCTCGTGTCTTCCGGATCTCGCTCCACGATATTGACGCCTGCGATCACGGCGTCGAGGGGATCGGATCCGCTGACGAGAAGTCGAAAGGCTTCTTCGACACACGTTCGGTCGCCGCCGTTCTTGAACCGATTGCCATTGCCTGATGCGACTACGACAGGCCTTGCGGAGCCAGTCCGTATAGCAGGGGCCTGCGCAAGAACCCGCTCGCCGGGCGCACCCGCAACAACCCCCGCCAATACGCTGGCGCGAACAAAGTCTCGTCGATTGATATCGGTCATGGAACTGGCTTGGGAGGGAGCGAAACGTTTTTTACAGGAGATCGGAGTAGGAGTTCTTTTTGAAAAGAATTCTCCTACCTCCTACGCTCCTGTTTGAATTCATACCCGCGTAATCAGATTACCCGTCTTCGCCGCCTTGATCAGATGCTCGGCCGCCCGATACGCGAGCGCCTGAATCGTCATCGTCGGGTGGTTGCGTCCGCCCGTGACGAGGTTGCTGCCGTCGACGATGAACAGGTTCGGCACGTCGTGCGCGCGATGGAACTTGTCGACCACCGACGTCTTCGGGTCGTTGCCCATCCGGCAGCTGCCGCGGTTGTGCGCGCCGCCGCGGCTGTCGCCGGGCGGATTCGACCAGACCTGAGTCGCGCCCGCGGCCTTCAGGATCTCGATCGACTTCTGATGGAAGAAATTCGCGCACTTCATGTCGTCGGGATGGCTCGTCGACGTGATGCGCATCGCGGGCAGACCCCACTCGTCCTTCACGTCGGGATCGAGGTCGACCCGATTGGTTTCGAGCGGCATCTGCGTCGTGAAGCAGTTGATTGCCATCTTGTGGTTCGCTTCTTCGCGCAGCGCTTTCTTGTAGCCAGCGCCCCAGCGTGGCGCAGTGGGTGACAGCCCGTTGAGGCCCATGCCGAGCGGCGTCTCGTAGCCGCGCGCTGTCAGGCGTCCGCCGCCGTAGAACCCGCGCTTCGGGTCGGACGGCACGAAGTCGACGATGCCGGCGCCCGGAAATCACGCCCTTGTATTCGTTCAGCGGACGCTCAAAGAGCCCGCTCGCGCCGGCGCCGTTGCCGAGCATCAGATACTTGCCGACGACGCCGTTCGTGTTCGCGAGGCCGTCGGGAAATTTCGGCGACTTCGAGAGCAGCAGCAGGCGTGCCGACTCCGTTCCGTTCGCGGACAGCACGACGGCTTTCGCGCGCTGTTGTATCTCGCGCTTCTGGCTGTCGAAATACACGACGCCGGTGACGCGGCCGCTGTTGTCGACCGAAATCTCGCGCACGTAGCTGTTGGGGCGGATTTCACATTTGCCGGTCTTCTGCGCCAGCGGCAGCACCGTGACGGCCGAGCTCGATCGTGCGCGCACGTGGCAGCCATACCCCGAGCAGATGCCGCAATTCACGCACGCGGCGCGTCCCATGTAGGGGCGCGTGATGATCGCGAGCGGCCCGGGAACGACGGTCAGCCCCAACTTCTTGGCGGCGACGTTGAAGAGCGCACCCGAGCTCTTCAGCGGGACCGGCGGCACCGGATAATCCTTCGACATCGGCGCGACGAACGGTGAGTTCACGCGAAGGCCCGAGATGCCCATCTCCCACTCGGCCTGCACGTAGTACGGCTCGATCTCTTCATACGTGATCGGCCAGTCGGCCATGCCGGTTCCTGACGGAATCGTCTTATCCGACGTCAGCTCGTTGAACTCGTACGGCAGGTGGCGCCAGCTGCTGCCGCCATACGTGACGGTGCCGCCACCGACGACACAGCCGTAGCTGTGCGTGCCGGGCGTGGCTTTCTCTGTGTCGTTCCGGCGGAACGTGTTGCGCTGCCGCGTGGGATCGCTCATCAGCCGATCTTCCACGGGCTGGTTGCGATTCAACCACTCATCCTTGTTGTACTCGTGGTCGCGGCCGTACTTACCCCAGCCACCCTGCTCGAGCACGACGACGGAAAAGCCGGCTTGCGACAGCTGCTTGGCCATGATGCCGCCCGCGGCTCCCGAACCGATGACGACGAAATCGACCTCAGTCGTTGGTGTGTACTGTCTCATTGTCGTCTCCTTCAGCGCCTGCCGGCGGGATCTTGCGCGTCGTAATAGCCAAAGGGCGGCCGGAAGTTCAGCGAATCGTCATAGCCAATCAACTTCCAGCCGATCTTGTCCTGGTTGCCGCCGTGCACCGGGCTCGCGAAGAATCCGATGATCGTGTGCGTGCGCACCGTGTTGAAGAACGGCGTCTTCTCCATGGCGGTCATCACTTGAATCTGCTGCGGGCTGGTGAGCGCCGAGAACGTCGTCGCCGTCGGGAACATCTGTTTCGTCTGCGCCTGCAGATCGTCGATCCCTTTCGTGTACGCCGCCTGGGTGTTCTTGGCGAAGGTCGTCAAGGCGCGGTCGATGAAGTTGATGACACGCGCTTCGCGCGCGCCAGGCGTTTCATCGGTTGGAATAATCTGCGCCGCCATCGCTTCGACCTCGAGCGCCTGCGCGGGGGTGAAGAACCCGAACTTCACCGGCTTGCCCGACTGGGCGGCCTTCAGCACATAGTTTTCTGCAGCGAGGATGCCGGAATAGTTCGCCGCAACCCAGGCGCCACCGAGCCCTGCCGCGGAATCAATGAGAAAACTTCGTCGTGATTTACCTCGGGTGCTCATGCGATCTCCCTTCACTTTTTGGCGTACTTGGTGACGCCGCGCAGGGTGTTCTCTGCCGCGTATAAGTGTCCGGCCGGATCCGCCACGATGCCCTCGCCAGCGGCGCCGTCAGGATTTTTATCTACCTCATGCCCCGGCACGAAGGCGACGACCTTGCCGTCTCTCGCACTGCCGATGCGAATGCCTTTCTTCCAGCCGGGATTGCTCACCGCAGTCGAATCGGCGTCGATGACATACAGCTTGTCGTCTTTGTCGATGTACAACCCGCTCGGCCGCCCGAACTGTTTCCATTCGGCGATGAACTTGCCCTCGGCATCGAAGATCTGCAGGCGCGCGTTGCCGCGATCGCCGACGAACACGCGGCCGCGCGAATCGATCGCAAGCGCGTGCGCATTTCTGAACTCGCCGGGGCCCGTCCCGAGCTTGCCCCACTCCTTGATGAACTTGCCGTCTCTCGAAAACTTCACGACGCGGGAGACGTAATCGGGCGGCACCTTCGGGTTCTGCCCGGAGTGCCCGTCGGCGACGAAGATGTCACCGTTCGGCGCGGTGACGACATCCGACGGCTCGTTGAAATGCATGCCGCCTCCGGCCATGCCGGCCATGCCGAGCGTCAACAGTACTTTGCCATCAGGAGACAGCTTGATGACCTGGTGCCCTTTTTTTCCGTCCTTGCTCGCCTGCGCGTCGGTCACCCAGATGTTGCCGTCGCGATCGACGTGCAGTCCGTGCGGAAACACGAACAGCCCGGCGCCGATGCTCTTTGTCGGCCGCCCCGTCGCCAGATCCATGAGATGGATCGGCGGCAGGTCCGAACCGTCGCAGGTGTTGGCACCGCAGCGATCGATCGCCCAGATCTCGTTGCGGGGACCGATTTCGACGCCGGCGGTCGAGCCCCACGTTCGGCTGTCGGGCAGAACGCCCCAATTACGCACGCCAGATTGATACGGGTTCGGAAGATCGTGTCCCGGCGAAACCGGTGCCTGCGTGAAGGTACCTGTGCCAGACAATCCGACCAGGATGATGGTCGCGAGAAGGCTATATCTCATTGTGAAAGGCTGAGTTCCTTCGCTGTTTCTACTCCGCTGGATGCTCGAAGTCAAGGCAGAATGCCCCTGGCCGGCACTCGCGCCCGGGCGCTAACTCAGCGTCGACGTGCAGAACGCGCAGCGGCGCGCGGCAATCGGTACTTCGCTGAGGCACTCCGGGCATTTCTTGGTGGTCGGATCGATCGGCGCCTCGCCCCGGCGGCGGCGCGCCATCCACGCATTCATCGGCGCGACGACGAAGAAATAGACGGCGGCGGCCATCAGGAGGAACGCGATAACCGCATTGAGAAAATCGCCGACGAGAAACGGCGAGCCGTTGATGGTCACGACCAACGCGGAGAAATCAGGTTTGCCGACGACGGCGCCGATGAGCGGCGTAATCAGATCCTTCACCATCGCGGTGATGACATTGCTGAACGCGGCGCCGATCACGACAGCAATGGCAAGATCGAGGACGTTCCCGCGCAGCACGAATTCCTTGAAGCCCTTCAGCATGACGCGCCTCCTTTGCGGATTCCGTAAATCAACACGGTCTCGCCACTCGACGGGCCGATGCCCTCCCCTTCGAGACTTTGGCCAATCTTGGTGGCGACGCGAATCGACGCGAGATTGTCACGCCCGATGAAGCTCTTGACGTGATCGATCGTGCTGGCGCGCCACGCCCAGTCGAGCGCTGCCCGCGCCGCTTCCGTCGCGAAGCCGTTACCCCACCGCGAGCGATGGATAATCCAGCCGAGCTCGATATCGGGCGAGTCGTCGAGTTGAAGAAAGCCGACGCATCCGATGACGCGCGCGGTTGCGCGCTCCACGACCGCCCATTGCCCATAGCCTCTGCGGTTCCAGTGACGCAACATTCGATCGACGTTGCGCGCCCCAACCTCGATTCCACCGGGGGGCGCGGTGAGCGTCACGTGCCCGAGCGCGATGACTTCCGGATCCTGATGGATTCCGACGAACGGATCGGCATCATCGGTGACAGGCAGCCTCAGCAACAGGCGCTCGGTCTCGATCGGCAATAGAGACAATGGACCTTGCACCTTATGGCGATGCCGGCGGCAGGAGGTTCCTGATCAGGGTGTACGCTTCGTCTGCGGCCAGCGCCGTTTGCCCTTCGAGCGCGCTGAATGCGGCGGCATCCATGAGCGGCGCGTACGAATCGAGGCGCAAGTTGAGCGACGTTTTGTCGAGCCCGAGCTTCACGAAGTCGTACTCGGCGTTGAACTCGGCGATCCGCAGCAGAAACGCCTGGCTGAGCGCCAGCTTGTCGCGCGGAAACAGCGGTACGATGAAGAAGACGCCGTCCTGTGCGGCCGCGATGCGCACGCGTATCACGGCCAGGTTCTTCCCTTTGTATGTCGTCTCCCACACGCCAAGAGCAATTTGCTTGTACGGCCCCGCGGACTTGGCAATCAGATCCGCGACCCGCTGCACCGGATCGGGCTTACCCGGCGGGACCAACGCAGGGCCCTGTACCTTGCTCGGGGCAGGGACAGGTGTCTGTGCCCGCACCGGCACTACCGTGAGCAACACTGCACCAACCACCCGGAACCAGCGACGAACCACCAACCACCAACCTTCTTATGTGATGTGGGCGCCCTGCGCCGCGGTGTAGAGCGTGTACACCGATTGGCTGCTCGTCATGAACAACCGGTTGCGATGTTTGCCGACGAAGCAGAGATTCGCGGTGCCTTCGGGCATCACGATCTGGCCAATCTTCTTGCCATCGGGCGCGTACACATGGACGCCATCGACACCCTCGCCGCCGAATCCCGTTCCGCACCAGATATTGCCGTCGACATCCGCGCGGATGCCGTCGTGGAACCCTGCGTCGAGCACTGCGAACTCGTGCCGGTTGGTCAACCTGCGGCCGTTATCCTGCACGTCCCATCGAATGAGCTTCGCCTTTTCTTTGGATGATGCGTCGGCGCCGTGTCGGCGATGTAGACGTAGCGATGGTCGGGCGAAAAGCACAGCCCGTTCGGCTTCATGATCTCGTCGGTCAGCTTCGTGAGGCGCGCCGTCTGCGGATCGATGTGATAGACGCTGGTGGGCAGCTCGAGCTCGCGCACGGTGCCCTCGTAATACCAGTGGCTGCCGTAGCCGGGATCGGTAAAGAGAATGCCGCCGCCGTTCGGGTGCACGATCGCGTCGTTCGGCGCGTTCAGCCGCTTGCCGTCGAACGTGGCCGCGAGCACCGTCGGCTCTCCCTGATATTCGTACCGCACGACACGCGCCGTCGAGTGCTCGCACGAGATCTGCCGGCCCTGGTAATCGAACGTGTTGCCGTTCGAGAAGTTCGCCGGCGAGCGCAGCTGCGTGACTCTTCCGGTCGCTTCATCCCAGCGCATCTGCACGTTGTTGGGAATATCGCTGAACACGACGTATCGACCGACGCCGTTCCATGCCGGCCCTTCGGCCCACATCGAGCCAGTCCATTCGCGCACGAGCGGCGTGTTGCCGATCATGTACTTCCGGAATCGCTCGTCGAGCACCTTCCACACGCCCGACGGGTACCGGATCGGCTCGGGGCCAAGCGCGAACCCTTGCGCACGGGCGAATGCCGATTGATTCAGCGCAGCCGCTGCCGCCGCGGAGGCACCTGCTGTCAGAAAGGTCCGTCTCTGCATAGGCGCTGATTATCACTCACTCCGGTGCGGGCATGGTAGGCTTCGCGCCATGACGCCGCCGGGCCCCATCGGCATTCTGGTCGTGCATGGCATTGGCGCGCAGAAGGCCGGCGAAAGCGCGGGCAAGCTGCTTGCGGGCCTCGCGCGCGTCGATCGGAAGGTCGAGTCGACGGCGCACGATGGGGCCGTCACGGTCTGCGGCCAACCCGTGCGCATCTACGAAGTGTACTGGGCCGATCTGTCGTCGGGCGCCTCGACGCGCGGCGCGTTTGACATCAAGGAACTGCAGAGCCTGTCGTGGTTTCCGTGGTTCAACCATCGATGCGGCAACTATCCGCGGGGACACTATTCGCTTGTGAAGCTCGCGTGGTGGTGGATCGCGCTTCCGATTTTCAATTTCTTCGCGCTGTTCGCGTACTACGGTGCACGCCTCGTCATGACGATCGCGACCGGCGGCCGCTTCGACGGGACGGAGAAGTCGACGGGCCTGTCCCGAGCGAAGTCGAGGGGATCGGTGTGGGATGAGGCCAGAAAAGCCGCGGCGCGAACATCGGGGCCGGGCCCGATGGATGTGCTGCTCGACGAGTACGTCGGCGACGTCTTCAGCTACGTCAATTCGGCGGGGCGCGCGTTCTATCGCGACACCGGCGACACGCCGGCGCCGGCGGCCGCCGAACACGTGTACGAGCGCATCGTGCAGCGCTTCTACGATCAGCTCCTGAAGGCGCAGGCGGACGGCTGCGAGACGATACACGTCGTGGCGCACAGCTTGGGCACCGTCGTCGCCTACCACGCGTTGACGGGTCTCGGATTCGACGCGGGAACGCGCACCGACACCGACGCGATTCGATCGGCGCTTGCGAAAGTGCGGCGGCTGTACACGATCGGCAGCCCGCTCGAGAAGATCCGGTTCTTCTGGCCGCGCCTCACCCCGGCAGGCGCTGCGTTCGGCACGCCCGCGTTCCAGTGGGACAACTTCGTCTCCTGGTTCGACCCTGTCGCTGGAACGCTGAAGCGATTCGACGAGTGGGGAAAAGTGTCGAACCACCGCCTGCTCGGCGGCGGCTTTGTACGTGGCCATGTCGTCTACGAGCACAGCCCGGTGTTTCTCGGTGTGCTGGTGCGAGGGCTGTGCGGGAAAGATGTTCCGTTCGCGCGCACGGCGCGGGAGGTGTGGAACGATCGGCTCATCCTCGTCGGAGAAACGCTGTTCGCGCCGGCTGCCGTTACGTTCGTGCTGCTCCTTGGAATGAGCCTGTTCGTCGTGGCCGCTCTGATGCTGCCTTTTCTGTCATCGCTCATCCTGCGCCAGTTTCTGCCCGACCCAACGTGGGTTTACATCCAGAACGTCACCTCTCTCACGTTCATCGGGATGATGGTGCTCGCATTTCTCATCGCACCCAAGGTCCGCGCCGGTAAGGTGCATCGCCTGCACTGGATCGCGGCCGGTTCATCAAGGCATGACTAGCGTGCGGATATATGTGATGCTAACCGGCGGACGTGTCCAGCAGCTCATTCAACTGATCGATCAACACGCGGTACGGCTGCGGCTTGTAGAACACATGCGCGTCATTGGTTCGCACCATCTCTTCTTCGGCAGGCGACAGCGGCACGCCGGTAAAAACCACTACCGGCGTACGTGCATGTTCAGGCGTCGTACGGACGAACCGCAGGAGATGCAGGCCGGACGTCTGCAGTCCCGTCGGATCGGGAAGGCGGACATCGAGGACAATCGCATCCACATGGTCGCCGCCCAGAACCTTGAGCGCCTCGTCCACCGACGCGGCCTGATGCGTCATGAACCCCATCAGCGTCAGGGCTGCGCACATCGTCGTGCGAAGGGACGTCTCATCCTCCACCACCAGAATCGCTGCGCGCGCGATCATCGTTCCGCCACCGTCATGCAGCGTCAAGCGTGGGCTGTGGTTTCGTGAGTGTCAACCCCTTGACCTTAAAGTCGGCTTGAAGGTTTCTAATCACGCCATGCTCATCGGCGACCTTGCCAGGCTCTCGGATATCAGCCCTGCCACGATCCGGTATTACGAAGAGCTCGGCCTGCTGACTGCACCTCCACGCAGCGAAGCCGGGTATCGGCATTACTCCGACACCACCATCGACGAGCTCCGGTTCATCAAGAAGGGACAGGGATTGGGGTTCTCGCTGGAAGAGATCGGCGAGATTCTCAAGATCAGCCGCGCCGGTGAAGCGCCGTGCTCGCACGTGCTCGATCTGGCGCAACGAAATCTCGCGGCCGCCGAACAGCGCATCCGGCACCTTCAAGCGTTCCGCGATCGTCTCGCCGCTCAGATCGCGAAATGGAAAGGGAAGACCACGTGCACAGCCGGCGGGTTGTGCGAAATCATCAGCTCGGCAGACCTGCCAACGAATCCTGACTGACGCGCGCCGCTACGGCGCGTATACTTTCGGGTCAATGCATCACGACGCTCCTGCAGCCACGACACGCGTCTCGCGTCGCAGGATGCTCCAGACGCTTTCCATCAGCGGGGCCGGTGTGGCGTTGGCTGGCCAGTTCCCCGCCTACGCGATGCAAGCCGGTCGCACGGCCGTAACTCCTCCGCTTGCCGTGCTCAACCGTTTCCCACGCATGGTTCAGGAATTCTTCGTGGAGCGTGAGAACGCGATACACCGGGCACGCCTGAAGAGACTGGCGTCACTCTCCACGAAGTCTGACGCCGAAGCCTACGTGCGAGTCATTCGGGACAATATTCGAGACTGTTTCGGACCTTACCCCGAAAAGACGCCACTCAATCCGCGCGTGACGAAAGTCGTCGAGCGCGATGCCTACACGATCGAGAACGTGCTATTCGAAAGCCGCCCAGGGTTTCTGGTGTCGGCGAATCTTTATATTCCGAAGGGGCGGCGCTTTCCACTTCCGGGTGTGGTGGCCTCGTGCGGACATTCGGATAACGGCAAAGCGATTGAGACGTATCAATCCTTCTGTCAGGGACTGGCGCGTTTGGGCTATGTGGTGCTGATCTTCGATCCGATTGGCCAGGGCGAGCGGATGCAGTACGTGGACGCGAGCCTGAAACCCATGCACGGCACAGGGACCGGAGAGCACAACTACGCCGGCATTCAGCAGGTGCTCGTCGACGAGCGCTTCTGGATGTGGCGCGCCTGGGACGGCATTCGCGCCCTCGATTATCTGATGTCGCGCAAAGAAGTGGACGTGCGCCACCTGGGCATCACCGGCAACTCCGGCGGCGGAACCATGACGACGTGGCTCTGCGGTGTCGAAGATCGCTGGACCATGGCGGCCCCGAGCTGTTTCGTCACCGAGTTCCGGCGAAATATGGAAAACGAGCTCGGAGCGGACATGGAGCAGTGCCCGCCACGCGCGCTGGCGCTGGGCCTGGACCACGAAGACTTCCTGGCCGCGCTCGCGCCAAAACCCATCATCATCCTGGCGAAGGAGAAGGACTATTTCGATGCCCGCGGCAACGAAGCGGCCTACCATCGGTTGAAGCATCTGTATCGTCTGCTTGGCGCGGAAGACAACATCGCGTACTTCGTCGGACCGACGTATCACGGCTACTCGCAGGAAAACCGCGAAGCGATGTACCGCTGGTTCAACCGCTGCACGGGAATCTCCGACGCCAAGGCGGAGCCGAAACTGGTGCTGGAAAAAGACGAGACCTTGCTGGCCACGCCGCGCGGCCAGGTGGCCGAGCTGAAATCGAAAACGATTTACGGCTTCACGCAGGAGAAGTCGCGATCGCTGGCGGCGAAACGTCTCGACCTCGACGGCGCCGCGCTGCCGCAAACGGTTGCGCAAGTGCTTCGACTGCCAGCACGGACCGGCGTTCCTGAATTCCGCATCCTGAGGCCGCTGCCCGACCGGAAGTATCCGATGAGGCACGCACTTCCGTACATGGTGGAAACCGACCCAGGTGTCCATGCGATCGTGTACAGACTCAGCGCCGAACCGCTGCTCTCGCGTCCACCACGAGAGACCAACAAGGCGATTCTGTACGTGTCACACCAATCCGCAGACGACGAGCTGCGCAACGAACAATTGATTCGCAGTCTCATCGACGCCGATCCGCAAGCCGCGTTTTATACGTGCGACGTACGCGGCGTCGGAGATTCCGAGCCGCAAACGACCAGCGTGGACAACCGCGGCGAGTACAGCACGGACTATTTCTATGCGTCGCACGCGCTCATGTTCGACTATCCCTACATCGGTCAGCGAACCTTCGACGTGCTCCGCGTGCTCGACTGGCTGAACGGATGGGGCTACGGACAGATTCACCTGGCCGCAAAGGGGTATGGCGCGCTGCCATCGACGTTCGCCGCGCTGCTCTCCTCTCACGTGATTCAGGTGACGCTGAAGAACGCCTTGAGCTCGTATGCAGCGGTCGCGGAAGCCAGGGACTACGGCTGGCCGCTGTCGGCGTTGCCGCCCGGCGTGCTGACCAGCTTCGACTTGCCAGACTGCTATCGCGAATTGAAAAAGAAGAACCTGACGTTATTGGAACCCTGGGGCGCAAACCCGGCCTAGACTTCCGGCATGGCTATCGTCGTCCAGAAATATGGCGGCAGCAGTGTCGCCGACGTCCAGAAGCTTCGACAAGTGGCGAATCGCATCATGCGAACGCGCCAGCAGGGCCACGATGTCGTCGTCGTCGTGTCCGCCATGGGCGACACCACCGACGAACTGCTCGCGATGGCAAAGCAGGTCTCGCCGAACCCCGAACGCCGCGAGCTCGACATGCTGCTCACCGCCGGCGAACGCATCTCCATGGCGCTGCTCTCCATCGCCATCCGCGAACTGGGAGGCGATGCGATCAGCTTCACGGGCAGTCAATCCGGCATCATCACCAACGACCGCCACGTCGACGCGCGCATCATCGAGGTGCGGCCGTTCCGCGTGCAGGATGAGCTTGCGCGCGGAAAGATCGTCGTCATCGCCGGGTTTCAGGGCGTGTCGTACCGCCGGGAGATTACGACGCTGGGTCGCGGCGGCAGCGATACGACCGCGGTCGCCATGGCTGCGGCGGTCGGCGCGGAGTACTGCGAGATCTGCTCGGACGTCGATGGTGTGTACTCCGCGGATCCACGCGTTGTGCCCAATGCGCATCGCATCGGCACGCTGTCATACGAAGAGACGCAGGAGATGGCGGAGTCCGGCGCCAAGGTCCTGAACGCGCAGGCTGTGGAATTCGCCAAGGAGAAAGGCATCGCCATTTACGCACGTGCGACCAACGGGCCACTGCCCGGCGCAGATCCGTCGGTCGACGGAACCGTCGTTCGGCGGAACCCGCCCCGATTGCCCGGCGCGGTGGTGGGAGTGGCGAGCGAGCGCGAGGTGTTCGTACTCGAGGGGAATGCAAACCCGCACGCGCTGCTGGCCGCCCTCGACGAACACAACGTCGCCGGCAAGCAGCTTCACGTCTCGACCACTGGCCATACAACGCTCGTCATCTCACGTGAGAACCTGCATGACTACGAGAGAGTGCTGGGCGCGCTGAACAAGGAGTTTGGCGATCTCATCGCGTTCACCGACGGACTCGGCGCGGTGAGCGCGATCGGCGCAGGAATCAATGCGAACTACGCGAACGTCCGCGCCGGCCTCGCGGCGCTCGACGAGGCCGGTGTCACGCCGCGCGGCATGTCGACGTCGTCGTTCCGGATCACCTGGATGGTGCCGAATGATGACGTGGCGACGGCCGTCCGCGCGCTGCACGCGTGCTACATCGCAGCACCCCCGCCGATGGTGCCATGACGAAGTCGCTCCGTGTTACAGTCGCCAAATGACCGCTACCCATACGACCATTCCTCTCCTGAAGGCCGATGATGTCGTCGCGCGGTTGAAGGACCTGCGCTCCCGTCAGCCTGTCAAATTCGACGCCTTCTACTCGAGCCAGCTCGGAGGCATCGTCACCGACCCCGCGGCCATGGTGATTCCGTTCGACGATCACATGGTGCATCGCGGCCACGGTATCTTCGACACAGCCGGGCTGATCAACGGAAAAATCTACGACCTCGACGCGCACCTCGATCGATTTCTCCTTTCGGCTGAACGGTCGAAGCTCCGGATTCTGCCTTCGCGCGAGGAGATGCGCGACATCATCATCAAGACGACGGCGGCGAGCGGGCGGCGCGACGGATCGATCGGGTACTGGTTGTCATCGGGACCTGGCAGCCTCGAGCTCACTCCGGCGGCCGGCTCCGAGCCGGGGTTCTTCGTGATGGTGTTCGCAGGCCTCGTCTACCCGGATCGCTGGCTGACGCAGGGCGCACGCGTGATGACCACCACCTACCCAATCAAGGCGCCCATCTATGCCAAGACCAAAGCCACCAACTACCTGCCGAACGTTCTGATGCAGATGGAGGCGAAAGAGGCCGGATTCGATACCGGCGTCTTCATCGATGAGAACCAGCATGTAGGCGAGGGCTCCAACATGAACGTCGCCTTCGTCACCAGAGACGCCGTGCTCGTGCATCCCACGTTCGATCACATCCTGGCGGGCTGCACGTCACTCCGATTGCTGGAGCTTGCCAACGTGTTGCGCGATCGAGGACTGCTGAAAGCGATCGAAATCCGCGACCTTTCAGTGTCCGAGGCGCGTGCGTCCGCCGAGATGCTGCTCATGGGCAGCTCGGTGAAAGTGGTCTCGATCGTTCAATGGGACGACCAGGTGATTGGCGACGGGAAGCCCGGTCCCGTCGCCAAGGCTCTGCTCCAGTTGCTCGACGACGACATGCGCGCCGGCGATCGTCTGATCGACGTGCCGTACTGACGCTGATGAATCGAGTCCCCTAAGGAACCATCGAGGGCGATCCGCGTGGCGCTCCCAGCGCACTCCGCAGTGCGAGGCCGAGCTCCGCCGGCGGCACGAACGATGGCCATTCATGCGCGACTCTTCCTGATGGCGACACGAGAGCCAGCAGAATTTTTCCCTGCGCAGGTTTTTCATCGATCACGCGAGCGCGTTCCACCGGCCACTGCGAGGCTGCGGATTTGCTGCTTGCCACAACGCGGCCTTGCAACCTGCTCTCGTCGTATTGCGCGAGCGCGGCCTCGACGAACACCAACTGACTGCGCGCTTCGTCAGGATTCGTCGACGGATCCAGCCTGAGCGTCCACGGACCGGTCTGCGGTTGCTCGTGGCCTTGACGCTGCTCGCCGGAATACGAACGGAACACATTGCCATCCATCTGCAATGTGGGATGCGACGGCAGCGGTGCCGGCACGGCGGAATGGATCACGTTGTTGAAGATGCGGTTCAACCGCGAACCGCTAAACGCGATCTCATCGATCTGAAACGCGGGAACGTCCAGAGGCGGATTCCAGTAGAACGTGTTGTCATGGATCAGCACGCCGTCGAGTGAGCCCCCATCCCACGTGTAGATGTACAGGTCGCCCTGTCTGCGGGCGAGCTTCGGGCTGCGGCCGTTATTGATGCAAACGTTGTGGCGCACGACGCTGTTCGTGGTGACTTCTTTCTGTGCGCCGAACACCGAGACGCAGTAGCCCTGCGCGTCGTGGCCGTAGTTGTGCTGGACGATATTGGCGTCGTTTCCCCAATCGATGTCGTACACACCTCCGTCGACGCCGGGTGAGTCGATGAAGAACCCTTCCGTCAGCTGCACGATGCAGTCACGGCAGCGCCACGTCCAGATGCCGTTGGGCGTGCCGATTGTCTGGACCGGCTGCAATCCGGTCAGCCAGGCCGCACTCTTTTCCACGAGCCCGTTCTCGACTTGAAAGAGCACAATGCCATCGCCGAAGACGTCGTGCACGACGGTGTTGCGCACGGTCACGTCGCGGATCCGATTGGTGCGCGAGGCGCCTTGCACGATGACGCCCGCCCACTGCGTCGTGTGATGCGCCACGACGCCGTCGATGACGATGTCCTCGAGCGTCGCGGGTTCACCGGAAGCGATGACAACGAGACCCGACCTTTTCGCCTTCACCTGGCCACGAACATTGGTGACCACGGTGTTGCGGATGCGGAAATGCTTCAGCGCGCCCGCATCAGCACCGATGTAGATGCCATACGGCTCGCCGCCGGTCGTTTCCAGATTCTCGATTTCCCAGCCCTGCTGATTGAACAGCTTGATGGCTGCCTCCTCGCGACCGCCGTCGATGACCGGCGGAGCGCCGCCGCCGAATGCGCTCAGGCGGATGGCAGCGCTCGGAGTGCCGGACCCCTTTGGCCACAGCATGCCGGTGCATCGGGTGCCGCGCCGTATCAACACGACGTCACCGGGCAGGAAGGTCGTGTCCGATACTTTCGCCGTTGTGCGCCATGCCGCGATCTCGCTGGTTCCGGCCGCGGAATCGGAACCTGCGGCGCAATCCACGTAATACGTCGCGCCGAATGCGACATCGGCGGCGAGCAGAAACGAGCACGCGAACAACAGCCGTTTCAGTGATGAGCGCATCGCGAGAGTTTATCTTGATCACCGCACGCTCGTGTGGCTGAATGGTCGCCATGACACGAATGGTGCTCGGCTGCCTCGCCGTCTTCCTGGCGTTTGGCGTGGCGCTGGCACAGGTTTCAGATTCGGATACCGTCAGACGTCGCGCGCTCGCGCTCGCTCAGGCAGGCGATTACGTACAGGCGCGTTCGGATCTCGAACGCCTGTTGTCGGAACGCCCCGACGACCTCCTGACGCGGAAGCTGCTCGCGAGGGTCCTGATTGCCGCTCAGGCGATACGCGAAGCGGCAGCACACCTCGAGCGCGCAATCGCTGCCGACCCTGCGGATGCTGAAGCCTGGTCGCTGCTCGGGCGACTTCATCAGGATGCGCAACGCTTCGGCCCAGCGGCGCAGGCGCTGACGCGTGCGATACGACTCGACCCGTCCGACGTGCCGGCGCTCACCGCTCTCGCAAACGCCTATGTCGGTCTCGGCAGGATGGACGATGCAGACGCCGCATTCGGGCGCGCCGTGAAGGCGAACGGGCTGCGGCCGAAACCTGACGCCGAACCGCATGCGTCCTACGCCATATTTCTGCTTCGCGTGAATCGCGGCGACGACGCCGAAGTGCAAGCGCGCCGCGCGGTGGCGCTTGCACCTGAGCATCCTCTCGTTCGGGAAGCATTGCGCGCCCTCGAGCGGCGTCCGATCGCGGTCGCGCGGGAGGCTCCGAATGAGATCCTGCCGCCGCCTCGCTTTGTCGATATCGCCGCCGCTGCCGGGATACGGTTCCATCTGCAACACTCGCCCACCGCGGAGAAGCACCAGATCGAAACGATGCCCGGCGGCGTGGCTGTGCTCGATTACGACCGCGACGGGTTGATGGACCTCTATTTCACCAATGGAGCGACGAGCCCCTCGCTTCGACGTCTGGGCCCCGAGCACTGGAACCGGTCTGTACCGCAATCTCGGTAACGGCCGTTTCGCAGATGTGACCGAGCTGGCGCGTGTGCAGGGAGACGGCTACATGATGGGCGCCGCGGCAGCCGATTTCGACAACGATGGATTTCCCGACCTCTTTGTCGCAGGCGTCGGACGCAACATCCTGTATCGCAATCTGGGAAACGGAACGTTCCGCGACGTCACCGCGGACGCTCGTGTGTCCAGTCCGCATCCGAAGTACGGGCCGATGTGGGGCATCCACGGCGCATGGCTGGACTTCGATCGTCGATGGCTGGCTCGACCTGTTCATCGTCAACTACTGCGTCTGGGATCCCGGCCAGCGAGCCGTACTGCGGCGAGGAAGGGCCAGGATTGCGCACGTACTGCCATCCGAGACATTACGCGCCGCTTCCGAATCAACTGTTCAGGAACAATCGCGACGGAACTTTCCAGTGATGTGTCGATCGACTCGGGCGTCGCGCGCCATCTCGGAAAAGGCATGGGAGCGGCGGTTGGTGACGTGGATGAAGATGGATGGCCCGACGTGTTCGTCGCGAACGATACCGAACCGAATTTCTGTTTCGCAATCGCGGTGACGGCACGTTCGAAGACATCGCTGCAACGTGGGGTGTGGCTGTCAATCAGTTCGGCTCGCCCGTGTCGGCGATGGGCGCGGATCTGCGCGACGTCGACAACGACGGGCGCCTCGATTTGTTCGTGACCGACCTCGCGAACGAGGGCTTCCTGCTGTTCCGTCACGCGGAAACACACTTCGAGGATGTGTCCAACCTGTCGGGGATTACACGGTCCACATTGCCGTACGCGGGTTGGAGCAATCCTGTCGCGGACTACAACAACGACGGCTGGAAGGATCTGTTCTCGGCGAATGGCCACGTCACCGACAACATCGAACGGATCCAGGGACGGTCGTACCGGCAGGGCAATGCCCTGCTGCTCAATCGCGGCAACGGCACATTCGAAGATGTGTCGGTGAAAACGGGCCGCGATCTGATCAAACCCGGCGCACATCGCGGCGCGGCCGTCGCCGACTTCGACAACGACGGACGTCTCGATCTCGTCGTCACCGCGCTTGGCGAGCGCGCGAAGCTGTTACGGAATGTCGCGACGTCGGAAGGACGCTGGCTGATGCTGCGTCTGGTGGGGCGCGCGTCGAATCGTGACGGACTCGGCACCGTCGTGCGGCTCACGCTGGACGATGGTCGCGTGCTCATGAGCCACGCGACGACATCGGTAGGGTTCGCATCGTCCAGCGATCCCCGTGTTCATTTCGGCGTGCCGCGGAACCGCTCGGTGCAGCGCGTCTCGCTGCAGTGGCCGAGCGGGGCGTCCCAGACGATCGAACGCCCCGCTCTGAATCAGATTCTGACGATATTCGAGATAATAGATCTCTAGATCCGTAGATCAGTAGATCTCTAGAACTCCATCCTGATACCGATCTGCCCGATGCGGTTTCCGCTCACATTCGTGATCTGGCCGAAGCGCGCGTCGAGAACGTTGGTGTTGAACGCCGCCGAACGTTTTGCGGTTGAACGCGTTGAGCATCTCGGCGCGTACCTGCATGCGCGCCGCGCCGATGCGGAACCCCTTCTGAATGCTGATGTCCTCGTTCCGCGCGAACGGCTCGCGAATGTCGACGGTGAACCCGGCGTTGCCCAGGGTGAACGGGGCGTGATCGACGATAAATCCGGGTGCGATGTAACGGTGGGCGGCAAAGTTGCCCTGCGCAATCGCTGCGGCGTCGAACTTCGACGGGTCGAAGCCCGCGAGCATCGAGCGCCCGTCCGGGTTCACGATGTCGGGACGGTTTCCACGCCCGTTCCATCCCGGGATGGCACTTCCACTGACTCGCACCGGCGTGCCGCTCGCGTAGTTCGCGATGAAGCTGACCGTCCATCCTCCGACGATGGCATCAACGGCGCGCGGCAGTTCAGCGCCGAACCGGCGCTGACGGCCGACGGGGACCTCGTAAACCCCGGCGATCTTCCAGGTGTGCGTCTGATCGAAGTCGCCGAGGCCGTATTCAAGATCCAGGTTGTAGTAATCGAGCGGCCGCCCGCCAAGGTCACCGCGAAGTGCGCTCTCCATGTTCTGCAGCGTCTTCGAAAAATTGTAGTTGCCGAACATCGTCAACCCATTCGCGTAGCGGCGATTCACCGCGATCTGCAGCGAGTCGTATCTCGACTTGCCGAGCGGCGAGTTGTACGTCGTCAACCCGATGCCGTTCCGCGCAAGATGCGGAAACGGCACCAGCGCCTGCCAGAGCTGCCCGCCGGAGAACGCCGGATACGGCATCTTCGCGAGGCCAAACCGCTGCGCGTCGGCGTCCGTCCGCAGAATCGTCTGCAGATTCGCCCCATGGCTCAGATATTTCGGATCGAGCTGGTTTTTCTGCGCCAGATCACCGGCCCAGATGTCGGTCGACCGCGTGCCGACGTACCCGATATCAACCGTCAGGGTGTCCATGACCTGACGTTGCACGTTGATGTTCCACTGGTGCGTCGTGGGAATTTTTCCGGCGTCGGGATCCCAGTGCGTCACGCCGCCGAGCCGCCACGCCGTCGGATCAATCGCAGCTTCGACCGTCGCGCCCGGGTATCCCGCGTCCCAGTTGAATGCCGCCGTGTGTGCGAGCGGGTTCGAGATGTTGTTCGTTCCGCCGAATCCGCGCGAGAACGGCACCGAAGAGAAGCCGTTGAACACGTTCGCGCCGTAGAAAATTCCATACCCGCCACGCAGCGATGTGCGATCGGTGAGCGCGTATGCGAAGCCGAGGCGCGGGCTGAAATTCGTCTTGTCGGTTTTGACGAACGTGCTGCGCCCGGTGCGTCCCTCACCTTTGCCGGCGAAGACAACCGCACCTTTCATCCCTGTCAACGGATCGATGACGTCCAGATCGAAATTCGAGGTCCGATCTTCCGTCTCGGTTGCGGGCGGCTGGAGCTCGTAGCGAAGCCCGAGCTGCAACGTGAGGTTCGGCGTCACCTTGAAATCGTCCTGCGCGTAGCCCGCATAGTAGTACGTGCGACCTTCGAGGTTGAGAGGCACGCCGAGGGTGGCGTTGTTCACGCCGCCGAGCAGGAACGAGGCGAACGAATGGCCGACGAAATTGACGCCGGGAATACTCGTCTGCGCCGCCGTGAAGTTGAACGTGCCGGCAAGATTCCCCTGCGGACGCGTGTTCAGCTGGTTGCCGCGCAGGTCGATGCCAAACTTCATGAAGTGACGGCCCTTCGACCAGCTGAGCGTATCGGCGATGCCCCAGGAGTTATAGGACTGCAGGTCATCCTGAGGGTCGCCGAGCGCATCGAACGACACTCCGGCAGGTCCGGCGCCCCAGTTGATGCGCGGACAGGGTCCGTCCTGTTTCACACCGCGGAGGCCGAGCGTGGCGCCGCAGCTGTCGTTGACGTGTGCCGACCGGTTCGGGTTCACCATCCGGTTGAAGGACACAATCAGGCTGTTCAACATCGTCGGCGAGATCGTGGAATCGTGGGCCGTGCGCGCCAGCCACGAGTTGATGACCTGACGGCGCGCGGATGAGAACGGGCCGCCGATCGCGTCGTTTGCATCCCAGAGCCCGCCCGCATCGAGCAACAGCCTCGGCCGCGTGTTGCGCGCGACGCTGCCGCTCAGCCGTTGGGCGCTCGATATAACCTGGTCGACTTTGAACGACCATTGGTTCTGATCGAATTCGGGCTGGTTCTGAGTCGGAAACAGGTTGTTCGCGGTCAACTCACTGCTGATCGGCGCGTAGTGCTGCTTCGCAATGTCGCCGATGCGCTTTGAGAGCGGGCTGATGCGATTCGCCGGAATCCTGTTGCCCGGGAATGGATCCGCCACAAACTGGCCGTTCACCTCTCTGAGCGTCAGCGGATCGTAGATGGCGCCGCGAAAGATCGGTCGCCCGAGGGCGTCGTTGCCGACGACAGTCGTCGTCAGCAGCCGGCTCAGATCGCCGTCGTACATCTCGAGCTGCGGTGCCGATCTGTTCGGGGCGCCGAACACGTAGGTGCGCACCCTGAACTTTTCGGCTGCGACGTAGAAAAACGTGCGGTCGTGGCCGTCGTACACGCCTGGAATCACGACCGGGCCGCCGAAGCTGCCGCCAAAATTATTCTGGCGATCGCGCGACTTGGGGCGGCCGGCGGCGTTGTTGAGAAACGTATTCGCGTTGAGCGCCTCATTGCGGATCGTGCCGAACGCGGTTCCATGCGACTGGTTCTGTCCAGACCGCATCACGAAGTTGAACACGCCGCCGGCGGTGCGGCCGAATTCGGCCGAGAGACCGCTCGTCTGGATCTTGAATTCCTGCAGCGCCTCCATCGACACACTCGACTCGCCGAAATGGCCGGCGAGATAGGTGGTGACGGACGCGCCTTCGAGCAGCACTTCCTTCGAGAACGCCGGACTGCCGTTGATTCGAGACGTCCACGTGTCGCCTTCGACGCCCGGCGTCATTTTGTAGGCGAATGTTTCCGGGTATCGGCCGCCGCCCATCGACAGCGGCAGCGACGTAAGGTACTCACGCGAGACAGTGGTGCCGACATCGGGACTGTCCCGCTGAATGATTTCAAATGCACCGGACACGGTGACGGTCTCTGCGAGCTCGCCCACCTCGAGTTGCGTGTCCAGTCGAAGCGTCTGTGCAACCTGCAGGGTCAGCCCGTCGCGAACAGAGGTCTTGAACCCCTGAATCTCGAACTTCGCTGTATACGTGCCGACCGGCAAGCTCGGCAAGGTGTACTGCCCTGACCCGCCGGTGACTGCGGTTTGCGTGAGGCCGCTTTCGCCCGTGACAGTAATAGTGACGCCGGGAATCGGCGCTCCTGATGGATCAGTGACCGTGCCGGAAATCATGGCCCGGTTCACCTGCGCGTCGACGATGGTCGCGGCCGCGAAGTACACGATGACGAATACGGCGAATCGATAAGTCTCATCGCACCCCCCCTTGACAATCAGCAAAATCAGCGCTGACTGTCGGATGCGGCGATTCTGCTCCCCGCGTACGTTCGTGTCAATATCTGAAACGTCGTTTCGCCGATAGACTATCCGTGGCGCACGCTGAGTTTCTTACGGAGCGAATATGTGGACCATCATTATTGTTTGTCTGCTCGCTGCGCCGATGCGGGCGCAGGCCCCTGCGGCCGCCTCGGTTGAAGAATCGCGAGTCGCGGCAGTCATCCAGAACTACGTGAAGGCGCGCAACGCTCGCGATCCCAAAGCCATCGAAGCGCTCTTCACCGCCGATGCCGACCAATACACAACCGGCGGCGACTGGCGAAGGGGACGCGCGCAGGTCATCCCCGGCACGGCCCGGTCGACGAATCAGAATCCCGGGATCCGCAGCATCGCCGTCGCAGCGGTCCGCTTCATCACCCCCGAGGTCGCAATTGCCGACGGCACATACGCCATCGCTGGCAGTGATGTACCGCGTTGGACGACGATTGTGCTCAAACGCGAGCGGGGCGAGTGGCGCATATCGGCGATTCGGAATATGTTACCGACGGGCGGCGCTGCTCGCGGTCCCCGCTAGCACGCGACTGCACAGCGCTCATCGTCAAGCCATCTAGGCAATGATGTCGCGGACGACGGCACCGCCTTGCGCGCCTGTGAGCCGGACGTCCAGACCCTGATACTTCACCGCGAGCTTTGTCGCGTCGACGCCAAGCAGATAGAGCATCGTCGCGTGACAATCATGCACGCTGACGGGATTCTCGACGGCCGCGTAGCCCAGGTCGTCTGTGGCGCCGTAGGTGAGGCCTTTCTTGATGCCGCCGCCCGCGAACATGAATGAAAACCCTTTGATGTGATGGTCGCGACCGCCGCGTCCCTGCGACATCGGCGTGCGGCCGAACTCGCCGCCCCAGATGACCAGCGTGTCGTCCAGCATGCCGCGCTGCTTCAGATCGGTGATGAGTGCCGCCGTCGCTTTGTCGACTTCCTGGGCCTTCAAGACGACGTTGTTCCTCACGTCGCTGTGATGATCCCAGTCGCGGTGATAGAGCTGAATGAACCGTACGCCTCGCTCCGCGAGCCGCCGCGCCAGAAGACAGTTCGACGCAAATGAGCCGTCACCCGGCTTCGCTCCGTATAACTCCAGCACATGCGGCGGCTCCTGGCTCGTGTCGAGGAGTCCGGGAACGCTCGTCTGCATCTTGAACGCCATCTCGTACTGCGCGATGCGCGTTTGCAGTTCAGGATCGTGCAACGATCGATTCGCGACCTCGTTCAGCGCGGTGATGGCCTGTATCGAGTCCCCCTGCATGTCGCGGCTGATGCCGCGCGGATTTGTGATGTACAGAACCGGATCGCCGACAGAGTTGAACCGCACGCCCTGGAATTTGCTGGGCAGAATGCCGGCCGACCATTGCCGCGCTGCGATGGGCTGCATCTGACCGCCGTTGCCCTGCGACACGAGAACGACGAAACCGGGGAGATTGTCGGCTTCTGCGCCCAACCCGTACAGCACCCACGAACCCATGCTGGGACGGCCCGTGATGATCGATCCACTGTTCATGAACGTGTGGGCCGGGTCGTGGTTAATCTGCTCGGTCCACATCGATCGCACGATGCACGTCTCGTCGATGATGCTGCCGATGTGAGGAAACAACTCGCAGACGACCTGCCCCGACTTGCCGAACGGCTTGAAGCCGTGCGTCGGGCCAAAGCACGTCAGCCGCTGTCCCTGGAGTTGCGCGATCTGCTGTCCTCGCGTGAACGATTCGGGCATCGGTTTGCCCGTCATGTCGGCGAGCTTCGGCTTGTAGTCGAAGGTCTCGAGATGTGACGGTCCACCGGCCTGATAGAGAAAGATGACGCGTTTTGCTTTTGGAGCGAAGTCGAGCGGGTTCACGATGCCGCGTGATTGCACGGCCGGCACCTGCGCGCCCGCGAACACCCGAGGTCCGAGCAGCGAATTCAGGGCGACGACGCCCAGCCCCGCCGCTCCGCGCCCGAGGAACGCCCGTCGGCTCATCTCACGAACAAAGTTTTCGTACATGGCGGTCAGTTTCTCGTAATCAATTCGTGCAGGTTCAGCACGGCCCTCGTGATCGTCGTCATCGCCGCGAGGCGGACAGCGTTGAACTTGGGCGGCAGCGGCATCTCGCCTTCCGCGAGCAGCTCGCGCGCGCTCGCGGGATTGGCGCTAAATCGTTTCAGGTTGCGTTCGTACAAGCGCCGCAGAATCGACCGTTCTTCTCGCAGTGGGCGCACGGTTCAGTGCGCGATCGAATACAAAAGTGAGCTGGGCGTAAACGTTTGACGGGCTCTGCGCGTCGGCATTCTGCGCGAACACGCGCGCCGCTTCGACGTAGATCGGATCGTTCAACAGGTCGAGCGCCTGGAGCGGCGTGTTCGAGATGGTGCGGCTGACCGTACACTCCTCGCGCGTCGGCGCGTCGAAGTTCAAGAGACTGGGATGCAGGTACGTACGCTGCCAGGTCGTGTACAAGCCGCGGCGGTACAGGTCCTCTCCACGACTGGCCGAGTACTCGCGCTTCGGAAAGTTCAGCGCGCCGAGATAACCGGGCGGCTCGACGGGCCTCACGCTGGGACCGCCGACCTTGTCGCTGAGCAGCCCCGACACCTGCAAGATGACATCACGCACGTTCTCGGCGTCGACGCGAAAGCGATTCTGGTGAGCGAGCAGGCGGTTCTCCGGATCCGCTTTCGTCTCTCCGAGCGACGACTGCCGGTACGTGTGGCTCGTCACGATCAGCCGGACGACGTGCTTGATGTCCCATTTCTGCATGAACTCTGACGCGAGCCAATCAAGCAGCTCAGGATGGGTTGGCGACTCGCCCTGCGAGCCAAGGTCGTCGATCACCTTCGAGAGCCCGGTCCCGAAGAACTCACGCCACGTGCGGTTGACGAACGTGCGTGCGGTCAGCGGGTTGTCGCGCGACACGAGCCAGTTCGCCAGATCGAGGCGCGTCGCCCGCTCGCCTCTTGTGTCGAGCGCCCCAAGGAAACGCGGAATCGCGGGCTCGACGATGGGCGCCGAATCGTCCATCCAGTTGCCGCGCGGCAGGATGCGCGTCGGCGTCGGGTCGGTCGACACGGTCGTCACGACCGATGGAATTGACGAGTCGAGCAGGCCACGCTCGGTCTCCAGGAGCTGTACGTCTCGATGAAGATCCGCAAGATCCGGATTCGAGAAGATCAAGTAGTCGCGGAGCGCGGTGGTTTCCACTGCATCACGATCCTCAGCCGGCCTGCGCAGCGCTTTCATTACCTCTTCCGAAAGGCCGCTGGCCCACGTCGTCCGCCCGCTCGCGTCCAGGCTGCGGGAACGAGTACCTGAGGTGCCGGTCGGCGGCCACGCGAATGCGTCGGCAGCGAGCGCCAGACGGAACCGTCCGATGACTGCGCGCCGCAATTCCGAGTCGTGCCGCAGCGTCACGACGATTGTCGTGTCTGCGGTCGTATGCACCGCGTCGGCTAAACGCAGCGCAAGAAACGGATTCCTCGCTTCACCGAAACGAATACCCCACGCGGTGCCGGCCTTCCCATCGATGGCGGCGAGGGGCGGCATGCTCGGATCGTTGATCGCAGAAACCGCCGGCGGTGCATCGTTGACCGTTGCCATCACGAGCGGCAACCGAAGCGCCGGCTGACCGCGTTCCACGACCTCGGCCTCTATCTCGCTCAGCAGAAATCGATCGGCGCCGCGTGCATACCGGGCGCCGGGCAGGCTTTCATCCTGAACGACCTCGAGACCGAGCTGACGCCACACTCCAGCGCCAGGCCTCAACGTGATTATGTAGGTTTCGCGGTCCGGATTCGTGCCGCTCGCAACGACGAGACCGTCGCCGGGTCTAGTGTCGGTTTTCAAACTCCCGTCGAGATAGAAATTACTTTCGATCGGCTCCTTGTCGTAGATGGTCAGCGTCGCGCCGTTCAGCGCACGCGCACCAATCGGGCGCTGCCACGTCCACGCCAGCTGGCCGGCCTGCCAACGCGTGTTCAGAGCGGCTTCTCGCGCCTCTTCGTCGGCTGCCCGCGTCGCGGCCGCTTCCTCGAGACGCGACCGTGCAGCCGCCAGCTTCGTGTCGAGTGCGGCGAGCTCGGCCTTCTGCGCCTCGGTCGGCAGCGCGAGCTTCGCGCCCCACGCGCGCATGCCGCGATCGGGCAGGAGCCCCGTCTCCTGGATGTCTGCGAAGAACGCCTTCATCGCGTAGAAGTCCTTCGCGAGGAACGGATCGAACCGGTGGTCGTGGCATTCGGCACATCCGAGCGTGCTGCCCAACCACACGGCGCTGAGCGTGCGCACGCGGTCGGCGCCGTATTTCGCGAGGTACTCCTTGGGCTGAAGCCCGCCTTCGGCCGACGTGCGATTCATGCGGTTGTAGGCCGAGGCGACGCGCTGTTCGACGGTCGCGTTCGGCAGCAGATCTCCGGCGATCTGTTCGCGCGTCATCTCGTCGAACGGCCGGTTTTTCAAAAATGCCTGCAGCACGTAATCGCGGTACGGCCACGCAGGAATCGGATTGTCGCCATGGAATCCCGCCGTGTCTCCGTAACGGACCGCGTCGAGCCAGCGCATGGTGCGTTGTTCGGCATACCGCGGCGAGGACAGCAACCGATCCACCACTCTTTCGTACGCACCTGGCGCCGTGTCTGCCAGGAACGCGCGCGTGTCGTCTGGCGTGGGCACCAAGCCTGTCAGATCGAGCGTCACACGCCGAAGCAGCGTGCGTTTGTCGGCCTCGCTCGCCGGCGCCAGCGCCTCGCGGCGCAACCGGTCCTGAATGAACTGATCGACGGGGTTCCTGATTCGCGATGCGTCCGCGACAGTCGGAACGGACGGACGCTTCACCGGTTGATAGGCCCAGTGACCTTCGTAGACTGCTCCTTCAGAAACCCAGCGTCGAATCGTGTCCTTTTGTACCTGCGTCAAGTCCTTGTGCGCGGATCTGGGCGGCATGATGTTGGCGCCCTCAGCGAAAATGCGCGTGACGATCTCGCTGTTGCCGGGATCTCCGGGCACAATCGGTATACGTCCCGAGCGCATCGGCCTGGTCGCTTCTTCGCGAATGTCGAGACGGAGGTTGGCCTTACGCGCGACGCTGTCGGGACCGTGGCAGCGGAAGCAGGTATCCGACATGATCGGCCGAATGTCGCGGTTGAAGGTCGGTGGACCGGATTGGGCTGCCACTTCTCCGACAACCGCGATGCAGACCGCGATCAGGCACAAAAGCTGACGCATCATTACGACACTTATACACCTGTGGCCGAACGGCGCGCAAAGAGTTCGACGCCCGTAAGCGCCTTTTCAATTGTGGAAAGCCGTCGCATACTGACGGTCATGAAAAGAACGGTCGCCTTGCTGTGCCTCACCATCATCGCGGCTGTTCACGCCGCGCACGCCGGTCAGGACTACAAGACGTGGAAGGACTACGGCGGCGGACCGGACTCCTCGCACTTCGTCGATCTCAAACAAATCAACAAGTCCAACGTGAACCAGCTCGAAGTCGCGTGGGTCTATCCGACCGGCGACAATCGTTCCTATGTGTTCAATCCGATCGTCGTCGACAACGTCATGTACGTGCAGGCGCGAAACAGCTCGCTCGTGGCACTCGACGCAGCCACGGGCAAGGAAATCTGGATCCACGAGAACCTGCCCGGCCTCGCAACACGCGGCATTGCGTACTGGGAGAGCAAGGACCGCAAGGATCGCAGGCTGATCTTTGCGCTCAACAACTACCTTCAGGAGATCGACGCGCGAACCGGAAAATCGATTTTGACCTTCGGCAACAACGGGCTGGTCGATCTGCGCGAGGGACTCGGTCGCGATCCGAGAACGATCGTCCGCGTCCAGCCCGAGTCGCCGGGGCGCGTGTTCGAGAACCTGATCATGCTGGGATCGTCGACCGGCGAAGCCTACCTCTCAGCGCCCGGCGATATTCGCGCCTACGACGTAAGGACGGGCAAGATCGTGTGGACCTTTCACACCATTCCGCATCCCGGCGAAGAGGGATACGACACATGGCCAAAGGACGCGTGGAAGTATGCGGGTGGCACGAACACGTGGGGCGAGATTACTGTGGACGAGAAGCGAGGCATCGCCTACTTCCCGACCGGCTCGCCCACCTATGACTACTACGGCGCCGATCGCATCGGCAGCAATCTGTTTGGCAACTGCCTGCTCGCGCTCGACGCGCGCACCGGAAAACGTCTGTGGCACTTCCAGATGGTGCACCACGATTTGTGGGACTACGACAACAATGCAGCCCCGCAGCTGATTACGGTGCGTCATGGCGGCAAGCCGATCGACGCTGTCTCACTGTCGACGAAACAAGGTTTTCTGTTCGTGTTCGATCGCGTCACCGGAAAACCGCTGTGGCCCATCGAGGAACGTCCGGTGCCGAAGAGCCACATGCCAGGCGAGCAGGCCTGGCCGACGCAGCCGTATCCGACCGTTCCTCCTCCATACGCGCGACAGACGATGACGGCCGACGACGTGAACCCGTACATCCTGACCGCCGAAGAGCGCACCGCCTGGAAGGACAGAATCGCGAAGATGCGCAACGAAGGGCTATTCACTCCGCCCGGACTCGAAGAGACGATCTCGTTGCCTGGTGCTCGCGGGGGATCGAACTGGGGTACGAATGCCGCCAATCCTTCCAAAGGGTTGGTGTATCTGACGACGCAGGATTGGCCGACCATTTACAAACTGGGCCTCGACGATCCGCTTGCCGCGCGCCGTGCGCCAGCCGGAGCAGATCAGGGCAGAACAATCTACGAGAGACGATGCCAGTCGTGTCATGGGCGGGATGGCGTCGGCGTCGCAGGCGGACCTCCCGCTGTTGCCGGCAAGAATCGTCTCGAGCTCGAACCCTTCCGCCAGGTTGTTGCCAGCGGAAGAGGCGAGATGCCTGCATTCGCAGATCTCGATGACGCGGGGATGGCCGCGCTTCATGCGTTTCTCTCTCCGCCTTCAGGCAGCAGTTCCGATCGCGTCAACAATTCAGGCCCTGTTGTGGCTTCCGGCGGCGCGCCCGGCGGACTGGACATTCCGGTACTCGAGCCTCGACCGAGTCCGCTCGGCGGTCCTCCGTATCCAACCGGAGTTGACGCACCGCCGAACCGCTACTACACCGACTGGGGTCTCTATCCGAACCAGCCGTACATCATCGGTCCGCCATGGTCGGCCATCGTCGCGTACGACTTGAACAGGGGAACGATCAAATGGCGAGTGCCGCTCGGAGAAGACGCGAGGGCTGCTGAAGAGGGCGCAAAGAATACGGGCGTCTTCATGGCAGAGCGTCACGGACTTATCGTGACGTCAACCGGATTGCTCTTCGTGGCGACCACCGACGGCAAAGTTCGCGCGCACGACGAGGAGACCGGCAGCGTTCTGTGGACTGCTACTCTGCCCGCGGGCTCTGAAGGGCTGCCCGCGATGTACGAGGTAAATGGGCGTCAGTACCCTGTGGTACCCGCCTCGTCGAGGATCAACTCGGGCGGAGGTCACCGGAGGCCAGGCGAGGCAGCGACCGCACCCGTTGTCGACACGCCGAGCTATATCGCGTTCGCGCTACCGCGAAAATAGGAATTCAGTTCAACTACACTAGACCCGTATGACATTTGATATCAGCGGCCGGCTTGTCCGCTGGCCTGACGGATCGGATGGCATTGTTCAGCAAGAGGATTTCACGCTGGACCGGAGCGCCGGCAGCCGGCAGGCCTATGTCGCTCGACTCCGTATCAGGCGCGAGGCGAAACCCGACATCACCGGTGCGTTACGTTTCACCGGCGCGTCGCACAATCGGATGCCCGGTCGCAATGATGAGGAAAAGGCCAATGCCGTGGCGCTGAAGCTGGTGAGCTGGATCGCACTCCACGGATTGCAGGATGGATTTTTCTTTCGCGTGGAAGCCGACGATCTCGGCATTGAAGTTGTCGAAGCCTGACATCAGCGATCTAAGGATGAACCGTATCGCGCATGTGAGAAATCACTGTAACTAATGATCTAAGGATCTACGGATCTAAGGATCTTTTCAATCTACTGTCGACCTACAGCGTCTACCACACGGTGGATCGCCCACATCACGAGATCGGGATCTCATGGGGTATGCGATGTCCAGTGCCGGTCACGATGGTGAATGTCGAATTCGTTACTCCTGTTAGAAACTCCTCGAGCCATTGCCTTCGAAATCGCACCCACTGTTCGTGACACAGCATGGGCTCGCAGGGTTTCCCCGCCCACACACGAGAATCGAATTTCGCCGACATCAGTAGTGATACTGGAATATCCGCCACAGGCGGCAATGTACGGAATTCGCTGAAGGTGCTGTCTAGAAGATGCTTCATTACTTCGGCTTCACCGTATGGCTCCTTCACAACTCGCGGGACGCCAGCTGGCTGCTGCCCTTGCGATTGTTGTTGCTTCAATACCTGGTCCGAATACCCTTGGGCTCGAAAGTAGGCGAGATTGCTCTCTTTCGTCCGAATATCCGTTGGATCGACATACACGAGTCCTGCGACCTCATTCGGGTAAACCGCCGTAAACATGCGAATCAAAGGACCGCCCCAGGAATGGCCCACCAGGACGTAAGGTGGCTTGAGACCGAGTTCTCTCAGCAGTGAGTGCAGTCGCTCCGCGATATGTCGCGGCGTTGGTGATTGCCCATCAGGCTCAGACAGGCCGTTTGGATTTCCCGGGCGATCGTATGCAACAACCGGGGCGAATCGGGCTACCTTGTCGAAGACGCGAATCCACGTTTCGAGGGGCGCCCCTCCTCCGCTCTCGAGAATGATCGTAGGTTGCCCGGCGCCAACGTGCTGCAATCCGCCCGTCTGGACCCGAATCCGATGGCCATCGACCGGAATCATTTGTTGCGCGTGAACGACAGCGCCAACAAGCGACATCGTCGAAATGATTGTCAGAAGCTGAACGTGATGCTTCACGTTGATACTCCGATCGATCGTAAGGTTGACAGCAGATCAGTAGATCTCTAGATCGGTAGATCTTTAGCTACTTGTATCGCGCCTCAGCTCACCAGAAAATCCCATCCGAATCCAGGCGCGTCCGAGGGGCGAACGTAAATTCCCTCGGGCCCCCGCGTAATCATGTTTTCTTCTTCATAGCGGTCGTACACATCTTTGGGACCGCCCGGCGCGGGCATGAACAGCTCGGCCCACGGGCTGTTGGGTGTCGCCATGATGAAATGCACACCGTCTCTGCCGCCGCCGCTGTGCGGAATCACCGGGATGTCGTACGCCGCCGCGAGCGCGGCAATGCGCCGCATTTCCGTCAGCCCTCCGCACCAGTGAATGTCGGGCTGCCAGATCGTCCTCAGGCCATTTTCGAGCAGCTGCCGGAAACCGTACCGCGTGTATTCGTGCTCGCCGGTGACGATGCGGGTGCTCGTGATCTGAGCCGCGAGGCGTCCGAATCCTTCGTAGTCGTGCGGCTGCAGGCACTCTTCCATCCAGTACACGCGATAGGGCGCCATCATCTCGGCGATTTCGATCGTGTAGCGTTCCGTCCACGCCATCCAGCAGTCGAGCATGATGTCGCCATCGGGCCCGAGCGCCTTGCGGGCGCGCTGCACGAGCTCGACGTTCTTGCGCATGCCCTCGAGACCATCGGCAGGGCCGTGTGGAATCGCGAGCTTCAGGCGTTTGTACCCGAATTCGACGTGCTGCTCGATGTCGTTACCCGTGCAGTAGGCTGGCAGCCGCGGCTTGGTTTCGCCGCCAAGCAGTTTGTAGACCGGCATGTTCAGCGCTTTTCCGACGATGTCCCACAGGGCGAGATCGACGGCGCTGATCGCGTTGATCACGACACCCATGCGTCCATACGACATCGTCGATCGCCACATGATGTCCCAGAGGCGCTCGACGTTGAACGGGTCCTCGTTCAACAGCAGCTTCGTCAGGTGCTCCTCGACGACGTAGCCCGCGCCGGGTCCACCACTGCCGTAGCCTTTAATTCCCTTGTCCGTGCTGATCTCGACGGTGGCGCTCGGTACCTTGCCGGGATCGGGCTGAAAGAGCGAACGCGTCGCCTTGTATTCGGGATAGATCGACATCGGGTTGGCGACCTCGACCCGGTTCGTCGACCACGACCCGGGCGCGGGCGTGTAGGCGGGAACGGGAGTGCGCGGCCTGGTCTGAACCAGCCGCACGCCCGTGATCTTCAGTTTGCTTTTGACGTCTGCGAACGGCGCTTGAGCAAAGGCAGGCGCCGCGATCAGGCTGCCTGCGGCCAGTGGCGCCACGTTCAAAAAGTCTCGGCGCTTCATGGGCGGGAATCCTATCACGCCGCGCGGATGACTCGGTTAAGATACGTCTCGAATGTCAGGACGCGCATTTTTTGCGGCGATGCTCCTGTCTGCAGCCCTGCCTCAGCCGGGTCCGTCCCCAACCTACTCCGCGCGTCACACCGGCACAGTTGTCGAGCTGACTGACAACGCCCGCCAGACGACTGTCTCGATTCTTCCCGCGCTTGGCAACCTCGCCGTCGAAATGAAAGTGAAGGGGCACAACGTCCTTCGCTTCCCGTTCGAATCGGCCGCAGCGTACAAAGGCGGCGCGGGATCGATCGGCATTCCGTTCCTCGCGCCGTGGGCCGACAGGCTGGACGAACAGGCGTTTTACGCCAACGGCAAGCGATACGCGTTCGACATGAGCCTGGGAAACGTTCGCGGCGCGAATCCGATTCACGGGTTTCTGGGTTCAGTCGAGTGGCGCGTTGTCGAAGCGCGCGCCGATGGGCAGTCGGCGTGGGTGACGAGCAAACTGGAATTCTTCAGGCATCCGCAGTGGATGAAGCAGTTTCCGTTTGCGCACACGATTGAGATGACGCATCGCCTTCGCGACGGGGTGCTGGAAGTGGTGACGCGGATCGACAACTTGAGCATCGACCCGATGCCGGTCGCGATTGGTTTTCATCCGTTCTTTCAGCTCACCGATTCGCCGCGCGATGAGTGGACGCTGTCGGTTGCGGCCAGAACACATTGGCCGCTGACCGACGCGAAGATGCCGGCCGGCGGGACGCAACCGATCGACAGGTTCTTTGCAAACCCCTCGGCCGTTCAGCTGGCGCCGCTCGAGCTCGACGATGTGTTCAGCGACCTTGTGCGCGACGAGCGCGGCCTTGCGACGATGTCGTTGCGAGGCAAAGCGCAGCGGTTGGATGTGGTGCTTGGCGCCAACTATCGCGCTGTTGTGATTTATGCGCCGAAGCCCGCGCCGGGCCAGGACGCGTCGTCTCGGAATTTCGTGTGCATCGAGCCGGTCGCGGGAATCATCAATGCGCTGAACCTCGCACACAAAGGTGTGTATAAAGAACTCCAGAGCATCCCGGCGGGTGGTGTCTGGCAGGAGAGCTTCTGGGTCCGGCCAAGCGGTTTTTAGTATGAACAACGAACATCCAACTCCGCGGACACCGCTTCGTCTATGGCCAGGCGTGCTCTTTGTCACGCTGCAGTGGCTCGCCATGTTCGTCGTTCCCATGTTCGCTCCTCAATACAACGGCACCGGGTTGCTTGGCGGAATCAGCGCCGGGTTGGTCCTCCTCCTCTGGTGGCTGTTCTTCAGCCGCGCAGCCTGGTCCGAGCGGCTGGGAGCACTCGCACTGATTGTCGTGGCCGTGGCTGTCACAAAGCGTCTCGTTCATCCCTCCGTGGCCAACGGCATGATGGGATTCATGGTGTTCGTCTACGCCGTGCCGGTCATGAGCCTCGCGCTTGTGGCGGGGGCCGTCGCCAGCCGCGGCCTTCCCAGCGGGCGTCGTCGCGCGTCGTTGGCCGCCGCCATTCTTCTCGCGTGCGGGGCGATGATGCTCGTCCGCACCAATGGTGTCAGTGGTGATGCCATGTCGGATTTTGAATGGCGGTGGACGCCGACGGCCGAGGAGCGGCTGCTTGCGCGCGCTGACGATGCGGTACCCACGAAGACAGCCGAGACTCGATTACCGAATCAGCCGAGCGAACCGGCGCCGGCTCCGTCGACCGCTCCACCAATTGCGGAAGTTCCTGAGAAAGATGCCGTTGCCGCGCCGACGAGCGCAAACGCTGAAGTCAAATGGAGTGGGTTCCGCGGACCCGCACGCGATAGCACCATTCGCGGCGTGCGGATCGACACGGACTGGTCTCGCACACCGCCGGTCGAGTTGTGGCGCCGGCCCATCGGACCCGCCTGGTCGTCGTTCGCCGTCTCTGGCGATCGCCTGTTCACCCAAGAACAGCGCGGCGAAGATGAGATGGTGTCTGCGTACAACGTGAAGACCGGCAACCCGGTTTGGAAACATCGCGATGCTGCGCGGTTCTGGGAATCGAATGCGGGCGCCGGCCCGCGCGGGACGCCGGCGCTTCACAACGGCCGCGTCTACACGCTTGGGGGAACAGGAATCTTGAACGCGCTCGACGCGCGCGATGGCTCTGTTGTGTGGTCGCGCAACGCCGTCGCCGACACCGGCGCAAAGATCCCGGACTGGGGCATCGCGAGCTCGCCCCTCGTGGTGAACGACGTCGTTGTTGCCGCCACTGCGGGAAGGCTCGCCGCCTACGATCTCGCGACGGGAAAGCCGCGATGGTTCGGCCCGAAGGAAGGCTGGGGCTACAGCTCACCGCACCTGATGACGATCGACGGCGTCGCGCAGGTCGTGCTGATAAACGGACCCGGCGCAATCGGCGTCTCGCCATCTGACGGCACGGTGCTGTGGAAGCACGAGTGGCCGGGCGACGGCATCGTGCAGCCCGCTATCATCGCCGGCGGCGACTTTCTCATCGGCAGCGGCTCCGGGCTCAACGCCAACACGGGCATGCTGCGCATCAACGTTGCGCAGGCGGATGGTGCATGGGTCGTGAAGGAGCGCTGGGCCACAACCGCATTGAAACCGTACTTCAACGACTTCGTCGTGCACGCGGGACACGCCTTCGGCTTCGACGGCAGCATTCTCGCGTGCGTCGATCTCGCCGACGGCACGCGCAAGTGGAAGGGCGGACGCTACGGCCACGGCCAGCTCGTCCTGCTACCCGAGCAGAATCTCCTGCTCGTTCTGTCGGAAGACGGCGAGCTGGCACTCGTCTCTGCGACGCCAGACAAATTCACAGAGCTCGCACGGGTTCCGGCGATCGAAGGCAAGACCTGGAATCATCCGGTGCTCGCCGGCGACGTCCTGCTGGTCCGCAACGGCGAAGAGATGGCCGCGTTCCGGCTGTCGCTCGCGCGCTGACATGTATCTGAGCGATACAGTGGCGTGTTCGAAATTGGTCATCTAGCCAACGCCTCTTCATTTCGTCTAGCATCAATCTACCTGCTTCCCCAGCGGGACCTACGACCGAAGAATTGGTCGGAGGTTACGCTTGTCTAGAGTTCTTGTTCTTCGGCAGCCCATCGGGACTGTGCACGGCATCGCACTGAAATGGTATCGACCGGGGCAGGTGTATGACTTGCCTCCAGCGCTTGCGGCGTACCTTGTCACCGAGGGATTCGGGCTGTTTGAGATGCGATCGGAGCAACAAGCCCCGATGTGGGGCGAGGCCGATCGCAGGCGCAAGCCTCCACAGATGCAAAGTTAGCCTCAGTGCGTCATTGAGTAGATGACATAGTTCACGCCGATTCTGTAGGCCTCGTTGGTGGGATCGATCCCGAAGTATCCTCTGTCCGACCATTCCCAGTATTCCGCGAGATCGTTGTTGTGGTTCGCGAGCGCAATCATGCGGCCGTTCGGATCGTTGCCCTCGAAGAGCGCCTTGTACTCGGGCACCATGCCGGGAAACATCGGATGGTGATAATCGACTTTTTTCAAGTCGAAGAACGTATGAAAGATCGGGTGCGTCACGTCGATCTCGATCCACTGATGCTCGGGCAGCACACGCCGCATCTGGGCGGCCATGTTATTCCACTGCGTGGTCTCGAAGTCGTCGAAGAGAATGAGACCGCCCTTGAGGAGGTACGCGCGCAGGTTCTGCGCCTCTGCGTCTGTCATGTCCCAGAACCCGGGCTCTGACATGTAGACGAGCGGATGACGGAAGATGTCCGCATCGCCAAGATCGAGGACGTTACTGCCGTCGGTGTGCACGCGGGCCTTGGAGAGATCGGCGACGATGGCGGCGAGGTGACGATCGGCGCGCGGGTAGTCGTGGTTCCAGCTCGAGCTGTTGCGATACCGAAGGCGGGTGAACGCCCACCGGTCGTCGTACTTCACATTGGGTGAAACAGAGGACCAGTACGATCCAAACTGCGCCGAGACCCATGCCGGGCTCGCCAGCGCAGCCAGCGTCGCAACGAGCAACAACCTGCCGACCACTGCATCATCATAACGCCATGCTGTTCTTCGACGCAGAGCCGCAGAGACGCAGAGCACACCATCGACTTCGCGCCAACGGCGCGTCCGCGAGAAGAAGATCCCCGAGTTCAAGAGCCAGGAGCGAGCAGCTCTTGTATTCGGGGATCTTCTTCTCGCGGCGTGGGCCGCGTACGCGGCCCACGAAGTCGATGCCGGGCCTGAATACCTCTGTGCCTCTGCGCCTCTGCGTCGAGACATGAAAATCTGGTGCGGGCGCGTTCAGCGCATTATCATGACGCTGGCATGTCACGAACGATGGCGTTCGTTCTGTCCATTGCGCTGCTCGCAGCGGCGCCGCACACGCAATCGCGCCGCGCGATTACCTTCGACGATATCGCGCGGCCGAAGCCAGGCGAGTGGCCGAGCTACAACGGCAGCCTCAGCGCGAATCGCCATAGCCCGCTCGATCGCATCAACACCCGAAACGTGTCGACGCTCGCGCCCGCGTGGACCCACGACATGGGCGGCAAGCGGGCGCTCCAAATGACACCGCTCGTCGTCGATGGCGTCATGTACGTGGCCGCCGTCAACGAGGTGCGGGCGTTGGATGCACGCACCGGCAATCAGATATGGCAGTTCGTCCGCCCGCAGACGCCGGGGCTCGTGCCAACGGGAGACCCGGCTTCGGGCATCAACCGCGCGATCGCCGTGCTCGGCACTCGCGTGTTTCTGCAGACCGACCACGCGCACCTCCTTGCGCTCGATCGAGGGACCGGACGGCTGCTCTGGGATGTCGAGATGGCGGACTATCGCCAGAATTACGGAGCGACCGGGGCGCTGCTCATCGTCAACGATCTCGTCATCGCCGGCATCTCGGCAGGCGACGAAGGGGTGCGCGGCTTTCTCGATGCCTACCGCGCGTCGACAGGCGAGCGCGTGTGGCGCTTCTGGACCGTTCCCGCGCGCGGCGAACAGGGATCGGAGACGTGGATCGGCAAGGCGCTCGAGCACGGATGTGCCACGACATGGCTGACCGGTTCGTACGACCCCGAGGCGAAGTTGCTGTACTGGCCGACCGGCAACCCATGTCCCGACTACAACGGCGAGGAGCGCAAAGGCGACAACCTGTACTCGTCGTCTATTGTTGCGCTTGACCCCGCCAGCGGAAAGCTGCGATGGCATTTTCAGTTCACGCCGCACGATCTTCACGACTGGGATGCGAACCAGCCGCCGCTGCTCGTCGACGCACGATTTCGCGGCCGCGCGCGCGAAGCTGCTCGTCGTCGCCAATCGAAATGGGTTCTTCTACGTGCTCGATCGGCTCACGGGCCAAATGCTCTTGGCCGAACCATTCGTGAAGAACATTACGTGGGCCTCCGGCATTGGCGCCGACGGCCGGCCGAAGCTGGTGCCACCATATGAGAACTCCGTCGACGGCACGCAGACGTGCCCTTCGGTGTCCGGCGCCGCGAACTGGCCGTCATCGGCATTCAATCCGGCGACCGGATTGTTTTACGTGATGGCCTCGGAGGCTTGTTCCGTGTACCGAAAGAATTCCGACTGGTTCGAGTACGGCAAATCGTTCTACGGCGGGACGACGAAGAACGCGACGATCGAAGGCGGCGGAAAATTTCTGCGAGCGCTCGATCTGCAGACGGGCAAGCTGGTGTGGGAAACTCCGAAGATCGGCGGCAGCGTCACCGCGTCAGGACTCCTGAGCACTGCCGGCGGCCTCGTGTTCTACGGCGACAACACGGGCGGTGCCTTGATTGCCGTCGACGCAAAGACCGGACAGCGCCTGTGGCAATTCGACACTCAGGAAACGTGGAAATCGAGTCCGATGACGTATGCGATCGACGGAAAGCAATATGTCGGTGTGGTCGCAGGGTCGACAGTTAGAGCCTTCGGATTACCCAAGTAGCTGGCTAGCTGGTAGCTAGTAGCTGGTAGCCTTTAGCGGGTACCCGCGTTGATGTTGACAATCGACACCAAGAACCGTTAATGTCGATAGACGACACCAATGACTCGACGGCTGATACCTGACATTCTTCCAGGCACGCTCGACCTTCTCATCCTTCGGACGCTCCAGACCGAGCCGCTGCACGGCTGGGCGATCTCCGAGCGCATCCAGCAGATCTCGCAGGATGTTCTGCAGGTCAATCAGGGATCGCTCTACCCTGCGCTCCATCGTCTCGAGCATCAAGGCTGGATCGAGGCCGAGTGGAGCATCTCGGAGCTCGGCAGGCGCGCGAAGTACTACCGCCTCACCGCGTCTGGACGCCGGCAGTTGACGATCGAGGCCAGCGAGTGGGAACGCATGTCGACGGCGATCGAGCGCGTGATGAAGCTGGCGTAGCATCATGAATCTTCGCGATCTGACGCTGCGCCTCCGTGCCCTCGTCCAACGCCGCCGCATCGAGCGCGAGCTCGACGAAGAGCTCGAGTTCCACGTCGAACGCGAAACCCGGAAGCACTTGGAAAACGGTATGAGCGCGGCCGAGGCTCGCACCCGGGCGCGCGCGCGCTTCGGATCGGCGGCGCTCGCCGCCGACGAATGTCGCGACGCGCGCGGCACCGCACTCGTGGACGACAGCGTCCGTGACGTGCTGTTCGCTCTCAGAATGTTCCGGCGCGCACCGCTCGCCGCACTCACGATCGTCGCCACGGTGGCCCTCGGCCTCGGCCTGGTTGCGGTCGTCTTCACCTTCTTCAACGTCTTCGCGTTCCGCGTCGACCACGTGCCGAATCCTGACGAGCTGTTCGCGGTCGTGCGGCCGACCGGATTCGATGAGCGCGAAGGCTTTACGTACTCCCAGTACGACGCGCTGCGCCGCGAAACGAACGTGTTCTCCGGCGTATTCGCGAGGATTTACGACATCGACAGCCGCATCGACGGCCGGATGATGGCAGGCACGCTGGTTTCCGGGAATTTCTTTCAGGTGGCCGGCGCCAGCGCGGCGCTCGGCCGCACGCTTACTCCGGCAGACGACGAGCGGGCCGCACCGCGGCCGGTGATGGTCCTGAGTCACAAAGGATGGTCCCGGATATTCGCCAACGATCCTGCGGTCGTCGGTCGCACCCAGCTGGTCAACGGATCGCCGTATGTGATCGTCGGCGTGATGCCGGAGGGCTTTCGCGGCCTCGCCGTCAGCGCACCCGACTATTGGGCCCCGATTTCGCTGCTCGGACAGTTTCGGCCGATGCATAAAGGCCGCGAAGATTCCGTCGCCGTCGAAACCGTCGGCCGGCTGAAGCGAGGAATGTCGCGAGACACCGCATTGGCGGGGCTCATCGTCTGGGATTCGGGGAGACCCGCCGCGGCAAGCGAGCGTGGCCGCCCCGCGCTCGCGCTGGAGCCGCGCGATGGCACGATCGCATCGCTCGAGGGTTTGCTGGTGATGTTCACGCCGCTCTTCTTTGCCTTCGGCCTCATTTTGCTGATCGGCTGCGCGAACGTCGCGAATCTGCTTCTGGCACGTTCGGTGTCTCGTCAGCGTGAGATCGGGATACGGTTGTCACTCGGGGCCTCGCGCCGCCGCCTCGTCCGGCAGCTGTTGACGGAAAGCGTGCTGTTGGCGCTCGTGGCAGCGGTGCTCGGCTTCATCGTGTCGCGCATCGTGCTCGAGGGCGCGATCTACGCGGTGACCAACACGATGGCACCGGAGATCGCGGAGATCGTTCGCGTGACCTCTCCCGCCGCGGACTGGCGCGTCATCGCGTTTCTGGTTGCCGGAGCGATCGTCTCGACGGTTTTCTTCGGGCTCGCGCCGGCGTTGCAGGCCACACGCGTCGCCCCGGCGAGAGCGGTCCGCGGCGAGCTGTCGAACGATCCGCGTCCGAGCCGCGCTCGCAATGTTCTCATCGTCGTACAGGTGACGGCATCCGCTCTGCTTCTCATCTGCTCTGCGATATTCCTGCGCAGTGCGCTTGCCGCGTCAGCGCTGAATCCCGGTATTCGCACGGCGGACACAATGATGATCGAAATCATCAACGAACCGTTCCGTGAGGCCATGGTTACGGCGGTGGCATCAGAACCGATGGTGACCGCTGTGGCCGCCTCGTGGCCCGATGTAATGGGCCGGCCCCGTGCGGCATTCGCGCGCCCCGACTCCGCCAGGACCGAGGGCCGATCGCACGTGGCCTATCAATTCGTCTCGCCTGAGTACTTCGATGTGCTCGGCATCGATGTATTGCGCGGCCGAGCGTTCACCCCTGCCGAGCGCACCGCGACCACGGCGGTCGCGGTCGTGTCGCAGAGCGTCGCGCGCCAGCTGTGGCCGAATGGTGAAGCAGTCGGCCAGGTATTGCAGCTCGAACCCGATCCCGTTTCGGAGAGCCGAGCGGCTCACGAGAACCTGCTGACCGCGCGAACCGTCACGGTGGTTGGCGTCGTCCGAGATATCGCTGGTTCCGGTATTCCGGATTTCAACGAAAAGCCGGGCGTCTATCTGCCGGCCAGCGCGGCGATGGCCGAAACGTCGCTGATCGTTCGCGTCAAGGGCGATCCCGATGCGGCGCGCAAAGCGCTCCTCCAACGTCTGACGACGATCGATCCGAACATGGGGCAGGTGATGACCATGAGGACGATGGCCAGGATGCAAGCGTATCTGCTGCAGATCGCCTTCTGGCTGACGCTCGTGCTCGGCGGGCTGGCGCTCGCACTGACTTTGTCCGGTTTGTTCAGCGTGCTGTCGTACCTCGTCGAGCAGCGCGCGAAAGAGATTGGCGTGCGGATGGCGCTCGGCGCTACGCCGCGAACGGTCGGAAAGTTGGTGCTCTCGCAATTGGCGCGTCCCGTGGCCATCGGGCTGCTTGCCGGCACCGCCATGGCGGGAGGCGTCGCCATTCTGCTGATGTCGACGCCTGCCGCGTCAACGATCGGCAGCGTCGTTCACGTGCTCGATCCCGTCGCGTACGCGGGCAGCCTGATCTGCATCGTCACCGCGTGCGCTTTTTCCGCGCTTGTGCCAGCGCTGCGCGCAGCGCGCATCGATCCAATGCGGACGTTGCGGCAGGAGTAAAAATGCGGTTGGTGGTTGGTGGCGCGGCTACGGCAAGGCAAACGCGATCAAACTGTCATCCGTCTTCCGGTCGTAGAAGCCGCCGCCTGCGGCATGCGCCACCACGTATTGCTTTCCATCTTTGCCCTGGAACGTGATGGGCGTGTTGTACACGCCGGCGTCGAGCTGCACTTCCCATACGACTTTCCCGCTCTTTGCATCGAACGCGCGGAATCGGCGATCGTTGGTCGCGCCAACGAACACGAGGTTGCCCGCGGTCGCGATCGAACCGCCCATGTTGAGAGTGCCCGTATTGCGGATGCCCTTTGCCTCGAGCTCTTCGATGACGCCGAGCGGCGACTCTCCACGCTTCGTCGCCTGTATTGACGTTGATGGCGACCATCTCACCCCACGGCGGAATCTGACAGGGCCAGTACTTGTCCTGCCACCAGAATCGCGCGAACGCGCCCCATGGGCTGTTGCGCAGGTACGGCAGCACCGAGCCGTCCGGCGCCTTGGTCACTTTGCCGACGTCGGCGAGATGCTGGACGTTCATGAACAGCAGACCGAGGGACGGGTTGTACGACGCGCCGTGCCAGTTGCTCGCGCCGAGCGTTCCCGGAAACTGAATCGACAGCGTGCTGTTGTAGCGCGTGAACGGGCCGTGGCTCTGCATGCCGCCTTCAGTGGCGAGCATCTCGGCGCACACTTTCTCGTGCTCCGGCGTGAGCTTGGCGAGCTCCGACGGCGTGAAGCCCAAACGCGAAACCGGCTTCGGCTTCATTGGAAAGGGTTGCGTCGGATAGTTCTGCTCTCCCGGGACGTCGCTCGGCGGCACGGCGCGCTCTTCCATGCCGAAGATCGGTTTCCCATCGCGGCGATCGAGGATGTAGACCAGCCCCTGCTTCGACACCTGCGCGAGCGCCGGAATCCGCTGACCGTTTCGTCTGACATCGACGAGCACCGGCGCGGCGGTGAAATCGAAATCCCACGTGTCGTGCCGGATCGCCTGAAAGTACCACTTCAGCTTGCCGGTCTCGACGTCAAGCGCAACGATCGAGTTCGCGTAGAGATTCTCACCCTTGCGATCGCCGCCATAAAAGTCGTAGCTCGGAGATCCGGTCGGCAGGTACACGAGCCCGAGCGCAGGATCGATGCTGATGAAGCCCCACGTGTTCACGCCCGAGCGCAGGTTCCAGCTGTCGTTCTCCCACGTGTTGTTGCCAGCCTCACCCGGCCGCGGCACGTGGTGGAACTGCCACACCATTTTTCCCGTTCGCAAATCCCAGGCCCGCGTGTCGCCGGAGAATCCGAGAGCGGGCCGCTCCTGCACGCGCGCGCCCGTGATGAGCAGGTTCTTGTAAACCTTCGGCGGCGAGGACAGGCTGACGTTGCCGGTTGGAAATCCGTTGTCTATGCCCTGTTTGAAATCGACGAGGCCGTTATCTCCGAATGTTGGAACCGGCTGGCCGGTCGCCGCGTTGAGCCCGACAAGATGGCCGTCGGACGACGAGAAGAGAATCATGGCAGGCGATTTCGACGCCGCATCGCCCGGCCAGTGCTCCACGCCGCGCTGCGTGATCGCGCCGTTTTTGCTCTGATAGAACCACAGCTCCTTGCCGGTGTGCGCCTCGAGCGCGATGACACGTCCGTACGGCGTCGGCATATACAGCACGCCATCGACGACCAGCGGGCTCGCCTGCGACCCGCGGCGGACCGTGCTCGGTGCGGTGCCCGGCGCCGCCGGCATCTCGACGAACGTGTGATACGTCCACGCACGCGCCAGCCGGCTGACATTGCCGGCGTTGATCTGCGTCAACGGCGAGAATCGCGTGCTTCCGGCATCGTAGCCGTAGGTGGGCCAATCGCGCTGTGCGCGAAGTCCGTGCGCGGCCAACGCGACAAGGACGGTCACGAGAGCAATGCGGGCAGTCATAGGGGGGTCATTATACGGTGTGCCGATCTGCACAGATTTGGAGGCGGATGGGTTGCGTGGGAGATGCGAAAGGCCCTCAACGAGAATCGAGGAAGACCCTACCAGGAACGCCCCGGCCAGATCGCTTCCAGATAGGCCCCGAGCGCGGCGCGCAGGTCCTCCATCGATCGATACCGCTGTTCCGGATCCGGCCGCGATGCGGTCTGAAGAATGGTCCGCAGGTCCGCGTCGATTTCTTTATCCACCGCGATGCGTTCCCACAGCTGTGATCCCCAGGTCCATCCGTACCCGGTCAGCAGCGTGAAGAGGACGGCACCCAGCGAGTACACATCGGACCGGGCGTCGGGCGCCTGCTTCTGCGCCTCCGGCGCGGAGAATCCGGACGTCGTCGGGGGATTGTAGAAGACACCTGCCGCATGCCGAGCGACCTCGTAGGAGGACTCCAGGTCTACGATCCGGATCACGGGGCCGCCACTCTCCCACCGATAGAGGATGTTCATCGGATTCAGGTCGACATGGAAGATCTGCAGTCGATGCAGATCGGCGAGCGCCCCGGCAACCGCGATCGACGTACGGAGATGGGCGACCAGCCGTTCGGACTGGCGTTCCGGCCCGATGCTCGTTGCCAGCGGCCATTCGTCGAAGAGTGACATGACCAGGAAGACCCGCCCGTCGCGCAGCTTGCCGTGATCCCACAGCACCGGGAACACCCGCGAATCGGGCAGGTCGCGGTTGATCGTCGTCAGGGTGGCAATTTCATTCGTCAGGTTGTGCTGGTAGACGAGTCCCGGCTTGGTCGTCACCTTGATGAGGGCGTTCGAGCCGCTCTGCGTGTCACGCCCGACGTACAGCTGGTGCCGCACGTGGTCGACGGACGCATGTCCGCTCCGTTCCGTCCCGAGACGCTGGATGCTCCCGAACCGCTCGAAGGGCGGCGACTGCAGTTCGGGGTCGAGCGTGTCACGTCGTGGCATGAAGTCCCGCGGTGGGCCTACCTAACGGACTAGTCGCGGGCTGAAGGCTTGTTCGCGGCCACGGCGGCCCGAATGAGCGCCTTCAGGGCCTTCCCGTCCAGCTTGTCGCCTTCGTGGATGTCGATGGCGCGCCTGGTGTTGCCTTCGAGACTGGAATTGAAGAGGCGCGATGGGTCCGGGATGCTGGCGCCCCGGGCGAACGTGAGCTTCACGACCTTCGTATACGTCTCCCCGGTGCAGACGATCCCGTCGTGCGACCAGACCGGGACACCCGCCATCGCATTCGACGGCTTCTTCCATTTCCGCTCCTCAATCATCTCGGGGTCGGCCTGTTTGATGAGAGCGCGGACATGAGAGAGCATCTTGCCCTTCCAGTCGCCCAGATTGGACTCGGCGTTCTTCGACCGGCTCTTCTTCATGTTCTATGTCTCTCTACGGCGTGCGCGCCTCGGGCAGCAGCGTCACTTCCACATACCGGCGCGTGTCGAGGTAGGTTCGCGCGGCCTCGTGAATCAGGGAAGCCGTCAGGCGGTCGACCGATGGGCGTATGTCGAACACGGCATCGATGCTCTCGCCGTACTGATAGCTGTACACCA
>CAVSRX010000007.1:0-283525 GCA_963730445.1 Vicinamibacterales bacterium | reverse complement strand
GAGAAACCCGTCACGATCGCCGGCCCGCGCGCCGACGTCAGTCTCCGCTAGCCTCTCGTCCCGCTCGCACCTGTTTCCGACACGAATGTCTGCGTAGAATTTTTTCTCTCCAAGTTTGTGTGTTTGGACTTCAAGGGAAATTCGTCGTTATCGCGAAAATTCCTAGCGTTTTCATCGAGAGTCGCGCTGGAGCGATGTGGAACCAGCTTTGCTCATGCAGACGCAGGAGTGTGTCCCGCTAAAGCGTGACGCTACACCCATAGCACATGGTACCGAGCTCAGCGGGGTTGAAACTGGCAGACGCGACAACGAGCACCGGCACGAGCGAGCTTCGACGCTTGTCGACGCTGCTCGAAATCAGTCAGACGCTTGCGGCGGGCGCGAATCAGAAGAACGCGCTCCATCAGGTTCTGGGCATTCTCGATCGCCACCACAGCATCATTCGCAGCACCGTGGCGCTGCTGGCCGCGAACGGCGACATCGAGGTCGTGGCATCGGAAGGACCGCCGGGCGGAAAAGCCGACGCGAAGTTCCGTCTCGGCGAAGGGATCACCGGCCGCGTCGTCCAGAGCAGCAAGCCCATCGTCGTGCCGAGAGTGTCGCGCGAGCCGATGTTCCTGCGGCGCACCTCGGACCGACCCGAGCTGGCGCGCGAGGAGATCAGCTACGTCTGCGTGCCCGATTCTGCTGAACCGGAAGGCCGTCGGCGCGCTCGGCGCCGACTTCCGGTACAAGGCCGAGCGCGATTTCGACCGCACGGTGAAGTTCCTCGGGGTCGTCGCCTCGCTCATGGCGCAGTCGATTCGCATCCAGCGCGTCATCGACGCCGAACGGGAGCGGCTGCGCGAGGAAAACACGCACCTCAAGAGCGAGCTGCGCGAGCGCTACGATTTCTCGAACATCCTCGGCACGAGCGGCCCGATGCGGCTCGTGTACGAGCAGGTGTCGCAGGTCGCGCGCACCGACACGACCGTGCTCATCCGCGGCGAGTCGGGCACCGGCAAAGAGCTGATCGCGCAGGCCATCCATTACAACTCGCTGCGGGCGAAGCGGCCGTTCATCAAGGTGAGCTGCGCGGCGCTGCCGGAGAGCCTCATCGAATCGGAGCTGTTCGGCTACGAAAAAGGGGCGTTCACCGGCGCGCACGCGACGAAGAAGGGACGCTTCGAGCTCGCCGAGGGGGGCACGCTCTTTCTCGATGAAATCGGCGAGCTCAACCTGGCCGACCCAGATCAAGCTGCTGCGCGTGATTCAGGCGCGCGAGTACGAGCGGCTGGGCGGCACGAAGACGATTCGCGCCGACGTGCGGCTGATTACCGCGACGCACAAGGACGTCGAGGCGGCGATTCGCGACGGCAGCTTCCGCGAAGATCTGTATTACCGCCTCAACGTGTTCGCGATTTTCCTGCCGCCGCTGCGCGAGCGGAAACCCGATCTGCTGCTGCTCGCCGATCACTTCCTGGAGAAAGCCTCGCTCGCCCACGGCAAGCACATCAAGCGCATTTCGACGCCGGCCATCGACATGCTGATGGCGTATCACTGGCCGGGCAACGTCCGCGAGCTCGAGAACGCCATCGAGCGCGCGGTCGTCGTCTGCGACGGGCAGGTCGTGCACGCGCACCATCTGCCGCCCACGCTGCAGACCGCCGCCTCGTCGGGCACGTCGATGAGCCTCTCGCTGGAGGACGCCATCGACGCGTACGAGAAGGATCTGATTCAGGACGCGCTGAAGACCGCGCGCGGCAACCGCGCGAAGGCGGCGCGCCTGCTCAACACCACCGGGCGCATCATGAACTACAAGGTCCGCCACCTCGGCATCGACTGGCGCCGGTTCAAGAAGTAACAAAAACGCGACCCGTCTCCACAACACCTACAAGTTTGTCGAAGCCTTCCATCGTCTCACCGCAAAGACGCGGGGACGCAGGGATCGAATTTTCGAAAAGCCAGAATCTCTGCGCCACTGCGTCTCTGCGGTGAATCATGGAAAGGAACACAAATGTAGGCGTACACGCATTCCCTGACGTGTTTGTTGGATCTCGAGGATCGCCAATTCGATGGAATTCCTTAGCAAAATCGCAGATTCGCGCGTTCACAGAATGGCATCCCTCGTGCTACTTCCGTGTATCGACGGGCGACAAGTTGGCGGCGCCCCGCATTCATTTCTGTTTCAAGGAGGAACGATGAAAAGGAAATTGCCAGGAATTCTGGCGGCTGGCGCGCTGATAACGTTCGTGGCCACTCCGGCGTTCGCCCAGACGCCGGCCGATTTGAAGGTCGGCATGGACACGGTGTGGGTCTTGATCACCGCGTCGCTCGTGTTTTTCATGAACCTGGGGTTCGCGCTGGTCGAATCGGGATTCTGCCGCGCCAAGAACACCGTCAACATCCTCTCGAAGAACTTCATCGTCTTCGCGATCTCCTGCCTGGCGTTCTACGTCTTCGGCTGGGGGCTGATGTTCGGCAACGGCACCGGCTTCATCGGGCTCGAGGGGCTGTTCGCGCTCGGCGGCGCCGACAACAGCCCCGCGACGGGCGACGCCTATCGTCGGCGCCTACAAGTCGATTGCGTGGACCGGCGTGCCGCTGAACGCGAAGTTCTTCTTCCAGCTCGTCTTCGCCGGCACGGCCGCGACGATCGTGTCGGGCGCGGTCGCCGAGCGCATCAAGTACCTCTCGTTCATCGTGTTCTCGTTCCTGCTCGTCGCGTTCGTGTATCCCATCACCGGCCACTGGATCTGGGGCGGAGGCTTCCTCGCATCCGCCGGCTTCTGGGACTTCGCCGGTTCGACCGTCGTGCATAGCGTTGGCGGCTGGGCCGCGCTCGCCGGCATCCTGATCCTCGGTCCGAGACTCGGCAAGTACGGTCCAGGACGGGAAGGTGAACGCGATTCCGCCGCACAGCTTCACGTCGGGCGTGATCGGCTGCTTCGTGCTGTGGCTCGGCTGGTTCGGGTTCAACCCGGGCTCGACGATGGCCGTCGACGCGAACGCGATCGCGCACATCTTCATGACGACCAACACGGCGGCGTTCATGGGGCTGCTCTCGGCGACCGCGCTGAACTGGATGTGGGAAGGGAAGCCTGACCTGAGCATGTCGGTCAACGGCGTGCTTGCGGGCCTCGTGGCGATCACCGCGCCGTGCGCGTTCGTCACGGTGCACGCCGTCGCTCGTCATCGGGCTGTCTCGCCGGCATCCTGGTCGTGTTCGCCGTGAAGCTGCTCGACACGCTGAAGATTGACGACCCGGTCGGCGCCGTGCCCGTCCATCTCTTCAATGGCGTGTTCGGCACGCTCTGCGTCGGCCTCTTCGCCGTCGACAAGATCACCGGCGCGGCGACGGGCAACGGCCTGCTCCACGGCGGCGGCATGACGCTGCTGATGGCGCAGCTCAAGGGCATCGGCGCAGTGGCGGTCTACACGCTGGTCGTGTCCTCAATCTTCTGGCTGCTCATCAAGTACACCATCGGTCTTCGCGTCAGCGCGCAGGAAGAAATCGAAGGTCTCGACCTCGGCGAGCACGGCCAGGAGGCGTACGTCGGATTTGCGCCGCCTGTCGTCCCGCGCCGTCGAAGTGGCCTAGTCGCTCTTAACCCAGGCCGGCGGTCGCATCAGTGCGCCGCCGGCCACCCTCTTGGAGGATTCCGTGAACGACACTTCGTCTTATATGTCCCGCTTCATCCGGTTCGCGCTGCTCGTCGTTCTCGTGCTTGGCGCGACAGCGGGTTCGGCATCGGCCAGCAGAAGCCCGTGTTCAACGGCGCTATCGACTTCCCGACGGTGTACTTCTTCCGCGGCATCCGTCAGGAAGCCGATCCCAAATTCACGACCTTCGTCGCCGGCGATTTGGGGATCCCGCTCCTCGCGGATGGGAGCGGCGCCCTCAAGACCGCAACCATCAACGTCGGCACCTGGAACGCGTTCTTGACAGGTTCATCGGGCTCTGACCGGCCGGACACCGCGGCGTTCTACGAGTCGGACCTGTATGCCGGTGTGACGCTCGGATTCGGCGCCATCAGCTTCACGCCGATGTTCACCGCCTACACGAGCCCGAACGACGTGTTCACCACGGTCAAGGAAATCAGCTTCAAAGTCGCGCACGCCAGCAAGACGGCGCCGTACGCGCTCGTCGCGTTCGAGATTGGCGGCGATGGCAGCGGGCAGGCGGATGGCGGGTCCGAGCAGGGCACGTATCTCGAGCTCGGCATCGGTCCGAGCTGGCCGATCGCCGACGGCAAGGCGACCGTCGCCGTTCCCGTGAAGCTCGGTCTCAGCTTGAAGGACTACTACGAGCTGAGCGGTGAGGACCAGAAGTTCGGCTACCTCGCCGGCGGCGTGCTCTTCACCGTGCCGTTCGAGCGGCGGGAAGTGCGAATGTGCACGGCGGCGTGAACTTCTACGGACTGGGCGATGCGACGGCGCCGTCGAATGCGGATAGCGACGGAGCCGCGCAAGTCGTGGGTGATCGCCTCGGTCGGCATCGGCGTTCACGTTCTAACGCACAGCGCCGACGCGCGTATCTAGAGATCTATAGATCTGAGGATCCTATCCAGATCTCTGATCGATACTTCCGCGAAGTATCCTTATGGCCGTATGGGTGGCGATGGGCCCCGCTAAGGGGAGAGACGTCGATCAGGCGGAGCTTCGGCTCCGCCTTTCTGCGTCGCTCGACCAGGCGCGGCGCGAGTTGATCGACGCCACCGAGCGTGGTGAAGGCGGGCGCGCGGCCCTGGCCCGTCACGCCGAGTGCATCGACGGCATCATCCGCGAGCTGGTCGACGCCGCGCACGTGCACACGCAGGCGCCGCTCGCCGTCTGCGCGGTCGGCGGGTACGGCCGCAAATCGCAGTTCCTCCATTCCGACATCGACCTGCTCATGGTGTTCGGCGCGCCGATCGGCCGCCCCGAGGAGCGGTTCGTCAAGGCGCTGCTGCACCCGCTGTGGGACCTGCGGTTCCAGGTCGGGCACCACGTGCGCGAGATCGCAGACTTCGATCGCCTCGACACGACGAATCCCGAATACCTGCTCGCGCTCATGGACCTTCGGCCTCTCGCCGGGGACCGCGATCTCATCGACAAGCTCCAGGCCGTCATGAAATCGTCGGCGCCGGCGTGGCGGCCGCAGATTCTGGACGCCCTCGTGGCGCTGACCGATCAGCGTCACAGCGAGTTTCACGACACGCTGTACCAGCTCGAGCCGGACGTGAAAGACGGTCCCGGTGCGCTGCGCGATGTGTGGGCGACGCGGATGATGCTGCGGCTCGGCGGCGAACGTCGGCGTGTCGCGCGCGGGACGTCACCCGATCGGCTGAGCGACGCCGAAGAATTTCTCATGCGCATCCGATCGGGCCTGCACGTCGACACGGGCCGCAACGTCAACGTGCTGAGCTACGAGCTGCAGGAGAAAGCCGTCGATCGTCTTCGGTACGCCGGACCCGACATGCGCCGGCGCGTTGAAGCGCTGATGACCGATTACTTCAAGGACGCGCGCAGCGTGACCCGCGCGCTTGGACGCGTGCGGCGCGCGGCGCTGCCGCCTGCCCCGACGCCGATTCGGCTGATCGGCGAAAACCTGATGTGGGTCGTCGAGGGCATCACGTTTGCGGACGCGGCGACGGCGATGGCCGCGCCGGCCGAATGGCTGCGTGTATTCGATGCCGCGGTCTCGCGCAACGTCCCGGTGGCCGACGATGCGCTCGCCCTCATGGAGCGCGAGCACCAGCAAGCACAACTACGCGCCCGAAGTGTTCCATCCGACGCCCGAACATCAGCGCCGCCTGCTGCAGTTCATGCGGCCGCGCGCCGGGCTGTCGGCCCGGCTCAGCGAGATGCGCGATTGCGGCCTGCTCGGCGCCATCTTTCCCGAGCTGAACGAGATTGCGTGCCGCGTGACGCGCGACTTCTACCATAAGTACACGGTCGACGAGCACACGCTGCTGACGGTGCGGAACGCGGAGCGTCTGCTCAACAACCCGCGGTTCGCGCCCATCCTCCGCGAAGTGCACGCGCCGGAGCTGCTCGTGCTGTCGCTGCTGTATCACGACGTCGGCAAGGCGCGCGAAGGCGACCACTCCATCGTCGGGGCAGAAATGGCGGCGGCGATGAGCCGGCGTCTGGGCCTCGACGGCGACGCTGCGCAGATCATCGACTTTCTCATACGCAACCACCTGAAGATGTCGCGTATCGCGTTCCGGCGCGACACCGAAGAGCCCGAGGTCGTGCGCCAGTTCGCGTCGATGTTCGGCACCGAAGAGCAGTTGAAGATGCTCGTGCTGCTGACGCTCTGCGATGTCGGCGCAGTCAGCCCCGAGACGCTGACGCCCTGGAAAGAGGAGCTGCTGTGGCGGTTGTACGTCGATGCGTACAATCACATGACGCTCGGCTACGGCGACGACATCATCGATCGCGACCAGGCGCTGGTGGCCGCGCTCCAGGCGAACCGGCCGGCGGACATTTCTGAAGCCGACATGGCGCGCTTCCTCGAGGGGCTGCCGCGGCGATATCTGATTCTTTTTTCGCAGGACGCGATCTATCGTCATGTCAGGCTGTCGCGCGACATCAAGCCGAACGAGGCGCACTTCTTCCTCGAGAAGAAGGCCGAAGCGTGGGAACTGACGGTCGTCTCGCTCGACAAACCGTTTCTGTTCTCGAACATCTGCGGCGTGCTTGCGTACTACGGCATGGACATTCTGCGCGGGCACGCGCTGACCAGTCCCGCGGGGCTCGCGCTGGATGTGTTTCAATTCGCAGACAGCGACGCGTTCTTCGAGCGCAATTCGGAAGGCCCGAAGGAGTTCGATCGCCGGCTGCGCGAGGTGGTGAGCGGAGCGACCGACGTCACCGCGCTGCTGAAGAGCAAAGAAGGCAGCGTCCTCGCGCAAGCGCTCGCTCGTCCGGCGGACGCCCGTCGTGCATTTCGACACGGGGCACTCGCAGCGCTACACGGTGCTCGAGCTGGTCGCCGACGACGCGCCGGGCCTGCTGCACAGGGTCAGCCGGGTCATCTCGGATCGCGGCGTCGACGTCGATCTCGTGCTGATCTCGACCGAGGGACAGAAGGCCATCGACGTGTTTCACATTACTCGCGGCGGGTCCAAGCTTTCAGAAGACGACGAAGCGCTACTGAAAGCCGATCTCGAACGGATGCTTAAAGAGCCGCGAGCGGCGCGGGGCGATGGGGCCCCGCAAGCGAGCGGCGAGGAGCGGGGTGGAGGGGCCCCCGCGACTAATTGAAGGAGACTGCATGAAACTGATCAAAGCGATCGTTCGACCGAACATGGTGGACAACATCAAGGAAGCGCTCGGCAAGCTGAACATCGCGGGCATGACCGTCACCGAGGTGCGTGGCCACGGACGCCAGAAGGGGCATACCGCGGTGTACCGCGGCCGCGAGTACGAAGTGAGCCTGCTGCCGAAGATGGAGATCGAGGTGGTGGTGCCGGACGGCGCGGTCGACGAAGCGATCAAAGCCATCATCGGCGCGGCGCGAACCGGCGAGATCGGCGACGGCCGCGTGTTCGTCATGCCCGTGGAGCAGGGCTACAACATCAGGACGGGCGAGAAGGACGTCTAAGTCGATCAGTCGATCGTCTCAGTCTCAGTCGATCGACGACGGCTGACGACTGGACGACTGGCGACTGACGACTGACGACTGCGTGCCGACACCATCCGATCTCTTCCTCTCGCCTGACCTCACAGAAGAGCAGGCGCGCGCGTACCTTCAATCGCTGGGCTTCCGCGATGCCGCGGCGGTCGACGAGCATTTCCAGCGCATGGCCGACGACCTCGTCGTGCGCGAGGCGCTCGGCCGTCTCGCGCCCGACCTGCTGCCGTCGCTTCTCGAGTCACCCAATCCAGACGCCGGCGTCGCCGCGATGGCGCACTATGTGGCGTCGCGCAGCGGGCGCGCGATGTTCCTCGACTACCTTCGCGAGGATCCCCGCGCGCTGCATGTGCTCACCTATGTGATGGGCGCCTCGCCGCACCTTGCCGACATCCTCATTCGGACCCCCGAGTACTTTCACTGGCTGGTCGCGCAGGTCGAGCGCAGTGCGCCCGATCGGCAGGACCATGAGGAAGAGCTCGTGTCGGCGTTTGTGACCATCGACGATCCCGTTGAGGGGCTCAACATTCTTCGGCGCTGGAAGCGCCGCGAGACGCTGCGCATCGGCACGCGCGATCTGCTCCGGCACGAAACCGTCCAGACCGCGACGGCGCAGTTATCGGACGTCGCGTCCGTCGCCGTCGATTTCGCCCTCGCCATCGTCATGCAGCAGAGACTCGACGCTGAGGCGCGGCAGAAACCGCCGGGCACGTTCGCCGTCATCGGCACCGGCAGCCTCGGTGGACGCGAGATGAGCTACGGGGCCGACATCGATCTGCTCTACGTCTACGAGATCTCCAAGGCCAGCGGCGCCGAGGCGTCGGGCGCGCGCGAGTTCTTCGTCAGGGTCGGGTGTGATTTGACGGCGGCGCTCAGAGACGACGCGCACGATGGATCCCTCTATCGCGTCGAGTTACCGGCGTGGCCGCAGGCTGACGGCTGGCTGAAGGCGTGCTCCCTCGCCGAATACACCGAGCATTACGCGGCGGCCGACGATGCGGACGAGCGGCGCAAGCTGACCAGGGCGAGGCCGATCGCCGGCGATGCCGAGCTTGGCGCGCGATTCATGGAGTCGTGTGAGCCGTTCGTGTACCGCCGGGAGCCGCGCACCCCTCGAGTCGAGGGGGCGGGGGATGAGATCGTTGCGCTGACGCAGTGGTTTCAGTTGACGCATGGAGTGCAGCACTCCGCTCTTCGGCACACTGGCACGCTCGGCGCGCTCGAGGCCATGGCGAAGGCCGGGCTGATTCCCGAGCAGGTGGGCCGCGAGCTCGATCACGCCTACGTGTTTCTGCGCACGGCGGAACACCGGCGTCAGCTTGGACTCGACGCAAATCTGGAGAAGCAGGTGCAGGCTTCGCAGGCACGTGTTCGAGAGATCTGCGCCACCATTGGTAGATTGGCAGATTCGTAGATTGATTGTAGATTACGAATGCTGGACGTAGTCGGTGTAGGAACGAACTCCGTCGACGAGGTCCTGCAACTGCCGGGCGAGGTACAGCGCGGTACTGGCCAGCGGGAAGGTGCGCGTCAGCGATCGGCAATTCCTGTGCGGCGGACAAACGGCCACGGTGATGGCCGCGTGCGCGGCGTTGGGTCTCGGCAGCGGCTACCTCGGCGCCTTCGGATCGGACGAGCACGGACGGCTGATCAGGAATGCCTTGAAGAGCTGCGGTGTCGATGTGCGGGGCTCGATCGACTGCGATACGCCGAACCGCGGCGCGGTCATCCTCGTCGATCCGCAAGGCACCCGCACGGTTCTCTGGCATCGCAGCGACCAGCTGAAGGTGCCCTTCAAGGAATTGCGCGTATCCGCGCTGCAAGCACACGTCGTGCATGTCGACGACGATGACCCTGAGCTGGCGCTGCATGCGACGACCATCGCGCGCAGCGCCGGTACTCCCGTTACGAGCGATCTCGAGCACGTGTCCGATCAGGTCGAGCAGTTGATTGCGTCGGTCACCTTTCCGATCTTCGAGCAGCATCTGCCGGCGAGGCTGACAGGCGAGCAGGATCCTGAACGGGCGCTGAGAAAATTGAGGCGTCTGAACGACGGACTGCTTGTGATGACGCTGGCAGAGCAGGGCGCCGTTGCGCTCGAGGGCGATACCTTTCACGTGGCGCCCGCGTTCAAGGTGAAGGTCGTCGATGGCACTGGAGCGGGCGACGTGTTTCGCGCGGGGTTTATCTACGCGCTGCGTCAGAAGTGGCCCGTGCCCGAGCGGCTTCGCTTCGCGAATGCGGCTGCCGCGACGAGCTGCACGAGACTGGGCGCGATACCGTCGGTGCCGACGCTGGCGAGGTCGAGCATTGCTCGACTCGCAAGGCGTTGCCGTGCCGCTTAGGCGTTCAGGTGTGAAGTCACGTTACTGAATACTGGCGACTTTCACCGGCTTGCCGCTTTGATGCGCGGCAGTGGCGGCGAGCGCAATCCGCAGCGCCTCCACGCCGTCCTTGATGACGACGGGCGGGACGCGTCCTCCCAGAACGTTCTGCGCAAAATTCCGCAGCTGAAGTGTATAAGCGCGCTCGAAACGCTCCATGAAGTAGGGGACCGTGTCGTGCGCGACATTGTTCTTCGTCATCGTGTAGAGCGGAGTCTCGCGGAGATAGCCGATGCGGACCGTTCCGGCATCGCCAAGCAGCTCCGTGCTGATGTCGTAGCCGTAGACTCCGTTGCGCGTCAGGTCGATCACGCCGAGACGCCCGTCCGCGAAGATCAGCGTCGCGATCGCGTTGTCGATATCACCGATCGAGGCCATCTCCGGATATGCGAGCACGGCGCCAGCGGCCAGCACGGTGTCGACGTCTCCCATGAACCAGCGGGCGAGATCGAAATCGTGGATCCCCATGTCGACCATGATGCCGCCGCTGCTGGCCGGGTTCGCGTACTCGAGGCTCGGCCGGAACGGATCGCGTGACGACGACTTGAAGACGACGGGCCTGCCGATTGCGCCCTGCTCGATTTTTTCTTTCGCAGCGGCGTATCCGGGATCGAACCGGCGCATGAATCCCATCTGAAAAAACGAACCCGACTTGTCGACCGCGTCCGACATCGCCTTGCATTCCGAGAGGCTGAGCGCCGGCGGCTTCTCGCAGAATGTCGGTTTTTTCGACTGTGCTGCGGCGATCGCGTTCTCCCGATGGGCGTGCGTGGGGCTGACGATGACGACGGCATCGACGTTGGCGTCGGCGATTAACTCGTCGGCCGAGCCGTACGCCTTTGCGATATCGAATTCCTCCGCGGCACTGGCGGCGAGCGCGCGATCGATGTCGGCCACGGCCACAACTGTGGTTTCCGGAATGCGCGTGGCCAGATCGCGGACGTACACCTTGCCCAGCCGTCCGGCGCCAATGACTCCAACTTTGAGTTTTTTCATAAGCAGGGGTGCTAGTGTATCTCAGCCAAATGGCCTACCTGGTCGAGGTTCAAGAGTGTCCGGAAGGCATTTCCGGGCGTGCTGGCGCTGGACGATGTGTCCATGAACGTCCGCGCGGGCGCCGTGCACGCGCTGATGGGAGAAAACGGCGCGGGCAAGTCGACGTTGATGAAGATCGTCGCCGGTCTCCTCACGCCCGACGCCGGCCGCGTCGTCTTACAGGGGCGCGTCGCCATGATTCATCAGGAACTGCACCTGATGCCGTCGATGACCGTCGCCGAAAACATCTTTCTCGGGCGTGAGCCGCTGACGCGCTTCGGATTCATCGACGACCGCGCCCTCTGGCGGCGGACGTCAGAGCTGCTCGGCGCGCTCGCCATCAATATCAATCCCGACGATCGCGTCAGCGACCTCACCATTGCGCAGAGGCAGATGATCGAGATTGCGCGGGCCGTCTCGTACGAAGCGCAGATCCTCATCATGGACGAGCCGACCTCGGCGCTCTCGGAGCGCGAAGTGGCGCAGCTGTTCGAGATCGTGGCCGATCTCAAGGCTCGCGGCAGCGCGATCATCTACATCACGCACAAGATCGACGAAGTCTTCAGGATTGCGGACGAGGTGACCGTCATGCGCGACGGGCGCGTCATCGGGTCGTCGCCTGCGAACCAGCTCGACCGCGATCGGCTCATCACGATGATGGTGGGCCGCGAGCTGACGCAGCTGTTCCCGAAAGACAACGTACCCACCGATCGCGTGAGGCTCTCGGTGAAGGGGCTGTCGCTCGACGGGACGTTCTCGGATGTGTCGTTCGAGGTGCGGGCGGGGGAGATTCTCGGCGTGGCCGGGCTCGTGGGGTCGAAGCGCACGGAGCTCGCGGAAACGCTCTTCGGCGTGAGACGCGCGACATCCGGCGAAATCGTCATCGACGGCGTCCCCGTCGAGATGGATTCGCCCGCGGACGCGATCGATCGAGGGATGGCGTTCCTCACGGAAGATCGCAAGACGAGCGGGTTGTTCATGCCGCTTCGCGTGCACGAGAACATGGAGGTCGCGGTCCTCGGCGGCGAGTTCGTGACGAGCGGCTTCGTGAAGCAGGCGAAGCTGCTTGCCGCATGTCGTGAGACGGCAGCCGCGGTGCGCGTGAAGACGCCAACCCTGTTTGAACCGGTTCAGCACCTCAGCGGCGGCAACCAGCAGAAGGTGCTGGTCGGACGCTGGCTGCTGACGGCGCCGCGCATCCTGATTCTCGACGAGCCGACGCGCGGCATCGACGTGGGCGCGAAGGCAGAGATCCATCGGCTCATCTCGACGCTTGCGGCGGAGGGCGCGGCGGTGATCATGATCTCGTCCGAGATGCCTGAGATTCTCGGCATGAGCGATCGCATCATGGTGATGCGCCAGGGACGCGTCGCCGGCATCGTCGATCGATCCCAGGCGAATCAGGTCGATCTCATGAGGCTGGCTGCGCATTGAGGACACGCCGGCTCTCGAGCGACGTCGGCATCTTCCTCGTGCTCGTCGGCATCGCCGTGCTGTTCGAGGCGATCGGCTGGCAGGTCCGCGGCGCGAGCTTCCTCTTCAACGGACAGCGCCTGCTCGTGATGGTGCTGCAGGTCTCGATTATCGGGCTGCTGGCCATCGGCGTCACGCAGGTGATCCTCACCGGCGGCATCGATCTCTCGTCGGGATCGGTCGTCGCGTTGTCGGCGATGATCGCCGCGAGCCTCGCACAGACGCCGAATGCGCGCGCGGTGTTTCCCTCGCTCACCGATCTTCCGGTCATCGTGCCGGTCGCGGCCGGTCTTGCCACCGGCGCGATCGCCGGTCTCGTGAACGGCAGCCTCATCGCCTACACCGGCATTCCGCCGTTCATCGCGACCCTCGGCATGATGGTGAGCGCGCGCGGCCTCGCGCGCTACTACACGCGAGGGCAGCCGGTGAGCATGCTGACGGAGGATTACACGGCGATCGGCGCCGGCGCAGTACCCGTGCTGATTTTCCTGCTCGTCGCCATCATCTTTCACGTATTACTGCGGCACACGCGATATGGCAGGTACACCTATGCGATCGGCGCGAATGCGGTGGCCGCACGTGTATCGGGTGTTCGCGTAGAGCGGCATCTCATCGTCGTGTATACCGTTGCCGGGTTGCTCGCCGGCCTTGGCGGCGTGGTGACGTCCGGCGCGCGCCGCGAGCGGGCAGGCCGGCATGGGCATGTCGTACGAGCTTGATGCGATCGCGGCGGCGGTTATCGGCGGCACGAGCCTGTCAGGAGGCATCGGCCGGATCGCCGGCACCGTGATCGGCACGATCATCCTCGGCATCATGACGAGCGGGTTCACATTCATCGGCCTCGACGCCTATATCCAGGACATCGTCAAAGGCGGCGTCATCGTGTCGGCAGTAGTGGCCGATCGATATCGACATCGGGGCGCAAAGGGCTGAAGGAGGGCAGATGGTGGTGTTGATCGCGCGGTTAGCCCGCATGGCCATGGCGCTGTTCGTTTCGATGGCGGTTGCCGGGTGCGGTGGCGGATCGTCGGCGCCGGCGCGGCCGGTCATCGGCGTGTCGATGGCGCATTTCGACGACAACTGGCTGACCATTCTCCGCACCGCGATGATCGAGCACGCCGCCAAGTATCCCGGAGATCGATATCCGGATTGCCGATGCGCAGGGGGACGTCGGCCGCCAGCTCAGTCAGATTCAGAATTTCGCCGCACAGGATGCCGCGGCCATCATCGTGAATGCCGCCGATACGTCTGCGACACCGGGGATGACGAAGATCGCGCGCGACGCGGGCATCCCGCTCGTGTACGTCAATCGGCGGCCCGCCGAGGAGACGCTGCCCGCGGGCGTCGTGTTCGTCGGGTCCGAAGACCTCCAGGCAGGCACGCTGGAGATGGAAGAGCTCGCCCGGTTGATGAACTACCGCGGAAACGTCGCCATCATGGTCGGCGAGCTCGCGTCGAACGGCGCGCAGCTTCGCACGACGGCGGTCGAGAACGTCGTCGCGAAGTATCCCGCGATGAAAGTCGTCGAGAAGCAGGTCGGCAATTTTCAGCGCGAGCGTGGGCTCGATCTGATGAACAACTGGCTGACCGCGGGCAGGGCGATCGACGCGGTCGCCTCGAACAACGACGAGATGGCCATCGGCGCCATCATGGCGATCCGTCAGGCCGGCATCGCGCTGGGAAAGATCCTCGTCGGAGGCGTAGACGCGACACCGGACGCGCTCGCCGAGCTGGCGAAGGGCACGCTGGCCGTCACGGTGTTTCAGGATGCGCGCGGACAGGCGCGCGGCGCGGTCGATGCCGCGGTCAAGCTGTCGCGCGGCGAGAAGGTCGACAGCTTCGTGTGGATTCCCTTCGAGTTGGTGACGCGGGAGAACTACAAGGGGTTCCTGGATCGATAAATTCAGCTGTTAGGTTTTGAGGTCTGCCTCCTAATCTCCTGTTAGTTCTTAAACCGCCGGTAATCGATCGAATACTTCTTCACCTGATAGTTGATGATGCGCTCGGTCGTGTTCAGCAGGCGGGCGGCCTTTGCGCGGTTGCCGCGGGTGGTCTTCAGCGCGTCCGAGATCAGATCCTTTTCGTAGGCGGCGACCGCATCGCGCAGCGAGACGCGCGTAATGGTGCCCGAGGCCTCGGCGGTCTGCAGCGTGGGCGGCAGATGGTGCGCGTGGATGACGTGGCCGTCGCACACAAGCACCGCGCGCTCGAGCGTGTTCTCGAGCTCGCGCACGTTGCCCGGCCAGTGATAGCTCATCAGCATGTCGATCGCCGGCGTCGAGATGCGCTTGATGTTCTTGCTGTGCGTCCGCGAGAAGCTCTCGAGGAAGTGATCGGCGAGGAGCAGCAAGTCGGTCTTCCGCTCGCGCAGCGGCGGCACGAAGATCGAGAACACGTTCAGCCGGTAGTACAGATCCTCACGGAACGTCCCGTCCTGAATGGCCTTCTCGAGGTCCTTGTTGGTCGCCGTGACGAGGCGGACGTTCGACTTCAGCGTCTCCGTGCCGCCCAAACGCTCGTACTCGCGTTCCTGCAGCACGCGCAGGAGCTTTATCTGTGTCGAGAGCGGGATGTCACCGATCTCGTCGAGAAACAACGTGCCCCCCTCGGCCAGCTCGAAACGCCCTTTCTTCCGCTGCTGCGCGCCGGTGAAGGCGCCCTTCTCGTAGCCGAACAGCTCCGATTCGATGAGGCTGTCGGGCAGCGCCGCGCAGCTCACCTTGACGAATGGCTTGTTCGCGCGCAGCGAGTTGTAGTGAATGGCGTGAGCGATGAGCTCTTTCCCCGTTCCCGACTCTCCGCGGATGAGCGCCGTCGTCATCGTCCGTGCCACCTGCGCGACCTGCTCGCAGATCTGTCGCATCGGGCCGCTCGTGCCGAGAAGATTGGAAAAGTCGTACCGCTCGCGCAGCTCCTGCCGCAGGTGCGTGTTCTCGTCGAGCAGCTTCTTGCGCTCGTTGTCGATCAGGCGCTGCACCTTGACGGCCTGCGAGATCATCGAGGCGACGACGCCGAGGAATTTCTGGGTGCGGTCGAAATCGCGATCGGGCTTGAACTTGAGATCGACGCCCAGCGCGCCGACCGCCTTGCGGTTCAGCATGATGGGCACGCAGATGAAGCTGAGCTCCTGCTGCGGCAGCTCGGCCCGCTTCGACGCGCGGTTGAGGAACATCGGCTCGCGGCTGATCTGCGGCACGACGATCGACTTGCCGCTCTCGACGACGCGTCCGGTGATGCCTTCGCCGAGCTGGTAGCTGACGCGATAGCCGGGGCGGTCGAGCCCGTCGGACGCCTCCACCTGCAGCTGGCCGGTATCTTCGTCGAGCATGACGACGGTGCTCCGGATCGCGCCGTGATGGCGGCCGAGGATTTCGAGGACGCGATGGAGTCCGGCCTTGAGATCGATCGTGCCGGTCAGCGCCTGGCTCGTGTCGAGCAGGGAGGACAGGCGGCGGACCTCACGGGTGGACGATTCGACCGGTTTGACGGCGGTACGGGCAGTGCTCATGGAAAATATGATTCAGACAATAATGTAAGGTAAGCGTATGGGAACCACATGATTGTCGTTCGGTACGAGGACCGGCGTCAAGGGCGGAGCCACCTATAATCCCAACAGATGCCCGCATTCGAAACGCTCGATCCGGAACTCCGCGGCGTGCTCGGCAAGCGCATCCGCGAGCTGGGGCTGAAGCTCGAGGGCTCGCCCGTCGAGCCCTACGTGCGTCAGCTCTACAAAGAGCTCGAGCGGCGCGGGCTGCGCAAGTTCCGTCCGGTCTGCTACCTCACCGACGAGTGGGGCTGTCCCGACATGCAGCCGGTGCTCGGCATCCCGTTCTACCTGGCCGATCCGAATCTCGGCAGGCTCGAGCGCGCGATCGACGACCTCGAAGACAGCCGCGAGATCATGCGCTACATGCGGCACGAAGCGGGGCACGTCTTCAACTACGCGTACCGCCTGTACGCGCGCGCCGACTGGATTGCGACCTTCGGGCCGTTCGATCGTCCCTATCGCGACAAGTACCGGCCGGTGCCGTTCAGCCGCAACTACGTGCGGCACATGGAAGGGTGGTACGCGCAGAAGCACCCCGACGAAGACTTCGCCGAGACGTTTGCAGTGTGGCTCACTCCCGGAAGCGCGTGGAGGCGCCGATACAAAGGCTGGCCGGCGCTGCGCAAGCTCCGGTACGTCGATCGGATGGCGCGCATGTTCGGCGACCAGGAGCCGATCGTGCGGACCGGCGAAGTCGACATTACCGTCGATGACATGCGTCTCACGGTCGAGGACTTTTACAAGCGCGCCGAAAAAGAGCGCGACCTGCGCGTGGATATGGCGATGGACGTGCACCTGTCGGAGATCTTTCTCACGCGCAAGCCGCGCGAAGGACGACCGGCGGCCGATATCGTGACGAAGTACCGCCGCGACCTGATCGACAAGATCACCTACTGGACCGGCGTGCGGCGCGCGGTGGTGCGCGGGCTCGTCGAGGCGATCTGCAAGAACTGCGAGCGCCTGAAGCTGTGGGGCGAGATCGGCCGCGAGCCGGTCTACCTCGTCGAGCTCACGGCCTTCGGCACAACGTTAGCGATGAATTACCTGACTCGTGGTACCTTCACGGGCGACAAGCGGCGATCGGGGAAGGCCGGCGCAACGATTTCTTAATGGCAGGCAAACTCAAAGTCATCGTCCTCTACGATCGGTGGGAGCCCGAGGAAGACAGCTCGGGTACGAACGGCAAAGCGCCGCTCGTGCGCACCCTCGACAAGAAAGAAGTCGAGGAGGAAGTGATCGACGCGCTCACCAAGCTCGGCCACGAGCCGACGCTGCATCAGCTCGACGGCTCGCTCAAGAGCCTGCACGCGCTGCCCAAGCTCGACTGCGACATCATCTTCAATCTCAGCGAATCGTTCGCGGGCAACGACACGGCCGACTACAACATCGCCGCGTACCTCGAGCTGGTGGGGAAGCCCTTCACCGGCAGCGGCAGCCACGGCCTGATGCTCGCGCAGGACAAGAGCGTCGCGAAGAAGATCTTCGCCTTTCACCGCATTGCGACGCCGATCTTTGCACGCTCGTTCCGCGGGCGCCTGGCGTTTTCCGACGAGCTGCATTTCCCCGTCATCGTGAAGCCGATGCGCGAGGATGGATCGATCGGCATCGAGTTCAACGCGGTGGTTTCGTCCATCAAGGAGCTGATGGAGCGCATCGACTGGCTGCACGAGCAGTTCGATTCGCCGATCCTCATCGAGGAGTACGTCGAGGGACGGGAGATGTACGTGGGGGTGCTCGGCAACGAGAACCCCGAGGCGCTTCCGGTCATCGAGCTCGACTTGTCGCACCTGCCGGAAGGCACGCCGCGAATTGCCGCGGCCGAGGTGAAGTGGGGAAAGGGCACGAAGGCCTATCGCGACGCGAAGTCGATCGTCGCGACAGACTTGTCGGAGGAGACGACCGCGCTGCTGCATTCGACCGCGCTGGCGGCGTATCAGGCGCTCGAGCTTCGCGACTACGGACGCGTCGACATGCGCCTCAAGCCGGACGGCACCGTCGCGGTGATCGAAGTGAATCCCAATCCGTGGCTCACCTCGCGCGCCGAGCTGGCGCAGGCCGCGCGCAAGGCGGGGCGCACCTATAACCAGCTGATCGAAGAAATCATCGGCATGGCCATGCACAGGTACGGACGCTGAATAGACAACGGTCATGAATAAAGATCATCACGTGCTCTGGGAAGTCTCCAACGGAGAGACCAGCACGATGTGCGTCATGGTGAGCTGTTGCAGCGGCGCCGAGCTCCAGGTCGTGCGCGCCGCGCACGGCGACGAGGAAATCGTTCTTCGCGAGCTTTATCCCGATCGGTCTTCTGTGTACGAGCGCGCTCGCGAGCTGCAGTCCCAGCAGGTCTAGAACGCGTGGTTCCGGCCGTCCTCAAAGACCTTCTCGTTCCCGGCACGATCGCCTTCCTTCTCGTCTCGCTCGTTCCCGGCGTGCTGCTGCTGTTTCGCACAAAGGATGGCGGCCGCGCCGGCAAGATCTGGATCGCCCTGCTGGTCCTGTTGTACTGGATGCTCAGTACGCCGATCATGGCGGCGGCCCTCGTCGATCTGTTCACGCCAAATCTGCCTCCAGTCATGTCGAAGGCGGACGCGCGCGGCGCCACGGCGATCGTGCTGCTCGCCGGGGGCATGCACGTGTACCGCTCGCGGGGCGGCTCGTACGGCGCGCCGACGCGCGATGGATCGCTGCGCGTGCTCGAGGCGGCGCGGCTGCACAGGGTGTTGGGCGGCGTGCCGATTATCGCGACCGGCGGCCACGGAGGATCGCAGTATTCAGAAGCCGGGATGATGGCGCATCAGCTGGAGCAGCTCGGCGTGCCGGCGGACCACATCATCAAAGAAGAGCGGTCGACCAACACACGCGATCACGCGATGTTCGTGCCGCCGCTGTTGAAGCAGCATGGCATCGAGCAGTTCGTGCTGGTGACCTCGCAGCAGCACATCGCGCGCGCGCTCGCGGCCTTTCGAGCCGTGGGCTTCAGCCCCGTGCCGTCGACTCCGGAGATATATGTCGCGCAGGGCGATTTTCTGGAGATGTATCTGCCTTCGCGCACGGGACTCTACACAAGCGAGCACATGATGTACGACCTCATGGCCTGGGCGTACTACAAGGCGCGGGGGTGGATCTGAGAATTGGTAGATTGGAAGATTGGTAGATTGGAAGATTCGAAATGCCCCCAAAAGGCGCGCGACGGTGTCAAAACCTGAGATGAAAGGCCGACAACTTCTGTTGGCAATGGTCGCCGTGCTTTCGGCGAGTGGATCGAATTTCGCGCAGGAACCCACTCAGACGCCCCGGTTCTCCAGCTCGCTCGACCTCATTTCTCTGCATGTGACGGTTACCGATCAGTCGCGCCAATGCTTCGAGCGTTATCCCCCGTACTGGAACGCTGGTTGGGATGGGTGCCCGGTTGCAAATCTCACCGATGAGGCGTTCGACGTTGTCGAAGATGGCGTCAGGCAGCAGATCGCCGTCTTCAATCGCGGCGACGTCCCGATTGCGGTTTCACTGGTTGTCGATACGCGGTCAGTGAATAGCGCGCGAACAGGAGAGGTGCATGAGGCGGCCGCAGGGCTGGTGCGCAAGTTGCGCGATATCGATCTCGCCGAGGTCAGGGGTTTCGGTATAGACGGCGAAGTGCATCAGCCGTTTACGAACAACCACGCCGATCTCGAGCGAGCGATTCGACGGGTGTCTCCGCCCACGCGGGAGTCGGCCGAAAGCCTCCTCTTGCGGCTGTTGAGCACGTTCGATACAGCCGCAGTGCGCGGGCCGACGATTCGACGCGACGCAATCATCTTCCTGACCGACGGGGACGCATCACGCAGTCCCGGCCTCAATCGTGCGCTCGCACTGGCACGTCGATCTCACGTCGCGATCTATGCAATTGCACTCATGGGCGAACAACCGCTCGACGAGACTCAGGAACCGGCGTTGTCTCTCCGGCGGTTGGCGGCCATAAATGGCGGCCGGGCGTTTTTTCCAGAAAGCGGACGGCGCCTTTCGTCCCTGTACACCCAGATTTACGAGGAACTCTCGAACCAATACACCATCGGCTACGTGTCAACGAATCCACGACGAGATGGCGCTTGGCGCAACATCACCGTTTCCGTAAAGCGCCCGCAGACGAGCGCGCGCACGAAACAGGGATATTCCGCGCCCGCTCCGTAGTCCGTAATCTGCCAATCTCCCAATCTTCCAATCTACCAATTCACATTACCGATTGCGTCTGTGAGGCAGCGCAATCGTAAACACGGCCCCGCCTTCGGGTCTGTTCGCCGCGCTCACTTTGCCGCCATGCAGTTCGACGAGGTGGCGCACGATCGATAAGCCGAGACCGGTGCCGCCCGGATCGCGCGTGCGCGATTTGTCCACGCGGTAGAAGCGCTCGAACACGCGCCCCAGCTCCTCTTCCGGGATGCCTGGTCCGTAGTCGCTGACCGTCAGCAGCACGCGATCCCCATCGGCGTGCGCCTCCAGCTCGATGTGCGCCCCCTCCGCGGAGTAGTTCACCGCGTTTTCAATCAGATTGCGCAGCGCGTCCTGCATTTTCGTCGGATCCGCCTTGATGGTTGCCGCGGCCGGCTTCACCTTGATGTCGATGTGCACCTGCTGGCGCTCGATGCGTTCGGACAAATCGGACGCGGCCGATTGGAACAGCTCGGCGACGTCGATCGCCTCGACGTTGGCGATCTCCTGCTGTGCGTCGAGCCGCGCCAGCCGCAGCAGATCGCGCACCAGGCGCTCCATCCGTCCCGTGTGGCGATCGATCACCTCGAGAAATTGCCGCCGCTTCTCGGGTTCGACGGGCTCGTCCATCAGCGCTTCCACGTAGCCGCGCACGGCCGTCAGCGGCGTGCGCAGCTCGTGCGACACGTTCGCCACGAAATCGCGACGCACGCGATCGGCCATGCGCAAATCGCTGATGTCGTGCAGCACGAGCACGGCTCCGCCGCCTTCGGCGCTCGCGGGTGTGGCCTGCACGCGGAAAATGCGCGGCCCGCCGGCGGCAGTCATCGCGTCGAGTGGTATTTCTATCGGAAGACGGCTGCTCGCCTGTCAGCGCGGCGCCAAGCTGGCTGACGATGCCGGGCTGGCGCACCGCCTCGACGTAATGGCGGCCCAACAGATCGTCGTCGAGATTCAGCATGCGGCGCGCCGCCTCGTTCACGAGCAGCAGCCGTCCCTTGCCGTCGACGCCGAGCACGCCTTCGACCATGCCCGACAGGACGGCGGCCATGCGCGCGCGTTCGGTCTCGAGCTCGCTCAGGCGGCGCGTCAGCCTGCGCCGATCTCGGCGCGCGCTCGCGTCTCGCGATCGCGCATGCGGCGATGCGTCACGACGGCTGCGATGCGGTAGCCCAGCGAGTCCGGCCGCCAGCACGACGAGGAGATAGAGGAAGGCGTCGGCCATCGTCACGGTTCGGCGAGCTTGTAGCCGAACTGCTGCACGGTGACGAGCGCCTTTTCGAGAAACGGAAGCTTTTCGCGCAGCCGCCTGACGTGCACATCGACGGTGCGCGTGGCGCCCGGGTACTGATAGTCCCAGACATCGGACAGCAGCCGATCGCGCGACAGCACGCGGCCGCGATGCTCGAGCAGATATTGAAGGAGCAGGAATTCCTTTGCCGTCAGCCGGACGTTCTCGCCGCTGTCGGACACGGTATGGCGTTCGACGTCGACGCTGATGGGGCCACAGCGCAGGATGCGTTCCTTGCTCTCCGGCGGCGCGGTGCGGCGGAGCAGCGCGCGCACGCGTGCCATCAGCTCGTTCGGACTGAAACGGCTTGACGACGTAATCGTCGGCGCCGGAATCGAGCCCGAGGATGCGCTCCGACTCTTCGCCGCGAGCGGTCAGCATGATGATGGGGAGCGCCGCCGTTCGGTTGTCGAACCGCAGGGCCTTGCAGACTTCGAGGCCGCTCATCCCAGGCAGCATCAAATCGAGGATGACGAGATCGGGAGGCGTTTCCCTCGCCGCGATCAGCGCTTGCCCGCCGTCGGCCACGACTTCAGACCCGTACCCGGCCTTTTCGAGATAGTGGGCGATGAGCGCAGCGATATCAGTGTCGTCTTCGACGATAAGAATGCGCACAGTGTCAGCCTATGTCCGACAAACGGGAAAGCGGCTCATCATCCTTGCACAAAAGTGCGCCGAAAGCCTATGGACGTGAGGCACTTCGGCCGAAACGGATATGTAGATGGGCTGGCTTGGGCTCGGCGTCGCATATTCGATTGTTTACGCCGTCATTGGCGCCTACCTGAGGCCGTTTCCGGACGTTCTTCCCTGGTTCCGCATCATTGCGCTGCTGCTGCCGCCCCTTGCGGGCGTCACGATGATCGCGCGGCGGCGGCACACATGGGCGGGATGCCACTGGCTGTTCTGGGCGACGCTCGCGCTCGGCCTGGTGATGTCGGCCATCAGCGTCGTCAGCTGGTCGGTCGACGAGATGCTGATGGGCGTCGGCACCTCGTGGCTGGGATGGCACGCCGTGTTCGCGCTCTTCGGCGGCGTCGCGCCGCTCCTCGCGCTGCTGGCGCAGCCCCATCGCGGTCCGCGCGAAAAAGTGACGGCGACGATCGCGGTCGACATCGCCGGCATCGCGGTGCTCACCGGCTTCCTCTATTCACATTTTGCCGTGGCCGCCGACGGCGGAGCAGTGGCGAATGGCACATCGGGCTCGCTCCTGCTGCTCTCCGAGCTCCAGCAGTTTCTCGTCTGCGTCGGCATGGTCATCGCCACGATTTTCACGCCCGATCGCGAATGGAAACAGGTGTATCGGCGCCTCGCCCTCGGCCTGTCGATTTCGTTCATCACGCTGACGCTCGGCAACGCGGAGATCTGGCAGGGCGTCTACCAGACCGCGTCGATGGGCGACGCGATGTGGATTCTGCCTTTCGCGTTCTATCCGTGGGCGGCGTCGGGCGCGCCGCGATCGCTCATCCCGGCGATCGAAGCCGACGAGGCGCAAGGGGCCACGTCGCGGCCGTGGGTCATTTTCGCCGGCCTCGCGCTCCTGCCGCTCATCGACTATGGATTGCGGCGGGCGGTACCCGCGGGCCCGCTCGCCCCGTTTCAGGATCTGTCGATGGCGGTGGCCATCGTGTCGGTGCTGCCGCTGCTGATGGCCCGGCTCGCCGTCGAGCGCGCGGAATTGAGGCAGGTCGACGCGAAGCTCCGACTGATGGGCGCGGCCGTCGAGGAAGCGAACGAGCTGATCGTCATCGTGTCGCGCGACGGTCAGATTCGCCACGCGAATCGCGCGTTCTGCAACGCGGTCGGCTACGACCTGGCAGATCTGATCGACCAGTCGCGCGCCGCGGTCGTCGCCGACGAATCGCTCGCGAAGCTCGAAGAAGTGAAGAAGGTGACGAAAGGCCAGGCGTGGAACGGCACGATCGTCCACCGGCGCAGCGACAACTCGACGTTCCAGGCGGCGTGCGCGATTGTTCCGCTCACGAACGACCAGGGACAGGTGACGCACTACGTGCAGATGGAGCGCGACATCACCGAAGAGCTTCGCCTGCGCAGCCAGCTCATTCACAGCGAACGGCTGTCGGCCGTCGGCCAGCTCGTATCGGGCGTCGCGCACGAGCTGAACAACCCGCTGCAGTCGATTCTCGGCTTCACCGAGCTGCTGATCGACGCGGAAGAACGCCCAGAGCTGCGCCGCGATCTCGAGCAGGTGCGCTCGGAAGCGATTCGCGCGGGGAAGATCGTGCGCAACCTGCTCGCGTTCGTCCGGCGCTCGTCCTCTGAGCGTTCCATCGTGAGCGTCAACGAGGTCGTCAAGACCACGCTCTCACTGCGATCGTACGAGTTCGGCTCGGCGAATATCCGCCTCTTCGAAAGCTACGGCGAAGGGCTGCCCTGCGTGGTCGTCAACCCGGAGGAGATTCAGCAGGTCATTCTGAACCTCATTCTGAACGCCGAGCAGGCGATGCGCACGGCGCACCGCGGCGGCACTCTCACCGTGACGACCAAGTGCATCGACGAGATGGTGACGATCGAAATACAGGACGATGGTCCCGGCGTGCCGGCGGCGCTGGCCGGGCGCGTCTTCGAGCCGTTCTTCTCGACCAAGGAAGTGGGCGAAGGCACGGGGCTCGGCTTGTCGATCGCGATGGGCATTGCCGAAGCGCACGGCGGTGCGCTGACGCTCCTCCCGACCGACAAGGGCGCCTGCTTCCGGCTGGCGCTGCCAGCCGTCGATCCGAACGATGGCCTGCCGGTTGCCAGCCTCGTCAGCGCGCAGCAGCGCCTCTAATCCCTGTCCCGGTAAGCAATTCGCTCCCCTCGGGCGTAGATAGCATTCAATATGCGAATCTTCTTGCTTGCGATCCTTCTTGCCGGCACTTCATTGTTGGTATCGGGACAGACCGGCGTCAAGAACGGCGACTGGCCGCACTGGGGCGCCGATCTCGGCAACACGAAGTACTCGGCGCTCGATCAAATCAATCGCGACACGGTCAAGAACCTTCGGGTGGCGTGGCGATGGAAGGCCGATAACTTCGGGCCGCGGCCGCAGAACAACCTGGAAGCCACGCCGTTGATGGTCGGTGGCGTTCTGTACACCACAGTCGGAACTCGGCCGTCGGTCGCCGCCATCGACGGCGCCACCGGGGAGACGCTCTGGACATATCGGCTCGACGAAGGCCCGCGCGGCGATATGGCGCCGCGCAGCGTGTCACGCGGCGTCGAGTACTGGACCGACGGCAAGCAGCAGCGCATCATCCTCATCACGCGCGGCTACCGCATGGTGTCGCTCGACGCGAAAACCGGACTGCCCGATCCATCGTTTGGCCGCGCCGGCGTCATCGACCTCTACGACGATTTCGACCAGCCGACGCCGAAAGACGGCACGATCAGCTCCACGTCGCCGGCCGTCGTCGTCAACAACGTCATCGTGGTCGGTGCGGCGCTGCAGGCGGGCACCGCACCGCGGTCGAAGGAAAACACGAAGGGTTACGTGCGGGGATACGACGTCCGCAGCGGCAAGCGCATCTGGACGTTCCACACGATTCCGCACCCTGGAGAATTCGGCAACGAGACGTGGCTGAACGATTCGTGGGCCTACACGGGCAACACCGCTGTGTGGTCGCCATTTTCTGCGGATGAAGAGCTTGGATATGTGTATCTGCCTGTCGAGTCGCCGACGGGTGATTTCTACGGCGGTCACCGTCCGGGCAACAACCTGTTCGCGGGCAGTCTCGTGTGCCTCGAAGCGAAGACCGGCAAACGTGTGTGGCACCATCAGCTCGTCCACCACGACATCTGGGATTACGACATCGCCTCGCCGCCGAACCTGATCAACATCACCGTCAACGGCAAGCCGGTTCGCGCTGTCGCGCAGGTGACCAAGCAGAGCTACGTGTTCGTCTTCGATCGTGTGACGGGCGCGCCCATCTGGCCGATCGAGGAGCGCAAGGTTCCCGGCGGCGACACTCCGGGTGAATGGTATTCGCCGACGCAGCCGCATCCGACCAAGCCCGCGCCGTTCGATCACCAGGGCGTGCAGGAAAAGGATCTGATCGATTTCACGCCCGAGCTCAACAAAGAAGCTCGTGAAATCTTCAGCCAGTATCGAAACGGCCCGCTGTTCACGCCGCCGAGCGTGCGCACCGACACGGTGCTCGGCACGCTGCAGCTTCCGGGCAATCAGGGGTCGGCCCTGTGGCAAGGCGCGGCGTGGGATCCCGAGACGAACATGCTCTACGTGCCGTCGGTGTCGAACATGACCGTGCAGGCTTTGCAGGAGGGCGGCACCCGCTCAGACATGAGTTACATCGGCGGCGCTGGCGGCGGCGGCGGAGCTGCTCGCGCGGGCGGACCTGGTGGCGCTGCGCCGGCGGGCGGCCGTGCGGCGGGTCCGGCTCCGCAGGCGGGCGCGACGAATGCGGGACCGGCTGGTCCCGGAGGGCCGCAGAATGCGGCGCCGGCGGGTGGTGAGGCTGCTGCCGGCGGTGGCGGCCGTGGCGGTGGTGGACGTGGCGGCGGCGGACGCGGCGGCGGCGGAGCGGCGCCTCCGGCGGACTTCTCTGCCGCACCGCAGTTCGGACGCGGCGGCGCTGCTGCACCTCTCGGCCCCGGCGCGGGCCGCGGGCCATGGGGCCTCGGGCCGCAAGGCTTGCCGCTGGTCAAGCCGCCGTACGGGCGCATCACGGCTTACAACATGAACACGGGCGACATCGCGTGGCAGGTGGCCAACGGCGAGACGTACGACTGGATCAAGAATCATCCGGCGCTGAAGGGCGTGACGATTCCAAAAACCGGCCGCGCTGACGAAGGCGGCATCGTGGTGACCAAGGCGTTGATGTTTGCGGGGCAGGGTTGCGGCCTCTTTCGCTCGGGCGCGGGCGGCAGCGAGATGTTCTACGCCTACGACAAAGCCACTGGCGCGGTGGTGCACGAGATGACGCTGCCTGGCGGCACGTGCGGTAACCCGATGACGTACGCGATCAACGGCAAGCAGTACATTGCGGTCTCGGTCGGGTCGCGCACGACGACGGCGGAGATCGTGGCGCTCGCACTGCCGTAGCGCTCGCGCAAATCAGGGCAGAGGGATGAGGGCAGAGGGCAGATGATGCTCTCTGCCCTTTTTTAGTTAATGCGAGTCGGGATGTTTCCCGGCGAGTTGAGCGTCTCGCGAATTTTGTGCACGAGCGCGTCGACGGAGAAGGGTTTCTGAATGAAGTGCGCGGCGTTCTTTTTCACGCCGAGCCGCAGGATGTCGTCGTCTGAGTATCCCGACATGAAGAGCACGCGCGCCTCGGGGCGCGTCGCGGTGAGCCGCTCCGCGAGCATGCGGCCGTTCAACCCTGGCATCAACACATCGGTCAGCAGCAGGTGGATGTGGCCGCGATGGCGCGCCGCAATCTCGAGCGCCTGGTCGCCGGCCGATGCCAGCAGCACTGTGAATCCGTTCTTCCTCAGCATGTTCGACACGAGCGCGCGCACGCGATCGTCGTCTTCGACGAGCAGAATCGTTTCGTTCCCAGCACCGGCGCCCGCCACTGGCATCGGCGCGGGCTTGCCCAGGTCGGTCGCCCGCGGCAGATAGATGTAGAACGTTGTGCCGTGGCCCAGGCGGCTGTGCACCTCGATGGCGCCGTTGTTCTGCTGCACGATGCCGTACACCGTGGCCAGCCCCAGCCCCGTCCCCTTGCCGCTCTCCTTTGTCGTGAAGAACGGCTCGAAGATGCGCGACAGGGTTTCCGCGTCCATGCCCGAGCCGGTGTCGGAGATCGCCATCTCGACGTAGTCGCCCGCTTGCAGGCCCGGGTGCGCCGCCACCCCGATCTTGTCGAGCTCGACGTTCCGCAACTCGATGGTGATCTTTCCGCCGCCCGGCATCGCATCGCGCGCGTTGATCACGAGGTTCACCAGAATCTGCTCAACCTGCGTCGTGTCGACGAGCACTGGCGTGAGATCGGGCCACACTTCTGTGGAGATTTGAATCTCTGAGCCGATCAGCCGCTGCAGCATGTTCTGCATGTTCTGCACAAGCTGCTCGAGCGCGACGGCCTGCTGCGTGATGACCTGGCGGCTGCTGAACGCGAGCAGCTGGCGCGTGAGGCCCGCGGCGCGATCGGCCGCTTTCACGATCTCTTCCGCGTCGGTGCGCCGCTCGTCTCCGGGCGCGAGATTGTGGATGAGCATTTCGGCGTAGCCGTGGATAGCCATCAGCAGATTGTTGAAGTCGTGCGCGACGCCTCCGGCGAGCCGCCCGATCGCTTCCATCTTCTGCGCCTGCCGCAACTGCTCCTCGCGCTGCTTCAGCGTGTCCTGCGACTGCTTGCGCTCGATGACATCGCGCACCACCGCGGTAAACGCAGTGCCCTCGCGGCCATGCAGCGCGGCGAGCGAGAACTCGCACGGAAAGCGGCTGCCATCTTTCCGCAAGCCGGTCACTTCGATGATATGGCCGAACGTGAGGTCGTCTGCGTTTGGATCGGGCAGCGCTGCCTTGTATGCGGCGCGGTCGGATTCGACAATCAACATCGTGATCGGCCGGCCGAGCACCTCGGACTCGGAGTAGCCGAACGTCGCCTCGGCGCTGCGATTCCAGAACGTGATGTCGCCGCCGCCATCGGCCGAGATGATGGCGTCGCGGGCCGATTGCGTGACGGTGGAGAACCGCAGATACGATGCGTTCAGGCGTTCCGACTGATCGCGCAGGCTGCGCGTCATGTCGTTGAACGCGTTCGCCATGGTCGTCGCTTCGGCGCTGCCGCGTGCCGGGACGGTGCGGCTCCAGTCGCCGCCGGCGATGTCGCGCGCCGCGGCCGCCATCTCCATCAACGGCTGGCTCGTGCGGTGGCTGAAGAACAATCCTCCGGCGAGCGCCAGCACGAAGCCGCCGACGCCAGCGAAGAGCAGCGCGGCGCGCAGCTCATCGAGGAACGCCTGTGTCGGCGCCCAGTCCTGCAGCAGCACCAGATGACCGGCGTCGGTCGTGCGATCGCGGAAGAGAGGGAAGGTACCTTCGATGAACTTGCGCTCGCCGATCGCCCTGACGCCGGGCGAGATGCCGGCTGCACTGCCGAGACTGCCGCCCGCCAGAAGCGCCGCGACGTCTTTCTGTTCGGCGGCGCTCAGACTGCTGCCGGCGAGACGATTGCCTGTGACCAGGTTGATGTCGGCGCGCGCGATCTGCGCAAGCTGCTGCGCGACGCGATCGTCGAGCGGGAAGCCGAACGTGACGGTGCCCAGGATTTCGGCCTGTGCGAACTTCGCGGGCTCCGATGTAATGAGCAGCAGCTTGCCGTCGATCGGGACGATGTCGCGGCGCGATTCGCCGGCGGCCGCGCCTTTGATCGCCGCCTCGAGCGCCGGGGGCAGGGCGTGTCCCTCCGGCCAACCCGGCGTCGTCAGCGGGCGTCCATCCGGCGTCGTCACGATCGCAAACAGCGCGTTGAGACTCTGCCGGTAGCCATCGGCCATCTCGGTGAGCGTCGCGACATCTTGATCGATGACGGGATTGATCATCGTCGCGCGGAAGACGGGAATCTCGGTGATGAGGCGTGTCTGTCTGGACGCGAATTCCGCGCGCTCGTCGACGAGACGATAGAACCCCGACCGCGCGCCCTCGAGATTGTCTGCGGCGCGGTCCACGGCGCTGCGCGTCGCGACGCGCGTCGCCGTCACGAGGACGGCGGTCAACGACAGCATGACCAGCAGCAGGATGCCGGCCGCCACGCGGGCTTCCATGCGATCGTGCCAGCGGATCTCTTTTCGAATCGAAGACATTTAGTGCCTTACAAACAACTGATCGACACGAAACGAATATGTCGCGGCGAAGTCGATCGAGTGCGACTTGATGCGCGGCAAGTCGCCGCGCTGACGCAGATAGTTGAGCTGTAGTGTCACAGGGCCGGGCAGACGCACGCGCGTTCCGAGTGTCAGCCGCCTGGCGCTGCGAGCGCGTGGCGGTGCGGCGTCATAGTCGAGCAATTCCCCGCGGACGACTGCCGTAAACGGCCCCATGCCCGGACGATGGACGATCGCGTCCACATACCAGCCGATCGTCGAGACCCCTTCGTACGAGTGCCCTTTCAGGAACTCACCGCGCGCCTGCAGTCCAGAAGGGTGCGCCCATCGCACATCGGCGCCCGAAAACGCCTGACGCCCGACGGCAAATCGCGGCGACAGATACGGATTGCTGCGCGCGTAGCTCGCGCCGACCACGAACTGTCCGCGATAGCCTTGCGCGCGAATCGACGCGTCGACGCCTTTGCGCCGAATGGCGAAGCCGACATCGTGAGGGCGGCTGACGCTGGCCTCGACGAACAGGTGCGGTACGCCCGCCGTGATCATCGCGCCGTCTTCGAGCCAGTTGTTCGAGACGCCGAAATATCCGTCGTAGCGGATTAAGGGCGGCCGCAGGAATCCGGAGTAGCCGTGATCGCTGCGGGTGTAGATGCCGAACGGCATGCGGAATCGTCCACCGCGTACGCCGAGCATCGCGCCGCGCGGGCGGAAGTATCGCTCTGCGTACAGTTCGATCAGCCGCACGCGTCCGTTGTAGGGATACGCGGCCCCGAATACATCGCTGCCCATCGGATCGACGCCCGAAAGAAGGTCGCCGACAATCGGCGCGTCGCCGGCCCAGCGATCGCCCCATGCCGCTTCCGCGAAAAACTCGACGCCTGCAGGCCCCTCGCCGAACAGTCTCAACTGCGACGCCGCCGCGCGCACCTCTTCACCTGAATAGCCGGAGGTCAAGTCGAGCTCGGCCGCAATTTCGGGCTGCGCGCGCACCGGGGCCGCGGCGAACATCACGAGCGCGATTCCGATCGCTGCGCGAGCCTTGCCTACCAACGGATTTCCAGAGGAGTGGTCCCATCGACGGCGATCGAGCCCGTAACCGGCTGACCGCCCGGGCGCCACGCGTGATAGGTGTAAGTGCCGGGCGGGACGCCCGAGATGGTGAACGCGCCGTCTTCGTTGGATACCGCGAAATAGGGCGAGTCGACCGCCAACACGTAGGCGGCCATATTTGGATGGATGTTGCAGAACAGCCGGGCGATCCCGGGCTTGTCGAACTTGATGGGCCTGGAGGTGCCTTTCGGATACATCCCCAGATCGAATTTCTTCCCGTCGCGAAACGAGAAGACGTTATGAAACACCTTGTCGTTGTTGGGGAAGTCCACGGTTGTGCCCACCCTCACCGCCAGCACATGCGGGAAGAACTGGAGGTTGCGCTGGTCGAGCACGACCTTCTTTGTGGGGCCGGCGGGCCCGCCGCTCGCCGCCAGCCAGACGACCGCATGCTGCGCGGGGCGGCCGGCCACCTGTACGGTTCCTGTCAGTTCGGCGCCAAGGGCTGGGGTCGTAGCCAGCCTCAGGAGACAGAGCGTTAGCGCGAAACACCGCATGGGTCATTTATCGGTCGAAACTGTGCCGGCGTTCAGACCTGAGTTAGACTGCCGCCACATGCGTAAAGGGCTAATCAGTCTCGCCTTATTCCTGTTTGGCATCGCGCTGCCGGCGGCACAGACCGCCTATTACCCGCCCGCCGGCCAATGGGCCCGCAAGACCCCGGCAGAGGTGGGCATGGACGCCGCGAAGCTGAAGGCCGCCATGGACTTCATGCTCGCGAATGAGACCAGGTCGCCGACCCGTGACTTTTCTGACCAGGAGGTCGTCAACGGCAAGCTCCTCGCGTCGATGCCGACGGAACGGGCCGGCACCAACGCCCTCATCATCCGCCACGGCTACATCGTCGCGGAGTTCGGCGAAACCCTGCGTCCGGATCCGACCTACAGCGTCGCCAAGAGCATGCTGGCCACGGTGGCGGGCATTGCCCTCGATCGCGGTTTGATACCAGGCGTCGACGATCCGGTCGCGAATCTCATCAAAGATGGCGGGTACGACACGCCGCAGAACAGCACAATCACGTGGCGTCATCATCTTCAGCAGGAATCGGAGTGGGAAGGCGAGCTGTGGGGGAAGAACGCCAACTTCATCGGTACTGAGGCGTTCGGGCGCGCAGAGCGGAAGCCGCGCGCGATTCGACCGCCGGGAGCGTTCTACGAATACAACGACGTGCGCATGAATCGATTCGCATTGTCTCTGTTGCGCGTGTTCAGGACGCCAATTCCAGACGTCTTCCGCGATGAAGTGATGACGCCGATCGGCGCATCAGCGACATGGAAGTGGGTGCCGTATACCAACGCCTACGTGACGGTTGACGGCAAACGCATGGCGTCGGTCGCAGGCGGCACGCGCTGGGGCGGCGGCATGTGGATCAGCACGTACGACATGGCCAGGTTCGGATTGCTGTGGCTCCGAAACGGCAAGTGGGGAGATCGGCAGATCGTGCCGCCTGCCTACGTGAAGATGGCGACCACACCGAGCCGGCACGGCCCGGACTATGGATTCCTGTGGTGGCTGAACACGAAGCAAGGACTGTGGCCCGGCTCGCCTCCTGATGCATACCGAGCAGTCGGTCAGGGCGGCAACATCATTTTTATCTCGCCGAGTCACGATCTGCTCGTCGTCTGGCGCTGGAGTGCGCAGTCGGCCGAAGGATTCCGTCGCATCGTCGACGCCATCACGAACTGATTCAGCCGAATGAACCTCGCCTACGTCTCCCTCGGCGCGCTCGTCGTCGCGATTCTCGTTAGTTGCTTCACGGAGCTGAACGTCGGCATCCTCGCGATCGCGCTCGCGTGGATCGTCGGCGTGTACGTGGGCGGCATGCCGCTCAACGACGTCATCGCAGGCTTTCCGGTTTCGCTCTTCCTCACTCTGGCGGGCGTGACGCTGCTCTTCGCGCAGGCGCAGCAGAACCGCACGCTCGATCGCATCGCCCATCGCGCCGTGCGCGTGTGCCGCGGCAATACCGGGCTCATTCCGATCATGTTTTTCGTGCTGGGATGCGCGCTCGCGTCGATGGGGCCAGGGAACATCTCCACTGCGGCGCTGCTCGGCCCGATGGCGATGGCGGTTGCGGGACGCGCGGCGATTCCCGCGTTTCTGATGATCATCATGGTCGGCAATGGGGCGCAGGCGGGCGCACTTTCCCCGTTCGCCCCGACTGGCGTCATCGTCAACGGGCTGATGGTAAAGATCGGCCTGCCGGGCCACGAGTGGTTTACCTACTGGACGAATCTTGTTGCACACGCGGCGGTCGCCTTTGGAGGCTACGCCCTGTTCGGCGGCCTCAAGCTGTTCACGTCGAGCGCCGTGGTCACGATCGAGCACAAGGCGGACGACATCGAGTTTGATACCAGCAATCTGATCACGATTGTCGTCATCGGCGCGCTGTTGATCGGCGTGCTGTTTTTCCGGGTCAACGTCGGCATGGGCGCGTTTGCGGGCGCGGTCATCCTTGCGGCGGTTGGCGCAGCGGACCATAAGGAGGCGATCAAGCGAATGCCGTGGTCGGTCATCGTGATGATGAGCGGCGTCACGGTGCTGATCGCGCTGATGGAAAAAACAGGCGGGCTCGATCTCTTCACCGCGGCGCTCGCGCAGCTGGCGACGCCGAACACGATTACCGGCGTTATCGCGTTCGTCACCGGATTGATTTCGGTGTACAGCAGCACGTCGGGGGTCGTGCTGCCTGCGTTTCTGCCGACCATTCCCGGTCTCATCGAACGGCTGGGCGGCGGCGACCCGCTCGCCATCGCGGCCTCGATGAACATCGGCGCGCACCTAGTCGATCTGTCGCCCCTGTCGACGACCGGCGCGCTCTGCATTGCCGCTGTCGCCTCGGGCGAAAACATCCGCAGCGTCTTCAACAAGCTGCTCGTGTGGGGCCTGTCGATGACGATCGTCGGCGGGGTGTTCTGTTACATCTTCTTCTGAAGGGTTCGTGGGGATCGTGGGGATCGTAGGGCGCGTGGGGACTACCTCAGCCGCTGCACCCGTGCGAGATCCTCGCGAATCACTGGGTCGTCTGGCCTCAGCTTTACTGCGGTCTCGAAACTGACAATTGATTCTTCGAGCCGGCCTTGCAGCGCGAGCAGCTTGCCCATCAAGTGGTGCGCGTCGGCGTTGGCTGGGTTCAACGCGAGGGCGCGTTCGGCCTCGACGAACGCCTCCTTCAACTGACCCGCATCGAACAACGCCGTCGCCAGGTTGTAGCGGGCGCTCGCGTTGCGTTCGTCAAGGCCGAGCGCATGGCGGAATTGAACGATCGCCTCGTTGTACTTCTGCGCTTGCGCGAGATCGACTCCGTGGCTGTTGTACGCGTCGACAAGGAGCCTTCGGGCTTCTGCGTCGTGTGGGGTCATCGCAAGCGTCATGCGAAGCTCGGCGATCGCATCGGGCCAGCGGGACAGGCGGGCATATGCGTGTCCCATGACGCGTCTCGACCACGGCGCCTCTTCGCGCATCGGGTGCTCCGCCACGAGCACCTCGAGCTCGCGAATCGACTCGTCATAACGCTTCAAGTTGAAGAGCGTGATGCCGAGGTTATATCGCGCGCGTACATCGGAGCGGGCGCCGGTGCGAAGGAGCGGCAGCGCATCCTCGTCGCGGCGCAGGCGTGACAGTTCGCTGCCGACTGCGGCATGCGCGACATCCGTGGGCCAGCGCTCCAGGTCGTGTTGCGCGAGGGTCAGCAACGATTGATGCTCGGTGTTGCGCTTGATCGTGAGCGACCCAAGCGCGATCGTCACGACCGCGAGCGTGACACCCGCGAGCCTCCGCGACATGCGCTGCCGCACGGCGCCCGAAACGTAAAGGCCGATGACGATGCCGCTGACGATCGCCATCAACGGCAGATACATTCGCCGCTCCGCGCCAACCTCAGTGGCGATCGGAACGACGCTCGACGAAGGCGCGAGCGTGATGAATAACCACGCGCCGAGAAATGCCGCGCCAGTATTCCATCGAAACGCCGCGACCGTCAGCAACAACAGCGCGACAACAGCGGCTGCGTGCGGAAGGACATCCAACAGCGCATAGGAGACCGGCGGTCCGTAGTTGATGACGAAGTCACCTGGCCAGAGAGCGAGCCGAAGGTACCGCACGATCATCACGGACTGGTTCAGCAGGTACGTCCACACGCTGACGCCGGTTGCGAAGCCGGCCGATCCTGCGCGGGGCGTCGCGACGAGCTGCAGCGCGAGCACCACCCACGTAAACGCGAGGGCGGCATAGAGCCGCCAGCGCACAGCGACCGCCGCGCGGAACGAATCGAACAGGAACGCGCGATCGAAGAGCACGACCATCACAGGTGCAGTGACCATCGATTCCTTCACGCCCATACCGAGCGCGCACGCGAGAACGGCCACGATCGTCCATCGTCGATCGTCCATCGTCGATCGACCGTTGTGCGAACGCAGGCTTGCGTACAGCGTAAGCAAGTAGCACAGCGCCATCAACGATTCCGTGCGCTGGGTGATGTAGGTGACCGCATCGGTCGTCAGCGGATGCACGACCCACAGAAGCGCCGAGGCGAATGCCAGATCGGAGGCGGCGCCGCCGACGCGCGGCTCGAGACGCGGAAGGGCGAGCGTTCGTCTCACCAGACCGAACAACAGCAATGCGCAGGCGATGTGTACCGCGATGTTGGTCGCGCGATACGCGGCGGCATCGACGTCGTTCGCGGCGAAATTGAGTGCGAAGGTAAAACCGGTGACAGGGCGGCCGGCGAGCGGCGTGTTATGCGGCTGCGTCCATGCGCCGCTCAGCGATCGGATGGCCGGATTCTCGACGATCGCAATCTGATCGTCGAAGATGAACGGCGCGGACAGACTGTTGAGGTAGACGAGCACGCCAGCCAGGACGATCAGACTGGCGCGCAGGAGTCCGCCCCGGTTCCAGGTGCCGGGTTCCACGTTCCGCGTTCGGGTTCCAGGTTCTGCGGGTTCGCGTGCGGAACGCTCCTGCCCGCGGAATCCCAACCTACGCGCCCCACACTACCCACGCGCCCCACGATCCCTTACGCTACCCAACAATGCCGGCCATCAGGGCGTCTATAGAGCGTGTGCTCCTTCGACATCTCGATAGAGAGGTGACCGACGGCGAACTGGTTGCGCAGGTGCGGGCTGGCGATACCGCAGCTTTCGGCGAGCTGGTCGAGCGCCATCGTGGCGCGGTCTATCGAGCGGCGCTGGCGGCGCTCGGCAACGACGCCGATGCAGAAGACATCGCGCAGGAAGCGCTGGTGCTCGCCTACAGGCGCATCGATCAATTTCGGGGCGATGCGAGCGTCAGGACGTGGATGATTTCGATCGCGTGGCGGTTGTCGCTGAGCCGGCGACGGAGACTCTGGTGGCAGGTGAGCAGGAAGGCTTCATCGGACACCGAGCTGCCTGCGCTGCGCGCCGTCACTCCGTCACAGGAAGAACGTATGCAGTCTGCAGAATTCATCAGGGACGTGCAGCAGCAGATTCGCCGGCTGCCAGCGAAACTGCGCGATGCGCTGCTGCTCGCGGCAGCGGGTGATTTGACGCAGGACGAAATCGCGGCCGCACTGAACATCCCGGGCGCCACGTTTCGAGGACGCGTCCGCGACGCGCGGCTGCGGTTGAAGGCACAACTGGGGCAGGAATGATGGACGAACGCGAGCTGGATCGCGCAATCGACGCGGCTGCTGGAGCGATGGTCGCCCGCGAGCCGAGCCGCTCGCTCGGCCACGCAGTCATGTCCCGCGTGCGCGAGGGCGACGCGCCGGCGCCGCGACGATTGGTGTGGCTGACGGCGGCTGCGAGCCTTCTGGTATGTGGCGCGATTGCGATTGCGTTGATGAGTCGAACTTCCGCGACAGTACCTTCGCCGCCGCAGGCTGCGCGGCTGCCTGTCGGTGAGCCGGCGATCGTAGCGGATGTTCCAGCCACGATCGCCAGCGACTCGACGCCCACGCGCCGCGTTATCCCCATGGTTCCGGGCGCGAGTCAGTGTCGCGTCGCGGGTCGTCGCTGCCGATCGATGTGTCGCCGATCGATCCGATTCAGACGGAACCCATCGTCTTGTCGGCGACTCGAGCTGCCACAGCTGGAGCGCGAATACACGTCGATCGACACCATTGAAATCGAGCCGCTCACAATCGAGCCGCTCGCCGCGTCTAATGACTAAGGAGCTTGAAGCATGAAGTCGTATGTCGCTCTGTTCATCTGTTTGATGTCACTGACCGCTCGCCGCGCAGCAACCGCCATCGCCGCCGAAGGCACCCAGCGGCGCCGGAGGCGCCAGCGCCGCCAGCGCCGCCAGCGCGCCGGATCCGGAACGGGGCGGCCAGCCAATAAACATCCGTTTGGATGTGTCGGTCATCGACCAGACGGGGCAGGTCGCCGCGCAGCCGAAGTCGCTCATGGTCATGTTGGTGGACCGCGCAATGGGTCGCACGCGCGCAGCATTTCAAGACCGTTCCATCGCCGTCGATGCAAGGCCCGTCATTGTGGACGGTCGTATTCGCGTGAGCCTCACGATACAAAGCGAGCCAGCATCGCGAAGTCCTTTTCGAGTTGGACCGCAGGACGCCGGCAGAACAGGATCACACGATCGGCTGGCGCAACTCGTTTTCGCTGCTGCTCGAAAACGGCAAGCCGATGCTGGCGCTGGAAACGATGGACGCGGTGACCAAGCGCAAGATGTCTATCGAAGTGAAGGCGACCATACAGAAATGACGATCGACGATGGACGATCGTCGATCGCGACAGATCGCGATGGACGATGCGACGCTCGACGATCAGTGCGTCATCGCGTACAGCAGCACGTCGATGCCGATCGCGTAGCCGTTGACCGAGAAGTTGTGGAAGTAGCTCGGATCGTCTGATTCGCGCTCGTAGGCGTCGCCGAAGTCGGTGTTGTGCGTCATCAGCACCATCACGCGCCCCTCGCGATCCTGGATGCCGCGCACGTGCAGCTCGTCGCTGTCGGCGCCGCGCTCCGACGTGCGGCGCTCCATTCTCCACAGTCCGACGTTCGGAATCTGCGGCAGCGTGTGCACGGGGAACAGCATGCGGAACATCGTGTGATCGACCTTGAGATCGATGATGGGGTAGTCGGCGGGCGACAACGCCTTGGCGATCTGGTTCTCCCAGTTGCGCCACGCAAGGCTGCCCCAGAAATCATCGACCCACAGAAACCCGCCCTTCAATAAATACGCGCGCAGGTTTGCGGCCTCTTCGTTGCTCAAGAACGAGCCGCCCGGCTCGCTCATCATGAGAAACGGACACCGGAACAGCGCAGGATCCGTCAGCCGCACGATGACCGGCGCGGGATTGCCTTCGCCGTCCTGCGTGACGCGCGCCCGGGTCACCTCCGCCAAACGAATGGAAAGGTTTTCGTCGGCGCGCGGGTAGTCCACAAACCACCCATCGCCATCGCCTGACGACCCGTTGCGGAACCAGACGCGGCAGAAACGGAAGCCACCGTCGTCATCCGGAAGTTTGCCGGACGGATCCGACGCGAGCGGCGAGCGGGTTGAGAGTTGGCGCGGCAGGCCAAGCTGGGCGGCGCTTGCGGCCGTCACGAGAACGCCGGCGAGAAGAAGGGCAGTGCCCCGCATGTGACGTACCACGGCTATTCAGGATCCGTGCCGGAGTACTGATAGTGATTGTTTCATGGAATTCATCCGCCATCCCAAGGCCCGACGATATGTCATACGCGTCAGGGCCGACGGAAGTGTCCGTGTCACCGTTCCGCGATGGGGATCCCGCCGCCACGCCGAGCTGTTTGCCGAGCAGCAGCGCGCCTGGATTGAGCGCCAGCGGGCACAAGTCCAGGACAGCACCACGCGCCGTCTTCCGTACACTCCCGAGGCGGTGATGGAGCTGCGCCGGCAGGCCGCGCGCGAGCTGCCCGCGCAGCTGCTGCGCCTGGCAGAAAATTACGGTCTTCAGGTGTCGCGCGTCAGCGTACGGAATCAGCGTTCGCGGTGGGGATCGTGCTCGCCATCGGGGCGCATCTGCTTGAACTGGCGCCTCGTCTTGATGCCCGACGCCGTGCGCGAGTACGTGCTGATTCACGAGCTGATGCATCTGCGGCGGCTGGATCACTCGCGACATTTCTGGAAGCTCGTGGCGCATGCCTGTCCCGACTACGAGGACGCCCGCCAGTGGCTGCGCGCGAATCGTCACCTCCTCGCCGACCGCCTGTAATCTGCCAATCGACCAATCTGCCAATCTTCCAATTCTGGATTCACTCGACCCACCCCACCAGAGGACGATGATCCGATCCGTAGCGACGTTCCACCTGCCGGTAGCGCGCGCGCTGATTCGCACCGGCGCGAAAGAACATGTAGTCGAGCACGCGCAGCCCGAGACCCTGACGATCAACCGACAGCGGCGTCGCACGAAACATTCGTGCGAGATGTCGCGCGGCACGCTCATCGCGTCCGTGCCACGTGTTCAGATCGGCGCCGACGACGAGCGGACCGTTCGGATCCGGCAGCGCCGATGTGGTCGTGCGCACCTGCACGTCGCGCATCCATGGAGTCCAGAACAGCCGCAGCCGATTCCATCCGCCGAGCGCGTCGAGATGAACAACGGCAACGGAGAATGTTCCGATCTGCGCGCTGATCACGACGCGCCGCTGCCGCTCGCCTGGCAGTTCGATCGCCATCCGATTCGACAGCGGGAGCGTCGAGACGATGGCGCTGCCGCGATCTTCGGCCGCGTCTGCCGCCGAAGATCCATTGCGCATCGACGGCACGTAAATGAGCGATGCGCCGAGATCGCCGCTCACGCGGACGATATCGATCGGCGCGACGGCATCGTGCGGCGCAATCCGCTTCGCGCCGCGTGCGTCCGCGCGAAACGCGGGCACATCGGCGGTCCGCACCGCTTCCTGCAGCAGCAACACGTAATGCGGAAAGCGCCGCCCTCCGGTGTGCACGCCGGCGCGCAGATCGTTGACGAAGGATCGAATATCGCCGCTGCCCACGTGAACGTTCCAGCTGACGAACACGACGTCCGACATGTCGGCGACCACCTCGCTGCCAACACCAAGGCGCAAGAACGCCGCCGCTTCGCCAACCCCTGCGCACCACTTATTCAACCGGGCGCGCTCGCGTTCATCGTCTGGCGCGAACCATTGAAGGTTCGATGATCGACACGAACCCGTGGCGATCGGACTGACAGTCGGTGGAGTCCGGCGCGCGCATCCGGCCATGGCAAGAAGGACAAAAGCGGAAGTTAGAAGGACGTGGAACGAGCCAGGACGGACGCACGAAAGACGAGGAAGAAGTGACGGCACGTACTGAACGAGTATAATTAGCCGCTCAAGCAAATCCCATTCGCCGGAGTGGTGAAACTGGCAGACGCGCGGGACTCAAAATCCCGTGACCGCAAGGTCGTGAGGGTTCGACCCCCTCCTCCGGCACTTCAACAATCTGCACTTTCGTCCGGCTTCTTGGATCTCTAAAGCGCGTAAACCCGCGAGCCCTCACTGGCGTATACACGGCTACAAGTTCTTCTGCGTCCGTATTCCCCTCACCCGTCACTGAAGGAGCAAGAATGAGATTGAAAACAATCGTTCGCGGCGCCGTCTGTGTATTCGCGCTGGCGATTCTGGCCGGCGGGGCAATGCCGGCAATGGCGCAGGGCATCGGAGGCGGCATCACCGGCACAGCCACCGACTCGTCGGGCGGCGTCCTGCCGGGCGTCAGCATCACCGTGACGGCAACGGCTGGCGGCCTCGGCAGCGGTCAGACGACCGTGACGAACGAGCAGGGTGCGTATCATGTTCACCCGCCTCGTGCCGGGCATCTATGTCATCAAGGGCGAGCTCGCGGGCTTCCGTCCCGCGGAGCAGCGGAACATCCAGGTCAACTCCGACCAGATTGCGCGCGCCGACGTCACGCTCGAAATCGGCAGCCTCTCGGAAGGGGTCACCGTCAGCGGTGAAGCGCCGCTCCTCGATACCTCCACGGCCCTGAAGCAGACGGTCATCTCGCGCGACGTGCTCGAAGCGATGCCGAACCGCACCGACGTGTGGTCGATCGCGCGCGTCATTCCGGGCGTCGTCATGAGCAAGGTCGACGTCGGCGGCACCGAGCAGTTCCTGCAGTCGAGCGCCATCGGTGCGCGGCAATGCGAACGAGAACAAGTTCACGATCGACGGCATGGACGTGTCGAGCATGGACGGCAACGCGACGATCGCGACGATGTATCTCGATCCGTACGCGTTTCAGGAAACCAACTTCATGATGGGCGCCGGCTCCGCCGAGAACTCGAACGGCGGCCTCACGTTCAACATGGTGACGCGCACCGGCACGAACCAGCTGCACGGCGGCGCGATGTACAACGGCACGTTCGGCGCGCTCGCGCGCGCGCGCAACTTCAACAGCGACCTTCGCGCGCAGCTGCTCGCGGCCGTTCCGGCCCGCGCGCTGGCCGCGAACCCGAACATCGATCCGAACGCCGACATCCAGAAGATGTACGACGTCGGCGCATGGCTGGCGGGCCCGGCCATCAAGGACAAGCTCTGGTTCGCCGGCACGTGGCACGACCAGCGCCTCGACTCGTACAAGCTGGGCAGCTACAACCCCGACGGCACGCAGGTGCATCGACGACAACATCATGTGGACGGCGACGGCGAAAGTCGCGTGGCAGATGACGACGCAGCGCGCAGCTCTCGTACTTCCACAACCTGCAGTACAAGCTGATCGGCCACCGCGGCGGCGGCACCTTCGCCGACAGCCGCGCGCGGACCTACAACGACAAGTACCCGACGGTGAACCAGGTGAAATACACCTCGCCGATCGGCACGAAGATGGTGTTCGACGTCACCTACAGCCGCTTCCGCGCCGACGACGCGTTCGGCTCGCGGCCGGAAGTGAAGCCGGGCGACATCGCGACCAACGACACGACGACGCAGACGACCGAAGTGGCGCTGCCGACCTACGATGCCAACGACATGCATCGCGATCAGGTGCGCACGAGCATGAGCTTCTTCAAGGGCACGCACGACGTGAAGGTGGGCTACGAGTACGTGAACGGCGCGCGCATCTCGCGCGTCTGGTCGACCTCGGGCATGCGGGCGAATTTCGCCAACGGCGTGCCGACGTCGGTCAACACCTACCTGGTGCAGGTCACCAATTCCGACACGACCTACGGCGCCGACATCGACGAGCTGTACCGGAACCGCGCCGACGACCACGGCTTCTTCATCCAGGATCGCTGGACGCCGATGCGCAAGCTTGCGCTGAACCTCGGCCTGCGCTACGAGACGAACTCGAGCTTCCAGCCGGCGACCTGCCGTCCGACGACGCAGTTGTTCCCGGGCGCGTGCTTCGACAAGATCACGGCGCCGTCCTTCAGGGACCTGTCGCCGCGATTCAACTTCGTGTACGACCTGACGGGCAACGGACGCACGGCGCTGAAGTTTGCGGCCAACCGCTACAACCAGCCGATCAACATCAGCATCATCAACCGCCTGAATCCCGTGGCGACGGTCAGCGATCAGCGCACGTGGACCGACTCGAACAACGACAAAATCCCGCAGGTCAACGAGCTGGGCCCCGCGCCTGGGTATGTGTTCGCCGGGCGTCAACTCGCGATACGCCGACGATCTGAAGCGGCCGATCTCGAACGAGTACACCGTCGAGATCCAGCATCAGCTTCCGATGAACATCGTGTTGTCGACGGGCTACACGCACAAACAGACCCGCCGGAACATCGGCCAGACCAACACGGCGGCCGACCTCGCGTCGTGGGGCGCGCCGATCACGGTGAGGGAAGTGACCAGCGGCGAGACCGTCAAGTCTGGCGCCGCGGCACAGCGGCCAGCGCCAATCTGTTCTACAACTCGGACGAGCTCGACACCAACTACCACGGCGGCGACATCACGCTGAACAAGCGGATGAGCAATCGCTGGTCGTTGATGGGCGGCGCGTCGTGGGGCAAAGTCACCGCGAAGACGCGCGGCGGCAACCGCAACGATCCGCACATCCTCAACTACTTCGACGCGGATCGTGCTCGCGGGCGCCGATCGTCCGTGGTCGTACCGGATGTCGGGCATCTACGAGCTTCCGTACGGCGTTTCGGCGAGCGGCACCTGGCAGTTCCAGGCCGGCGCGCCGGAAGAGACGACCGTGCATGGTGACCAACGCGACGATCACCTTGCCGCAGGGAAACCAGACGCTCCGCGTCAGGGAGTTCGGCGACGTGCGGTTCCCGAACGTCGCGGGTCTCGACCTGAGCTTCCGCAAGACAGTTCCGCGCGGGCAGCAGGACGTTTGCGCCGCGCATCGACATCTTCAACGCGACGAACGAGTCCACAGTGCTGGCCCGTGTCACGCAGCTCGGCCCGACCTACGGCCGTGTCAGCGGGATTCAGAGGGCGAGATTGATCAAGGTCGGGTTGAATGTGGAGTTCTAAGAAACCGTAACGAAAAGCGAAGAACGAAAAACGAATAGAGCACGGTAGGGCGGGTCTTGTAATTCAGACCCGCCCTGTTTTTCCCACCAGCCACCAACCACCAACTAGCGCGGCGACACATACGCCTCGCGCCGCGCGAACAAGGCGCGGTGCGAGCGAATCATTGCGGCGATCGCTGGGGGCGGGTTCAGCGCGAGTGCCTCGTCCGACGACCGCGATCGCGCGATCGAAGTCGCCCGCGGCGGCGTGGGCGACGGCAAGCACGTCGAGCGTGTTGGCGTCGCGTCGCTGGGTAAGCGCCACCGCGCGTTCGGCGAGCCGCACCGCGTCCGCGGGATTGCGAACCATCGGGTCTGGAGCCGCTGCGAGCAGCGAGGCGAGGCTCGAAATGGCCGTCACCCACTCAGGATTCAACTCCACCGCGCGGCGAAACCGCACGATGGCCTCGGACAAGTCTCCGATCGCGCGCGAGATCAAGCCCACATTCAGATGCGCTTCTCCCAGCTGCGGATCGATGCGTGCGGCTTCGCGAAACGACGCGAGCGCCGGCTGCGACCGCCCGAGCTGCAGCAGCGCCGTTCCGAGATTGTTGTGCGCGATGGCGTAGGTCGGCCGCAGCGCCAGCGCGCGCTGATACTGCGCGACGGCATCCTCGAGACGCCCCGCACCGGCGAGCGCCGTGCCGTAGTTGAAGTGCGCCGGTGCAGACCCCGGCTTCAACCTCAGTGCAGCCTCGAAATGCGGGACGGCTTCGGCGGGCCGGTTCAGCTCCATGTAGAGCACGGCGATGTCGTCGCGCAGCGCCGCGCGATCGGGATCGCGTGAAATCAGCGACTCCAGGCCGATGGCATCGGCCGCCATCCACTTCGCACGAAAGGTCTGGTCGAGCAACTGCCGCTCGGCCGGCGTTTTCGTGGCCACCTGCAGCCACAAGTCGCCCATCTCTTCGCGCGATTGCTGTCCCCACGGCACGCGAACGGGCGGGACGGCCGGATTGCGCGGGTTCGCCGCGGAGTTGTCGTAGCGGTATCGCATGCTGACGGTGGTGCCTCTCGGCAGCGGCACCGGCGTCTGATAGCGATAGACGTGCTGCCACCGCAGGTCCCAGTCGGCAATCGAGATGAGCGTTCGAGTGCTGCCGTCCGGCAGCGTGGCGACGCCTGCCACCTCGCGCGCGAGGTAGTGCGCGTGCGGCTGCACCGCCAGCACCTCGACATCGACCGGCAGCACGAACGAATCGGTTGCAACGTACCGCGCGTCGCCGGCGGGAATGTCGATGCGTTGATTCGACAGCCGCATCATCACCGGCACTCGCGTCGGTGGGTCGTCGGTGAAATACAGACCGATGGACGGTTGAATCAGCTCCGGTTTTCCGCTGGGCACGAGGTGCAGCTGCACGACGAGATCGCTTCTCGGCGCGAGCGTCCACGCGAGCCCCGCGGGCAGAAGGGGAGCCGCCTGTCCCGGCGTCCAACCGAGGAAATGCCCGTCGGGATATACCGCCGAACGCACGATGATGCCGTCGTAGCCGGGCGTCGCGTCCTGCGCGTCGAGCTCGCGCGACGCAGGCGTCGCATCGATGCGGATATTCGCGTGATGAATCCGCGGATTGTTGGCGCGGAACTCGATGCCGCGTACGTAACGCTGCCGATCGACGGCGAGCGGCAGCACGAATACGCGCGACACGTCCGCTCCCTCCGCCGGAAGCTCAAACGGCGCCGGCAGCGTGACGACGAGATCGGGTTGGCCGAGCTGCCAGCCGCCGCTCCAGCGCGGAGGCGTCGGCAGGTCGCGTCGATCGCCTTCGCGCGCGCCGTCCGCGACCCAACGCTGAAGCATGGCGATCTCCGCGTCGCTCAGCGGATCCAATCCGATGAACCTGTGGCCGGCCGGATCGACTTTCCACGGAGGCATGACGCGATTTCTTGCAACGATCGCCATTTGCGTGGCGTGCGTTCGCGCCTCTGTGTACGTCAGCAAACTGAACGGTGCCGATCCCCCTGGATGGTGGCACTGGACGCACTTGCTGAAGACGACCGGCGCCACCTCCTTGGAGAAGGTCACCTGCCCGAACGCCGATGCCGGCAGCAATGCAAGAATGGGCAGAAGCCGGGCAACCTGCTTGTACATCAAAGTGTTACAGCCGAAAGTAGCGCAGCGGTGCAGCCGCGCGAAATGGCGAATATAAGGCAAAACCTTGCGTTTTTTTGCCACTATTCGTTGTCCATTGGGCGTTTTCCGCAGTATACTGGATGGACGTTCCTAGCGAGTTTCGCGCCTTCATCACTGCACCGCATGACGGGGGAATCACTGTGACATTCGAGGTCGGAGACAAGGTCATTTACCCCAACCAGGGGCTCGGCGTCGTCACGCGTATCGAAGAAAAAACCATCCTCGGTACTACCTGCGGCTTTTATCATCTTCGCATCGTTGCCAACGAAACGACCGTGCTCGTGCCGCTCGACAACGTCGACGGCGTCGGCCTGCGTCGGGCGATCGGGGATGACGAAGTCGAACGGCTATTCAACGCGTTGGGCAACGGAAAGATCGACAACCACCAGAACTGGAAGGGTCGATTCAAGGACAACTCGGACAAGATGCGGACCGGCTCGATTTACGACGTGGCGGATGTGCTGAAAAGCCTCACGCTGCTGAGCCGTTCGAAGAGCTTGTCGTTCCGCGAGAAGCGGATGCTCGATCGGGCGAAGTTCCTGATCGTGTCTGAGATTTCCGAAGTCATGCGCGAGACGGCCGAATCCATCGAGGGTCGCGTCGAAAAAGCGCTCGAGCGCAGCTTCGCGACGCGTACCCGGGCCATCGCGCGCGCCAAAGCCGCGAAGGTCACTCCCGCGCCGCGGCCTATCGCCGCGCGCCGGGCAGCTCGGGCTAGTTAGCTAGTAGCTGGTAGCCGGTAGCCGGTAGCGTTTACTGGTCACCGGCTACGAGCTTAATCACCCGCCCTACCGGCTTGCTATAGGCTACGAGCTACCGGCTACGAGCTACCATTTCCCCACATGTCCACGCTCATCGCAGCAATCCGGTCGATTGCCGCCTATGTCGCCGTCTCTCTGTACGTCGCGATCGCGGCGCCCATCGGCATGGCGCTGGCCCTGACATTCCGCTGGAAGAGTCTGTTGTACGTGCTCGGACATTGGGGGGTCGCCATCGGTACGTCGCTGGCGGGCATCCGCATCCGCGTGGCCGGCCGCGAGAATCTGCGCGCCGGCGAGACCGTGGTGTTCTGCTGCAATCATCAAAGCAACATCGATCCGCCTATCCTGTTTCAGGCGCTCCATCCGCGGCTGCACGTGCTGTTCAAGCGGGAGCTGACGAAGCTGCCGCTGCTCGGCAAGGCGTTTCAGATCGGCGGGTTCGTACCGATCGACCGCCACAAGCGTGAGCAATCGATGGCCGCCATCGAGCAGGCTGCCGCGTCGTTGAGGGATGGCAATTCGTTTCTGACATTCCCGGAAGGCACGCGCAGCCGGACCGGCGCGCTGCTGCCGTTCAAGCGCGGGCCGTTCCTCATGGCGCTCAAGGCGCAGGTGCCGGTCGTGCCGGTGGCCATTCAGGGAGGCGACGCCTCGATGCGCAAGGGCAGCCCCATCGTCCGGCCGACGACGGTGAGCGTGCGGATTGGGGTGCCCGTCGAGACGCGCGGGATGGACGTCTCCGACCGCGAGAGGCTTGCAGACCTTGTGCGCTCGCGTGTTGAAGAACTGCTCGCGCTCGGTCCGGTTACATAAGCCCGGGTTTCCTGCCGGCTTTCAGCTTGATGATGGCCTGGCGCAGGCGGCTCTGCTTCGTTTCTTCGCGCTTCGCGGAATCAATCCAGTGGATGTATAGCCTGCGATGCGACGGTGCCAGGCTCTCGAAGAACGCCCATGCCTTTCGCGTCAAGCTTGATGGCTTTTTCGATGTACGCCGGGACGCTCGCGCTCGAGGCGCCGTCAACGACCGGCCGGCCTTCGGGGCTGCGCGCGAGCCCGGGGGCGGCCAGTTTCTTTGCCGCTTTCAGCTCGTTGTAGCGCTTGATGTTGATGCTCGACCAGTTGCTCTCGGCCTTGCGCGGGGTGAATTTGCGCGCGTAACGGTCGTCGTCGATTCGTTTGATAAGGCTGTCGATCCAGCCATAGCACAGCGCTTCGTCCAGCGCGTCTTTGTACGCGACCGACGGCTTGCCTGTGTGCTTCTTGTGGAAGATGAGCCAGACCTCCGACTCGGAGGCGTGATGTTTCGCGAGCCATTGTCTCCATCGCTCGCGCGTCCGCGCATCGAACGTCTTCATCTGTCTTTTTTACAGGAGAGTAGGAGCGTAGGAGAAATCCTTTTCGAAAGGAATTCTCCTAACCTCCTAGTCTCCTGTGAAGGATTCATTGCGCCCCGAAGACGAACGTCAGCTGCCAGGGCTTGAGCTTCGCGCCGTCGGTGGCGGCGATGCCGTCGCGCAGTTCGAGGATGACGTTGCGGTAGCTGGCCCCATCGTCGAGTGGAAGCTGAATCTCGAGCGAGCGCTTTGCGCGGTCGTACTTGAAGTCCGCAATACGGTCTGCTTCGCGGGGCGTGCTGGCGCCGACGTTGACGGCATCGACGGCGGTGAACGTCCAGCGGACGTTCCCTTTGAAGGAATCGGGATTCATCTCGCGCGAGAACTGCAGGCGGATGGGCGCCTTCAGCGGCACGTCGATTTCTCCTTCGGCCGGGTCGGTGAAAATCACTTCGGGCGGCGGACCCATCTGCGGAATCGGGGGCACTTCGGCGTTCCTGGTCTCGAGCGTCGGCTTGGTCAGCGCGATTTGCTGTCCTTCGATCCACACGAGACCCTTTCCCTCTCGCACGACCCCGGTTGTTTCCAGCCATGCGCCTGTGTCGACGCGCGCGCCGACATCGAGATTGAAGCCCCTGCCGCGAGGCCGCAGGCCGGTAATCCAGACCGCCGCGTCCGCGCTGCGGAGCACGAAGTCCCATCTGGCTCAGGCCGGGCCCTTGCGGCGCATCGCCGTACAGGTTCCGTCCGCGAAACTGTCCCGACACCTTCACCTTCTGCCCGATGTATGCAGACGGATTCAGCGCGATCTGGCGCAGCGACGGTGCTCCTTCAGACGGCTGCACGGCCATCGCGTTGGTCACCGTCAGCGCGATCACCTCTCCCGGGCGCGGCCAGTCGCCTTCCAGTCCCCTCGGCAGCAGGCGATCGAGGCCGAGCGTCGTGATTCGAGGATCTTCGCGCTGCAGACGTCCGACGTCCCAGAAGCTGGCTCGCAGCTCGACGGGGCCGTCGACGGGAGAGGGGCCGCTGAAAATCAGGGGAATCGAACGCTCGACCGATGGCGACAGGAGCACCGGCTGATCGCGCGTCACGAGATTGCCGCGCACGACGACGAGCTGTCCCTGGTAGAAGCCGGGGTAGGCGAGCAGCGCCGCGGGCGACGCGGCCCTCCGCGGCGCGACCTGGGCGTGAGGCCGCGGCGGCGCTCGATGCCACGAGCGCCACAAGGACACAGAGGGCGGTGCGGTTGAGCCTCATGTGTCGTTCGATTGTACCAATTCCAGCTGGAACCGCTATAAAATCCTTGTGAAATTGGCGATCAAGCGGAAGCAACTCAGCGACCAGGTCTCGGAGCTCACCACCAATCGGCTCTCCGTCTATCTGCGGTGCCTCAACACGCTCGATGCAGACGGGGTGAAGACGGTGTCGTCCCAGGCGCTCGCGCAGCAGTTTCATTTGAACGCCGCGCAGATTCGCAAAGACCTCGCGTACTTCGGCGAGTTCGGCGTGCGCGGCGTCGGCTATTACGTCAAGGATCTCAAGCAGCACCTGCGGCAGATCCTCGGCCTCGATCGCCGGCTCAAGGTGGCCATCTTCGGCGCCGGCAACCTCGGCCTCGCGCTCGCCGACTATCCGGGTTTTCAGCAGGAAGGCTTCCAGATTGCCGCGCTGTTCGACACGCTGCCTGCCAAAGTCGGACAGAAGTCGCGCGCGGGTGTGCCCATTCTTCGATATCCGCGAGCTGCGCAAGTTCGCGGCGCGCGACAAGATCGCGATTGCCGTGATCGCCGTGCCGGCCGAAGCGGCCCAGCACGTCGTCAATCAAGTGGTCGCCGCGGGCATCAAGGCGATTCTGAATTTCTCGCCGGGCACGTTGCGTGCGCCAGATGATGTGAAGTTGAAGAGCGTCGATCTGACGGTGTCGCTCGAAAGCCTGTCGTTCTATCTCGCCCAGGAAAACGAATGAAAAGCAACTGTCGCACGTGGATACGCGTGGTCGAGTGCGCATGGTGGACGTTGGCGACAAGGCCGAGACCGCGCGCGAGGCTGTTGCGCGCGGGCAGATCACGGTGGGCGCCGCTGCGCTGCGCGCGATTCGGGCGGGGAACGTGAAGAAAGGCGATCCGCTCCAGACCGCCCGCCTTGCGGGCATCGTCGCCGCCAAGCGCACGTCCGATCTCATTCCGCTCTGCCATCCGCTTCAGCTGTCGCACGTCGACGTCGAGATCACGCGCGAGAAGAACGGCTACACGATCGAATCGCGCGTTCGCACCACGGGACGCACGGGCGTCGAGATGGAAGCGCTCACCGCGGTCGCGGTGGCGGCACTGACGATCTACGACATGCTGAAGGCGCTCGACAAGACGATGGTGATTGGCGAGATCTGCGTGATGGAGAAGCGCGGCGGCCGCTCGGGCGAATATCGACGGGGGCGTTAGGGCGCTGGGTGTGTTAGGTGCGCCAGGTGCGGCAGCCTACCGGCTACCAGCTACTAGCTATCAGCTGTCTTGGGCGGCGGCTCGATGTGAATAATCGCGTCCGCAATCTGCGGATAGCGCTCCATCAATGAGTCCTTCACCTTGTGCGAGACCGCGTGCGCGTCGGTCAGCGGCGTTTCGCCGTCGAGCCAGACGTGCAGATCGAGAAATACGTGATCGGCTGAGCCGCGCGATCGGATGTGGTGGCAGCCGAGCACCTGCGGCACGCTCTGCACCACGCGGCGGATGTCTTCCTCGGAAATCACGATCTCATCCGACAGGATTCTGGCCGCGTCGCGCGCGATCGCGAAGCCCGCATAGCCGATGAAGCCGACGATGACGAGCGCGGCCAGCGGGTCGAGGATGGGATAGCCGTAGGCCGAGCCCGCCAGCGCCGCGATGACCGCGATCGACGTCAGCACGTCGCTCTGCGTGTGCCGCGCATCGGCGAGCAGCAGCTCGCTCGACAGGCGGCGCGCCGCTTTCCGCTCGGATCGGACGACCGCGATGTTGATCGCCAGCGTGGCGAGCATGATGGCGAAGCTTGCCGCCGTGACCGACGGCGCGCCGCCCGACCGGAAGCGGACGATCGCCGTCTGCGCGACCTCGACGACGACGATCAGCAGAAACAGCGCGATGCCGCCAGCCGCAAGCGTCTCGAACTTGCGGTGGCCGTACGGATGATTCGCGTCGGGCGGCTTCTGCGCGAGCCGCAGCCCGACGAGCGCGACGACGTTCGACGCGCCGTCGGTCAGCGAATGAAAGCCGTCGGAGAGAATGCTGATGGATCCGCTGAGCTGGCCGAAGACAATCTTGGCCAGCGCGACGGCGAGGTTCAGGAAAAGGATGCGGACGAGAACGGACTCTGCGAACTTCGGATGTGTCGAGTACGTCGGTAGCCGCTCAGAACACACGCGCGGTCGGTATCGGCCACCAGCGGACCTGTACTTTGCCGATGATGTAGCGCTTCGGCACGAAGCCCCAGTGGCGGCTGTCGGAGCTGTTGTTGCGATGGTCGCCGAGGACGAAGTAGTAGCCTTCGGGAATCACCTGCGGGCCCCAGTCGTCGTGCGCGCGAAAGTCCTCGGGCACGAAGTCGTCCTTCATCGGCGTTTCGTTGACGAAGACGTTGCCGTCGACGATGCGCACGGTGTCGCCTTCCTCGGCGATGACGCGCTTCACGAACGACTTGTTCGGGTCGATGGGGTAGTAGAGCATCACGATGTCGCCGTGATGCGGCTCGCCGATGCGATAGGCCAGCTTGTTGACGATGAGGCGGTCCTGATCCTCGAGCGTCGGGGCCATGCTCATGCCTTCGACGCGGGCGACCTGGAATCCGAACGTGACGATCAGCGTGGCGTACACCGCGGCCGAGGCGAGGGTCTTGAACCAGGCGACCAGCTCGTCGCGCACCATCCTGAGCCGCTCGGCGGTCTTGGACCGCACGGCGGGGTCTGACCCGGCAGGGACGGTACGATGACCGGCGCGCCGACCGCTGCCGAGGCATCGCCGGCCATGGCCGGCTCCATCCCGAGGCGCAGTTGTTCGGCCTCGGCGCGCTCCAGCTGCATGCGGGATTCTAGAGGCGGAGATACTCCCGGAGCCGCTTGGTCTGCGCGCGGCTGACCGGAATCTCCGTCGCCTTCGCGTCCTTCATCCTGAGGATGTAATTCCTGCTGAACCAGGGGACTATCTCCTTGACCTTGTTGATGTTAACCAGGTGCGACCGGTGCACACGCCAGAAGATGCTCGGGTCGAGCCGCGACTGCAGCTCGTCGAGCGTTCTGAAGTTGGACGTTCCCGCCAGCTGGCTGGTTACTATGTTAATCGAGTCGTCGGTCAGCGAGGCATAGATTATCTCCTCGGCCTGGACCAGCAGGAACCGCTCGCCCACCTTCACGGCCACCCGCTCGCGCTTGCTCTGGCGGTCGGCCATCAGCTGCACGATGCGCTCGATTTGGTCGTCGAGCGGCGCCTCTCGCGCGGGGACGACCCGCTGGCGCGCCCTTTCGACGGCCTTCTCGAGCCGCGCCGCCTCGACCGGCTTCAACAGATAGTCGACGGCGTTCACTTCGAACGCCTCGATCGCGTGGCGGTCGAAGGCGGTGACGAAAACGATATTCGGCGGGGTGCCGTTCTGGATGAGCCGGTGCGCCACTTCGAAGCCGTTGAGGCCGGGCATCTGGACGTCGAGGAACAGCACGTCGGGCGACAGGCGCTCGACGATGCCGACCGCCTCGAGGCCGTTGCCGGCCTGCGCGATGACCTCGACGCTGCCCATCTGCTCGAGCATGTAGCACAGCTCTTCGCGCGCGAGCTGCTCATCGTCGACGACGATTGCTTTCAGAGACATATGTTTGGGCTGGCCTGAAGGCCAGCACTACGCGGTACGTAGTGCCGACCTTAGGTCGGCTATGCCGTTATCCGCTCCGCCGACACCATGTCCGGTATCTCCAGCCGGATGATCGTGCCCAGGTTCGGCACGCTCGTAATTCGCACTCGTACGCCGCGCCGTAGATCACGCTGAGGCGCTCGTTCACGTTGCTGAGGCCGATGCCGTCGGTCAGCGCCGTGTCGAGCCGATCTTCCGTCATCCCCAGCCCATCGTCTTCGACTTCGATAATCGCGTGGCCGTTCTGCCGCACGCTGCGGATGACGATGCGTCCGCCGCCGACCTTGCGCGAAAAGCCGTGCTTGATCGAGTTCTCGACGAGCGGCTGCAGGATCATGCTGGGCACGATGACGTCGAGCGTGTCGGGGCTGATCTGTTTCTCGACCTTGAGCTGCGGGCCGAAGCGGATGACCTCGATGTCGAGGTATTCGTCGATCGACTCCAGCTCTTCGCGCAGCGTCACGAAATGATCGCGGCTGCGGAGCAGCCGCCGCAGCAGGCCCGAGAGCTTGACGATGAGCGTTCGCGCCGTTTCGGGGTTGCTGCGGATGAGCGACTGAATCGACGTCAGCGTGTTGAACAGGAAGTGCGGGTTGATCTGGCTCGCGAGCGCTTCGACGCGCGCCGTCAGCAGCAGCTTCTCCTGCTCTTCGCAGCCGATGCTCGATGCGCGCGTTGTTCCAGATCTTGATCGGCGTCGCGACGCACAGCACGGTCGTCAACACGACGAGCGCGAGCCACCCGGTCGTCATGTCCTCGGTGTGCAGGTAGAACAGGCGCGTGAGCGGCGGGTGATTGAAGCGCCACCCGAGAGACTGGCGCAGCACCTCGAGCGCGACCGGCGCGAGCAGGAAGATGACGGCCCAGTCGACGCTCACGTTTCTCACCATGCGCCAGACATGGCGGTGAAGCTTGGTGAACACGAACGGCGAGAAGTGCCAGATTTCCTCTTTGTTCGGGCACGCCTCGCGAAGGCCGCCGCCCGCGAACCCGCAGCCGACGGCAAAGAACAGCGCGATGAACTCGCCCGCCAGCCAGCGCCGGCAGCGCGACCATCAGGCCGACGATGGCGCCGGCGTACGGCCCGGCGATGAGGCCGGCGAGAAACGCGCCTTCGAGCGTCAGGTCGGCCGCGTCGTAGTTGAGCAGCAGCCGCGAGGTGACGCCGGCGGCCAGCGGCACGCCGAGGCTGAACGCAAACAGCAGCCGCTCGGGCCACGCGCGGCGCTCGGAGATCAGAATGTGGCGGAAGCGGTGATACCGCACCAGGATCGTGGCCAGTGCCGCGACGATCGTGATCTTGACGACGAGCGTCGTCAGCAGGAACTGATCGGCGGTTAGGAACATGTTAGCCAGGTCGGCCTATCGTAACAAATTGTGGCTTACAATGTTGGCAGCATGCTGAAGCGGATTCTCGAGAATACGGGCGCGCTGATCACCGGGTTTGCGACGACGTTCAAGTACATGTTCAAGCCCGTCGGTGACGGTGAACTACCCCGATCAGAAGGTCGCCGATGTTTCCGAAGTGGCGCGGCAAGCAGGTGCTGATGCGCGACGAGGCGGGCCTCGAGAAGTGCGTCGCATGCGGGCTGTGCGCGGTGGCGTGTCCGGCCGATGCGATTTATCTCGAGGCGGCGGAGAACGACGGCACGGTGATGGCGGGGCCGCGCTACGCGATTACGTATCAGATTCACAAGACGCGCTGCATTTTCTGCGGCTACTGCGAAGAGGCGTGTCCGGTGTCGGCGATCTTCATGGGCAAGGACTACGAGCTCGCCGTCTACAACAAGAGCGACTTCATCTGGGACAAGAAAGATCTGCTGGTTCCGATGCCGCGCTGACGCGCGTAACGCCCGCGCAACGATAGGTCGGTATCATTCGGCGCCGTCGGTGATCTTCACGGCGACTTCGATTCGCTCGATCGCGTCATGGCGCGTCATCCCGAGGTCGCGTTCTGGGTTTGCCCCGGCGACCTTGCGGCCGAAGATGGCGAGTATCCGCATCCGCGCGCGCCGCTCTACTGGATCAAAGGCAACAACGAAGACTTCGATTTCGTGGCCGCGCAGCCGGCCGGCGGCGGTACGTTGCCGAACCTGCACTACATCCCCAACGGTATTTCCGTGCAGGCGCACGGTCTGACGCTCGCCGGGCTGGGAGGGACGTTCGCGCCGACGTGGTACGAGAAGCCGGCGAGCGAGCTTCGGCGCCTTTCGCCGCGAGACGACAGGCGACGTCATTTTGTACACGAGGAGGTCGACGCCTGTAAGGCGCTGCAGGGGGTCGACATCTTCCTTTCGCACGAAGCGGCGCGTCCGTTTCCGCTGCCGCGTGTGAAAGATGCCGGGAAAGACCCCCATCAACGAGGTGCTCTCGGCCATGCGGCCGCGCCTGCATCTGTTCGGGCATCATCACCTGTACACCGTCGCCGAGCGCCAGCACGTGCCATCCATCGGGCTCGACAAGGTCACCGAGTCCTACCTCCTTTTCGACGGCAAGACCCTTGCTCACCAACAGTTGACGATCTGATTTATATAGTCCTCGACGGAGGCGAGATGGCGCTGCTCTTTCCGCGAGAAGAGGATAAAGATTTCGCGGCCACAACCGACGCGGCGACACGTTCACTGTCGGCCATCTCGCTCGAGACGTCGTTCGTCGAAGGCGTCTACGAAAAGATGGCGTCGGTGTACGACCTCTTCTTCGGCCTGCCGCTGCACCATGGCCGGGCGAAGGCGATTCGCCGCATGGCCATCAAGCCCGACGATCAGATTCTCGAAGTCGGCGTTGGCACCGGCATCAGCCTTCCGCTGTACCCGCGAAAATGTTCCGTGACGGCGATCGATCTCTCCGAGGGAATGCTCGAGCGCGCGCACACGCGCGTCGAGCAATACAGCCTCCGCAACGTGCGGCTCATCCAGATGGATGCGACGCGGCTGAAATTCCCGGATAACTCGTTCGACATCGTCTACGCGCCCTATTTCATCAGCTGCGTCCCCGATCCGCTGGCCGTGACGCGCGAGATGCGCCGCGTGTGCAAGCCCGGAGGGCGACTCGTGTTTCTCAATCACTTTCTCAGCGACAACACGATGGGGTCGAAGCTCGAGCGCGCGATCGCACCGCTGACGCTGCACCTCGGGTTCAAGTCCGATTTCGATCTCCCGGCGTTCCTGGCGCAGACCGGATTGCGCGCGGCCTCGATCGAAAAGGTCAACGTGCCCCGCATCTGGTCGCTGGTCATCTGCGATAACGCTGATTGAGTTGTGAATCGGCTATCCGATTACCAGACCTTCCTCACACAATTCCTTCGTAACTACCAGACGACCGGCTCGGTCATTCCGAGCGGCCGCGCGCTCGGCAGCGCGCTGTGCCGGCATGTGGGAGACGCCGGCGCGCCGCAGAAAATTCTCGAGGCGGGGCCCGGCACCGGCGCCGTCACCGGCTGCATCATCGATCGCATGCGGCACGACGACGAACTGTGGATGGTCGAGCTCAATCCGACGTTCGCCGCGCATCTGCGGACCGCGTTCAACGACAAGCCCACGTTCCGTGACGCCGCGAGCCGCTGCCACCTCATCGAGGGATCGGTTCAGCAGCTTGGACACGAAGGGGAGTTCGATCTCGTCATCTCCGGGCTGCCGCTCAATAATTTCTCGTCCCAGGACGTGGACACCATCCTGCAGGCGTACGCGAAGCTGCTGAAGCCCGGCGGCATTCTGTCGTTCTTCCAGTACATCCTGATTCGCCCGGCGAAGATGTTCGTCAGCGCCGGCCCCGAGCGCGACCGCCTGAAGGGTGTCGGCGAGGCGATCGAGGGGATGCTGGGAGAGCGTGAATTCGCACGCGAGTGGGTCTGGGTAAATGTGCCACCGGCGTGGGTGCATCACATCAGATTCTGATAACGAAAAACGAAGATGGAAAAACGAATAGAGAGCGGAGTCGCAGCGGCCGTGTGCTCTATTCGCTTTTCGTTATTCGCTTTTCGTTAGCAGTTTCAGTATCTCTGCCAGCGGCGACATCCGCGCCATTCAGCGTGGGCTTCTCAGGCGGCGCGGGTTTCGACAACAATTCTTTCAGCGCCGCGCTCCAGTCCCCGTTCAAGAGCTGCTTCTGGTCTATGTATTGGGACCGCAGGTACCGCGGCATCTCCTTGACCAGCACGTCGTACTCCACGAAGTGCCCGCGCGAGGTGTAGAGCAGCGCCGCATCGTTGGCGATCGCCTCGCTGATGATGCCGTAGCCGGGCTTCGTGACGACGACGTCGGCACCGCGCACGAGGTCTTCGTAGCGCAGTCCGTTGTCGTAGAGCTTCTGTTCGGAGATGTAGAGCAAGCCCGGTGTCGGGGGCACTCGACAAATCAGTTGTGGCGATGGTGTAGTCGCTCAAGTCGGCGAGCGCGGCAGTATCGAGGCCTGCGATGCCGTACCCGCCGAACGACATCATCACGAGAGGCTTGCCCTTGGCGCGGGGCGGCAGCCCAAGCGCTCGGCGTACGTCGTCCTGCGTCTGAGATGAGTGGCGCGCGACAAACGGGATGTCGCGTGTCACCGGTTCCAGCCCTTCGAAGCCGCCGGCCATCGGCAGTCGAAGCGCGACGGTCGTCTTCGAATAGAGCCGCCGGATAGCGCGCGCGAGCTCGGCAGCGGCCTCGTCTCGATAGTCCTCGTAAATCCAATCCCACGTGAAATTGGCGATCGCGACCGAGGGAATGCCTGCCGCGTCGGCCGCTGCGATTGCGAGCGGAGGAATGTCGGCGACAACCACCTGCGCGCCGCTTTCGCGCAGGTACGCCGCCTCTGCCGCGACGAGGGCCGGGACGCGCGTGTGGAACTCGACCGCACGCCGGATGCTTTCGGCGGTGTCGATCGTCAGGCTGTCGACTTGCACCATGCCCGGATCGCACTCCAGTTCGACGAGCTCGCAGCGTCCATCGAGGGTGCGGGCGAACAGCCGGTGCGGCGCGGAGGTTTTCACCACGATGTGGGCCTCCGGGCGTGCGCGGAGCACGGCGTGGATGACTTCGATTGTGCGCGAGGTATGGCCAAACCCGTGCCCCGAGACGTAAAAGACGATGCGATATGATGGGCTCATGGATGAACGGGACTTCTTTACCGAGCGGCCCGAGCAGAAGCCGGCTCAATTCTCCTGTCCGCGCTGCAAGCGCCGCAACGAGTACATGGTGCGCTGGATGCGCCGCACGAAAAAGAAAAGCCTGCCACCAGGCGCCGACGCGCGCGATCGCGCGTTGTACGCCAAGCTTCGCGATTATCTTATCCGGATGGACGATGACGTCACCTGCAAGGCGTGTGGGAAGCGGTTCGACATCCCCTCGCATCAGTCGATGGTGTTCCTCGACGAGCACGGCAACGCGCCTTCCGGCGATTACGATCCCGACGATGACAACCGCGGAAATCGCGCATAATAAATGTCTTCCATGAGATCTGGCTTCTGGCGCGGCGCGGTGTTCCGTCTCCTTGCCGTTGCGCTGGCCGTCGGCACGGTGTCGGACGGCCGTACGAGCCGTATCGCGTACGCGCAGGGCGCCACCGATCCGACCGTCGTCAAGGCGCTGGCCGCGATCAGTCGCGGCCAGTACGCCGACGCCGAAGCGCTGCTCAAGCCGCTCGCCGCGCGCAACCCCGACGGTGAAGCTGCGCTCGAGCTGGGTCTGTTCTACGACATGATGGGGCGGCGCGACGAATCGCTCGCGCTGCTGAAGCGCATCGCCAACCTTCAGGTCGGCCCGCGCACCTCGCCGGTCGAGTACGCGCGGCTTGGCCGTGCGGCCCGCGCCCTCGGCGAATTTCAACTCGCCAACGACGCGTATCGCATCGCGACGGAGAAAGCGCCGAACGATCCGTCGCTCCACACGGGGTGGGGCGAGCTGTTTCTCCAGGCGCACGACAACGCGGAGGCGGCCAAATCGTTTCAGGACGCGCTCGCGGCCGACGACAAGTGGGTTCCCGCGCTCGTCGGAATGGCCGAGGCGCTGATTGATGTGAATCCACCTGCCGCGGAAAAAGCCGTTCAACAGGCGCTCGCCCTCGATCCGGACGTCGTCAAGGCGCATCTCCTGAAGGCACGGCTCGAGCTCGACAAGAGCGACCGCGAAGCCGCGAAGGCCTCCATCGCCAAAGCCAAAGAGATTAATCCTGCCAGCCTCGACGCGCTGGCGCTGAGCGGCGCAGTGGCGTACGTCGAAGATCGCCCCGCCGATTTGCAGAAGGAAGCTGCGGCGGCGCTCGCTATCAATCCACGGTTCAGCGGCGCGTATCGCATGCCTGCCGAGCTCGCGGCCGCCAATTACCGCTTCGAGGAAGCGGTGGTGATGAGCCGTAAGGCGCTCGAGATCGATCCGAACGATGAACGCACGCTCTCGGAGCTTGGAGTGCAGCTGCTGCGCACGGGCGACGAAGCCGAGGCGCGCGAGGTACTCGAGAAGTCGTTCAAGATCGACAAGTACGATCAGCGAACGTTCAACCTGCTGACGATGCTCGATTCGCTGGACAAGTTCGACACGACCACCGTCGGCGACATCGTGTTCAAGAGCCATCCGAGCGAGACGCCCGTCATGCGCGAGTACGTGGCGCCGCTGGCGCAGCAGGCGCTGGCGATCTTCTCGGAGAAGTACAAGTTCACGCCGAAGGGGCCGATCCTCATCGAGATGTTCCCGAAGCACGACGATTTCGCCGTGCGCACCGTCGGGCTGCCCGGGATGCTCGGCGCGCTCGGCGCGTGCTTTGGCCGTGTGGTCACGCTCGACTCGCCGAAAGCGCGCCCGCCCGGCGACTTCAACTGGGCGCCGACGCTGTGGCACGAGCTGGCGCACGTGATGACGCTGCAGCTGTCGAAGCAGCGCGTGCCGCGCTGGCTCACGGAAGGCATCTCGACCTACGAAGAGAAGCTCGGGTCGCCCGCATGGGGGCGCGAAGGAGAGCTGTCGTTTGTGGCCGCCTACGGGGCTGGCGAACACATGACTCTGCGCGAGCTCAACGCTGCGTTCCAGGACCCCGAGAAGATTTCACTGGCCTACTACGAGGCGTCGATCCTCACCGAGCACATCGTCGGAAAGTACGGCATGGGCGCCCTTCGCAAGCTGCTCGTTACGTATGGCGAGGGGCTCGAGGGCGAGGCGGCACTGAAGGCAGGCTTAGGGGTCGACATCGATACGCTGCAGGGCGAGTTCGACAAGCTGCTGTCGTCGAAGTACGCGTCGGTCGTGCGCGCGCTGAAGCCGCCGAAGGAGCTGGAGCCCGGTAAGGGGAATCCCGAAGCGATTGCCGCCGCCTTCCCAGACAGTTTCCAGGCGCAGGTAGTGCTCGGCGAGTTTCTGCGGAAGTCGGGGCGCATCGACGAGGCCTTCAAGGTGCTCGAGCGCGCCGCCGAGATGGTGCCAATGGCGACCGGCCCACGCAGCCCGCACGCGATGATGGCGCAGATGGCGCTCGAGCGGAAAGACAGCGCGCGGGTCATCAGCGAGCTCGAGAAGCTGCTGCAGTACGAGAACACCGATCTCGAATCGGTGCGGCTGCTCGCACGCGAGCTGGAGGCCACGAAGGCGCCCGCAGAGAAGTTGACGTCGGCCTACGAGCGCGTCGCGCAGCTCGATCCGTTCGATGCGGCGAACCACTCGAAGCTCGGCCGTCTGAAGATGCAGTCGGGCGACGCGCGCACGGCCGTGCGCGAGTTCCGCGCGGCGATCGCCGCCGGCTCGCTCGATCCGGCGTCGGCGCATTCCGACCTGGCGGAAAGCTATCTGGCCGTGGGTGACAAGGTGCAGGCGCGGCGCGCCGTGCTCGCGGCTATCGAAGTGGCGCCAGGCTACCCTCGCGCGCAGGAGTTGCTCTTGAAAGTGATTGGACAATGAAGTTTCGTACCTGCGCCGCGTTTCTGATTCTTGCGGCGGCCATGTTGCCGCGCGCGGCCGCGGCTGAGGAACGCTACGCGCTCATCGTATCGGGCGTATCGGGGACAGAGAAGTTCGCGGCGAGCCAGAAGGAGTGGCTTGCGTCGCTCCAATCGACACTGGAAAAGCGCCTTGGATTCGCAGCCGATCGCATTACGGTGCTTTCCGAGAGCGGTTCGGGAACCACGATCGCCAATCGAGACAACCTCACCCGCACGCTGGCGTCGTTCAAGTCGCGCCTGACGGCGGACGATACGCTGCTCGTCGTGCTCATCGGACATGGCACCTACGACGGCACGTCCGCGAAATTCAATCTTGTCGGCCCCGACATGGACTCGCGCGAGTGGAAGGCGTCGCTCGACGGGAATCCGGCGCGGCTTGTGTTCGTCAACACGACGAGCTCGAGCTTTCAGTTCGTGGCAGCCCTTTCCGGCAAGAACCGCATCGTCATTGCCGCGACCGACTCGGTTGGTCAGAAGTACGCCACCATGTTTCCGCAGTACTTCATCGAAGCGCTCGACCAGGGCGAGAAGGCCGACAACGACAAGAACGGGCGCCTGTCGGTGTGGGAAGCGTTCTCGTACGCCAGCCAGGCCGTAAAGCAGGCGTTCGAGAAGCAGGGGACGCTCGTCACCGAGCGTTCGGTCATCGACGACAACGGCGACGGCGTGGGCAGGGAAGCTGCGGCAGCAGCCGGAACCGACGGCGTGCTCGCCAAGACGACGTTCCTCGATCCGCTTCCTGCGTCGAGCTCGGGCAACGCCGCGCTCGCCGGACTCGAAAAGCGCCGCATCACGCTCGAAGCCGAGATCGAACAACTGAAGGCGAAAAAGGGCGAGATGCCGGCGGGGCAGTACGAAGAAGAATTCGAACGGCTCGCCATCGAGCTCGCGAAGGTCTCGGCACAGATTCGAACGTCTAAATAGCTTCTATCGCGCGGGCTCGAACAACTCGATCGGATTGCCATCCGGATCCTCGATCTGGATCTGCTTACCGCCAGGCCCGGTCTCCATGTCGTTCCGAAAACGGAGGCCGGCCTTCTTCAGGGTCTCGATGAACGCGGGAAGATCGTTGACCCGCAGCACGACTCGGTTCCATCCGCCAGGTTCCTGCTGCTGACCGTTCGGCATCGGTCGAGATCCGGACGCTTGTGGACCGCTGAGCAGAATGTGCGCATTGCCGAGCGAGACGTTGGCAAATGCGGGAAGCTGTTGGTGTTCGAGCGCGAAGCCCAGATGTGTCGTGTAGAACGCGACCGAGCGAGCCACGTCTCTGACTTGATATCGGACACCGTGCACGCCTTGGACGAACGGATGCGGATCGCTTGTCATTCGTGTTCTATATGCACCAATCGATCCGGGAATGTCTAAGTGAGTTCGCTGCGCCACCGATTGCGCGACGGCTTCCGCAGCACGAGCACGCCAGCGATGCCCGCTGCAAACCCTGCGATGTGGGCCCAGAATGCGACGTTGGTGCCGGTCGATCCCACGTAGAAGAGCTGCATCAGGAACCAGAACCCCAGAAAAATGAGCGCCGGCACTTCGACGATGATGAACAGCGGCACGAGCGCAAGCACGCGCGAGTGCGGATACAGCACGAAATAGGCGCCGAGCACGCCCGCGATCGCGCCGCTCGCCCCAATCGTCGGGACCGTCGACGTGGGATTCATGTACACATGCGCGACGGCCGCGCCAGCGCCGCAGAGCAGATAGAAGACAACGAACCGCGCGTGACCGAGGCGATCTTCCACGTTGTCGCCGAAGATCCAGAGGAAGAGCATGTTCGAGAGAAAGTGCCCCCAGCCTCCGTGCAGAAACATCGACGTGACGAGGCTGAGTGCATCGAAACGTGCGGGAACGACTCCGTAGACGTACACCAACTGCTGAAGCTCGCGCCTGGGCAACGACAGCTCGAAGAGAAAGGCGATGCTGTTGAGGACGATGAACGAAACGGTGAAGAAGGGAAATGTCCGCGACGGAATGACGTCGCGCAGCGGAATCATGGCGCCGATTGTGTCATATAATTTGAGGCCTTACGGTTTATGAAATGCCGCGAGTGTGGTACTGAAATCGCCGACAAGGCGCTCATCTGTTTTCGCTGCGGCGCCTCCGTTCAGGAAGCGGTCCACAAGCCGTACGTTGCGCCAAAGAAGAAGCGCCCGCTGATCGTTTACGCGATCTTCGCGCTGCTCGTGTTGATCGCGATCGTGATGGCGCTGTTCGGGGCGTTTCCAGTTTTCAGATTCTAGATTTCAGATTCTAGTTTCCTGCTCGACAGGCGAGCTTCGATCGGGGCGAGCGCCGCGACCACTACATCACCCACAACCTGCATGGTCCTCGCCGATGTCTGGTCGAGCGTGTCGCCAGACGTGTGCCAGGGCGCGTAGTCGAGATCGATGATGTCGGTGGCGGCCACGCCTGCGTTGAGAAACGGGACGTGGTCGTCCTCGATGGCCGTGCTGGCGCTGACGAAGATGGAGCCGTGACCCATCTTCTGCGCGGTCGACCAGATGATGTCGGTGAGCCACGCCGTCGAGCTGGATTCGCGGAGAAAGCGCGGCGAGCGATCGGCAATCATGTCGACCAGCACGAGCGCTTTCAACGTCGAGAGCGTGCCGGTTTTGCGCGCGGTGTCGACGTAGTACTGGCTGCCATAGGTATGATCGGCCGCACCCCAGTCCCTCAGCGTCGCCTCTTCGCCGTCGAAGAACATCAATTCGATCGTGAACGCATTCGCGCGCGCCTTCAGCACGCGGGCGAGCTCGATGAGGAACGCCGTGCTCGACCCTCCGTCGTTCGCGCCGACGAAACGAAACTCGCGGAAGAGCTTCGTGTCGTAATGCCCCGCGATGGCGATCCGCTCTTTTCGCGCGCCCGGGATAGTGGCGATGAGATTGACCATCGGAATCTCGCCGATGGGGGTCTTCGCGACGAACGCCTGCTGCGTGACTGGAATGCCGAGGGTTTTGAGCTGCTCGATGATGTACTCGCGAGTTCGCTCGATGCCGGGAGACCCTGCAGGGCGCGGCCCGATGCTCACGATCTCCCGCAGATGCTGGTACGCCCGGGTGCTATCGAAGACGGGCGCTGGATGGGGTCTGCGCACACAGGGCAGAGGGCAGAGAGCAGAGGGCAGAAAGCAGCAGAACCACGGAACCTGGAACCCGGAACCGCCGTCATCTTTTGTCCCTCGGAATGAATTCCCGCTGTTTCGGTCCGACGTAAATCTGCCGCGGCCGCGCAATCTTCTGCTCGGGATCGCGGAGCATCTCTTCCCACTGCGCGAACCACCCGGCCGTCCGCGGAATCGCGAAGAGCACCGGGAAGAAGTCCTTCGGGAAGCCCATGGCCTGATAGATGAGGCCCGAGTAGAAATCGACGTTCGGGTAGAGCCTGCGCGTGACGAAATACTCGTCCTGCAGCGCGATGCGCTCGAGCTCGAGCGCGATGTCGAGCAGCGGGTTCCTGCCCGTCACCTCGAACACCTCGTCCGCGATCCGCTTGATGATCTTCGCTCGCGGGTCGTACGGACTTGTACACGCGATGGCCGAAGCCCATCAGCCGGCCGTCGCCGCCTTTGACGCGCGAGATGAACGCCGGCACGTTCTTGATCGTGCCGATCTCCTCGAGCATCCGCAGCACGGCTTCGTTCGCGCCGCCGTGCAGCGGCCCCCAGAGCGCGGCCGCCGCGCCGGCAATCGACGAATACGGATCGACGTGCGAGCTGCCGACGACGCGCATCGCGGTGGTGCTGCAGTTCTGCTCGTGGTCGGCGTGCAGGATGAACAGCACGTCGAGCGCGCGCTCGAGCACCGGGTTCGGCTTGTACTTCAGCTCGGTCATCTTGAACAGCATGTTCAGGAAGTTGCCGGTGAAGCTCAGGTCGTTGTCGGGGTACACGTAGTTGCGGCCGATGCTGTGGCGATACGCGTAGCCGGCGATGCTCGCGACCTTGGCGATGAGCCGCAGGCACTGGCGGTTGCGCGCCTCCTGATCGAACACGAGCTTGGCGTCGCGATAGAGCGTCGACAGCGCGCCGACCGTGCTGATGAAGATGCCCATCGGATGGGCGTCGTACTGGAACCCTTCCATCAGCTTCTTGACGTTCTCGTGCAGCAGCGTGTGCTGCGTGATGGCGTCGGTCCAGTTCTGCAGCTGCTTTCCGGTCGGCAGCTCGCCGAAGATGATCAGATACGCGGTCTCGAGATAATTGCAGTGCTCGGCGAGCTGCTCGATGGGGTAGCCGCGATACTGGAGGATGCCTTTGTCGCCGTCGATGTAGGTGATGGCGCTGCGGCAGGCCGCCGTGTTGAGGAACGCCGGGTCGTAGGTCGTCAGCCCGGTGTCTTCGGGCCCCGCCTTGATCTGCTTGAGATCGGTCGCGCGAATCGCGCCTTCCTTGATGGGAACTTCGTACTGCTTGCCCGTGCGGTTGTCGGTAATCGTCAGCGTGTCAGCCATAGGCTTAAGTCGTCAGTCGCGGTCCCCAGTCGCCCTCGTCAGTTCGAGCTCGCCTTCGCCAGGCTTCGAGTCCTGCGAGACCGGCTCGGCCGGCACGCTGTAGCGACCGTCGACCCACCGCGCAAGATCCTGAAGCTTGCAGCGCTCGCTGCAGAAGGGAACCCAGGGAGCTCGGCAGACTCGCGCCGGCAAAACACGCACACGCGAGTCGGCACGACCATAACTATAGATCTAAAGATCTTAGATCTATAGATCTCTAGCTACAGTGTCTAGCTACGATCTGAGCGTGCGGCTGATCGGCGACGTGATGCCGCACGTCCCGGCCCGACACCATGAAAATGACGTCTTCGGCGACGTTCGTCGCATGGTCGCCGATGCGCTCGAGGTGGCGGGAGATGAGAATGAGGTCGAGGGCCGGCTCGATGGTGGAGGGGTCCTGGAGCATGAACGTGAGCAGCTCGCGGAACACCTGCGTTTTCAGCGAATCGAGCACGTCGTCTTCGTCGAGGACGTGCTGGGCGAGCTGCATGTCGCCGCGCACGTACGAGTCGAGGGCGTCCCTCAACATGCTTTGCGCGGTCGTCGCCATCCGCGGGATGTCGATGAGCTTCTTCACCGGAGGGTGCGACGCGTACCGCCGCGCCGCTTCGCCGATGTTGACCGCCATGTCGCCGACGCGCTCGAGATCGCTGTTGATCTTGATCGCCGCCATGACCGCGCGCAGGTCGGCGGCCATCGGCGAGTGCAGCGCGAGCAGCTTCAGGCACAGGTCGTCGATTTCGATGTGCAGCTCGTTCAGCGGCATGTCGCCGTTGAGCACCTCGTCGATGAGCTGGCCGTCGCGGTCGACCAGCCCCTGCATCGCCGTGCGCACGCGATCTTCCGCGAGCCCGCCCATGGCGAGCAGCCGCTCTTTCAGCGCCGCGAGCTCCTGCTGAAAATGATGGCGTTCCATTAGCCGAATCGTCCCGTGATGTAATCTTCGGTCAATTTTTCTTTCGGCGTCGTGAAAATCTGTTCCGTGCGCCCGAACTCGACCAGCTTGCCGAGCCAGAAGAACGCCGTGTAATCGGACACGCGCGCCGCCTGCTGCATGTTGTGCGTGACGATGACGATCGTGTAGTCCTTCTTCAGGTCGTAGATGAGCTCTTCGATGCGCTGCGTGGCGATCGGGTCGAGCGCCGATGCGGGCTCGTCCATCAGCAGAATCTCCGGGCGGACGGCCAGCGCGCGCGCGATGCACAGGCGCTGCTGCTGCCCGCCCGACAAGGCCAGCGCCGACTCGTGCAGCCGATCCTTCACCTCGTCCCAGAGCGCCGCCTGCTTGAGGCTTTCCTCGACGCGCTGCGCCAGGTCGGCCCGATCCGTGGCCATGCCGTTGATGCGGATGCCGTACGCGACGTTTTCGAAGATCGACTTCGGAAACGGATTCGATTTCTGGAACACCATGCCCACGCGCCGGCGCAGATCGACCACGTCGGTGCCGCCCGCCGTAGATGTTCTCGTCGTCGATCAGCACGTCGCCCTCGGCGCGCGTGCCGACGATGATGTCGTTCATCCGGTTGAGCGTGCGCAGGAAGGTGCTCTTGCCGCAGCCCGAGGGTCCGATGAAGGCCGACACCTGGTTCGCATGCAGGCCGATCGAGATGTCGTGCAGCACGCGGGTCTCGCCGTAGTAGAAGTTCAGGTGCTCGACCCGGATCTTGAGCGGCGTCTCTTTGATCTCGGCGGGGCGCGAGGGCGCTCTGGTGATCTTGCGGTGCGGTCGTCAGCGAGTCGGCCACGGCAAGCTGTACTTTATCGCGGCGAGTGTTAACAGCATGTTAACAGCTGCGGTCAGCGTGTCGGCTGAATCGGCGGCTGGCCCGGCAGATTGTCGGTCGTGATGTCCGAATTCGACAGGAACGCCTGCACCTGGCGGCGAAGGTCCTCCTGCAGCACGTCGACCGGGCGGCGGGCGTCGAGCACCCGGAACCCGAACTCGTCGGCCATCGACCCGTATTCGCGCAGCAGCTTGTTCTGATACGAACGGAAACTGTCGTAGATGTCGTCGCCGCCCTTCAGGTCCATGCCCGGACTCCCAGAAATCCATCCCGCGGGCCGAGAGCACCCGCCGGATGAGGGTGTCGACGTCGATTTTCAGATAAAACACCAGGTGCGGCGCGATGGCGAAGCCGTAGAGGCTGCGCAGCCACGCGCGATCGACGCCCCGGACGCCCGCGCGCGCGAGGGCCGAGAAGATGTAGCGGTCCGACAGCACGACGAATCCGGCCTTGAGCGCCGGGATGATCTCCTTCTCGAGGCGATCGGCGAAGTCGGTCGCGTAGAGCAGCACGAAGGTGAGCTTGTTGAGCGTGTTGCTCGACTTCGCGAGCTCGATGGTCGGCTGCATCAGCGCCGAGCGCGTCCAGCCGGTCTCCACGACGCCGTAGCCCTGCACTTCGAGCCATTCGCGCAGCAGCGCGATCTGCGTGCTGCGGCCCACGCCGTCGGTGCCTTCGATGGCGATGATCTTTCCCGGGTAGTGGTCGATCGGCACGTAGGGAAGGCCGTGGCCGTAGTAGCGGCCCGGCTGGATGCCGCCGTTGGCGCCGAACTCCGGCGCCTGCTCTTTGCTCTCGGCTCTCGGCTCTTTGCTCTCTTTGTCCGGCGTCACTGGTTCACCGCCTCGAGGGCCGGTTTTTCGAGCTGCCGCGAGACGAGATTCCGCACCATCTGCTGCTGGTCCGTAATCGCCAGCGACGCGTCGATCACGCTCAACCCGAATTCGTCGACCAGTCGATCGTACTCCTCGAGCACCTTGCCCTGGAAGATCCTGAAGCTCTCCTGCGCGTTGAGGCTCCAGCCCATGTCCATGCCGGCCTCGTAGAACTTCAGCTTCACGCGGCGCGCCATCAGCCGTTCGAGCGACACGTCGATCGGCACGCGGAAGTACAGCGCGAGATCGGGCCGCACGGCGAAGCTGTAGAGATCGCGCACCCACGCGCGGTCGACGCCGCGCGCCACATCGCGCGCAAAGGCCGTGTAGGCATAGCGATCGGCGATGACGATCATCCCGGCCTTCAGCGGCGGCACGATGTTGTAGAGCAGCCGGTCGGCGAAGTCAGTGGCGTGTAGCAAACTGAAGGTCGTCGGCGTCAGGGAATTCTTTTTCTTCCCCATTTTCGTCGCCGCCTTCACGAGCGCCGACGAGTTCCACTCGGTCACGAACACGCGCAGGCCGGCGGCGCTCAGCCACTTGGCCAGCAGCGCCAGCTGCGTCGTCTTTCCCGACCCGTCGATGCCTTCGACCACGAACAGCTTCCCCGGGTATTCGTGCGGCGTGCTCAGGTTGTTCAGCATAAGACACTCTACCGGCGCTCAGGCGGATCGGTTTTCCCAACACGCGCTCGAGCGGCTCTATCTGACGATGGGCGGCCCAGAGCTCCAGCTCGGCGTCGCCCGTCGTGCGAAGTTTGACGAGGTATTCCCCGCCGCGATCGTGCATCTCCACGCCGGTGACCGCCTGCGCGTGGCTGCGATCGAGCGTTTCGGCGAACCGCAGAATCGCGGCCAGCGTGCGGACGGCCCGGCGCTTCTTCGCGCCGAGCGCGCCGAAGTCGGCGTGCGATTTCCTCGGCGGCGACTTGCGGTGATAGCGCGCGACGAGCGCGATGATCTCCGCTTCGGCCGGCTCGAACCCGCGCAGGTCGCCGTTCTTGATGAGGTAGTACGAATGCTTGTGATGGCGCGGATAGCTGATGTGCGTGCCGATGTCGTGCAGCAGCGCCGCGAACTCGAGCCACTCGCGCTCGCGATCGGTCAGCACGTGGACGCTGCGCGTCTGATCGAAGATCGACAGCGACAGCCGCGCGACCTGGCTCGCGTGCTCGGGCCAGTAGCTGCAGCGCTCGGCCAGCTCGATGACGCTGCGCCGCCGCACGTCGGGGTACTGGCCGGCCTGCGCGATGTGCTTGCGGTTGCGCTGGATGTAGTCGAGCACCAGCCCCTCGCGCAGCGCGAAATCGCAGAGCGTAATCTCGGTCGCCTCGAGCTGCTGCAGCACGGTGTCGAGCAGCACCGCGCCGGACGACGATGAGATCGGCGCGGCGCGGATCGAGGCCGGGCATCTTCATGCGCTCGCTGATGCTGCGATCGGTGACCTCTTTGCGGAGGCGGTGAATCTGCTTGGCCGGCACGCGCAGGTTGCGAATCTCGTCGCTCGCGCGCCGGCGCTCGGCGGACGCGACGGTGCCGAGGCTGAGAATCGTTCCGGACGTGCCGATGACGCGGTCGAAGCCCGCGCTCTTGATGTCGCGCAGATATTTCGACAGCTCGTCCTCGATATGGCGGACGAGCTTGCGCTCGTCGCGTCCCGACAGCGGGATCGGTGTGGACGAACCGCTCGGTCAGCCGGATGACGCCGAGCTTGAAGCTCTTGGCGACACGAAGAGACGTGCCCGCGCCGTGGGTGATTTCGACGCTGCCGCCGCCGATGTCCACGACCACCGCCGACGCGCCTGCAACATCGACGCCGTAGACGGCAGCCAGATGAATCAGGCGCGCTTCTTCGGTTCCGGAGATGACCTGCGGCTTGATGCCGGTTTCGCGCTCGACCGCGGCCAGAAATTCGCCGCCGTTTTCCGCTTCCCGGACGGCGCTGGTCGCCGCGGCGAGGATTTCTTCCACCTGATGCGATTCGGCCAGCCGGCGGAAGCGCGAAAACGCCTGCAGGGCCGCCGCCATGGCCTCTGCGGTCAGCGCCTTGCCGTCGAGCCCGCCCGAGCCGAGGCGGACCATCTCCTTCTCGCGATCGATGACTTCGAAGGACAGATCGGGGCGGATGCGCACCACGATCATGTGAATCGAATTTGTACCGCAGTCGATCGCCGCTATCCGCATCTATTTGATTAGAAAAGGGTTGTCGCCGTCATACAGACTTCCTATAATGGAGGCGACAGATTCGGACGGCGCCGCACACTCGCCCCCGCATCCTAGCATGAACACATCAACTTCCCGTGACAGGCTCTGGCGCAAACGGCTGAACGAGCTCAGCGCCGTGTGGCCCGATTTCGTCAGCGGCCGCACCGGCGGTCTGCACAAGACGCGCGTCGCGTCGCGCCGCATTCGCGAGGCGCTGCCGATCGTCGGCGCGACGCCGCGCCGGCGAAGGTCAAGAAGCTCAGCAAGAAGATGCGCGCGCTGACGCGCTAGCCTCGGACCGATCCGCGAGCTCGACGTCGAGCTCGACATCCTGGATGACAAGTCGAAGACCGACGGGGTGCCTGGCCGCGCGATCGAAATGGTGCGGCGCGAGGTCGCGTCGCGGCGGCAGGCGCTGCGCGACGAGCTGGCAGACGAACGCGCCGGTCGGCGATCTCAAGAAGCTGCTCAAGAAGCTCGAGCGAGTACGTCAGGCAAGGCAGGGCAGAGGGCAGAGGGCAGAGGGAAGAAGGGCAAAGGCAGAAGGCAGACGCGAGAACGAAGCGCAATGGCGCGGCGTGCTCGCGACGCGGCTGATGCGCCGCGCGAAGGACGCTGGCGCATCGCGCTCGACGAGGCCGGACCGCTGTACGTGCCCGAGCGCCTTCACGCCGTGCGCATCTCGACCAAGAAGCTGCGCTACGCGCTCGAAATCGCGCGCGACGCCGGCGTGGCCGCGGCGACGCCGCTCGTGCGAGTGCTGAAGCGCCAGCAGGAACGGCTCGGCCACCTGCACGACCTGCAGATGCTGCTGAAGCATGTGCGCGAAACGGAAGCGTCTCCGGGCGTCGGTTCGCGCGTGAACGATCTGACGGCCTACGCCGATTCGCTCGACCGGGAGTGCCGCCGGCTGCACGCCGATTTCGTCGAGCATCGCGCCGAGCTCGGCAGCCGTGGTGAAAGACGTGCGGCATCACCTCGTGCCGGCGCTGACGACCCCGCCGCGGCGCCAGGCGCACGTCGCCAGCCGCGAAGCGTCCGGCGGTCCGTCCGCGGCGCGCGAAATAATGCAGGCCCAGCCGTTCGAGCTGTACCTGATCCGCCACGGCGTTGCCGCCGAGCGCGGCGAGAATTATCCCGACGACACGAAGCGGCCGCTGACGAACGAGGGCATGCAGAAGCTGCGCAAGGAAGCGAAGGCGCTCGTCGCGCTCGACGTCACGTTCGACGTCATCCTGACGAGCCCGCTGGTGCGCACGCGGCAGACCGCCGAGATCGATCGCGGCGGCCTTCCGCAATCCGCCGCCGATCGTCAACATGGCGTCGCTGGCGCCGGGCGCCTCGCACAACGCCATCATCGAGGAGCTCTCGAAGCACCATCGCCGGCACCACATCGCGCTCGTCGGCCACGAGCCCGGCATCGGCGAGCTCGCCGGCCGTCTGCTCGGCGTGCGCCGGCCGCTGGAATTCAAGAAGGGCGCGATCTGCCGCATCGACGTCGCCGCGCTGCCGCCCGCCGGCCCCGGCCAGCTGCGCTGGTTCCTCACGCCGCGCATCATGCGCAAAATCGGCAAATAGATAAACGAATCAGGAGAGTAGTAGAGTCGGAGTTCTCATTTTCGAACCAGAATTCTCCTAGCCTCCTGACTCTCCCGTTAAACGACAGTCCCTGGCGCAATCCGGCCGCCCTTCGGGCACGATGATGATGCCGCCGCGGATGTAGTAGCCGTCGCCGTCGGCGTGCTGCACGCCGGCCTCGTTCAGCAGGCGCGCGCCGTCGCCGATCGACGCGTTCTTGTCGATGATGACGCGATCGAGCACGACGTCGCGGCCGATGCCGAGCTGTCCCGGTGCCTCGGAGGCGTACATGTCGGCGCCGAGCAGCACCGATCGCGTGATGCGCGTGCCTTGCGAGATGTGCGTGCGGATGCCGATGACCGACTGCTCGATCGAGCACTCGTCGAGAAAGCACCCTTCGGCGACGATCGACTCGCGCACCGTGCACGAGCGCATGTGCGACGGCGGCAGAAACCGCTCGTGCGTGTAGATCGGCCTCCGCGGATCGTAGAACTTGAACGGCGCATGCGGCTCTGTGAGCATGATGTTCGCGTCGTAGAACGACTCCACGGTTCCGACGTCGGCCCAGTAGCCGTCGTGCAGATACGCGCGCACGCGGTGGGTGGTCAGCGCGGCCGGGATAATCTCGCGCCCGAAATCGGTGACCGTCGTGTTCTGCAGCAGCTCGAGCAGCACTTCGCGCGAGAACACGTAGATGCCCATCGACGCGACGAACGGTTTCGGCGCTGTCGTAGCGTCTGATTGCGGAACAGCGTCCCCGGAGGCACGCTGCTGCCGATCGCCGCGAGCCGCTCGCTGTTCGGCTTTTCCTCGAAGCCGACGATCTGTCCGTCGCGATCGAACAGAAAGATGCCCATCGCCGGCGCGTCGTGCGGCGTCACCGGCAGCGCGGCGACCGTGATGTCGGCGTCTCCGATCGACGTGCGCGTCGAGCAGCCGCCCGTAGTCCATGCGATACAGCTGATCGCCGGCGAGAATCAGGTAGTAGTCGGCGTCGTAGCGCCTGAAGTGCCGCGCCGCCTGCCGCACGGCGTCGGCGGTGCCCTGAAACCAGTTCGAGCTGTCGGGCGTCTGCTCGGCGGCGATGATGTCGACGAACCCGTGCGAGAACGGATCCATGCGATAGGTCTGCGCGACGTGATGGTTCAGCGACGCCGAGTTGAACTGCGTCAGCACGAAGATGCGCCGCAGATCGGCGTGCAGGCAGTTGCTGATCGGCACGTCGATCAGGCGGTACTTGCCGCCGATCGGCACGGCCGGCTTCGAGCGCTGATGCGTCAGGGGAAACAGCCGGGATCCCTGGCCGCCGCCCAGCATGATCGCGAGCACGTCGTCCATGGTCAGTCCATGATTCCCATAAAGAAGAGCACGAGCTCGAAGACGAGGATGGCGATGATCGTCATCTCGAGCAGCTCGCCCCGCACCATGCCGAGGCGCTCGACCGAGAACGGTAGATGTCGTCGAGCGTCTTCAGCTTCTCGCTGACGTTCGTCTTCCACCGATCGAGGTCGAGACGCGCGCCGACCAGCGAAAAGAGCCGCGCCGCGTAGACGTCGCCGACGATCTTCAGCGCGTTCTCGGTCCGATCGGTCAGCTCGTTCACGTCGATGAAGAGCGCGTGCACCTGCCGCGCCGCGCGCGCGTAATGCCGTCCGAGCAGCGCGTCGTACCAGTGCGGCTCTTTCTGCATGTTGGCGTAGATGCTGGCCAGCGCGTTGTCGAGCAGCTCGTCGTAATAGCGGAATTGCAGGAGCTGGGAGTTGGCGAACTCGACAATCTCGAGCGCGGCCTGCGTGCCGGCGGGAGTATCGTACACGAAGGCCGCATTCCACGTCGGAATGACGAGATCGTTCGCGAGGTACGAGATGCGATGGCGCAGGATCTCGTCCCGCTCCTGGCGGCTCGAGCGTGCGCGCGCTCGCCCCGCAGCACCGACGCGATGACGTCGCCGTGATGCTCCACGAGCTCGTCGGCGGTATGCGGGCGGTTCAGATCGTTGACCGCAAACACGAGGTAGTCCTCGGTCAGCGCGGTCGGCCGCGGATCGGTCAGCGGCGTGCTTCAGGCGTTCGGCGACGCTGCGGCACGCCTGCTCGGCCTGCCGCTCGAGCGCTTCGTTTTCGACGAGCTGATCGGATGCGTCGGCGAGCTCGGGCCACGTGCCGTTGAACTCGCGCGTCAGCCGCAGCGAGATGATGCCGTAGTCGAACACCTTGAAGCCGACGCGGAAGCCGTCGATGGACGGGACGTCGACGCCGGCGCCTTCGAACAGCAGCGGTGGCTGCTGGTATCTGACGTAGGCGGGAGTGGCGGGTTTGGGTGCGAACTTCGCGCGGACGCTGCTGCCGATGGCCGATGCCGCGGCGCTGAAGGTCTATGGCTTCGGCGACGTCGAACAGGTAGAGCGCGAACGATCTGCCCATGGAGCTTCTCCATGAAGGGCAGTTTAGATCTTCCAATCTGCCAATCTCTCAATCTTCCAATGCAGTTCGGTTCTTCGACGAACCGGTAGCCCATGCCGATGACCGTTTCGATCTGCCGGCCGGCGTGCCCGAGCTTGCCGCGCAGACGGCCGACGTGCACGTCGACCGATCGCGTCTCGACCTGGCGATCGAATCCCCACACCCGCTCGAGCAGCCGGTCGCGCGAGAGCACGCGGTTCCGGTTCTCGACGAGGAAGCGCAGCAGCTCGAACTCGCGCTTGGTCAGCCTGATATTGGCCCCGGACACGCGCACCGAGACGGCGTCGAAATCGATCGCCAGCGCGCCGCGCTGGTAGCCGAGATGTTGCTGCGCCGCGATTTGCGGCGGCCGCCGCAACACGGCGCGCACGCGCGCGACGAGTTCGCGCAGGCTGAACGGCTTGGTCACGTAGTCGTCGGCGCCCAGTTCGAGCCCGGCGACGCGCTCCGTTTCGCTCGTCCTGGCCGTGACCATGATGATGGGAATCGCTGCGCTCGACGCGCGCCCGCGCAAGCAGCCGGCACACCTCGAGGCCGTCGATGAACGGCAGGTTCAAGTCGAGCAGCACGAGGCCGGGTGGCTCTTCCAAAACCGATTTCAGCGCCGCGGCGCCAGTGCCGACGATCTCCACCCCCAGGTCGCCGCCCCGTTCGAGGGCGTGTTTCATGAGCCCGGCAATATCGGGTTCGTCTTCGACAATCAGGATTCTCGTCTTGCCCAGTGTGTCCATAGGTAGGCACATTAAGACAGGCGTGTTACTGCCCGATTGCCCGGATGTTAATTCTGCGTAAAGGAGAGGCCACCCGGCGGTTTGGCCCGCTTTTCGCAGTAGGCTGGGACAGGTCATGCGAGGGAGGGCTGAAATGATCTTCTCCAAGCGCCTACGGAGCGAGGACCATACCAAGGCATTCGTCGTCGGCGATGCGGATGAACGCGGATGGGAGGTGCGCGAGGAAGACGATCACCGCATCGTCAGGCGCACGTGGATGCACGACTGGCATCGCGTCGAGAACGTGATGACGCGGTTCGCGCTCGAGGCGATGCAGCTTCAGCGCGCCGGTTGGGTAGAAATTTCGAATACCGTCTGAATCGGCACGCCGGGAGCCAGTGCTTTCGTGACTGGCGTTTTGTCCGCTATCTCGAGCAGCTTTGCCTGCTGCTCGCCATCAATCGTCTCCGTCACTGAAATCTTTCGCTCGATGCGCATGGGGTCGTCGCCTTCCTTGATGAGGCGCAGCTTCACCTCGATGGTGCCGAGCTTCCACTGCTTGCGATCGCCGTACATCCGCATCGTGATGGCGGTGCATGCGCCGAGACTGCCCAGCATCAGGTCGAACGGGGGTGCGCCCGTATTTGTGCCGCCGCGCGCTCCGGCTCGTCCGACGCGAGCGCGTGACCAGATGCCGTGGTGATTGTCTGAGCGTATCCGTTCTCGCCGCTCACCGTCGCGTTCGCCAGAATCATCGTCGCCATTGGGACTATATTAGTCGGTATGTTTAATCGAAAAACAGCGATGGTCGAGAAAGACAAAGCGCTGCGCGGACGCGCGGCGAAGATGATGGTGGACGATCGCCATGCGGTGCATGGAACGCCCATGGACGATGCGTTCGCGGGCAAAGAGATGGCGCTCTTCGGCATGGGCTGTTTCTGGGGCGCCGAAAAAGGCTTCTGGCTGCTGCCCGGCGTGCACTCGACGTCAGTCGGGTACGCGGGCGGCTACACGCCCAATGCCAACTACGAGGAAGTCTGCTCGGGGCAAACCGGCCACACCGAAGTGGTGCGCATCGTGTTCGATCCGGCCGTGACCTCCTACGACGCGATGCTGAAGCAGTTCTGGGAAGGGCACGATCCAACGCAGGGCATGAAGCAGGGCGCGGACGTCGGCACGCAGTACCGCTCGGCGATCTACTACTACACCGACGCGCAGCGGCGCGCGGCCGAGCACTCGCGCGATGCGTATCAGAAGCGGCTGACGGCGGCGGGCTTCGGAGCCATCACCACCGAGATTGCGCCTGCGCCTGAGTATTACTTCGCCGAGGATTATCACCAGCAGTATCTTGCCAAGAATCCGCGCGGCTATTGCGGCCATGGCGGCACGGGCGTGGCGTGCCCGATTGGAGTGCTCTCGTCAGAGCAAAGATAGAGCTAAGAGCCGCTCTAGCTTCCTGTATTCATCCTCTCGAGCCGCCTCGTCGCCAGGCGCGCGACGATCGAACAGATCAACACGATGCTGACGAGCACGAGCGCGCCCGCCCAGGCCTGACGATGCCAGTCCTCGTACGGCGAGCTGGCGTACGTGAAAATCTGCACCGTCAGCGACGCCGTCGGCTGCAGCGGGTTGGTGTTCCAGAACCGGTTGCTGAACGCGGTGAACAGGAGCGGCGCCGTCTCGCCTGCGATGCGGGCGAGCGCGAGGATGACGCCCGTGATGATGCCCGGCAGCGCCGCCGGCAGCACGACCCTGAACATCGCGCGCGCGCGCGTGGCGCCGAGCGCCAGCGCGCCTTCGCGCAGCGTCGTCGGCACGAGCCGCAGCAGCTCTTCGGTGGTGCGCGCGATGATCGGAATCATCATCATGCCGAGCGCGATGCTGCCGGCGAGCATCGAAAACCGCCTGCATCGGCAGCACGGCGATGCCGTAGACGAACACGCCGATCACGATCGAGGGCACGCCGTTCAGCGTGTCGGCCGCGAACCGCACCGCCGACGCCAGCCGGGTGCCTGCGTACTCCGACATGTAGACGCCGCTCATGATCCCGATCGGGATCGGCGAACAGCGCCCCGAGCCCGGTCAGCATCAGCGTGCCGACGATGGCGTTGGCCATGCCGCCGCCCGTCTCGCCGACGGGCACCGGCATGTGCGTGAAGAAACCCAGTTCAGCGCCTGCACGCCTCTGCGTGACGACGAAAAACAGGATGAACGCGAGCGGGATCAGTGCGATCAGCACCGACGCGCGCACAGCGCGACGGCGATGCGCGAGACGAGCGGCGTGCCGGGCGTTCGCGCGTCATGCGGCACTCCCCAGGGCCGGCTCGGCTTTCGCTCCGCTTGTCGCGCTTTGCCGGTTCATGCTCCAGATGAGCATGCGAGACAGCGCGTTCACCACCAGCGTGATGACGAAGAGCACCAGGCCAATCTCGATCAGCGCATGCAGGTGCAGGTCGTCGGTGGCTTCGGTGAACTCGTTCGCGATCACCGCCGACATCGTGTACCGCGGCGGGAACAGCGACCACGACACCGTCGGATTGTTCCCGATGACCATCGTCACGGCCATCGTCTCGCCGAGCGCGCGGCCGAAGCCCAGCATGATGGCGCCGACGATGCCCGTGCGGCCGTAGGCGAGCGCCACGCGGATCGCCTCCCACCGCGTGGCGCCGAGCGCGTACGCGCCTTCGCGCTGCGTGCGCGGAACAGCCTTCAGCACTTCGCGCGCCAGCGACGAGATGAACGGCGTCACCATGACCGCCAGGATGAGGCCGGCCGACAGCATGCCGAGGCCGATTGGCGGGCCGCGAAAACGGCGGTCTCGCGCAGCGACGCGGCATGCGCCATCTCGAGCTCCCGAACCAGCGGTACGAGCACGAAGAGTCCCCACAGGCCGTAGACGATCGACGGGATCGCCGCGAGCAGCTCCGTCAGGAAATGAGCGGCTGGCGGAGCACGGGCGGACACAGCTCGGAGATGTACGTGGCGATGCCCAGCGAGATCGGCGCGGAGATCAGCAGCGCGAGCACCGACGAATACAGCGTGCCCCAGATGAACGGGCGCGCGCCGAACTGGCCGGCGACCGGATCCCAGACGTCGGTGACCCAGAACCCGAAGCCGAATTCGCGGACCGAGAGAATCGATTCGCGGAACAGCACGATGCCGATGACGACGACGATCGCCACCACCAGCAGCGCGACCGATCCCGTCGCGATCCGAAAACCAAAATCGCCCGCCGACCGCATCGCGACCCCGGCTCACTGGACCTTGATCCGGTTCAACTGCTCGAGCTCCTGGCGTGCCAAATCGCCAGGCAGCCGCGCATAGCCCAGATCGCTCGGCGAGCGCCTGGCCGTCGCCGAGCGCCCACTTCATGAAGTCCACCATCACCTTCGCCTGCGCCTTGTCCTTCGGATCTTCGAACAGCAGAATCCACGTGAACGACGAAATAGGATACGCGCCCTGGCCCGGTGAGTCCGTGATCGACACGCGAAAATCCTTCGGCATCGAGGCGCATCGCCCCGAGGGCGGCCGCCGTGACCGACGTCACATCGGGATTGACGAACTCGCCGGCCGATTCTGCACCGCGCCGTAGCTGATCTTGTTCTGCAGTGCGTAGACCAGCTCGATGTATCCGATGATCCTGGCGTCTGCCTCACGAGTCCCGCGACACCTTCGTTGCCCTTGCCGCCAACGCCGGCCGGCCAGTTGAGCGCCGAGTTGACGCCGACCTTCTGTCTTCCATTCAGGCGAGACCTTCCCCAGGTAGTCGGCCCAGACGAACGTCGTGCCCGAGCCATCGGAGCGGTGCACCACGGTGATGTTGCCCGATGCCCTTGAAGCCGGGATTGAGCTTCGCAATCGCCGGGTCGTTCCACTTGCGTGATCTTCCCGAGGAAAATGTCAGCGAGCACCGGTCCGGTGAACTTCAACTGCGCGCTCACGCCCTCCGAGGTTGTAGACGGGCACGACGGCGCCGAGCACCGTGGGGAAGTGCAGGACGGCCCGGGCGCCTTCGCGAGCATCTCGTCGGTCATTGGTTGATCGCTGGCGCCAAAAACACCGTTTTCTCGAGCAGCTGACGGATGCCGCCGCCCGATCCGATCGACTGATAGTTGATCTCGACGTCCGGGTGCAGCTTGTTGTATTCGGAGAACCACTTCGAATAGATCGGCTACGGGAATGTCGCGCCCGCGCCGTTGATTTGCACCGTTCCAGAAGGCGCCGCCTCGGAAGGAGGCCTCACCGGGCCGCTGTTGCCACCGCCACACGCGATTGCCAGAGTGAGTGCGGCGAGTACCGCCGTCAACGTCTTCATTGTGTGCCTCCAGAAAATCGGAAACGTCTTACCAGCCGATCCGAAGCCCGGTCGTCCATGCGACGCCCGAATAGGCGCCGCCGTCGTTGGCCCGGTCGTCCATGTCTGCAAACTGAACTCCGCTTTGCACTTTCAATCGATGACCGTAGAAGTAGTAATTCGCGCCTAAATACACTTCTTTATATTCGTCGCCCCGTCCGGGCACCACGACGCTCTCATAGGTGGCCAAACGGATGCCGTTCGGCGCGTCACTCTCAATGAATGTGTATCGACCCACGACTTGGAATTTGGGCGTCACGTTGACAAAGGGCATGCCCTGAAACGCCCACATGTCGCTTTGACCCAGATAGCCGGTCGCCGTCGACATGTCTGCGCGCGCGCCCCACTTCGTATCCTCGAACCGGAAGTTGATTGAACCGATGTGCTCGAGTTGCCGCGTGAAGGTGTTGTCACGATCCGGGTGCTGATACACGTAATTCCCGGTCAGCAGCGCCTCTCTGGCGCTCAGTTTCGACGCGAAGTCGTAGCCGATGACGCCGAGCGTGGCCGTGCCTCCGCTGAACTCGCCGAGCTCGCGGTTCGCCGCGCCTGACGAATACACGGCCGCGCGATACACCCACGGGCGCGCGCCGGCCCGACACGCTGACGCCGGGCAGATACTCCTGCGGAAACCAGATGTTGTTGGCGAGGTTGCTGCGATCGATCGTGAGCAGCTCCCGTGACGAGGTGGCGCCGTCGACGGTGAATGGCGCGCTCTGTTTGCCGACGGTCAGCACGAATCGCGGATTGTTCGACCACATCACGTACAGGTCGGTAAAGCGCACGTAAAGCGGGTTGTGCCGCTGCGGGTCGAGCTCGAGCTCGGCGTGGAACGTGTACCGGCGGAACAGCGTCATGCGGGGCCCGATGCGAAGCCGCCTGATGTTCGACCTGTGAGTATCGCCCTGGTCGGAGTCGATCGCGGCGAAGTCGTAATGGAATCGCCCGCTCAGCAACACACGCTGCACGACGGGGTTCGTGTCGTCGGTGTACACGTCCGTAAAACTCTCCCCAAATTTTGTCGTAGCCCGAGGGCTCTTTCGCGGCGGCTGCGGTCTGCGCGGACGCTGCGACCGGCAGAGCCAGCATCAATACCAGTGACAGTAGTCGTCGCATGCCAACAGCGTATGAACACGGCATTTCCACCATGTGTCCGCGATGTTTCGCGTGTGTTAATTCGCGCTGTTAACGCGCTTTTAACGGCGCCGTCATGGCGGCATTACGGCCGATCTCTAACGTGGCCTCAGTTCTCATTCTTTACGTGTTTCGAGAGGGGAGATTCCATGAAGCGTGTTTTCAGGTTCGTCGTGGGAATCGTGGCGCTGATGAGCGTCATCGAGCCAGGCGCCGTACTGGCGCAGCAGACCGAGTCGCGTATCGCCGGCCGGGTGCTGGACGCGAGCCGGGCGGCCATTCCGGGAGCAACTGTCACGGTCACATCGAAGCAGACCGGAGCCGTTCGGACAGCGGTGACCGGAGGAGAAGGCACGTACGCCGTTACCAACCTGGGGCCCGGCACGTACACCGTGGCCTTCGAGTTGTCCGGCTTCGCCAGTCAATCGCGCGAGGTGCTGCTCGGCGTCGGACAGCTCGAGAGCATCGACGTGACGCTCGGCGTCGCGACACTCCAGGAGGCGGTTACGGTGTCTGCCGAGTCGAGCGTCATCGACGTCTCGTCGGCTCGCATCGGCGTCAATGTCTCCCCTGAGGAAGTCGACAACCTTCCGGTGAACGGACGGAACTTCGCGAATCTGATGACGCTCGCGACCGGCGCGACGAGCGACGGCAACGGCGGATGGGCCAGCGTGCGGTTCAACGGCAAATCGAACCAGCAGAATTACCTCAATTACGACGGCGTCGACGGCACCTACGTGTGGGATGCGAGCCCCGGCTACCTGAATTCGACCGGCTCGCAGTTCCGCCTCCAGACCTCGATGGAGTCGGTGGCCGAGTTCCGCGTCAACTCGGGCCTGGCGCCCGCCGAAAGCGGGCTCGGCGCGGGCGGAAACATCACGGTCATCAGCAAGAGCGGCACGAACGCCTTCCGCGGATCGCTCTTCGAATACAAGCGCGACGACGCGCTCGACTCGGCGAGCAGATACGACGGCAAGAAGCAGGACCTCGAGCTCGACCAGTTCGGCGGATCCCTCGGCGGACCGATCGCCTCGAATCGCACGTTCTTCTTCGGCAGCTTCGAAGGCCTGCGTCAGAGGACGGGCCTGAGCTTCACAGAGGCGGTGCCGAGTGACGAGGCGCGGCGCCGGATTCTCGCCGGCGAGCCGGTCGGTTCGGGTGGGGGACAGAGCGCCGCGCGCACGCAAGCCGTGGCGCCGCTTCTCGCTGGATTCCCGGTGAGCGACGACGTCACGTCCAATCCGCTGCTCGCGCTGGCGACGCTCAACACTTCTGCGACGCAGAAGGAGAACAGCCTGTCGATGCGGGTCGACCATCGTCTGAGCGCATCGCAGTCGGTCTACCTCCGCTATCTGTTCAGCGACGGCGACGTGAATACGCCCGATCGCACCGTGACGCCACGGCGCGTGCGCGCGAAGCAGCGGCCGCAGAACGTCGTGTTCAACTATCAGTCGCTGCTCGGTCGCAACGTCGTGAACGAGTTCAAAGTGGGCTACAACAAGCCGCACGACCAGCGCGACGGCGTTTGGCGAGGTCGCTGGATACGACCCGGTCGGCGTGTCGCTGTCGGGCACCGTCACCTCGTCCTCCATCGATGCGCGCGGCACGACCGGCATCGCGCGCAGCGGCCTGCTGATCAGGGCCACCAGCGCTTCGTCGACGACGGGCTCGATCTTCAACCCGTACTCGCTCTCGTTCAGCGATGCGCTGACCTGGACCAGGGGCGGCACACACCTTCAAGTTCGGCGGCGAATTCCGGCACCTGCAGTCGGACTTCCAGTTCCTGGGCAGCACCGAAATCACCTATAACAGCGTCAACGACTTCATCGACAACAGGCCGAACGCCGTTGCGGTGGCGCTCGACTCCCCGGTGTTCAGCCCGCAGCAGTACTACCTGATTGGCTACATGCAGGACTCGTGGCGAGCGACCGACCGGCTGACGCTCGAGCTCGGGCTGCGCTACGACTTCTACTCGGTGGTGAAAGAGAGGAACGGTCACGCGAAGCCGTTCTTCATCGAAGAGAACGACTTCAGTACCGATCCGGACAACTTTTACGATCCGGACAAGAACAACGTGGCGCCCCGCGTGTCGGCCGTCTATCGGCTCGACGACAAGACCGTGCTTCGCTCGGGCTTCGGATTGTTCTACGGCCCTGGTCAGTTCGAGGATCGGATCCAACCGATCGAAAACGCCATTGAGCGCCGCCGCGTCGGGGCATCGGACATCCCAGCGAACGGGCTTGCCTATCCCGTACCGCCGGCGGTGTACCTCAACGCGCTGTCGATTCGCGGCTACACCCATAAGCGCCCGGATGAATACAACATGCAGTACGGCGCGAGCGTGTCGCGCGAGCTGCCGGGCGCGGTCAACGTCACCGTCGGCTACACCGGAAGCCGCGGCAAGGACATGTTCCTGCGCGGTGTTGCGAACACGCTCGACCTCAACACGCGCGCGCGCCAACAGCCGACCGTACGGGCAGATCGACTACAAGACGTCAGGTTGTGTGGACGGTCTCGTCATCAACGGGCAGCCCCTGAGTGGGTGCGGCCGTGCGGCCTACGATGCGCTGCAGCTCAGCGCCACGCGCCGATTCCGCGCGGGCTTTACCGGCGGCGTGCAGTATCAGTACTCGCGGAACAAAGGCACGACGCAGGGCTCGAACGAAGCGGCGACATCGCAGAACACGTTCGACTATGAGACCGAGTACGGCACCAACCCGCAGGATATCCCGCACACCTTCAATGGATCGCTGGTGTATCTGATTCCGGGCGAGGGCCTCTGGCGCGGCGGCTGGCGCGTGGGCGGCATCCTGAACGCGCGCAGCGGCGTGCCCATCAACGTGACGATCAGCCGCGCAGACAACGTGACCGTGAATGGTCAGACGGTGACGAACATCCCCGGAGGCAACAGCCGCGGCACGCAGCGGCCCGACGTCGTTCCCGGCGTCGATCCGTATCTGAGAGATGGCGTGCGGTGGCTCAATCCCGCGGCGTTCACCACGCCACAGCCGGGCACGTTCGGCAACCTCGGGCGCAACGCGCTGCGCGGGCCCGAGTTCGTTCAGCTCGACATGATGTTCAGCAAGGACTTCCAGTTTGCGCAGCGCCAATCATTCCAGCTTCGCGTCGAGCTGTTCAATCTGACGAACCGGCTCAATTTTGAGAACCCGGCGGCCAGTCTGCCGGGCAACGGCGCTCCTGGCGCGCCATTCACCGACGCGCAGGCGGGCACTTTCGGCTACATGCTCGGCCCGCTGAACCGAACGGTGGGGCTTGGCACCGCGCGACAGACGCAGATTTCTCTCCGATATTCGTTTTAGAGCCGCCTCCAGCAGGGAAGAGGGTCCGCCCTCTTCCCTCACCCTCACCCCTCTTCCCTCTTCGCCTCAACACTCTATAGAATCGCAGGGCCTCCAAAGGAGACCACACGTGGCGTTTCGATTCCGCCTCATTCCCAGAAACGAAGACTTCTACGACCTGTTCAGCACGCTGGCCACCGAATTGCGGGTCGGCGCCCAGAAGCTGGAGGAGATGCTCGCGCACGATCCGGTCATCTGGGACAAAGCGGACGAAATCAAGGAAGTCGAGCACAAGTGCGATCACCTGACGCATCAGATCATCCAGCGTCTCAACAGCACCTTCGTCACGCCGATCGATCGGGAAGACATTCATGCACTGGCGAAGTCGCTCGACGATGTCATGGACGCGATCGACGCCTCCGCGAAGGTCGTCAGGCTGTACAAGATCAAGTCGGTGCGATACGGGGCGCGTGAGCTCGCGCACATCGTCACGTTGAGCGTTGACCAGGTGCAGCTGTCGCTTCAGGCGCTGGAGAAGCGCGTGGGTGTGGCGGAGCGCGCCGTGGAGATCAATCGTCTCGAAAACGAAGCCGATCGCATTCACGAAGGCGCGCTCCGGCGTTTGTTCGACGATGAGGACGACGCCGTGATGATTATCAAGTGGAAGGAAATTCTGGACTTTCTGGAAGACGCCACCGATCGCTGTGAGGACGTCGCCAATCTCCTCGAAGGCGTCGTCGTCAAGAACGCGTAGCGAGAGACCATCGCGTGATTCCGGAGATCTACATCATCAGCGCCATCATCCTGACGGCGCTCGTATTCGACTACATCAACGGGTTTCACGACGCCGCGAATTCGATTGCGACCGTCGTGTCGACGCGCGTCCTCTCGCCGGGAAGAGCCGTCATGTGGGCCGCCTTCTTCAACTTCATCGCGGCCTTTGGATTCGGCACGGCGGTGGCGAAGACCGTCGGCGCTGGCATGGTCGACCTGTCCATCGTGACCTACGGCGTGATTTTCGCGGGGCTGATGGGCGCGATCATCTGGAACCTCATCACGTGGTACTGGGGCCTGCCGACGAGCTCGTCTCACGCGCTGTTCGGGGGCTATGGCGGGGCGGCGATTGCGAAGGCGGGCTTCGGCGCCGTCATTCTTGCTGGCTGGACCAAGACGCTGATCTTCATCGTGCTCGCACCGCTCATCGGCATGAGCGTCGGCCTGCTCATCATGAACTCGATTTACTTCTTTTTCGCGAAGACGACACCGAGCCGTGTCGATCGGTGGTTCCGCCGGTTGCAGCTCGCCTCGGCGGCGGGATTCAGCCTGATGCACGGCGCCAACGACGCGCAGAAGACGATGGGGATCATCGCCGGGGCGCTCGTGACCGGCGGATATCTGCAGATGCAGAACGGGGAGCTTCCGATTCCGTTCTGGGTCATCATGGCCGCGCACGCGGCGATCGGGCTGGGCACATTGTCGGGGGGATGGCGAATCATCCACACGATGGGGTCGAAGATCACGAAGCTGCGTCCCGAAGGTGGATTTGCCGCAGAGACCGGAGCGGCGGTCGCGATCTACACCGCGACGGCGCTCGGCGTCGGCATCAGCACGACGCACACGATCACGGGTGCGATTGTGGGCGTGGGCGCGACGCGCCGGTTGTCGGCCGTCCGCTGGGGCGTGGCGCGGCAGATCGTATGGGCGTGGGTGGGGACGATTCCCGCGGCAGGCGGAATCGGCGCAGCGACGTACTATCTGATTCGATACGTGATGCCGTAGGCGGATACGTCAGTCGCTCGAGCTGCCCTGCGAGTTTTTCAGGAACAGATTGACCTTCTTCACGTAGTTCCGTGTCTCCCGATACGGAGGAATGCCGTTGTATCGATCGACCGCGCTGGGCCCGCGTTGTAGCTGGCCACCGCGAGATCGAGATTCCCGTCATTGCGATCGAGCAGCCAGCGCAGGTAGCGCGCGCCGCCGAAAATATTCTGCCGCGGGTCGAACGGATCGAGGACGTTCAGCTCTTCGGCGACCGCCGGCATCAACTGCATCAGCCCCTGCGCGCCGGCGCGCGATACGGCGAACGGGTTGAAGGCGGACTCGGCGCGGATGATCGCGCGAATCAGATTGGGATCGAGCCTGTAGAGGTGGGCCGCCTCGTCAATCGCGTCGTTGTAGGCGATGGTGGCGGGCAGCGGACGAAAATCCTCGGACGTGGAAACGAAACCCTCGGCCGTGCTGATGTTGATGTTGGGCGGCTTGGAAACATGGCTCGGCAGCGACATGGCGAACATGCCGAACAGCAGCCCGCGCAACGTGCGTTTGCGGCGGCTGGAGCGCCGCCTGTCAGTAAATCCCCGTTCCGAATGCCGGCGATCGTCGGCGTGCCTGCGTTCGACCTGTCGCAACCCGAAAATCTCTCCCAACGGCACCTCACAGGTACTCGAGAGCAAGATAGTGACCAAGAGTCAGGGAGTCAGGGAGTCGTAGAGTCGGGGAATCCAGGGTTGAGAAGCGTCAGGTTCCGGTCGTTCGCGGAGAAAGTGTCGGTGGAAACTGGACAGCTACTGCAGCTGTGATCTGCTGCCCGAAAGTGCCCCAAGCGCGCGTCAGATAGTCGCCCGAGCGTCAGCGCCGAAGAGGATCACCATCCAGTAAAGGCCGGCAATCACCGTCAGCGTGATGAGGCGGGGGCTGTATTTCACGTGCATGAAATAGAGCACCACGATCATCGCCTTGAAGCACGCGATGGCGAGCGCAACGACGGCGTTCCAGCGGCCGAGGTCGAGGTACGCCACGCCGACGGTGACTCCCGTCAGCACTATCAGGATGCGCGAAGATGCCGTAATAGATCTTCAGCGGAACGACGTGAGGTTGGTCGTGTGCGTGCTCAGCCATGGTTGCGCCTACCCGTGCCGCCCTATCAGGTAGAGGAGCGGAAACAGGAAAATCCAGACGATGTCGACGAAGTGCCAGTAGAGGCCGACGATTTCAACGGGCGAGTAATACCCGTCGCCGAGCGTGCCGTTGTAGGCCCACACGAGCATCCAGGTCATCAGGCCCATGCCGACGACCATGTGCAGGGCGTGCAGCCCCGTCATCATGAAGTAGAGCGAAAAGAAAATCTGCGCCGGCTTCGCGAACGCCGCGTCGAACGCGAAGAGCGGGCCCGGAATGAGATGCTCGTGAAACTTGTGCGAGTACTCGACCGCCTTTGATGCCGAGGAAAATGCTGCCGAGCACCATCGTCAGCGCGATGAACACCATGATCCCCTTGCGCGAGTTCAGCTGCGCCGCGTGCACCGCCAGCGCCATCGTCAAGCTGCTGCCGATGAGCACGGCCGTGTTGATGGTCCCGAGCGGGATGTCGAGATGGTGGCTCGCGGCCGCGAAGGCGCCTGGATACCACATCCGGTAGATCGTGTAGATCAGGAACAGCGCGCCGAAGAACAGAATCTCGGTGAGCAGGAACACCCACATCCCGAAAGACGACGCCTCTTGCTGCTGGTCGAGGTTGTCGAAGTGATGCGCGAGCGCCGGATGATGTGCGTTAGGCAACGTGCTTCACCACGGGTGACGGATAGTTGTACGGGCTCTCGGTGACGGTCGGCGTCACCGCGAAATTTTCTGTCGGCGGCGGCGACGTCGTCTCCCACTCGAGACCCGACGCGCCCCACGGGTTTGCGCCTGCAGGCTTTCCATATCGCAGCGACCACGCGAGATAGAACATCGGCAGCAGATACCCGACGCCGAGAATCGATGCGCCGGCCGACGACAGCACGTTCAACACCTGGAACTCCGGCGGATACGCGTGATAGCGGCGCGGCATGCCGAGATAGCCGAGGATGAACTGCGGGAAGAACGTCAGGTTGAACCCGATGAAGATGATGCCGGCCGACAGCTTCGACAGCCCTTCCGGATACAGGCGGCCGCTGATCTTCGGCCACCAGTAATGCAGGCCGCCGAGGTATCCCATGATGGTGCCGCCGACCATGATGTAGTGGAAGTGCGCGATGATGAAGTACGTGTCCGTCACGTGCACGTCCAGGCCGATTGCCGCGAGAAACAGTCCCGTCAGCCCGCCGATCGTGAACAGCCCGATGAAGCCGATCGCATAGAGCATCGGCGTGTCCCACGACACCGATCCCTTGTACATCGTCGCCGTCCAGTTGAAGACTTTCACCGCCGACGGAATGGCGACGAGGAAGCTCAAGAGCGAGAACACGAGCGACGCGTAAATCGACTGGCCGGCCACGAACATGTGGTGCCCCCACACGAGGAACCCGAGCACCGCAATGCCGAGACTCGAGAAGGCGACGAACGTGTAGCCGAAGACCGGCTTACGACAGAACGCGGCGACCAGTTCGCTGATCACGCCCATCGCCGGCAGCACCATGATGTACACGGCCGGATGCGAGTAGAACCAGAACAGATGCTGGAACAGCACTGGATCTCCGCCGCGCGCCGGATCGAAGAAGCCGAAGTTGAACATCCGCTCCGCCGCGATGAGAAGCGCGGTGATGGCGATGACCGGCGTGCCGAGAATGTTGATGAGGCTCGTCGCGTAGGTCGCCCAGAGGAAGAGCGGCATCTTGAACCACGTCATCCCGGGCGCCCGCATCCGGTGAATCGTGACGATGAAGTTGAGCCCGGTCAGGATCGACGAGAAGCCGGTAATGAAGATCGCCAGCGCGGCAGGCACGACTCTCGTCGTCGCGAACTTCGTGCTCAGCGGCGCGTACATCGTCCAGCCCGTATCGAGCCCGCCGGTCAGCAGCACGTACACGCCCATCAGCCCGCCGGCCATGTAGATGTACCAGCTGAACAGGTTGAGCTTCGGAAATGCGAGATCCTTTGCGCCGATCATCAGCGGCACGAGGAAGTTGCCGAGAATCGATGGGATCGCCGGAATCAGGAAGAAGAACACCATGACGACCCCGTGCATGGTGAACAGCTGGTTGTAGGTGTCGTCGGTCACGAGATCGCCGGCGGGCGTCGCGAGATCGAGCCGGATGAGCACCGCGAAGGCGCCGCCGACGAAAAAGAAGAACGTGACCGCCGCGAGATAGAGCAGCGCGATGCGCTTGTGATCGCGCGTCAGCAGCCACGACGAAATGCCGTAGCCGTCGTTCAGATAGTGTTGAGACGGAAATTCTGCTGCCATTATCGGTTCGCGTTGTCCTGCTGTGGCGGGCCCCCGCCCCCGCTGTGTCGAGAGCGACTTGATGTATTCAATCAGCGCAAGCAGCTGTTCCTCGGTGACCAGTCCCTGAAACGCCGGCATCACCGGCTGATACCCGGCGGTAAGCTTTGCCGCCGGCGTCAGAATCGACTCGCGAAGATAGTTTTCGTCGGCCGTCACCACCGTCCCGTCGTGCAGCTGCACGGGATGGCCGAACACGTTCCGCAGCACCGGCCCGCGTCCGCGCGAATCGGGACGATGACACGTGTTGCACGCCAGGTCTGCGAACAGCTTTTCGCCCGTCGACGCGAGCGAGCCTTCCGCCGCGCCGCCGCTCATCCACGTCTGATACGCCGTGCTCTCCATGACGACCACCTGCCCGATCATGCCGGAGTGCTGCGTGCCGCAGTACTCGGCGCAGAAGACCTGATACGTGCCTGGTCTCGTGGGCTCGAACCAGATCTGCACGAACCGGCCGGGTATGACGTCGGCCTTGATGCGCATCGCCGGAATCGAAAAATTGTGGATGACGTCTTCCGACGTCATGATGAGCTTGACCGGCCGTCCGACCGGCACATGCAGCTCGTTGATCTCGCGCTGTCCGGTCGTGTGCTGCACCTTCCACATCCACTGCTTGCCGACGATGTAGATGTTCAGCGTCTCGGCGGGAGGGCTGGCCATGACGAAGTACACCTTCGCGCCCCAGAAAAAAATCACCATCGCGATAAGGAAGGGCACAACGGTCCAGGCGAGCTCCAGCATGAGGCCGCCGTGCACCTGCGCGCCCACCTCATCTTTATGACGCCGGCGGAACTTAATCGCGAACGCGACGACGAGTGTGGCAATGAGCACCGACATCACGACCGACAGGCCAACGAGGAAAAAGTACAGGGCATCGACCTCGTTGGCGATTGTGGACGCGCGCTCAGGGAATAGCGGGATACCGAACATGTGCCTTAGCCAACCTGCCTTCGCTCGCGCTTCGTCCACACGAAGATCAACATGCCGAGTGCCAGGACCGTGGCGGCGCCGGCGACGCGCACGATGCGCATAATCGCCAGGCTGTAGCGGCCAGTGGCCAGGTCGTAGTGGTAGCAGTAGAGCAGCGCTCTTTTGAGAGGCGAGCTGATTTTCTCCTCGGATGCATCGACGAGCGCAAGCCGCAGATCGCGCGGGCCGTAATCGATGCCGAACAGATAGCGCGCCACCTTCCCCTGCGGCGTCGCGATGACGATGCCGGCGGGGTGCGCAAACTGCTGCTGCGACTCATCCCACGCGTACCGGAAACCAGCCGCCTTCGTGAGGCGCTGGATATTCGCCTCGGTCCCCGTCAGATAGTGCCAGCCCTCGGCAATCGACGGTTTTCCCGAACGTTCGACATAATGCGCCTTCTTCTCGAGCGCGAGCGCCGGCGTTTCGCGAGGGTCGATGCTGACGCTGACGACTTCGAAGTCTTCGCCGGGATTCTCTGACAGCACGCCAAGCGTCGCCGCGAGGCTGCTGAGGCTTTGCAGGCACAGCATCGGACAGCCGTAGTAGACGAACGACAGCACGACGGGCCGTTTGCCGAAGTAGTCGCCCATTTTCACCGTTCGCCCGTGCTCGTCTGTGAGCTCGACGTCGAGCGGCAGCGGCTGATTCAGGTTCTGATCGAACCCGACGTCGCGCAACTGAGCAGGCACCTCGGCCGCGGGCAGACCCGTCGTCGTCGGTTGCGATTGCGCGACCACGGCTGGCCTGAAGGCCAGCACTACGTACGCGGCCAGCACGTACGTGGCAACCGCGAATGCCTTCTTCATTTCGTCGCCTCTCTCACCGGCACCCCGCGCTCGACGACCATCTTCATCGCATCCTCGATGGGGATGCGCGCTATGCCGGCCTCCTTGTTGACCCAGCCATATCCCTCGAGCAGCGCCTTCTGCTTTGCACGCAGGTCCTGCAGTTCCTGCTGCGGGTTGTCCTGAAATCGCGGCGACGGGGGAAGTCGATCCTGCTGGCCGGCCGCCAACGGATAGACCTGCGTCTGTGCGCGCTGGGTCTGCCGCGAGTACGTGCCCTGCAGCCACCAGAGAAACACGTGAATCAACACTCCGATGACGAGCAGGCCGATGCCGTAGCGGATGATCGCGGCGACGTTGACGTCGCTCTCTTCGTGAACGACCTCCACGTTGTCCTGGCCGTTACGCAATTCGGACATGCTTCAACGCCTCGCGGAACTCAGGGTCATAGAGCGGCAGCAGCGCGCGGCCGCGCAGCTGATAAACAAAGTAGCCGAGCCAGATCGCGGCCAGCGAGATCGGCAGCGCGACGTCGAGCCAATGCACGTGCGGCTCGCCGCCGTGCGCGAAGGCCGGCGCGCTCAGCCAGTACAAATCGACGAGCCGCATCACGAGGAGAAGGGCGGCAACCTTCGACACCATCGCCGCGTTGCGCTTGATGGCGCGGTGCAGCAGCACCATGAACGGGACGGCAAAATGAAAGACGACGAGCGCCAGGGCGATGTACTGCCAGCCGTGGCCGGTGCGATGGAGATACCACTCGGTCTCTTCGGGGATGTTCGCCGCCCAGATGATGAGGTACTGCGAGAAGCCGAAGTAGGTCCACAACATCGTGAACCCCATCATGAGGTTGCCGAGGTCGTGAAAGTGGTTCGCGGTAATCAGCTCGTTGAAGGGCGCGCGCCGCGCGAGCCATGCGAGCACCACGATCGAGAATGCCATGGCCGACAACGCCTGCCCACCCATGATGAGCACGCCGTACATCGTCGAGAACCAGTGCGGCTCGAGCGACATGAGCCAGTCGAACGACGCGAACGTAATCGTCAGGCCGTAGCCGAGCAATCCACCGGCGCTGAGCATCTGCATCTTGCGCGGGATCGCCGGATCGCCGGTCTCATCCTGTTCGAGAGACCATTTGCTGAGCAGAAGCGCGATGACGTTCCAGACCGCGAAGTAGATGGCCGCTCGCGCGAGAAAGAACGGCACATTCAGGTACGGCTGCTTCCACTGCAGAATCGGATCGAGCGCCACACTGTCCGCATCAGCCCACGAATACAGCGCATGCACACCGAGCGCGATCGGAATGAAGAGAATCGTCATCAACGGCAGCGTGCGGGTCGCCGCGCCGAGAATGCGTCGAATGACCACGCCCCAGGCGCCGCCGGACACCTGGTGCACCATGGCGAGCCCGAGCGAGCCGAGTGCAATCGACAGCAGCCACATGTAGGCCGGGAGGAACGAGCGAACGAACTGCGCCGGGTTCATCACCAATCCGATCGCGCACACGGCCAAGCCGATGCCGCCGCCGACAAGCAGCGTCGACTGCAGTGTCTTGAGCTCTGGAACGCGCTCCTCGCCGATCCCTTTCAGCTGGACGTTCATTTCAACCGTCCTCGCGCGTCGGGCGACAGCACGGCGACGTTGGCGTTCTGGCTCAACTGCAGCGCGCGCATATACGCAGCGATGGCCCAGCGGTCGCGCACTGGAATCTGCGCGGCGTAATCGGGCATCGCGCCGAAGCCATTGGTGATGACGTCGTACATATGTCCGGGCGGTGCCTGTCGAAGCCGATCGACATGGAACGACGGCGGGCGCCGATATCCGCGCTGCACGACCATGCCGTCGCCTTCACCTGTGAGTCCGTGACATGGCGAACAGAAAATGTCGTAGCGCTCCCGGCCGCGCCGCATCAGCGCCTCATCAACGGCAAACGGAAACATCGTCGCAGGTTCTCCGCCGATGCGACCGGTGTGGAGCAGCTCGTCTTCGTTCAGGTAACCCTGCGCGATCGTGCCTTCGACGGCCGGGCGCGCGGAGCGCTTGTCGGCAAAGAAATCGGACGGCTTGTAGGCCGTGAGCTTCGGCTGATCGTGCATGTCCTGCCTACAGGCCGCGCACGCCAGCAGCACCAGCGCGGCCACGAATAGCCGGTGGCTGGTAGGCGGTAGCCGGTAGCCAATCTCAATCCTCAACAATCGGTGACCTCACGAGCGCCCAGCGTTTCGAAAAACTGCTTCGTCGTGCTCGATGTTGAACTTCGGGTCGCGCGACTCGATGCACAGGAAAAACCGGTTGCGGCTCGCGAGCGCGAAGCGCGGCACGTTGAACACCGGGTGAAACGGCTGTGGCAACCCATTCAACGCCAGCATTCCCAGCACCGTCGTCAGCGCGGCCGCAAGGATCGTCGTCTCGAATGTGACCGGAATGAACATGGGCCAGCTGTGAAGCGGACGCCCGCCGACGTTCAACGGATACGCGACCACCGACACGTAATACTGCAGGCCATAACCGCCAAGCCCGCCGAGAATGCCGCCCGCGAGCACGAGCTTGGGCAAGCGGTTGTCGTGCATGTGCAGCGCGTCGTGCAGTTCTTCGATCGGCACGGGCGAGTACGCATCCATCTTGCGATAGCCCTCGTGATGCGCGCGGCGCGCAGCCTCGACGAGCGCGTGCGACGTCTCGAATTCCGCCATCAAGCCGTAAATCTTCGGCCGCCCGGAGGGTTTCATCGCGTGGCCTCGCCGCTCGACTGAAGTCGAGCCCTACCGGAATCTGCGGGCGCGTTGTCGGGCACGAGCGTGCGCATCTCGAAGATCGAAATCATCGGCAGGAAGCGCAGGAACAGGAACAGGAGCGACAGGAACAATCCAATCGTCCCGACGTACAGCCCCCAGTCCCAGATCGTCGGCGAGTAGCGGCCCCACGACGAGGGCAGGAAGTCGCGATGCAGCGACGTGACAACAATCACAAAGCGCTCGAGCCACATGCCGACGTTCACGATGAGCGAGATGATGAAGAGCAGCACCACGTTCGTGCGGAACTTCTTGATCCAGAGGAGTTGCGGCGTGAGGCCGTTGCACACGATCAGCGCCCAGTAGAACGGCCCGTACGGTCCGCTCATCCGGTTGCGCATCATGTAGGTCTCGTACGTGTTCGCGCTGTACCACGCCATGAACGCTTCGATCATGTAGCCGTAGGCGACGATGAGCCCGGTCACGAGCAGGATCTTCGCCATGTTGTTCAGGTGGGTCTCGGTGATGAAATCCTGCAGCCCGTAGATCTTGCGGATGGGAATCGCGAGCGTCAGCACCATCGCGAAGCCGGAGTAGATCGCTCCGGCGACGAAGTAGGGCGGGAAGATGGTCGCGTGCCATCCCGGGATGACCGACACAGCGAAATCGAAGCTCACGATCGTGTGAACGGAGATCACCAGCGGCGTCGCGAGCCCCGCGAGCAGCAGATACGCCGTCTCGTACCGATGCCAGTGGATCGCCGAGCCGCGCCATCCCATCGCGAGCGCGCCGTAGATCACACGTCCGACTTTCGATTCGGATCGATCGCGCAGCGTCGCGAGGTCGGGAATGAGTCCCACGAACCAGAACAGCAGCGAGACGGTGGCGTACGTCGAGACCGCGAAGACGTCCCAGATGAGCGGGCTGCGGAACTGCGGCCACACGTCCATCGTGTTTGGATACGGGAACAGCCAGTACACGGCAAGCCAGGGACGTCCCGTGTGCAGGATCGGGAATATCGCCGCGCTGGCGACCGCGAACAGCGTCATCGCCTCGGCGAAGCGGTTAATCGAGGTGCGCCACGTCTGCTTGAAGAGCAGGAGGATCGCCGAAATCAGGGTGCCGGCGTGACCGATGCCGATCCACCACACGAAGTTGATAATCGCGAAGCCCCAGCCGACCGGAATGTTGATGCCCCAGATGCCCGTGCCGACCGCCAGCAGGTAGGCGATCGAGATGAACATCACGTTCACCAGCATGAACGCGACGCCGAAGCCGAACCACCACCCAAGCGACGTCTTGCGCGTCAGGACGATCGCGCTGATCTTGTCTGTGACGCTCCCGAAGGTATGCCCCGGGGCGATGACGGGAGGCGGCACGCGCGGTATCTCGCGTCATTTGAGTTCGGGGTTGAGCTCAGTGATGGCTGCGAGATACGTGGTTCTCGGTTTGGTATTCAGCTCGTGCAGCAGGGCGTACTCGCGCTGTTCCGCTTTCAACGCCGACACACGGCTCTTCGGATCGTTCAGGTCGCCGAACACGATGGCTTCGGCGGGGCAGACCGACTGGCACGCGGTCTTCACTTCGCCGTCCTGAATGCGCCGCCCGTCTTTCTCTGATTCGATGCGCGCGGCACTGATGCGCTGCACGCAGTACGTGCACTTCTCCATGACGCCGCGGCTGCGGACTGTCACGTCAGGGTTGCGTCCGATCGCAAGGCTCGGTGTCTCCCAGTCCTGATACTGGAGGAAGTTGAACCGCCGCACTTTGTACGGGCAGTTGTTCGAGCAGTAGCGCGTGCCGACGCAGCGGTTGTAGACCATGTCGTTCAGTCCTTCGCTGCTGTGCACGGTCGCGCCGACCGGGCACACGGGCTCGCACGGCGCGGTCTCGCAATGCATGCACGGCACGGGCTGGAAATAGGTCTTCGGGTTCTCGACGGCGCCCTGATGGTAGGTGTCGACGCGCAGCCAGTGCATTTCGCGGCCCTTCATCACCTCGTCTTTACCGATGACGGGGATGTTGTTCTCCGCCTGGCACGCGATGACGCATGCATTGCAGCCGTTGCACGCGTTGAGATCGATCGACATGCCCCATTTGTAGCCGCCTGCTTTTTCCTGCTCGTCGGTGAGCACGGGCCACAGCGAGGGCAGTTCCTGCTCGTTCTTTTTCAGCGACGCCAGTTCCGCGCGAGGCACGGCGCGGATGAGATCGCGCCCTTCCATCAAGTGGTGATACTGCACGCACGCGAGCGGAAACGTGGCGCCGGTCAGAGAGATCTGTGCGCCGGTGCCAAACCCAAGCGCATCAGAGGTTCTCAACGCGCCGGCGTTGAATCCGCGCTCTCTTCCAACATGTCCCGTTCGCGCGCGGCCATAACCGAGATGCAGCGTTGCGACATCATCCGGATGACCGGCGACCGCGAACATCGTCCCCTGCACGTTCCGGCCCCGGTAGCGAATCTCGACGACCGAGCCGTGAATTTGTCCGCGCTCGCCGCCAGAAAAATCGGGGCGCGCGGTTCCGCCGAGCCGCGCCATGGTTGCCGGGCTGACGAGCACCGCGTTGTCCCATGTCAGGTGGGTAAGCGGCTTCGGCAACTCCTGCAGCCAGCCGTTGTTGTTGAACCGGCCGTCGAGGATGGTGGGGTCGGGCCGGAACGCGATCTCGAAGCCGCCGGCAGCGGGCAGGAGCCTGACCGAACGCGGCGATCGGGCCAGCAGGTGTAATCGTGCGCGTTGGCAGGGCAGAGTTTGCTATCACGCCGTCGTGCACAGTGCGTCGCCAGAATTTCTCGAAATCTGCCTGGAACGCTGGCTTGAATCCCGGTGTCACCGGTGCACCGGTTTTCGCGCCTGACTGCGCCATGTACTGCCAATACTCCCGCACGATCTGATATCCCGTGCGCTCCGGCCGATCGCTCAGCGTCGCGAGCACTTCGTGTGCGGAGCGGCCGCCGTAGAGCGGCGCGATGAGCGGCTGCACGATCGACACCGTGCCGTCGAATGCGCGCGCGTCGCTCCATGCCTCGAGGAAATGCGCTTCCGGAATCTGCCAGTGCGAAATCGCCGACGTCTCGTTCGCGTGCAGGCTCAGATGCGCGCGCACCCGAACCTTGTGCATCTGATCGCCGAACTGAAGATCCGCGGGCGCCGTGTACACGGGATTGCCGCCGATGATGAGCAGCGTATCCACTTGTCCCGCAGCCATTGCCGCGGTGAGCTCGCGAATCGACTGCACCTGATCGACCGGATGCGGCTCGATCGAATCGGTGTAGAGCACGGTCTGTCCGGCATTGCCGAGCGCCGCATTCATCGCGTGCGCGAGCGCGTGCACGACCGGCGGCTGCCCTTCGCCGGCGACGACGATGCTCGAGCCGCGATGGGCGTTGAGATCGTTGCGAACAGCGGCGAGCCATGTTTGCGCCGCAGCCGGCAGTTGACCGCCGCGATTGACGCCGGCAACCCCGAGATCGGCGGCCAACGCGCGCGCCAGCAACTCAATCTCGCTCGGCTTCAGCGGCAGGCGATGATCCGCCTTCGCGCCCGTCGTGCGTCGGCATCGTCTCTGCCGCGTAAAGCCTGCAGCCCGCACCTTCGGGTCGGCGCCGCGCCGCGAACTGCCGCGCGTAGCGAAGATGGCCGGCGCCGCAGCTGAAGAAATCCGAGTCGAGCGCCACGATGACCGCCGCGCGCTCGACGTTGTAATGCACAGACGCGTCGGTGCCCGCGGCCATGCGCAGGCCTGCGGCTTCGTTTATCTCGCTGCCCGGATCCCACTGATGCCACATCGCGGCAGGGAAGCGCTCGAGAATCTCTTCGATTTGTCCGGCCAACGTTGGCGAACAAACCGTTTCGGTGAGAATACGAAGCCCGGCGCCCTTGGACGCCTGCTGCGTCGTCGCGACCGTCCGCATCGCGCCGATGAACCCCGACCACGGGACAATTTCTCCCATGTGCGTGAGCGTTCGCAATCGATCGGGATCGTAAAGATCGAGCAGCGCCGCCTGCGCGAAGACGTCGGTCGCGCCGAGGCTCGCAGGATGCGAGGGATTGCCTTCGATTTTCGTCGGGCGTCCTTCGTGGCTTTCGACCAGCACGCCTGTCGCGCGGCCGCCGAGCGTCATCGCGGTCGCATAGAAGAGCGGCCGGCCGGGGACGACGTTTTCGGGCTGGCGCACGTACGGAAGAATCTGCTCGGGCGGCTGGCGCGTACAGCCGGCCATGCCCGCGAGGGCGAGCGACGCCCCCATCAATTTCAGAAACGCGCGCCGCTCGACCGCATCGAACGGTTCGGGCAGCCGCGACGCGAACTCGTCGCCGACGAGCTCGTCGAGGTTGGCGCCCTGTTGTTCCTCGAGCGTCCGCCAGAATTCGGGCGCGCTGTGGGGCCTGCCCTGAGCGGAGTCGAAGGGCCTTATCGGTGACATGCGTTGCAGTCCGTCATCTTCCGGATGCGATTCTCGGCCACGAGCCTGCGTCCCAGCTCGAGCTGATTGGCCGGCGCCACGTAATTCATGTTGAAGACCTCTTCGCGCGGCCGCACGTAGCGCTCCGGGTGCCTGTGGCAGTCGAGGCACCACTCCATCTGCAGCGAGTTCTGCTTTCGCATCAACGGCATCTTGTCGACCGGACCGTGACATGTCGCGCAGCCGACACCCTTGGCGACGTGGATGCTGTGATCGAAGTACGCGAAATCGGGGAGATCGTGGACGCGCGTCCACGCAATCGGTTTATCGCTGCGGAAGCTCTCGCGCACCGGCTCGAGGAACGCGGCGTTGGCGAAGATCTGCGAATGACAGTTCATGCAGGTCTTCGTCGTCGGAATGCCGGCGAAGCTCGAGGTCTCTACGGTGGTGTGGCAATAGCGGCAGTCGATGCCGTTGCCCGCGACATGGCGTTCGTGGCTGAACTGGATGGGCTGCTCGCGCGCCACGTTGACTTGCGTGACCCAGGGCGAGCGATCGATTTGATACGCGAGGTAGAGAAGCCCGGCGACGAAGAAGAGAGCGCCGAAGATGCTGACCCTGGCAATCGTGTTCGCGCTGCGATGAAAAATCTGCGGCATATCCCGGAACGAGCGTCCAGCTCGCAGCATATCACGCGCCTACCCCGGCCATTCCCTGGCGGCGCAGAGCGACAGCCCTGTCGCAACGGACGTGAGCTCTTTGCCGCCCGTAATCTTTTCCGACCCGAACCGCTCGACGAAAATGTTGCGCACGGCAGGCACGAACGACGATCCGCCTGTGAGGAACACGTGGTCGATGTCGTGCGCGGCGACGCCGGTCGAGCCGAGCAGGCGATCGACGCACCCGGCCATCAACGACACCTCGGGCTCGATCCATTTCTCGAAGTCGAGACGCGTCACCTTCTTGGTAATCGAGACCGGCTCGCAGTGAAATTCGAACTGCGCTTCGGTATTCACGGACAGCTCGAACTTGACACGCCGCACGGACTCGTGCAGCCGAAGCCCCATTTCGTTCTTGATGAGATGCACGAACGCCTCGAGCCGTTCAGGGATGAGCGCGCCGCGCCGCAAGTGCTCCAGCATCTCGAGGTTCTTGGCGGTGTTCAGAAACGACAGATGATGCCAGCGCTCGAGTCGTTCGTACGGCCAGCTTGGAATCGGCAGGAACTTGTCAGGCGGCGAGAAAAACTCGGACCCGAGCCCCAATCGCGGCGCGACCAGCTTTCGGATGATCTGTTTGTCGAAGGCGTCGCCGGCCACCGCCACGCCGTCGGTGCCGACGATGCCTTCGCGAGCCCGTCCACGCCGCCGCTCGGTCGGACCGACGCGCAGAATCGAAAAGTCGCTCGTGCCGCCGCCGAAGTCGCCGATCAGAATCAGCTCGTCGCGATCGAGCGTCTGCTCGTAGCTGTACGCGGCCGCCACCGGCTCGTACTCGAACACGATGTCCGTGAAACCGCACAGCGCGATCGCGGCCCGCAGCCGTCCCAGCGCGAACTCGTCGTCTTCGCCGTCGTGCGCATTCGAAAAATGAACCGGCCGTCCGACGACGACCCGTGATGGGGTGGGAGTGACACCGCCGGCATCCAGCAGCAGGTGACGCACGATGAGCGACACCATGTCGACCAGGCTGTAGTTCTGCGAGAACACACTCGTGCCGTCGAAGCGCCGATCGGCGAGATACGCCTTCAGCGACTGGATGAGCCGCCCTTTGTCTTCCGCGTCCAGATAGTGCTGCAGCGCCTTCGGCCCGGCGGCCGACGTCAGGCGCGTGAGCGCCCCTTCCTTCCGGCGCTCGAAGTAGAGGACCGATGGAAAGGTCTGCGTGCTGCCGGTGGCAGACGGAAATTCAGCGAGCGTCGGGTGCGCTCCGATGACGGTGGCGAGGGCGCTGTTGGTCGTGCCGAAATCGAGTCCGACAGAGCCAGAACCGGTGAACGTGATTGGTTGCATTAGCTGTGAGGTTGCTTTGACACAGAGTCACAGAGGCACAGGCATTGTCGATGCCTTCCCGCGGATGTCGTCCCCCTGCCTTCGTGTTTTCGTGTCTTCGTGGTTTTGTATTCTCTGCGCGTTTCTCTGTGACTCTGTGTCGGAGCTGAAAACTCACTTCACCGTGAGCAATCGATCCTCTTTCGGATCGATTTCCACTTCGATGTCCTTGTACTCGACGATCGAGGCGCCGGAATGGATTTGCAGGCCGATGGGGCCGCGCTTGAGGCGGCCGGGTCCTCATCTTTGTAGCGGACGATCTCGATGCCGTTGACGGCCATGCGAAGGGTGCCGGCCTTGATGTTCCCCAGCACCTCCGTTTCGTGCCACTGATGCGGGTCTGCCTTCGTATGCGGGATGTTTTCGCGCGGCGGGCTGCCTTTGCCTGGACGGTAATCCCACATGCCGCCGTGCGGCGGAATCACAAGCACGCAGTCGCCGTAGCGAAAGTCGGCGCGGCGTTCGCCCCAGAAGCAGACGCCCAGATGGTTCGATTCGCTGACGAGCCGCGATTTGAGTATGAGGCGGAAATCGCCGAAATTGCCGTCGGAGAGCAGCAACTCGCCGCGCGTCTCGTCGGTGACGCCGCGAATCGCGCCGTCCTTGACCGACCAGAACACGGGATTGCCGGTCCATCCTTTCAACGACACGCCGTCGAACAGCTTCACCCGCGTGCCGGCCTGCTGCGCGGTGGGCGTCATCTGAAAGTTCAGCAGGTAGAGCATGGCGGCGAGCGCGAGCGAGGAATCTGGGCATAAGGGTCGGGATTATGGCACGACAGCGATGTGTGCCCATGCGCATGATGCTTATTGGCCTCATCGGGTTCTTCGTGATCGCGGCCGCGCCAGTGCCGCACAACAGGGTGGCGCGTCGAATACCTTGACCGCAGCCGAGCAGAAAGAGGGCTTCGAGCTGCTGTTCGACGGCAAGAGCCTCGACAAGTTCATTGTTCCCGCAGACCAGACGAAAGTGTGGCGGGTCGTGAACGGCGTCATTCGCAACGAGCAGGCCGCGCCGGGCGCAACCATCTTGACGAAGGAGGATTTCGGCAACTTCGTCGTGCGAGCCGAGTTCCGCGCGCACCCCGCCGTCAATTCCGCGCTGATGCTGCGGCAGGGACGGCCGCAGCCGGCAGGCTACGAGCTGCAGATTCGCGACAAGCTGCTGACCGATCGCACAGGCGGCAGCTTCCTGACCGGCAGCATCGTGAACGTGCAGAATGCGCCCGAGGGCACCAAGATCATCCCCGGCCAGTGGAACACATTCGAGGCGACACTGAACGGCGACCACATCGTCGTGCTTTATAACGGTGCCAAGGTCGTCGACGTGCACGATGCCCGCAGAGCGACAGGCGCCATCGGCTTGCAGTCGGCACATCCAGAGGATCCGGCGGGAGCCTTCATCGAGTTCCGCAATCTGAAAATCAAACGGCTGAAATAATTGCGATTCACGATCCTCGTCATCGTTCTCAGCGGGGCGCTCGGCTCCGGCGCGTTCGCGCAGAATGCGCCGCCGATCGTGCAGGAGCCGCAGACGATTCCGCTGTGGCAGGGAAGGGCCCCCGGCGCGCTTGGCGATGCGCCGGAAGATATCCCTACGCTCACGATCTACATGCCGCCGAACACGACTGGGCCCATGACAGCAGTCATCGTCGCGCCAGGTGGCAGCTACCGCGCGTTGTCGATGAATAAGGAAGGACGGATTCCGGCGACGTATCTGAACTCGCTGGGCGTCGCCGCCTTCGTCCTGAAGTACCGGCTCGGACCGAAGTACCGCCACCCGATCGAGATCGGCGACATCCAGCGCGCGATTCGCACGCTGCGATCGCGCGCAGCGGAGTGGCACCTCGCGCCCGACCGCATCGGCGTTATGGGCTTTTCAGCCGGTGGGCATCTCGCGTCGACAGCGTCAACACAGTTCGATCGCGGAAGCGCGACCGCTGTCGATCCGATCGATCGCGTCAGCAGTCGCCCCGATTTTGCGATCCTCGGGTATCCAGTGATTTCGCTGTCGGAGCCGTGGACCCATCAAGGATCGAAGACGAATCTGCTCGGCGAGAACGCCGGACATCGCGTTGGCGCGGCGTCTGTCGACCGAGACGCAAGTGACCGCTGACACGCCGCCGACGTTTCTGTTTCACACCAACGCCGACGCGACCGTGCCTGTCGAGAACAGCGTTCACTATTTTCTCGCGCTGCGCAAAGCGCGCGTGCCTGCGGAGATGCACATCTTCAAGGATGGCGCTCACGGCGCCGGCATGCCGATGAACGACACGGCGTTGTCGGAATGGCCGAAAGTGCTCGCGAACTGGATGCGCGCCAGCGGATTTCTGTAACTGTACAAACGATCCAAAAATCGGTAGTGACCTCGGGGCGACTTTCGTTGACGCGGTACTACCCGTGTGCAAAACTTGGCGTCCACCTAAACAGCAATCCGTGGAGGATTTATGAGTTTCAAACGCCTTGCGGCGTCGTGCGTTGCGGCTGTCGTTCTGGCTCTTCCGTTCACAGCGTTCGGACAGACCGAACGCGGCACGATCACCGGCATCGTCATGGATTCGTCGAAGGCCGCCGTGCCCGGCGTGTCGATCGCCGTCATCAATGCTGGTACGAACGCCGCGACCAACATCGTCTCGTCCGACTCGGGCAGCTACAGCGCGACGAACCTGCCTCCAGGCACGTATCGCATCGAAGCGACGCTGCAGGGATTTCAAACGTCGAAGGTCGAGGGCGTTACCTTGAACGCGGGCACGACGGCTCGCGTCGACGTGACCTTGAGCCTTGGCTCGGTCAGCGAGTCGGTGCTCGTCGTTGCTGAAAACGCTGTCGTGTCGACGGAAGACGCGAAGGTGGCGACGACTGTGTCGAACCGCCTGATCGACGAGCTTCCGCTCGTCGTCGGCGGCGCGATGCGGAGCCCGTTCGACCTGCTCAGCACGGTGCCTGAAGCGCGCGGCAGCGGCAGCAGCACTTCACTCGGCGGAGGCCAGGGTGGCGCGTTCGGTGCGACGCTCGACGGTATTTCGGTGAACACGAACCGGCAGGCCGATACGAGCGAGACCGCGTTTCTGACGCCGTCGCTCGAGGCCATCACCGAGTTCCAGGTCGAGACCAACGGCTTCAAGCCCGAGTTCGGGCAGGCGGCCGGCGGCAGCATCACGTTCGCGTCCAAGTCCGGCACGAACAACCTGTCGGGTTCTGGCTACGGCTTCTTCCGCCACGATTCGCTCGACAAGAAGGGATTCTTCGAGGCGACCAAAGGCATCTACAAGCAGAGCGATGTCGGCGGATCGCTCGGCGGCCCTCTGACGATCCCCAACCTCTATAGCGGACGGAACCGCACGTTCTTCTTCGTGTCGTACGAAGGGTTCTACAACAAGCAGGGCAGCAACGCCGCGTTCCGCAGCGTGCCGACGCCCGAAATGTTCGACGGAGACTTCTCCAACTGGGTGAACGCGAGCGGTCAGCGGATCACGATTTACGATCCGGCGACGACACGCACCGTCAACGGAGTGCTCGTCCGCGATCCGTTCCCGGGCAACAGAATTCCTGCCAGACCGGTTCAGCGAGACAGCGAAGCAGTACATCGCACTGGCCAGGTCGGTGCTCGTGCCCAATCAAGGCGCGGCTCCAGGCACATTTGGCTATGTGAACAACAACTTCGCGTCAACGGGCAAAAGCACGGTCGAGACGACGAACAAGTACAGCTTGAAGATCGATCACACGCTCAGCAACACCAATCGTGTGGCGTATGTGTTCAACCGGACGGGCAACGCGATCAAGGCCGGGCCGGACGGCGCATCAGGGCTGCCGGCACCGTTCAGTGATTTCTCAGAAAACACGTTCGATGGCGATCTCCACCGCGCGACGCTGGGACTGGGTCGGCGCGAGCGTCGTGAACCACTTGACCGTCGGCGCGAACACGTTCAACAAGAACGCGTTTTCGCCGAACGTCGATCAGAACTGGCAAGACAAGGTCTGCATCAAGAACGCAGTCGACTGCAACCAGAACTTCGGTGCCATCACCTTCTCCGAGTTCAGCTCGTGGGGAGCGGCGTCCTATAACGGCACCAAGCAGCCGCGCTTCACCGTGAAGGATGACGTCACGTTCATCAAGGGCTCGCACACGATCAAGACCGGTTTCACGTACGACCGTCAGCAGGCGAACGGCTTCGGCCAGCAGGATTACGGCGGCCGCGCCGGCTTCGACTTCAAGCAGACCGGCATTCCGGGCGTGACGAACTTCAACACGGCGGGTGGCAGCTCGTTCGCCTCGTTCCTGCTCGGCTATGCGCACTCGGGCCGCACCGAGACGATCCGCTATCTGCAGCAGGTGTATCCGTACTACGGGTTCTATGCCCAGGATGACTGGCGCATGAACGATAAGTTCGTGCTGAACTACGGCGTCCGCTACGAGTTCACGCGGCCGCCGGTCGCGGGCGGCGATCAGTACTCGGAGCTCGATCCGACGAAGCCGAACCCGGGCGTCAACGGCTATCCCGGCGCGTTGATTTTTGCGGGCGAGGGTGAAGGGCGCGAAGGCAAGCGAAGCTTGATTGAGGGTTACTACGGATCGGTGGCCCCCCGGCTGAGCGGCGCCTTTTCGCTCAATGACAAGACGACGATTCGCGGCGGCGTCGGCCGCTCGTACGGCCGTGTCACGGTCATCTCGGGCACGAGCCATTTCGCGGGCTTCATCGGCCAGTACCCCTTCGCCAATACCGACTCGGGCGTCACGGCGACGTTCATGCTCGATCAGGGGCTTCCGGCGTATCCACTGCCGCCGCAGATCAATCCGGCGTTCTCGAACAACAGCGACATCGACTACTGGAATGGCGACGCGGCGATGCGCCCGGCCACCTACGACACCTGGACGATCTCGATGCAGCGCGAAGTGCGTCGCGGCATGACGTTCGAGGTCGATTACAACGGTTCGAAGGGCTCGAACCTGCAGGCGAATCTTCTGAACCTCAACCAGGTGCCGCTGTCGGTCGTCAACGATCTCATCTCGCGGTTTGGCGCGGCAGGTGCGGTCACGCTGCTGAACTCTGCAGCCAACTCGCCGGCGGCCGTCGCGGCCGGAATCAAGATCCCGTACACGAATTTCACGAATGCGGCCATACAGACGAACCGAAACGTTGCGCAGTCACTGCGTCCGTTTCCGCAGTACAACAACATCAACACCACCAATAGCGGCGGCGACAAGACCGGCCGATCGATGTATCACGCCGGCGTCTTGAAGCTGACGCAGCGGTTGTCCGCCGGGTTCCTGTTCCAGGGGAGCTACACCTATTCAAAGCTGATGACCAACGCTGACGCGTTCAGCGGCAGCACCGGCGCCATGGATACGGCGCAGCCTGAGCTCGAATATTCGATCGGCCGGTTCGATCAGACGCACAGCATCAAGCTGAATACCGTCTTTGAACTGCCGTTCGGCAGCGGAAAGCGCTGGCTCACCAGCGGTATCGGGAGCCATGTGCTGGGTGGTTGGCGGATTGCCGCGGTCCAGAGCTACGTCAGCGGTCTTCCGATCGGCGTGACGACCAGCGCGCCGCTGCCGATTTTCAACGGCACGAATCGTCCGAACGTGACCGGCGCCGACTGGCGCGCGAAGACTGCCGGTGACGAGTTCAATCCGCGCGTCGACCGCTTCCTCAACAGCGCCGCGTTCGTGCAGCCTGTCGGGCAGCTGGGCAACACGCCGCGGATCAACGGCGATGTGCGGCGATTCTGGAACCTGTCGGAGAACATCAGCCTCGCCAAGACGATCGGCATGACTAATGCGCTTCGCATGGACGTCCGTCTGGAAGCGTTCAACGTGCTGAATCGCGTCGTCTGGGGCGCGCCGAATACGAGCTTCAACGACGCGAACTTCGGCATGATTACCTCGCAGGGCAATTCACCGCGCCAGATGCAGTTGGGGTTGAAGCTGTACTGGTAGGAAGAACGATCGGGCTTTCGGGATCTAGGCTAGACACAACGGCGCGGCTTCGGCCGCGCCGTTCGTGTTTGCGGCGACGACGGCATTTTTTCCCCGCCGCTTCGCTTCATACATCGCATCGTCTGACGCGCGCATCAGCGCCACGGCATCCGCAGGCAGTCCAGCTTCATCACCGCAAAGTGTGGCCACGCCGATCGACGCGGTGATGGGCCAGTCTCCGCGATGTTCCGCCACGCGCGCGCGAATGCGCTCGGCAAATCTCGTTGCCGCGTCCTTGCTGGTATTCGGCGCGATGACGGTGAACTCGTCGCCGCCCCAACGGGCACCCGTGTCGGTTTCGCGCAGCTGGGTGCGAATGACGCCGGCGACCTCGCGCAGCACCTCGCTGCCGGCGCGGTGACCGTGGCGATCGTTGATGTTCTTCAACCCGTCGACGTCGAGGAACAACAGGCTGAGGGGCTCGCGATAGCGCCGTGAGCGTTTGATTTCGGCGTCGAGCCGCCCCGCGAACCCGCGGGCGTTCAGCAACCGGGTGAGCGGGTCGGTCTGGGACAGCTGGGCCAACTCGTCGGCCTGGCGCCCAAGGATGTATCCGAATGCGGCGAAGAGGACAGAGCGCGCCAAACGGACACCCAGCAGGTCGGGTGCACCCATTGAAAACACTCCAGCCGTTAAGGCGTACGAATATCTTCGAAGCATGTCCTTTTGTACCATACGGTACTGCAAGATGCATTCCCAAAGTAGGGCATGAAGGTGCTGCGGGGTGATGCCGATATTACTGAGCAATGGTGACGATCGTTCTGGTGGCTGGTTCGATGACCCTCGGGGTGGTTCTCTCGCGCGCGACGCTGTCAGCGGTCTTTCGCGTAGCGGAATACGCCAGGTCGGTCCTCTCCCGCTAGCGGCTATGCTTACTTGCCGCAACATGTCGCTGGCGTGCCAGCCCGAACAGCATCACGGCAGTACCGGCGAAGGCCAGCACGATAAGCCCCCCCACGATGAACTGCATGGCGTCGGAGTTGAGCCATCTGATGGCGAGGCGGCCGAATCTCGCTGCGATCAACGCCTCGGTGCCAAACCGGACAAGCCTCACGACAGTCAGCACGGCAAGAAACCGCAGCAGGTTCACCTTGAGTGCACCCGATGCCAGGACGAACGCGGTGAACGGAAACGGCGGCGGCACGATGCCCAGCAGCGCGATCGCGGCGGCGCCTTTCTTTTTGACTTTCGCTTTCGCGGCCTTGAGCCGCCTCGCGGGAACGTAGCGGGCGATTCCGCTCTCGCCGACTTTTTTTCCTATCCACAGCGTCACCGCGGTGCCGAGCACAGATCCGGCCGTCGCGATTAGCGGGTACAGCCAGGCGCGCTCCGTGTTGCGCGCAACGAGAAGAATGACCGCAGCATCGACACCGAAAGGGAACCAGAAGAACACCGTCGATTCCGCCGCCGCCAGTACGAACAGTCCGCCCGAAGAGAGGAATATCCCCGCCAGGGTTCGCCCGAATACGCCCACGCAGACTTAGGAGCAAATCGCGGGCCGTGTCAGTTCACTCGCATCAGATGCGCCGAGGTGTTGTTCGTCTCAGAGCTTTCCACCACGGCGCCGCCGGCGTCTACCCTGGCAATCAGATAGTGGTACCCAGGCGCCGTGCCCGCGGGAACGGTCATCGATGTCGAAGCAATACTTGTCGCACCAGGGCCGAGTGAGTTGATCGACCGCTCGGCGAGTAGTTGATCGCCGGCGTCGAACGTGGAGTTCGTCGACAGGTAATACCTGACGACAAACGGCCCTGCCTCACCGCCGCCTCGGTTTGTGACGGTATCTTTGACGAGGCCTGCCGTGCCGGCGAGCATCGGCGACGGAACCTGCGTAATTGAGACGGTCAGGTCTGGCCCGATCGAGAAGGATCGCACGACCCTGTTGTTGCCTTCCTGCGTTTCGGCGACGAGATCGCCGCCGTCCGCTTTGGCAAACAGATAATACAAACCGACCGCTGTGCCTGGGGGAATCGTCACCGGCGTGACGCCTGCGCTGGCCTGATTCGCTGCGAGCACGCCGACCGCGCGTGTTCCAAGCGGCGTGTCCGATGCCGAGAGCACCGCATTTGGTGAGAGATAGAAATGCGTGAGAGATGCTTCGATCTCGCCCGCGCCGGTGTTTTTGGTCGTGTCGCTGATGGAAATCTGCAATCCGGCGCCACCGACCGCCGGCGCATCGAATGTGGAGACCACCAGATCGCCGCCGATGCGCACAGTTCGCGCCAGGGTGTTATTCGTTTCCGTTGATTCCTGAATGACCTTCAATGAATCGGCCTCTGCAATGATGCTGTAGGTGCCTGTCGCAGCGCCGGGCGGAATCGTCAGCATCGCGTCACCGGAAGCCGTGCCGGCGGCGCCGATCGGCAGGAGATTCACGGTGGCGAGCACCGTGTCGGTGGCGCCAATACTTGTATTCACCGACCAGAAGAACCGCAGCGTCGATGCCGCAGCCTGTGAGGTGCCCTGGTTTCGCACGGTATAGGTCGCGGTGATGAGTGCACCTTCCGCGGCGGCGGCCGGCACCGTAAGAGCCGACACGAGCAGATCGGGACCGACCTTCAGCGCCTTGGCGGTCGTATTGTTCGCTTCCTGGTTTTCCCACAGCACGTCATCGGCGTCGGCCTTCGCAATCAGATAGTAGCTGCCCGCGCCGAGATCGGAAGGAATGCCGAGCGAGATCGACGCGGTTGCGGAAACGCCAGGCGCGAGGGACGGAACCGCGTGCACCTCGAGAAGGCGCACGTCGAGAGCGTCCACCACAGTGTTCGTGGAAATGTAGAACCGTGTCGTCGACTCGCCGGCCGATCCCGTGCCCTGATTCTTGGTCGTCGCGGTGACCGCTAACGTTGAACCGGCCGCCGCACTGGCGGGGACAATGAACGCCGACACGATCACATCTGCGGGAAGCTTCGGCGTGGCCGAGGCTTCTGGCGAGGGCGCGCTTTCTCCCCGCACGTTCGCGGCGGAAACAACGTAGTAGTAGGTTGTCCCGTTGACGAGGCCGCTGTCGATGTATTGCAGCGTCTTGATGTTCGACGCGACGAGCGTGTAAGGTCCGCCGGACGTGGTGCTGCGCTTCACGCGATAGCTCGACGCGTTCGTCGCGGCGGGCCAGTTGAGCTTCACCTGTTTGTCTCCGGCGATCGCGCTCAGGCTGGTGGGCGCAGAGGGAGGCGCCGAGCACGATTCGAGCGCTCTCCGCACGTTCAAGCGGCCGCCGGAAATCGTCGTCGTCGCCATCGACGGAATGACATCGACCGAATCGACGAGCGTGGCCTTGAGCTCAGCGGTGTTGAGCGTGCAGTGCGACAACGCGAGCGCCCCCGCGCCCGATACGTGAGGGGCGGCCATTGACGTGCCGCTGGAGAACCCGTAGGTGTTGCCCCGCATCGTTGAGAGCACATCCATACCCGGCGCGCCAAGATGCACAGTGGTTGGGCCGTAGTTCGAAAAGTACGCGCGCGCATCGGTGTTGGTCGTGGCCGCGACGGCGACCACATTTGGGGCGTCGTAGCTCGAGGGATAATTCGGCAGGAACTCGTTCGGGATGCCGTAGTTGCCAGCGGCCGCCACAAACAGCATCTCGCTTTCGTTGGCCTCGTGAATCTGATCCAGCATGGCTTGCGAGAAGTCGTCGCCGCCCCAGCTGTTGGACAGGATCCGAATGTTGGCCGCTCCGCTTCCAGCGAAGATGTTCTTGACCTGAATCGCGAACTCGACTGCGTCAATAGCATCCGCGGTGGTGCCAGAGCCATCTGGCCCGAGAAACTTCAGGCCCATCAACGACGCCACCCAGCTGACGCCGGCCACGCCGACGCCGTTGTTTCCGACCGCACCGATAGTGCCGGACACGTGCGTGCCGTGATTGTGGTCGTCCATCGGATCGCAGGTTCGATTGATGGCGTTGAACCCGTGCGTGCCAGCCGCGCAGGTGATCGACACGCCGCCGATCGTCACCGTGAATGGCGCCGGCGCCGACCAGATGTTGGCGGCGAGATCGGGGTGCGTGTAGTCGATGCCCGTATCGACGATGGCCACGACAGAAGAGGTACTTCCCAGGGCCATGTCCCAGCCCTCGGGGGCGCGTATGTCGGCGCCGGGGGTTCCTGGCACGCCATTCACCGGCTGCCCGATGTTCTTGAGTCCCCACAACTGCGGGTACAGCGGGTCGTTCGGCTCGGCAAATGCGTGGACGATGAAGTTCGGCTCGGCATAGACGACATCCGGGCGCTTCGAGAGCGCATCGATGAGCGCTGCGACCCGAAACGATCGCGACCGGACGCGGAAGATGCCGGCTCGCCCGACTGCCTCGACGCTTTCAGCATCGACGCCAGAGGCAAATTGCGCGGCCTGTGCGCCCGGAAGCGGCGAGCGCAGTTTCACGAGCACTTCGCGCGCGGCGGCGGGTCGATTATTGATGTTCTCGACCTCCAGCGTACCGATACGGCGGCCTTGTGAAGAGATCGCCACCGGAAAGAGCAGCACGCCGATCGCCGCGACGATGACTGAGGCGGAGATGGACATTCGAGCCATGTGGTCGAGTGTAGGGGACTTTTTTTGAGGCGAGCAAAAAAAATCGAAATTGCGTGCAACTTTCAAATTTGTGCTGGCACTAACGGTTACGTAATGTGTATCCTTCCGGTAGACGAGCTCCATGCTCTCTGCGTCTTTCACGTTCAACCTGATTTCAATCGTTCGGCGCCGCTGTGTCGGATCGGGATTGGTGGAGTAGTAGCCGAGGACGTAGTAATCGCTCGTTTCGTTGTCGATGCGCCTCATCGCCTTCGCGAAGTCGTTCGTGTTCACGACGGCGAAGCCGCCGGTCAAGTCCGCAATGACACGCATGCTGTCTTGCGTCTTGCGCACGTGCGTCTGCCATTCAACGGCATCGACCGGCTCGTCGATGTCCTGTCCCGCCACAAGGCCGCGCGGATCGAAGGTGTAGATTGTGGCGTTCGCGCGATTGGCCTGGCGTGTCAGCTCGGCGAGGCGGCCGGTGAGATCGGCGTCATTGAACTGCGTGCCCTGGCTCAAGAGCGGATCGCTCGCTGCTGCGCGCGTCGCGGCGAAGGGATCGAAGTCGTAGCCGTTGCTGATCAGCACGACCGCCTTGCGCCGGTGCTGTGTCTGTTGAAGATTGTTCAACATGTCGTAGATCGTCGAGAAGGCCACGTTGGCGCGATGCATGACCTCTTGCGGGACCTGCCCTGTGCCCATGGCCGATTGCTGGAGGATTTCAGAAGGGCGCAGGCTGCTGCCGCTCATCTTGTTGGCCGCCTCTTCGAGCCGCGCGCGGTCGTAGGTGAGATCGATCGCAATGGACGACGTGCCCGTCGACACCACGCCGAAGAGATCGCCGTCGTGCACCAGTTCCTTCGCCATCTGCCTGAAGAGCTGCCGCAGACGCGGTGTGTCGCGCGAAGTGAGATGGAGATCGTCGATGACGAAGATGATGATGCGCCCGGCCGCGTCGTTCGCCGGCCGCGACGCAGGCAGGACGACCCCTTCGCGCGCGGAGGCCTGCGCCGCGCCCGGGGTCTGATACACGCGCCCGCCATGCACGAGCACGAATGACGTGAGTGCCTGCTTCACGCCGTCTTCGTACAGCTCGAAGTGCTCTTTCGCGAGATTCGCCTGGAATTGTCCGCGTCGATCGCGGACGACGACGTCCGAGGTGACGAGGGTGACGGCGCTCTGAAACGTGGGCTTTGGCGGCGGCTGCTGTTGCGCGACGGCGCTCGCGCTCAGGAGGACGACGGCGCACAGGATCACTGACCGTCTCACAATGTTAGGGTAACCCAGATCGCTCTCTAGTTACCGCAACAGCCCTGTCGTCAGCCATGGCAGATAGGTGATGAGCAGCACGCCGATCAGCAGAATCACATACATCGGCAGCATCGCCCGCGCGAGGTGAAGCACGGGCTTGTTGAATCGGTACGACGCGACGAACAGGTTCTCGCCGACCGGCGGTGTCAGGTATCCGAGCTCGGAATTCGCGACGAAGATGATGCCCAGATGAATCGGATCGACCTCGAAGTGCGTCGCAATCGGCACGACGAGCGGCACGACGACGATGATCGACGAGAAGATATCCATCAGCCCGCCGACGACGATGAGAAAGGCATTCAGGCCGAGCAGGAACAGCCACTTCGAGTGGATGTTCTCTCTCGCCCAGTCGGCGAGGCGGGCCGGCACCTGCGCGTCGATCAGGTAGGTCGTAAACCCCACGGCGACCGCAAGAATGATCAGGATTCCGCCGACCAGCGCAATCGAGTGGCTCATCGCGCGCCGCAGATCGGCAAATCCCGCGAGATCGCGCTGGATGAATCGCTGCACGATGAGCGTATAGAGCGCCGCCAGGGCCGCGGACTGCACCGTCGTGGCTCCGGCGAGGAGCGATCCGACGATGACGCCCGGTAGCATCAGCTCCCACTTTGCGCACCACGTTGCGTCGATCGCCTCGCGAATCGTGAACGGCCGGCGCGCGCTGCCCGTGATCAATCCCTCGCGAACGCCGAGCGCTGCGAGTGCGCAGAGCATGAGCGTCCCCGGAAGGAAGCCTCCGATGAACAGATCGCCGATAGGCACTTCGGCGACGATGCCGTAGAGAATCAGTGGAAGCGAAGGCGGAAAGAGCAGGCCGAGTGAGCCGGCTGCCGTGAGCAGGCCGAGCGAAAATGTCTCGCTGTAGCCGTCCGCGAGCAGCGCGGGCAGCAGTAGTCCGCCGAGCGCGAGAATCGTTACGCCCGATCCACCGGTCAAGAGCGTGAAGAACGCGCACAGGATGGCTGTCACGACAGCCGTACCGCCGGGAGCCCAGCCGAAATACGCTCGAAAGAGACGCAGCAGCCGATCCGACGCATGCCCCTCGGCAAGCAGAAACCCGGCGAGCGTGAACAGCGGAATGGCCGGGAGGTCGGTCGATGTGAGCTGATCGTAGCTGCCGATGATGGCGTTGGCCGGGCTGTCCCCCTGCACGAGAAACAGAATCACGGCCGCGCCGCCAATCAGCGCGTAAATCGGCATGCCCAGAATGGCGGCGCCGATGAGCACCACAATCCACGGCCAGGCAGACTGATCGAGCAGCAGCTCCGGGTGGATCGAAATCCATGCGCCGGCCGCGATGCCGAATCCAGCAAGCGCGCGGCCGATCATGGTTGGCGAGGACTTCCAGACAAGGCGAAGCGCGATCAATCCGAGGGCGACTGGAAATGCGAGATCGGCAACCCAGATGGGCACGCCCAATGCAATTTCCTTCGCCGCCGCGCGGTGCACCTCGAGAAGCCGCCATCCGCCAAGGGCGAGGATCGTCGTCACCAGCGCTCCGACGAACGCGGCAAGTACTCCGGCAAGGTGTCGTGGACGCCCCTCGGGCAGCATCGTCCCCGTGGCGAGGGTGAGCAGCTTGCCTTCGCGTGCGGCAATCGCCGCGCCGATCAACCCGACGACGAGCGTGAGATGCGAGGTGAACGGCGCCGCGCCTGGAACGCCCGTATTGAAGAAGCGCCGCAGCACCACTTCGCTCAGGGGCAGAATCATGATGCCGAGCGCGGCGAGCGAGGCGATGAGGTCCTCGGTCTTCGCCAACCTCATTTTGCGGGCTTCGCCTTCCGGAACGCATCGCGCTCGCGGACGGCCAGGTCGTACACGTCGGCCGGAATCATCGCGCCGCGCTGGGTTGCGCCCAGACGCTCGGCGGCGGCGCGAAATTCGGCGACCGCGTTAGCGTCGAGCTTCACGACCTGAAGCCCCGCCGCCGTCATCGCCGAAATTGACTTGGCGTCGAGCCCGGGTGCTTGCGTGTTGATTTGCTGTTCCATCGCCGAGGCAGCCGCGAGAATCTTCGGGCGATCCTCTGGCGAGATCTTCTTCCAGGCGGCGTCGGTCATGACCGTTGCGCCAACCAGAGGCGCCAGGCGTATGTCGAGCATGTGCGGTGCGTCCTTGAAGATCTGGAGGGCGACGGCATACACGGGTGGCATCGGCGCTGCGTTAATCGCGCCGGTGGGCAGCTTCAATTGCTTGGGAATTTCTCCGGCCGACAGCGGTACGGCGTGAAACCCGTTGGCGGTGTACCACTGCACCATCTTCGGGTTGCCTTCCGTCGTGTATAGCTTGGCCTGCTTCACATCGGCAAGCGTTCGAATCGGCATTTTCGAGAAGAGCTGCACCCAGCCGGCGTTGCCCCAGTTGATAAGGTGATAGTGCCTCGCTTGAAGGCGCTGCTGGATGAGCGGTGTCAGCTTCTGCTGCACGTGGGCCAGCTCGGCGTCCGACTCGAAGAAAAACGGCACGCCAAAGATGTTGAAGGACTCATCGATTTCGGCGAGCCCCGCGACCATCAGCGTCGCCGCCTGAAGCCCATCCACTGCCATGCGCGCGATCGCAGACGACTCGCTCGGAATCGTGCCGGCATACACCGTCAGGCGCACGCGCCGTTCGGTGGCTTTCTCCCAGGCCGTTCCCATCGAGCGCAGCGCGCTCGTCCAGGGAGAATTGTCCGGCGCGAGCGTGGCGAGGCGGATATTAACGGGAGCTTGCGCGCTGAGCGAGACGGTCATGATGATTGCCAGCGCGGTGACGAATCGATATGGGATCGTGCCGAACATAGTCATGGCCTCCACCAATCAGGGACGCGGTGCGGGTTCGAGGAACAGGTCGTCGATGCGCTCGAGCAGGAGGCGCGCGCGCTTTTGCGTGATGAGTGTCACGAGTCGGTGGCCCGGATCCTTTTCAGGGTCGATCGCGAGCGCTGCGTCGAGCAGCTTCTTGAACTCGTCACGGTCCTGCTTGCTCTTGACCACACCTGTGGCCAGCGCGACATACGGGCCCGGCGACAGGCCTCGCTGAATCTCGACCGCGCGCGCGAAGTACCGGCGCGCGCGCTCTTCGGAGCCGCCGAGGGCGTCGCCCTGGCTCTCGACCGTGATCATCAGCTCGGGAATCGATCCGTTGTTCCACGTTTCGTCCACGACGAGCGCCCGCTCCGCAAGCGCCCGCACGACCGGCCAGTCAATCAGCAGTTCCGGGTGCTCGATGCCGCCGGTCGAGATGGCCGCGCCCAGTGAGGCCGCAGACCAGTAGAGGAGCGCCGCATTTTCCTTCTTCGCGCGGTCGAGCGCATGGACGGGATCGGCCTTGAGCGCCTGGCTGATGCCGCGAAACCTCACTTCGAGTCCGCGCCAGCAGTAATGCCGTCCGCGCTCCGCGAGCCTGAACGCGCGGTCGCTGAGCTGCTTCGATCGTTCGTAATCGTCCCGCTGCAGCATTTCGGCGTCGGCGGCAACGAATCCGAACGCGTACTGCGTGAACAGGCTGCACGTCGTGGTGAGCAGCGGCTCGTGTGTGGGCACGGAGGCCAACAGCGATTCGTGCAGCATCAAGGCGAACGGCATGGCGCCCGCGATCAGGTCCGGATCGTCGTGCGACCTGACGGTGTCGCCGCCTTCTGAAAGCGTGCTCGCGACCCCCTTGACGGCAAGCGAGTTGGCCGTGGCGCACCCGGAAAGCGCGGCAATAGCGATGACAATTGCGACAGCGCGCGCACTGTTCATGAACGCTCCTTAGTACCAATGCGCAAACGAAGCGGAGTGTGGCTCACCAGAGGCAAAAGGGATAATACCCTCAGGCAATCCCGAAGCCCGGCCAATACGCGAACAGCGCGTATCCCACCAGGGCGATGACGACCCACAGCAGGCCCGCGAGCCACGCGCCGCGCGAGAACATCATCTTCAGGTTCACCCCGTAGCCCGCGGCGACCGCCGGGCCACCAGCAGACGAAGGCAACATCACACCGCAGTTTCCCGCCACCGCGACGATATAGACGTACGGGATCGGGTTCATCCCCAGGCTCTGAAAGGTGCTGATCGTAATCGGGACCATGATGCCGATCGCAGCCGTGTTGCTCGTAATCTGCGTGACGGCCATCGTGATCAGTGAGAAGACGAGCACCGCGCGAAATCCTCCGCCGCCGGCGAAGGGGATGAGCAGGTCTGCGACGAGCTTTGCGGTGCCGGTCTGGCTGAGAATCTCGCCGAGCGCGGCGCCGCCGGCGAACAGGTAGAACAGGCCCCACGCCATGTTTTTCTGCGCGTACTCCCAGGTCAACAGCGGCTCGCCCTTGTGGCGGATCGCGAAACAGAGCATCGCGAAGGTCAGGAAGACATAAGCCGGGTTCAAGCCCGGTAGAAGAGTCGAGTAGAACTGCCGGGTGAACGCAAGCATCGTCGCTGCGAGAAAAAACCCCAACCCCCACTTCTCGGGCGTCGTCATGTTCCCAAGCGAACGCAGTTCCTGAGCGAAATAGTCGCGCGTGCCTTCGACGTGCTCGATCTCCGGCGTGAACGCGAACCACATGAAGACGAACGACACGATGGCGACCGCTATGGTCAGTGGGAGTAGCCGTGTCACCCACGTCATGAACAGAAACTCGTGCGATATGACCGTCTGCTGCAGCAGCTTGATCGTCAGCAGATTGGGAGCGCCGCCGAGCGGCGTCCAGAATCCTCCGACGCTCGTGCCCCATGCGATTGCGATGACGAGCGCCGACCCGAACACGCTCGTGCCGATATCCTCGATGCCGATGAAGCGAAGCATCGCGAGGACGACGGGGATCATCGCCGCCGCGACGACCGTGTTCGGCAGAAACGCACTCAGTAATGTTGCGATGGCAAACCACACCATGATTTGCCGCCGCGTGCCGGTGCCTACTCCTATCAACGACGCAAGCGCGATGCGCCGATCCAATCCCCACCTGGTCCAGACAGTGGAGAGGATGTTGGCGCCGAGCAGCAGAAAGATCAGCTCTTCTGAATAGGACGGAAGGATTCTGGCGACCGGAAGGAAGTTGAAGAGGGCGAGCACGACCAGCGGAAGGAATCCAGTAACCGCCAGATTCACCGGCTCGAATATCCACCACCACGACATCCAGACGAGGAGCCCAAGGCTACCGCGCACTGGATAGTCCAGCACCGAAGCCGGAAGCAGCAGCAACGCGAGAAACGCCAGCGGTCCACCCAGCAGGTGGAGTGTTCTCCAGTCGCGTCTCACGTCTTACTTCAGTTTTCCGTCAAGCGCGTCGTAGACCCGCTGGATGGCAACCGGCGCGTTCCGATCGCTTGCGGTCCACGCGGCATAGGGGCCCCAGTTGGCCTGTTTGGTCGCCGCCTCAATCGAGGCGCCTGCGGTGTGAAGGCGCGTGGCTTCCGCGACAATGTGTTGAAGAGCGTTGTCGAACTCGGCCAGTGACGCCCTCATCGCCGGCCCGTCCTCGACATAGCCGTGGCCAGGGATGATGGTGCTCGCATCGATTGCGCGGATGTTCTTGATCGTCTGAATCCACTCCGCTGGAACTGCGGCGCGCATGTTCGGAAAAATGTGATGCGAATACGCCTCGCTCGCGAAGAGGATCTTCTCCTTCGGCAGGTACACCACGAGGTCGGTTCCGGTGTGCGCGCGGCCACGGTCGAGCACCTGAATCTCCGTGCCTCCCATCTTCAGCGTGGTCTGTTTGCCGTTGAGCAACGGGTTCTTGATGAAGGTGACGCTCGACGGGAACGCCGCATTGCCGCCCGTGTGATCGCCATGCTCGGATCCAATGACCACCACCTTGATCGGCTGCCGGGTGAGCGCCCCGATCCCGTCGATCATCTTCTTCGTCGTCGCCGCGTCTCTCTGTGCGTCGGCCACAAGCACGCCATCCGTTGTAATGACGATGAGGTTGTTCGTGGTGTAGAGACCCGATGGGTGCACGTCGGACCAGACGTAGACGTGCTCCGCGAGTTTTTTCTGCTGAGGAAAGTCGGCCGGGTTTGGTCCGGCTGCCGGTGCGACGGTCTGCAGCAACGCGGCGAGAGCAAGCAGGATTTTCATGTCAACTCTCCAAAGCTGTTTGCCAGGACTCGAGGTATTTGTAGCCGCTGCCGGTGTTGAAGAGCACGACGGTTTCGTCGGCCTGAATCTTTCTATCCTTCACAAGCTTCTCGATCGCGACGAGCCCGGCGCCGCCTTCGGGCGCGGCGAAGATACCTTCCAACGCCGCCATATCGCGACAGGCTTTGAGCATTTCATCGTCGGTCGCGGAGACGGCGTCGCCGCCGCTGGCATAGAGGCCTGCGAGGATCAGAAAATCGCCGAGCGGTTTCGGTACGCGCAGGCCGGAGGCGAGCGTGGCGGCGTTGTCGAAGAACTCGGAGCTGTCGCGATGCTGCTCGAACGCTTTGACGATGGGTGCGCAGCCTGCGGCCTGGGCAGAAATCATCCGCGGGCGCTCGCGTCCGATGAGGCCCATCGCTTCGAGCTCTTCGAACGCCTTCCACATGCCGATCAGTCCAACCCCGCCGCCCGTCGGATAGACGATCGCATCGGGCAATCTACCGCCGAACTCCTCCCATAGCTCAAGCCCCATCGTTTTTTTGCCTTCGATGCGATACGGCTCTTTCAGCGTGGAGACTTCGAACCAGCCTTCTTTAGCGGCGCGGTCGGCGATGAACTTCCCGCAGTCGGAAATAAGCCCGTCGATCAACCGCACGTCGGCGCCGAACGCTCGCGATTCGACGATGTTCGCTGTCGGAGTGTCGGAAGGCATCGCGATGACGCATCCCATTCCGGCCTTCGCCGCGTAGGCCGCCGCGGCGCCGCCCGCGTTACCGGCCGTCGGCAGGGCGAGGGTCGTAGCCCCGAGGGCTTTTGCCATAGTGACCGCGGCCGCGAGCCCCCGCGCTTTGAATGACGCCGTCGGGTTCAATCCCTCATCCTTTATATACAAGTGCCGGAGTCCGACCCGCTCGCCGAGGCGGCCGGCCTGAATCAGGGGCGTCATCCCTTCGCCAAGCGTAATCGGCGGCGCTCCGGGAAGCACTTCTTCGTACCGCCACATCGAGTGCGCTCGTGTGCGCAGCGCTTCGAGGTTGAGCGTTCGTTTTGCCGCAGCCAGGTCGTACCGTGCGAGCAGCGGCGCCTTGCAAGCGGGGCAGAGGTTCTGCAGTGAGGTGTGCGGTACCACCTCTGCGCACCTGTCGCGTGAACATTGGAGATGCGTAAGCGTCGAGGGCATGAGACGGAGAGTCTAGCGCGACAGCATCGACTTCGCGACAAACAGCACGTTCGCGGGGCGCTCTGCCAATCGTCGCATGTACCAGGGAAACCACTGCTCGCCGTAACTGACGAGGACGCGAACCCGATAGCGCTCGCGCGCCAGCCGCGCCTGCAACGCGCGTTGAATACCGAACAGCAGATGGAATTCGACTGACTCACGAGGTTGGCCGGTCGCGTCCATGTGGTCGTGAATCGCTGTAATCAGCCGCCAGTCGTGCGTGCCGAACACGGCACGAAAGCCGGCTGTCCGCAAGTCGGGCCCCATCATCAGCTTGGCAAGCGCCAGAAAGTTGTCGTCGACGTCGTGTTTTTTCGGGTAGGCGACGCTGGCGGGCTCGCGATATGCGCCTTTCACCAGCCGCACACCGCCTGCCGCGCCGAAGCCTGGCGAAGGCGGGCCGTGCGGAATTAGCGTCGTCAGATCATTGGCCGTGCGATACAGGTATGCCTGCAGGCACACGCCGACATTGGGGAAATCAGCCAGCACGCGACGATAGATCTCCAACGTCGCATCGACGTACGCGTGCTGCTCCATATCGATCCAGACGATGGTGCCGTGCTCTTTCGCGCATGCGACGAGTGAGCGCAGGTTGGCGAAACACCGCGCACGATCGACGTCGAGACCGAGTTGGGTCAACTTCACAGAGATGTGGCAATCCAGTCCACTGGCGCCAATCTTTGTTAGCGCATCCACGTAGTGACGAGTGACGTCATCGGCCTGAGCCGCGTCGGAGACGTTCTCACCCAATTCCGTGAGCACGGTGCTTATGCTCCGCTGGCGCAGTTCGGCGGCCGCGGTCAGCGCATCGTGGAGCGTCTCACCGGGCATGAAGCGCCTCACCGCCTTCCTGATAAACGGCAGGTGCGGCGCGTGGCGGCGCAACCACGGGCTCTCGGAGCCGGCGAGCAACAGTCTGCGCATCAGGCCCATAATGTGAGGTCAGAAATGTCCGTCCGAGAATAGATCGAAAATTTCGGCGGACGAAATTTATGGCGCGAAAACATTGCCGAGATTGAGCGGGTGAGGAGCGCCACATTCATGTGAGGGCAATACGATGAAGAAGGCGGCGGCGAAGAAGAAGACCGCGAGGAAATCGGCGAAGGTCGCAAAGAAGAGGGCCGCCCGGCGAGTTGCCGGAAAGCCGGCGCTCCTCGCAGGCGGCAACCCTCAGATTGCGAAAGCCGACGGCGACGCTCCCGTGCAGGCCTACATTGCGGCGATGCCGGGCTGGAAAAGCGACGTCGGGCGCCGCCTCGACGCGCTCATCGAGCGCACCGTCCCCGGCGTGCGCAAGGCGGTCAAATGGAACTCGCCCTTCTACGGAGTCGAGGGCCAGGGCTGGTTCCTCAGCTTCCATACCTTCACGCATTACGTCAAGGTGGCTTTCTTCCGCGGCACGTTGCTGCGTCCTGTCCCGCCTGGCGAGTCCAAGCACAAGGAAGTGCGCTACCTTGACATCCGCAAGGGCGACCAGCTCGACGAGGCGCAGATGACGACGTGGATCAGGCAGGCGGCCGCGCTGCCCGGCTGGGTCCCCTAGCGTCCTGGATCACGGTCACAAGCGGCGGAAGTGGAACGGGGAACGGCACTGTGGCGTACACAGTGGCAGCAAACACCTCGGCCACTCCGCGCACCGGCACGCTGACGATCGCCGGCCAGACGGTGACGGCACCCAGGGGGGCGCGTGCAGTTTCAGCATCGCACCGACGGCGCAAAGCGTGATTGCGGCTGGCGGGTCGCAGACAGCCGCCGTGACCACGACGAGCGGATGCACATGGACCGGCGTGAGCAACAGTACGGCGTGGATCACGGTCACGGCCGGCAGCAGCGGCACAGGCACTGGCACGGTTACTTACAATGTCGCGGCGCGCACCGCGACCAGTCCGCGCACCGGAACGCTAACGATCGCCGGGACAGACGCTCACCGTCACTCAGAGCGGTACGCTTGTAGCTTTACGATTTCACCGAACGCGCAAACCGCGGCGGCGGCTGGTGGAGCGTTCACCACCGCCGTGACGACGACCACCGGGTGCATCTGGAACACGGTCAGCAATGCATCGTGGATCACGGTCACCAGCGGCGGAAGCACCATATCCAGCGGTACTGCCGGCTACACAGTGGCGGCTAACTCGGCGCCCACGTCACGCACAGGCACCCTGACGATTGCCGGACAGACCGTGACGATTACCCAGATAGGAAATGTTTCACCCCCCGGCAGCCCGACTAACGTGAGGGTGACGAATTAGGAGTGGTCGGGGCGACTGGATTCGAACCAGCGACCCCCTGCGCCCAAGGCAGGAAATTAATGTGCCCGATGGGAGATTGTTGAACCCTTTCGTGGTCTCGTCTTCGGGATCATAGCGAGTCGTCGCCGTTTCTTGCCGGGTTTCCCCGATGCCGTTGCACTTTGTTGCACAGCCTCTCGGCGGGCTTGGTCCTGCTTCATCGCGTCGTGCTGACCCTGCATCGTGCCCGACAAGTACGTGGACGTCTGCGCGACGTTTGTATGGCCGAGCCAGTCACGCACGATGTGCAACCCGACGCCGCCTTCCAGCCATCGTGAGCCGGCCTCGCGCCGAAGATCGTGGAAGTGTAGGTTGATGCCGCGGAGTAGCACGCGGCTCTCGATCGTCAACACGGCCGTCTTCACAGGCTTCTTGCCTTCGCCAGCCTCGCGCTTCACGTACTGCGCCTTGTGGCCGTGAGCCACCAGCACCGCGCGTTCCCATGCCCGTTTGAACGTCGTCACCTGTTCGCCGCACTCGTTCCCGAAGACGTAGTCATCGGCCGCGTGTTCCTGCCCATCGGGGCCGATCTTCCGCATGTCGATAATCATCTGCAACCGCCCCGAGATCGGGATCCGGCGATCGGTTCGTGTCTTCGTCTTGCTCGCCGGCAAAAACACCTCCGCCCGTGGCTCCGATCGCATCTGTGACCACTGTAACGACAAGATTTCGCCGCGGCGCATCCCCGTCTCGAGCGCTGCCTCGACCACGGCGCGAAGGTGCGGCCCGCAGGCCGCGAGCAGCCGCTCACCCTCCCCAGGTTCAAGCCGGCGAGACCGCGGGGCTTCGCGAGCCAGTCTCACGATCGACTCTGTCCCTAGTTTGAATGGTGTTTCTTTCACATGCTTTGTGCGAATCGCCCAATTGAACATCGCCCGGAGCAGCGATAGATCCCGATTCGTCGCGGCGAGCCCGGATGGTAAACGCGCCTCACGATACTGCTCGATGGCGTCGGTCGTGATGTCAATCACGAGCCACTCGCCGCCACGGCTTCTGCGACGCTGATTTGCGGACTAAAGGTCGCCGTCCTGACGACTTCAGCGCTTCTGGCAATTTGCATTGCCGCGACATTACCGCTGCGCTATAAGTGTTTGTGGTGGTCAACTTCCCCCAGGAGAACTCCGTGGCTTTAAATCCTAAACATCTCATGTGTGCGAGTGCTCTTTTGCTCGGTCTCGCCTCAACGGTTGATGCGTTACCGATTTATCAGTACCCTGGGCAACGACCTGACTGAATTTCCCGGACTGATGAAATGTCTTCCACAATGCGCAGCGTCCGACTTATCGCTGGTGAACGCGCCAGACTCACCGCTGGGCACCAATCCCAGCGCAGCGTCTCTTCATGCCGACATACCGCCGCCCTGGAACGACTCGAAAACAATCGCGAACTTCAGCGTCGCATCGCTTCATGCTGACATCCCGCCGCCCTGGGCCAATTTGATCGGCCAAGTGAGCGTTGCTTCGCAGACTTCGAACACCATCGAAGATCTCGTCACCGCTGGTTCCGTATCGGCTTCGCCCCCCCAGACAGCGACCGCGCTAGTTGGAGTTTTTGCCAATGATGCGTCCACTGGCGCCTCGATCACGGACGTGTTCGACATCACCGACATCGTTGGGGAACTTGGCCTGGGTTCCACTCATGCAAGCGACTCAGGAAATCAAGCGGGTGCAGTAGTGGGTGCGGCCGCTGTTGGGGTTCCTGGCACGTCGACTGTTCAAGAGGCTGATCCGTTTGTGCCCTCACCCTCGAACAACGTCCCTGAGCCGACCAGCGTCGCCTTAGTTGCCGTTGGTGTGATCTTGCGGCTCATTTTTGCCAAAACCTAAAGACCCTCACGGTGGCCCGGCCTCTAAAAGGGGGCTCGAAACCGACTCCGCTTCATAACGCCACCACACGAGCATGGCATCGTGCGCTTGTAAGGTCGATCGCGCATCAGTCGATGTCCAACGTTCTCAATGTTAAAGAGGAATTCTTCCTGGCAATCCCCGCAAACGAATGGAATAAACTGGTGAGCCGCAACCTTCTTTACCTTCACAACGCCGGTCGGCCCGCGCTTTTGGATCGGGTCCACTATTTTTTGCCTTTCTCGCGCGACTCGCGCACCGCCCTTTTAGCGGCACGCCATAGGCAAAAGCCTTGCACGTCATAGTCTGTTGAGTCGTGTGTAGATTACCCTAATGGCTGACGCTCAAGAATCGCATCCATGCCCCAACTGCCAAGAGACGTGCACACCGTATAAGCTGACGCTCAACGCTACGCAGCTGCTCATTTACCTGCGGTGCGCTCCCTGCGCGCACGAGTGGACCATTGAGCGGCGTTTTCCCCGCCTTCCAGATACCCTTCAGTAGCGGTTCATCTTCTGTCAGGGTGTTGTTCGATAAGCTCCCTGACATCCGAATCCGAACGCGCGCGACGCAATTGCAGAGCATCGAACTCACCACGGTTCACCGTGAACTTGTACGGCCGCTGACAACTTCTGCAAAGTGTTGAATCAGAAATCGACCTCTAGAAGTGGCATTGAGGATGCGCGTCAGGGTCGACTTCGCGCTCCCTTGCTCGCCGTTCTCCACGAGCACGGGATACGGTCCCCGCCCGCGGAGCCACGCCACGAGCAATGAGACGAGCAAGACGAAGTCGTTGTCGGTCGTGACGTTCACGAACTTCCGCAAATCGCTGACACTTCCTCCGGGTTGGGGCACTGGAAGAGGAAGCAGCCCCTTCGGCCGGCGGAATCGGACTGGCGGGTTGGAAATGATGCGCCAGCTTGTGCGGTTGATCTCGATGCAGCGCCAGGTAGCATCGACCAGGTCGATATAGATCCTGCCGTCTACGGCTGCGATGCGCACGTACACGCGCTCTTCTGAACCTCGAAGAGCCAGCGCCTCGAGCGTGTTCGCGGCGTCCGCCATGGCCTGCGATCCCGGCGACTTGTCGAACTTGTCGACGAACAGTGAGACGAGCCAGGCTTTGCCGCTACGCGAGCGGAGTTTGTGTGTCTCCCGGTGATCGCCGACGCACACACCGAAATAGGACGTGTCGTCGTCGTGGAAGAACTCGGCGCCGGCTTCGCGGGCCAGCCGAACCAGGATCGTCGCCTGCGAGTCCTTCGTCGCCTCATCTTGTGTGCCAGCGTTCTTCGTGGTGGTGCATGGGACCGCGGCGTCGATCAGCTTCCAGAACGCTACGGCACCATGCTGGCCGATGAAGTCGTCCGGCCCGTTGACACCGTCCTCGACAGGCACCCGCGCGATACGCACGACGGCTCCACGCTTCTCCAGCATGGCCGCGGTCGCCCGTGTGGCCTTCTGTACGTCGTCGTTCGTGGCGGCGTTCGCGTCGAAACAGATGATCGACACTGGAGGGGGACGGCGGGAAGGGTGGCTGAGTTGCCCAAACGTTGCACAAATGAAAAAGGCCCGGCGGATGGCCGAGCCTTAAGTGATTGATTCTAAGTGGTCGGGGCGACTGGATTCGAACCAGCGACCCCCTGCGCCCAAGGCAGGTGCGCTACCAGGCTGCGCTACGCCCCGACTGCGTCTCAGTCTAGCATCCCCTCGACGCGAACCGAGCCGAAGGCGTCCGATCGGGCTGATATGCGGGAATCCATCCCGCGACATCTGTCACACCCTCGTAGGTCTGGTCGCACCCGCTCTTTGCAGCCAGCCGAATGTGTAGCCACAGTTCATCGCCCACTCTTCGAGAGCCGAGATACTGGATGCTCAACTGGCGATCGAGTAACGCCTTCCATCCCGACGAGAGAGGCGTGACCCGCCCGGAACGGCCGGGCGTCGCGCGGAGCATGCCGTCCCAGCTTTGCAGCGTGTACGGAAGGTTCTCGCGGAGGATTTCGGGATATTGAAGAAAATCCTTCTGGTCGGCGTGTCGTACCCAGGCCGAACCGACGCTCAGCCTGATGCGCAACCACGCACCGCGCCGTTCGTAGACGATGGCCGCCGGGATTTCGTAACCGCTCTCCAGCGTGGGAATTTCCTCTTTCGAGCCGCCGGTCTTCTCAATCATCAATCCGCAGCCGGCGTTCCGCATCGTCGCGCATGTAAATCGTTCCAACGCTGCGTCCATTCTGCGAAGGTGCGCCGAACGCGCGCGTCGTGGTTCGGTTCGGTGCCGGGCCGCAGCCACCCGCGACGATGTCCGGCAAATCGAGAAGCCCGATGAGACGCTCTGGGGTTTTCGAGAGATACTCCCAGTGACTTTGCGCTTGCGCGTCGGCGCTGCCGATGAAGAAGAATAGAACCGCCAGAATGAAACGGGCCATACCAGTCTTATCGGCAGTGCGCTTTGTCGAGCCCATGGCCGCCGCCCTGGTCGATGCGCTGCCGACGGGCAACGACTGGCTGTACGAAGCGAAGTTCGACGGATACCGCGCGCTGACGTTGAAGGACGGCGCGAGCGTGAAGATCCTGTCGCGCAAGGGAAACGACCTGACCGCGAATTACCCGGCAATCAGGCAAGCGGTCGCCGCGTTGAAAGCGAAGTCTGCCGTGGTCGACGGCGAGATCGTCGCCTTCGACGAAACCGGACGCCCATCGTTTCAACAGCTCCACCACCGTTCCGCCAACCCCGCGGCGATACGGTACTTCGCATTCGATTTGCTCCATCTCAACGGAAAGGATCTGCAGGCCGAGCCTCTCGAGGCGCGCCGTGCCGCGCTGGAGAGAGTCCTGAGCGGTTCCGACGTGGTGTTTTCAGCAGAGCTTCCCGGTACAGCTGAGCGATGTCATTCAAGCTGTTTCGGATGTCGGGCTCGAAGGTGTCGTTGCGAAACGGCGAAACTCGCGATATGAAGCCGGCAAGCGCAGCGGCGTCTGGCAGAAATTCAAGGTGCAGCTTCGCCAGGAGTTCGTCATCGGCGGCTACAAACCGGAGAACACCAACTTTCAATCCATTGTCGTCGGATATTACGAGAACAAGCAGCTGCGGTTTGCCGCACGCGTGCGCGCCGGATTCACGGCGCCGCAGCGCGCCGCGCTGTTCGACCTGCTGCGCCCGTTGAAAGTCGAGACGTGTCCGTTCACCGATCTGCCGAGCACCCGGACAGGCCATTGGGGCGAAGGCGTGACGGTGGAGGACATGAAGCTCCTCAAGTGGGTGAAACCCACGCTTGTCGCCGAGATTGCCTTTACCGAGTGGACCCGCGACGGCAACTTGCGCCATTCCGCGTTCGTGGGAATGCGGGGTGACAAGGATGCTCGCGCAGTCGTACGCGAGCATCCCGCAGGTGGCGCAGCGCGTTAGCCCTGCCTCTAACGCCCGGGTGGCAGGTAATTCGTCGTCTTTTTTGTGGCCTGATCGATTTCTTCAGGAGTGAGCAGCACGACGGTCCTCGCCCGGAAACCGCCCGCGGCGCTAATCGTCATCGACGCCGCCGCAATGGACACGTTATCGGGTAGGTCAAGGATGATGTAGAGATCGTGCTCCCCGAATGCAAAGTAGAAGCTTTCGACGGTTCCGCCCACGCTCTTCAACGCGGTTTCGGCAACCTTCCGCCGCTTCGACCCGCCGTCCTTCAGCAGTCCCTTCGCGCCTTCCACAGAGTAGGACCCAACCATGAGGTATTTCGGCATGTGACCTCCGTATAAACCCTACTTTGCCGCGGGAGGACTTTCAACGTGTTTGAGGATCTCGCTGGTCACATCGAGGGACGGATCACCCCACGCCAGCACGCCGCTGTCGAAATTGAACAACAGCTGAATACCGTTGTCCTTGATGACCCGCTCAATAGCCGGCCGCAACTTCACGAGAAATGCGCTCTCCGCATCGCGGCGCACGCCCATCAGCTCAGCCTGCGCGTCCTCGATAAACCGTTGCGTATCGAGGCGAAACCGCTCCAGCTCTTTTGTGCGTACCCCACGCGCGGATTCACTGAGCACCGCCGTCGATTGCTCGAGCGATCGCTCCAGCTTTTGGAGCGCGGCCTCTTTCTCCTGAGCGGCCTTTACGCGAACAGCTTCGAGCGATGTCAGGCGCGCGGTGGCCGCCTTGCCGTCGGCAGACTCGGCAAATGCTCGTGATGGGCTGAAGAATGCAATGCGCGTCGAGACCGAAGTATTCAACGATTGGGCGAAAGCTGGACACACCGTCGCCGCGGCAAGGCACACGAATAGCGAAAGGACCCGAGTCATCGGCACCCTCCTCAGAAATGCTATTAGTGGCAGCTTTAGACGACGAGACCGCCGGTTTGGCCGGTCGCCTTTCATGCGATCCTGTGCGGAGGAGGAGCCATGAAAGTCGACTTCTATACGAAAGCCGTGCTCACCGTCATAGCGGCGTGTCTGGTGTGGATGTGCGTGAACGGCGCAACGCCAGTGGCACAAGCGCAGGCGGGCAAGCCCGAGCCGGCGCCGGTGATGCTCGTCGATGCGAAGGGGACGCCGCTGTTTACGTCGGAAGGATTTCGCGTCAACCTTGGCGCGAGGGCGCTTCCCGTCATCGTGAGTAATGCATCGCTTCCTGTCAACGTGAACAATGCATCGCTGCCGGTCGCGATCACCAATCCGACGCTGCTCGTGCGGGTGATGCGCGAGCCGCCGACGCTACAGCCGATTCCGTGATTCCGGAGCACCTGCGCGAGCGCATCGAGCGCCTTGGGCGCGAGACGGTCGAGATCGTGCCCTACGACTCTCGATGGCCTGGGCTGTTTCTCGAAGAGCGCGCGCGCCTTGTCGATCTCTTTCCGGCGCTCGTGCGGCGCGTCGAACACATGGGCAGCACGGCAGTCCCGGGTCTTTCGGCAAAGCCGATCGTCGACATGTTAATCGAAGTGACCAGCCTCGAAGCAACCACGGAGCAGATTGTGCCGGTGCTGGAAGGTGACGGCTACGACTATCTGTGGCGGCCGACGAGCGGCGACGATGTGCCCCCGTTCTACGCCTGGTTCATCAAGCGCGACAGAGAGGGGCGGCGCACGCATCACATTCACATGGTGGAGCGCGATTTTCCGCAGTGGGAGGCGCTGCTGTTTCGCGACTATCTCATCGCGCATCCAGACGTCGCGCAGCAATATCTCGAGCTGAAGCTGCGTCTCGCTGCTGAGTTCCCCAACGATCGGACGGCGTACACAGATGGAAAAGGTGAGTTCGTTCGCCGTGTCACGGATATGGCGCGCGCCAAGCGGTGAGGAACCGAGCGAGCGTCAGTCCCGAATGCGTCCCGCGCGCGACATCCGCATCTTCACACCGTCGCGGAGCAAGCTGACTTTTAAATCGGAGGCCGGCTGCGCAGATTCGGTGGCGTACTCCAGACGATATTGCGTGGACGTGCGATCGAAGTCCGCGACGATATCCTGCGCCATCGCCGCGAGCCTGCTCGTCAGGTCGCCGCCAGTGGCCGTGGTGTTATAGGTGCCGCCCGTGCCTTCGGTCAGTGCACGAGCGATCTGAACCTGCAGCGCATCCCCTTTCGCCGATATCAGCACAATCGCGTGCGCGACGACGTCCTTCGCCTGCATGTCGCGGCCGAACGCGGCGAACTTCTCGGGGTAGAACTGGCCGCTGCCTTCCGAGCCGTCGCTCGTGATGATGACCAGCACAGGCCAGCGATCGCCGGCGTTGCGCAAGAAGCGGTCGTACATCTCGTAGACGGCGCCGACCAGCACGGTTGTGCCGCCGCTTGTCAGCGTCCTGGCGATCTGTTTGAGCTTCATCCGGTCGAGTGACGGCTCCTGGCGCACCACGGGAGTGTTCCCGATGGTGACGAGGCCGAGCTCGTGCACAGCCGGAATCGCATCGGCAAACGCGACAATGCCGCCGCGGATTTCCTGGATGAACGGTTGTGCGGAGCGTCCGTTGTCGACGAGCAGGAGAATGCGCATTGGATCGTCCGCGCGAACGAGCTGCGTAATCGTGCGGGTTGCTCCGCTGTCGAATATCGCGACGTCGCTCGGCGCGAGCCCCTCGACGGGGCCACGCTCGTCGAGCGCTTCGAGATACAGGCGCACCGTCTGCGTTTGGGTGTGCGCAATCGTCGCAGCCATGGCCACGAGCGTCGCCGCCATCCACAACCAGAGCGAAAATCGCATCGTCAAGCGGGTAAGTGTACCGCCGATCGGCGGGCAGGCACGTCCGAATTGATGACGACCAGTCAGAAGGCGTAGCATGAAGGGGACTTGGTGCAGAAGAAGGTTCCGCAAAAGAAGGTTCCGCGCGGGTCGCATCAGCTTCGATGCCCCGCGTGTCAGTCGGCGCAGGTGCACGTCGCTCCGCCAGAAGGCGAGTACATCGTGATCGTGTGTCTCAGCTGTTACAAGCGATGGGCTGTTTCGGTGGCGTCTGATTCGACGGAGCCGCCGGACGTTGCCTAAAGCCATGCTTATCGCGCTTGGATTTGCGCTCCTGTCGGTAATCTCAATCGCGCAAAATGTGCAGTGCATCCCAGGCCAGGTGATGGCCGTCGATCATGGACGCGACTACACACTCAACGTCTGCGGCGCCGGGCTGGTCGCGCTGCGAGGCGTCGAACCTCCGCTGCGCTCTGCCGTCATCGCACACGCACCAATTGGTGGCGGCGAGCTGTTGGGCGGCAAGAACGTGGCACCTGATGCGGCCGCATTCCTCTCGACTCTCGTCGGTCAGCGCGTAACGCCCGTATACGACGGGTGGCGAATCGGGGATTTGGAAGGGCGCCGGTACGCCTATGTATTTCTCGCGGACAAGACGCTCGTGAACGCGCAGATGATCCAGCGCGGCTACGGCTACGCCGATCGCCAGGGCTCACACCCGCGGCGCGACGAGTTCATCGCGCTCGAGGCAATGGCGCGGCGATTGAAAGTCGGGGTGTGGGCGTCTTGAAAGAGTCGGAGAGTCGCGTTAAAGAGCCGTGACAACTATAGGAGCGCCGTTTGTCACGATGATCGTGTGCTCGTGATGCGCGGCGAGGCAGCCGTTCGCGGTTCTTAGAGTCCAGCCATCGGCGCATGTTCGAATGCGCGTCCGGCGTTCTGAAATCAGCGGCTCGATTGTGAGCACCAGTCCTTCTGTCAGTCGATCGCGCTGAAATGGATCGAAATAGTTCGGAACCGTCGGCGACTCATGAATCGTCCGGCCGACGCCATGCCCGGATAACTCGCGGAGGACGTGAAATCCGCGGGCTGAAACTTCCTGTTCAACGGCCCGTCCGATCTCGGAAACGCGGCTGCCTGCGCGCGCCACTCCAACGCCCGCCGCGAACGCTGCGACAGCGCAATCGCGAAGCTTCAACGCGTCGGCCGATGCATGGGGAAGCACAACAGTGGTCGCAGCATCCGCGATGTATCCTCCGGTCTCAGCGGTCACATCCATTTTCACGACGTCGCCGGCGTGCAGCACCCGCGATCCAGGCAGTCCATGCACGACCTCGTCGTTCACACTAATCAAATTGACAGTCGGACACCCGTAGACAACCTGGGGTGCCGATCGCGCCCCGTGTTGCTTCAGGACGCCGGCGCCAATCTCATCGAGATCCCTCGTCGTCATGCCGGGCCGGACGTCACGCACCATCGCAGAAAGCGCTTCAGCCACGACCCGCCCGGCGAGCGTGATGCCCTCAAGATCGGCGGCCGTTTCTATAGACATACTCTCGTTCGACTCTTCCGACTCTTATCGACTCTCTCGACTCTTCCAACTATCCCCGACTCTCTCGACTCTCCCGACTCTTCCAACTCTCTCCGACTCTCTCCGACTCTTACCCCCACTTCCTCTCCTTCACCAACTCCGCCACTCTCATCTTGATCTCGTCCCGTATCCGCCGCACCGTTTCTACCGGCTGTCCTTTCGGATCGTCGAGCGGCCAGTCGTCGCGCTCGACGCCGGGGATGAGCGGGCACTCGTCGCCGCATCCCATCGTAATCAGGATGTGCGCATCCTTCACGAGGTCGGTCGAGAGGTACTGCGGCGTGGCAGAGGAGATGTCGATGTTCAGCTCGCGCATTGCCGTCACCACTTCGGGGTGAACCGCGGTCCCTGGACGGGTGCCCGCGGAGATCGCGCGGGCGCGCGCCGGTTTGGCGAGCGTGTTGAAAAAGCGCAGCCGCCATCTGCGATCGCCCCGCATTCGCGACGCAGGCAAAGACCACCTTGGACGGACCGAGCGTGTCAGCCATCGCTATTGTTGCAGTTGATCCCCAAGCCGCTCGCGCGCCAGCATCGACCGGAGGCGCCGGCTCATCATTGTGTACTGCGCATCGAATGGCACGCCGTCGCGCTCGACCGCCACGTACGTGCCGTCAGCCTGCAGCACGCGCGCGCGGACATTGTCGCGCAGATACGCCTCGAGCACGACATGCCGGAGAAACTGAGCCAGTTCCGTGTCGAGCACCGGGCAGACCGCCTCGACGCGCTTGTTCAGGTTGCGCTCCATCAGATCGGCGCTGCCGATATACACCTGCGGCTTGCCGTCGTTCTCGAAATACCAGATGCGCGAATGCTCGAGGAAGCGGCCGACGATCGAGCGCACCATGATGTTTTCGCTGACGCCGGGCACCCCGGGCCGGAGCACGCAAACGCCGCGGATAACCAGGTCGATTTTCACGCCGGCCTGCGATGCGCGGTAGAGCAGCCGGACGAGGCCCGGATCGGTCAGGGCATTGGACTTGACGATGATGCGCGCCGGCTTCCCGCGCTTGGCGTGCCCCATCTCGCGCGCGACGAGCTTGCCGAATCGCCGCCGCAGCGCGACCGGGGCAATCAGCAGCTCGCGGTAATCTTTCTGGTTCGAATAGCCCGTCAGATAGTTGAACAGCTCGGACACGTCGGCGACGATTCCGGGCCGCGCGGTGAAGAGGCCGATGTCGGTGTACAGCCTCGCAGTCGTTCGATTGTAGTTGCCGCTGCCGATGTGGACGTAGCGGCGAATCTCGTCTTCTTCCTGCCGGACGACGAGGCAGAGCTTGCAATGGGTCTTCAGCTTTTCCACGCCGTACACGACGTGCACCCCCGCGTCTTCAAGTCGCTTTGCCCACTCGATGTTGCTGCGCTCGTCGAATCGCGCCTTCAACTCCACGAGTACCGCGACCTGCTTGCCGCGCTCGGCCGCTTTGATGAGCCGATCGACGACCGGCGAGTTGGTGCCGATGCGGTAGAGCGTCATCTTGATGGCGACGACGCGCGGGTCGTCGATGGCCGCGTCGACGAACGACTCCACCGATTGGAACGAGTCGAAGGGGTGGTGGACCAGCTGATCGCGATAGCGGATCTCATCGAAGATGTCCGGCGATCCCTTCCGCCAGATTTGGGCCGGCTTCAGCGGCCGGTCGTGCAGATCGGGGCGCGCGATCGCGGCGAGCGCCATCCAATCGGCAAACCCCATCCGGCCGCGAGTCCGATGGATGACATCGCGGCTCGTTTCGAAATTCTCGATCAGCAGATCCAGCACGCGCGAGGGCATGGCGTGATCGACCTCGAGCAGCGAGACCGGTCCGCGCTGCTGCTCGCGCAGTCCGCGATCGACCACTTCCAGAATGGTTTCTGCGGTGTCCTGGGGATGGGTCACCGCCACTTCCATGTCGCGGACGACGCGGAACATGTGTGCGGTGCGAATGCCCACGCCGGGAAAGAGCTGGCCGAGGTTTTCGCGAATGACGTCTTCGAGCATCGCGAAGCGGCGGATGCCCTCAGAACGGGGAAGCGCGACGAAGCGCGGCAGCAGATCGGGCACCTTCACGCGCGCAAACTTCGTCCGCCCTTTGTGTTCGACCACCACCGCGAGGTTCTTGCTGCGATTCGAGACGAGCGGGAACGGATGCCCGGGGTCGAACGCCAGCGGCGTCAGCACGGGGCAGACATCGATGTTGAACTGCCGCTCGAGATACGCGCGATCGTCGTCGGTGTAATCGCTGGTTTCGAGCACGATGATGCCCTCTTCGGCGAGTTGTGTGCGCAGCGTCTCCTGCCAGAAGTCCGACAGCTCGGCGAGCATCGTCGTGGCGCGGTCCCGCGCGCGCGAATCGGCCTTGTCGAGGCGCACCATGAAGAACTCGTCGAGGTTGTTGGCGGCAATGCCGAAAAACTTGGCACGCTCGAGCAGCGGATGGCCGGCCCTGGCCTGCTCCAGCACCCGATCATTAAAGGATAGCCAGCTGAGCTCGCGGTCGAAGTAGAGCGACGGATCCCGGAGATCGGGACCCGCCGCCGATGCTGCTGTCGTTTTGGCGGGCAGCCGTCGGGCGCGACGGGCCGCGGTCGGGCTCATGGCCTTGCCCCTCTGCCATAACAGTGCCAATCAGGCAGGTTTCGTCGCCCTGATGAATGCGCTGGCGAACGTGCCCTCCGCTTCTCCGGCCAGCCCTTCGTAGACCCGCCATGTCTCCACGTTGACATCCTCGAATCCCGCAGCCACGAGCTTGTTCTTGTAGTCGGTCTCGTCCAGGGCCCCGGCGATGCATCCGACCCACAGTTCCATGTCGCGGCGCAGGGCAGGGGAGACCTCGCCGCGAACCACGACGTCCGAGACCGCGAACCGCCCACCCGGCTTGAGGACGCGGAACGCCTCGGCCAGCACCTGGCTCTTATCGGGCGCGAGGTTGATCACGCAGTTTGAAATGACCACGTCCACCGAGCGCGAGGGGAGCGGGATGGCCTGGATATCGCCTTTCAGGAATTCCACGTTCCCGACGCCGGCCTTGCGCTGGTTGTCGCGCGCGAGCTCGAGCATCTCGTCGGTCATGTCGAGGCCGTAGACCTTGCCGGTCGCGCCGACGCGGCGGGCCGACAGCAGCACGTCGATGCCTCCGCCCGAGCCGAGGTCGAGCACCGTGTCCCCCTCGTGCAGATCGATGAGGGCCGTGGGGTTGCCGCATCCGAGCGATGCGGTCACCGCTTCAGTGGGAAGACCGGACGTCTGTTCGTTCTTATAGAGGTTCCCGGTGATAGGGTCCTCGGTGGAACAGCAGGAGGGGCCGCAACACGCCGCCCCGCCCGATTTCACCGCCGCCGCGATCTCGCCGTACTTCTGCTGCACTGCCTGCCTGATGTCTGTGCCGTTCATGCTGCCCTCCATATATGCCTATACGAATACACTACCAGGACAATATTCCCGTACGTATATATATGTCAATAGGCATATACTGGAGACATGAAAGACGCCCGGCTCACCACATTGGAAGACGCGTTCAAGGCCTTCGCCGACCCGACACGGCTGCGCATCCTCGGCTTGCTGGCGGGAGGAGAGATCTGCGTCTGCAATATTCACGACTGCCTGGGCATTTCGCAGCCCGCTGCTTCGCGTCATCTCGCGTATCTGCGCCGCAAACATCTCGTCGAGACGCGAAAGGATGGGCTGTGGGTGCACTACAAGCTCGCCGCGCTCGACGAACCCGTCATGCGCGTGCTGATGAGCGCCGTCACGCACGTCCTCTCGCATTGTGACGCCGTCACAAGAGATCGTCAGCGACTCGAAGCGCAGACCGGATGCTGTGTGCCGATGGAGTCCACGCATCTCGAATGCTGTTCATCCGCCGGAGCGCGCGCGAAGGAGGGGGGCAATCGTCGAACCGAGCGCCGCAAGGATCGCCGGCGCGCGCGCATTTGATACTTTTTCATACGAGGTCAGGCCGAACACCACAAAAAGCATACAAGTTGAACGCTGTTCGCCACTTGCGGCACTTTTTGCGATCAAGTTCGTTCCGCGCGACAAATATATTTTCCGGCTGTTTCGTTCCGCGATCTCCAATGATCTGTATCGATTCGCAAACACTCGCCCGCCGAATCACCGACTTTTCCAATCACTCCTGAAAATCGGGAACACAAAATGCAGTGTCGGCTGTCGTCCGCGAACCAAACGGTCGCGGTCAACGTTTCCGCGAAGGCGGAGACGAAGAGCGCGACTTATACGACTCGGCAGCGGCCGGCGATTTCAGAAAAGGAAATCGCAAACCGAAGGGGGCGAAGCCTTGGCAGTTTCGGGAGTGACGGGAATTCAGAATCCGGCATGGTATGCGGTGTGGACCCAGAGCCACTTCGAGCAGTCCGTGTCGCAACAGCTGTCGGCGAAAGGGTTCACGGCATTTCTGCCGGAGATGAGCGTCTGGTCGAAGCGCGGCGGCGAGCAGCGCCTGATTCGCGTCCCCATGTTCCCCGGGTACCTGTTCGTGCGCGACGGGATGGACAAGCAGAGTTACGTCGAAATTCTGAAAGCACGCGGCGTCGTGCGCATTCTCGAAGACGGATGGACCCGCCTCACGCCGGTACCCGACGTCGAGATCGATGCCCTGCAACAGGTCGTCACCGCCGAAGTGCCGGTGTTCGCGCACGAGCACCTCGCCCAGGGCGATCGGGTCGAGGTGACCGAGGGCCCGCTCTCGGGCCTCGAAGGGTTGTTCGTGCAGGACAAGCCAACCAAAGGGCGACTCGTGCTGAACGTCGACCTTCTCGGACGCAGCGTTGCGGTCGAGGTCGACTGCACGGCCGTCCGTTCAAAGCGATGACCATGCCATCACGCATTCCTCTGCTCATTCTTCTTGCGGCTGTTGCTCGCCGCCGCCGATGCCGGTGCGCAGGCGCGCATGGAGCTCGTGCCGTCGGTGTCGTTCAGCACGACCTACGACGACAACATCTTCACGACGCAGCAGGGCAGCGGCGACGCGATGATGCTCGTCACGCCGGCCTTCGAAGCGTTCTACGAATCGCCGACCACGACGTTCCGCAGCCTGTTCAACTTCGACATGCAGCGCGCCGTCGGCTTCTCGACGCTGAACTCGCTCGACGCCAAGCGGCACGCGATGATCAACACGGGCTTCCAGATCAACCCGCAGTTCCGGCTGTCGCTCATCGGCCGCTACGACGTGTCGGACCGCCCGGGCGATCTCATGTTCGACACCGGCGTGCTGCTCGGCCGCCAGCGCGCGCGCCGGTATCAGCTGACACCGGCCATCTCCGTATCGCATTCGTTCGCGGACGATCGTCACGGCGCAGTACGACGCGACGAAGGAAATGCTCGGCGCGGACATGCAGGGCGACATGTTCATCGCGCGCTTCGGGGTGTCGAGGATGCAAACAACTCGCGACGTCTGGTCCGTCAATTATCTCGGCCGGACTTTTGCGAGTGGTGCAGACATGTTCAACCCGGCCGCCACGGAGCGCTCGCACGCCGTCCTCCTGGGATACAGCCGCGCTGTCGGAGTGGGAACAAATTTCAGTGTGCAGGGCGGACCGCGTTCGTCGTCGTACGGAAACAACAAGCCTGAGGTGCTGGCGAACTTTTCGAAGCAGCTTCGCGCCGGGCGCTTCGGGCTCGACTACTGGCAGGGTGAAACGATCATCATGGGCATTCGAGGCCCGGTCGACATCCAGAGCTTCTCTCTGAAGTCGTCGTGGCCCGTTCGCCGCAATATCGAGGTCGGCGGCCACGCCGGCGTGTTCCAAAGCCAAACGCTGTTTCAAGGCCACGCACGTGTGTTTCACCCCGAGATGGTCGTCTCGTACAGTCCGGGGTCCTCGTATGTCGTCGCCGGTTCCTACGGCGTCGACTTTCAGAAGGGCGATGTTCGCAGCGAGTTCCTCTCGGACAGGGAAATCGTCCGTCACGTCCTGAAGGTGAGCGTGACGTTCGCGCCGCGCCTCAGCCGCATCAGACCGGCGGATCCGAACGATCCGCGTTCCAAAGGAGTGTTCCGATGATCCGTCGTATCTTTGCTGCCGCGGCAGCCTCTCTTCTCGTCGCGGGCGCAGCGTCCGCGCAGGAGCTGGCCGCGACCGCGACGCCAGCTCCCGCTTCCACGCCTGACGGCGCTACGGCGGGCACGCCGGCTACGCCAGCCGTTGCCGCCGCTCCGGCCGCCACGAAAATCGAAACCGCGATCCTCAATAACGCCAACGACTACAAGATCGGGCCCGAGGATCTGCTCGACATCTCGGTGTGGAAGAACCCCGAGCTGAGCCGCACCGTGCCGGTGCGCCCCGACGGCAAAGTGTCGCTGCCGCTCGTCAACGACATTCAGGCCGCCGGCCTCACGCCGACCGCGCTGCGGCAGCAGCTGATCGATCGGCTGTCCGAGTTCATTCCGGCGCCGGAAGTGGCGGTCATCGTCCGCGAAGTGCACAGCATGAAAGTGGCGGTCGTGGGGTCGGTGAAGACCCCGGGGCGCTACGAGCTGAAGAGCGCGGCCACGGTGCTCGAGATGATTGCGCTCGCGCAGGGCTTCACCGACTTCGCGGCGCGCGATCGCGTCGTGGTCCTCCGCCAGGAGAACGGCGAGACCAAGAGAATCCCGTTCAACTACCGCAAAGTAGCGGCCGGCGACGAGCAGGCGAACCTGGTCGTGCAGCCCGGCGACATCATCGTCGTTCCATAAGAGGTCCTCATGCCCCGCGACATTCTCTCGACTGCGCAGGAAGATTCCATGATGCTTCGCTCGCTGGAGATTCTCCGGCGGCGCAAGATGATTGCTCTCGTCGTGTTCGCCACGGTGCTGGCGTCGGCTGTGACGTTTGCGCTGTATCTGCCGAACCTCTACCGAGCCACGGCGGTCGTGCTCGTCGAGCGCCCGGTATCGGAACAATTCGTCCGAGCCGCGGTGAGCGGCGAGCTCGAGAGCCGGCTGCACATCATCAAGCAGGAGATTCTGAGCCGCGCGACGGCTCACGCAGCTCATTACCCGGTACAACCTGTATCCCGAGCTCAGAGGCGGCGGGCAAATCGAAGGCGCGCTCGATCAGATGCGGCGCGACGTCAACGTCGACCCGACCGGTCCCGAGATGCTGAGCGGCAAGATCAAAACCGTCGCGTTCAACCTGAGCTACACGGGCGAACGGCAGGACACCGTCGCGCTGGTCACCAACGACATCGCGACCTTCTACGTCGCGCAGAACGACGCCATGCGGTCGGGCGACGCAAGCAAGACCTCGCATTTCCTCAAGTCGCAGCTCGAGGAGGCCAAACGCCAGCTCGACGTGCAGGAAGGGCGCCTTCGCTCCTACACGTCGGCGCACAACGGCGAGCTGCCGCAGCAGGTCGACATGAACCTCGCGACGCTGGATCGCTTGAACACGCAGCTGCGGCTCATCAGCGAGCAGCAGATCAGAACGCTCGAACAGCGCCAGCGGCTGATGGACGGCATTCCGGCGTCGGGCAGCCCCAGCGGCCGGATGTCCGCATCCGATTCGCCGACCGCCGACCTGCTCGATCAGAAGAAAGCCGCGCTCGGCGACCTGGAGTCGCGATTCACGAGCAAGCACCCCGACGTCATGCGGCTGAAACAGGAGATTGCCGCGCTCGAAGCCACGCAGGGCAAGCCGAACGCGCCCACGCCTGAAGAGGCGATGGCTGCGGGACAGGCGCGAGGCCGTGCGGCGGTGCTCGGCAACCTCGACGCGGAGCTCGACAAGCAGAAGCGCGAAGAGGAATCGATCCGGGCGCAGATCGTGGCCACGGAGAAGAAGCTCGAGAGCATGCCGACGCGCCAGCAGGACTACGCGATGATCTCGCGCGACCACAATGCCGCGCAGGAGATCTACAACTCACTGCTGACGCGATACGGCGAAGCGCAGGTGTCGGAAAGCATGGAGACCGACAAGTCGGGCGAGCGCTTCCGCATCATGGAAGCGGCGATTCCGCCGGCCGATCCGAGCGCGCCAAACCGGATGCGCCTCCTGATGATGGGGTTCATTCTCGCGCTCGTGCTGGCGTTCATCGCCGTCCTCGCGGTGGAGCAGTTCGACACGACATTTCACAACGTCGACGAGGTTCGCCAGTTCACGCGGATTCCGGTGCTCGGGTCGATTCCGCGCATGTATCCGAAACCGACGACGCGCGTGCTTCGGTGGGCGGCCGCGACCGGCTGTCTGGCCGCGGTGCTCTTCGTGGTCGTCACGCTTTCCATTCGCATGGCTCAGAACAACGAGCAGCTCGTGCGGTTGCTGGTGAGGGGATAAATACACGTCATGGAAACTCTCTCGACTCGACTCGTCAGCTTTAACAACCCCGCGTCGTTCGCCGCCGAGCAGTATCAGAACCTGCGGCTCAAGATCGAGCGGCTGCGCCAGACGCGCGATCTTCGCGTCATCGCGATTACGAGCCCGGGCGCTGCCGACGGCAAGACCGTCACGTCGATCAACCTCGCCGGCGCCCTTGCGCGCGGCGCCGCGGCGCGCGTGCTGCTGATCGACGCCGACCTGCGCCGGCCGGAAGTGGCCAACCAGCTGCGCCTCGGCTCCGGCGCCCTCGGCTTCGCCGATCTCGTCGGCCCCGGCGACGTATCGTTCCAGCAGGTCATTCGGCCGCTCGACGGCCATAACGTGGATGTGATTCCGGCCGGCACCGTCGCCGGCCCGATCCACGAAGTGTTTCGCTCTGCCCGGCTTCCCCAGCTGCTGAGCCACGCTCGCGAACGCTACGACTACGTAATCCTCGACACGCCGCCGATTGTGCCCGTCGTCGACTCCGCGCTCTTGTCGCGCGTGGTCGATGGCGTGCTCGTGGTCGTGTCGGCCAACAAGACGCCTCGGAAGCTGCTCGAAGAAGCGTTGAACGAGCTCGATCCCGCCAAGGTCGTCGGCATCGTCTTCAATAACGACGACCGGCCGCTATACGGCTACGACACGAATTACCGCCGGTACTTCTCCCGCAGGTCTCACTAGTCCGGCTGAAGCCGGACAACTACCGAAGTCTCAATATAGGAGAAAGCCATGTCCTCGAAGTCGACATCCTATTGCGTGGTGTTCCTTCTCGCCGGGTTCATCGCAACCTCGGGCTGCAGCAGTTCGTCGAATCCAGCGGGGCCGTCCGACAACAACCCGTCGCAGCTCGTCGACGGGCAGGACGGGAGGCGTCACCGTGGCGATCAACCCGAACCCTGTGCCGTTCGACGGCAAGCCCATCACCGATATTGCCGGATGCACGAACCGCAACAACACGTGGTACTACGAGCTGACGCTCAAGGAAACGGGCGGCGCCCCGGTCACGTTCAACGCGCAGATCGACGCCTTCGACGGGTTCGTCGTCAACAACCTCACCGGCATCAAAGTGGTGGTGCCGGCCAACGGCGAGATCAAGCTGAACCCGCGGTGGTGCAGCTCGACGAGCGGGAAGCACACCGCGCAGCACACGTTCAGCGGCACCGACTCGAACGGCAACGCCGTCAACCTGCAGTCCGAACTCGTCAATCTGATGGCGAACGGACGGTAAAAACTGTATGTGCGGCATAGTCGGATACATCGGCACGAGCACAGCCGTCGACGTGCTCGTGCCCGCCCTCAAGCGGCTCGAGTACCGCGGATACGATTCCGCGGGAGTGGCGACGATCAACGGCCACGGCCTGGAGATCTGCAAGGCCCTCGGCAAGATCTCGAACCTCGAGGCGCAGTTCGCGAAGGTCGGTTCGCCGGCCGGCTCGCTGGGGATTGCGCACACGCGCTGGGCGACGCATGGCCGTCCCTGCGAAGTGAACGCGCATCCGCACGTCGATTGTGACAACCACCTGGCCGTCGTCCACAACGGCATTATCGAGAACTACCAGCAGCTTCGCGCGTCGCTGACGGCGAAGGGGCACACGTTCAGGTCGCAGACCGACACCGAGGTGATCGCGCACCTCATCGAGTCGCATCGCCGACAGACCGGCGGCGATCTGATCGAGGCCATCTCGCGAGCGGTCAAGGAGCTGAAAGGCTCGTTTGCCATCGCGTGCATCACCGAAGATCGTCCCGACATGCTCGTCGCCGTGCGCGGCGGCGGATCTCCGTTGGTGCTGGGCCTCGGCAACGACGAAACGTTTCTCGCGTCCGACATCCCCGCGCTGCTCGGACGCGGCCTCGAGGCGGTCGTGCTCGAAGAAGGGGACGTCGCCATTCTGACTCGCGGCAAGGCGAGCATTCAGCGGCTCGATGGGCGCACGGTCCGGCGGCGCGCGACGCCCATCTCGATAAACGCCCAGGCGGTCGAGCGCAACGGGTACGCGCACTTCATGCTCAAGGAAATCTTCGAGCAGCCGGACGCGGTGCAGAGCACGCTGGCCGGCCGTATCGCCACGTCGAAGGCAAGTGTGCAGCTCGAAGGCCTCGGTCTCGAGGATCGCGATCTCGCCTCGCTCTCGCGCGTGTCGTTCCTCGCGTGCGGCACGTCGTGGCACGCGGCGCTACTCGGCAAATACCTCGTCGAAGAGTGGGCGCGGCTGTCGGCGGAAGCGGAGATTGCATCCGAGCTGAGGCATCGGCGGCCCGTCGCCGAACCGGGCCTTCTGGCGGTGCCCATCTCGCAGTCGGGAGAGACCGCCGACACGCTTGCGGGGAGCCGGCTCATCAAGTCGCTCGGCACACGCGTCGTCGCGATAAGCAATATCGTCGGCAGCGCGCTGGCACGCGAAGCCGACGGCGTGCTCTACACGCGCGGAGGCCTCGAAATCGGGGTGGCTGCGACCAAGACGTTCACGACGCAGATCGCGGCGGTCACGCTGCTCGCGCTGAAGATCGCGCTCGCGCGCGGGGCCGTCGACACTCATTTCTCGACAGACATCGTCGCGAAGCTGCTCGCGCTGCCCGACCTGATGCGCAAGGCGCTGGAGCAGAGCGACGCGATTCGAAAGATTGCCGAGCCGCTCGTCGACAAGAGGGATTTCCTGTACCTCGGCCGCGGACTCCAGTACCCGATGGCGCTCGAAGGCGCCCTCAAGCTGAAGGAAATTTCCTATCAGCACGCCGAGGGCTACCCGGCCGGCGAAATGAAGCACGGGCCAATCGCGCTCATCGAATCGGGCACGCCGGTTGTCGCGCTCGCACCGTGCGGGCCGACGCTGGCGAGCATGGCCAGCAACATTCAGGAAGTGAAGGCGCGCGATGGATTCGTGATTGCCATCGTCACCGAGGGGGACGAGGCGAGCAAAGGGATCGCCGACGTGCAGATTCCGATTCCGCGCGCTCCACACTGGCTGCAGCCGTTCCTCACGGCGATTCCGCTGCAGCTGCTGGCATACCACCTGGCGACCCTCCGCGGCGCCGACGTCGATCAGCCGCGCAATCTCGCAAAAAGCGTAACCGTCGAATAGGGGTTTGGTGATGACTCTCCTGGTTGCACTCTCGTTCGCGATTATCTGCACCATCGTGCTGGTGCGGCGACAACAGAGGTTCGACGCCAGGCCGATCGTGATTCTTGGCACGGGGCCCATGACGTCGAAGCTCATCGAAGAGGTCGATTCGTCCAACGACGGCTGCCATCTGGCAGGCCTCGTCGATCACCAGCGGCCCACCGACGACGCGCTGCGCTCGATTCCCTGGCTGGGATCGTTCGATCATCTTTCAGAAATCGTCGATCGCGTGCGCCCGTCGCGCATTATCGTCGCGCTCGCCGATCGCCGCGGCCGTCTCCCGTTGGAGGCGCTGCTCGAGTCGCGCATCAAAGGGGTCGTCGTGGAAGACGTGCTCGAGTTCTACGAGCGCCTCACCGGCAAGATCGCCATCGAAGAGCTCACGCCGGGCACGCTGATTCTTGTCGAAGGGGTTCCGGCACGAGGGATTCGGACAGGCGGTGGCTCGCGCCATGAGCCTCACGATCGCGCTCGTCGGACTCGTCCTGTGCGCGCCGATTCTTCTCCTCGTCGCGCTCGCCATCAAGATCGATTCGCGCGGCCCGGTCTTCTTCGTTCAGGAGCGCGCGGGCTGGAACGGAAAGCCGTTCAGCCTCTTCAAGTTCCGGACGATGCATCCTGCCGGGTCGGCGCCGCCCACCTCGGAGTGGGTGCAGGACAACGTCGGACGCATCACGCGAGTGGGGAAGTGGCTGCGCCGGTTCCGCTTCGACGAAGTGCCGCAGATGGTGAACGTGCTCCGCGGAGAGATGAACCTGATCGGGCCGCGGCCGCATCCGACGAGCAATCAGCAGATCTTCCTCGAGTACATCGCGTATTACGGCCTCCGGTCCACGGTGCGGCCGGGCGTCACCGGCTGGGCGCAGGTGCGCTACGGCTATGCCAACAACCTCGAACAGGAAACGGAGAAGATGCGCTACGACCTCTACTACATCAAGAACCACACGCTGTGGCTCGACTTCAAGATCCTGTTCGAAACCGTGTTCATCATGATGACCGGCCACGGCGCTGCCGAAGTGCGCCGCCAGGTGCGCCGTGAACAGGCCGTGAAGCTGCGCGCAGCGCTCGTGACGGCGCAGGCGGTGGAGCAATGAAACTCTCGGCGCTCGACGTCATCGTCTGCCCGCACTGTAAAGGCGAGCTCGCGCTGCGTGACGAGCGTGAAAGAAGCCGCCGAAATCATCGAAGGCACGCTCACCTGCAACGCGTGCGGCAACGTCTATCCGATTACGAAAGGCGTGCCGCGCTTCGTGCCGCAGGATGCCTACGCCCAGAGCTTCGGCTATCAGTGGAACTGGTTCAGGACCGTTCAGTTGGATTCGATCAACGAGTCGCCTGAGTCCGAACAGGCGCTCGTCGGCGCGACCGGCTGGAGCGACAAGGATTTCCAGGGAAGCCGCCTGCTCGACGCGGGTGTCGGCGCCGGACGGTTTGCCGATCGCGCATCGGCGAAGGGCGCCGAGGTGTTCGGCGTCGATCTGACGATGGCCGTGGATGCGGCGTATCGAAACATCGGCACGCGGCCGAACGTGCATCTGTTCCAGGCCGATATTTTCGCGCTGCCGTTCCGCGACGACACGTTCGATCTGGCGTACTCGATTGGCGTGCTGCACCACACGCCGGACCCGCGCGGCGCGTTCGCGCGCGTTGCCGCCACCGTGAAGCCGTGCGGCAAGCTCGCCGTCTACATGTATGCGCGCTACGGCCCGTCGCACAAAGCCTCGGACGCCATCCGCCATGTGACGACGCGGCTGCCGCTGAAGGTGATGTGGGGGCTCTCGGCCGTCGCGATTCCGCTCTACTACCTCTATCGCGTGCCGGTCGTCGGCAAGCTCTTCCAGCTCGCCGCGCCGATCTCGATGGAGCCCGAGGCGCGCTGGCGGTGGCTCGACACGTTCGACTGGTACACGCCGAAGTACCAGTTCAAATATCTCTATCCCGAAATTTTCCGATGGTTCCGCGAAAACGGATTTCACGACGTCGAGATCTTCGACGGCCCAATCCGGATGAGCGGCAAGAAGCTGGCGGAGTCTGGTGCTGACGTCCGAACTTTCCCAAGACTGGTGGCGTCCTGAGCCTGTCGCGACGCCGGCGTCCGTAGCTGTTCCGGACACCGACCTCGCGTTCAAGGCCCTGGTCGCATTCACGGCCATCCTGCTGCTCGCGCCGCAGGAATGGTTTCCCGTGCTCAAGAGCCTGCGCATCGCTCTTCTGGCGGCGACCGTGTCTTTCGTCGCCTACATGTTCGACTCGGCCGTGCAGCGCAGGCCCGTCTCGACCTTTTCGAAGGAGATGGGCATCTGCCTCGCGCTGGTCACCTGGTCGATCCTCACCATTCCCTTGTCGTATTGGCCCGGCGGCAGCGTGACGGAGTTGACCGAGCACTTTCTGAAAGCCGTCATGTTCTTCTGGCTGATCGGGACGCTCGTCATCACCAAGAAGCGGTTGATGGTGTTTACGTGGACGCTCGTGCTCTGCTCGATTCCATTAGCCGCAACAGGCGTGCAGAACTTTCTGTCGGGCGAGTTCGTGACGAGCCGCCGCGCGATAGTGCAGCGCATTGCGGGCTATGCGGGCTCGGGCATCGCCAGCAATCCGAACGATCTGGCGCTGATGCTGAACCTGCTCATCCCGATTGCCGGCGCGCTGCTCATCATGACGAGGAAGGTGCCGCTCAAGGCCGCTGCCGCATTCACGCTGCTGCTGAGCGTGATGACCGTCGTCATCACGTTCTCGCGCGCCGGGTTCATCGCGCTCATCGTGATCGTCTTCCTCGGGTTCGTCGCGCTCATCCGGCGACGCCTTCCGGGAGCGGCAATCGCGATTCTGCTGCTGGCGCTGGTCGTCCCGCCGATGCTGCCCCCGGGCTATCTGAATCGCCTGAACACCATCACCGACATCGAGAGCGATCGAACGGGATCGGCGCAAGGGCGCTGGGAAGACTTCGGTGCAGCCGTCGACGTCGTCATCAAGAATCCCATCACGGGCGTGGGCCTCGGCCAGGACATCCTGGCGTTGAACGAAGAGCGCGGCGCGACGTGGCGATCCGTTCACAACGTCTACCTCCAGTACGCCGTCGACCTCGGCCTGCCCGGCGCGGTGCTGTTCATCTGGCTGCTCGTGGCGACGTTCCGCGGCGCCAAGCGCGTGCGCGTGCGCGCCGCGCGCGAGCCGCATTTGCGCGACCTGGTTGTGCTCGCGGGCGGCGTGCAGATTGCGCTCGTGGCGTTCGCGGTCGAGTCGTTCTTTCATCCAGTGGCGTATCAGTTCTACTTCTACTGCATCGGCGGGCTTGCGGTGGCGCTGCAGAACACCTGCAGAACCGAGCTGGCCATGCTGCGGACGTCCGACGAGCAGGCCCTCCGACTTGGCTCAGAGCAGACGGTAGTCGCCGCATGAACACAGCGCCGATTCGCCTATTGAAGATCGTGCCGACGCTGTTGTGCGGCGGTACCGAGAATCAGGCCATCACGCTCGCGCGATCGCTCCACGAGCAGGGGTTCAGCCTCGAGGTGGCGTGCCTGCGCCGGATCGGTCCGTTCATCAAAGAACTCAGCGACCGCGGTATCCCGCTGTCCGATTACCCCATCCCCGGCTTCTACAGTTTCGCAGCGGTGGCGCAGATGACGAAGTTCGCGCGCCGCATGGCAAAGCAACGCATCGACGTGATGCATGCCTACAGCTTTTACGGCAACGTCTTCGGGATTCTGCCCTCACGGCTGGCGGGGACGCCGGTTGTGATTGCGTCGATTCGCGACCGGGCGGCGTACCTCACGCCGATGCAGAAGCGGGTGCAGCGATTCGTTTGCCGCTTTGCCGATTGCGTGCTCGTGAATGCCGAGGCTGTCAAGGACTGGCTGACGAGCGAAGGGTACGACCCCGCGAAGATCGTCGTCATTCCGAACGGCGTCGAGCTCGATCGCTTCTCCGAGCGTCCCGATCCCGAGCGGGTGCGTCGCGAGCTCGGCATCGCTGCGGGCTCGCCGGTGGTGATGGTGGTGTCGCGCCTCACGCGCCAGAAAGGTCTCGAGCAATTTCTCGAAGCCGCACAAATGCTCGCGCCCCGGTTCCCGGACGCGCGCTTCGTGATAGTGGGCTATGCGAATCCCGCCGAGCGGGAGTACGAGGACGCGCTGAAAGCGCTCACCGAGCGTCTGGGGTTGAGCGATCGCGTGATTTTCACCGGCCTTCGACAGGATGTGCCCGCGCTGCTCGCCGGCGCGACCGTGTCTGTCATGCCGTCGCTGAACGAGGCGTTGTCGAACGTGCTGCTCGAATCGATGGCCGCCGGCGCCCCGACCGTCGCGACGCGCGTGGGAGGTACCCCAGAAGCCATCGTCAACGAAGTGACCGGCCTGATCGTGGAGCCTGGCGATGCCACGGCGCTCGCCGAGGCGGTCGCAAGGCTGCTGAGCGAGCCGGCGCTCGCGCGCCGGCTTGGCGACGCCTCGCGCAAAGCGATCGCCGATGGTTACTCTGTCGAGAAGATGGTGCGCGCAACCGAATCTCTGTACCTCGATCTGCTCGCGCGGAAACAGCGGAAGACCTCCGCAGGATTCAGTCATGTACTCGGTAGACCTAGTCTCCGATAAGGCCGCGTTCCTGGCCCTCGAAGGGGAGTGGAACGACGCGGTCGATCGCGCCGCGATCGCGCATCCCTTTCTGCGCCACGAGTGGGTGCGGACGTGGTGGGACGCCTTCGGCGAGTCGCATCAGCTCAACATTCTTGTTGTGCGCCACGCCGCGCGCGTGTGCGCGATCGCGCCGCTCATGTTCGAGCGCGCGCAGATGTATGGCATGCCCGTCCGCCGCATGCGGTTCCTGCAGAACGATCACACGCCGCGCACCGATGTCATCGTTGTCAATGATGGGGCCGACCACGTCGAAGATGCCTACCGTGCGCTGTGGCATGCCGTTCTGGATGCGGGCCCTCGCTGGGATGTGCTTCAGCTGAGCCAGATGCCCGCCGACTCGGGCAGTCGCGAAAAGTTCCGGCAGTTTGCAGCGGCCGCGGGACGGCAGACAGGCGTGTGGGAGAGCGGCGCGGCTCCGTACCTGCAGCTCTCATCGACGTGGGACGCGTATATGAACGGCCTGAGCTCGAAGTTCAAGGGGAACCTGCGAAACAGGCTGGGCCGTCTGTCGCAGATCGGTGAGCCCACGCTTGAAGTGCTTGACGATGCCGACGCGATTGGCGCGGGTCGGGCCGATGCGCAGCGGCTCGAAGACTCGGGATGGAAGGCGACCGAGGGCACCGCGATCGCGTCAGACGAATCGGTGCAGCGCTTCTACACGCTGATGACCGAGCGTGCGAACGAGTGCCCCTGGCTGCGCCTGATGTTTCTTTCCGTCGGCGGCCGCCGTATCGCGGCGTGCTACGCAGCGGTGTACGCGAACAGGCTCTTCCTGTTGAAGACCGGGTACGACCCGGAATTCGCGAAGTGCTCGCCCTTCAAGATGCTCACGTATTTCGCGCTGCGGCACGCGTTCGACAAGCGCTACAGCGAATTCGATTTTCTTGGCGACACCGAACCGTGGAAGCTCGAGTGGACATCGACCACGCGCCCGCACGACTGGCTGTTCGTGTTTGCCGGCACGCCGCGAGGGCGGCTCCTTCATCCTCTGAAATTTCAAGTCGTTCCAGCGTTACGACGGACATGTTCATCCCAACCTTCCAGGGCCTGACCGCCACCGACTTCGTGCTGTCCGCGTCCGGCAAAACGACGGCGCGCCGGTACCCGTTCGACGTGCCGCACCTCACGTTCTATCGCGCGAGGAATGCGATCTATCACCTGTTTCGAGTGCTCAAGTCGACCAACGAGCAGCTGACGGTTCTCGTGCCCGATTACAACAGCGGCAACGAAGTGCTCGCGCTCGAGGCGGCAGGCGCCACGATCCGCTATTACCCGGTCGGCCCCGATGGGCAGGCCGATGCGGCCGAAGTCGAGCGCCTGTGCGCGGTGCACCATCCTGACGTGCTCTACGTGATTCATTACCTCGGTTGGCCGCAGCCGATTCGGCAGTTCGCCGATCTCGCGCGCCGCCGCGGCATGTGGCTCGTCGAAGACTGCGCGCTCGCGCTCTTGAGCGATGCCGGTGAGCAGCCGCTCGGGACGTTCGGTCACTTCTCGGTGTTCTGTCTCTATAAGACGCTGCCGCTGCCCAATGGCGCGTGTCTCGTCGAGAACGGCACGCACCTCGCCGGGCTCGACCACATCAGCCTTCGCCAGGCAGGACTGCCGTCGGTGCTCGGCCGCACGGCCGAGCTCGTCGTGCGAAACATCCGAAGCCGATCGGACAGTCTCGGCGCTGCGATGGAGTCGATGAAGCGCGCGGCGGGACGGGCGGTTGGCGCGATGGACGTGCCGCGCGCGAAGATCGGCGACATCGGGTTCAACATCGACGATGTCGATCTCGCGATGTCGGAGATTTCGGCGCGCCTGCTGAAGCGTCTCGACTTCGAAGAGGTGCGCACCCGCCGCATGGCGAACTATCGCCGGCTTGCGATGCAGCTCGCGGGACAGGTGACCCCGCTGCACGACGAGCTTCCCATTGGTGTCTGCCCGCTGCTGTTTCCGATTCTGGTCGAGGACAAACAGGAAACGGCAGAGGTCCTGCGAAGTTGCGACATCGACGTGCTCGAATTCTGGAATCACGGCGCCGAAGGTGCCGGTCGCGCCGAAGCCGAAGGCGAAAACGCGCAGTATCTGCGCCGGCACGTCCTTGGCCTGCCCATTCACCAGGATCTCACCGATCGGCACATCGACTACGTGGCCGAGCAGGTCGCCCGGCTGAATCTGAGGATGTCGTGACGATCGAGCTCATCGATAACGCCGGCCAGTTTGCTGCCCTGCGCGCGGAGTGGACCGAGCTCGTCGAGGCCAGCTCGGCTGAGTCGCCGTTCCTCACATGGGAATGGCTCAACGCGTGGTGGGCGCATCTCGGCGGCTCGCGCCGCCTTTCGATCGTCGCAGTGCGCGACGGCAACCAGCTGATGGCGATCGCGCCCTTCTGCGCATCACGCGGGAGGCTGCCGTTCTTGTGGCGCTTCGAGCTGATGGGCAGTGGTTTCGCCGGGTCGGACTACCTCGATGCCATCGTTCGCCGCGGACACGAGCTCGAAGCCATGCGTGCGCTCGCCGACTACGTCAAGCAGAAGGACGCTGCGCTTCACCTCGTGCGCCTGCCGCCGAGCTCGTCGTTGTCCAGACTCGCGGCACCGCTGGCCGAAAGCGGATGGTCGGTGCGCGCGGCGGCCGACGGCTTTTGCCCGTTCATTCGGCTTGCAGGGCACTCGTGGGATTCGTTTCTTGCCACGATTGGTCCTGCGCATCGCGCCACGACTCGCCGCCGTCTGCGCTCGCTCGAGCGGGACTTCACCATGCGGTTCGAGCAGATCACGGACGAAGCGATGCGGCAGCACGCGCTCGCAAAGCTCTTCGATTTCCATCGCGCGCGCTTCGGAAGCCGCGGAACGGCATTTCACACGACGGCCCTGCGCGAGTTCCATCTCGACGTCACCGATCGTCTGCAAAGGGCCGGCATGCTGCGTCTCTTCGTGCTGCATTTGAACGACAGCCTTGTCGGCGTGATGTACGGGATCTCGTTCAAAGGGCGCTTCTACTTCTATCAGCACGGCTACGATTCACAGTTCCAGTCCCACGGTGTCGGACGCGCCGTGCTCGACATGAGCATTCGCGCAGCGATTGAGGAAGGGCTCGCTGAGTTCGATCTCTTGTACGGCGGCGAAGCCTACAAATCTGCCTGGACGAGCGAGAAGCGTCCGCTCGCGCGCTACGACGTCTTTCCGGCCGGTCTTGGCGGCCGCGTGCAGCGGCGAGCGCTGGAAACCGAACGTACCTTGCGCGCCTTCGCGCGCCGCGTCATATCTGCCCATGCCCCGCAAACGAGCTGACCGCTGGCGCTGGCATCTCAGAGCGGCTCTTGCGTCCGCCATTGCGGGCGCGTGCGGCCTCGAGCAGCACGCGCGCAAGGCGCGCGAGCAGCGGTGTCCGCTGATTCTCGGATACCACCGCGTGGTCTCCGACTTTGCGGCCGCATCGCAAACCGAGATGCCGAGCATGCTCATCGGCCAGGCGATGTTCGAGCGCCACGTTGAGTCGATCGGCAAGAGCTTCCGCTTCGTCTCCCTCGACGAGATCGGCGAGCACGTGTCGCGGGGCGAGCCGTTCGCCGAGCCTGTCGCCGCCATTACCTTCGACGACGGCTACCGAGACGTGTATGAGAACGCATTCCCGTTCCTTCGCCGCAAGGGCATCCCGGCCGCCATGTTCGTCGTCACAGATTTGATCGGCGGGCCGCTCTGGCAGACGCACGACAGGCTGTACTACCTCGTCGACAAGGCGTTCAACGCGTGGGACGACCCGAGGCGCCGGCTGTTCGAGCTGATGACCGAACTGCGTATTCCAACAGGACAGATGTTTCGCCGCGGATCGCTGTCGTCATCGATGTCGGCGGTATCCGCTTTGCTTCCTGTCCTGCCGCAGGCAGATGTGCTTCGCCTAATGGATTGTCTTGAGACACGCGTCGGCACCGAGACGAGCGACATTCCGCTCAGCGTCACGTGGCCAATGATTCACGAGATGCGGCGTGGCGGCATCACGATTGGGTCGCACACCCGCAGCCACGTGTGTCTCCCGCTGGAAAAGCCGGCGGACGTGAAGGAAGAGCTCGAAGGATCGAAGCGCGTGCTCGAAGCCGAGCTCGGCGAGCCGATCGATCATTTCGCGTATCCCGGCGGCCAGTTCAACGCCGGAGTCGTGAGCGCGCTGCACGAGGCCGGATACCGGTACGCGTATACCGCGTGCACGCACGGTGATGCGACGCATCCCGAGCTGACGCTCGAGCGTCTGCTCCTGTGGGAAGGCTCGTCCATCGATGCCGACGGTGAATTTTCGTCGGCTGTCTTCAACTGTCAAATCCACGACTTGTGGCCGCCGGCTCGGCGGTGCGAGCGGACCCATCAGGTATGAGCCGATTTACCCGCGACGCAATCTCGAAGCCCGCATTTCTGCTCGTGGTCGGCCGGACCATCGGGTTCGCGGCGTCGTTCATCATCCCCGTGCTCCTGGTCCGCACGTTCAACCAGGCGGAGTTCGGCACGTACAAGCAGCTCTTCCTGATCTACGGCACGCTGTACGGCCTCGCGCAATTCGGCATGGCCGAGAGCCTCTACTACTTCGTGCCGCGCAAGCCGCAGGAGGCGGGGCCGTACATCGCGAACGCGCTCATCACGCTGGCCCTGGCCGGCATCGGCGTGCCTCGGGCTGCTGTGGATCGCTGAAGATCGCATCGTCGCGTGGCTGAGCAATCCGCAGCTCGCCGACCACATCGTGCTGCTCGGCGCGTTCCTGATGTTGATGCTCGTCTCCGCGCGCGTTCGAGATCGTGATGGTCGCGCGCAAGCGGCATACTGACAGCGGCCTGGACGTATGGCGCCTCGGACGTCGCGCGGACGATTCTGCTCGTGATTCCGGCGTTCGTGCACGGCGGGCTGCGCGCGGTCCTGTGGGGCGGCGTCGCATTCGGCGCGGTCCGCGTGGTGGCGATGCTGCACTGGCTGCGCCGCGAGTATCGGCGCAGACCTGCGGCCGAACCGCGCGCTCTGGAAGTACCAGCTGGCCTACGCGCTGCCGTTCGCGCTCGCGGTCGGCATCGAAGTGCTGCAGGCGAACCTGCATCCCTACGTCGTCGCGTCGAAATTCGATGCGGCGACGTTCGCGATCTACGCGGTCGGCTGCCTGCAGATTCCGCTGGTCGATCTCATCACCACGTCGACGCGCGAACGTGATGATGGTGAAGATGGCCGAGGACGGGCTGCACGAGCAGCGGGGCACCGCGCTCGAGCTGTGGCACGACACGATGTCGCGCCTCGCGCTGCTCATCTTCCCGCTGGCCGTCGTGCTGCTGCTGTTGTCGCGCGACGTCATCATCACGCTGTTCACCGGCAGTATGTCGCGAGCGTGCCGATCTTCATGGCCTGGACGCTGACGATCTTCCGGCGGTGTTCTGCGTCGACGCGGTGCTGCGGGCGTATGCGCAGACGCGGTTCCTCTTTGCGATGAACCTGACTCGGCTGGCCCTCGTCGTTGGCGCTCATCTCGTGGTGCCTCTCGACGTTCGGACTGGTCGGCGCCGTGCTCGTCACGCTGCTGGCGACGACCGCCGTGCGCATCATCAGCATCGGGCGGATCGCGTACCTGCTGAAGGCGCCGCTCACGAATATTCTGCCGTTCGCGCCATCTGGCAGGCATCGCGCTCTGTGCCATCGCCGCGGCCGGTCCGGCGTACTGGCTGAGCCGCACCTCGACGCTTCCGCGGCCGGTCGTGCTGGTTGCAGCCGGCGCCTTGTATTGGGCGGTGTATGCCGCGATCGCGTATGCGGCATTTCGCTGGGAGCGCCGCAAGCCGTCCGTTGTGCGTGTGAAGTCCGTCGCGGCCGACCTCAAGGTCGGCACTACGAACGTCGAACTCGGAACCGGAAATTAGAACCCTTATGTGCGGCATCGCCGGAATCATCCGCTGGGACGGTCAACCCGTCTTCGAGCACGAGATCCGCTCGATGTGCGGCATGATGGTGCACCGCGGACCCGACGACGAGGGCATCTACGTCGGCGGCGGCGTCGGGCTCGGCATGCGCCGGCTCAGCATCATCGACCTCGAGGGCGGCCAGCAGCCGGTCCTCAACGAGGACGGCTCGGTCTGGGTCGTGTTCAACGGCGAGATCTACAACTACCGCGAGCTGCGGCGCAGCTCGAGCGCGCGCGGCCACACGTTCCGCACCGACAGCGACACCGAAACGATCGTCCACCTCTACGAGGACTACGGCGCGCGGTGCGTCGACCAGCTGCGCGGCATGTTCGCGTTCGCGATCTGGGACATCGCGGCACAAGCGGCTGCTGCTGGCCCGCGATCGCCTGGGCATCAAGCCGCTCTACTACGCGGAGACGCGACGGCGGCTGGCGTTCGCCTCCGAGCTGAAGCCGATCCTGCGCGCTGCCCGAGGTCGATCGCACCGTCAACTGGCAGGCGCGTCAGCCATCTGTTCACGTTCCTGGCGACGCCGGCCGTCGCAGAGCATCGTCGACGGCGTGAAGAAGCTCGAGCCGGCGCGCCTCGCGGTGGCCGAGCGCGGCTCGTCGCTGCGGATCGAGCGCTACTGGGACGTCGAGTTCGAGCCCGACGAGATGTCAACCGAAGGCGAGCTGGTCGAGCAGCTGCGCGAGCTGCTCGCCGAGTCCGTCGCCGCTCCACGAGATCAGCGACGTGCCGGTCGGCGCGTTCCTGAGCGGCGGCATCGATTCGAGCGCCGTCGTCGCGACGATGGCGGCGAGGCAGCCGGGCCGCAGATCAAGACGTTCTCGATCGGGTTCGCCGAAGACGGGTTCGACGAGCTGGTGCACGCGCGCAAAGTGGCCAAGGCGTTCGACACCGAGCACCACGAGCTCGTGCTGAAGCCCGACGTCGTGTCGCATCGTCGAGGACCTCGCGTGGTATCTCGACGAGCCGTTCGGCGACACGTCGGCGATTCCGACCTACATGGTGTCGAAGCTGGCGGCCGAGCACGTCAAGGTCGTGCTCACCGGCGACGGCGGCGACGAGCTCTTCGCCGGCTACGACAAGTACGTCGTCGAGCGCCGCGAGCGCGAGTACGACCGCGTGCCGGCCGCGCTGCGGGGAATGGCGGGCGCGATCGGCGACGCGATGCCGGAAGGCATGCGGGGCCGCCGCTTCCTGCGCCATCTCGCGCTCGACGGCCCGCAGCGCTATCTCGATGCGTCGACGCTGTTCCGCGCCGACGAAATGGAGCAGCTGTTCCAGACGAGCGCCTTCGAGCACATCGTCGCGGTTCGATCCGTGGGTCGATCGGCTGTCGTATCTCGCAGAGCGATCGCGACTGGATGTCGGCCGCGCAGTACTGCGATCTCCAGACGTATCTGCCGCTCGACATCCTGACCAAGGTCGATCGCATGACCATGGCGCACTCGATCGAGGCGCGGCCGCCGCTGCTCGATCACCGCCTTGTCGAGTTCGCCGCGACAGATTCCGTCGAACCTGCGGCTGCGCGACGGACACCACGAAATACCTGTTCAAGCAGGCGATGCGCGGCGTGCTGCCCGACGACATCATCGACCGGCGCGAAGCAGGGCTTCGCCGTGCCGCTGGCGCGCTGGTTCCGCGGCGAGCTGCTCGGATTCGCGCGCGACATCCTGCTGTCGGACACCTGCCGCCAGCGCGGATTCTTCGACGTCGGCTACGTCGAGCGGCTGCTGCGGCTGCACCAGCGCGGCCGCGATCTCGATCTGCACCTGTGGACGATTCTGTCGTTCGAGCTGTGGTGCCGCCGGTTCCTCGACGTCCCCCTCGAAAGCCCGAAGGCGGCTCGCGTGATGCGTGTCGCCGATTGTCGCCGCGAGCCTCGACATCCTCGGGCGGCCAGGGAGTGCAGGCGCAGACGCTCGTGCGACTCGCTGCGCGACGACGGAGTCGATGCGGCGCTCGTTCCCGATCAATCCGCGGTTTCCGCGCGGCCTGCGCTGGATGCGGCGGCTGCCGTACGCTGCGCACGCTCGCTGAACCAGCCGCTGTATGTTCCCGGCCTGTCGCGGCTCGCGCGCGCTCGACGTCGTGCACGTGTTCTCCGCGTCGTACTCGTCGTTCCTGCTCGCGCCGGTGCCGGCGATGCTGGCCGCGCGGCTGTTCAACAAGCGCGTCGTGCTGCACTACCACAGCGGCGAGGCCGACGATCATCTCGCGCACTGGGGCGCGCTCGTGCATCCCGTGGCTGAGGCTGGCGGACGAGATCGTCGTGCCGTCGGAGTACCTGCGCGACGTGTTCGCGAAGTTACGGCTATCGCGCGCGCGTGATTCCGAACGTCGTCGATCTGACGCGTGTTCGACTATCGCGAGCGCCGCCGCTGCGCCCGCGGCTGCTGTCGACGCGCAACCTCGAGACGTACTACCGGGTCGACGTCATCATCGAGGCGTTCGCGCGCTTCCAGAAGACCTGTCCCGACTGCGACGCTGACGATCGCCGGCTACGGCAGCGAAGAGCCGCGGCTGCGCGCGATGGCCGCGCAATTGACGACAGGCGGCGTGCGGTTCGTCGGCAAGGTGGCGCCCGGAGTGGATGCCGAAGCTCTACGCCGATTCGGACATCTTCCTGAACGCGTCGGTCGTCGACAACCAGCCGGTCTCGATTCTCGAGGCGTTCGCCTCGGGTCTGCCGGTCATCTCGACGCCGACGGGAGACATCCCGTCGATGGTGCGCCACGGCGAGACCGGCGTCATCGTTCCGCCTGAAGCGCCGGTCGCGATGGCGCGCGCGATCGCCGACGCCGCTCAACCGGCCCGAGCGCGCGCTGCAGATGGCGGAGCAGGCGCATCGCGGAGCTCGGCAAATACACGTGGCGGGCAGTCAGAGACCAATGGAGCGCGGTTTATGCCGGTTCCGAGTTCAGGTTCCGGGTTCTGCGGTTCCGGTTCAAGTTCTGAGGTGCCGGTTCAATGAACAAGACCTCCGCACAACCGACGCTCGTCGTGCCGACCTTCAGGTCGGCTCACGGGCCGCGCGTCCGTCATCGACAAGCTTCGTCGGTTGCGGACGCATGCCGTTGCCGAGATCGCGGGCCGCAGCCGACAGGAAGCCGCGAAGCTGATCGATCGCGTCACGACCGTCGATCGACCCGTCGATCCTGCAACGATCCTGCGCGATCAGGCGCCGGCGTTCGTCAACCCTGCTGCGGCGCTCGAGATTCTCCGACGGGTGGCGCCGTCGAGGTTCTTCGCAGGAGTCGAGAATCTTCAGTTTGTCGCTCAGGCGGTTGCCGGGGACCGCGACGCGGTGCTGAGCAGCGCGGCGGCGACGCTGCAGCATCGCTTCGACCTGCTTGGCTATCAGACGTTGTGGTTCGGCGATCCGATCGACTGGCATCTCGATCCGGTGTGGTCGCGCCGCGCGCCGCGCGTGCATTGGACGCAGTTGAACCCGCTCGACCCGGCGGAAGTCGGCGACAGCAAGGTCGTCTGGGAGCTGAATCGGCATCAGTGGCTCGTCCGGCCTCGCACAGGCGTATGCGGTGAGCGGCGACGAGCGCTACGCCGAAAGCGCGCTTCGCGCGATCGAGTCGTGGATCGAGGCGAACCCGCACGGCATCGGGGTCAACTGGGCGAGCAGTCTCGAAGTGGCGTACCGGCTGATGTCGTGGTCCTGGACGCTGCATGCTGATTCGCGAATCCGCTGCGCTGTCGGCCGAGCGGCTCGACTGGAATTCTCGCGGGCGTGTGGCTGCACGCCCATTACGTCGCGCGATACCTGTCGTTCTACTTCTCGCCGAACACGCACCTCACGGGCGAGGCGCTCGGGCTGTTCTACGCAGGCACGCTGTTCTCCGAGTTCAAGGACGCGCGCGCTGGCGGCGGCTCGGCGCTCGCGTGCTGATCGCCGAGAGCCGCACGCAGATCTGCGCCGACGGCGTGCACTTCGAGCGGTCGACCTGTTACCACCGCTACACCGTCGAAACCTATCAGCAGTTTCTGCTGCTCGCCGCGCGCAACCGCGTGCCGGTGCCTGCGGACCTCGGCGACCACGTGCGTCGCATGGTCGACTTCCTGCTTGCGGTGCGACAGGCCCGACGGCGCGATGCCGGAGATCGGCGATGCCGACGGCGGGCGCCTGCTGCCGCTCGTCGAGCGAGGGCAGTGCGATCCGCGCGGCGTGTTCGCCGTGGCCGCGGCGATGTTCGGGCGGCGGAGATTTGGCCGAGGCGGCGGAAGGCATGACGCCGGAGGTGCCGTGGCTCATGGGCGCGGAAGGCGTGCGCGCGTTTGCGGCGGCGACCGCCTTCGCAAACCGGCCGGCGTGCTCTCGCGGATGTTTCCGTCCGGCGGCTACGCCGTGATGAGAACCGGATGGGAGCGCGATGCGCACCAGATGATCGTCGATGTCGGCCCGCTCGGATGCCCGGTCAGCGCCGGCCACGGCCATGCCGACCTGCTCAGCATCCAGTGCTCGGCCTTTGGCGAGCCCGTGCTCGTCGATGCGGGCACCTACTGCTACACGCCGGAAACGGAATGGCGCAACTATCTTCCGCGGCACGGCAGCGCACAGCACCGTGATGATCGACGGCTGCGACCAGGTCGAGACCGACAGGCCCGTTCGGCTGGCGAGGACGTCCGCGCGTGCACGTGCGCGAGTGGCGCACGCAATGCCGAGTGCGATTTTGTCGACGCCAGCCACGACGGTTACGACGGCATCACGCATCGCCGCCGCGTGCTGTTCGTGAAGCCGGATTATTGGGTCGTTGTCGACGATGTGACAGCCGACCTCAAGGTCGGCACTACGAACATCGCCCTTCATCAAATCGATCTCGGATTTCAGTTCGCGCCGATGTCTGTGTCCCTCGGTGCGCGATCGATGGGCGCGGGCGCAGACGCCGGCCGGCAATACGTTCTGGATCGGGTCGTTCGCGACCGGCTGCGATGAGGCCTCACGTGAAGCTCGGAGAGCTGGCGCCGATTCGCGGCTGGGTGTCGAGCCGACTACGGCCAGCGGACACCGGCGCCGCTCTGGTGTACGCGGCCAAAGCGCCGCTGCCGTGGCGCAGCATCACGCTGTTGATGCCGCAGCGCGGCGATTGGTCGTCTGCGCCGGCCGTCTCGGCGCTGTTCGACGACCACGATCTGCCGATTGGCATCGAGCTCGAGGATCGACGCGAATCGGTCTTCGTCGACGACTCGGACATCTTTAGATCTCGAGATCAGTAGATCTCTAGATCAGTAGATAAATCTATGTGTGGCTTTGCTGGCATCGCTCATTTCGACCCGCGTCAGCCCGTCGACGTGGATCGTCTCCGCCGGATGCGCGATGTGTTGAGCCATCGCGGTCCCGACGGCGCCGGTCTGTTCATCGACGGTGCCGTCGGCCTCGCGCACCGGCGGCTCGCCATCGTCGACGTCAGCTCGGCCGGCGAGCAGCCGATGACCAACGAGGACGGCAGCGTGTGGATCGCCTTCAACGGCGAGATCTACAACCACGCCTCGACTGCGGCCGGGCCTCGAGGCGAAGGGGCACCGCTATCGCATCGCGGTGCGACACCGAAACGATCATCCATCTGTACGAAGAGGACGGCGACGCGTGCGTGGAGAAGCTGCACGGGATGTTCGCCTTCGCGATCTGGGACAAGAAGAAGCAGGAGCTGCTGCTCGCGCGCGATCGGCTGGGCATCAAGCCGCTCTACTACGCCAGCACGGGCAGCGAGCTCGTGTTCGGGTCGGAAATCAAGTCGCTCTTCGCCTCGGGCTGCGTTCGGGCGACCTTCAACGAAGAAGTGCTGCCCGAGTATCTCTCGACGCGCTTCGTGTCGGGAGCCGACACGTTCTTCCACGGCGTGCGGAAGCTGCTGCCGGGTCACGTGCTCACCTGGTCGGCGGAGAAGGGGATTCGCACACGCCGCTACTGGCAGCTGCCCGCCCCTTCGAGCGATGTGCGCGACATTCCGTTCGAGGCGCAGGCGAAAGACCTTCGCGCGCGCCTCGAAGCGTCGGTCGAAAGCCACCTGATGAGCGACGTGCCGCTCGGCGTGTTCCTCTCAGGCGGACTCGATTCGAGCGCGCTCGCGGCCATGATGTCTCGCGCAGGTGCGCGATCCCGATCCAATCGTTCTCTGTCGGGTTCGCAGAGGCAGAGGCGAACGAGCTCCCGTACGCGCGGACCGTGGCCAAGCGCGATTGGCGCGAGCACCGCGATGTCACGGTCACGCCGTCCGACTTCTTCGAAGCGCTGCCGCATCTCGTGTGGCACGAAGACGAGCCGATTGCGTTTCCGTCGAGCGTGCCGCTCTACTTCGTCGCCAAGCTGGCGCGCAACCACGTCAAGGTCGTGCTGACCGGCGAGGGCGCCGACGAGCTGTTCCTCGGCTACAACCGCTATCGCGTGACGATGTGGAACGACAGACTGGGGCGGCCGTATTGGGCCGCGATGCCGGCGGCGCTGCGCACTCAGGTGCGCCGCATGGTGCAGGCGCTGCCGTCGCGGCTTGGACGCGTGGGCGAGCGGACGTTCCTCGCGCTCGATCCTGGCATCCGCAGCCTGTTCCTCGAAAACTTTGCCGTGCATACCGCGGATGTGCAGCGGACGCTGCTCTCGCGCCCTGAGATGCTCGCCCGCCGCGATCCCTACGCCGTGCAGATGCAGTGCTATGCGGACGCCGAGGGAGACATCCTCGATCGCATGAGCCGCACGGATCTGCAGACGTATCTGCACGAGCTGCTGATGAAGCAGGACCAGATGAGCATGGCGGCCTCGATCGAGAGCCGCGTGCCGTTTCTCGACGACGAGCTCGTCGAGCACGTCGCCGCGCTGCCGAGCGATCTCAAGGTGCGCATGTGGCAGACCAAGGCGATCTTCCGCGAAGCGGTGCGCGACATCATTCCGGCCGAGATTCTCACGCGCAAGAAGATGGGATTTCCGGTGCCGGTCGGCCGCTGGCTGCGTGACGATTTCTGGCCGGTCGTGCAGGAGTTCGTGCTCGGCCCGCGCGCGACGAGCCGCGGGTACTTCGATCGCGCGTCGCTTGCGCGCATGGCCGACGAACACCGGTCGGGGCGCGGCAAGCACGGCGATCGGTTGTGGCTGCTGGTGAATCTCGAAATCTGGCAGCGCATGTTCTGCGAGGGCGAAGACCCCGCAACGGTCATGCAGGTGATGAATGCGAATCCTCTGGGTCAAGATGGGCGGGCTGTGGCCGTCAACGACTGGCGGGCGAGTGCGAAGCCTGCAGATCGTGTCGGCGCTGTCCCGGCATCATAGAGTCACGCTCGTGACGACGCACGGGGCCGGCGACGATCCCGAGGGGCTCGCCCGGCAGCTGCCCGACTGCCAGCAGGTCGTGTCGATTCCGTACGACGTGCCGAAGCGCGGCTCGTCGGCGTTTCCGCTGACCGTGGCGCGATCGTGGTTCTCGTCGTATCCCGTGGATCTCTGGAAGTGGCGCGTCGCCGAAGTGCGCGACACGGTACAGGCGCTCGTCGAGAAAGATCAGATCGACGTCGTCGTGTCCGACTTTCTGTTCGCGGCCGCGAACGTGCCGCTCGGCGGCACAGTTCCCGTCGTGCTGTTCGAGCACAACGTCGAGTACCTGATCTGGAAGCGGCTCAGCGCGCTCGAGCGCAATCCGATCAAGAAGCTGCTGTTCGAGATCGAGTGGCGCAAGCTGCGCAACAAAGAATCCGAGCTCTGCAGCCGCGCCGATCTGACGATCGCGGTATCGGAGGAAGATCGCGCGCGCCTTGCCGAGATGGCGCCGGCCGCAAAAACCGGCGCGATACCAACGGGCGTCGACACGGCGTATTTCGCGCCAGCCGGCCGGCCGCAGATTCCCGCGCGGCTCGTCTTCAGCGGATCGATGGACTGGCATCCGAACGAGGACGCCGTCATTTATTTCGGCGAGTCGATTCTGCCGAAAATCCGCGAGCAGGTGCCCGACGCGTCGTTCGCGATTGTCGGGCGGAATCCCACTCAGAAATTGCGCGACGCGGCGGAGCGGCTCGGCATGATCGTCACGGGCACCGTCGACGATGTGCGGCCGTACCTGGATGAAGCCGCGGTCTATGTCGTGCCGCTGCGAGCCGGCAGCGGAACGCGCATGAAAATTTTCGAAGCCCTCGGCATGGCCAAGCCTGTCGTGTCCACGACAGTGGGAGCCGAGGGGCTCGCATTGAGTGACCAGAAAGAATTCATCGCAGCTGACAACCCCGAGGATTTCGCTGCAGCGGTGGTCCACCTCTTGCACGACGAAGGGCGACGAAACGAACTCGGCCAGGCCGGGCGGGCGCTCGTGGTTGAGCGCTACTCCTGGCCGCAAGTGGCCCGCGAGTTCGAAGCGCACTGCGAAGGGGTAGTGCCAACGCATGATGAAGACGAACCGGCCGACAGTCGTGCTGATATGCCACGAAGGCGATCGCCTCGACACCGAGGGGCTCGCGTCGTGGCTCGCCGGCACGATGAACCTGGCCGGCCTCATCGTCATTTCTGACAAAGGACGCCGTCTGTGGACGGCTGCACGGCGCGAGCTTCGACGCGTCGGTTGGTTCGGGTTTCTCGACGTCGTTGCCTACCGTGTGTTCGCGCGGCTGCGGCTGCGCGCCAGGGAAGATGCGTGGAAGGCGGAGCAGATCGAGGCGCTCAAGGCGCAGTATCCCGCGGACCTCGATCGCGTGCCGCGGCTCGTTGTCGCCAATCCGAACAGCGAGGCCTCGCGCGAGTTCCTGAACAGCGTTAAACCTGACATTGTCATCGCGCGCTGCAAGTTCATCCTGAAGCCGGACATTTTTTCGCTCGCGCGCGTGGGCGCGTTCGCACTGCATCCCGGCATCTGCCCCGAGTATCGCAACGCGCATGGGTGTTTCTGGGCGCTCGTCAACCGCGATCTCGACCGCGTCGGCATGACGCTGCTCAAGATCGACAAAGGGGTCGACACCGGTCCGGTGTATCTGCAGGCCGGGTGCCCCATCGACGAGCTCGCCGAATCGCACATCGTCATTCAGTACCGCGTCGTCACGGAAAATCTCGACCGCATCGCGGCGACGCTGATCGATTTGTTCAACGGAAAGAAAGTGGACCCGGTTTCCACTGCAGGCCGCACGTCGGCCGTGTGGGGCCAGCCCGGCTGACCGATTACCTGCGGTGGAAGAAAGCCGCTCGGAGTAAGAAATCGAATGCAACCAGTATCGCTGCTGTTTCATGACGTCTACGTGAGCGACGTCGGCGAGAGCGGCTTCAATTCGCCGGCCGCCGATCGCTACAAGCTGTCGTTGCGCGAGTTCGAGACGCAACTCGGTGCAATCGGGTGCGCCGGATGTGCGTGCGGCGCGATTGACGTTTCGACGATGGCGGCGTGTCGTTTTACACGATCGTGGCAGACAAGCTGGAAGCGCGTGGGTTGCACGCGTACTGCTTCGTGACCACGGATTTCATCGGACGGCCCGGCTTTCTCGATGCAGCGCAGGTGCGCGAGCTCGATGCCCGCGGCCATGTCATCGGCACTCACTCGGCGTCGCATCCCACTCGGTTCAGCGCGCTGAGCCGCGCGGACATGCGCCGCGAGTGGACCGAGAGCCGCCAGCGGCTCGAGGACGTGCTCGGGCACGCCGTGACGACGGGCTCGGTGCCTGGCGGTTATTTCTCGAAAGAGGTTGGCCGTGCAGCGGCGGAGTCGGGACTCTTCCTGTTGTTCAACTCGGAGCCGGTTCGATCGGCGCGTGCGATCGACGGGTGCGCGATTGCCGGACGCTTCGTGATTCGCAGCGGAGCGCCCGCAGATCTCGCGCGCCGGCTGGTGCAAGGCGCGCCGTGGGCGCGTTCGAAGGAATGGGCGGCGTGGAACGCAAAGGGATTGGTGAAGCCGTTACTTGGGTCGTCCTATCCGCGGGTCGCGGACTGGATTTACGGAGGAGCGCGATGAACGTCAGTGTCTTCGGTCTCGGATATGTCGGATGTGTCACGGCCGCCTGCCTCGCGCGCGATGGTCATCATGTGATCGGCGTCGACGTGAACGCCGAGAAGGTGGCGATGATCAACGCGGGCTCGTCGCCGATTATCGAGCCGGGGCTCGCCGATCTCGTCTCGCGCGTCGTGCGGCAGGGGCGGCTGTCGGCCACGGACTCGGCTGAAGAGGGCCTTGCCGATGCGGATGTCGCGCTCATCTGTGTGGGCACACCCGACCTCGGCCACGGTCAGCCCGACTACGACGGGCTCGCGCGCGTCGCGTCGGCCATCGGCGCGGCATGCGAGTCGCGCACGACTCCGCTCACTGTGGTGCTGCGCAGCACCGTGCTGCCTGGCACGACCGAGCGCGTGCTCGCGCGCGTGTTGTCGGAATGTTCCAACGGCGGCCGCATGGCCGGGCCCCTGCGCATCGCCGTCAATCCCGAGTTCATGCGCGAAGGCTCGTCGATCGAAGACTTCGATCAGCCGCCCTTCGTGCTGGTGGGGTGCGACGATCCCGATACGGCGACGGCGCTGCGTCAGCTGTATGCGAGCATCAGCGCTCCGTTCCTGCAGACGTCCGTGCGCACGGCAGAAATGGTCAAGTACGTGTGCAATGCATTCCACGCCCTGAAGATTACGTTCACCAACGAGATCGCCGACCTCTGCGATGCGCTCGGCGCCGACGCGCAGGACGTGATGCGCGTGTTTCGGCAGGACAAGAAGCTCAACATCGCGCCGGCCTACCTGAAGCCAGGATTCGCGTTCGGCGGGTCGTGCCTGCCGAAGGATGTGCGCGCGCTGCTCTGCTCGGGACGCATCTACGACGTTTCGACACCTGTGCTGACGGCCGTTGTCCAGTCCAACAAGGCGCAGATTGCGCGCGGGGTGGATGCCGTTCTGCAGACGCGCAAGAAGAAGGTCGGCGTCGTCGGTCTCGCGTTCAAGTCGAATACCGACGATTTGCGCGAGAGCCCGATGGTGACGCTCGTCGAAACGCTCATCGGCAAAGGCTGCGACGTGAAGATTTACGACCCGAATGTGGTGATGGCGCGGCTGAAGGGCGCCAATCGCAGTTATATCGAGCAGGAGATCCCGCATGTGTCGTCGCTCTTGTGCGACACGCCGGAATGCCTGGCCGAGCACGCGGAAGTGCTCGTGTTCGGCACGGCCGGGCAGGATGCCTTGAAGGTGCTTGCGGTCGCGCGGCCCGATCAGGTCGTCGTCGATCTGACGCGCGGCGCGGTCCACGAGATGGCGCCGCGGAGCGCCGAGAGCAGGACGTGCGTCGCGTAATGATGCCTGCTACTGCGGTCCTTGGAGTGCTGCTGGGTACGGCGGCAGCCTTCGGACCGCGGATCGTCGATCGTCCATCGGCCATCGTCCATCGTCGATCGCCGATCGTCGATCGTCCAGCGTCCATCGTCTATCGTCAGGCGATCGACGATCGATCGACGATGGCCGATCGACGATCGACGACAGCGACTCTACGATCCGATGCCGCTCGACGATCGACGATGGCGACCGTCTGACTACGCGCGAAAGTGAACACGCAAGGCGGACCACGGCCGCACCCTTCACGTCGCCGCGGGCGAGTCGCTGCAGTCGGCGCTCGACGCCGCGCAGCCAGGCGATCGCATCACGCTCGAGGCGGGTGCGACCTACGAAGGACCGTTCAAGCTGCGGAAGAAAGACGGCGACGCGTGGATCGTCATCGCGTCGAACCGGCTGCGCGAGCTCCCGGCAGCCAAGCGCGTCAGTCCCTCGGACGCCCGACATATGGCGAAGCTCGTCGCGGCGTCACGGTCGGCCGTCATCACCGATCCCGGCGCGCATCATTACCGTTTTGCTGGTGTCGAGGTCGCACCCGCGGCTGGAGCATTTCTCTACAATCTCATCGAGCTCGGCGGTGAGGATGCGAACCTGACGGAGATTCCGCATCACATCGTGTTCGACCGCTCCTACATTCATGGCGACGCGCGCAAGGGCGGACGCCGGGGCATCGCGTTGAACGGCCGCGACATCGCAGTGGTCAATTCGTACTTTTCCGACTTCAAGGAAGTCGGCGCCGATTCGCAGGCGATTTCGGGATGGAACGGGCCCGGGCCCTTCAAAATCGCGAACAACTATCTCGAGGCGGCCGGCGAAAACGTCATGTTCGGCGGCGCCGATCCGGCCGTGCACGGCCTCGTGCCGTCCGACATCGAGATCGTCCGCAATCACTTCGCCAAGCCGCTGCGCTGGAAGATGGACCATCCGACCTACGAAGGCACGCCGTGGGCCGTGAAGAACCTGTTCGAGCTGAAGAACGCGCGGCGCGTGCTCGTCGAGGGCAACCTGCTCGAGCACAACTGGCCGCACGCGCAGAACGGTTTTGCGATTCTGTTTACGCCGCGCAACCAGGATGGGCGCGCGCCGTGGTCGGTCGTCGAAGACGTGACGTTCCGCAACAACGTTCTCCGCAACGTCGCAGCCGGCTTCAACATTCTCGGCCGTGACGACAACCAGGAAAGCAAACAGACGCGGCGCATCGCCATTCACAACAACCTGCTCTCCGACGTCGGCGGGAAGTGGGGCGGCAACGGCCGCCTGTTTCAACTGCTCGACGGAACAGCCGGCGTCGCGATTACCAGCAACACCGCCGAACGCACAACGGGCGGCGTCGTGTTTGGGGGCGATCACGACCCGCACACGGGCTTCGTCTTTCAGAACAACATGATGCCGGACAACGGCGCGGGCTTTGTCGGATCGGGGACAGGCGTCGGCAGGGCCTCGATCGATCGGTACTTTCCGGGCGCGGTCATTACAGGCAACGTGTTTCCCGGCGGGAAGCCCGACCAGTATCCGCTCGACAATGTCTTTGCGCGCGACGGGCGGGATGCGCGTCGTGCCGGCGCCGACGTGCGTGCGTTGACGGATGCGATGGGCGAGGTGGCGGTATGGCGCAACTGAGCGCGCCGCTGCTCGTATTCTGGTGCGCCCTCGCGCTGCTGGTGTACGTGTATTTCGGCTATCCGCTCATCGCGTGGCTGCGGCGCAAGGCGCGCCCGCGACCCGTCGCGCGTGCGCCGATCGAGCCTCACGTCACGGTGGTGGTGGTGGCGCACAACGAGGGACACCGTATCGGCCGCCGTATCGAAAATCTGCTCGCCTCCGATTACCCGCGCGAACGCCTTGCCATCATCGTCGGCAGCGATGGATCGACCGACAACACGGTCGAGGTCGCTCTGCGGTACGAGGATCGGGGCGTGACGGTGCGCGAGTTCGGCCAGCGCCGCGGCAAGACCTCCGTGCTGAACGATCTGATCGCATCGGCGGAGGGTGAGATCGTCGTGCTTGCCGATGCCCGTCAGCGGTTCGAGCCTGCCGCTATTCGGGCGCTCGTCGCCAATTTCGCCGACGCCGAGGTCGGCGCTGTCAGCGGTGAGCTTCACCTGCGAAAGCGAAGTGGCACGTCGCCTGGCGGAGAAGGCGCCGGGTTTTACTGGCAGTACGAGAAATTCATCCGCGCGAACGAAAGCTGGTCCGGCTCAACGGTCGGCGCGACCGGTGCGATTTACGCGATCCGCCGCCACCTCTTCCAGCCGATCCCTGCGGACACCATCCTGGATGACGTGCTCATCCCGATGCAGATCGTGCGCAAGGGCTATCGGGTGGTTTTCGAAGCCGACGCGCGCGCGCACGACCTGATTGCCATGAACCCGCGCGAGGATTTCATCAGGAAGGCGAGAACGATCGCGGGAACCTTTCAGCTGCTCGCGCGCCATCCGTGGATGCTGAATCCGCTGCGCTGCCGCGTGTGGTTCGAGGTGCTGTCGCACAAAGCGCTTCGTCTCGCCATACCGGCGCTGCAATTCGCAGTGCTCGTCGCCAACGTGGCGCTGATCGATGCCGTCTTCTTTCGGGTGTTCCTGGCAGGTCAGTCGATGTTCTATGCCGCGGCGCTGACGGGGTATATCCAGGGACGCCCGGAGCGGACCCGGCGCGCCCAAATCGAGCGGCGTCGCATCGCGCGCACCAAAACGGGACGGCGAATGAACAGCGACCGCCGCCAGGTGATCCGTGCGCCGAAGCGCACGCCGGTCTTCAGCGTCCCTTACACGATGTGTCTGCTCGGCTGGGCCACGATCGTGGGATGTTCACGTATCGTGGCCCGCCGGCAGCGGGTTACCTGGGAAAGGATGCCAGGAGAACCCGGACCGCGCGTTGTCTCGCGGCCTGTCTTGGTGACCACAGAGACGGCAGAGGTCACGGATGCGTTCATCTCCTCCGTGTGCTCTGTGCGATCCCAGTGGTGAGCGCGACTGATTCCTACTGAGAGATCACGACGTTGTTGATCGACGCGTTGCCGTCGAAGAGCGACGTGTCGACCAGCATCGGATACGACGCCTGCAGCGCGCTGGTATAAAACACGCTGCCGTTCTTCGAATACTCCACGTTGCCGCCGACGATGGCGATGCGCAGCGTATCGCCGCCGGAGAAGCCCACCTCGCTGCGGTACCCGCCCGACTCGCGCACTTCGGCGGTGTTGCTCTGCAGGCGCAGCGCGTGCCTGATTTCGCTCGCGTCCGTTCCGTTGTTGCCCGAGCTGAGCCCGATGAAGCGAAGCCCGTCGCCCGCCCCCGAGAACTCCACGTATCCATCACCTGATGAGATCTGCTGAGCCGAGACGGCACCTGCGTCACCGCAGCCGCTGCAGCCGCCCGTCTTGACCAGGCTGTTGCCGTTGATGGCGACGTTCGAGTCGCTCGTCCAGCTCACACCGACCGGACCGGAGGTCTGTGGTGCCGGTGCGGGCGAGCCAGAACCGCCAGAACCGGAACCTGAACCGGAACCGGAACTGGAACCGGAACCGGAACCGGAACTGATCATGACGTTCCATACCGACGCGTTGTCATCGAACAGCGTGGTGTCGACGATGGCGGGATAGGCCGGTCCGTTGCCGCTCGTGTAGAACACGTTGCCGTTCTTCGAGTACTGCACGGTGCCGCCAACGTATGCGATGCGCATCACGTCGCTGGTCGAGAACTGGGTCTCGGTGCGATAGGCGCCCGACTCGCGCACTTCCGCGTTGCCACCCTGCAGCCGCAGCGCGAACTTGATCTCGCTCGGGTCGGTGCCGCTGTTGCCCGAGCTCAGGCCGATGAAGCGCAGCGTGCCCGTCTCGGGAACCGTGAACTCGACGTACCCGTCGCCCGACGAAATCGACTGCGCCGAGATGGCGCCGGCGTCGGGACATCCACCGCATCCGCCCGCCTTCATGAGGCTGTTGCCGACCGTGGAGGCATTCACGACGTCCGTCCAGCTCACGGGCGACGTGCCGCCGCTCGTTGAGGTCGGCGCCGGAGCGGGCGACGGCGCTGGTGCGGGTGCTGGCGCTGGTGCGGGTGCTGGCGCCGGTGCCGGCGGCGGCGGGGCAGCCGGACCAGTCGAACCGGAGTCGGGCTCCGGCGATCCGGACCCGCTCGCGCCGAGGCGATTGAGCGGCACCTTCACGATGAACGCGTCGTTTCGGCTCGTGCCGCCGTTGGTCGTCCAGATGAAGTACTCGCCGGTGATATCGAGGTTGCCCTTCGGGAACTTCCAATACGCTTCGCCGTCCATGCCGCCGTTGCCCGACGCGTTCACATCGGTCAGCGTCGGCGCAACGACGAGCGTTTCGAGCGAGCCGTTCAGCCTGAAGCAGACGATCTCGTTTGTGCGCGGCGCGTGTGCGCCCGTGCCGTTGCTGGCGCAGGCAACCTGCTGATCCAGCGGGAGCCCCGGCTTCGAGTTGCCGTGCGCGATGTGCTGCGCAAGCGACATCCAGTCGGCTATCTGATACACGAGCGTGCCCTGTCCCTGCACTGGAGAGTTCGGCTGTCCGCCGCGAAGATCTTTGTTGAAGTCCCACACGCGCACCGCGCCTGGACGGTTGTTGAAGTTGTCTTCGGCCACGAGATAGCCGTAGCCCAGGTCGGAGTGTCCTGCCGCACCATCCGGATCGTTCAGCACGCGCTCGGTATTGCGATCGATGTCGATGACGCGGTTATCTTCGCCGGCCGCGCCGTCGAGCTGTTCCTTGATGAGCAGCCACTTGCCGCTCTTGTCGATCTGGCACTCGTCGAAGTCGTTGCCCTTGCGCGCGTAGTACACGAACTTGCGCTGGTCTTCACGGTAGATGGCGCAGCCTTCCATCGCGTACGAGCCCTTGTCGCGCACGGTGAACGAGTGGACGCGGTCGTCGTTGCTCGAGTGCACCTGCCAGATGTATTTGCCCGGCATCTGGCTCGACGCATCGAACACCGTCTCCCACGAGTGGGCGAGCACGTCGTAGCGGAACAGACGCGCGCCGCCCGGCTCGTTGATGTAGAGCGCGTTCGGCCTCGTGCCGCTGAAGTACCAGCCTTCGCCGATCGACAGCGTCGCCCAGCCGTGCGTGTTGTCGCCGGAGAAGATCGATCCGCGGTTGCGCGTCTCGCCGGTCTTCTTGTTGTAGCTGAAGAGCGTCGGCCCCGGGCCCTTGAGGCTGAGGAACACCAGCATCGTGTCGCTGCCGATGTGGTTGTTGATGTTCGACCAGTAGGCGTAGCCGACGGGGCGCACGCAGTCGCTGCCGTTGCAGTCGCTGGCTTCGGTCAATCGCACGGCTTCGGTGTTGTAGGGGCTTGGGAAGGTAAAACGGCCGCGCGATGAGGGAACGTCGCGTCCGGAAAATTTCGGGCGCATCGCATTGCCGGTGGCCGATTCGACCAGGCCCTGCGCGAATGCTGCTGAACTGAACGCGAGCGCGAAAAGAACAAGCGCCGCGGCGAACCGGGCGCGAATGTACACACTTCCAGTGAGTTGGGAAAACACAGCAAACCTCCTTGGCGGACCAACCCGTGTTGGCGCGGCGGTGAAGGATTGCTGGGGTAATCCCTACTGCAACGACAGCAAGAGCAGCCACACCCCGCCCCTTGCGGGAACGGGAAACAACGTTGGGGAGTGGTTAGATCTCGCCGCGAAAGCTGACTGCGTCAGCGGAGTGCAGACCGGTATTGAGACTCGCTCGGGTGAGGCTCGCCGCCTGCCGCGTACTTTGGAAGTGTCGGCACGGAAGCCGACAATCCTTAGTTCGCGGACCGCCAGAAAACACACACACGTGCGGTGCGCGTATCCTCTGTTCCTTTAACGCAGATTGTTAAGATTCAGCTTTCAGACGGGCGAGGTAAATAGAGTAAAACAGGAGGGTCTGCGGGTCAACCAAAAAGTGCCATAATCCGGATCTGCGGTGACACGTGCGAGATCGCACCGTGCCGCACTCAGTTGGACTTACAAGTATACGGGAGGCAGGGCATGAAGAGCATCAACCTTCTTGGGATTGCGGGACTCATCCTCGGGTTCGCCACGGTGGCGCTCGCGCAGGCACCGGCGGTCGAGCTGAAAGTCGGCGACAAGGCACCAAATTTCAAGCTGCAGGGCAGCGACGGCAAAACCTACAGCCTCGCCGACTTCGCCGGCAAGAAGGCGGTCGTGGTCGCCTGGTTCCCGGCCGCGTTCACCAAGGGCTGCACCATTGAATGCAAGAACCTGGCGATGAACGGCGACAAGATCCGCCAGTTCGACGTCGCCTACTTCATGGCGAGCACCGACCCGATCGAGAAGAACACGGATTTTGCGAAAGCGCAGGAAGCCGACTTCCCGCTGCTGAGCGACCCGACCAAGGAAGTCGCAACGGCGTACGGCGTGCTGAACGCCAAGGGTATGGCGACGCGCTGGACGTTCTACATCGGCAAAGACGGCAACATCCTGGCCATCGACAAGGCCGTCCAGGTCGCCACGTCGGCCGAAGACATGGTTAGGAAACTCGGTGAGCTGAACGTCGCCAAAACCAAATCGAACTAGTCGGCAGTCGGCAGTCTAGAGTCGGCAGTCTCAGTCCGCAGTCATCAGACTGTTGACTGAGACTGACGACTACCGACTCTAGACTGACGACTCATTCCCCTGCTTCACCTCGATAGGTGCGAGCGGTTCTTCCGCAGGGCCCGCGAGCACATCCCCGTTCACCTTAAAGCGCGAGCCGTGACAGGGGCAGTCCCAGGTGTGCTCCGCCTCGTTGAAGTGCACAAAGCAGCCCAGGTGCGTGCAGGTCGCTGACCGCACGTGGATCTGGCTGTCGAGACCGCGATAGACGGCGGCCGGCTGGCCGTTGACCTCGATGACTTCGCCATGGCCGCGCTTGATCGCGCGCAGCGAGTGCCCGCTGGTGCCGGCAAATCGATCGCGGATCAGGTAGTACGGGTAGTCCTTGTTTTCCTTCAGGTAGTTCCAGAGCCCGCCTTTGATCTTCGTGCGCCCTGCGTCGAACAGCTCGGCCCACGGATTCGTTTGTGCCCGCGACGTGATCGGTGAACATCATCGCGGAGAGCGTGCCGAACGTCATGCCGTTGCCGCCAAATCCTGTCGCCACGTATTGCCGCTCGGCCGTCTCGCCGATGTACGGCAGTCCGTCGTTCGTTTCGATGACTTGCCCCGACCACCGATGCGTGATCGCAATCTCCGGCAGCAGCGACTTGAGCCGCTGCTCGAGGCGGCTGAAGCAGTCCGTCGTCTGTTCAACCTGCCCGGTCTTGTGGTCTTCGCCGCCAAAGATGATGAAGTCGTGATCGTGCCGGCGATCGACGCGCACGTAGTCGTACGGATCGCCCGTGTCCCAGTAGAGCCCTTCGTGAACCGTGCCGCGCGGCACCCATCCGCCGACGACATACGAGCTGTAAGGTGCGAGTTTGGATTGAAGCACCGTCGCGGGCAGCAGGCCCGACTTGCCCTGCAGCGGCACATGCGTCGCGATGAGCACATGCTCGCAGTGAATGCGCGCGCCGTTCGAGGTCGTCGCGGTGATCGGCGTGCCCTCGATCTCGTCGACGTTGGTCTGCTCGTAGACGTGGCATCCCTTGCCGGCGCAGAGAAGCCGCAGCAGCGCGACGAGATATTTCCGCGGGTGAAACTTCGCCTGATTGTCGTAGCGCACGGCGGGTTGGTTGACCAACGGCGCGCGCGCGACGAGCTCGGCGTCGAATCCCAGCTTCGTCGCCAGGTTCGCTTCCTTCTGCAGATCGACCGCGTGGTCTCTTCCCGTGCCGGCCAATGGATTGAAGAGATAGGCCGGCACCCAGTCGAACTGACACTTGATCTGCTCGCGCCACACGATGCGGTCGACCATGTCGATCGCGGAAAGCTGGGCATCCCACACGGCCTGCGCATGGTCCTCACCGAAGTTCGTGACCAGGTCCGACAGCAGCGTGTCGGTGACGCACGTCAAATGTGCGGTGGTGTACGAGGTGTCGCCACTCAGGCAACGGCCTTTCTCCACCAGGGCCACGTTGTAGCCCGCCCGCTTGAGCAGGTACGCGGCCGTGATGCCGGTAATCCCGGCTCCGATGACAAGCACGTCGACGGCAATGTCTTCTTTTAATGCGGAGAATCTGGGTGCTGGGGTGTTATCTGCCCAATAGGAGCTGCTGTCTATGGTGGCCATAAGACGGCAGAATGCAAGCCGCAGGCCGGACTAGCGGGCCAAATACTCCCGAAAGGCGCGCATGACTTGCCCGCGGTGGCTCACTGCAGTCTTCTCGTCGTCTGACACTTCGCCGAACGTCCTGCCGTAGGCCGGATACCAGAAAATCGGGTCGTACCCGAAACCGTTTGGACCGGCGGGTTTCTCTGCGAGCAATCCTTCCACTGTCGCAGCTGTCTCGAACACCACGTCGCCCCGGTGCGCCACTGCAAGCGCGCACACGAATCGCGCCGAGCGATTCGTCGAACCGCTTTCACGCGCGCGTCGATAGATGTCGGCGAAGCGTTGGTCGTAGGTGGCGTCTTCGCGCAGATACCGAGCCGAGTAAATTCCAGGCTCGCCGTTCAACGCGTCCACTTCGAATCCCGAGTCTTCCGCCATCGTCAACATGCCGGTCACGCCAGCATAATGCAGCGCTTTCTGCCGCGCGTTCTCGGCAAATGTGGCGCCCGTTTCTTCCGGGATCTCGACGTGCGGGAAGTCGTCGAGCGTTCGAAGCGAGACAGGGGTGTCGTGCAGAATCCGCCGAATCTCGCGAAGCTTCCCGGCGTTCGTTGTAGCGACGAGAATCTCGGTTTTCCCCACGCGACCCACGCGCCCCACGATCCCCACGCGCCCTATTTCAGAATGTGTCCTACAGCTTGCTTCTGCAACGCGATCAAACTCCCAATCCCTTTTTGCGCCAGATCGAGCAGCGCATCCAGCGCATCCCGCCCGAAGGGTAGTGCTTCGGCAGTGCCCTGTACTTCGATGAACTTGCCGCTGCCGGTCATGACGACGTTCATGTCGACTTCCGCGCGCGAGTCTTCCTCGTACGCCAGGTCGAGCATGCGCGTGTTGTCGATGATGCCGACGCTGGTCGCCGCGACGTAGTCCTGCACCGGAATCTCGGCGAAGAGCCCTTTCTCGCGCATGTGCTCGAGCGCGAGCACGAGCGCGACGAACGCGCCCGTAATCGCCGCGGTGCGCGTGCCGCCGTCGGCTTGAATGACGTCGCAATCGACCCAGACGGTACGCTCGCCGAGCCGCTCGAGCTTCATCACCGACCGAAGCGAGCGGCCGATGAGCCGCTGAATCTCCTGCGTGCGGCCGCCGACTTTGCCCTGCGTCGCTTCGCGATTCGTCCGCGTGGACGTGGCGCGCGGCAGCATGCCGTATTCGGCCGTCACCCATCCCTTGCCGGTGTTCCGCAGAAACGGCGGCACGCGATCTTCGACCGACGCGGTGCAAATCACTTTCGTGCGCCCGGATTCGATGAGGACGGATCCCTCCGGATGAAGAAGGTACTGCGAGTGAATATGTGTCGGGCGAAGCTGGTCGTGCGTGCGGTTGTCAATGCGCATCATGTTTAGTCGCGGGTCCCCAACACCCCGCTCCACGCCGCTCGCTTGCGGGGGCCCCATCGCCCCGCGCCGCTTCGCGGCTCAATTGGTGACCCACTTGAGGTCCTGTTCGATCGGGCGGCGGAGATCGAGATGGCCGGCGAGCGTGTCGACTTCCTTGCCCTCGACGAGAATCTGCACGCCCGTGACGGCCGGCAGGTTCGCTGTCAGCGCGCTGACGAGCGCATACACCGTGAGGGTTTCGTTCATCGTCCCGCCGGGGTGATTGGTCTGCAGGTCGGCGCTCAAATCGACATAGATCTCTCCGGCCTTCGTGAAGAACACGGTGCGCAGCTTGGTGCCTGCGGGAATCGCGGACACGTGCGGCTCGGGCGCCGGCGCAATCTGCGCCTCGACGATGCGGCGCGCCTGTTCGGCTGTGTTCTCGCCGTACATCACCTCCTGCTCGACGCCGCTGAGTCCAGTGCCGTGCTCGTCGACATAGAACAGGCGCGCTCGAATCTTGCGCACGTCGGCCGTGGCCGTTGCGCCGGCACCCGCTTCGTCGGGCACGGTCGTCAGCCAGCGCGGTCCGAGGACGAGCAGCGTGATGAGACCGGCGACGAGCAGCGTGGCCAGCGCGATGTAGAGACCGAATCCGCGCGGCATCTTCTTCATGGCGCTGGAGCGACCTGCGGCTCCTGCTCGACATGCGTGCGGAACGTCGGCGACCGCCTCGGTCAACGCCACCGCGATGCTGTTCTGAAACTCGCCCGAGGCGAGCAGCCGTTCGTCGTCTGCGTTCGAGAGATACCCCATCTCGATGAGCACCGCGGGCATGTTGGTGCCGGCAAGATTGCGCATCGGCGCGCGCTGGAGCGTCACTGTCGGCAGCCCCGCGGTCGTCCGCAGTTGCTGATCGACGATGCCCGCAAACGCATTGGAGCCGTCGAGGTGCGCCGCCTGCGCGAGCTCCCACTCGACGAGCGCCACTTCCCGCGAGCCGCCGCCGAAGAGCGGCAGCACGGCTCTGTCGGCTTGCGATTGCCGGCGCGCGTCCTCGCCGACGCGATCGAGGCTGAGTGTGTAAATGACGGCGCCGCGCACGGTCGGGCGCGGCGCGCCGTTGACGTGCAGGCTGATGAACAAGTCGGCCTTGTTGTTGTTCGCGATGGCGGCGCGCCCCTCGGCGTCGACGCGGCTGCCTTCTTCGCGCGTCAGCAGCACGCGCATACCAAGGCGTCCTTCGATCGCCGCCTTCACGCGGCGGGCGACTGCCAGCGTGACATCTTTCTCGAGTGCGCCACCCGCTCCCTTCACGCCATTGTCTTCGCCGCCATGTCCCGGATCGATCACGATGGTTTTGATGGTCGGACGCGATGCGCCGGTGAAGACCGGCAGATCGCCGGTCGGTGCAACAGGTGCAGTGGGTGCAGGTGCGTTGGGTGCGTTAGGTGCGCCGGGTGCGGTAGGCCTGCCCCCGTAGCTCCGCCAGGAGCGGAGCGGCGGCGAGGAGTGTCCGCGCCGGCCGCGACCAGTTCGACGGTGATCACTGCAGCCGCGCCGCTTGAAATCGGCGGCGAGGCGCGGAACGTCGCGAAGCGCTGACCCAGATCCATCTGAATCGTCGTGGGCTCGGTTGCGCGGATACCTGACAGCAACTGCTGCTGCGGCGGCGGCGGAAGCGTGGCGTCGAGCGCGTCGGCGTCGACGCGCACCATCAGCCGCCCCTGTTCCTGTGTGACGGTTGCCGTGGCTCGCGGCGTAATTTCGAACGTGACGCGCAGCGACGCAGGTGCGACGTCGTACAGCGCCGTCACCCGCGGCACGCGCAGATCGCCGATGACGAGCAGCCGCGCGGTTGGGCGGAAGTCGAGCCGGACATCGTAGATGGGCGCGAGCGCGCGGCTGATGAACTCGACGGGCACCAGCCATCGGTTGCTGCGGCGCGTCACGGGCGCCGGGAGCGACACCAGCCGGCCCGATGAGGACACCAGGGACTGATCGGGCGTGAGCACGATCGTCTGGTTCTTGTACGTCGCGGTAATCGCGCGCGCGGCCGGGTCTTCGCGCACCTGCAGCTGAAACAATGTCGCGAGGTCGTCGAGTCCCACCATCTGGTGACCCTGCACCTCGACCGCGGGCAGCGTGCGCCGCCCTTCGCGCGAGAGCACCGTAATCGGCCCGCTTTGCGCGTGAAGCCATTGAATGGCGGCCAGTGCGGCCACCGCGATCGCAACGCGTGCGTATGGAATGCGGCGAGTCCTCAAAAGGTGTACATGATATCAGTCAGGCTATGATGGCGGCATGTCGGATCTCCTGGCCGCCGTTCGCGGCTGCACCTTTGATGATTTTCTGTTCTCGCCGCGGTTCAGCGTCCTCGAGCGCCGCGATCCGAAATCGATTGATCTCTCCGCCCGCTTCTCCGAGCACATCACGCTGAAGCATCCGATTGTCTCGGCGAACATGGACACCATCACGCGGGCCGCGATGGCTGTGGTCCAGGCTGAAGAAGGGGGCCTCGGCATCATCGATCGCGGCTTCCGCGGCGGCGACATCGCAACACAGGTGCGCGAGGTGGAGATCGTCAAGCGCACCCAGCACGGCGTGATTTCCGATCCGTATACCGTCGAGCCGACAGACAGCCTCGCCCACGCCGGCCGCATGATGAAGAACTCCGGCGTTGGCACTCTCGTCGTCGTCGACGGCGCGCGCAAGCTGAAAGGGCTGCTGACCGCGCGCGACGTGCGGTTCGTCGCCGGGCAGAAACAGGTGAGCGAGCGCATGACGCCGCTCGACAAGCTCGTCGTGCATTCGGGGCCAATCACGCTCGACGAAGCCGAGCAGGTGATGGTCGATCGCAAGATCAAAAAGCTGCCGCTCGTGGACGGCACGGGGCGTGCTGATCGGACTCATCACCGCCAAGGACATCATCGAGCAGAAGCGGCTGCCGCTTGCGACGCGCGACGCGCAAGGACGGCTGCGCGTGGGCGCGGCGATCGGCGCCAAAGGGGATTATCTCGAGCGCGCCGCCGAGCTCATCAAGGCCGGCGCCGATGTGCTCGTCATCGACATCGCGCATGGCCACTCGGTGGTGATGGCGAAAGCGCTCGAGGCGTTTCGCGCGCGGTTCGGCGATGTCGAGCTGGTCGCCGGCAACGTCGCCACCGCAGAGGGCGCCACGTATCTGGCCGAGCGGGGCGTGAACGGCATCAAGGTCGGCATCGGGCCGGGCGGCGGCTGCACCACGCGGCTCAATACCAACTTCGGCGTGCCGCAGCTTCACGCGCTCGTCGAGTGCCGGATGGCCGTGGGCGCCAGGATTCCACTTATCGCCGACGGCGGCATCAAGCGCGACGGCGCCATCATCGAAGCGCTCCTCTTCGGCGGCGACACCGTGATGCTCGGCAATGCATTTGCGGGCACGGCCGAGACGCCAGGCGAGACGGTGCACAAATCTGTCGTGCTGCCCGAATCGCAGAAGGTTGTGCGGGTGCCGTTCAAGGTGTTCCGCGGCATGGCGTCAATCAGCGCGATGGTCGATCGACTCGACGTCGAAGACGCCGATTCGGTCGACGTCGAGACGCTGGGCGCCGAAGGGCTCGAGGTGAGCGTGCCCCTGCGCGGCTCGGCTCGCCCCATAATTGCCGGCATGCTGAGACACCTGTCGTCATCGATCAGCTACGGCGGCGCGGCGGGGCTCGCGGAGCTCAAAAAGATGTTCTGGGATCGGCCCGACGATTACATGATCAAATTGTCCGATGCCAGCCGCCGCGAATCGTTCGACCGGTGATAATCTTGTTGCAAACATGCTGAACAAGGGCGATCACGTTCCCCGCTTCGAGTGCACCACGATCGACGACATACACGTCAGCTACGCCGATCTCTGGCAGAAGAAGAACCTGGCGCTGGTGTGCCTCTCAGAAGACGATTCGCCGGACGCACAGTCCTACATCCAGGAACTGCGCGAGGCGCAGAAGGCGCTGGCGGTGCACGACGCGGTTGTGGTCGTGACGACGACCCGCATCGAAGGGATGCCGCTGCCGGGCTGCGCGGTCGCCGATCGGTGGGGAGAGATGCAGTGGATTGCGTCGGCCGAGCACGTCACCAAGCTGCCGTCCGCGCGTGAGATTGCGGCGTGGCTGCACTTTGTCGAGATTCAGTGCCCTGAGTGCGAAGGGGAAGTGCACTAGAAGAGTCGGAAGAGTCCAAGAGTCGGCGAGAGTCGAAGAGTCGGGGAGTCGCGGGAGTCCAGGAGTCGCTCGAATGAGGATGAAGAAGGCCATTGTTGCCGGCGTGATTCTCATCGTTGTGATGACCTCGCTCGCCCAGGCGCAGCGCCGCGGCGGCCGCCGCGGCGGCATGTACGGCATCAAGCGTCCCGAACACATCACCTGGAACAGCGACTTCACGTTCTGCCGCCTCGCTTACCAGCGAGGCCCGCGATGGTGACGGCGGCGGCTGGGGCGTCGATTACCCGCGCGCCGATATGAACCTGCCGATCCGCCTGGCGGAGCTGACGCGGACGCCCGTGAATTTCGACGAGTCGAGAGAACCGAATCACGTCGTCATTCAAGCGACCGAGCCCGAGCTCTTCAAGTGCCCGTTCGTGATGATCACCGAAGTGGGCGTCGACCTACTTCGACGAGGAAGAAGCGAAGGCGCTGCGCGCCTACCTGCAAAAGGGCGGCTTCATGTGGGCCGACGACTTCTGGGGCTCGTACGCGTGGAGCCACTGGGAGCGCGAGCTGCGCAAGGTGCTGCCGGCCAGCGAGTATCCGATCATCGACGTGCCGATGAACCACTCGATCTTCCACACGCTGTTCGACTCGAAGCGTTTTCCGCAGATTCCGTCGATCGGATGGGTCTACAGCGGCACAGACGTCGGAGCGCGGTGCCGACAGCGCGACCGCCAACGCCCGCGCCATCGTCGATGCGAAGGGACGCATCATCGTGTTCATCTCGCACAACACCGACTTCGGCGACTCGTACGAGCGCGAGTCCGACGATCCGACGTACTTCTACAATTTTTCGGTGGAAGGCTACGCGATCGGGATCAACATCCTGCTGTACGCGATGACGCACTGAGGCAGCTGGAACTAGAAAGCTCCCGCGACGACAGTTTTTCCTAACAGCAGCAAGAGGACGATCAGCAGGACCACGAACCACAGCGCCTGATGGGGCAGGTGATAGGGTTCTTGCTCCTGGTGTGGATGGATTGCAAACCGCACAACTGACCTCCGCTGGACCATCTGCAAGACGAGTACCCTCATGGCCTCCCGCGTCGCGTTCATGTTTCGGGCGTTCGCCTATCCGAACTACCGGCTGTTTTTTGGCGGACAGATTGTTTCGTTAATCGGCAGCTGGATTTCGATGACCGCCACGAGCTGGCTGGTCTACCGATTGACCGGGTCTGCGATGGCGCTCGGCGTCGTCGGGTTTGCCGGGCAGTTCCCAGGCTTCGTGATGGGGCCGTTCGCGGGCGCCCTTCTCGACCGGTGGGATCGCCACCGCGTGCTCGTCGTGACGCAATCGCTGTCGATGCTCCAGTCGTTCGTGCTGGCGTTGCTGACCTTCACGGGACACATCACAGTCGAGGCGATCGTGGTGTTGAACGCCGTTCAGGGCGTGGTGAACGCCTTCGACATGCCGGCGCGGCAGGCGTTTCTACCGACGATCATCTCGGATCGCGAGGATTTGGCGAACGCCATCGCGATGAACTCGTCGATGTTCAACGCCGCCCGGCTCATCGGCCCCTCGATCGCGGGGTTGCTGATTGCGACCGCCGGGGAGGCGTGGTGTTTTCTCGTCGACGGCATCAGCTATTTCGCGGTCATCATCGCGCTCCTCGCGATGAAGGACGTGCGGCGGCGGCATCGACCGGCCGCGCATCCCGGCATCATGGCGCACCTCATCGAAGGATGGCGATACGTCGCGGGGTTCCGGCCGATTCGCTCGCTCATGCTGCAGCTCGCGTGGCTGTGCCTTGTGGCCATGCCGTTCTCGGTGCTGATGCCGGTGTTCGCCGAGACGATTCTCGGCGGTGGGCCACATACGCTCGGGTTGCTGATGGGGGCGTCTGGTCTCGGGGCGTTGTTGGGCGCACTGTGGTTGACGACACGGAAGTCGGTCGTGGGGCTGGGCCGCGTGATTCTCATCAATACGGTCGTGTTCGGCGGCGGACTCATCGGATTCGCGCTTTCACACTGGCTGTGGCTCTCGCTTGTGTTCATGACGATCGCCGGTTTCGGCATGATGGTGCAGATGGGCGTCGACCAACACCGTCATCCAGACGATTGTCGACGAGGAAAAGCGCGGACGCGTGATGAGCTTTTACGTGATGTCGTTTCTGGGGACGGCGCCATTCGGCAGCCTCCTGGCCGGCTGGCTCTCGACGCGCATCGGCGCGCAGCAGACGGTGTTCCTGAGCGGCGTGCTGTGCGTGGCGACGGCCGGATGGTTCGCGCGCGAGCTGCCCGCCATCCGCGTGCTCGTGCGCCCCATCTACATGCGCATGGGGATTCTGCCGGAAGTTGCAGAGGGCCTTCAGACCGCGACGAATCTGATGACGCCGCCCGAACAAGACTGAGACGAGAGTCGGAAAGTAGGGAGTCAGAGTCGGAGAGTCGAGGAGTCGGACGAGTCAACGATGGCGGATAAAACGTGGAATGTGGCTGACAGTGAGGCTGGCGTGACGCTGGATAAATTTCTGGCGGCGCCCGATCGATTGGGATCGCGGTCGCGTGCGGCGGCGGCGCGGGAGCGGGGCAAGGTATTTGTGAATGGCGCCGAGGTCGGGCCGAAGGACGTCCGGGTGCGATTGAAGGCAGGCGACGAGATTCGCGTGTGGGAGGATCGCCCCGGCAGCGCTCGACGCCGCGCGGCGCCGTTCAAGTCGGGACCGCTGCGCATTCTTTATGAAGATCAATTCCTGATCGTGCTCGACAAGCCTGCCGGGCTGCTGGCGGTCCCTCTCGAGCGGCGCGAGGAGGCCGTGTCGATCTTCGATCAGATCGAAGATCATCTGCGGTCGCATGGAAAGCGGAAACCCCTTGTCGTGCATCGGATCGATCGCGACACGTCCGGCGTCGTGCTGTTCGCCAAGGATGGCCGGACCCACGCCGCCTTGAAGCAGCAGTTTCGCGAGCGCACGCCCGAGCGCGTGTATCTCGCCGTGGTCTACGGTCACCCGACCCCTGCGTCAGGGACGTGGCGCGACTACCTCGTGTGGGACGGCAAGGCGCTGATTCAGAAGGAAACGCATCCGAAAGATCCGCGCGCCGCCGAAGCGATTAGCCAGTACCGCGTGGTCGAATCGTTCGAGTCCACCAGCCTGATCGAGGTTCGACTGACGACGGGAAAGCGAAACCAGATCCGCATCCAGGCGCGCCTCCGGGGCCACACGCTCGTAGGCGAGGTGCGCTATACCTTCGGCCCCGACGAGCTTCGCCCGATCCCCTTCAAGCGTCAGGCCCTCCACGCCTGGCGCCTGACCTTTCACCATCCCGTCGAACAGCGACCGATGACCTACGAGGCGCCACTGCCGTCGGACATGAAGAAGCTTCTGGCCACACTCCGGAAGCCCTGACTGCCGACTCGTCGACTCTGACTGCCGACTGTCGACTGTCGACTATGGAGGTCCGGCACGGTCCCTGCAAGTTATCCCCAAAAGCCCGAATCGACTCCGATTGGGCGTCTGAAACGGAGCCATCGATGAAATCAATGTACAAACCCAATATCTCTGCGACCGCACGTCTGGCGTCGACCGTTGCCGGCGCGGCGCTGGCGGTCGTTGGGTATCAACGCTCGAACAAGGCGCTCGGACTCACGGGCCTGGGGTTGATCGCGAGGGGCGCGAGCGGGTGGTGCCCGGTCACGGCGTCGTTCAACCCAGACGCGCACGACGATGAGCCAACCAGACGGTATCTGGGCGGCTCGCGCGGCGTCATCGTCGAAGACGCCATCACCATCTATCGCCCGGTCAGCGAGGTGTACTCCTTCTGGCGCAACCTCGAGAACCTTCCGCGCTTCATGGATCATCTCGAGGAAGTGTGTGTGACCGATCGCTTCCGCTCGCATTGGGTGGCGCGCGGACCGCTCGGCGTGCACGTCGAATGGGACGCGGAGATCATCAACGACATTCCACCGACGCTGCTCTCGTGGAAATCGGTCGGGCAGTCCGACGTCGTCAGCGCGGGCTCAGTCCGATTCAGGCCGGCCGGCGAGCATGCGACGCAGGTGCACGTGAAGCTTCAGTACGATCCGCCGGCGGGCAAGTTCGGCGCTACGGTGGCGTGGCTGGTCGGCGACGATCCGCAACATCAGATTGCCGAAGATCTGCGGCGCTTCAAACAACTGCTCGAGGCGGGGGAAATGTCGACCGGCGCCTATCGCGCGACTCCGTCGAGCCAGCGCATGCGCCGCGGGCTCGATGCGTCTGAAGCGGCAGGAGATTTCGGCTCGTTCAGGTAACGGTCACGAGCCGGGAACGCGAATGCGATCGGACGCACTCCGACCCGGCTCACTCCCGCGGCGGCCGCCCGCGGTCCGGTATGAGCACTTCGACGGCGCATGATCCGGGAACTGTCGGCGCGCACGATTCGATCGGCGCGAAGACGGCATGCTGCTGGAAGTCGGCTCGTCCGGGCACCGCAGACGGTCGCTGCGGGTTACCCGCCTGCGGCTTCGGCGCGGCCGGCCTACTTCACATCCAATAACTCCATGTCGAACACGAGCCCGGCGTTTCCGGGAATCGACCCGTCCGGCGTACCCATCGAGCCGTAGCCCAGATCGGGCGGGATAATCAGCCGCCGCTTGCCGCGAACCTTCATCCCTTCGAACCCCTGGTCCCATCCGCGAATCACGTCACCCGCGCCGAGCCGGAAGGTAAACGGCTCCATGCCCACCGACGAATCGAATTGTTTGCCCTTGTTGTCGGGCCGGCTCGCATCGTAGAGCCAGCCGCTGTAGTGGACCGTGAGGGTCGCACCGCGGCGAGCGGCAGGACCGGTGCCTTCGACGAGATCGGTATGGGAGAACGCTGACGGCGGCGGAGAAGTGAGCGGCGCCTCAGCGCCGCCGCAGCTGACGAGCGCAAGCGTAGCGATCAGAATCGTGAAACGCACCGCGAAAGTCTATCTCAGTCCTGCAGCAATCCGCGACAGGGGTGACGCAAAGTAAACGGCTGAACAGTGTTTTCTCTTGGCTAAAGCGGCGGCATACCGTGTGCTTAATGTCAGTTGAAGGAGGTGTCGCAGTGCTGTATTACGCTTTAGTCTTTCTCATCGTCGGATTGATCGCAGGTGTGCTTGGAGCCACCGGTGTGGCATCCATCGCGTCGCAGATCGCGTGGATTCTCTTCATCGTCGGCGTCATCCTGTTGGTGATTTATCTGGCCACAGGACGGAGAGGGCCCGTCGTCTAGTTGCGGCGGGTATGCCCGAACGCAGCCGTGTTGGGGGTGGCCCTTTGGGGTTGGCCCCCGACCGCACTTATCTGCGCGGCTTGGCTCTTCGCTGCCGCCTCGGGGTGCGGTGCTCCCCCAGATTCGGATTCCGCTCCGCACCTTCAGGTCATCGCCGGCGACCCTGAGCCGCCGCTCGCGCTCAAACCCCTTTCGCTGAAGTTCGCCGTCATCGGCGATTCAGGCCAGTGGAGCACTGCGCAACGCGAAACCGCCGCGCAGCTCGCGGCGCAGCGCAAGAATGTCCGCTTCGATCTGGTGTTGATGCTCGGCGACAACAACTACGGCGACGGCTCGCCGGAGTCGTACCGCGATCGATTCGAAGAGCCCTACAAGCCGCTTCTCGATGCAGGCGTCAAGTTTTACGCGGCGCGCGGCAATCACGATGTGGGCGCGCAATGGGAATATCCGCTCTTCAACATGGGCGGCGAGCGGTACTACACCTTCGAGCGCAAGGCCGGCGTGCTGCCGCCGGTGGCCGGCGATCGCGTGCAGTTCTTCGCGCTCGACTCGGTGAATCTGGACGACGGGCCAGCTCAGCTGGTTCGATCGTCAGCTGTCCGAATCGAACGCCGAATGGAAGATCGTGTTCTTCCACCATCCGATTTACAGCTCGGGCCGCTACGCGATGTCGTCGGCGGCGCGGCGCTCGACGCTCGAGCAGGCGCTGATCGAGCACCAGGTCGACGTCGTGTTCTCCGGTCACGAGCATGTGTACGAACGGATGGCGCCGCAGACGCGGCGTGATGTATTTCGTCGTCGGGGCGGCAGGTGCGGTGCGCGTTGGCGACCTGCGGCCGTCCTCGTATCAGGCGAAGGGGTACGACCGCGATTTGAGCTTCATGCTCATCGAGATTGCCGGTGACGCGTTGTATTTTCGCGCCGTGAATCGGCTGGGAGAAATGGTCGACAGCGGGAAGATCGTTAAGACTCGGTCTTCGCCGTAGCGGGGCACGCCGGCCGCTCGACGATCTGCTTCACGCGATCCTGAAATGCCGCCGTCCATGCAGGGACATCCTCGAATCCGGCTGCCGTGAAGAGCGTTTCGATCTGTTTGGCCGACAGCTGTCGCAGGCGGTCGCCGAGCAGTCTGCGGCCCCCCTCGGAAATCGCGATGTCTTCGAACGTACCGCCGTTATAGGGCATCCCCTTCATCGACACCAGACACTTCGCCGAATCATGCCAGACGGGCTTCGATCGCCACTGGTCGAGGTCAGCTTTCTTCGGACCGAACTCAGAACCCACGTCCTGAATCATCGCGAGCGGATGTGTGCAGTCGGCCGTCTTCGCGTTCGCGCACGTCAATCGCTGGTTCGACGACTTGTTGTCCCAGTGGTGCAGGAAGATCGCCATCAGCCTGAGCGCGTCGACTTCGGCGCGCGTCGCTCCACCGCGTGACGGGTCGATCTTCTCGAGCTCGTAGAATGCCCACCCGCGCTCGAAGCCGACCTCGATGGCTTCGCCCTCGAAATTGCGCTCGACGCTCACCTTCTTGAAGTCGCGATGCGAAGAGTAGTCCGATGTGTTTATCGAAGAATGCCGTCGACGCTGAGCATTTCCAGCAGCGCGCGTGTGTGGAACGGTTGGATCGGGCAGCCGTAGCACCGCACCGTCTCGACGACGCGTCACGCGATCGGCGCCGAATCCCAGCGCCGTGCAGCAGTCGCGTCGCGGCAGCCTCCGACGGAATCTCCTTGCGTCCAGCCGTACTTCACTTTGATTTTTTCGCCGCTGGGGAGCTCGCAGTCGAACTTCGGCGTCGTGCCGCTGACTTCGCTCCGGCTTGTATTTGCAGCTGGTGAGCGTCGAGTCGACGACGCCGCGATTGGGGTCGACGGCAAAATCGATGGACGCGGCGTCGAACGGCTCGTCGCGGAAGACCCTGGCGCGCGTTAGCGCGGCGTTGCGCGCAGCCCATTCCTTCGCTGGAGGCTGGGGGACGCCGTCGCCATTTTCGAAACCACCGAGGGCGACGACGCCGACGCCGACGAGGGCCACGCTGAATAGCGTCCGTTTCACAACGGTTGGGAAAGCAAACCCTACGCCAGACCGGAACGAAGGAAAGAGCGACGATCGATTGACATTTGTAGCGCATTACGGCAATTTGCTCAGCACACGCTAATGTCCATCAGCCGCAGGGCTTTTCTTTCTGCGCTAAGTGTCGGCTTTTCGACAGGGATGAGGGATTTGGGATTCGGGATTAGGAGGGCACGCGTGACACGGACTCTATTCGGTCTTCGTTTTTCGTTTTTCGTTTTCACGGTCGTTCGTCGCCGCGGTATCGCATTCTGGCGCAGGAAGGCGCGAAGCCTGCCGGCGCCCGCCGCCCCTGCACGCACCTGCGGCCGCGCCTGCCCCGGCCAACTTACCGCTGTGGGCGTACGGCTATGCGCAGCCGGGCTCGACGCCTGCGCCTGCGATGCCGGCGGCGCCCGACGATGGGTCGCCGAAGACGCTGCCGGGCAGCACCGGCAAGTTCACGCTCACGCAGATTCGCGATGGCTTCGGTCCGGCGGACTGGCACCCGGGCGATCACCCGGCGATGCCCGACATCGTCGCGCGCGGCCGGAAGGACGGCAACGTTCGCGCGTGCGCGCTCTGCCACTATCCGAATGGAAAAGGGCGCGCGGAAAATGCGCCGGTCTCGGGTCTGCCCGTCGCCTACTTCATTCAGCAGATGCACGACTATCGCAACGGCACGCGGAAGAGCGCCGATCCGAAGAAGGGGAACACCAACGCGATGATCGCCATCGCGAAGGCGATGACCGACGAGGAAATCAAGGCGACGGCGGAGTACTTCGGATCGATGAAGTGGACGCCGTGGATCAAGGTCACCGAAAGCGCCACGGTGCCGAAGACGCGCATCGCCGGCGGCCTGTTCGTCAGCCTGCCCTGGCGGCGAGACCGAGCCGCTCGGCATGCGCATCATCGAGATGCCCGAAGACAACGCGCGCGAGGCGCTGCGCGATCCGCGCTCGGGATTCGTCGCGTATGTGCCGGTCGGCGCCATCAAAAAAGGTGAGGCGCTCGTGAAGACCGGCGGCGGCAAGACGACGGCGTGCGCCGATGTGCCATGGCGCCGATCTGAAAGGGCTGGGTCCGGTGCCGGGCCTCGCGGGACGTTCGCCGAGTTACAGCGCGCGCCAGATGTTCGACATGCAAACCGGGGCGCGCAACGGGCTGTGGGCCGATCTGATGAAGCCGGTCGTGGCGAAGCTGACCGAAGAAGATCTGATCAATATCTCGGCGTACACCGCGAGCCTGCGCCTTAGCGCCGAATTGGAGATGGGTAGATTCGAACACGAAGTGGGCGGCGGCGGGCCTCGTGATGTATCTGGGCTCGACGCCGCTTGCTCAGTCGCCGCAAACCTGGTCGGGCGTGCTCAGCGAGAGCAAGTGCGGCGGCGTCGCATCAGGCGATGGCCGCCTCGCTCGGCATGAGCGAGCGCGAGTGCGCGTTTCATTGTCTGAAAGGTCTCGCGAAGTTCGTCGTCGTCGACGATCAGAAGAACGTCATCCCGATCGCCAATCAGGATTTTGCGGGCATCCTGCTTCGCCTCGCGCGCCCGGTGCGCGTCACGGGCGTGCTCACCGACAAGGGCATTCTCATCTCGCGCATCGAGCCGCCGCTGGTGCACGCGCATATCGGCCACGTGATGACCGCATGGCGCGACACGCCAGGACAGGTTGGGCTGCTGACCATCGCGCAGAGCGACACGCGCATCGCGGCGGCACATGCGCTGCTGCTGTCGAAATCGAACAGCCTCGACGACATGAAGCTGCACGCCGGGCACATACTGCACGCGCTCGATCCGGCGCATCGAGACGGCAGGTCCCGCATCCGGATACGGCGCAAAGAAAGCGGCAGCGGGCGCGATGCAGCACGTCGGATTCACCGCGGCGGTCGACAACGCGTCGGCCACGGTGAAGAGTCACGCGAGCACGGTGAATGCGACGCTGACCGAGGCGATTGCCGCCATCGATCGCGGCATCGCGACGGCGCAGAAGATCCGCGCGGCAGGCTCCGCGGCCGATGCGGCGTCGGCGGCTCGCGAGCTCCAGCCGATTATCGAGGAGATCGGGCGCGGGCCTTCAGCGAGCCGAACAGGAAATGCGGCTGATGATGAAGGCCGAAGGTTTATAGGTTTAAATAGGTATGCCGATTTACGAGTACGAATGCCGCGGCTGCGGCCATCAATTCGAGTTCCTGCTGCTGCCGTCCAACCCGGCTGCGCCGGCGTGTCCCGAATGCAAGGGACAGGAGCTCGAGCGCGTCATTTCGATGTTTGCGGTCAGCTCGGACGGCACCCGGCAGCAGGCCCTGAACGACGGGCGGAAGCGCGCCGCCGGAGCGAGGAAGGAGAAAGAGCACGCCGACGCGGAGTACGAGCGGAACCACCCGCACGACTGAAAACCATAGCCTCCCGTCTCACGGCGCGCTATCCTAGTTGCGTCCCGTGAAACCGCTCCGAACGACCCTTTGCCTGGTGCTCGCCGTCGCCGCGACGGTGGCCGTACGGGCCGATTTGGCACGTGTGGCCGACCTGCGTATAGCCGACCTAAAGGTCGGCACTACGAGTAGTACGCGGTCACAGACTGTACGTAGTGCTGGCCTTCAGGCCGTAGCCGACAGCTTCAGGCCAGCCAACAGCAGGCTTCGGTAGCGCAGGGCTTCAGCCCTGCCGCGTCGTGCCGCCGTCCTCTCCAAGTACTGCATCACCTGCCACAACGAAAAGCGAAAAACGGCCGGCCTGGCGATCGACACCCTCGATCTCCAGCGCGTTGGCGCGGACGCCGAAGTGTGGGAAAAAATCGCGCGCAAGTTCCGCACGCACGAGATGCCGCCGCCCGGCGCGCCGCGCCCCGATGGCGCGACATACGCCGCCGTGACGGCCCATCTGGAGAACGCGCTCGATGCTGCCGCAGCGGCGATTCCCAACCCCGGGCGCGTGCCGGTGCATCGGCTGAACCGGACCGAATACGCCAACGCCATTCGCGATCTGCTCGGGCTCGACATCGACAGCCGCGGCGTGCTGCCGGCCGACGACGCCGATCAGGAGGGTTTCGACAACGTCGCGAGCGTGCTGACGGTGTCGCCGGCGCTGCTCGAAAATTACCTGTCGGCCGCGCGCATGATCAGCCGGCTTGCGGTCGGCGACACGTCGCGCAAGCCGATGGTCGACGTGTTCAAGGTCGAGCGCGACATGGTGCAGGACGAGCGGATGAGCGAAGAGCTGCCGTTCGGGTCGCGCGGCGGCACGGCCGTCACCTATCAGTTCCCGGTCGACGGCGAGTACCTGTTCAAGATCGAGCTGAAGCGCCAGCTCTACGACTACATCGTCGGCATGGGCGAGCCGCATCAGCTCGACGTGCGGCTCGACGGCGTCGCTGCTGAAGCGCTTCACGGTCGGCGGCGAAGGCAAGGGGATGACGACCCCGGAGAATTACGCCGGCAATACGCCCGGCGATCCCGAGTGGGAAAAATACATGCTCACGGCGGATCGCGGCCTCGAAGTGCGCGCGCCGGTGAAAGCGGGACCGCACGTCGTCGGCGTGTCGTTCGTGCAGACGGTTGTGGGAAGGCGAAGGCGTGCTGCAGCCGCCGCAGACGGGTTTCGGCCGCACCACGAACGAGCTGTACTTCGGATATCCCGCGCTGAAGACGGTATCGATCGGCGGACCGTTCAACGTCGTCGGCCCCGGCGAATCGCCGACGCGGCGCGCGCTGTTCGTCTGCACGCCGAAAGACGCGGCCGCAGAAGAACCTTGTGCGCGGAAGATTCTTTCGGCTGTCGCGACGCGCGCGTATCGCCGCGCCGATCACCGAGCCAGAGACGCAGGTGCTCCTCGACTTCTATCGCGCCGGCCGCGCGGAAGACAAGACGTTCGACGCCGGCATTCAGCGCGGCCTCGAGCGCGTGCTGGCCGCGCCGAGCTTCATCTTCAGAGTGAATCGTCCCGTCGGCGCCCGACCTGAACCTCGCGTCGAAGCTGTCGTTTCTTCCTGTGGAGCAGCATTCCCGACGAAGAGCTGTTGAATGTCGGCGACTCGCGGCAAGCTGAAGGATCCCGCCGTGCTCGAGCAGCAGGTGCGCCGCATGCTGCGCGATCCGCGCGCGAACGCGCTCGTCGAAGGATTCGCGACGCGATGGCTCGAGCTGAGCAAGATCGCCGGCTTCGTCCCCGACACGCAGCTGTATCCGGAGTTCGACGAGAACCTGCGCGAAGCGATGGCGGTGGAAACGAAACTGTTCGTCGGCGATCAGCTTCGGCAGGATCGCAGCGTCGGCGATCTGCTGCTCGCCGACTACACCTTCGCGAACGATCGGCTGGCGCAGCACTACGGCATCCCGAACGTGTACGGCAGCCACTATCGGCCGGTGAAGTTCACCGATCGGCGGCGGGGCGGACTGCTCGGCCAGGCGAGCGTGCTGTCGGTGACGTCGTATCCGAACCGCACATCGGTCGTCATGCGCGGCCGCTGGCTGCTCGCGAACATGCTGGGCGCGCCGCCGCCTCCGCCGCCGCTCGATGTGCCGGCGCTGAAGGAACCCGGGCATGGAAGGGCAGCCGAAGTCGCTGCGCGAGCGCATGGAAGTGCACCGCAAGAATCCGGCGTGCGCGTCGTGCCATCAGCGCATGGACCCGCTCGGCTTTTCGCTCGAGAACTTCGATGCGGTCGGAAAGTGGCGCGCCGAAGCGGATGGCGTGCCCGTCGACCCGAACGCGTCGCTGCCCGACGGCACGCAGTTCGCGGGCGTCGAAGGGCTGCGCACCTATCTCGTCGATCACAAGGAAGATTTCGTTCGAACGCTCAGCGGCAAGCTGCTCGCGTATGCCATTGGACGCGGCATCGAGTACTACGATCAGCCCGCCATTCGAAAGATCGCGCGCGATGCCGCGGCGAATGACTATCGATGGTCGTCGGTGATTCTCGGAGTGGTGACGAGCACGCCGTTCAGCAGGAGCGAGCCATGATCATTTCGAAAAGGGCGATACCGCGGCGCACGATGCTGCGCGGAATGGGCGCGATGCTGGCGCTGCCGCTGCTCGACAGCATGGTGCCGGCGCTGTCTGCGCTGCAGAAAACGGCGGGCAAGCCGGTCAACCGCTTCGGCGTGTTCTACGTGCCGAACGGGATGATCATGAAGAACTATCTGCCGACCGCCGTCGGCGCGAACTACGAGCTGACGCCGACGCTCAGCGCGCTCGCGCCGTACCGCGAGAATATCCTCGTCGTCAGCGGCCTCAACAGCCTGCCGACGCGCGAGCGTCCTGGCGGCGCGCATGCGAAGGCGAGCACGCGGTTCCTCACCAACGTGTCGCCGCCGACGAGCGAGACCTGGCTCGACGTCGGCATCTCGATGGATCAGATTCTCGCCAACGAGACCGGCAAGCAGACGCAGCTGCCGTCGCTCGAGCTGTCGATGGAATCGGGCGAGAACTCCGGCGCGTGCGATACCGGCTACGCGTGCCCGTACACCAGCACGATCGTCTGGAAGAGCGCCAACACGCCGCTGCCGACGCAGAACAATCCGCGCGTTGTCTTCGAGCGGCTGTTCGGCGATGCCGGGACGACCGATCCGAAAGTGCGGCTCGCGCGCATGCGCCAGCAGCGCAGCGTGCTCGATTCGGTGACCGAAGAAGTCGCGCACCTGCAGGGCGTCGCTGCCGGCGTCCGACCGCGCGAAGCTGACGGAATATCTGTCGGCGATTCGCGACGTCGAACAGCGCATCCAGCTCGCCGAGGCGCAAAGCGATCAGCAGCTGCCGCTCGTGGATCATCCGGCCGGCATTCCCACCGACTGGGAAGAGCACATGCGGCTGATGATCGACCTTCAGGTGCTCGCGTATCAGTGCGATCTCACGCGCGTCATCACCTTCATGGTCGGCCGCGAGCACAGCGGCATGACGTATCCGCAGATCGGCGTGCAACGACTGCGCATCATCCGATTTCGCACTACGCCGGCGAGCTGCAGAAGATCGAGAAGGTCGCCAAGATCAACGCGTACCACGTGAGGCAGTTCGCGTATTACCTCGAGCGGCTGCAGGCGACGCCCGACGGCGACGGCACGCTGCTCGATCACATGACGATGATGTACGGCGCGGGCATCGCCGACAGCAACAGCCACGATCCGTACGACGTGCCGATCGTGCTGGCCGGCGGAGGCGCCGGGTCTGCTGAAAGGCGGCCGCCACATCCGCATGCGCGACGTGCCGCTCGCGAACCTGCACCTCACGCTGCTCGATCACTTCGGCATCGTCATGGACAAGTTCGGCGACAGCAACGGACGCGTCGACGCGAAGATTCTGTCGTTATGAAGGTCCGCACGCTTGCTGATGCGTTCTGCTCGTCGGTGGCGGCGCTGGTCGCCGCGCGGCGCCGACGCGCGTCTCATCAAGGCTGTGCGCAGCAAAGATGCCGCGGCCGTGCGCGCGCTCATCAAGCAGCGCGTCGACGTGAATGCGCCGCAGGGCGATGGCGCGACCGCGCTTCACTGGGCGGCGCATGTGGACGATCTCACCATCGCCGATCTGCTGATTCGCGCCGGGGCGCGGGCGAGCCGTCGCCAACGATAACGGCTTCACGCCGCTGCACCTCGCGTGCACGAACCGCAACGGAGCCATGGTCGAGCGGCTGCTCTCGGCCGGCGCCGATGCGAACGCGGCGTCGCTCAACGGCGAGACCGTGCTGATGACGTGCGCGCGGTCGGGCGATCCGCGGGCGGTGAAGGCGCTGCTCGTGAAGGGCGCACGCGTCAACGTGAAGGAAAAAGCCCACGACCAGACGGCGCTCATGTGGGCCGCCGCGCAGCGCCATCCCGAGGTCACCGAGCTGCTGATTGAAGCCGGCGCCGACATCAACGCGCAGTCGCTGACATACGCGCAGACCGTCGTCGGCGAACAGACGCAGCGTTTCGGCCGCGAAGAATTGAATTACACGGTGCTTCGCGGAGGCAGCACGCCGCTGCTGTTCGCGGCGCGCTCGGGCGATACCGGCTCGGCGCGGCTGCTGCTCGCCGCCGGCGCGAAAGTGAACGACGCGCTGCCCGATGGCACCAGCGCGCTCGTGCTCGCCGCGCACAGCGGCCACGGCGAGACCGCTGCGCTGCTGCTCGAGAAAGGCGCGAATCCCGATGCGGCCGACTCCGGCTACACCGCGCTGCATGCGGCAGTGCTGCGGAGCGATCTCGACCTCGTCAAGGCGCTGCTCGCGCGCAAGGCGAATCCAGACCTGCGCACGACCAAAGGCACGCCGCTGCGCCGCGATACGACAGACTTCAACCTGCCCGCGACGCTCATCGGCTCGACGCCGTATCTGCTCGCCGCGCGGTTTCTCGAGCCCGACATCATGAAGGCGCTCGCCGCGGGCGGCGCCGATATGAAGCTGACGATGAGGGACGGCACGACGGCGTTGATGCTGGCGACCGGCGCCGCTTCCGGTAACGGCTCGACCCGCCGTGGCATTGCGGTGATCGATGGCGCAGTGGTCGAACCCGAAAGCGCGGTGCTGCAGGCGGTCGCCGCCGCGCTCGAGCTCGGCGCCGACGTGAACGCGTCCAATCAGGCAGGCGACACGGCGCTGCACGCAGCAGCGTCGCGCGGATTGAACAGGGTCGTTCAGCTTCTCGCCGACAAGGGCGCGCAGTTGAATGCGAAGAACAAGCGCGGGTTGACGCCGCTGGCGTCGCTGATGCCGGCGAACGCCGCCGTCCGCCGCCGGGGCGCGGCGATTACGGCTGCCGCGATTGCCGACGACGATACACGCGAACGAGCCGGTCGCTCGCGAACCGGACCATCCGACGACGATCGCGCTGCTGAAGAAACTGGGAGCGACGGAATAAAAACTTACTTCTACGCAGAGGCGCAAAGACGCAGAGAATTCTTTTCGAAAAGAAATTTCTCTGCGTCTCTGCGTCTCTGCGTTAAGTTCGAAGTCTTACCGCGGCTGAGCAGTCCGCCGCCGCCGCCTGAATCCCCACCGCCGCCGCTCGAGTAGCCTCCGCTCGACGCACCTGACGATGACGACGATCCCGAAGACGAGACTCGAGACGATGAACTGGAGCTCGAGCTCGAGCTGGAACTCGAGTCGCGTGCTGCCGGCGCTGCGCACGCCGCGCGTGGATGCCGGCGTACGGCTTGTTGGCGTGGCGCTTTCGCCGCTGCCGGATGTTTGCTCGATCCTGCCGGCCTCACGCGCGTGTAGCCGCGGCCGTTGACGACGACACCGTCGCCGCCGCGCGAGTCGGGTGATCCCGGCTGCGCTGTCGCCGCCGCCGCGACGCCGACCGCCGCCGCCGCCGTAGTACCCGCCGAACCGCCGATAGCCGTAGTAGTTGTAGTTGTAGTAGTTGCGATAGAACGGCGAGCCGTACCGTACGATAGCTGTAGCTCGGGCCCCAGTAGTACGGATACGCGAACGGCGAATAGTAGTAGTAGCTGCTGTAGAACGGGTCGTACATCGGAGACGGATAGAGCGCCGATCCCATGTAGACCGACGAGCTGCCCGATCGACGCGCTGCCGTCCGACGATGCCGTGGACTGGACGCTGACGGATAGTCCGCGCTCGACCTGGAATCTCTCCGGATATGCCTGCGCGACCATCAGGTCGATGACGTTCGGCGACACGCCGTTGTCTGCGAGCTGCGTCGAGCATGCGGCTGTTCAGCGCGAATCGCGCGTTCGCTTCGTCGAGCGCCGCTTCGAGCGCTTCCGATTGCACTTTCGCGCTCGCCTCGATGACGTCTTCGACGCTCAGCGGCGCGGTCGTCATGCCCGCCGGGGCCCGTGTATTGATCGCTCGTGCGCCGATACCGGCGCAGCCGCACATCGGGGTTGCCATCGATGACCGTGGCCTGCGCGTCGATCCACTGCCGTTCGCGAGCAGCGTGATGCCGGAGACGGTGCGCTTCGGCCGGTTCGCGCAGTCGAGCTCGACGCGCGTGAACAGCCGCTCGCCGTCGCGCGACCAGTTGCTGGTCTGCGTGCCGCTGCAATCGGCCTGGACAGCGGCTGCGCCGAGCCGTCGGCGACGATGGTCTGCTCGAGCACGTTCTTGCCGTCGACGGTCGTCGTGACGGCGACGCCGAAGCGGCCGGACGGCTGCACGCACACCATGGTGCCGGCGGGCACCGGAGCGGACTGCGCCGGTTGATCCTGCACGATCGTCCAGCATCCGAGGTACGGAGTCCACCGCGAGTCGAACGCGCCGGTCGCGCTCCTGCGCGCAGCGCCGGCGCCGACGAGAGCAGCGCGAGCATGGCGGCCAGCATCAATTTATTGGTCATGGGTTGCATCCTCTTGCTAAAACATGTAATGAACGCCGGCCGTTGCCTTGAAGCCGGCGAGGTCGATCGGGTCGAAGTCGATGAAGTCGCGATCGGGCGTGCCGCTCGACCAAAGATAGCGCCCTTCGCCGCTGAGATAAAGACGTTTGTACACGCCGCACGTCGACGCCGCCGAACACGTGCGCGCTGGGCGCCCAGCCGCTCGAGCGGAACGTGTCGGTGAAGATCGCCGAGTTCGGGCTGTCGACGTCGATGAAGTCGCCGAACTGCAGGAACTCGTACTGCAGCATGCCGCCGCCCGCGCCGACGTAGGGCGTGACCGCGGCCGGAATCCAGGCGCGGCTGCTGATTTCGCGGCCGCGCGGCGTGACGGCGAACTTGACGCTGCCGCTGAGGTTCATCTCGCTGAGCGCTCGTGGTTTGCGTGATCGGCAGCCGCTGGTTGTCGACGAAATCGCGATACTCGGAGTCCTTGCTCGTCTGCGAGAAGTCGAACCCGCCGATCGCGCTCGCGCGCGGCGTGATCGCGACCTCGACGTCGACGCCGATCGCCGGCGCGTTGAAATCCTTGCGGTCGACCGTGAGGTGGTCGCTGCACGAACGTGAACAGATCGCTGTTGGCGCTGGCGAACATCCAGCCGCTGCGGACGCCGATCATGCCTTTGGGACTGCCGAACAGAAAATCGGGTGATGGCTGGGCGGCCGGCGGGCGCGGGCCAGAGTAGCGACGAGCAGCGCATGAACGCCAGGGACGATGGCCGGAGCGAGAGTGGCGCATCAAGGCAACCTCCTTGTAGGTGCTGCGACATCGGATGCAAGGACGGCACCAACGGAAAACCCGCGAATATCATTGGATTTGCAAGAATATCACCGGCACTCGCCGGGTGGACGGCGTCCTCTTTGATACGATCGTTCCGACGAAAGGGACGCCCTGCGCCAGCGCGTCCAGTCCCGCCACTGCTGCCGCGCTTCACGCCGGCGCTGACGCTCTTGCGGATAGCTGGTGCCGCGAGCTGCAGCCGATGGCCGTAGCTCGACCCTCGACTATCTTGACAATAGTGTTATAACACGTATATCGTGAGTGACTCGAAGACCCTTCGCGACGAGCTCAAGATGACCAAGCCCTTCAAGTCCGTGGAGGAGGAGGCCATTCTCAGCATCGCCCGCACGGCCGCGCTCATCGAGCATGCCGGCGCCGAGGCGTTGAAGCCGTTCAATCTCACGATCACGCAGTACAACGTGCTGCGCATTCTTCGCGGCGCGGGCGACGAGGGGCTGTGCCGGAACGAAGTGGGGGAGCGGCTCGTCACGCAGGTGCCGGACGTGACGCGGCTGCTCGACCGCATGGAGGCCGCCGGCCTCATCGTCCGCGCAGCGGGGCGGCGAGGACCGGCGTTTCGTGGCGACGCGCATCACCGAGAAGGCGCTGAAGCTGCTCGAGAAGATCGACCGCGAGCTGCCGGCGATGCACGCACGCCAGCTCGGGCATGTCAGCCAGAAGCGGCTGCGCGAGCTCATCAGCATCCTGGAGGAAGTCCGGAACGCACCGTGAGGGAATTTTTTGCGTCCAATAGGTGTTTACACATATAGCGTTGAAACAACTAACACGTAGTGCCGACCTTCAGGTCGGCCAAGGAGACAATCATGACCACGCAAACCGCCACCGCCACCGCCGTTCGCACGCTCGACATCGATCGCAGCCATTCGGAAGTCGCGTTCCAGGTGCGCCACCTGCTCAGCAAAGTGCGCGGCCGCTTCGCCGACTTCGCCGGCACGATCGAATTCGACGAAGTCGAACCCGCAGAGCTCGCGCGTCGACGTCACGATTCAGGCCGCGCAGCATCGACACGGCCGAAGCCGATCGCGACAAGCACCTGCGCAGCGCCGATTTCTTCGATGTCGACAAATACCCGACGCTGACGTTCATGAGCACGTCGGTGACGCCGCGCGGCGGCGACACCTACGACGTCGCCGGCGATCTCACGATTCACGGCGTGACGAGGCCAGGTGACGCTGCCCGCGAGCTTTCTCGGCGCCGCGCAGGATCCGTGGGGCAACACCAGGTTCGTCTTCGAGGCCGAGCTGACGCTGAACCGCAAGGACTTCGGTCTCACCTGGAACGCCGCGCTCGAAACCGGCGGCTTTCTGGTGGGTGACGAAGTGAAGGTGATCGCTCTCGATTCAGGCGAAATAAGCTGAGCTGAATTGGTAGATTGGCAGATTGGCAGATTGGTGGATTACGGCAGACTACGATCTGCAGGTCTTCGTAATCTGCCAATCTGCCAATCTTCCAATCTGCCAATTCTACGAAAGTACCAATGCCATTTACTCAGTTAAAGCTGCACCCCGATCTGCTTCGCGGCGTCAAAGACCTCGGGTTTCAGCGGCCGACGCCGATTCAAGCCGACGCCATTCCGCCCGCGCTCGCAGGCCGCGATCTTCTCGCATGCGCCCAGACGGGCAGCGGGAAGACCGCGGCGTTTCTGCTGCCGATTCTGCACGGCCTATGCAGAAGCCGCGCAGCCGGCCGGGCACGACGCGCGCGCTCATCATCACGCCGACGCGCGAGCTGGCGGCGCAGATTGTCGAAGATCTGAAGGACTTCACGGTTCACACGCCGATCAGCGGCTTTGCCGTGTACGGCGGCGTCGGCATGGGGCCGCAGGAGCACGCCTTCCGCAGCGGCGTCGACGTCATCGTCGGCACGCCGGGCCGGCTGCTCGATCACTTCCGGCAGCCGTACGCGAAGCTGGGCGGCCTCGAGTATCTCGTGCTCGACGAAGCCGATCGCATGCTCGACATGGGCTTCCTGCCCGACATCCGGCGCGTGCTGCGGCACATTCCGTCGAAGCGGCAGACGCTGTTTTTCAGCGCGACGATGCCCGACCCGATCGTGAAGCTGTCGCAGGAGATGCTGCACAACCCGGTGATGATCAACCTCGAGCGGAAGGCCGCTCCCGCGACGGGCATCGCGCACGCCATCTATCCCGTTCCGTCGCACCTGAAGCAGAACCTGCTGCTGTCGCTGCTGAACAAGGGCGACGTGAAGGAAGCGCTGGTGTTTACGCGCACGAAGCATCGCGCCGATCGCCTGGCCAAGCACCTCGAGCAGCACAAAGTGAGCGTGCAGCGCATTCACGGCAATCGGTCGCAGTCGCAGCGCACCGAAGCGCTCGCCGGATTCAAGAGCGGGAAGTATCGCGTGCTCGTCGCGACCGACATCGCGGCGCGAGGCATCGACGTCACGGCGCTCGGCCACGTCATCAACTTCGACGTGCCGGCGGCGCCTGAGGATTACATCCATCGCGTCGGACGGACGGCGCGCGCGGAGCTGACGGGCTCGGCGTTTACGCTGGTCGCGCCGGAAGACGAGGCGAGCGTTCGCGACATCGAGCGGGCGATCAACAAGCGGCTGCCGCGCGTGACCGTGCCCGATTTCGACTACACGGCGCGAGCCGAGCAGCGGCTCGAGATGCCGCATGCGCAGCGCATCGCGGAGATTCGCGCGCGGAAGGCCGACGAACGGCAGCGGGCGAGAGCGAATGCCGAGCGCCGCGCGAGGCACGGCGGACAGTCACAGCCTGCGGCACACGGCCAGGGACAGCCGCAGGGTCAAGGGCCCGGCCCGCGGGGCCGCGGCCGCACGGCACAGGTGCCCGCAAGACGTTTCGGCCGCGCAGGCCCGGGTGGGCGAGCGGCCGTAGGACTTGGACGATCCGTAGCATTGGCAGATTAGTCGCGACTTCCAATACAGATCTACCGCACGATTTTGCGCTCGATTATGACCTGGCGATTCGACGCCGGGTCGATGATCTTGAAGTCGGCCGGAATCTCGAACAGTCTGGCGACGGCTCGGCGCGGGTGAGGTTCGTGAGCCGATAGGTCGTCTCGCCGAAACGCGGGTCGGACTGACGGCTCATCACGAGCACCTTCAGGTCCGGCGAAAACCACCGCTCTGACACGATGATGATCGGCAGCTCGTTGCCGATCTGTCCCGCCGGAATCGTCATCGTCGTGCGCGTGCCTTCGACGGCGACGCCCTTCCATGAACTGAGTGCCGAGCGATTCGACGACGGGCTTCTCCGCTGCACGCCTGGCCACGATCGCTTCGCATGCTGCTGAACATGACACCGCCGCGCGCGCTCGGGGCCGGGCACGGCCGCTTCAAATTTCTCGACGTTGGATCTGTCTGGCCCGGCTCGACGCGCTCGACGTCGACGCCGGCACTTCCGGTGATGCCGGCGATCTTGTTCCTGAGCATCGATCTTGCGGCGGCGCCGGGCAGTCTGTGCGCCGTGCGGCTCTGCAGGTCGAGCATGATCATGGTCCCGTTCGTCGGATCGGAAATCTGCACGTTGCGCAGTTCGTTCGCCGCGCGGGCCGTTGACCAGCGGCCCGAACATCGCAAACCCCTGCTCGCGCCGCGTGCGCCCCTGGCTGTCGCGGCTGATCTGCGCCTTGTTCTGCCGGACGATGCGGTTGCCGTCGGCGAGGTTCTGGACGATGTCGGTGACGGCTTCAGCCGAGTACGGCGCGCCGGTCACCGGCTCGGTGTCGAATGGCGATCGGCCCCGACATGAACTCGATGTTCAGCGGAGCGGTGAACGCGATCATGTCGAGCGGTTCCTGCGCGCGCGCGAGCAGCGGCACCGCAGAAGCAACGAACAGCAGCGATGGCATATCTACGAATCATCGGGACCTCCAGGGATAAACAGAGCCGCTGGTCGAAACGCGAATGGCGCGCGCCATGCCGTCTTCGCCGAGCAGCACATCGGCTTCGACGAGCTCGTTCGGATGTTCGAGCGGCGATCGCAGCGCGCCCAGCGACGCGCGCGGCATCTGCACGCGGACGAGCTGAAACGAACCGGCGAGCTCCTGCTCCGTCATCGGCATCAACGGCACGAACTCATCGGGCGATTCGGCGATAGCGTGGGTTCGGTAGGTCGCGTGGGTCGCGGGGTCGTGGGTCGTAGGGTTCGTGGGGTTCGCAGGTCGCAGGGTTCGTGACGTGCGTACGGGCTGTCGGGTCGCGCGGCTTTGCGACGCTGACTGCGGTGTTCGTCTGCGACTGACCGCTTCGGTCGCAGCCGCACGTCTGGGCACCATGGTCGCCGTCAGCGACCGCCGCCGCGTTCGTCCAGAGCATCCGTGGCGCGAGCACGGCCACGCACAATCGCTGCGGCAATCGCCGAGTACCTGGTGACCGGCGTCAGCCGGACCGTGGCGGACGCCAGCGGACGGCGGCGTCCATCACCCGCGCCTCGAGATGCGCGGCGTCGAGGCGCGCGTCCTCGCGCGCGATGCCGCCGCAGCAAATCGCTCAGCAGTTGTTCTTCGTTGGTATCAGCCATCTCTTCGTTCCTTCGGGTTCTGCCCTCTGCTCTCTGCTCTCTGCCCTGTCATGCCGCCAGCAGCGTCTTGCACCGTTCGATCAGCATCTGCCGCGCGCGGCTCAGGCGCGATCGCACGGTGCCGACGGGGCAGCCGGCAATGGCGGCCGCCTCTTCATACGACAACCCGTTCAGCTCGCAGAGCACCACCACTTCGCGATAGTGGACCGGCAGCCGCAAAATCGCGCTGCCGCAGCTGCCGGGTCGCCTGCGCGCGCGACAATCGTCTCGGTCGGGTCGCTCGAGGTGGCGAACGCCGCCAGCGTCTTCGGCGGCCATGGCATCGATGTTCACCTCGACGCCGCGCGCGGCTGCGCTTGTAGCGCTGCAGCACCAGGTGCCGCGCGATGCCATACAGATAGGTCGACAGCGACGCCACCGCAGGATTGAAGCGACCGGCGTTCTTCGCCAGCGCGACGAAGACGTCCTGCGTCACATCCTCGGCAGCCTCGGTCGACCCGAGCATCTGCCGGCTGAATCGATAGACCGTCGCCGTGATGCCGGCGAAAGACGAGGGCCAGCGCCTCGCGGTCGCCCGATGCCATGCGATCGAGCAGTTCCGGGTCAGTCGGTTCGGTCGTCACGCTCATGGGGTGATTGGGGTCCGGCACAGCCGAAGTTCCAATAATTCGGGTGTGCCGGTCGTCGGGTGATCCGACGACCGGTGAGCGTGAAAAGTCTGGCGGGTTACCTGGTCACGGGCACCTCAGCCCTCAGCCCTCTTCCCTCTGCCCTGTCTAGCGACGCGGGCAGTGAGCGCCGCTCGCCGATCTGCTGTCTCCACATCGCGAAGTACAAACCCTTCTGCTCGACGAGCTTGTCGTGGCGTCCGGTTTCGACGATGCGGCCGCGCTCGAGGACGTAGATGCGATCTGCGTGGAGAATCGTCGACAGGCGATGGGCGATGAGAATCGTGATCGACTCGCCGGTCTTCGCGACGTCGCGGATCGTCTCGACGATCCCTTCTTCGGTGAGCGAGTCGAGCGAAGAGGTCGCTTCGTCGAACACGAGCAGCTGCGGACGCCGCAGCAGCGCGCGGGCGATCGACAGCCGCTGTTTTTCCCCGCCGGATACCTTGACGCCACCCTCGCCGATCACCGTGTCCAATCCCTTCGACGCGCGCGCGAGCAGGCTGTCGCACGACGCGCGGTGAAGCACGTCGAGGCACTCTCGGTCGGTGGCTCTCGGATTCACGAACAGCAGATTCTCGCGAATCGTTCCCGAGAAGAGCTGCGTGTCCTGCGTGACGAAGCCGATGCGCTCGCGCAGCACGTCCAGGTCGATTTCTTCGCTGGAGATGCCGTTGTACAGAATGCGGCCCGATCCCGGCGGGTACAACCCGACGAGCAGTTTGACGAGCGTCGTCTTTCCGGCGCCGGACGGGCCGACGAAGGCGATCGTCTCTCCGCGCCGCGCACCAAAGTGATGTCGCTGACCGCGGGTGAGGTGGCCGATCGGTGCTGAAACGTCACGCGTCGAAATCGAGCGTGCGCAGATCGTCGAGCGGCAGAGGGCTGACGGGCTTCGGCTCTTTCGGCATCGCAGAATGCCTTCGAAGACATGCAGCGATGCCTCGGTCTCGCGGTAGATGTTGATGATGTTGCCGAGCTCCTGCAGCGGGCCGAAGATGAAGAACGAGTAAATCCAGAGCGAGAAGAACTGGCCGACGGTGATATCGCGCGTGTAGATCAGGTAGAGCATCAGAAAGAGGATGCTCGTCCGCAGAAAGTTCACGCAGGTGCCCTGGATGAAGCTGAGGCTCCGCAGGTACTTCACCTTCTTCAGCTCGAGCTTGAGGATTTTGCCCGTCGTGCTGTTCAGCCGCTCGATCTCCTGTTGTCCGAGGCCGAGGCTCTTCACCAGCTCGATGTTCCGCAGCGACTCGGTTGTCGACCCGGCCAGCGCGGTCGTCTCGGCGACGATCTGCTTCTGGATCGTCTTGATGCGCTTGCTCAGCACCGAGCTGATGATGCCGAGCACGGGCACCGTCAGCAGATACACGGGCGCGATGAGCCAGTGCACCGTGAATGCGTACACCATCACGAAGATGATGCCCACGATCGACGTGAAGAGGACGTTGATGGACGCCGAGATCAGCCGCTCGACGTCGGACCGCACCTTCTGCAGCTTGCCGAGCGTTTCGCCGCTGCGCTGGTCCTCGAACACCGAGTACGGCAGCTCGAGCGAATGGCGGATGCCGTCGGAGTAGAGCTCGGCGCCGAGCCGCTGCGTGATGAGGCTGATGTAGTAGTCCTGAAAGTTCTTCGCCACGCGCGAGACGAACGCGACGCCGACCGCCGCGGCGAGCAGCAGCGTGACGCCGCGGAAGAACTCGCGCGTCGTGTACTCGGCAAAGCGCGTGGCGTAGTTGTCGATGACGTACCGGAAGATCAGGGGATCGAGGAGCGAGAAGACCTGGTTGATCGTGGCCAGCACGAGCGCGAAGGCGATCAGGCCCCGGTAGTGCCGCAGGTACGAGTAGAGCAGCTTCATGCTGCTGAAACTATATCTCGGTCCAACCCGCCTCCCGGAGAGCCGAGGCTTTGCGCTCGAACAGCGCCATGGCGGCCTCCACCTGGCGCCAGTCGCGAATCACGCTCGTTTTTCGATCCGATCGGCCGTCCCCTTCGCACGCGATCCAGCCCGCATGGGCCCCACGCTCGATGGTGAACTGACGTGTTTGGCCATCCGCGGTTAATTGTTTTGCGAAAATCATGGTGTCTCCCGCTTGAAGACGCGTTGAAACGAGACATGGTGCCGTACTTCCTGTCGCTTCGGCGTGTCATCTGTGTAAATTTTGCAGGTGTCGTTAGGTCGGAAGCCCAATGTCGCAGTGCAGTAGTCTAGTGACGGCATCGTGTGAAAACGCGCGACCTGGTGGACCTGCTCGTGCTCGGCGCCATCTGGGGCGCGTCGTTTCTGTTCATGCGCGTGGCGGCGCCCGAATTTGGCGCCGTCCCGTTGATAGCCGCGCGCGTCGGCATCGCTGCGATGTTTTTGATCGTCGTGCTGGCGCGGCGCGGTGGGCTCGATCAGCTTTACCGCAACGCCCCGCGACTGACCTTTCTCGGCGCGATCAACTCGGCGATCCCGTTCTCGCTGTTCGCGTACGCCGTGCTGTCGGTGACGGCGGGATTTGCCTCCGTGCTGAACTCGACGGCGCCGCTCTTCGGTGCGCTCGTGGCGTTCATCTGGCTTCGCGACAGGCCGGCGCCCGCGCGCATCGCCGGATTGATCGTCGGCTTTGCCGGAGTGCTCGTGCTGGTGTGGGGCAGGGTGTCCCTCGCGGACGACGGCGGCGGAGTGGCCGTGCTCGCCGGATTGAGCGCCGCGGTGTTGTACGGCATCTCGGCCAACTACGTGAAGAAGCAGCTGAGCGACGTCGATCCCTTCGTGATTGCGACCGGCAGCCTCGTTGCGGCGACTGTGCTGCTGCTTCCGTTGGCGATGCTCTACTGGCCGGAGACGCCGCCGAGCCGCGTGCGCTGGGTGAGCGCGGTGCTGCTCGGCGTCATCTGCACGGGCATCGCCTACATCCTGTATTTCCGCCTGCTCAGTCGCATCGGGCCGTCGAAGACCCTGGCCGTGACGTATTTGATTCCCGCATTCGGCGTGTTGTGGGGCCATCTGCTTCTGCACGAACCCATTACGGCGAGCATGGTTGTGGGTGTTCGGTGATTCTGCGGGCACGACCCTCGCCACCGGCATGCTGTCGAGCTGGCGCTGAAGGCTGGAACCTGCAGCCGCAGGGCGCGTATACCGATCAGCGAGGTCAAAATATGCCGATTCGCCGCCTCACCCGATCGCGCACGCAAGGAGTCATTGGTGGTGTTTGTGCCGGGCTTGCGGACTACTATGCCGTGGATGTCGTGCTCGTTCGCCTCCTCTTTGTCATTTTGTCGATTGCCGGCGCCATTATCGGCGGCGTCATCGTGTATGTCGCAGCCTGGTTCATCATGCCGGAAGGCACCGATCAGGCGGCGCCAGTGGCCGACGGCCGCGTGCTGAGACGATCGACGACAGATAGGCAGATCGCCGGCGTGTGCGGTGGCATGGCGGAATATTTCGACGCCGACCCGACGGCGGTACGATTGCTCTGGGTTCATCCTCTCAGATCTTCGTCGGCGCCATCATCGGCGGCGTGATCGTCGTACTTGCTTGCGTGGCTCATCATTCCGCGGGCGAGCGGCGTCTCCGTTGCCACCACGATGTCGGCGTCAAGCGCGTAGGGTTTACTTGGCGCCGACCTCGACAAAAATCGGGTTCGAGTAGAACCACAAATCCGCCCAGGGACTCTCTCGCTGGCCGCGTCCATCATCGGCTCCGCATCTGCGTGTTCATGCCGCGAACGCGCCGTCCAATCGCCTCGATGAGTGGGTCGTGATGACGTGTAGGTATCACCGTAGTCCGCGCTCCAATGGCTATCGACGTGAATCGCCAGCGAGCCACTGGCAATCTGCCTGCACGGTCGTCAAAACCAACCACGCTGTGGCAGCCGTCCCAATGATCAGCGACTGAAGCTGCCAGCGTTTCATGAGGAACGTCTTCGTGTAATGTCGTGACGCGCGCCGTGCGTTCGATCGGTGTGAGCGTGAGCGTGTGCGCGTCATGAGCAGCCGAAGCGCAAGCGCGACGAGGCCGGCCACCGTGATGAGCGCCGTGCGCTGGCTTGAGATCGGACTGTCATGTGGCTACCTCCGGTCAGGTCCGGCTATCCTAGACAGCCGGCGCCACGGAGGTGTAACGGCAGGGACTCAGCGCGATGAAATCTGTGCGTACTCTTCGATCGATCGGTGGCGACGAAATCGACGCCCGCAGCGATTGCTGCGCGCCAACGAATGCGTGCCGCTTCGAGCGAACCGAAGTTGTAACTGGGCGTCCATCCATGCGATCGCCGTGTTCGGTCGAATCACCATTCAGCATGTAGAAGCGAATCCACAGTCCAGCGTCGTGCGCCGCGCTGACGCGCAGACGCAACCGATCGGCGTCATCTGCTGTCCACGCTCCTGCGCGGTTCTGTCCATCAGGCTCGATGACGCTCCACGGATGGTTCGACCACCGGCGATAGTTCGTGGCGGCGGGCTTGACGGTGGGCTTGTCCGCCATAGCGCCGTTAGGCGCGACGGCGGATAGACCGCGCCAAACAGACGGAGACGGGCGCCGATGGGCACGGCATCGTGAAATGCGGCTTGCTGCGCAGGATCCGATCCCGTCAACACGAGAATGGGACCGAGCTTAAGCGCTTCGACTCGCTCAGCCGTCACCGTACGCTCTGCCGTCGTCAGCCAGCTCTCGACTCGCCGAGGAGATCCCACACAGCAGCGAAATGTTGAGGATGGCTGTCTTTGAAATCAAGGTTCAGCGTGATGAGCGGCCACTGCTCGCGAGACCGGCCTTCAGCGCGTCCGTTGCAAGTGGGCGGACGCGCTCGAAGAATCATGCAGCGTCGGCTCGTCGCCGGTGAACGGCTTGCCGTGCGACCCGATGAATGAGCGGCGGCGTCGCCGCGGCAGAGCGCCACATCAGGTCCTGCTCGATCGCGACCGGCAGACCCGTCGCGAGGGCGCGCTCGATGCGATCGCTCCAGCGCCCGTCTAGGGATATGCATTGTGCGCGTCGAGCAGCACCACGCCGGCCAGGTGCCTGGCCGGCAGGTGATTGCGCCGCGGGCGCACCAGCAAGCGCGAGAATGAGGAGGACGAGAATCATTACACCTCGACGAGAGAAAACCGGCGGCGGCGGCCCGGCCGATAAACGGAGAAGTGCTTTCGGTCGAGCGTGAAAATGTTCGCGAGCGAGTCACGCTCGGCCACCCGGACGAGCGCGGCGTCGGCGAGGTCCATCGGCAGGTCGCGGTACTTCTCCATCAATTCGCGCATGCGCGGCGCGTCCGTTTCGTCGAGCGGTGCGAGTGCGAGCGCATCCGTCTCCAGGCGGCTCCACAAGGCCTTTTGACCCTGCCACGATCCGCTCAGCAGGTACATCGCTTCCGTAAACGCCGGCCACACGGTGATGAGCGGGTCGTGGAACGTCTGTAACGCGGCGACGCACGCTTCGTGTTCCGGGTCGCCGCGGTCGAGGATCGCCACGAGCGGGCCAGCGTCAACGAGCACGCCGGGCCTTCGCCTGTTTCCTCACGATGGCTGCAAACTGTTCACCGGTGGTGCGTTTGGGGTCGCGCGCGCCGAGGTTGACGATCCCGATGACATCCAACCATGTGTCGTACGGACGGCTGAGGTCCTCGCCGGCGTGCTCCGCAGTGTCGTAGCGGGCGATCGCCTCGCGTACGATTTCGGAGCGCGACAGGCGCCGGCGCTTCGCCAGCGCATTCAGGGCGCGCTCGGTTTTTGGACTGAGACGGACGGTCATCGCCATCAGGCACCTCTGTAATACGTATAAGTATTACACAGGCGGATGCGCGGGATAAAGCACTAGAAAGCCGTTTGCGTTACAGTGACAGTCGTGCCCACCACATTCCCCATTGAGCCGCCGATCGAGCCGATGCTCGCCAAACTTGCTGAGAAGCTCCCGGCCGGACAGGGGCTGCTCTACGAACCGAAGTGGGACGGCTTTCGCGCAATCGTGTTTCGCGGACCCTCTGACGTCTTCATCCAGAGCCGCGACTTGCGCCCGCTCGATCGCTACTTTCCGGACCTGCATGCCGCATTTCTATCGGCGCTGCCCGAGGGCGTGTTCGACGGCGAGATTGTGATCGCCGCGCCGCATGGTCTCGACTTCGACGCGCTGCAGATGCGGCTGCATCCCGCGGCCTCGCGCGTCGCCAAGCTGGCGTCCGAAACGCCGGCGTCGTTTGTGGCATTCGATCTGCTCGCCGACGGCCGGCTCGACCTTCGTGCGGCGCCGCTGCGCGAGCGCCGCGCCGCGCTCGAACGGCTTCTCGCCGGAGTCGAGCCGCCCATCTATCTCACGCCGATGACGCGCGATCCGAAGACGGCAACCGACTGGCTCGCGCGATTCGAAGGCGCCGGCCTTGACGGCGTGATCGCGAAACCGGAAGACGGCGTCTACGAGCCGGGGAAGCGCGCGATGATCAAAGTGAAACACGCGCGCACGGCCGACTGCGTCGTCGCGGGATTTCGCTGGCATAAGAATGGAACCAATACCCGCGTCGGCTCTCTGCTCCTCGGTCTGTACGACACGAAGGGCGTGCTGCAGCACGTCGGCGTCACTTCGTCATTTACGATGGCCGCGCGAGAAGAACTGGTCCGCGAGCTGGCGCCTCTGCGCGAGGGCGCGCTCGAGAATCATCCCTGGCGCGAATGGGCGAAGGCCGGGCACTGAGTTGAATCGCATGCCTGGCGGTCAGAGCCGTTGGAGCGCAGGGAAAGATCTCTCGTGGGAACCGCTTCGCATCGAGCGGGTGTGCGAAGTGAAATACGACCATATGCAGGGAGATCGCTTTCGCCACGCCGCAGTCTTTCAGCGCTGGCGGCCTGACAAGCCACCAGCCGACTGCACGCTACGATCAGTTGGAGGTTACGACTCCTTACGAGCTCGCGAAGGTGTTCGGCGCGTCGCGCGACGTCCGGTGACGCCGTCTGCGCGATCGGACGGCCCCCACCCCTTCGGCGCGTCGTCCGGATCGAGCGGCTCCTGTGAGGGCCGCAATCCTTCCGGCACGTGCTCGAGATTCACACGAATGCGCGTCCACGTCTGAAAACGTCCGCGCATCGCATCGACCAGCACGTCGGAGGGATGCAGGTGCGCCGCGGCCTCTGCATGACGTGCGCGCCATCGCTCCAGGCCCGCGAGCGCCTCGGCCTTGCGCTGTGCCCGGCCGATTTCCAGAAGTGGCCGGCTTGGCTGTCGACGCCGCGACGGCTGCACGCGTGCGGGCTCATCGGGCTGCTTTCGATAATGCGGCGGCCACGGCGCATCGCCTAAACCCTCACGCTCGTGATGCGCAGAAAGCTCGAGCAAACGTTCGAGCGAGCAGGGGTGTTGATCGATCGCGGCGTGGACGTCGCCGATGCGCGCATAGCGCGACGGCATCGAGGCGAGCGTGAAGTCGCCCGGCTCTGCCGATTCGGTTTCGTCCCACGTCAACGGCGCCGACACGCGCGCATCAGGCGTGGGACGCACCGAGTACGCTGCGGCCACCGTGCGATCCTTCGCGTTCTGGTTGTAATCGAGAAACACACCGTGGCGTTCTTCTTTCCACCATTTGCTCGTGGCCAACTCCGGCGCCCGCCGCTCCACCTCGCGCGCCAGCGCGAGCGCCGCACGCCGCACCTCGTCAAACGTCCACTTCCGTTCGATGCGCACATTGACGTGAATGCCGCGTGAGCCCGATGTCTTGGGCCAACCAATGAGTCCGAAATCGTCAAGCGTTCCCCGAAGCACGAGCGCGACTGTGCGAACGTCCGCAAACGTCACCCCGCGCACCGGATCGAGATCGACGCGCAGCTCATCGGGGTGATCGAGATCCTCGGCGCGAACCGGGTGCGGATGAAGCTCGAGGCAGGCAAGATTTGCCATCCACGCGAGCGCCGCCGCATCGCGCGGGACAACTTCTTCGGCAACACGGCCCGATGGAAAGCGCAGCGTGACGACATCGATCCAGTCGGGCCGTGATGTCGGTGCGCGCTTCTGAAAGAAAAAGTCTCCGTCGATGCCGTTCGGATAGCGCACGAGCACGTTGGGCCTGTCGCCGGCCGCACGCAAGGCGCCATCCGAAACGGCGAGATAGTAGCGAGCGAGGTCGAGCTTCGTATAACCAGGCTGAGGAAACAGCACTTTCCCTGGATTCGAGATGGCGACGTCGCGGCCGGCGACCGTCAGAATCTCCCGCTCCTTCTCCTCCTGCATCGCTCTACTTTAGTTTGTAACATTAGCGGAGTCATGATTACGCATCCCGAGAAGGTGCTCTTTCCTGATGAGGGGATCACCAAAGGCGATCTCGCGGCGTACTATGAAGCCATCGCGCCCGTAATGCTGCCGCATCTCCGCGGGCGGCCGGTGACCATGGAACGGTACCCGGCGGGAATCGACAAGAAGGGGTTCTGGCAGAAGGATGTCTCGAAAGGATTTCCGGCATGGCTGAAGCGTGTCGCCGTGCCGAAGAAAGACGGCGTCGTTCATCATCCGATCGTCACGGATACGCGATCGCTGCTGTGGGTGACCAATCAGAACACCATCACGCAACACGTCTGGACCTCGCGCATCCCTAGACTGGACTATCCCGATATCTGCGTCTTCGATCTCGACCCGTCGAAGGAGGATGCGGCGGCAGTACGCGCGGTCGCAATCGGCCTTCGCGATCTGCTCGAGGAACTGGCGCTGCCTTCGTGGATCAAAACGTCAGGCTCGAAGGGGTTTCATATTGTCGTTCCACTCGACGGCAAGACGGAGATGGGAAAAGTCGCACGTTTTGCCAACGCGGTAGGGAAGGTGTTCGTCAGCTTGTACCCCGATCTGCTCACGCAGGAATTCAGCAAAGCCGATCGCCGCGGGCGGATCTATGTGGATACGGGGCGAAACGGGTACAGCGCCACGTTCGCGGCCGCGTACACAGTCCGTGCGAAGCCTGGTGCCCCGGTATCTGCGCCGTGCACATGGGAGGAGGTTGAGCGCGGCGATGTGGATCCCCGCAGCTTCACGTTGCGGAACATGCTCGATCGTGTCGCGAAGGTTGGCGACCTCTGGGCCGACATGCGGCGGCGCGGGCGATCGTTGAAACGTGCGACGGAAAAGCTGAAGCTGCGCGCCTAGCGCAACACCTGTTCGAAGAAGGTCAACGCGCGCGGATCTTTTGATTGGCCGAGCCAGAACATGGCCTGCTTGCGGACGATCGGATGGGTATGCGATCCCGCCAGCTTGATGAGGATCGGGACTCCCTCATCTCGTGGCAGCTGGCTGAGCGCGAACACCGCCTGTTTCTTCACCTCGACATCGGGATCGTTGTCGATGGCTTGCGTAATGACGCCCGCGGCCTGCGACTCTGCGCGGCGCGCGATCCAGAACAGCGCGCGCTGGCGCACTCTCGGCGTGCCGTTCTTCGCGAGATCCAGGATCGCGGCGGCCGCCGCCGTATCGCGGTGCAGCGCCATCGCAGATAACGCGCTCTCAGACTGATCGCGCGCCGCATTGTTCAGTTCTGGGCCTGTCACCATCGTCTTGAGGAAATCGATGCTCTGTGCGGCGTTCACGTCGCCCAGCCAGAACACCTGCAGACCGCCTGCATCAACCTGGCAATCGCCCGAGAGCGAGCGCACGCGTCGAATCTCATTCGTCTGCAGGCGTACCAGCACCATCAGGTTCTGAGCCGGCTCGAGCCGAATCGGGCCCGGTGCCGGCGCGTTCGTCGCAGGGTCGACGCGTTGTTGTTCCAGTCTGCACCGCTCGCTCCACCCATCGCCGCGGCCGAACGAGTCGTTGTTCAACGCCGGAACCGCATAGCCAATCCACGCCGGCTCGACTTGCGCTTTCACAATCGCCGCTATCGCACGCGCGACGTCTGGCTGCGCTGCCCGCGCCACCACGCGCGCGTTGACGAAGTTCGGCTGTTGCGCGAAGGCCGTGGATGACGGCGAAGACGCAGACGAGAACGAATGCGGCGATCTTCATGGCTGCGCCAGAATTTCCATGAAGTAGTCGGTCGCTTCGGGCGTCTTTCATGTTTCCCAGCCGATCGACAATGCGCCGTTTCATCGCGGGATCTGTTTCTTTCTTTCCCAGCTCGATCAGCATCTTCGCATTGCGCTGATTGCGCAAACGCATCGATGACCGCGCGCTTCACGTTTTCATCCTTCTCCGATGCGTACAGTGACTGCAGCGCCGCCGTGCCCTGCGCCGATCCCATCTGGCCGAGGTTCTGCACGATCGAGCGGCGAAGCTCCGGATCGGTCTCTGTCTTCAGGAGCTGAATCAGGACGTCCGGATTGTGCCGCTGGAACATCGCCTGGATGATTCGCCGACGCACCTCGATCGTTTTTTCCGTCGAGTACAGCTGCATCAGCTGCTCTTGCGCACCCATGGAGCCGAGCTGCTGCACCGCTTCGGCTCTGAGCTCGGGCAATGGCTCCGTTCGCGCCACCTCGAGCAGTTGCGCGCGATCGCCGGTGCTCTGGAACGACCGGAGAATGTTGCGTTTCACGGTCACGTTGGTGGTGCTCTTGAAAATGTCGAGCAGCGCCTGCTTGCTCTCGGGGCCGCCGAACGCGCCGAGGTGCTGCACGGCACGCGCCTGCAGATCCGGGTTTCCGCCGCGCGCAATCCTGATGACGATTTGGCGGGCTTCCGGCGAGCCGTTCTGCGCGAGCACGTAGAGCGCGCGTTCCTTGAGGCGCGGCGAGCCGGTGCCGTTCACGATTTTCTCGAGCATCGGAATGGCTCGCGGGTCTTCGGCCCGCCCCAGGTTGTTCAGCGCCATCAACCGCAGCTCTTCATCCGGAACGTTTTCCGGCTTCACCGGCTGGCCGGCTCGCTGACGAATTTCTACCGAGAGTGCGCCAGCTTCGGTGGTCCAGCGGCTCTCCTTCGGTATCTTGCCGAGCGTGGCGAGCGCCGCCGCACCGTTGCCTTGTTTGTTCTGAGCCCACGCGATCCAGTACAGGGCCCCGTCGGCGCGCGTGCCGTTCTGTGTCACGACGCGCGTGAAGTACTCGACGGCTTCGTCCCAGCGGCCGGCGTCGAGCGCGCGCACGCCGTTCTGATAGTTACGATCCTCATTGTTGTCGTCACGGCGCGCGATGAGCACCTTCGGGGACGGATTTGGCCCCGGCACTGGCTTCGGGCCCTGCGCGTAATCGAACGCGAGGTCGAACTTGAGGTCCGGCATGTCGAACTTGAAGTCGTGCATCTCCACTTTGAAGGCTTCCATGTCGGCCTTCCACGCATCCATGTCGACCTTGAATAGCTCTTTGTCGATCTTGGAGAACTCTTTGTCCTCCTTCATCCGTTCGATTTGCGCTCTCAACTTCGAAGGTCCGGCATCGAAGTGGAACATGCCGGTCATGGGCATGGGCGGCATCGGCGGCAGCGCCGGCATAGCAGGCCGCGCCGGCATCACCGGCACGGGCGGCTGCGGCTGTGCGAGCACCGATCCGGGCAGCGCGCCGAGCGCAAAGACGACGGCCGTGACGAAGCGTGTGTATCTCACCATGAGTCTCCCTATAAAACGGGTTGTTGCCGAATTTCCGATCCGATGACCTTCACCTTGAACAAGATGCCCTGCGATTCGATGCGCTGCTGAATGTCGGCCAGCTGCTGCATCGACACCGTCGAAGGTCCGCGCGCGAGTTCCACCAGCACGCGTTCGAGCTCGTCGAGTACCCCCGCGACGTTCGCCTGACCCATCTGTTGCGCCGTTTGGCGATACAGCCGATTAGACGCTAGCAGGTCGTCCGCGAGTTGCCGCTCGGCAGAAATATCGAGCTCGCCGCTCGTCTCTGCGTGTGAGAGCTCGACGAGCACCATCTGCGAGCGCTCGAGATGGTCGCCTACGGCAATCAGCAGCACGCGCTCGCGGACGACGGAATTGTCGGCGCTCGCGCGTACGGCGGTCGCGGCCGTCTCTGTTGTTGCGAGGCGACCTGCTGCTCGCGCTGATTGAAAAACCGTCCCGTAAAAAACGCCATGACGACGAGCGCGGCCGTTGCCATCGCCCATGCAAATCTCGTCCATCGACGATCGGCGATCGTCCATCGTCCGTCGGCGATCGACTGTCGACTCTGCGACTGTGCGACTGTCGACTGTCGACTATCGACTGCGAAAGCCGCGTCCACACATGCTCCGGCGGCGTCAGCGGGCCGAGCGCAGACGCCTCACGCACGACCTGTTGAAACTCGGCAACGACGAGCGCGCAATCGGCGCACGTTTCCAGGTGCGTGGCCACGCGCACCTGATCGGCCGGGCTCAACTCGCGCTCGAGGTAATCGTTCAGCGTTTCTTCGGTTGGATGGGTCATCATTTATTTCAGCATCGCGCGCAGTTTCGTGCGCGCCTTGAATACCTGGCTTTTCGAGGTGCCTTCGCTGACGCCGAGCATCTCGCTGATCTGTCTGTGCTCGAGGCCTTCGATGTCGTGCAGCACGAACGCAACCCGGCACCCTTCGGGCAGCCGGGCGACCGCGCGCTCGATGTCGATTCTGGCGCCGGGCGTTTCGCGCGTCGAAGGCATGTAATGTCCGTTTTCGTCGAGCTCGCTGGATGCTGCGCGCATCCGGCCCTGCCGGCTCCGCAGAAAATCGAGGCACTGGCGCACGGCCAGCCGATACAGCCAGGTGCCCAGCGCCGAATCTCCGCGATAGCTGTCGAGCTTGCGATGGACCTGCAGAAAGATCTCCTGCAGCAAATCCTCGCTCTCATGAGGAGATCCCGTCATTCTGCGGGCGAGGGCAAAGAGGCGCGGCGAGTGCTCCCGGTAGAGCGCTTCGAAGGCATCGCTATCGCCCGCCCGGCAGCGCGCGACCAGTTCGGCATCCGGCCTGCTCACCCTTACCGCTTAGACGGACCCTTTCGCGTTGGAGTTGTCGGGAATTTGGGGATCGTAGGGATCGTGGGTGGCGTGGGTCGCGTGGGGGAGACGGGCGGCCTGGCTGAGGAGATAGTCCCGCTCGGGGATGCTGGTCGTGCGACCGGCCGCGGCGCGGTAATGGGCAAGGGCGGCGTCAAAATCTCCTGATTTCTCAAGCAGATGCGCGCGTACGGCATCGAGCCGGTAGTGTCCGGCCAGCCGCCCGGCCGTATCGAGCCGGTCGAGCATCTCGAGGCCGGCCGCGGGCCCGTGCACCATGGCAACCGCAATCGCGCGATTCAGCGACACCATGGGATTATCGGACATCCGCTCGAGCAGGGTGTACAGCGCCAGAATCTGGGCCCAGTCGGTCTCGCCGGCCGTCGCAGCTTCATCGTGAACGGCGGCGATCGCCGCCTGAAGCTGGTACGGACCCACCGATCCCTTCGGCAGCGACCGACTGACGAGCGCAATCCCCTCGGCTATGGCCTCGCGATTCCAGAGCTGCCGATCCTGTTTGTCGAGCGGGATCAATTCACCCTCGGCGCCAGTCCGCGCCGGCCGCCGCGCGTCGGTCAGCAGCATCAGCGCGAGTAACCCCGCCACTTCCGGATCATCGGGCAGCCGTCGATGGATCGCGCGCATCAGCCGAATCGCCTCGCTCGACAGATCGACGCGGTGCAGCGAGGCGCCGATGCTGCTCGTGTAGCCTTCGTTGAAGATCAGATACAGCGCGTGCAGTACCGCGGCGAGACGGGTCGCATGCTCGCGTTTCGTCGGCATGCGAAACGGCACGCGCGAGGCCTTGATCGTCTGCTTCGCGCGGCTGATGCGCTGCGCCATCGTGCTTTCCGGCACGAGGAAGGCGTTGGCGATCTCCGCAGTGGTGAGGCCGCCGACGGCGCGCAGGGTGAGCGCGATCGCCGACGAAGCGGAAAGCGCGGGATGACAACACATGAACAGCAGCACGAGCGTGTCATCGCGTTCCGTCGTGCCGTGTTCGCGGAACCCCGACCATGGATCGGCGATCGAAGACTGCGCGGTCAACAGCTCACGCTCGCGCCTGGCCGTCTCGCTGCGGAAAAAATCCGTCATGCGGCGTGTCGCCACCTGAATGAGCCATCCACGCGGGTTGTCGGGCATCCCTTCTTGCGGCCACTGCACGCTCGCCGCAACGAGCGCCTCCTGCACCGCGTCTTCGGCCGCGGCAAAATCCTTGAAGCGACGCATGGTGGCGCCGAGAACCTGCGGCGCAAGCTCGCGCAGCAGGTTCTCGGCGTTGTCGTCCAGGCCGGTCGTCGTCACACTTCGACGGGCGGTGCGCTCATGACTTCGCGCACTTCGATCGGCATGTTCATCGGTTTGCCGCCCGGCCCCGGAGCCGCGGACGCACCCGCGGCAATCTCGTACGCGCGTGCGGGAGTCTCGACGTCGACAATCCAGTAGCCGGCGAGAAACTCTTTTGCCTCGGCGAATGGGCCGTCGGTGACGGCCGGTGTGCCGTTCGCCTGCGCGCGCACGACCCTGGCTTGCGACGGGGGCGCCAGACCCTCGCCGCCGACCAGTTCGCCGGCGTCCGCAAGTCCCTTCGTGAAGTTCTTCATGAATTTGATGTGGGCCTGCAGGTCTTCGGCCGGCCACTTCATCACACCCCAATCTCCCGTCCCGCGTGGTGCATTCATCATCAACATGTATTTCATGGTCCTGCTCCTTATTGATACAGCCAGCCTTCGCTCTTCCTGCTAGGCGGGCACGCCCCAATTGGCGCCTTCATGGGTAAGTCGGAGCAGAACGCGGTTTCTCGACATGGCATCAGAATTCTATGCTCAAGCGGGCAGGAGGTCTCTGCCATGGCCATTGCAAGTGAGCACCGCACGGATAAACCCCATGTCGCCCGCGCCGTTACGACGATCCACGCGTCCATTTCCAACGTCTGGAACGCGCTCGTCGATCCCGCCCTCATCAAACAGTACATGTTTGGCGCGAGCGTCAGCTCGGACTGGAAGGAAGGCAGCCCGATCGTCTGGAAAGGGGAATGGCAGGGGAAGCCGTACGAGGATAAGGGAGTGATCCTTCGCATCGAACCGACGCACGTGCTTCAGTACAGTCACTTCAGTCCACTCTCCGGACAGCCGGAGACGCCCGAGAATTATCACACTGTGACGCTCGAACTCTGTGAGGAGCCGTCTGGAACGCGCGTGTCCTTGTCGCAAGACAACAACGCCACAGAGCAAGCACGCGAGCACTCCGAGAAGAACTGGAACATGATGCTCGCTGGCTTGAAAAAAGTGGTCGAACAACAGGTTCACTGAAACGTTACGAGACAGCGAAACATTTTCAGGTATGCTGTGGGCCCTGAGTGCCCATGCATAAAAAACTTTTTCTCCATACCTTCTTGCTCGCCGCGATTGTCGCGGCGGGCTCGTCCTTGCGCGCGACTGATTCCGGAGTCGGCCTCATTGCTCTGACGAACAGCGCGCCTGTCTTTCAAGACTTCGATTCGCTCAGCTCGTCGACGACCCCGTCCGGCGTCCTGCCGGACGGCTGGTATCTCACCGAGCTGCCGACCGCGGCAGGAGCCGGGGGCGACGGTCAGTATGCCGTCGGTACCGGCTCGAGTGCGACAGGTGGGGCATACAGTTTCGGCCTGCTCAGCAATCCGGAACGGGCGCTGGGCAGTGTGGGCAGCGGCAGCGCGCTGTCCGTCCACTACGGCGCAAAGTTGACGAATGCCGGTTCTGGTCCGATCACCGCGCTGACGATCACGTTCGACGGCGAGATGTGGCGCCGCGGCAATTCAATTCCACCGAATGGCGACAGGTTGACGTTCGCCTACAGCCTCGATGCCGCAACTCTCGGCGCCGGCACGTTCACGCCGGTTCCTGCTCTGAACTTCGCGTCTCTTGCGGCGTCCTGCTTGAATGTCTCCGGCACAACCGCAGCTGGCGCGACGAACGGCAACACGGCGACCTGCAGGATGCCGATTGCCGCGACGATCTCTGGCCTCGCGGTGAATCCCGGCACGTCAATCTGGATTCGGTGGACCGACGGCGACAATGCGGGCAGCGACGACGGGCTCGCGATAGACAACGTCAGCATTGCAGCGACGTTCAGCTCGGATCCGACGCCGCCGCACACGAGCGCGTCACTGTCTCCGAATCCGGTGAGCCCCGGGCAAACGCTCACGATCGCCGGCACGATTCTGCCGGGCTATAACCCGCTCTCGCAAACGTATACGGTGACGTGCAACCTGAGCGCCGTGGGCGGCGCTGGTGCGCAGGAGCTGCCGAATGACGGCGCCTCGTTCAGCTACGATCTCGCCGTCAGCCTCGATGCGCCGCTTGGCCTCGCGTCGTTGCCGTGCGCGATCCGGGACGATCAAGATCGCTCGACTGATTTCGGTCTGTCGGTCAAGGTTCTGCTTCCGCTCAACACCAGTTGCAACGCGGTCGCGACGCCGATCGCCGCAATCCAGGGGCTTGGTGTGCTCAGCCCAATCGCAGGAGAGACCGTCGACGTCGAAGCCATCGTGGCCGGCGATTTCCAGGGCGCGGGCGGCCTGTCGGGCTTCTATCTCCAGGAGCCTGCGGCCGAGCAGGATACGAATCCCGCAACATCGGAAGGCTTGTTCATCTTCAGTTCGGCGCCTGTCGATGCCGGCGATCGTGTTCGCGCCCGCGGCGTCGTCGCCGAATTTGCATCGAGCACGGGATCACTGACTTCGCGCCTCACGGAATTGAGCAGTGTCTCGAGCGTTCAGGTATGCAGTCAGAACGAACCGCTGCCCGAGCCGGTCGACGTGACCCTTCCCGTCGATGAACCATCCCAATGGGAGCGCTACGAGGGGATGCAGATTCGCCTGAGTCAGCAGCTGGTCGTCGTCGGGAATTTCAGCCTGGGGCAGTTCGGCCAAATCGATCTCGCGCCGAACGTGTTGTTTCAACCGACGCACAGCATCGGTGACTCGGCCAGTTGGGCGGCTGCAGCGAACCTCGTGGCGCGCAGCCGCATTGCGCTCGACGATGGAAGCACGCTGTCGAATACGAACATCAACGGTGGGACGGTTGCGCCGTACCCGGATCCCGGATTGAGCGATGCCAACACGCTTCGCGTGGGCGCGCTGGTGAATCCGAACGGCGACGCGCCTGTTCCTCTCGTCGGCATCCTCGACGATCGTTTTGGCGCCTATCGCATTCATCCGCTGACAGCCGTGACGTTTTCGAACGCGCCGAATCCGCGGCCCGACACGGCTGCGACGGCGGCAGCGGCGGGCGCCCGTTTCAGGATTGTCAACGCGAACGTGCTCAATTTCTTCACGACGCTGGGCAGCCGCGGCGCCTTTACCGTAACGGAGCTGGACAATCAGCGCACCAAGCTGGTGGCACAGCTCGGTCAGTCCGGCGGCGATGTCATCGGTCTGAGCGAGCTGCAGAATTTCGCCAATGGAAGCACCAACGGCGGCACGTACACGAATGCGGCGATCGCAGATCTGACGTCGGCCCTTGCCCTGGCAACCGGGCGTGATTACCGCTACATCGACACGCTCGATACAGCGCATCTCGCTCCCGGCACCGCAATCCTGGATAACGGCACCGACGCGATCCGCAACGGCCTTCTCTACGATGCCGGTGCGGTCACGCCGATCGGCGGCGCCGCTCTGTACTATCAGAACGACCAGAATCGCCCATCGCTTGCGCAGACCTTCAAGCCTGCGACGGGGGTGCTGGCCGGCCAGCAGACGTTCACAGTTGTGGTCAATCACTTCCGGTCGAAGGGTTCTGCGTGCGGACCGGGCAATGACGATCCGTTCCAGGGCAATTGCAACGGCATGCGCACGTCGATGGCCAACAACGTCGCCGCGTGGCTCGTCGCCAATCCGACGTTTGATCCCGCCGGTGCGAATCGCCGCTACATTCTCATCGGCGACTTCAACGCCTATTTTGGCGAAGACCCGATTCAGACGCTCCTCGGCCCCGCCGGATATACGAATTTGATTGATGCGCTGTTGGGTGAGAGCGCCTACTCGTACAACTTCGGCTCGCAGCGGGGCTATCTGGATCATGCGCTGGTGAATGCATCGGCGTTGCCGCTCGTCAAGAGCGTCGCCGAGTTGCATATCAACTCCGACGAACCGGCAGCGTTGCAGGCGCTCGACAGCAACCTCAAGAGTGCGGCGGCGCAGGCGGCGTACTTCGCGCCGAACGAGTTCGCCTCCGCCGATCACGATCCGATCGTCATCGGGTTCAATCCGCTGCTGGGCGACTTCAGCGATGACGGCGAGTTGGACAGCGATGACGGAACCGCGCTGCTGGCTGCCGTGCACGGCACGCCAAACGCGGTGCTCGACCGGCGGATGGACATGAACGGCGACGGCGCCGTCACGCAGGCCGACTTCCACGTATGGCAGGCGCATTTCATCGAGTGGAAGAAAGGCGCGAAGTAGCGCAGGGGCAGTGGATTGATACGCCATCTTTTCTAAAGAAAAGCCGCGCTCGGAAGTGGTGGCGCCACCTCGAACCTGGAACTGGGAACCGGAACCCGGAACCATGCGTACGTCGAGTTCATGGCGCATTGCGCGTCACGCTCGTGTAATCGAGATAGCGGTACTGCATGGCGCCGGCTCGCACGATTGAAAAGTGCGCCGTCTGGGAGTACGAACCATCGGCCGTCCGTGCCGTGTGCCGGGTCTGGGTGACCGTGGGCGTCGACCCTGCGAGCGCTCCGCGAAAGGCTTCGAGCAATGGCCGCCCCTGCATGGTCGAGGGAACCGCGATACCCAGCGCGCGAAGGAACGTCGGCGCAAAATCGACATTACCGCTCGGAATGCTCACCCTGACGCCCTGTTTGATATCTGGGCCTGCTGCGACCAGCGTGTTGTGAATTTCGAACGGGCTCGAGCTGCCGTGCCCGGCAACTCCGTTCGACGCGCTCGTTCCGGCCACGCCGTACATGTTCTTGTTGTCGGTCCAGTCTGGCGAATAGAGAATGTCGCCCGATCGCGCGTGACTCCAGCGCGCAGCGTCGAACGACAGCGTGCCCTCCGCCCATCCCGACAGCGAGCCCGTTGCGGCGGCACGGGTGAAGATCGCGCCGATGCCCGCCGTTTTCTGCAGGGCGCGCACGATCTGGCTCGTGACCTGTCGATTGCTGTCGCGCACGTAGACGGCCCCGCTCCCGCTCACCGAAGATCCCTTCAGCACGGCACCGACGTCCGGCGCTCCGGTGTAGGTCGCAAATCCATGATCGGAGGTCACCCAGATGTTGTATTTGTCGAGCAGTCCCGCTGCGGCCAGGCCATCCTGAATGTTTTTGACTTCGCGATCGAGGCGCCGGATCGCTTCGATTGTTGTGGGATGTCCCATGCCCAGCGCATGCGCGGTTGTATCGGGATCGCTGAGCCAGATCGCGCTGACGGACGGGTTGACCGTGGGCACACCGATTTTGAGGAACGTTTCGACCGCGCGTCGATTTCGCTGATCGTTGGGATGCGCCTGTGGCGGCGGAGGCCCCAGCTCTGCGAGCACGCGCGCGTGCAGCTGTTCCGGCCGCGCATACTCGGTGTGAATAATCGCGCCGCCCGCCACCTTGTAATTCAGGAGAAAGGCCGCCCCGCTCGTACCGGCGCCGACCGCCAGCATGGTTTTCCCGTTTGCCTGGAGCGTCTCGCCCATGGTCGTTGCCGTCAGCAGCACGCCGTCCTGATCGATCTGAATCCGTTCCAATTCGGCCCGCTGCGCCGTATCGAGAAAGCGCGCGGCGTCGACGCGAGGGAAGAACACGGTGTTGCCAAGAATGCCGTGACGCTCGGGATACGCGCCCGTGGCAATCGAGGATGCGTTGACGCGGGTCACCGTCGGATACACGGCGTGATGATTGGTGTAGACGACCCCGCGCTGCCCTAGTGCGAACAGGTTCGGCATGAGGTCGGCGGTCACGTAATCCGGTCGAAGGCCGTCGAGCACAAGCAGAAGATGAGCGTTCGACGTCTGCGGCGTGAGGCCGACAGGGAACAGGGCCAGGAGCAGAAGGACGCTGCAGATGCGCGCCACTAAAACATCTCCAGCGTGAGTTTCGTATCGGCCAGCTTCCACGCCTCGTCGAACTCGCGCTGCACCCAGGCGGCGTCCGCGTCCTTGCCCTGTTTCGCGAGGGCGTTCTGCAGCCCGAAGAGCGATCGCGCGTTGCGCGGGTGCTTGACGAGATCGTCGCGAAACACGCGCTCTGCGTCAGCCGCGCGTCCCGCGGCAAGCAGAGCCGCGCCCAGCGACTCGCGCACAGGATAGAACCATACCGGCGGTTCGTCGTAGGGAAGTTGATCGGCCGCCGCGACCGCCTGCTGCCAGTATTTGATGGCTCGATCGTGCTCGCCGCGCGCGCCCGCGATGCGCGCGTCGAGCGACAAGCGCGGCGATGCTGAGCGCGCTTGCCGCCGTCGCCCATCCACCTCCGCCGAACGCCGCCGTTTCGGGAACGGCCGCAATGGCCGTGGTGAGGAGCGTTCGTTCAGCCGCCGCTTCGTCGAGCTTGCCGGTTTTCGCGAGCGCGGTCCCGCGCGCAAAGTGGTGCCACGCGCGCTGTACCGGGCGCTCTGCTGGTGGCGCCTGCAGCGCGAGCACATCCGCGTGCCTCGAGAACCGCATGAGCACCGAGACCGGCATGACGACCATCGATTCGACCATCGGCATCATCGCGGCGTGCGGATTCAGCTGCTCCGCGGCGCGATCGGCCGCCTGCTTCGCATCGCCGAATCGGCCCTGCATCATGTGCGAGTCGGCGAGGAAGTGCAGGTTGTGCGGGTAGTACATCATTCCGTACATCCCGTTGGGCGGCGCGCTGACGAGATAGCGGCGATCCGCGGTGGCGCCCGCCGCATTCGCCGTGGCGGCTCCGGCGTGGTCGCCCGTTCGCGCGTAAATGTGCGCCGGCATATGGAGAAGATGCCCCGATGATTCCGCGATGGCCGTCAGACGCAGCGCGCTCGGCAGCGCGCGCGCCGGCGAGCGCGAGGCCTCGACGGCATGAATGTAGTAATGGTTCGCGCCGAGGTGATTGGGATTGCGCTGCAGCACCGACTCGAGCACCGCAACGATCTCCTCGGTGTTGGCCGCGGGCTTGCCGTCGGGCGTCCATAATTTCCACGGCGTCAGGTTCATCAGGCTCTCGGCGTGAATGACGGCGGCATCGAGATCGTCGGGATATTTGCTCGACAGTGCGCCCATGGCCTGGCTGAATGCGTGCGCAAGCGCGGCACGATCGGCCTTGAGATCTGCCGAGTAGCGCACCGCAAGCGCATCGATGTAATCGCGCTCGACATCAGGCCTGCCGCGAGCGGAGTCGAGGGCCCTTGGCCGCGAGCGACTGCGCCTTCAGTAAAGAATCGTATGCCGCCTTCGCGCGCGCGTCGTCGATGTCGAGGTTGTAGTTTGGCCCGAGCGCCCACGCCTTGCCCCAGTGCGGCATGGCGGCGGACGGATCGAGCTCGGCGGCGCGCTCGAACGATCGAATAGCGGCCTCGTGGTGGAACCCGAACGCCTGCGCGAGCCCCTGGTCGAACATCTTCTGCGCTTCGGCGTTCGACGTTCGAATGGGATGATGATGCTTGCCAAAGCTGAGAGGCTCGGCCGGCGCAGCCGGCGCCGGCGTTGGGGACGGAGCGGGCGCGGGCTGCGGCGCCGGCGATCCGCAGGCGGCCGACACGATAAGGGCGAAGGCGAACAGTTGTTGTCTCATAACGCGCTACACTTTACCGAGTTCCGCATGTATTTCAAACGGGTCGTACTGTCGGTGCTGGTCCTCGCGTTTGCGGTCGCGACGATCGCTGCGCAGCGTGGTGGCGGCGGCTACTACGGCGTGCGCCGGCCGGCGGCCGATACGTTCAAAGGGCACTTCAACTTTCTGCCGGCTGGCGTTCCGCACCGGGTTTGGCGGATACGGTGGCGGCTGGGGAGTCGACTACCCGCGCGCCGACGAAAACCTGTCGATCCGTTTGTCCGAGCTCTCGGAGGCCGCGGTCAATTTCGACAAGCACGGTACGCCGGACTACGTCGTCATTCAGGCGACAGAGCCCGAGCTGTTCAAATGCCCGTTCCTGATGGTCACCAATCACGGCCGCGCCACGTTCGTGCCGGAAGAGGTCGAGGCGCTTCGCGCGTACTTGAAAAAGGGGGGCTTCCTCTGGGCGGATGACGCGTGGGGCAGCTATGCGTGGGAGCACTGGCTCGGCGAGCTGCGCAACATTCTGCCGGCCGCCGAGTATCCGCTGGTGGACCTGCCGATCGATCATTCGATCTTCCGCGTGCTGTTCGAAGCGAAGCGTATCCCGCAAATACCGAACATCGGCTTCTTCCGGGGCACTGGCGGCGGGACATCCGAGCAGGGAGAAGACAGCCGCGTGGCGCACGCGTACGCCCTCCTCGACTCGACCGGCCGCATCATGGTGCTGACGACACACAACACGGACTTCGGCGACGCGTACGAGCGCGAATCGGACGATCCGGAATTCTTCTACAGGTTCTCGGTCGAAGGGTACGCGATCGGAATCAACATCCTTCTGTATTCAATGACGCATTGATCAGGAGTGTAATCAGGAAAAACTCCGGATCTTTGACCTCTTGTTCAAAGTCTCCGGCTGTTAGATATAATCGCGCCTCCCCCATGGAGCGCATCATCGTGCGGCGCGGTCGCTTTCTCACGTACGAACTGTTGCGCCGCACATTCGGCGGGGATCCCAATATTGAAATCATCTGGGATCGCCGCCGGCCGATGGATACGCTGGCAAAAGCCTCGGGCGCGCCGGTCGAACGGCGCGGGCGCCCGCCGGTCGAATGGGAACGCCTCGACTATCTCTTTACATCGGGTAAACGCCCAAACAGGAGCGACCCGCCGCCTTCATGAGCCGAGTGCTGATCGTCGACGACAGCGAGACTATCGTCAATTTCCTGCGGATGGTCCTCGAGAGCGAGCACTACGAAGTCGACACGGCGGCCGATGGCACTGAAGGACTCGCGAAGGCGCACCAATCTCTCCCTGATCTGATCATCACCGACAGCATCATGCCCGGCATGGATGGGTTCGCATTCCTGCATGCGCTGCGCGCCGATCCGGCCACCGAAGCGGTGCCTGTCATCATGCTCACCTCGGGAGATCCCCACGATCCCGACCACATCGTGCGCGACCCGCAGCCCGATGCATTTGTGAAGAAATCAGCCGATTTAGGCCCCCTTCTGTCCGAAATTCGCGAGGCGCTGACCAGGCGCCGCTGATTTCGCATCTGTTGAAAGTTGTGCTATTCCAGCACCGCCTCCAAAGTCCCGATTTTCTGGCGCCGATGAAAAGTCGGGAAGTCGCAGAAAACAAAGGACATCAAGCGCATTAGTCTGTCCGAGCCAGCAATACGATTCGTGTGCCGAAACGTAGCACAGTTAAATAGTTGAAATAAAAGCACTTAATCATATATACACCACAGCGAGTGTTCTAAGACACAACCGCGCCAGCCTGCAGCCTGCTAGGGTCGATTTTTTAAGTCACTGCATCTACACTAGTTACCGACTTCACCTTGTAGGACAGACGGCGGTGTCTGTATTGCTTACACACGCTCGACCTCGCCGGACTTCCCGGCGAGGAGACGCTCTTCGTGTATTCGCGAGGGGCAGGAGACCGGCGTATATGAAGGTCGGAAAATTACTCGCCGCTGGGGCCATCGTCTGGGCATCGTCGCTTGCACTCGTCGTCCAGGCTGCTGACGACGACCGCGGGGCGAGCCTCGACAGCAAACTTGCGCGCGTGCTGCGCCAGCACGACTTACACGGGCCGCGTCGAGTCGACGCTCGAGGACCGGCTCGGACGGCGCATCGAGGCCGACCTGGCGAATCTCGGCCGCCTGCTCTGGTTCGACAACGTCCACTCGCTTCATCGCGACAACACATGCGCCGGCTGCCATTCGCCGACGAACGGGTTCGGCGATACGCAGTCGATTGCGATTGGCGTCGACAACAACGGGCTCGTCGGCCCGAATCGCACCGGCCCGCGCAATCAGCGCCGTTCGCCGCTCGTTGTGAATACCGCGTTCTACCCGAAGCTGATGTGGAACGGCCGCTTCTTCGCCAACGCCGCGCCCGGCAACAAGCTCGGCGATCCGTTCAGCAACATGTTCGGGTTCATGTTCCCCGCGCCGGAATTGGCGTCGCTCGGCTATCATCGATCACCTTCTGCAGGCGCAGGCGTTCATTCCGCCGACCGAGCTGGTCGAGGTCGCGGGATTCACGGGCACGTCGGCACACCGATCTGAGCCCGCGCTTCGAGGTGTTCGACAACGGCAAGGGGCTGCACGGTGCCGCCCGCGGATGGGTCGGGGTTCCGCAATCAACCAATCCGCGACAAGGCGATTGAGCTTCTCAACGCAGACCCACGGATACCGGCAGGCGTTCGGCAAAGTGTTTCATGAAGTACGGCACGGCGCGCCGATTACGTTCGACATGTTCGGCCGCGCCATCGCCGAGTTCGAGTTCACGCTGACGTTCGCCACCGCGCCCATCGACAGGTTTGCGCGCGGCGAAGAGAACGCGATGACCGACGCCGAAAAGCGCGGCGCGCTCGTGTTCTTCGGCCAGGGCAAATGCATCTCGTGCCATGCGACCAAGGGCAAGTCGAACGAGATGTTCAGCGACTTCGAGAATCACGTCGCCGGCATCCCGCAGCTGGCGCCGCCGTTCGGCGTCAACACGAGCAACATGATTTACGACGGTCCGGACGAAGATCGAGGACTTCGGCGCCATGCAGATTTCCGGCGACCCGGCGGACAGGTACAAGTTCCGCACGGCGCCGCTGAGAAACATCGGGCTCTCGCCGGCGTTCTTCCACAACGGTGCGTTCGCGAGATTGGAAGATGCCATTCGCTTCCACCTCGATCCGACGCAGAGCTACAACCCGGCGAGGGCCGGCATTGATGCGGATCTGACGGTTCGCATGGGGCCGCGCGTTCCCGCGTCGATGCTCCATCCGTTGTTCAAGAACGGCGGGATCGACCTGTCCGAAGCGCAGATTCGCGACGTCACGCAGTTCGTCAAGACCGGGCTGCTCGACCCGCGCGCGAAGAAAGAGAACCTGTGCAGCCTCATTCCGAAGTCGGTGCCGAGCAAGTTGAAGGTGCTGACGTTCGAGGCGTGCGCAGGCAAACCGGGTAAGAAAGACAAAGACTCGAACTGACGCTCCCCGCGCTCAGCGAAATAGGGATTAGGGATTGGGGGTCTAGCCCCGGGCCCTAATCCCTCCTAATCCCCAATCCCAAATCCCCAATCCCGTCCAAACCAGGGATGTACTGAAATAGAACCCAACGGCCGATAACCGGTAGCAGCGGCAGTGTGTCTCCGGGCGGAGCGTCCGGCTGACGAGGAGCAAACGATGAGACGTATTTTCTTCGTTATGGCGGCGATTCTGTTCGTTGCCGGCGTCCAACCCGCAGTCGGCCCAGCAGAACGAGCTGGCGGCCCTGCGCGGCGAAATCGCCAAGCAACAGGTGGTCATCGCCCAGTTGCTGAAGCGCATCGAGGCGCTCGAAAGAAGCCTGCGGCCGCCCGCGCCCGCCAGCCTGCAGGAGCTGCAGGACGACATCAAGGCGCAGGAAGATTCCGTCAACTCGCTGCGCGAGACCATCAACAGCAAGGTCAACCTGAACGGCTATTACAACTTCCGGTTTTCAGCCGACGGCTCGGAAGAGCCGATGGCCTTCCAGCAGCACCATCTCGGCGTGCTGATGGCCAAGCAACTCGGCAAGTTCAACTTCCTCATGGAGCTCGAGCTCCAGAACGTGCCGCATCATCCCGAAATTGTCACGGGAGAAGAGCGATGAGGAAGAAGAGGAAGGCGAAGAAGCACGCCGAAGCCGACATCAGCGGCGAGGGGCAGGTGGCCGTCGAGAACGCGTGGATGGAATACAATCATAACCGCCTGTTGAACGTTCGCGTCGGCAAGCAGCTGTCGCCGCAGTACTGGTGGCAGAACCACTATCCGAACCTGACGCTCTCGACCGCGCTTCCCATCTACCTCCGCGAGCTGTTCCCGGCGGAACTGGTCGGCGTGACGGTGCAGGGATCGGCGGCCAGGCCGGTCGGCACGTCAGAGTTCGGCGTCGGCTATAAGTTCTACGTCGCCAACAACAACTTCGAAGGCAACAGCCGGACCGACCGCCGCGACGGCAAATCGTGGGGCGCGCGCGGGCAGGTTCGCTTTCCAACGCCGGGGCATTGCGGCGCCTCGATGTGGCGGCGGATGTTTATCGCGGCCATGTCGGGCTGAGCGAACAAAGAGCTCGCCGAGGACAACGTCGTCGGGTTCGAAACGCAGCTCGAGATTCGCGCAGGTTCCTCCTTCAGACGGAGTGGGCGCGCGGCAAGTCGCTCGGGCATGACGCGCACCGGGTATTACCTGCAGCCGGCGTTTCGGATCGACGAAGACTGGATCACGTTCTACCGCCTGGAGCAGCTCGAAAGCCCGCGCATCCGGCGCGCCGAGCGGCGGCACTTGGCCGGAGTGAACTACCGGCCGTATCCGCAGATCGCGCTTGAAGGGCGAGTTGTACCGATCGCTGCCTCTCGAGCGCGACTTCATTCACTCTGAAGGAGATGAGGAAAGCAAGCCATTCAACGGGTTTGCGACGGCGGCGGTGTTTTTCTTCTGAGTTGAGTGACGCGTCGATTGCTGACGGCGGCGCTGATTGTTCTGCATGTGGACCGAGGCCTGCGTCCACGCAGATCATCGCCGTTCGTCGTCATCGTCAACAAAGCGAACCCCGTGAAGATCGCTGACCGCATGGCCGAGCTGCGCCGCATCTTCATGAAGCAGTCGCGCATGTGGCCGCACGGCGAGCCGATGGTGCCGGTCGATTGGGAGAGCACGCACTATCTGCGTGCAGGTATTCTCGAAGCAGGTGCTGAACCGATCGGTGCGCGAGATGGCGGAGTACTGGGTGCAGCAGTCGATGACGCAGGGTCTGACGCCGCCGTCGACGCAGCGGTCGGCGCGCGCCGTGCTCAGGTTCGTCGCCAGCGTGCCGGGCGCGATTTCGTACGTGCCGCCGGCTGAGGTCGACGACACGGTCACGTCGTGGCAATAAGTGATGGCGGTGCTCGACGGTATGGAGCGATTTTGGCGTTGAAACTCAACATCCGTTGGCAGCTGGCGCTTGTGTCGGTTGCGCTCTCGCTGCTGCCCATCGCGGTGGTCGGCACCCTTGCGTTCTGGATTGCGCGCGACGCGCTCGAAGAGCGCATCCGCATGAATCTCGAAACGCTGGCGGTGCAGAGCGACGAAAAGCTCGAGCGGCTGCTGCTCGACCATCATCAGAATCTCGCCGTGTGGTCGCAGCTCGGGTTCATCCGCGACGATGCGGTGACGGGCGACGCCGACGGCCGCATTCAGCAGTTCCTTCAGGAAGCCAAGCGCAATACCGACGTGGCGCAGGAGTTGTGGGTGGCCAACGTGGCCGGCACCGTCATCGCGTCGACGATGCCGGCGCTGCGCGGCCGCGAAGTGGGCGACCGCGACTTTCTGCAGGCCGCGCGGCGCGGTGAGGCGTGGGTCGGGTCGCCGATGATGCAGGACCTGACGGGCCGCGTCGGCATGCCGCTCGCGTTTCCGCTGCAGGCCAGCTTCGATCGATCCAAACCGGTCGGCGTGCTTGTGGCCGTGCTCGACTGGCCGAAAATCGTCGCCATGCTTCAGGCCGTTCGCGTGCTGCCCGAAGGGCAGGACGAGCGCGGGTACCTGGTGCTCGCGAATTCCCAGGGCATGCTTCTCGCGGCGCCGCCGTTCCTCACCGGATGGGAACCGGGCCGCACACGGTTGAACGCGCTCGGTCTCGACACGATCGGCACGATCATCAACGCGCCGGCGGGCAGCGGCGAGATCGAAGTGCGCGACTCGAACTACCTTGTCGGGTACGCCACGACAGAGAAGCGGCCGTATCTGCCCGATGCGTGGCGAACGATTCTGTTGATGCGCACCGACGTCGCGTTTGCGCCGCTTGCCAGTCTGCTGTGGACCATCGTGGTGCTGTCGATCGTGCTCGGCTCGCTCGCAGCGGCGGGATCGTTGTACTGGGCGACGCAGTTTTCGCGTCCCATCATGTCGCTCGTGCCGTTCCTGAAATCGGTGGCGGCAGGCGATCTCTCGAACGGCATATCCATCAAGCGCAGCGACGAGCTCGGCATGCTCGCGGATGCGGCGAATGACATGGCCGATCAGCTTCGCAAGCTGCTCCAGGACCTGCAGCAGGCGTCGATTCAGATTACAGGCGCGTCCACGCAGGTGCTGAACGCTGCCGAGGAGCATGCGTCCGGGTCGGTGGAGCAGGCCGCGTCGATCGCTCAAGTCACGGCGACGATGGAAGAGCTGACGAACACAGCGAAGCAGATTGCGATGAGCGCCACATCGGTGGAGAAGATCGCCGACGACAGCGCGCAGGCGGCGCATGCAGGTTACGAGTCTGTCGGCGAGGCGCTCGAAGCGATGGAGAAAATCCGCCGTCGCGTGGCCGACATCTCCGGCAAGACGCTGCTGCTGGGCGAGCGCTCGCAGCGCATCTCGGAAGTGCTCAACCTCATCAAGGACATCGCCGGCGAGATCCACCTGCTCGCCGTCAACGCGGCCATCGAGTCGGCGGCCGCGGGCGAGCACGGCAAGCGGTTCGCGGTGGTCGCGAGCGAAGTGCGCCGCCTGGCCGAGCGCACGCGCGAATCGGCCGAAGAAATCAAGGGCATCGTCGGCGAGATTCAGTCGGCGACCAACACGTCGGTGCTCGCGACCGAGCAGGGCGTGAAAGAAGTGGAGAACGGCGTGTCGCTGGCCACGCGCGCGCGCGGCAGCCTGGAACAGATCATCCAGATGGTCGACCGCACCACGCAGGCGATTCGCCAGATTACGTTTGCCACGCAGCAGCAGCAGAGCGCGAGCGAGCAGATCGTGCAGACGATGCGCGAGGTGGCGGAAGTGACGCGCCACGCGGCGTCGGGCATGAAGCAGTCGGCGAATTCCGTCGGCGAGCTCAACGTCCTCGCCGATCAGTTCAAGACCCGAATCAAAGAATTCAAGCTCTAGGGGACCCATGGATCCGGAAGCCATCCTTGCCGCAATCGAGCAGCAGCGCACGAGCGATGCGGAGCCTCGCGAGGAACAGGAACGGGTTTCGTATCTGGGGTTCTATCTCGGCACGGAAGTCTATGGGCTCCCGCTCGAGCAGCTGCGCGAAGTGGCGCGTGTGAGCCATCTGCGGCGCGTCCCTGGCGCGCCGGCGGGCGTCGCGGGGCTCGTCAATCTGCGCGGCGAGATTCTGTGCGCGCTCGACGTGCGCGCGATTCTCGGACTGCCGCCCGAATCGCTGGCAGAATCGAAATTTCTGGTGGCGCTGCGCGGATTCGGCGATCCGCTTGGGCTGATTGTCGACTCGATCGCCGACATATACTCGGTATCTCCCAGCGACATCGAAGCGCCGCCCGCAACCTGGCCGGCGGAGCGTGCCGCGTGCTTCATCGGCACGGCGCGCGTTGCGGCCGGACTGATGGGGCTGCTCGATCTCGCGCGGGTGACGAAAGTATGACCGCCACGGTCACGGCCACAGTCGTTCCGCTGCTCGTCTTCGAGGCCGCCGATTGCCTGATGGCTGTTCCCGCGTCTGAGATCGCTCACCTGGAGGGGTCGGACCCTCTTTTTACGGAAACCGACAGTCGGACGGCATTCGATCTTGGCGCATATTTCGGCGGGCGCGCATCGGATGGGCCGTGGCTGCGATGGGGCCGCGGAGCACGCTGCGCGTGGCTGCGCGTGCGCCGCGTCATCGATGTCGTGCCGGTCGCTCTGTCGGGACTGACGGCGATGCCCGCGCTGCTGCGCGGAGAGCGCCGCACCCGCGCGTTTCTCGCCGCCGGTGTTCGCGGCGACGATGTGTTTCTGTTGCTCGATCCCGCGCGTCTGAGCGCCGAACCGCTCGACTCTCGCGACTGAAGGTCTTCGGACTCCCCGACTTTTCCCGACGGGCGTCGTCATGAAACCGATCGACATGTCGGTCTTCGTCGGCAAATTCGTCGAAGAGGCGCGCGATCGCATCAAGGCGCTCGGCGCCGCGCTGCTGCGGCTCGAACAGGCGCCGGGCGACGTCGGGGCGATTGCCGAAGCGCTGCGCGAAGCTCACAGCATCAAGGGCTCGGCGCTGATGCTCGGGTTGACCGACATTTCTCAGATTTCGCACGAGCTCGAAGAGCTGTTCGTCGCGGCGAAGACCAACCCGTCGCTGCTCGACGGAGACGCGTTCGACGTCATCTTCAGCGGCGTCGATCGGATGACGACGCGTATCGAAGCGCTCGCCCGCGGCGAGATGGATGCCGTCGAGGTCGCCGACATCTGCGCGCAGCTCGGTGGGCTGCTCGAGACAGCGGGGTCTGACCCCGGCACCGAAACCATCAAGAACGACAGCCCGATCTCAGCCGTGGGGTCTGCCCCCCGTACTGTCGCGGGGTCAGGCCCCGATGTGCCGCAGGTGCGAAAGGCGCCGGAGCTGCGGCAGTCGCTTCGCGTGCCGATTGAAAAGCTCGACCGGCTGGCGCACCTGGCGCCCGAGATGGTCGTGCAGAGTCTCAAGGCGTTCGAGCGTCATACCGAGCTGCGCCGGGTCGAGCGCATGCTCAGCCGCCTCCGCGATCGCGTGCGCGAGGCGCGCCTCACGCCCGACACGACCGATGTCGATCGCGTCGCGCAGCTCGCCGACTACGCCGACGCACTCGACGCGGTGACGCGCCGCATGCGCGAGTTTCTCGTGAGCTTCAGCGACGATCGCGTGCGCCTCAATCTCATCACCGAAGAGCTGCGCCAGAACGTCATCGAGCTCACGATGCTGCCGGTCGCGTCGGTGTTCGACGCGTTTCCACGCGCGGTGCGCGACCTCGCCCGCACGTTCGGCAAGGACGTCGAAATCACGATTCGCGGCCGCGAGACCGAGCTCGACAAGAAGATCATCGAGCAGATTTCAGAACCACTGATTCATCTCATTCGCAACGCCATGGATCACGGCATCGAGACGCCCGCCGATCGCATGCGCATCGGCAAGCCGGCCGCCGGACATCTGATCCTGTCGGCCGAGCAGCAGGGCAATCGCATTCTGATTACGCTGAAAGACGACGGGTGCGGCATCGATCTGGCGATGCTGCGCGCCGTCGCCATCCAGCGCCGGGTGGCCGCCGCGAGCGATATCGATCGCTGGTCTCCCGAGCAGCTTCTCGACGTGATTTTCCAGCCCGGTTTCAGCACGCGCTCGCTGACCACCGATGTCTCGGGACGCGGCGTCGGCATGGACGTCGTCAAGAGCGTGGTCGAGCGCCTTGGCGGCTCCGTGCGCGTCCAGTCGGAGCTCGACAAGGGCACGAGCATCACGCTGAACCTTCCGCTGTCGCTCGCGCTGCTGCGTGTCGTGCTGCTCGAGGCCGGCGAGGAGCTGTTTGCTCTGCCGACTGCGGCCATCCGCCGCATTCTTCAAGTGAGCGCTGCCGACATCGGCCAGCTCCAACAGGGCCCGGTGGCCGAAGTCGATGGCGAGAACATTCCGCTGACGGCGCTCTCGGCGATGTTGAACGTGCCGGCGGCGCCGCCGGCTGCGCGCCACACCGTGATCGTGGCCGAGGGCAGCGACGGACGATTCGGCATCCTCGTCGAGGCGGTCCACGAAGAGCAGGAGCTGGTGTTCAAGGAGCTGCGCGGACCGCTGCGCAATCAGAAGACATTTACCGGCGCGGCATTGCTCGGCAACGGCGACATCGTCCCGATTCTCGACGTCAACGCGCTCTTCGAGCTCGCATCGCGCGGTCCGTCGCTCGGCGCCGCTCCGGCACAGGCACGCCGCGTAGCGCCACGCATCGGCCGTGTGCTCGTGGTGGACGACTCGCTGGTCGCCGGCGAGCTGCAGAAGAACATTCTGCTTGCCGCCGGATACGAGTCGGAAATCGCGAGTGACGGCGTCGAGGCGCTCGAGTGCCTGCACCGCAAAGACTGGGATCTCGTGGTCGCCGACGTCGACATGCCGCGCATGACCGGATTCGAGCTGACCGAGCACATCCGCGCCGACGAGCAGTTTCGCGATATTCCTGTCATCATTGTTACCTCTCGAGATACCGTCGACGATCGCCGACGCGGATTCGAGGTGGGCGCCGATGCCTATGTGCTGAAGCGCGAGTTCGATCAGACCCAGTTGCTCGATACGGTCAGGCGCCTCATCGGGCGCGCGACGAGGCAGGATTCTCATGTCTGAGGCCCAGACCCACGCGATCAAAAATGCGGCGCTCGTGCGGGTCCTCATCGTGGACGACTCGGCGGTTACGCGCGAAGTGTTGACCGCGCTGCTCAACTCCGATCCCGAGATCCGCGTCATCGGCCAGGCGTCGACGGGTGCCGAGGCCGTCGAGCTGACGGCCACGCTGCGCCCCGACCTCGTCACGATGGACTTGATGATGCCGGGCATGGACGGCATGGAAGCGACGCGCCGCATCATGGCGCGGCATCCGACGCCGGTACTGTTTCTCAGCTCGTTCTTCGACAAGGAAGGCACATACTCACGCGCTGATGCGATCGCCGCGGGCGCCCTCGACGTTGTCGAGAAGCCTGCGCTGATGCCCGACTGGCGCTGGCACAATGCCGCCGGCAAGCTCGTGCAGAAGGTGAAGTCGCTCGCGAAGGTGCCGGTGATTGCGCACATTCACGGCGCGCGCAAGCTGCTCGCGCAGGAAGAATCGCAGTTCGAGTCGTTTGTCGGGCCGGCCGCCGACGTCGTGGCGATAGGCGCGTCTTCCGGCGGCCCGCGTGTCATCGAGGCGTTGCTCTCGGGCCTGCCATCCACCTACGCGCTGGGCATCGTCGTCGTTCAGCACATGACCGACGGATTTACGACGAGCATGCTGCGGTGGCTGCAGGAGCGCTGCGCGCTGCAGATCAAGGTGGCCGAAGAGGGCGACGCCATCGTGCCGCGGCGCGTGTTGTTCACGCCGGAGACCACACACATGATCGTCGGCATCGGCGGCCGCGTGCATCTCTCGGATGCGGAGCCGGTGAACGGTCATCGTCCGTCGATCGACGTGACGTTCCAGTCGGTGGCCAAAGTCTACGGCGCGCGATCGGCCGGTGTACTGCTGACAGGCATGGGCTCGGATGGGGCGCAGGGGCTCTTGTCGATTCGGCAGGCTGGCGGTGTGACGATAGCGCAGGATGAAGAGAGCAGCCCGATCTTCGGCATGCCGCGCGCGGCGATCGAGCTGGGCGCGGCGCAGCAGGTGCTCGCGCCGACGGGCATCATCCGCAGTCTCAACGCCCTGCACGTGGAGCGTGTGCGATCGCTGATCTAGCTACGTTTGCCGCCGTCCGCGACCTCATCGAGGAGCGCTGCGGGCTTCGCTTCGACGACAGCCAGCGGGCGTCGCTGTCTGCCTCGGTTGAGGCCCGCATGCAGCAGCTCGGGCTCGTAAGCGAGGACGAATATTTCGCCCGCCTGCGCGGCGCGGCGCCGACTCTTGTCGAAGCCGAGCTGCGGAATCTGCTGAACCTGGTGACGGTCACCGAAACCTGTTTTTTTCGGGACGCCGCTCAATTCCGCTTACTTCGCGAGCACATCATTCCCACGCTGATGGCCGAGCGTTCAGCGCGCGCGACGGGCTCGAGAAAAATCCGCATCTGGAGCGCCGGCTGCTCGAGCGGCGAAGAGGCGTACTCCATCGCGATCACACTCGACGAAATGGGCCTGTTCCAGGCGTGCCCGGACTGGAGCTTCGAGATCATCGGAACGGATCTCAACACGAAGGCGCTCGAAAAGGCGCGCCGCGGCGTGTACGCGGCGCGCGCCGTGCGCAACGTCGAAGGGGTGCTGCTCGACGACCACTTCGTGCGCGACGACAAAACGTTTGCGCTCAGTGAGGCCATCAAAAAGCGGGTGACGTTCGAGTTCGGCAACCTCACGCAGACGCCGATGCCGTCGACCGGTCCTCAAGACATCGTGTTCTGCAAGAACGTCTCGATTTATTTCAGCGCCGATGTCACACGCAAGCTGATGGCGGGGCTTCACGACACGCTCGCCCCCGATGGCTATCTGCTGCTGGGCCACGCCGAGTCGTTGTGGCAGATGTCGGAAGGCTTCGCACTCATCGAGCGCGAGGGCGCATTCTGTTACAGGAAAATTGCGCCTGTTGCACGGGGCTCAAGCCCCGTGGCCACCGAAACAAGCCGAACGCCGGCCTTGGTGGCACAGGGCTTTAGCCCTGTCCACGCCGACACGTCTGACGCAATATGACGTCTGCCTCGCGGCCTTCCGCGCCGGCGAGTGGGACGTCGCCGAATCCGCGCTCAGCTTCGCTTGCCGCATCATGTCCGACGTTCGTGCCGGCGCTTCTCCTGCTTGGAGGTGTGTACGTGCACCGCGGCCGCTTCGAGGAAGCGATGCAGCAGGCGGAAGCGGTGTTGAAGGTGAGCGATCTCGAGCCGCGCGCGCACCTGCTCGTCGGCATGATCGCCGCGCGCCAGCAGCGCCACGACGAAGCGCTGCAGTCGCTTCGCCGCGCGCTCTATCTGGACGATTCGCTGGCGCTCGGGCATTTCTGGCTCGGCAATCTCTACCGCGACCGCGGCGATGTTGCGCGCGCCTGCCTCGAGTATGAGAATGTCGTGCGTGACTGGGAGCGTCATACCTTGCAGCTGACCGAAGAGTTCGCGTCCGATCTCTCGGCGGAGCAGCTCGTCGGATTCTGTGGCGACACGCTCGAGCGGCTGCGCCAGCCGATCGCTGGTAGCCAGTAGCCGTAGCAACATGTCCCCGAATACTGCTGACCCCGCCGGCGAAGTCACTCGGCATCTGCGCAGCCTCGAAGCACGCGGATCGCGAGGGCTCGTCGCGCAGCTCATCGATTCGCTCATGGGCGAGAGCTCGGGCCAGATGGAAGCCGTCCGCAAGGCGGCCGAGAACGGCGATCGCGAAGCGCTGTACCGCGCGGCGCACTCGCTGCAGGGCAGCGTCGCCATCGTCGGCGCCGACTCCGTCGCGCGCGCGTGCGCCGAGCTCGTGAAGACCGCGCGCAAAGGCTCGTTCGAGCAGGTCGCTCCGATTGTGTCGCAGGTCGAATCGGGCATCGAAGCGATTCGCAAGGCGCTCGTTGGCTGGACCGAAAGCGCGCCGGCCGGCCGCGCGGCGCCCTTCCAGCGCGCGTATCCGCCCGCGGGCCTCGGCCGCCGGCGCGTGCTCGTCATCGACGATGACGCCGGCATTCGCAGAATCACGCAGATGCTCGTCGAGGGGCTGGGGCACGACGTCGAAGCGGCCCGAGACGGCATCGAGGGGCTCGCGAAGCTTCACCTCGGCGTCGATCTCGTTCTGCTCGACGTTGTCATGCCCGGGCTCGACGGCTTCGATGTGTGCCGCCGCATCCGCCAGGATCCCGCGGGCCGCGACGTGCCTGTCATCATGGTGACGACGCTCGAGACCAGAGAGCATCGGCTGCACGCGGTCGAAGCCGGCGCGAACGACTTCATCGCCAAACCGGTCGACGAGACCGAGCTGCGGGTGCGCACGACATCGCTTCTGAAACTGAAGGCGGCGCAGGACGAGCTGAGGCGCTATCAAACGCACCTGGAAACGATGTGCGAAGAGCGCACCGCCAGCCTGCGCAAGGCGCTCGAGCATATGGCCGAAGCGCAGCGCACGGCGTATCAGGCGCAGCTCGAGACCGTCGAGCGGCTCGCCATTCTCGCCGAGTACAAAGACAAAGTGACCGGGCGGCACATTCAGCGCATGAGCGAGTACAGCGCCATCCTTGCGCGCGGTCTCAACCTGCCGCCTTCCGAGGTGGAGCTGATCCTCCACGCGAGCCGCATGCACGACGTCGGCAAGATTGCCGTGCCGGAATCGATTCTAAAGAAGCCGGCGGCGCTCGATCCGCAGGAATGGACAGTAATGCGGCAGCACTCGGCGATCGGCAGCAGAATTCTCGAGAATTCGTCGTCGCAGATTTTGCAGGCGGGCCGGATCATCGCGCTGCATCATCACGAGCGCTGGGACGGCAGCGGCTATCCGACGGGCCTGTCGGGCGGCGACATTCCGCTGTGGGGGCGCATTTGTGCCGTCGCCGACGTGTTCGACGCGGTCACGAGCGAGCGCCCGTACAAGCCTGCCTTTCCTAACGAAGAAGCGTTACAGTTGCTCCGCGACGGCAAGGGGAAGCACTTCGATCCTCGCGTCGTCGATGTGTTCTTCGAATGCCTGGAAGACATCCTGGCGATTCAGGCAAAGTTCAAGGATGAAAAGTGAGAAGAGTCGAGAAGAGTCGGCAGAGTCGAGAACGAGTCGGAAGAGTCGAGGAGTCACAATATGATTTCGCGTCGAGAAGCGCTCGCCAGGATCAGCGCTGCAGGTGTTGCAGTATTTACTCCGAAGCTCGTCACAGCGCAGGTAATAACCGCGCCGCAGAAGGCCGATCCGCCGAGCGTCATCTCGAATCCGCCGCGCGATTTTTCGCGGCCGGTCACCTATCCCGACCCCGACATCATCACGCACGATCCGTCGTTCAACGCGCTGCGCGTCGGCAACACGCCGATCCAGCGGCTGTGGACTGGCGGCATGTGGTGCGAAGGACCGGCGTGGAACGGGCAGGGGCAATATCTCATCTGGAGCGACATCCCGAACAACCGCCAGATGCGGTGGATCGAGGATGATGGGCGCGTCACCGTCTTTCGCCAGCCGTCGGGCAACAGCAACGGCAACACGTTCGACCATCAGGGGCGCCAGCTCTCGTGCGAACATTCGGGCCGTCGCGTGGTGCGCTACGAGCACGATGGATCGATTACGGTGATTGCCGATTCGTTCCAGGGTAAGCGGCTGAATTCGCCCAACGACATTGCGTGCCATACCGACGGCAGCTATTGGTTTACGGATCCTCCATATGGCGGGCAGCTCTACGAAGGGATGCCCGATGTCGCGGGCGGTCCAAGCAATCAGCAGGGACGTCTGAACGCGAAGGTCGGGCAGCCGGCGGGATCGGGTGTGCTGAAGCGCGAGCTGAGCTGCAACGTGTATCGCGTCGATCCGAGCGGGCGCGTCGACATGGTGATCAGCGAGGAAGCGCTCGGCGCCATCCCCAACGGCATCACGTTCGCTCCCGACTACAAACGGTTGTACGTCGTCAACAACGGCAGGGTGTCGGTGCTCGACGTCGCCGGTCCGGCCCATCAGGTGGGTAAGCCGAGGCAGTTCGCCGACTTCATGGTCGACGGCATCACGTGCCGTACCGATGGCATCCGCACCGACGTCTTCGGGAACCTGTGGGCCAGCAGCAATGCTGGCGCAAATGTGGGCTACAGCGGCGTCACGGTGTGGAATCCCGACGGCAAGTTGATCGGCCGCATCCGTCTGCCGGAAGTGTGCGCCAACGTCGCGTTCGGCGGCCCGAAACGCAATAGACTTTTCATGGCCGCAGGGCAGTCGCTCTATGCGGTGTATACGAATACACAGGGATCTTCGCCAGGTTAGTCGGTGGTGAGTGGTTGGTGGTTTGTGGAGGGTGCATGCGTGTTCTAAGTGGTTTCGCGGCGGTGCTATTGCTCGCCGCACATGTAAGTGGGCAAAGCGCGACGATCGCGCTCGTCGGCGCGCGCGTCATTGATGGCACTGGCGCGGCGCCGATCGCGAATGCAACTGTCCTCGTCAGCAACGGACGCATCGAGCGCATCGGGCCGAGTGCGTCGTTGAAGATTCCTGCGGGCGCGACACGGATCGACGTTGCGGGTAAGACGATCATTCCTGGCCTCGTCAACGCTCATGGACATCTCGGCCACGGCGACAACAAGCTTCCGGTCTACGACCAGATCATCCAGCAGCTGCAGCTCTATCCGAAATTCGGCGTCACGACGGTGTATGCGCTCGGCGATGACGGCGTGCAGAGCGTGCGTGTGAGCGAGGAGAACAATAACGGTCCGCTCACGCGCGCGCGACTGTTCGTGTCTGGGGCCCGCGCAACCGCCCCGACGGCCGAAGAGGCGCGGAAAACGATTGCCGATCGCCATGCGCTGCGCGTCAATATCATCAAGACGGGCATCGGCGAGGGCAGCAACGCCCCCGGCGCGGATATGCGGCCGGACGTGTATGCGGCGCTGATCGACGAAGCGCACAAGAGGAAGCTGCGTGTTGCGGCGCACCTTGTCAATCTGGCGGACGCAAAGGGGCTTGTGAACGCCGGGCTCGACATCATCGCGCACAGCATTCGCGATCAGGACGTCGACGCAGCGTTTATCGCCGAGCTGAAGCGCCGCAACGTCGGCTACATACCGACGCTCACGCGCGATCTATCGGTGTTCCAGTACGAATCGACGCCCGACTACATCAACGATCCGTTTTTCCTGCGAGGGATGCCTCTTTACGCGGCGCAGATTGCGCGAGTCAAAGATCCCGCACTGCACGCGAAGATCAAAGCCAATCCCGGCACGCAGGTGTCGAAGCGGCAGCTCGATCAGGCGCTTCGGAACCTCAAGCTGCTGTCAGACGGCGGCGTGATGATCGCGATGGGCACCGACAGCGGCACGGGCACCGGCCGATGGCAGGGCTACTTCGAGCAGGTCGAGATGGAGCTGATGGTGAAGGCGGGGATGACGCCGATGCAGGCGCTGGTCGCCTCGACGGGCAATGCCGCAAAGGTGATGGCCATCGACAAAGAAGTGGGCACGCTGCAGCCCGGCAAGCGCGCCGATTTCGTGGTGCTGACCGCCGACCCGCTCGCCGACATCAAGAACACGCGGACGATCGAGTCCGTGTGGATCGACGGCCAGCGTCTAAAGTGATTTTGTAGTCCTACTGCGGGAAACGCCCCAGGGCGGTGAGCAAGTCCAGCTGCGCCCGCCGCACGGCGTGCTCCGCGATGACGGCGTCTGAATCGGCGTCGCGTGCCTGACGCTGCGCGTCGATCACTTCCAGGTTTGTCGTTGCGCCCGCTTCGAACGCGAACGTCGTTATCTTCAGCACCTCCGCCGCCTGCTGGGCCGCCGAGCGCAGGTGCTCGAAGGTGCGCTGGAGGCTTTGGACGGCATCCCGCGCCTGCCGCACCTCGGACCGCGCCTGAATCTGCAATCCCTGCACCGCAAGCCGCGACGCGTTGAAGTTGGCTTCGCGGACATGTCTGCAGTCCACGCCGCTGCCCGCCATCGAAGATCGGCTGCGAGAAATTCACGACGAACCGCCAGCTTCGCGCCGAGCTGAAGATGCTCGCCGGCACGAGCGCCTGCGGATCGAACAGTCGCGATCGCCGTCGGGAACCAGTCCTTCGAGCTGTCCCGCCACACACGATCGGCCGCGCGCTCCTCGGCGACGAACAATCGCAGATCCGGACGCAGCGCCATCCACCCGGCTTCCGGTTCGTCCGGCGGGCATCGAAAATACAGGCTGCGATGCCGCGTCGGCAGGGCCGTTCGCGGCAATCAGGACGCCGAGCGCCTCCTGCGCGCGGCGCACGCCGAGCTGCGCCGTCTCGAGCCGTGCTTCGATGGTCGCGACTTCCTGGCCCGCGCGCAGCTCGTTGAGCCGCGTGCCGGCGCCCGCTTCGAGACGCCGGCGCGCGTAGTCGAGGTGCGCGAGCGATGTCTCGTGCGCCCGCTCGGTCACTTCGACCTCGCGTTTCAGCGCGATAATCGCCAGGTATGCCTGCGCCGTCGCCACCGCAATGTTGGTGCGCACGTCGGCAGTCGAGAGGTTCGCGATCTCTACCTGATCGCGCGCCTGTGTGGTGGCCGCCCATCTCGACGCGGCCAGCACCGGCACACCCAACTGCGCGGAGATCGTCGCCTGCGTTCGCGGGCTCGTCACCACATCGTCGAAGCGCCGCTCGGTGCTGTTGACGAGGCTGCTGATGTTCGCGGTCGACAAACGGCATCGTCGCCGATCGCGTCTGCTGCAGAAGCCCCTCGGCGCGCAGGATTCCCTGCGCCGCCTGCGCGACCGTCGGATTGTTCTTGATGGCGCGCTCGACGGCCTGTTCGAGGGTGACGGCCTCCATTGCGGGAGGAGTCTGTGCGGAGCAGCGGGGCCGAGAAGAACACCGCCGCTAAAGACAGGGCTAAAGCCCTGTGCCACCGATGCCCTCTGCTCTCTGCCATCTGCCCTCTCGGGGATCTAAACATGCGCGCCTCCTGCAGCCGCCACCTGTGCATGGCGGATTTTGCCCGGCGCGACAGTGCGGATGATGACGTAGAGCACCGGAATGAAAAAGATCGACAGGAAGGTCGACGCCAGCATGCCGCCGGCGACCGCCGTGCCGACCGAGTTGCGCGCGCCGGCGCCCGCGCCTGTTGCATACGCGAGCGGAAGCACGCCGAGGATGAAGGCAAACGACGTCATCAGAATCGGCCGCAGCCGGATGCGCGCGGCTTCGACCGCCGCCTCGAGAATCGATCGCCCCTGCCCGCGAAGCTGCTCCGCGAACTCGACGATCAGAATCGAGTTCTTCGCGGCCAGCCCGATCAGCATGACGAGACCGACCTGGCAGAACACGTCGTTTGAGAACCCGCGAATCCATTGCGCGCTCAATGCCCCGAACACCGCGAGCGGCACGCCGAGCAGAATGATGAACGGCAGCACCCAGCTTTCGTACTGCGCCGCAAGCACGAGGTAGACGAGCACGATGGAGAGCGCGAAGAGATACATGGCCTGGCTGCCCGATTTTGTTTCTTCGAGCGACATACCCGCCCACGCGAAGTCGTAGCCCTGCGGCAGCGTCTCGCGCGCGATGCGCTCCATTTCCTGCAGCGCCTGGCCCGAGCTCACACCTGGCAGCGCGGAGCCCTGCAATTCCGTCGAGCGGAACAGGTTGAAGTGATTGATGACCGCCGGCGCGGTCGTTTCGCTCGTGCGCACGACGGCTGAGAGCGGCACCATGTCGCCGTTCGAGGCGCGCGCGTAGTACTGGCTGAGGTCGGTCGGCTGCGCGCGGAACTGTTGATCTCCCTGCACGTACACGCGATACGCGCGGTTGTTGAAGTCGAAGTCGTTCACATACTGCGACCCGAGCAGCACGGCCAGCGCGTCGGTCACCTCGCGGATCGGCAGGCCGAGCGACCGCGCCTTGTCGCGATCGATCGTGACGACGAGCTGCGGATCGTTGGCGGTAAATGCCGAGAACAACCCGGCCACGCGTCCCGACTGATTGCCCGCGGCCGCGACCTGCTGCGTGACCTGCGCAAGCTCGGTGATGTCGCCGCCGCCGAGATCCATGATCTCCATCTGGAATCCGCCGAACGCCGAGACGCCTTGAATCGACGGGGGAGCGACCGGAATGACCATCGCGCCAGGTATGCCGAACACCTGGCCTTGCACTCGATTCAGCACCGACGCGAGCGAGTGCTCCTCGCCCTCACGCTCCTCGAAGCCCTTCAATCGGGTGAACATCAGCCCGTTGTTCGACGCCGCTCCGCTGAAGCTGAAACCGGCGACGGAGAACACGCCCGCAATCTCCGGCGCTTTGAAGTAGATCTGTTCGACCTCCTTCATGATGTTCGTCGTGTATTCGATCGACGCGCCCGACGGCGCCTGCACGATGGTGATGAAGTAGCCCTCGTCCTCGGCCGGCACGAACGAGCCGGGAACGGCGCGATACACCAACCATGTCGCTCCGAGCGACAGCACGAAGACGACCGCCATCGCCCACTTCCACCGAAGGGCGCCGCCCACGGCGCGCACATATCCATTCGTTCCGGCGTCGATCACGCGGTTCACGCCGCTGAAGAACCTGCCGTGTGCGTGGCTCTCCTTGTCGAGCAAGCAGCGCCGACAGGGCCGGTGTAAACGTGATGGCGTTGAACACCGACAGAATCACAGCGAAGGTAATCGTCATCGCGAACTGCTGATACATCCGCCCCGTCGTGCCCGGGAAGAACGCCACCGGCAGGAACACCGCCACGAGCACGATGCCGATGACGATGACCGCCGAGAAGCACTTCGCGCATCGCGTCGACCGCCGCGTCGTGCGCGCTCTTGCCGAACTCGCGCATATGGCGCTCGATATTCTCGATGACGACGATCGCATCATCCACGACGATGCCGGTTGCGAGCACGATGCCGAAGAGCGTCAGCGTGTTGATCGAGTAGCCGAGCAGCTTCACGAACGCGAACGTGCCGATGAGCGAGACGGGGATCGTGATAGCCGGAATCAGCGTGCTGCGCCAGTTCTGCAGGAACAGGAACATCACGAGGATGACGAGCGCGATCGCTTCGGCCAGCGTGATGAGCACCTCGATGATCCACTCGCGCACGACGACCACGTTGTCGAAGGCCAGCTGCCACTTGAGTCCGGGCGGGAACTGATCGTCGAGACGGTCCATTTCGGCGGTGATGCCTCTGAACACTTCGAGCGCATTCGCCGTCGGCAGCAGCATGATGCCGACGCCGGACGCTTCCACGCCCGCGAATCGCAGGCGCGAGGAGTAGTCTTCGGCGCCGAGCTCGACGCGGCCGATGTCGCGCACGCGCACGAGCGCGCCGTCCTGCTCCGGCCTTCACGACGATGTCTTCGAACTCGCTCACTTCCGTCAGCCGTCCAGCGGCGCGGACGCTGAGCTGGAACATCTGTCTTCTCGGCAGACGGCTGTGCGCCGACTGAGCCGGCGGCGACCTGTACGTTCTGCTCGCGCAGCGCGTTGGTCACGTCGCCCGCCGTGAGGCCGCGCCCGGCGAGGCGATTCGGATCGAGCCACAACCGCATCGCGAACCGGCGCTCGCCGAAGATGATGACGTTGGCCACGCCGGGGACGCGCTTCAATCCATCGCGCACGTAGCGATCGAGGTAGTTGCTGATGAAGAGCGAGCTGTATTGGTTGTTCGTCGGAGTAAAAGCCGAGGCCGGCGAGAAAGCCCGTCGAGCCTTTCGAGACGCTGATGCCGTTGGTGCGCACCTCGAGCGGCATGCGTCCGAGCGCCGAGTTGACGCGGTTCTGCACGTCGACCGCCGCCAGGTCGGGATCGCGCCCGACTTCGAACGTCACGGTGATGGAGGAGAACCCGTTGTTGGTCGACGCCGAGGTCATGTAGACCATGCCCTCGACGCCGTTGATGACCGATTCGAGCGGAGTGGTGACGGCGCTCTCAACCGCCTGCGCGTTTGCGCCGGTGTAGAACGCGCTGACGCCGACCGTCGGCGGCGCGAGCTCGGGATAGCGGCCGATGGGCAGCGTCGGAATCGCGATGGCGCCCGCGAGCGTAATGAGCACCGAGCAGACCGTCGCGAGGACGGGCCGTTTGATAAAGACGTCGGTAATCATTACGGCTTGCCTCCGGCGGCTTGTACAGGCGCGCCGTCGCGGATCTTCTGAATCCCACCGGTGATTAATTTCTCACCCGCCTTCAATCCGGCGACGACCGTATAACTGTTGCCCACGACCGGCCCCAGTTGCAGCGAGCGCTGTTTCGCCACCAATCCTTTTCCGCCCTCGCCCGGCTCGGCGACGAATGCGAACCACTGGCCGTTGATGCGTGTGACCGCGGTCACCGGCACCGTCAGCCCGGGCTCTGTCGTCCAGATCACGTACGAGCGCACGTACTGATCGGTGCGCAGCGTGCCCGGCACCGACACCGGCGTCTTCACGAGCACCGTTTGCGTGCGTTCGTCGACCGACGGCGACACGAAGTTGATCTTCTCTTCGGCGATCGTCGCGCCGGTGTCGTCGACGATGCGCACCGGGAGGCCGACGTGAAGCTTCGCGGCCTGCTGCACCGGCACGTTCAGGTACACCTCGAGCCCCGCGTTCGCATCGATCGATGTCAGCTTGGTCGCCTTCGTCACGCGATCGCCTTCGCGAACAGGAATGTCGCCGACGACACCGGCCGTCGGGGCCGTCACGCGGTAGTAGGCGAGATCGGTGCGCGCCGTGCGGATTTGCTCCTGCACCGTCCGCAGCTGCGCTTCTGCCGCCTTCAGCTCATTCGCTGCGCGATCGGCGTCCATCTGGCTCGCGGCGCCCGCCTTCAGCAGCTTGGTCGCTCGCTCCGCTTCCTGCCGCGCGTAGGTGACGTCGATTTCGCGCTGCGCGCGCACCGAGTCGAGGCTCGCGATCTGCCCCTGTGGCACGCGCGAGTCGATTTCCATCAGCACCGCGCCGGCGCCGACCCGCTGGCCTGGCTTCGCACTGATGCGCGTGATAAACCCTTCGACCTGGGGTTGAATGTCCGTGGATCGGCGCGATTTCACTGTTCCGACAAATTCGGTCGTTTGCTCGAGCGGCTTGGCCTCGAGCGTCACGATTTCGACAGCCATGGCGGGCATCCCGCCCCCGCCTGCGCCGGCCGCGCCCCCCGGTGCCCCCTCGCCCCCGCCGCACGAGATGGCCGCAAGTAACAGAAAAATAATGGGAAAAATACGATTTCGCTGGGTTTTCATATGTATGTAGGACAAATTGTGGTGAGCCGACCCCGTTTTAGACGCCGATCGCGCGCCGGGGTTGCTCATTATAATCTGCGCATGTCGACATCTTCCGATCGCGGTTATTTGTGTGGCACGAGGTGGGCACGACCGACCTGAAAGCCGGCGAAGACTTCTACTCGAAGCTCGCCGGATGGAAAGCGGAGAGCTGGAGCCAGAATCCTTCTTACAAGCTCTTTGTCGCGCGGCGCGAATCGAAGGCCGGTCTCTACTTAATAACAGAGTCGCCCAACACGTTGACGCCGCCGCCCAACTGGCTCAGCTACATCGGCACGCCCGATGTCGACGCCACCGTGCGTCAGGCGGTCGAGCTCGGCGGCAAAGTGATTGTCCCCGCCTACAACGTGCCCTCGGTCGCCCGTATGGCACATCTGCAGGATCCGCAGGGCGCGCTGTTTGCGGTGTCGTCGCAGGAACGGCGGTCGCGCTACCTGGATCCGCAGCTCGGCGATTTTTCATGGCACGAGCTGCTGACGACGAACTGGCAGACCGCGTTCGATTTCTATGCGAAGTTGTTTGGCTGGGAAAAGATGGAAGCGATGGACATGGGTTCGCAGGGGACCTATCAGATTTTCGGGACCGGCGGTCATCAGCTCGGCGGCATGTTCAACCCGGGCGGATTGCCTCCAGGCGGACCGCTCTGGATTCCGTACGTGATGGTCGCCGACGCGCGGCGCACTGCTGAGATTGCAAAAGCGCTCGGCGCGACGATCGCGCATGGGCCGATAGAAGTTCCCGGTGGCGACTGGGTGTTCACCGGCCTCGATCGCCATGGCGCCATGTTCGCGGCGCACTCGAAGAAACGCGTCACCCCGAAGGAAGTGACGACCACGAAGAAGACGACGAAAGACACGAACAAGAAATCGCCTGCGAAAAAACCCATACGGAGTGCTCGCCCTCAGGCGAGCCGTAAAAAACCCGCAAGCAAACGGAGGTAGCCATGAGACGTCTATCCATAATCGCGCTCGCGCTGTTCGCGCTCTCGGCCCAGACCGGCACCGGCTGGGTGACGCTGTTCAACGGGAAGGATCTGAATAACTTCAACCAGGTCGGCACGGCCAACTGGCACATCGCCGACGGCGTCGTCCAGGCGGACATGGGCGTCGGCCATCTCGTGTCGAAGGAGAGCTACACCGATTTCGAGATCAAGGTGGAGTTCTTCGCGGGACCAAAAAGCAACAGCGGCGTCTACATGCGGTGCCTCGACGGCTCGAAGATCACCGACAAGACCTGCTACGAAGCCAACGTCTACGACAACCGCCCCGATCAGTCAGGACGCACCGGCGGCATTCCCAACTACGCGCCGCCGATCGCCATCGTCAATGCAGAAGGCAAGTGGAACACCTACGAGATTACGATGCGCGGCGACCATATCGTCGTCGTCCTGAACGGCACGAAGACGGTCGATGCGCGCGACGGCACGCTGAAGAGCGGCCCGATCGCGCTGCAGTATCAGGGCGGGGACGTCAAGATCAGGAACGTGCAGATACGGAAACTCTCGTAGGGCAGAGAGCAGAGAGCAGAGAGCAGAGAGCAGAGAGCAGAGGCAGAGGGCAGAGAGCAGAGGGCAGAGAGCATATTGCTCTTTGCTCTCTGCTCCTGGTTCTGTCACGCGATTAGTAGTCGACTTCCCCGGTAATCGTTGCTTCGGTGGCGAATTTGAACGCGCCGTTCTCCAGGAACCCCGCCAGCGTCGCTACCAACGCGAACTCGTAGCTGCCGGTGGCACCCTCGAAGCGTCCGGTCCCTGACACGATCTCACAGTCGAGCGTTCCACTCACCACCAGATTTCCCGTCGAGAAATCGGGCAGTGGTGTGCCTTCGCAGTAGGCCGTCAGTGTGTCGCCGTTCGCCGCAGTAAAAATCTGATCCCCGGCGGTAAATCCAGTGGCGACATTGGTCGTGTGCGGCGAGACCATCGTGTAACTGCCGAGGTGCGTGAGCTGACCGTCACCCTCCGACACGATCGACACGATCGGCAAATTCGTCTCGTCGGCAGAGACCGTGACGCCGGTCCACGCGCCTTTGAAAGGGACAGGATTGGCGTTTACATCAGCGCTGGACACAACGGCGATCGCGAGCAGGAAGAGCGGCAGCAGTCGTCGAGTATGCATGGGGGAGCCTCCTCTGGTCGCGCCGTGGATTGGCGCGGGCGCGGATGCTAGCACGGATTCCTGAGTGAGGATCTCACCGCGACGACGCTACGACGCTAAGAATGTCTTTCAAAAAGATTTCGTTGCGTCGTGGCGTCCTTGCGGTGAAGACGGAGAAATCAGTTGTCCACTTTCACGGGCGCCGGGTTCGATGGAATCACCATGCTGGGCGATGCCACTTCACCGGCTCCGATTTCGCCCGTCGGCGTCGATGGCGTCGGCTTTGCGGTGCTGTCGACCGCGGTCTCCTGTCCGGTCGACGAAATGCGCGTCAGCTGATTCGTATCGGTCTGCGCAGTGGTCGTTGTCTGCGCCTTCGTCGTCAACACCGACTCGCTGAGACCCTTGGCGAGTAAGCGCGCCTGATCCTTCGGGTAAATGAATTCGAAACCGGTGCTGTCTGCCGGGTACCACCAGGTCCGAATTGCGTGTGGCATCGACGACGACGTTTCCATGAAGCGCACTTCAGGTTTTTCAGGGCGGACATTCCTGTGCGCGGGGATCGCGAAGAACAGCCCATAACTCTTCGTGCCATCGGGGCTGAGTACCTGAACAACATTGCGGTTTGGTGTCGGCACCCTGAACAGGTATGAACCGGTGGGCAGTGTGACACCGGGCAGACTGACAGGCCCGCTGAAGTTGAAGATCACCCGTTTGTCGAGGGGCTGCGCGTTCGCCGGCGCCGTGAAGAGCGCCAACAAGGCGACCGCGCAAACCAAGCTGCGAACGATCGGTACTCAGCATGTAAGGTCTCCTTCTGAAAATGGCGGCATTCATTTGCCGCGTGTTCTGTTGGCGGCAAATTGCAAAGGGCGTACCTCTGAGGGCGGGCAGCTAAATGATTTTCTGCAAATTACTTAGCAAAACCGTCTATTTTTAACTGTTCACCGGCGGTGACAGCGCCGTTCACTGGCATGGACAGCAGGCCGGCTCCTCGCCTCAAAACGCCGGCACCGTGGGCGCGCGTCCCAGAAGCACGCGTCCCGCTTCTTCCCATGTGTGCGGCGCCACAGTGAAATGATGCGTAATCGCTTCGGCGTCGCGCGCGTGGCGTTGCAGCGACGACTTCGTATAAATCGAGCTGCCGCCGGCGAGCGTGTTGGCCGTCCTCGCCACGCTCGCACCGGTTTCTGCAGCGTGATTCGATGCGATGCGCGCGAGCGCGAGCTGACGATTGGACACTGGCTTGCCGGCCGAGACGGTGTGCCACATGTCTTCGGCCGTGTCGTACAGGAACGCGCGCGCTCCGCCGAGCGCGGCCTCGGCGCGCGCCAGTTCGACTTGTGCGACCGGCCGGTCGGCGAGCACCGACGTGTACAGGGACGGCACCTTTGTTTGTGCCAGCTCCGTCAGTTCGTCGAGCGCGGCGCGTGCGATGCCAAGGCTGACACATACGAGCTGGAAGACGAAGAGCGAGAACGGCGGCATCTGATAGAGCGGCTCGGTCCTGTGGCCCCTGGGATCGAGCAGCGCGAAGATGCGGTGCTCGGGCACGAAGACATCGGCGGCGCTGAAGTCGTTGCTCCCGGTTCCGCACAGACCGCTCACGTACCACGTGTCGTGGATGTCGACGCCGGTGGTGGGCATGCACACATGGATAATCTCGGGCCCGTGGGGTGTCATTCGCGGCTTGCCACCGTCCATGACGAGACAGCCCGCCCACACCCAGTCGCAATGCGTAATGCCGCTGGCGAAGGGCCAGCGACCGTTCACGCGCACGCCGCCATCTACGCGAACTGCCGCTCCGGCTGGCGCCGCGATTCCGGCTGTAGGGGCCGCAGGATCGCCCAATACTTCCTTCGCGCCCCGGTCGTTGATGTAACCCGCCGACACGTTGTTCCCCGTGCCGATCATGGCGCACCAGCCGGCGGAGCCGTCGCTGGTCGCCGCCGTCTCGATCGTCTTCATGATATCGACCGGATTTGCCTCTTGTCCTCCAAGCGCGCGCGGGACGCCGAGTGAGAAGATTCCGGTCTTGCGCAGCGCGTCCGCAAGGTCGCGCGGCAAGCGCCGAGACTCTTCGATGTCCTGGCGGCGCGCCCGTATGGTGGGTAAGAGATCCCGCACCTTGTTGATGATGCTCTCGGTCTGCACAGGCCCTCCTTGAGCTTTAGCCGGACCAGCCTATCTGGCGAACGGGTCATAATCAAGGTTCCAACCCATGCCCACATTCGACGTCATCGTCATCGGCGGACTCAATACCGACTTCATGGCGAAGGGCCGGTCGCTCCCGCGGCCCGGAGAAACGAAGGACGGCGAGACGTTTCTCATCGGACCTGGCGGCAAGGGGGCGAACCAGGCGGTCGCTATCGCTCGGCTCGGCGCTCGCGTGGCGCTGATTGGTGCCGTCGGCGATGACGATCGCGGACGCGCGCTCGTCGAGATCGTGCGTGCCGAGGGGGTGAACGTCGAACACATCCGGCGCATCGACACGGCGCCGAGCGGCGCTGCCGTGATTCATGTCGACGAGCGCGCGCAGAAGCAGATCTTCGCCGTGCCCGGCGCGAATCACTCGCTGACGGTCGAACACGTCCGCGATGCGCTCGCGGCGCTGTCGTCGGTAGGGGCGCGACTTCAGTCGCGCGATGTGTCCTCGCGCAGCTCGAAGTGCCGCTCGAATGCGTTGAAACCGCCTTTCGATGGGCGCGCGAAAACGGTGCGACAACGGTGCTCGATCCGGCGCCGGCTGTCCCGCTTTCTGACACGCTGCTTGGGATGGTGGACGTGCTGAAACCCAATGGCGCCGAAGCGGGCGTGCTGACAGGCGCGCGCGTCGAAGATCGCCAGTCGGCCCGCGCGGCGGCAAGAAAACTGCTCGCTCGCGGTGTCGGAGCGGTCGCCATTGCGGCCGGCGACGAAGGGAATCTCCTCGTCACGGTCGACGGCGAGCACTGGATGCCACGCATCAAGGTGAACGCGGTGGATGCCACTGGCGCCGGCGACGCGTTCGCCGGAACGCTCGCAACCTATCTGGCGCGCGGACGCACGCTCGTCGAAGCGGCCACGTTCGCGAACGCCGCCGCCGCGCTCAAAACGACGAAGGTGGGCGCGCAGGCAGGGTTGCCGCGGGAGGAAGAGATTCTGGCGCTGCTCGGGCGGTAACGCCATCGGCAGTCGTCAGTCGACAGTCGGTAGTCGACAGTCCCAGTCGGTGGTCGGCAGTGGGTTGCGACTGGAGACTGACCTGATGACTGACGACTGAGACTGACGACTACCGACTGACGACTATTGACTGCACTCCGTCTCAGCGTTACCGTTTCGCATGCCCATGAAACGCACGTTACTGCTCGGCTCGATCTTCGTACTAGCGATGGTTACCGCTGCCGGTGCGCAGAGCGCCGCAAGCAACTACGAGATTGTCGAAAACTGGGCGAAGTTTCCGGCAGGGGTGACTGCGTGGAGCGCGGCCACCGGCGTCGATATCGATCCTCGCAGCGGGAACATCTACGTGTTCCATCGGAACGAGGCGATGCCGATTATGGCGTTCGACAAGAACGGAAATTTCCTGCGCGCCTGGGGCCAGGGGATGTTCAAGACGACGCATTTCCTGCGGACCGATCGTGATGGGAACGTCTGGGTGACCGATCGGGGCGATCACCAAGTCTTCAAGTTCAGCCCTCAAGGCAAGTTGTTGATGACGCTGGGCCGCAAAGGTGTCGTCGGCGAGAACGAATCACGCGACGCGTTCAACGGCGTCGCGGATCTCGTCATCGCGAGGAACGGCGACATCTTCATCGCCGACGGCGAAAGCACCAACACGCGCGTCGTCAAATACTCGAAGGACGGCAAGTTCGTGTCGTGGTGGGGCGGCAAGGGCACCGAGCCGGGGCAGTTCGACGAGCCGCACAGCATCGCCATCGATTCGGACGGCCGCCTCTACGTCGGCGACCGCCGCAACAAGCGCGTGCAGGTGTTCGATCAGAAAGGGAAGTTCCTCACGCAGTGGAATCACCTGAGCACGCCCTGGGGCGTCTTCGTCAAAGGCGATCGCCTCTACGTCGTCGACGGCACCGAAGCCAACCTGCTGCTCATCGTCAGCACGAAGGACGGCAAGATTCTCGAGCGCATCGAAGGCTTGCGCAACGCGACCGCGGTGACCGTCGATGCGAACGACGCGATCTATATCGGCGAAGTCAACGGCACGAACGTCAGGAAGCTCGTTAAAAAGAAATAGGAAACTTTAGACTTTGGACTTTCATTTCATTCCAATGGCCTGCTTCTGAAACCCGGCCGGCACGTCGTAGCTTGACGCCGCGAAGTTCTGGCGGCTTACCTCTGTCACTTCGCTGGTCGACTGCACCGCGCCTCCCCTGTAGGTCACACGGCGCACCGGTACGCCGCTGAACCCTTGCGTTTCCAGCGTGCCCACGCCGACGAGCTGGTCGCCGCCCATTGGCATCAACTTCTGGAAGAACGTGGCGACCTGCTTGCTGATCTCGAAGTCGGCCATGGTCAGACCGAGGGTTTTCGGATCGACCGTGCAGACTTCCGCCACCTTCTCGCCGTTTCTGAAACCCTCGTACTTGTCGCAGGTCCACTTGCCGGATGTGCCGCTGCCGGCGCGCCGATATTCGGGTTTCGCCGGCGCCGCCGCGCCAGGCATGGCACCGCCCAGACGCGCCATCATCGCTTCCATCTTGGCGCGCTGCTCGGGCGGCATGCTGGCAATCTTCGCTTTCATCTCCTCCATCGCCGGGTTCACTTTCGCCGCCAGGCGGTCCGCGTCTGCCTTCGTCATTTCGGTGTATGACTTCCGGCTCGGGCTGATGATCCGCAGCGTCTGCTGCGGGCCGTCGAAGACGATTATCGAGGTTACGCCGGCACTTCCTGTCATCTCTGCGCGCATGCGATCGCGTTCGAGCTGAACTCGAGTTGTGCTCGTGACCGTTCCGGTGACCGTTCGTTCGACCATCAGAAAGCCCTCGGCGGCGTGCAGCAGCGGGGCGAAGGCACAGACGGCAGCAATGGTGATGGCGGCGTGCGCGATGGGCTTCATGGAATCTCCTGTTATGGGGGCGAAGACAGTGTACAGCGGTTTCACCACAGCGACCGCTCGCGGAATGTGCGCTCGATGGCGGCGTTCACGCGGTCCCTGCCGAACTCGCGCTCGTCGCACAGGAAGCGGACGATGCCGTCGAGGTCGGGCTCGCGGTGCTGCACGTCGAACTCGTCGCTGACGTCGGGATCTAGAAAAATGCGCCGCACCGCGTCGATCATCTCGGCATCGCCAAGCGCATCACAGATTTCCGGAGGCATGTTTTCGATGCGCCCGTGCCGCTGCACGAGCGCCAGCGCCTTCTTCGGGCCGATGCCTTTGATTCCTGCGTTGAAGTCGGTGCCCACCAGCATGGCGAGATCCACGAGCAATTCGCGTGTGATGCCCCAGCCCTGGAGCAGCTGCTCGAGCACGATCGTTTCGGGAACGATGGGTCGAAACGTGCCCTGGCTCGGTAGGAACTCTTTTCCTGAGATCGAGAGGAAGCGCACCAGTCGCGGCGCGCCGAAGAGCAGCGAATCGTAGTCTTTGCTGGCGGCCGCGTCGATGGCCGGTGATGTGGCCGCCATGTGCGCCGCCTGCGCTTCTCCCTCGGATGGCGCCTGCACTGTCGGCACACCCATCAGCCGCAGCAGCTCGCGCGCTTCCGCGACCATGTCCCGGGTCAGTCTCGAGGTCATCGTCGCTTTCGAGTACGCCTCCGCCATGTCGCCGCGCGCCACGGCCGCGGCGTGGTCTTCTTCATATTTCTTTTTGACGGCGCGCCGTTTCTCAACTTCGCGCGCTTTCAGGATCGGCGGAGCGCCATCGAAGACGAAGACGAGCTTCAGCGCGTGTTCCGACATCAGACGCGTGGTGCGATAGAACAGGCCGGAGAGATGGGAGGTGATGCGTCCCTTCGAATCCTTCAGCGGAGTGCCGTCGCGCAGCCGGATCAGCGCGAGGAATTGATAGAGCTCGCCGTTACCGTCAACCGCGAGCGTTTGCCCTCGCAGCTCGGCCAGTTGCGTGACGTCTTTGGTGATGATCGGCGTGAGAACAACGCCCACGGGACAATGTTAGCTACAAGCTACCCGTCGTGTTACCTTTTGCCCATGGCCAGAATCAATCTGCGGGTCAACGGCCGCGCGCAGACCGTCGATGTCGATGAGTCGACGCCGCTGCTCTATGTCCTGAGCGACGAGCTCGCCATGAACGGGCCGAAATTCGGCTGCGGGCTCGGCCAGTGTGGCGCGTGCACGGTCATCGTCAAAGGCCAGGCGATTCGGTCGTGCGTCACGCCGGTGAAAACCGTTGCGGGCGGCGACATCACCACGCTCGAAGGGCTCGGCACACCAGAGAAACCTCATCCCATCCAGCAGGCATTCATCGATGAGCAGGCCGCGCAGTGCGGCTTCTGCCTGAGCGGCGTCATGCTCGCGGCAAAAGCGCTCGTCGATCGCACGCCGAAGCCGACCGACGAACAGATTCAGCAGGCGCTGTCCGGCGTGCTGTGCCGCTGTTTCGGACATCAACGGATGATTGCTGCTGTGAAGCGTTACGCGAACGGGGTGCGCGCATGACAACTCGATCGCCGGGATCGGGATTAGGATCGGGGATTCGATTCAGGCGCGCCATGTTGAAAGCGTCGGGCGCGCTTGTCGTTAGTTTTGCGCTCGAGCCCCATCGGATGCTGTTTGGGCAGGCAGTGGCAACTCTGGTCGGCAACCCTCCTAAAGAGCTCGACGGCTGGCTGGCGATCAATGCCGACGGTACCGTCACAGCGCTGACCGGCAAATGCGAGATGGGGCAGGGGCTGTACACCGCGCAGACGCAGCTCGTGGCCGAAGAGCTCGGCGTCGAGCTCGACCGCGTCAAGCTGATTCAATGCATCACGGGCGTCACGCCCGATCAAGGCGTCACATCGGGCGCGCAGTCGCATCCGCAGAATTTCAATCACGCGAACCTTGCGCTGGCCGCGGCGACCGCGCGCGAAGCGCTGCTGCAGATGGCGTCGACAGCAGTGGGGCGTGTCGGCCGATCGGCTGACGGCCGGCAACGGTGTCGTGCGCCACGGGACGCGAACCGTCAGCTACGGCGAGCTGATCGGCGGCAAGAAATTCAATCTGACGCTCAATCCGGCCGCGAAGCGCAAAGCTCCGCGCGAGTGGACGATCATGGGTAATCCGGTGAAGCGGCTCGACATGCCGGAGATGGTGACCGGCCGCTTCGAGTTCGTGCACAACGTGCGCGTGCCCGGCATGGTGCACGGCCGGGTCGTCAGGCCGCCAACCGTAGGGGCGACCGTCGGAGGTGTCGACGAAAGCTCCGTCAGCAGCATGCCCGGCTTCATCAAAGTTGTCGTGAAGAAAGATTTCGTCGGCGTCGTCTTCGAGAAACAGTGGCAGGCCGTTCAGGCGGCGAACCAGATAAAAGTGACGTGGAAGCCCGGGCCCAGGCTTCCGCCGCAGGCGACGTTCTACGATCACATGCGCACGCTGCCGAGCCGCGACACGCTGCTCGTCGATTCGAAAGACGTCGAGCCCACGCTTGCGAAAGCGGCGCAGGTGGTGCGCTCGACGTATCTGCATCCGTATCACATGCACGGATCGGTCGGCGCTTCGTGCGCCGTCGCCGACGTGAAGGCCGACAGCGCGACGGTGTGGTCGCCGACGCAGGGCGTTTATCCGCAGCGCGACAGCTGCGCGATGGTGCTCGGCATGAAGCCGCAGCAGGTGAAGGTGATTTACACGCGCGGCTCCGGCTGTTACGGCATCAACGGCGCGGATACGGTGTCCTACGATGCCGCGCTGCTCTCGCAAGCCGTGGGCCGTCCCGTGCGCGTGCAACTCTCGCGCAAAGACGAGATGGTGCACGAAAACTTCGGCCTCGCGTTCGTCGTCGATCAGCGCGTCGGACTCGACAATGCCGGCAACATCATCGCGTGGGACTACGAAGCGTGGTCGCCGATTCGCGGTGGCCGTCCCGGCCACACGCTGCCAGGTAATCAGGTGACGGGATTCCTTGCGGGATTTGCGCCAGCGCCGTTCGCTGCGCGATCGCCCGCGCCTGCGCCGACCGGCCCGCTCGCGAACGGATCGAACGTCGTGCCGTCGTACGTGACCGGCACTGTGAACGGCGCAGCGGGCGGCACTGGCACCGTCAAATGCGAGCGCATGCTCTCGCGCGTCGTCGAATCACCCTTCTGGACGGGCCCGCTCCGTTCGCCAAACCGCCTGCAGAACACATTCGCGCACGAATGCATGATGGACGAGCTCGCCGCCGCCGCGAAAGCGGACCCGGTCGAGTATCGTTTGCGTCATCTGCGCGATCCGCGTCTGCGCGCGGTCGTGCAAGCCGCTGCGAAAGCATGCGAGCTGGCAGCCGCGATCGTCACCGCACCCAGAACCGGAACCAGCACCCAGACCCCAGAACCGAACCGAGAACCGCAGGTCGCTCAGGTCGGGGTCTTGCTTGCGTCCTCTATGAAGGCGACAACGGCTATTGCGCGATGGTCGCCGACGTCGACGTGCATCTCGACACCGGCGTCATCGACGTGAAGCGCCTCGTGATGGCGCTCGACTCCGGACCCATCTCGAATCCCGACGGCCTTCGCAATCAGGCCGAGGGCGGCGCGCTGCACGGCATGAGCCGCGCGCTCTTCGAAGAAGTGATGTGGGATGACGAGAAGGTGACGTCGGTCGATTGGCGCACGTACCGCACGTTCCCCGTCGGCTTCAAGATTCCGAAGCTCGAGACCGTGCTCATCAACTCGATGGAGGCCGAAGCGTGCGGCGCAGGCGAGACGTCGATTACCGTCACGGCTGCGGCGATCGGCAATGCGATTTTCGACGCAACGGGCGTGCGGCTAAGGCAAGTGCCGTTCGCGCCCGAGCGCGTTCTGCAACAAATGTCACTCCGCTGACTTGACAGCGAAGTCGTTGAGGAACACCATAGCGGCCGCCTCAGGGTAACCGATTACATCGGAATGAAAGGAGCGATTATGTTCACTCGTTTCCTCCATGCCTTCCTGCTTGTCGCATTCTTGTTCGCCAGTGTCATCGCTGCTCACGCGCAGACCGATCGCGGAACGATCACCGGTCAGGTGACCGATCAATCCGCCGCGATTATCCCGAACGCCTCCGTCAAAGCCATACACGTCGCCACCAACTTCGAGCGGCAGGTGACGACCTCGAACGACGGCAACTACACCGTCACGCAACTACCGGTCGGCAGTTACGTCGTCATCGTGACCGTTCAGGGTTTCCAGACGACGACGCTCGAGAATATCGAGGTGACGGCGGGCAGCACGGTGCGAGTCGACGCGCGGCTTGCCGTCGGCGCTCTGCTGGACGCGGTCACCGTGACCGCGGAGTCCCGGCAGGTCCAATCAGACAGCGTAAAGGTGACGACGGCGATCAGCAGCAAGTTCATCCAGGATCTGCCGCTGGTGGTCGGCGGGCAGCTCCGCTCGCCGCTCGACCTGAGTCTCGTCGCGCCGGAAGTGAAGTCGGGCACCAGCGGCGACGGCGGACGCGGGAATATCGTGGTCGGTGGCGGGCAGGAAGGGGGCTGGGATCTCAGCGTCGATGGCGTGTCGGCTACGCCGGGCGCGCCGTTCGAGCAGCGGTTGTGGACCACGCTCAACTCCCCCTCCGTCGAAGCCATCACGGAGTTTGCCGTCGACACGAACGGGTTCAAGGCGGAGTTCGGGCACGCGGGCGGCGGTGCGGTGAGCTTCGTGTCCCGGTCGGGACGAACAGCTGGCAGGGCAAGGTGTTCGAGTTCTTCCGGCACGATGCGCTCGATTCGATCGACTACTTCAGCAAGGCGCTCGGCAGGCCGAAAGCGCCGCTCGAGCAACATGACTTCGGCGGAGTGTTCGGCGGGCCAGTCATGGTGCCGGGGTTGTACAACGGACGCAACAAGACGTTCTTCTTCGCGTCCTACGAGGCATACCGGAACAAAAGCGCCGCGGCGCCGAGGACCGCCACCATCCCGACCGCGGCCATGCACGCCGGAGATTTCTCCGGGTGGCGCGACGCGAATGGAAACCTTATTCCTATCTACGATCCGAGGACCACGCGTGTGAATCCAAACGGGAGCGGATTCCTGCGCGATCCGTTTCCGGGAAATATCATCCCGCCCGAACGGTTCAGCAGAATCTCCCGCGAAGTGCTGAACCTGGCGACCATGCGGCCCGACCTGCCAGGCGTGCGTAACAACTTCGTCTACACGCCGGGCGATGCCGTCAGCACGAACCCGTGGAACAAATTCAGCATCAAGCTCGATCACAACCTCTCGACGAACGATCGGCTGGGGTTTCTCCTCCACTGGGGCGAAGTGCTCGTGATTCCGCCGAGCGGCGGGCCTGCAGGTGGGCTGCCGGTCCCGTTGAACAACTTCCGCGACGAGGACTCGCACACCTACGTGTATCGGGCGAATTGGGATCGCGTGATCAGCCCGACGCTCCTCAATCGCGTGACGTTCGGGCACAACAACTGGTGGCAACTGCGCGCCTCGTTCAATCGTGACCAGGGCTGGGGCTCGAAGATAGGTCTTCGGAACGTACCAGGCCCCGACCTGCTTTTTCCGCAGATTAATTTCTCGAGCGACTATCTGAACTGGGGCCGATCCGAGTGGGGAGGGTCAGGCAACTATCTCTGGGCCCTCACTGACGACCTCACCTGGGTGAAATCGAACCACACCGTGGAAGTTCGGCTTCATCATCCAGCAGGACCACTACGACGGATACGGGTGGCACACAGCAGCGGGCACGTACAACTTCAATCGTGGAGCGACCGCAGGCTTTCTGCCCAACGGCACGCTCGACGGGACCGGCGCCACCGGAAACGCGTTCGCTACGTTCCTCCTCGGAGAAGTGCAGAACTCCGAGATCACGACAAATCGCTTTGTGTCCGACCGCTGGCGGTATTACTCCGGCTACGCGCAGGACGACTGGCGGGTGAGCGACAAGCTCACCGTCAACTACGGCATGCGATACGAATACACGCCGCCCACATGGGAAGGATATTTCCCCAACGGGTATTCCAACTTCAATCCGAACCTGCCGAACCCGGCCGCCGGCGGCCGGCTCGGCGCGTCCGAATTTGCTGGAGAAGGACCGGGCCGGACCGGAAAGAACTCCATGTACGAGGCATGGCCGTGGGGTTTCAGTCCGCGGCTCGGCGTTGTGTACAGCGTGAACAACAACACGGTCGCACGTCTCAGTGCCGCGCGGACGTTTGGATCGGTCAAGAACACCGGTGGGAGCTCGCATTGGAACGGCTTCTTCGGTGGGTACAACGTGACCGCGCCGGCACTGCCGGCCAGCTCCGCCTTCAACTGGGACAACGGCTGGCCTGCCTGGCCGGAACCGCCGTTCCTTGTGCCCGAAACGCTCAACGGCAGCAACATCCCGTACTGGCAACCCGAGGACGCGGGTCGCCTTCCCGAGTACCACTCGTGGACGCTCAACCTGCAGCGGCAGTTGCCCGGCCAATTCATGGTGGAGGCTGGCTACAATGCGCAGATCGGGCGGCATCTCACGACAAACCTGCTCAGCCTGAATCAGGTCGATCCCGAAATCTTTAACGGTTTCGTGCGGCAGTACGGGCCGGCGGGTGCTGTCAACCTGATGAACTCGGCCATGAATTCGCCTCTCGCGCGCCAGGCCGGGATCCCGTTCCCCTATCCCCAATTCTCAGGCGCGCAGCCGGTGCGGCAGGCGTTGCGTCCCTACCCGCAGTACTTCGACATCAACACCGGCGCCGACGGCGGCGACCGCAGCGGCCGATCGAGCTATCACGCGTTCGTCCTTCGCGGAGAGAAGCGCTACGCCTCGGGCCTCACGTTCCTCACCTCGTACGTGTTCTCGAAGACGATGTCGCTGCGCTCCGATCGCGCGAACGCGGGCGACGGGCGCGCCATGAATCACTACGATCGAAACGCCGACTGGAGCTTGTCGGCCTTCGATCAGACACACTCCGTCAAGCTGAACTACAGCTACGAGCTGCCCTTTGGTCCGAACAAGCCGTTTCTAAACGCCGGCTTGCTGTCGAAGGTTGTCGGTGGCTGGCGTGTGTCGGGCGTTCAGTCGTATGCATCGGGTTTCCCGTTGTCGGTGGACCCTGGATACGGCCTGCCGCTCAACAGCGGCGGCAATCGCCTCACGGTGCTCGATGACTCGGGCTGGCGTGCTCCCACGCGGGGAGACGATTTCGATCCGCTCGTCGATCTCTGGTGGGATCCCACACTGTTCAATCGAACCCCGGTCGACACGGTCGCGCAGCTGCAGGGATACAAAGCCGGAGTGCTGATCGCGGAGTTTGGCAACGCGAAGGTGCGCAATCCCAACGAACGCGGCCCATGGTTCCTCAACGAGAACATCTCGATCGCGCGCACCTTCGGTTCCCAGAAGACGCGCCTTGAATTCCGATTCGAGGTGTTCAACCTGCTCAATCGCACGATCTGGGGCAACCCGGATTCGACCATCACGAGTGCCAACTTCGGCCGCGTGACGACATTGAATAATGCGCCGCGCCAGATGCAGCTTGGATTGCGGTTCGAGTTCTGAAAGGGAGAGACATGAGACTGCTCATCGTTCCCGCGTCAGCCGCTGTGGTTCTGGCGATTGTCGTGGCCATTCCGACAGCACAGCAACAACCGCCAGGCGGCGTGTACACACCGCGGCAGGCTGAAGCGGGACGGACGGCGTACGAGGTGAGCTGCGCCGGCTGTCATAGCCCCGATCTCACAGGATCGAGCGACGCGCCGGCGCTGATTGGCCCCAACTTCAGCGGAGCGTGGGGCGGTCGGCCGGTCAACGAGCTCTTCCGGCACACCATGGAAACGATGCCGCCGCAGGCGCCGGGATCGCTCGGCGAAGAGATGACGCTGAATGTGCTGGCGTACATCATCCAGCGCAATGGAGGCGGGTCCGGATCGCAGGACCTCACGATCAAGACGGGCGGGACGGTGAACGCGGCGGCGTCGAGTCGCGGAAGCGGTCCCGCCTCGATGGCGCTTGGCGCCGGCACCGGAAGCGGGCAGGGTCGCGGCGGCGCCGCTGCCGTGCGCGGCGTCACCGTCAGAGGCGAAGTGAAGAACTACGTGCCTGTGACGCCCGAGATGTTGAAGAATCCGCCGCCCGGCGACTGGCTCATCTTCCGCCGCAACTATCACGGTCACAGTTACAGTCCACTCGATCAGATCACCAGAGACAACGTGCACGACCTGAAGCTCGCATGGGTGTGGGCGATGAACGACACGGGCGCGAATCAAACGACGCCGATCGTCCATAACGGCATCATGTATCTTGCGAGCCCGAGCAACATCGTCCAGGCGATCGACGGAAAAACGGGCAACCTCATTTGGGAAACGCGCGTGGGCCCGGATCAGGCGCCGGGCTATGGCGGCATCCGCAGCATCGCCATCGCGCAGGATAAGGTCTTCCTGCCGACGAGCAACGCCCACATTGTGGCGCTCAGCGCGCGCACGGGCGACATCCTGTGGGATACGCCGGTCTCCGACGTCAATCATCCATCCACGAGCGGCGCGATTGTCATCGGCGACAAGATCCTGCAGGGCATGACCGGTTGCGGACGCAATGCGGCCGCCGATGGGTGCTACATCAGCGCCATCGATATCAACACTGGAAAGCGGGTGTGGAGGTTCTACACGATTCCACGAGAAGGCGAACCGGGGTTCGACAGCTGGGGCACCCTTCCGAAAGAGCAGCGAGCCGGCGTCGAGACGTGGATCGCGGGCTCCTACGATCCCGATTTGAACCTCACCTATTGGGGAACCGCGCAGTCCAAGCCGTGGTCGTTTCTCAATCGCGGCACGACGCCGCACGACAAGACGCTGTATTCGAGCTCCACGCTCGCATTGAACGCCGACACGGGAAAGCTGGGGTGGTACTTCCAGCACGCGCCCGGAGAATCGTTCGATCTCGATGAGGTGTTCGAGCGCGTGCTCGTCGATATCGGCACGCAGAAAGTGGTCTTCAGCGCCGGCAAGGCGGGCGTGTTGTGGAAGCTCGATCGCCGCACGGGACAGTTCCTCGGCCACAAGGAAATGGTGAAGCAAACGATCTGGGAGCGCATCGATCCCAAGACCGGCGTGCCGAGCTATCGGCCGGACATTCTCGAGATGCAGTTCGATCAGACGCTCAATGTGTGCCCCAGCACCGCCGGAGGAAAGAACTGGGGCGCGATGAGCTATCACCAGCCGACAAATGTGCTCGTCGTGCCGCTGAGCCAGTCGTGCATGGACTTCACCGTGCGCAAGACGCAGCAGGGCGGTAACGGCGCCGTGCGGCGGTTCTTGTCGATGCCGAACACGAACGATCACCTCGGCAAGCTCGCGGCGTACGACGTGCGGACGATGCAGGAAGTGTGGAGTCATACGCAGCGCGCGGGATACCTGACGGGTGTGGTGTCGACCGCCGGCGGCGTGGCGTTCGTCGGCGATATCGATCGCACGGTGCGCGCGCACGACGTGCGCTCGGGCAAGGTGCTGTGGGAAACGCGGCTGGGCACCTCGGCGCAGGGTTTCCCGGTGACCTACAGCGTCGACGGCAAGCAGTACGTCGCCATCGCGGCGGGATTGGGCGGCGGCAGCCCGCGCAACGTGCCGGCAGCCGTGGCGCCCGAGATCAAGATTCCGCAAGCCGGCCAGGCGCTGTACGTCTTCACGCTGCCCGATCGGAAGTGACGGCTACGCAACAGAAGATCAGAAGAACAGAAGATCAGAAGTTTTTTCAAAAAGAATCTCTTCTGATCTTTGACTTCTGTTAAGGAATCAGAACGTCGCGATCGGATTGACCGGCGAGCCGGTGCCGCCGCGGATGGCGAGCGGTGCGACCGTCAACAGAAAATCCCATCGCTTGCGCGCCGCGGCGGCTTCGGCCAGCGCTTCGAGGTCGCAGTTGTCGAAGATGTGCACACCGAGGTAGACGAGCGCGAAGTCGTGAACCGCGCCGGTCTCTCCCTCGGCATCCGACGGGGCCACGCTCGGTGGAACATCGCCGCCAAGCAGCGCGACGTCGCGCTGTCTCAACCACGGAATCATCGTGGCACTGGGCCCCGATCGCTTGGCGGTACGGTTCGTATCGAACGGCCCGGTCACTGCACGTCGCGCCCAGCGGCCAGTACGAATGAACACCGCATCGCCGGGGCCGATCTTCACCCCCGCAACCTTCTCCCACGCGTCGATATCGCGCGCGTAAATCGGAGTGCCAGGTTCCAGATACGGCACGCCCTTGAGGCGGGGAAGATCGACGAGCACGCCTCTCGTGAGGATCCCGTTTTTCAGATTGATAATCGAATTTCGCGTATGACCGCTCTTCATCACGCTGTCGGCGTTGGGTTTGTAGCCGTTGTAGAAGACGCCGTCGTAATTGATGTGCGCCAGCGAATCGAGGTGCGTGTGAGCGACGCCGTGCGGGATGACGCCCATGCGATCGGAGCCCGTGGTAATCATGCTGTGCTCGAACGGGTCGGGGTTGTCGATGGCTTTCTGGGTGTCCGCGTCGCGGGAGAGTGAGACGGAGAAGCCTTCGCGCACGAGCGCGGCCGCCTGACGCCGCTTTGCCGGCGTAATCAGATTCAGCGCCCCTAGCTGATCGTCCTTGCCCCAGCGCCCCCAGTTCGACAGCTCCGTCTTCCATCGCTCGAACTCCGCGCGGCTGACCGACTGCGACGCGACGGTTGTGGGCAATGCGATCGCAAGTACGATAGCGAGCAGTCGCCTCATGTTATCCTCCATCTCAAACCGTTCAGCTTTCACCCAGGAAAGGATACACACATGCGACGCATTTATGTGTCCGCTCTCGCCATCGCATTCGCGTTTCTCTTCGCCCCCTCATCCCTTCACGCGCAAGTGACCGGCACGATCAGCGGCTATGTGCAGGATCAGGGAGCCGGCCGGGTGCCCGGTGCGACCGTCACGGCCGAGCTGGCCGGTCAGCAGCTCGTGCGATCGACGCAATCCAACGAAACCGGATTCTTCGACTTACAGGCCCTTCCGCGAGGCCTGTATGTGGTCAAGGTCGAGATCGCGGGCTTTCAGACCCAGATTCAACGGGATGTCGAGGTGACGGCCGGCGCCAACGTCCGACTGGACTTTTCGCTGAACGTCGGCGGCGTCACTGAACAGGTCGTCGTCTCGGGGCAGGCGACGATGGTCGAGTCGCGCAGCGCGACGCAGTCGAACTTAATCGACGACCAGCGCGTGCAGGACCTGCCGATGAACGGCCGCAACGTCGTTGCGCTGGCCGGCACGTACGCGGGCGTCACATCCATTCGCGCGAATCAGGATACGTCCGACGGCCGCCAGGGCCCGATCATGTCGGTGAACGGCGGCAACACGAACCACAACCTGTTCACGCTGAACGGCTCGATGTTCACCCACTTCAACCAGACGACGGGCTTCAATCCGCCGCCGCCCGATGCGATTCAGGAAATTCGCATTCAGACGCACAATTTCTCGGCGGAGTACGGACACACCGCCGGCGGCCAGGTGAGCATCGTCACCAAAGCGGGATCGAACGCGTTCCACGGAACGGCGTGGGAGTTCCATCGCAACTCGGCGCTGAACACGAAGAGTTACTTCCTGAAGCTTGCCGGGTCGCGAAAGGCCGAGCAGAAGCAGAACCAGGCGGGCGCCAGCGCCGGCGGCGCCGTCATCCAGAACAAGCTGTTCTGGTTCGGCTCGTATCAGCGGCTCTGGGATCGGTCCGAGGCCGGGTCGAGTCAGACGACCGTGCCGACCAACGCGCAGCGCAGCGGGCAACTTCACCGCGCTGAGCGCCACGCTGACGAATCCGATGAATCCCATTACGCGCGCGCCGTTTACCGACAGCACGGGCGCGCCGTGTATCGCGGGCAACATCATCAGGCCCGGCTGCATCAGCCCCGTTGCGAGAGGATTGCTGGATAAGTACGTGCCGGCGTCCGACAGCGGCACCATCGTCACGTTGACGCCCAATCCGCGCGATCACGCGGTCTACATGGGCCGCGGCGACTATCATTTCTCGAGCCGCAATCAGTTGAACGCGCACTTCTTCGCCGACCGAAGCGACAGCACGTCGTGGCCGGGCAATCTGAATTACGTGCAGCAGACGGTCTTCAGCGATGTGAATCAGTTCGGCGTCAGCGATGTGCACATCTTCAGTCCGAAGCTGGTCAACGAAGTCACGTTCTCGTACCTGACGTCGAAATCGGGCGGCGGCGCCGTCACGCAGATCGCGCCGCGCGATCAGGGCGTGAACGTCGACGTCGGCAACGATGGGCGAGGCATGAGCTACTCGATATCGGGATCGATCAACCTGCCGTATCCGGGCATCAACGCTCAGGACTACTACAGCTACCAGCTGAAAGACACGATGACCTACAACGTGGGCAACCACACGTTGAAGTGGGGCTACGAGTTCATCAGGCCGGTCTTCGAATTCAATCTGGCGCTCAATCGCAACGCGAACTTCCAGGGGACGCGAACGGGAAATGCCATCGCCGATTTCATGGTCGGCGCATTCGAGCTCTCCACGATCGAGTTCGGCATTGCCGACCACAGTCCGTCCACGGTGAAGCACCAGGCGTTCATCGAGGATTCGTACAAGATGCATCCGAGGCTCACGGTGAACTATGGCCTGCGGTACGAGCCGTTCATCCCGTTCGATCAGAAGGGCGGCCGTCACACCACCTGGGTGCCGGGCGTGAAATCCACGGTCGTGCCTGATGCGCCGACGGGGATTCTGTTCCCCGGCGATCCCGAGGTGCCGGCGCGGCTCACCAACAGCGATCTCAATAACTTCGCGCCGCGGCTGGGCGTGGCGTGGGACGTGGACGGCAACGCGAAGACCGTCGTCCGCGGCGGGTACGGCATCTTCTACCAGCAGATTAACGGTGAGACCACGCACGCGGCAGAGGGGCCGTGGCGCGGGACGACGCAGCTGCGTCAGGGGCGCATCGAAGATCCGTTCGGCTCGCTCGGACAAACCGAGCCGCCGCCGGCATCGCCCGGCCGGTTCGGCTGCTGCGCCCGCATCGGGATTTCCCGGGCCTTGCGGTGCTCGCTGTATCCGACGCCGATTCGAATCGTCTATACGGACCAGGACCTCAGGACCACCTACACGCATCACATGAGCGCGTCGCTGCAGCGCCAGCTCACGCCCAATTTCGTCGTCGAGGGTTCGTACATCGGCAAGATCGGCAAAAAGCTGGTCGGGCACAATTTTTTCAACGCTGCGCCGTTCGTCAATTCGCCCATCACCGGGGCGCCGACGCTGGCGAACATCGAAGAGCGGGTGCCGTTCAGCCCGGGCGTCATCAGCGCGGCGTCGAGAGTGCTCGGCAACTTCTTCCGCAGCGAGTATCACAGCCTGCAGTTGAGAGCCGAGCGCCGCATGGCTCGGAGCTTCTCGGGCTCGATCTCGTATGCGTTGTCGAAGAATCTGACGAACCAGCCGGAAAACACGACCGGTCTGATCAGCAACATTCCGAATCCCTTCGACCTCGACTCGCTGTGGGGGCCGTCGTTCCTCGACCGCCGGCACGTCGTTGCGGCGTCGTGGGTGTGGACTCCGCAGCGCGACTACTCGAATGCCATCTCGAGTGCGTTGCTGAACGGATGGACGGTCACAGGATTCCATCGCATCCAGTCGGGCACGCCGCTGGTATTCACGACGGGCGTCGACGTCGCGCAGAACGGCGTCGCTGAACTGCCGGCGGCCAATATCCGGCGCTGATGTCAGGAACGACCGCCGACGACCTGCGGACGCGATTTTTCCGGCACCGACGACATGATCGCGCAGTACTTCAACACGGCTGCGTTCATGCCGCTGAACAGCATTCCGCGCGGGACGTATGGCAACGCCATGCGAGGGCTCATCTACGGACCCGGAGACTCGACAACGGATCTCGCGATCCTGCGATACGTGAGCCTTGGGCCCGACATGCGGCATGCAGCTGCGCGGCGAGTTCTTCAACGCCTTCGATCAGGTGAACTTCAACAACCCGGTGACGAACATCTCGTCGGGCACCTTCGGGCGCATCACCGGCTCCGGCCCCGGCCGGGTTGTGCAGGTGGCGGCGAAGGTGATCTGGTAGGTTGGTGGTAGGTGGTAGGTGGTGGGTGGTTGGTGGTTGCGCCGGACACTATTCCGGCTTAACCACCAACCACTTACCACCGACCACTAACCGCTCGTCCTAATCGACCGCGAAACAGAAAAAGCGCCCCGCGCCTCCGCGCGGTGCCGTGTTGGCGCAATTCTGGTTGTCGTGCGCCGAGTTCCAGGACGACAGCGTCCCGGCCGTGCTCTGACCTGGTCCCATCCCGTCGGAATGCCCAACTTGCCCGATGACGGAGGCGGACTCACTTGTCCAATCCGTGCACGTCCTGCCAGGAAACAGTGTCCCATCCGCGTTCGACCCTGTGAGGATGTCATGCTCGTTCGGAGTGGGAGACCCGGTCCACTGGCCGTTGATACGCTGCCCGCGTTCGTCCAGAAACAGGTTGGCATCACCGGTGCGCGAGTGAAGTTCGGTGAGGTTATTCGCGATGAGTTGAAGGTTGGCGTTGTGCCACGGCCCCTGGCCAATTCGATCTCGGGCGTGCGTCACTTGATTGCCGAGCGCCGCATCACGTTCGACGCTGAGATAGGCGCGCCAGGTGCGTCCCTCACGGCCCGCCGCCGACGCGAGTCGCTGACACGTGGCGTCTGCTCCGGCAAGACCGCCGAGATTGCCTGTGACACTCCTCTGGCTCGTCACAAAAAAACTCACTACCGGACCAGACGGGGCAGTGGGACCGTCATCGCAAGCAGCAACAATAAAGAGGATCGCGATCAGAAGCAGATAGCGTCGCGTCATGTGTCCCTCCTCGATTATTTCGTCGATCGCAGCGGACGAATCCTGATATTCCGGAACTTGATGAGGCCCGACCCGGTCGGCCCCCCGGCCTGCAGGCCTAACGCGCCTTCGCTGAACTTATTGTCATTCACATCGGTAAGCGTCTCGCCATTCACCTTCACGACGAGGTGAGTGCCCTCGGCCAGCACATCGAACCTGCTCCACTTGCCGGCGCTCTTCACGCGATAGGGGAGCGTTGAATGCACGCCGACGATGCCGCCTGTCGGCGTGGTGGCGTGCGGATCGCTGATGTTGATTTCGTAGCAGCTTCCGAGGCTGCCGGGATTCGCAGGCTTAGCGCACCGAATGAAGAGACCGCTGTTGGTGTCTTCTACACTCCAGAACTCCGCGGTCAGCTCGAAGTCGCGGAAGCTCTCGACGCTGCGGAGGAATCCCTGCGGCCACGTCTGTTTCGAATCGCCGGTTGGCGTAATCGGCTGCGACGCCGGCTCCGCCGACATGGCGCCATCGACGACGCTCCATTTCACGCCGCCGATGGTGGTCCACCCGTTCAGCGTCTTGCCATCGAAGAGCGAGACCCAACCGTCCTGCCCCTGCAGCGGACACCCGAACACGACGATGGTGACAAACGTCAACCGCAACGCGAGTGAAGTCATATGCGGCCTCCTAATCGCAAATCCCCAATCCCTAATCCCTAGTGCGGACGGCTCATTTCGGCGGAGGTACTCCGCGCGCGATTGCTTCGTGCGCGCGCGCCGGCCACCACGGATCGGGCTGCCACTTGAACACGTTGCCTGTGAGGCTTGCGATATAGACGACGCCGGCCGGCGTGGCCGTCAGCATGTGGCCGGGCGATTCCATCGAGCCGAGAATCTTGCCGCTCTCGACGTCGATCTTCATCAGTTGTCCCGCGAGCGTGTCGTAGGTGACGTTCTCGGTGTTGTTGCGGTGCGTGATAATCCACATGTCGTTGGTGGGCGAGATGTACATGCCCTGCGTGCAGCCGAGATGCGTCCACGTCTTCAGCAGCTTGCCGCCGGTGTCGAAAATCTGAATGCGGTTGTTCTCGCGGTCGCTCACATACACGCGGTCCTTCGAGTCGACGGCGATGGAATGCGGCAAACGGAACTGGCCCGGGCCGTCTCCTTCGGTGCCCCACGTCATGACGAAGTTGCCGGCCTTGTCGAGCTTGACGACGCGTCTATTGCCGTAGCCGTCGGAGATGTAGGAGTTACCCTGCGAATCCCACGCGATGTCGGTCGGCCGGTTGAAGGTCTTCGCGTCGTTGCCCGGCTTGTCTTTCACGCCCCACGTCTGCAGCAGTTTTCCATCGCGCGTGAACTTGAAAATCTGGTTCCCCGCATCGTCCAATGCCCAGACGTTCTGATCGCGATCGACGCGGAGGCCGTGCGGGCGCGTGAACATCCCCTTGCCCCACGAGCGCAGGAACTTTCCCTTCGCATCGAACACGACGAGCTGGTCGGTTTTTGCGTCGCGCTTGAACACGTAGACGTTTCCGTCGCTGTCGGTCGTGACTCCGGAGACCCGCCCGAACTTCATCCCCTCGGGCATCGATTCCGGCTCTTCGCCGAAGCGAATCTCGACGCTGTATTTCATCAGCGAGCCGGGGTGCGCGGGCCAGCCCTCGGGCACATATCCCTGTTCCGGCGCCTTGCCTCTCGGGATGTTCGGCCCGGGCGCGCCTTGCGGAAGCGGTGCCTGAGCAATCAGGCCAATGGTCAGCAGCATCAAAGCGAACGTCATCAGTTTTTTCATTTGGTCCTCCCGGTCTGTCCGCTTAATCTACCCGATTATGGCCATCAAAATCCGCTGCCGTTCATCGATCTTCCTTCTGTGCGTGATGGCCGGCGCCTCTGTGGCCTCCGCCCAGACCTACCGTCCCATCGTCGACCACGTTCACCTCTCTGCGCCGGATCCGACGGCTGCGGTGGCCTGGTATCAGAAGTACTTTGGCGGCCAGACGATGGCCGAGGCGACAGACCGGCTGCTGCTGGGCGATGTGCGCATCATCTTTTCGAAACGAGAGAAGACGCTGCCCAGCGAGGGAAGCGCGGTCGATCACATCGGATTCTCGGTTGCGAATCTGGATGACACGATGAAGGCGTTTCAATCTGATGGTGTGAAAATCACGACGCCGGCCCGCGATGTGCCTGGGCTGTTCCCGCTCGCGTTCGTCGAAGATCCATGGGGCACGCGCATCGAGGTGGTGCAGGATTCAGCGAAGCTCGGCGTGCACCACATTCATCTTCGCGGTGCCGACCCGGCGGCGATGCTCGCGTGGTATGCGGCGCAGTTCGGCGGGCGCGCGGGAAAACTGAAGGACCGCATCGACGGCATCGACATGAGCGGCGTGTGGATTCTGGTGGCGCGCGGCGAGGCCGTGCCGAGCCAGGGGCACTCAATCGATCACATCGGATTCCGTCCGCTCGACGTCGACGCTGCGGTCGCCGTGCTGAAGACGCGCAACGTGAAGATCACCACAGAGCCGCGGCCGTTGACGTTCGCGAACGGCGTGACGGCGCGCATCGCCTTCGCCGAAGCGCCCGACGGCGTCCGCATCGAACTGGTGCAGCGGCCCGAGTGATCCTGATTCAACACGGAGGTACGGAGGCACGGAGTTTTCTTTTTTAGTAAAAGATTCTCGTGTCTCGTGACCACCGTACTCCGTTTGAGCCACGCCTTACCGTCGCGGCGGCTCGGGGCTGAAGCCCGGTTCGAAGCCGCGCGCACGCTCTCGACGCTCGAGCGGATCGACGTTCGATGCCGCCGGCAAGATTCCCAGCCTGACCAGCTGCGCACGGAACTCGTAGCGGATGTTGACCGACTGCGCGGGCGTCTCCTCGAGATCCAGCCACACTTGCGTCACCGCGTGATCGGTCCGCTGGCCCATCCCGGTGGCGGCGTACTCGTCCGACATCCGTCGCGCGCTCGAGGCCGCGCCAGCGCTTTGCTTCGCCGCCGCGGCTGGCGGAGCTGGCGGACCTGCGGGAGTTGCAGGCGCGGGAGCGGGCATGGGAGTGGCCTCAAAGTTCCGAGTCGTGGTCCGCACGCGTTCCTTGAAGAAGACAGCGGAGATCATCCCGAGATTGGCAGTCTTGCCGAGCGCTTGACCGTACGAGCCAGCCTCGGTCGTAAATTCGAATTTACGTGCGTCCGTCCGGCTTGTCTGCCACCCGACAATCGTGACGGTCTGATAGGGGTCGAGCACCCACTTGCGCGCATCCGCCGCCTCCGTATGCCGCGCATCGATCGTGTTGAGGCCGTCGACCGACAGTGCGATCGCGACACGAACGGGGAAGGGGTTGCGCAGTCGAATCGCGTACTCCCGTCCCTTCAGCGCCTCCACGTACCAGCGCCCGTCATGCGCGTAAGTTCGTTGAGGAGTGCCGTTTACGAGAATTTCGACTTGACCGGCGAGTGATGATGGTGCACAGGCTGGGCAGATGTGAGGGCGTAGGAACCGGCCGACAAAGCGAGAGTGGCAATCAGCGCACCGACGAAAGTGTGATTCATGAAACCTCCTTCCCTTAGAACGGGGGAGGCTGAAAACCTTGCAGGAGGGGGCCCTTACCGCACCCCTAGCAACACCTCCATCGTCAGTTGATCGAGCCGTTCGTAGGCCAGACCCTTCGCCGCCATCGCCGCGCGATCGAAATTCTGCGCCAGCAACGCGTCGCGCGCCGGCAGCGAACCTGAACCCGAGGAACCGGAACTTGCGAACGACTCGAGTAGCCCCTGTATTTCCATATCCGCATTCCACCGCTTCGCCCGTTCCTTGAGAATGAGATACGTGCGCATGCAGCCGCGCGCGAACTCGCGCACGCCGTCGTAGTCCTCTGTCCGGTACGCGTGCGCATCGAAATGACGGGCACCGTCGTAGCCGACATCTTCGAGAAACTTCACCAGCCAGAACGCGGCTTTCGGGTTGGCCGATCCGAAGCGGAAGTCCTGATCGTACCGGCCCGGCACCTGGTCGTTCAGGTCGATGTGAAACAGCTTGCCCGCCTCCCACGCCTGCGCGACGGCATGCACGAAGTTGAGTCCCGCCATCTGTTCGTGCGCCACCTCGGGGTTCACGCCGACCATCTCTGGACGATCGAGCGTGGGAATGAATCCGAGATACGCGCCGGTCGTCGCCATGTAGATGTCGCCGCGCGGCTCGTTGGGCTTCGCCTCGAGCGCGAAGCGGAAGCCGTAGTTGCGATCGATCGAGTACTGGCACAGATAGTTCACCGCCTCGCGCAGCCGCTTCACCGCTTCGTCCGCCCTTCGGCACGCGTCGGTTTCGGTGCCCTCGCGTCCGCCCCACAACACGAAAATCTTCGCGCCGAGCTCGGCGCCGAGATCCATCGCGCGCAGCGTCTTCTGCACCGCGTACGCGCGAACGCGCGCGTCGTTCGACGTGAACGCCCCGTCGCGAAACACCGGGTCGTAGAACAGATTGACGGTCGCCATCGGCACGACGATGTGGTGGCGATCGCAGGCGGATTTGAAATCTTTGACGATCCGATCGCGCTCAGAAGAGGTTGCATCGATCGGGACGAGGTCGTTGTCGTGCAGGTTGACGCCCCACGCGCCGGCCTCGGCGAGCAGCGCAACTGCATCGACCGGCGGGAGCGCCGGCCGTACGACATCGCCGAACGGATCGCGGCCGCGATTGCCGACCGTCCAGAGTCCGAATGAAAACTTGTGCTCGGGTTTGGGAGTGAATTGATCAGGCATTGTGTCTCTTTGCTCTTTGCTCTCAGCTCTATCAGCCGCAAAGCAGGGTAGATGCGGCGGTACGCCGCGTAGCGTTCATTCATGACAGCAACAGTCGTCCGCGTCCGGCTGTTGCGGCGACCGTGCTGCGAACCAGACGGTCGCATGCTTCGTCCACGCTCGGCCACAGACCCGCGCCGACGCCGGCCAGCAGCGCGGCGCCGTATGCCGCGCCTTCGTCGGCGTCCACCGTCTCGACGGCGTGTCCGTACACGTTCGCCTGAATCTCGCGCCACAGCGGCGAGCGAGCGCCGCCGCCTCCGAGGCGCACGCGCTGAACGGGCACGCTGAGCTCGTTGAAGATCGTGAACGAGTCGCGCAGGCTGAACGCGACCCCTTCGAGCACCGCGCGGAATATGTGACCGCGTGTGTGGTTGGCGGCGAGGCCGACGAGCGCGGCGCGCACGCCGGGATCGAGATGCGGCGTCCGCTCGCCCATCAAGTACGGCGCCCACAACACGCCATCCGCTCCTGGCGCAATCGCCGCAGCTTCGCGCGTCATCAACGCGTAGCCTTCGTCGCCGAGGTCCTTCAGTCCGAGCTGCTCGCGCATCCAGCGCAGCGACAGGCCGGCCGCCTGCGTCACGCCCATCACGTGCCAGCGATCGGGAATCGCGTGACAGAACGTGTGAAGGCGTCCTCCCGGATCGCGCGCCGGACGATCGGTCGCCGCAAACACCACGCCCGACGTGCCGATCGTCGCGCTGACCGCGCCAGGTCGAGTGATGCCCATGCCGACGGCGCCGGCTGCCTGGTCGCCGGCGCCCGCCACAATCGGCGTCCCTTCGGCGAGACCCGTGTCTGCTGCTGCCGTTGATGACACGCGCGCGCAAATCTCCGGCGACTCGAAGAGTCGCGGCAGCATCGACGCGTCGAGGCCCGCGGCATCGACGATCTCCTGCGACCACCGGCGATGCGCGACGTCGAGCATCAGCGTGCCCGACGCGTCGGCCATATCGGTCGCGTATTCGCCGCTCAGGCGCAGGCGCACGAAGTCTTTCGGCAGCAGCACGCGGCGGACGCGCCGCCATGCGTCAGGCTCGTGCGTGCGCACCCACAGCAGTTTTGTGAGCGTGAAGTTGGTGAGCGCGGGATTCGACGTCAGCTCGAGCAGGCGCGCCGCGCCGATCGTGTCTGTCAGCCATCGGCATTCAGCCTCGGTGCGCTGATCGCACCAGATGATGTGCCGGCCGCACGACCGCGCCCGTCATCATCCACGAGCACTGCGCCGTGCATCTGACCGGAGAGGCCGATAGCGCGAATCGATGACGCTTCGATTCTGCTCGCCGACAGCGCCTCGCGAATCGCCTGGCGGCTGGCGCGCCACCAGTCTTCGGGCTCCTGCTCCGCCCAGCCCGTTCGCGGCGACGCGAACGGTGCATGCTCGACCGTCGCCGACGCGATCACGCGCCCTCGTCTGTTACGACGACGACGCGTGAGCCGCCTGTTCCGACATCGATACCGAGGACAGATTTCATTGCAAGTGCGCGCGCCGTTCTGCTACGCTCGGCGGCAATCTTAATCGATAATCCGATGATTACATTGCGCGCGCCGCTCAAACTCGTGCTGCCCGTCACCCTGATGGTGCTGCTGTGCGGATGGGCGACGGAGTCCGCCCTCGGACAGGCGCCTCCCGTCAGCCCTGCGTCGAAACCGCCCCCCGCAACGAAGACACCGCAGTCGTATCCACCTGAACAGGTTCAGGCCGGTGAGACGCGCTTTGTCGGTCAGTGTGGCTTCTGTCACGGCCGCGACGCCGGCGGCGCAGAATCGGGGCCCGACCTCATTCGATCCACGCTGGTCGCAGAGGACGTGCGCGGCGACAAGATTGGACCGGTGATTCGTCAGGGGCGTCCCGACAAGGGGATGCCCGGATCGAATCTCAGCGATGCCGACATCGCGGCGATCGTCGCGTTCATCCACGATGCGAAGGCGAAGGCCGAGGCCGAAGGCGGAGGCCGCCGCAGTGTCGCTGTCGAAGATCTGCAGACCGGCAACGCCGAAGCGGGACGGCGATATTTCAACGGCGCGGGCGGCTGCGCGACGTGCCATTCGCTCGCCGAGCGATTTTGCGAAGGTCGGCGCCCGCTACGAGGGGCTCGCGCTGTTGCAGCGCCTGCTCTATCCCGGGTCAGGTCGAGCCGCCGGGCCAGCGCCCGCAAGGCCGACCGCGACGATCAGGACAACTGATGGTCAAGTCATCACCGGCAAAGTGGCGCAACACGACGAGTTCGTCATTTCGATGACCGACGCGAACGGCTGGACGCGATCGTGGCCGGTCAAGCAGGTGCGGATCGACATCGACAATCCGTTCAGGCGCACGTCGATCAGCTCGTCAAGTACACCGACAAAGACATGCACGACGTGTTCGCGTACCTGCAGTCGCTGAAATAGGGAAGGTTCCCATGAGGCCTTTAATCTTCGTCATTCGCGCTTCGGCTGCCAGTCGCCGCTCAAAGCATCGATCCCGCGACGCTGCTGAAGCCTCCTGTTGATAGCTGGCTGACGTTTCACGGCGACTACACAGGACAGCGGCACTCGAAGCTGTCGGCGATTACGCCAGACAACGTGCATCAACTCACGCTCGCGTGGGCGTTTCAGACAGGGCAGACGCAGTCGCTCAAGATGAGCCCGGTGCTGGCCAATGGGGTCATCTATCTCACGACCCCCGATAACGTGTGGGCGATCGATGCGCGATCGGCGCGCCAGCTGTGGCGATATACGCATCCGACCAACGATGCCTTCCACATCGGCCAGCGCGGCGTTGCGGTGTACAAGGATCTCGTCTACTTCACGACGCCCGACGCGCATCTCATCGGTCTTGATGCGCGCGACGGAAAAGTCAGGCACGACATCATCATTGCCGACGCGAAGCGCGGCTTCTGGTCGACCAACGCGCCGCTCATCATCCGCAATCACGTCATCGTCGGCGTAGCGGGAGATTTCGATAATCTGCCTGGCATGCTGAAGTCGTTCGACGCTGATACCGGAAAACCGCAGTGGACGTTTTACAGCACGCCGCCTCCCGGCACGCCGGGGTCGATCGCTGGAGGCGCCACCGGCGGACAGATGTGGATGACGGGCACGTACGATCCTGATCTCAATCTTCTGTACGTGGGCACGGGCAATCCCACACCGGTGCTGAACGGCGAAGCGCGTCCCGGCGACAATCCGTGGACGTGCGCGATCGTTGCGGTCAATCCCGACACGGGCAAACTGGCGTGGGGATTTCAGGTGTCGCCGCACGACACGCACGACTGGGACGCGGCCGAGGTGCCCGTGCTCGCCGACCTGAACTTCAACGGCACGCCGCGCAAGGTCGTGCTGCAGGCGTCGCGCAATGGGTACTATGTCGCGCTCGATCGCGTCACTGGTAAGGCGCTCGTAACCAAGCCGTTTGCGGCCGTCAACTGGGCGAAAGAGATCGACAAGGATGGGCGACCCATCCCGAACCCCGACAAAGAGCCGAAGCGCGATGGCCGCCTCGTGGCGCCGAACGAGGGAGGCGCGACGAACTACCGATCGCCGAGCTTCGATCCCGCATCGGGATTGCTGCTCGTGAGCGCCGTCGACGCGTGGGGTATTTATTTTTTCAAGCCGGAGCACGGCGCGTACGGCTGGGCGGGAGCGAACTCGAGCGTGTACTCGAGGGCCGCGCTTCGCGCCATCGAGTACGAGACGGGACGCATAAAGTGGAGCCATGACATCGGCGAAGGCGCGGGTGCGGCCGGCGTGTTGACGACGGCGACGGGGCTGGCGTTTTCTGGCGATAACAACAACAACGCCCTGGCGCTTCGCACGACAGATGGCACGACGCTGTGGCACTCGACGATCGGCCGCGTCAACAATTCGCCGATTACCTACGAGCTCGATGGACGGCAGTTCATCATGTTTGGCGGCGGCAGCACGTTGTACGCATTTGCACTTCCGGAGAAACGATGAGACTCACAGTTCGCTGTTCTGTGCGCGTGCGTCCTGTTCGCGCTGACTGCGGCTGGCCAGGGCCGCATCGCGCGTGATGCTGCTCGACGGCCAGAACAATCACAACTGGCAGTCGACGAGCCCGGTGTTGAAAAAGCTGCTCGACGAAACCGGCCTCTTCGACACGACCATCGTCACGGCGCCCGAGATTGCGAGTCCGGAATTCGCGAGCTTCAAGCCAGACTTCAGCGCCTATCGCGTTGTGGTGATGAACTACAACAACGGCATCGATGGGAAGGCGCCGGAGTGGGGAGACGATCTCAAAGCGTCGTTCGAGCGATTTATCGAGAGCGGCGGCGGCCTGGTGTTGATTCATGGCGCAGACAATGCGTTCCCGCATTGGCCGGCCTTCAACGACATGATTGGCGTCGGCGGCTGGGGAGGTCGAACGGAGAAATCAGGGCCGCTCTGGTATTTCAAGGATGGCAAGCTCGTGTCCGACGAGACGCCGGGACGCGCGGGCGCCCACGGCGCGCGGCTTCCGTTTCTCATGACGGTGCGCGACAGCGGCCACCCGATTATGAAAGGGCTGCCGAAGGCGTGGATGCATCACGGCGACGAGCTCTACACGAATCTTCGCGGGCCCGGGCGCAACATGACCGTGCTCGCAACCGCGTATGCCGATCCGAAAAATAAGGGAACGGGCCGCGACGAGCCGATGCTGATGGCGCTGTCGTTCGGCAAAGGGCGCATCTTCCATCATGCGACGGGGCACGACGTGTCGGCGATGAGCTCGGTCGACTTCGGCGTTCTCCTGCAGCGTGGCACCGAATGGGCCGCGACCGGCGCCGTCACGCAAAAAGTTCCGGCCAACTTTCCAACCGCCACCACCGTGACCTATCGCTCCGATCTCCTGGCGATGGACCCCGCGTATTGGGGCCCACCGGCGAAGTGATTTCTATCTCACCGCAGACGGCGCAACGGCGCAACGTAGCAGCCCTGCCGGAATCCTTTCCACGTAACTGCGCGTCATACTGAAATGGTGATCGAGCTCGGTCTGGATACGTTTGGCGACGTCGTATTCGACAACGACGGCCGCCCTGTGACGCAGGCGCAAGCCCTGCGCAATGTCGTGGCTGAGGGTGTACTCGCCGAAGAGGCAGGTGTCGACGCCTTCGGTGTTGGCGAGCACCATCGCGCGGACTTTGCAGTGTCCGCGCCCGAAGTTGTGCTGGCCGCCATCGCCGGTAAGACGAACCGAATTGTGCTTGGGTCGGCGGTAACCATCCTCAGCACAGACGATCCTGTCAGGGTGTTTCAGCGATTCTCAACGCTTAATGCTGTATCGAACGGACGCGCGGAGGTGATTCTCGGCAGAGGCTCGTTCACCGAATCGTATCCGCTCTTTGGCTACGATCTGAAGCAGTACAACGAACTGTTCGAAGAGAAGCTGGATCTGTTCGTCAAACTGCTCGAGCGAGAAGCCGGTCACCTGGTCCGGCCATACGCGCAGCGAGTTGACGAATGCGACCATCTATCCGCCCGTCGAGGGCGGCCGCCTGCGCACCTGGGTGGGTGTCGGCGGCAGTCCCGAGTCGGTCGTGCGTGCGGCGCGCCACGGTCTTCCGCTGACGCTCGCCATCATCGGCGGCAGCGCGAAGCGGTTCCTGCCGTATGTGGATTTGTATCAGCGTGCGTTGAAGGAGCTTGGAAAAGAAGCTCAGCCGATCGCGGTGCACTCACCCGGCCACGTCGCGAACACGGACGAGCAGGCAAGAGAAGATGTGTGGCCGCACTATCTGGCGATGATGAATCGGATCGGGCGAGAGCGCGGCTGGCCGCCTCGGGGCCGCGACGACTTCGAGCGAGAAGCCGGACCCGACGGTGCGTTGTATGTTGGCGCACCCGAAACGGTGGCCGCGAAGATTGCGCGCACGGTGAAGGATCTCGGCCTCTCGCGTTTCAACCTCAAGTACAGCAACGGCACGCTCCCGCACGACAAGATGATGAAAAGCATCGAGCTGTATGGCACGAAGGTCGTGCCGGCGGTACATGCGGCTCTCGCTGAATCCGTAGCGTCGTAGCGTCGTGGCGGTGAGACACCTTACTTCGGTGTCCTCAACCTCGGCTCGCGATCCCACACTCTGTCCGTTCTTCGCTGCCTTGATGAACGCCGCGATGTCGGCCGTGCCGTCCATTTCGACGACCCCTTCGTCCTCTTCGAGCCCTGCTTCTTCGGCGAGCGCCCAGCGCGGTGTCGAGCACGCCGATCACTTTCAGGTGACCGAACGCGTCGCGAAGCCAATCGACCGCGGCCTCCTCCTTCTCGAGCATCAACGATCCTTCGGTGGACGTGGCCACGACCACGGCATCGAAGAACAGCGACGGTCCGCCGGCGAGCTGATGATCGGCCGCGATCACCTTGCCGCCTTTGCCTTTGGCGCCGCCGATCTTCGGCGCGACCACTTCCAGCCGCGCGCCGGCTTTTTCCACGGCCGTTCGCAATGCTGTGACGAACGCGGGATCGCTGCCGTCGCTGACGAGCACGCCGACCTTGCGTCCCGCGAGCGTCGGCAGCGCCTTCTTGATCAGGCTGAGCGCGGGCGACGGCTCCATGTCGATGGGCGCGCGCGCCGGTTTGATGGTCTCGGCCTCGCCTTCCATGCCGAGCCCTTCTTCGACGCGGGCGCACAAATCCGTATCGATGTTCTTCAGGTGCCCCAGCATCCGTTGCCGGATGTTCGGTCTCGACACTTTGCTCAGCTCGAACGTAAAGGCATTCACGATGTGCCGCTGCTCGGGCTCGGACATCGAGCGATAGAAGAGGCGCGGCTGGCTGTAATGATCGGCAAACGTCTCCGATCGCTCGCGCACCCGGTCGCCGGCGTCGAGCGCGCGCACAGACGCGAAGCCGGCGTGCGGATCTTCGCGCGGACCCTCGGGCGCGATGCTGTTCGGCTCGTAGGCGACCTGGCCTTTCGCGACGTCCATGCGCCGCACACCGTCGCGCTGGAAGTTGGCCATCGGGCATTTCGGCCGGTTGATGGGCAGCTCGTGGAAGTTCGCGCCGCCAAGCCGGATGAGCTGCGTGTCGGTGTACGAGAACAGCCGCCCCTGCAGCAGCGGATCGTCGGTGAAGTCGATGCCCGGCACCACGTGGCCGGGATGGAACGCGACCTGCTCGGTCTCCGCGAAGAAATTATCGGGATTGCGATCGAGCACCAGCCGGCCGATCGGCTGCAGCGGGACCATCTCTTCGGGAATCAGCTTCGTCGCATCGAGCACGTCGAACGGAAACTTCGCAGCGGTCTTTTCGTCGAACGCCTGCACCGAAAATTCGAACTCAGGGAAATCGCCATTCGCGATCGCGTCGTGCAGATCGCGGCGCTGCGAATCTGGATCGGCGCCGTACAGCTTCACCGATTCGTCCCAGATGAGCGTGGAAGATCCGATCTTCGGACGCCAGTGGAACTTGACGAACGTCGACTTGCCCGTCGGCGTTCACGAAGCGGAACGTGTGCACGCCGAACCCTTCCATCATGCGCAGCGAGCGGGGCAGCGTGCGGTCCGACATCGCCCACAGCAGCATGTGCATGCTCTCGGGCATCAGCGTCGCGAAATCCCAGAACGTGTCGTGCGCCGAGCCGGCCTGCGGATAGCCGCGATCGGGCTCCATCTTGACGGCGTGAATCAGATCGGGAAACTTGATGGCGTCCTGGATGAAGAAGACCGGGATGTTGTTGCCCACCAGGTCGAAGTTGCCTTCGGACGTGTAGAACTTGACGGCGAATCCGCGAACGTCGCGCGGCGTGTCGCCGGAGCCGGCGCCGCCGGCCACGGTCGAGAAGCGCACGAACACCGGCGTCTTCACCTTCGGATCCTGCAGGAACGCGGCGCGCGTCAGCTTCGCCATCGACCGGTAGGGCTGAAAAAATCCGTGCGCGCCAGATCCGCGCGCATGGACGATGCGCTCGGGGATGCGCTCGTGATCGAAGTGGGTAATCTTCTCGCGGAAGATGAAATCTTCGAGCAGCGTCGGCCCTCGGGTGCCCGCGCGCAGCGAGTTCTGATTATCGGAAATCGGCGTCCCCTGGTTCGTCGTCAGGGTCGCACCGCGAGCCGACGGCGTCTGGTGCGTTTCGCCGCCTTTGCGGGCTTTATTCGGTTTGGTATTTTTACGATTTTGATGTTTTTGCCACAGCGCCTCGGGTGGGTAATGGTGAATAATGAGCGGACTTTTCAAGCCTACAAGAAAGGAGACCCGCGTGCGCACCATTCATGTATCAGTCTGTCTGGCTCTGGCGCTGGCGACGACGGTCGTCCAAGGACAGTCCGGAATCACTACACCTCAGGCGCACTTCGGGTTCGAGCTGGCGGCCGATGGCACCTTCGCGATGTGGGATCAGGAGGTCGCCTACTACGAGAAGCTTGCGAAAGAGTCGGATCGCATCGACCTGCAGGTGCTCGGCAAAAGCACGCTGGGGCGCCCATTCATCCTGCTGACGATCTCGTCGCCGCAGAATCTGGCGAAGCTGGATCGCTACAAGGAAATCTCCCGGCAGATGGCCGACCCGCGCGGCCTCACGACGCAGCAAATCGATGCGTTGGCGGCCGAAGGACGCGCGGTTGTGCTCGTCACGCTCGGCCAGCATTCCACCGAGGTGGCTTCGTCGCAGATGGGGCCGCGGCTGGTGCACCGGATGGCCACGAGCAGCGAGGATCGAATCAAAACCATTCTCGACAACACGATTTTTCTGCTCATCCCCAGCTTCAACCCCGACGGCCACGACATCGTCGGCGACTGGGTGAAGAAGTCGGCGGGCACGCCGTACGAAGGCGCGGGTCCGCCCGAGTTGTACGGCGCGTATATCGGCCACGACAACAATCGTGACGGCTACATGCTGTCGCAGGTCGAGTCGCAGCATTGGGCGAAGGTGGTGTTTCAGGACTGGTTCCCGCAGGTGTACAAAGACACGCATCAGATGGGAAGCTATGGCTCGCGCCTCGCCATCCCGCCGAAGTACGACCCCATCAACCCCCACGTCGATCCGCTGATGTGGCGCACGTCGCAGCTGCTTGGCGGCGCGATGGGCACCGCGCTCGAAGCCGAAGGGGTGACCGGCGTCGAATCGCAGGTGCATTACGACGCGTGGTTCATGGCGTCGTTCCATGGCGTGGCAAATCTGTCGAACATGACGAGCTTTCACACCGAGAGCGCCAGCGCTCGATTGATCTGGCCGCTCTACATCCATCCGCAGCAGATTCAGCCGGGCTCGCGCGGCCGTCCCGAGAACAAAGCGCAGATGACGTTTCCGCATCCGTGGCCGGGCGGATGGTGGCGCATGTCCGACATCGCGCGGCAGCAGGAGATCGAAACGATCGCGCTGGTCGAAACGATGGGGCGCTATCGTCAGAGTTTTCTGAAGAATCGCGCGCTCGCGGCGATGCGCCAGGTCGAGAGAGGCGCGGCCGAGTTCGGCCACGTGATTCCGATGAATCAGCACGACCCGGGCACCGCGGCGAAGTTCGCGTCGACGCTGATGATGAACGGCGTCGAGGTGCATCGCGCGCCCGCACGGTTCACGTCGGGCTCGCGAGTCGTAGAGGCGGGCGACCTGATCGTCAGACTTGACCAGCCGTCTCGAGCCTTGATCAAGACGATGATCGAGCCGATGGTGTATCCGGATAACGAATGGACGCGGCGCCGCGATGGATCGCCGCTGTCGCCGTACGACATGGCGTCGTTCACGCTTGCCGATCACATGGGCGTGGAGTCGTTTCCGTTAGCGGAAAAACTGACGGCGAAACTCGAGAAACTGACGTCGGCGCCGAAGCCGGCGGGGAAGATCGCCGGCACGGGATCTGCCGGCTGGTTGTTGACGCCGACGTGGAACCACAGCTTTCGCGCCGTCAATCGAGTGCTCAAGAATGGCGGCACGGTTTACCGGCTGCCGAATCCGCCACAGCCCTGGGCTCCCGGCACGTTCTGGATTCCTGCGGCCAGTGCGATCGACACGGCGGCCGTTCAGGCGCTTGCGACGGAGTTTGGGTTGCCCTTCACTGCGGTGGCGGCGGCGCCCAACTGGCGCGATGTCGCGGCTGAAGCCGCTGCGTGTGGCGCTCTATCGCCGCTACGCGGGCGGCAACATGGACGAAGGGTGGACGCGCTTCATCTTCGACCAGTGGGAATTCCCGTATACGCGCGTCGATGCGGATGAGATCAAGAAGGGCGGCTTGAGCGCGAAGTACGACGCCGTGCTGATTGCCGACGACACCGTGCGCGCGATCGTCGGCGCGAGCGGCGCAGGCGGTGCAGAGGCACCGGCGAGTCCGTTCGCCGCGGCTGCGCTTCCGGCGGAATACACGAAGGCGCTTGGCAATGCGGGTGTCGATGCGTTGAAAGAGTTCGTCCGCGCGGGCGGGTCTTTGGTTTTGTTGGACAATTCGACGACGCTGGCCACGGAGCGATTTGGCGTGCCGGTGAGAAATCCGATTGCGGGTTTAGACGAGAAGGAATTCTTTGCGCCCGGATCGAGTCTGCGCGTGCATGTCGATCCGACCCAGCCGCTCGGTTACGGCATGCCGAAGGAAACCACCGTGGTGTTTTTCGAGAGCACCGCCTTCGACATCAACAACTCGAGCGCGAACGATCGCATGTCGGTCGTCGCGCGCTATCACGATCGCGATCTGCTGCGCGGCGGCTGGCTCGACGGCGAGAAATACCTGGCGGGGATGCCTGCGCTCCTCGATGTCGGCTATGGCAAGGGGCGTATCGCGATGATCGGCTTCCGCGCCCAAAATCGCGCCCAGGCCTACGGGACATTCAAGGTGCTGTTTAACGCCTTGTACCAGGCGGGGGCGGAGAAAGTAGAAAGTGGAAAGTAAAAAGCAAAAAGGATACTCTCACCCTTTCAACGAAAGGATCCTTACATGCGCCGCATTTATGCGTCCGCTCTCGCCATCGCGTTGGTCGCGTCTTCGGGCGTCATTGTCAGCGTTCAGGGTCAGGCACAACAGCCTGCCGCCGCCGTATTTGCGCCGACCACCGGTGATTATGCGAAGGCCGACATCAAGGTGCTCACGCCCGGCGTGGTGTTCAGCTCCGGGCTGCCCGACCTCGCCGCCGCGTTCAGCAAGGAAGCAAAGAAGACCGTCGGCATCAACACCGTCGGCATGGGCACGATCGTCGAAGAGATTGGCAAGCGGACGCCGCCGCCCGACATGATCGTGCTGCCGTTTCAGCTGATGAACTCGCTCGCGCTCGAAGGCGGCGTCGTGCCTGGCACGATGGTGCCGCTTGGCAGGAACCGGATGGGGCTCGCGGTGAAAGCCGGCGCACCGAAGCCGGATATTTCGACGCCTGAAAAATTCATCGCCGCGATGAAGGGCAAGGCCGTGATGCGCTCGAACCCCGCATCCCGCACGATGGTGGCGACGATCATCGACGACATGTTCAAGCGTCCCGAGTTCGCCGGCATCAACGCGGTGCCGAGCACCAAAGGCGAAGGCGGCCAGGCGCTCGCGCGCGGCGAAGGCGACATGGCGATTCAGACGATCAGCCAGATTCTTCCGTACAAAGAGATCGAGCTGGTCGGTCCCGTGCCGAAGGAATTCGGCCTGTGGATCGACACGATGCTCGCAGTGTCATCGCGCGCCACGCACCCTGACGATGCGAAGGCGTTGATTCGTTATCTGCTGCGGCCGGAATCCAATAAGGTATGGAAGCCAAGAGGGATGGAGCGGTTCGAATAAGGAGGGGACATGACTGCGAAAGTTGCCCGCGTCACGATGATTCTGTCGGCGGCGGTGCTCTCGGCGGTGTTGGCGGCCAATGCGCAATCGAAAGACCCCTTTGTTGGCACTTGGACGCTCAACGTCGCGAAGAGCACGTACAGCCCTGGTCCAGTTCCGAAGAGCATCACATCAACCTATGAAGCGGCGGGCACAGGATACAAGGTGGCGGTGACGAACATCTCGGGCACCGGCAAGGTCGAGTATGGCTATACGAGCAGCCTCGACGGCAAAGACGTGCCGGTGACCGGCAACAATCCCAACGCGGATACGTTGGCCGTGCGGCGGATCGACGCGAGCACACTCGAGACGGTCAGCAAGAAGGGCGGCAAGGTCACCATTACACAGCGGAACGTCCTCTCGGCCGACGGCAAGACGCGGACCGTGACGACGACCGGCATCGATGCGACAGGGCAGAAGGTGCACAACGTCGCGGTGTTCGAGAAACGGTAGTGTCCGCCTTCAGGCGGACCATCGCGATGCGGGCCGTGGTGACGCTCGTCGCCGCGGTCGTTCTGTGCCCGACCACCACGGTCCGCGCCCAACTTCCTAACTCCGTCCCCGTCGAGCTTTCCACCATCGGCATCGACGGCCGTACGGGCACGCCCATCGTCGTGCTCCGCGATCCCGAGACTGGCGGTGTGCTGCCGGTGTGGATCGGTGCGATGGAGGCGCAGGCCATCGCGTTTGCGCTTCATGGCGTCATCATGCCGCGCCCGATGACGCACGATCTCATGGCGAACCTCATCTCCGAGCTGCGCGCGGAGGTCGAAGAGGTGGTCGTCACCGATCTCCGCCTGAACACCTATTTTGCAATCGTTCGCCTTCGCGTTGATGGCGAGCGCAAGATTCGCGACGTCGACAGCCGTCCGAGCGACGCGCTCGCGCTGGCGCTGCGCACGGGTGCGCCGATTCGCGTGGCGCGCAGAATTCTGGCGATTGCACCTGAGTTCGACTTCATTGCACCGGAAGGCCCGAATCAGGTGGTGCAGGCGCTCGGCCTGACCGTGGTCATCCCCACGGCGGCGCTGCGCAAGGAGTTCAAACTCGCCGAACAGCGTGGTGTCGTCGTCACGAGCTCGGCCGGCGCCGTTCGAGACAAAGGCGTGCGGCGCGGCGATCTCATCACCGACGTGAATGGGAAGCCCATCGCAGATCCCGCGGCGTTCTTCGCCGCCGTGCGCGCGGTCCCGCCCAAAGGACAGGTGCGCGTCACGTACTGGCGCGACGGCAAGACGCACACGATCGAAGTTCCTGCCGACGTGCCGCCTGCGAAGCCCGGACGGCGTGGAAGGATAACGG
>CAVSRX010000006.1:0-169984 GCA_963730445.1 Vicinamibacterales bacterium | reverse complement strand
CCGCGTGCCGGCAGGTAGATTGTCGTCGCTCAAATCGAGATCCAGGGATACAACTGATCGCCCGCGAGCTGCCATCGATCGTCAGCGTTGGCGACGGCGCGATCGCACGCGCGTTCATGATGTTGAGCTGCGTGTCCGGATGCGGCGCGCGAAATCTGTTGCGCCACCCCCGCCGCGTGCTCCACGTGTCGCCGACGAGTCCCACCGTCACGTCGAGTTGCTGCTTCGCTCGACGACTTCACGCGCGCCGATACGCGGACGCCTGACGATCAGCCGCATTACGCCGGCGTCTTTCGGCGACCCCTCGATATGCGGCAGCTCCGCGTACAGCTCGTCGAGGGTCCGGTGCGGGGCGCTCATTGGCCGCCGCACCGCGCGCGCGTGTAGGGAAATTCGATTCGCCGTTCTTTGCCGTTCCGCGTGCCTCGAATCCACCCCAAGCAATTTGTCTCCGTCGAGGCGATAACCCACCTCCTGCGGAAAGTCGTGCGCCGGATTCTCGAACACCAGCTCCGACGCGCTGATGCGCGTCGAGAGGAACGTCGCCGACGGCTGACCTGACGGATGCGCTCTGTACGCCAGCCGATCGCCCTGCTCCCGCAGCACGATCATCTCGTAGGCCGTCATCTTTCCATCCCGGATGTCCTGCCAACGCCGATCATGCTTCCCGCCTTCGCGCGTCGTCCATGATTCCTCGACGCTGCCAGCCGGCGTCGTCTGCGCCCAGCATCCCTGAAGCCATGCCGCGCGTTGAATGCCTGTCACGGTCTGGCTCGACGGAACAGCGCACACCGCCACAAGACGCCACGATCGCGCGCACGCTCATGACGACTTCTCGAGACTTACCGAAAGCGCGACGGCGTCTTTCAGCGTGTTCGTCACGAGGCATCCGCGCTCGGCCATCGCCACGAGCTTCCGCATCAGATTTTCGTCGCCGTATTTTGCGGACACGCGCACGGCCATCGACTCGAAGCGCTCGGGCACACCGCCGATGGTCCCATCACCGAGACGCGCACGTTCGACACGTCGGCCTCGCGCGTCCTGCACCGCGGCGAGCAGCGTGCTCAGAAAACAGCCGCCCAGCGAAATCAGCAGTACTCTCCGCCAAGCGGGCCGCGATCGTCTCCGCCCTTGTCGATAGGCCGATCGACAAACACCGTGTGCGATCGCGCCGCGGCGCTCCCGGTTGACGGTCCGACCTGATCGATTTCAACACTGACTGTTCTCGGCATCTCTGGCTCTCGGACTTTCGACTTTGGACTTTAGATCTTCGGACTTACGGAAATTCGGGAGGTGGTCTTCTGCGCTTCGTCGCCTGTTCGAACGCATACGCAATCTCGATGAGGCGCGGCTCGCTGCACGCGCCGGCCCGTGAAGCTGACGCCCAGAGGCGCGGGCTTCGCCTCGAACCCCAACGGAAACGGCGGCTGCGGCGCGTTCGGCACAAAGCCGAACGGCACGATCACCGTCGGATATCCCGGCTTCGCGGCCACGGCGGCACCTGTCGATCCTGGAAACATCAGCGCATCGAGGCGCTCGCGCTTCATGACGGCGTCGATGCCGTCGGCGCCGGTCACCCGCACGTCCGTCGCGCGATCGGCACGATAGCGGTCGCGATCGCGCTCGAGATCGACTTCGTCTGAATTGTCGAGCTGCGCCTGGCCATATTTGATGGCCCCTTCGGCGCGGTGCGCAAGGTTCCACTCGCGCAGCTCGGTCAGCGTCTTGATCGGGCGATGCGGGTCCGAGCGACGCGAGCCACGCGTTGAAGTCGCGCTTCATGCCGTACTTGAAGACGATCGAACAGTTCACGTCCTTGCCGCGCGTGCCCCCTTCGTCGCGGCAGACAGGCGGGGGCTGCTGCGGAATGTCAGCCGGATCGACGATGGTCGCGCCCTGTTGCCGAAGCTGCGCAATCGCATCGCGCAGCAGCTCGACCGTGCCGCGTCTCGTCGACAAACCCCGCGCGCGGTATGCCGATGCGCGCGCCGGCGAGACCTCGCCGGTTGAGAAACCGCGAGTAGTCGCTGTTCGGTACGCGGGGGCAGGCGCGTGTCGCAGGATCGCGCGGATCTGCCGCGCCGCCTTCGAGCACGCCCAGCAGAATCGCCGCGTCCGCGACGGTCCTCGCCATCGGGCCGGCCGTGTCCTGATCGGCGGTAATCGGAATGATGCCGTAGCGGCTGATGCGCCCCACCGTCGGCTTGATGCCCACGAGCATCGTTTGATTCGCCGGCGTCAGGATCGAGCCCGACGTTTCGGTGCCGACATTTGCCACCCAGAAATTCGCCGCCGTTCCCGCGCCCGAGCTCGACCCGCCGGCGTTCAGCGCCGGCCGGCCGTCATTCGTGTCCTCGCGCGGATCGGGCCGCGGATCGTAGGGATTGAATCCATAGCCGGCGAGCCCGTTGTAATTGCCAGGCATGCCGGCGGCAATCCAGTTCGCGAGCTCGGTCATGTTCGTCTTCGCGATGATGATGGCGCCCGCATCGCGCAGGTTCTTCGTCAATCGTCGCCTCGTAGGGCGGCACGAACCCCTTGAACGCACAGCGCGCCGCCGGTCGTCGGCATGTCGGTCGTGTGGATGTTGTCTTTCAGCGCGATCGGGATGCCGTGCAGCGGTCCGCGTACCTTTCCCTGCGCGCGCTCGCGATCGCGCGCGTCGGCTTCGTCGAGCGCCCGCGGGTTGAGCGTGATGATGGCGTTGAGCCGGTCTTCGTACTTCGCGATGCGATCGCAGATACTGCTGAACGATGCCGCGAGACGTGATGCGCCCCTGCTGCATGGCCGTCTGCATATCGGCAATCGTCGATTCGACGACCAAGAACGGCGGCTGTTGTGCTGAGGTGCATCGACGCGCAGCAAGCGCAGCAGTGACGGCAGCGAAGACACGTGACATTATTCGTTTTTCGGTATCCGTTGTTCGATACGCCGTACTGCGCGAGTCCATCGCTTCACAGCGTCATGCCACTCAGGCGAATCGACGATCTCCCGAATCGAGCGCGGATCGGCAGGCCGTTCCGATGCGGGCTGTATCTCCGCCTGATACCAACCGACGTCGTGCCAGCCGCCCATCTTGTAGCCGATGTGACGATACACGCCAACCGGCGCGAATCCAAACGCGGCGTGCAGGCCGACGCTGGCAGGATTCGGCAGCGTAATTCCCGCGGTCGCCTGGCGGTAGCCGAGCGCGCGCAGCAGCGCGAACAACGTCGTGTACAGCGCACGCCCCGCGCCCCGGCGATGATGATCGCGGCCGATGTAGATCGCCGTGCTCACCGACCAGCGATACGCGGCGCGCTCATGATGCGCAGACGCATACGCATATCCAATGACGCGGCCATCGTCTTCGAGCACGATCCACGGCCGCGTCGCGCCGATCGTGACGACACGCCGCGCCATCTCCTCGGCAGCTCGGCGCCGTCTCCTCGAACGAGATGACGGTCGACTCGCAATATGGTCCGTATATCGCTGCGATTGCCGGACCGTCGTCAGCGGTGGCCACTCGAATGTTTGCCATGCGTCGTCGTTGTCTCTATTCGTTTTTCGTTTTTCGCTATTCGTTTTTCGTTTCAGTCTTCCGCGCCCGTCCTTCGTACATGAACGTGAACGCGCTCGGCCCCGGCACGTACTCCATGCGCAAGTCCGCGATCGTAAATCCCGGCGCCGCGCACCAGATCGTCCATCTTCCGATTCAAATGACAGCCGCCGGCCAACGGGCGCCAGAACGGCGTCAGACGATTCTGCCACGTCCTGACGCCGGCATCCGGCGCGAGCCCGTGCTCGACGAAAATGAGCGTGCCGCCCGGCTTCAGCACGCGCCGCATCTCGCGCAGCGCATCCGCCGCATCCGCGATCGAGCACAGCGACCAGGTGACGACCACCGTGTCGATCGACGCGTCGGCGAGCGGAAGCCGATCGGCGACGCCATTGAACGACTCGACGGGAAACGGCGCCGCCGCTGCCTTCTCTTTCGCCATCGCGAGCAGCTCGGCAGAGGAATCGACGCCGTAAAGGTGCGTGACGCGCGCTCGTGTAGAACGGCAGGTTCAGGCCGGAACCGATGCCCACTTCGAGCACCACGCCGCGCGCCGCAGGCACATGCGCCGCGCGCAGACGCGTCGCTTCCTCCCGCGTCATCGCGAAATTGATGAGCCTGGGAAGCACCCAGCGGTCATAGAAATTCACGCCAATTTTCCGTATTTCATCCAAATTTCCGTTACCGGTAAAGTTACAGGCAAAAACGCCGTGCTAGAATCCCCCCAACCTTTCACAACTAAGCTCCACTTACGGAGGTAGGGAGTATGAAGCACAGACTCGGTCTGGGGATCCTGCTCGGTCTGGCCATGCTGTTGATGGTCCCGGCAGTGTCTTCGGCTCAGAGCGCGATCGTCGGCTTGCTGACAGACGACTCGGGCGGCGTGCTCCCGGGCGTGAGCGTCGAAGTCACGCAGCCCCGCGATGATCGAAGGCTCGAAGACGACCGTGACAGACAGCCAGGGCCGGTACCGCTTCGAGGCGATGCGGCCTGGCGTGTACAAGCTCGCGTTCTCGCTCACCGGCTTCGGCACCGTGGTTCGCGAAGGCGTCGACCTGCCGTCGAACTTCACCGCCACCGTCAATGCCGAGATGAAGGTCGGCTCGCTCGAAGAGACGATCAACGTCTCCGGCACCGCCTCGCAGGTCGACGTGCAGCAGGCGACGCGCACGACCGTCATCGCGCGCGACGTGATCGACTCGCTGCCGATTTCGCGCAACGTCATGGGGCTTGCGGTGATTGTGCCCGGCGTGCGTCCCAACACCCCCGATATGGGCGGTGTGCAGACGACCGAGCAGGTTGGTCTCCGCGCGCGCGGGCTCGGCGGACTCGACGGCGACCAGCTCGTCGAAGGCATGTCGATCCAGAGCTACGAAGGCACGTCGTTGAGCTTCCTCGACGACACGCTGCAGGCGGAAATGACCGTCAGCACGGCCGCGATTCCTGCCGACACCGGCGGCGGCGGCATCCGCCTGAACAGCATTCTGAAAGACGGCGGCAACCAGTTCAGCGGCTCCGCGTTCATGGGCGGCACGCAAGGGCACCTGGGTCAAGAACAACATCGATGACCGGTTGAAGGCGCGGGGCTTGAACGTGGCCAACGGCATCGACCATCTCGAGGCCTTCACCGGCTCCCTGGGCGGTCCGATACTGAAAGACAGACTGTGGTGGATCCTCTCGGCCCGCCATCAGTCAACCGAGACCACGGTTGCGAATGTCCCGAAATACGTGACGGCGGCCGACGGCACTCAGTACAAAGCGACGAACGATCTGTACGTGCGCAGCTTGTCGACGCGCCTCACGTGGCAGGCCGCTGAAAAAGTGAAGGTGGCGGGGTTCCTCGAGCGCTGGTGGCACAAGAAAGGGCACTCGATTGGCGCCGGCACCGACCCGCGCGCGGGCGAGCAGCGCGATCCACGAAATGCGCATCACGCGATCGGCAACATGAAATTGACGGCGCCTGTCACCAGCAAATGGCTGATTGAGGCCGGCTGGTCCTTCGCCGAGTTCTACTGGAAAGGCGGCAGCCCGTCCGGCACGCCCGCCGGGACCGCACACGACTTCCCGTTCTCACCCGAGTGGTATGCGACGGCGCCCACCACGGATTCGGCGCTCAACCGCAACTTCCCCGACAAGTGCATCTATGCGCTGCTGCCGCGCCGAACGGCTGCACGGCATGGAACGCGACGCGCGAGCAGCGCCAGGAAAGCGTGCACAACGAGGCGAAGTTCATGGCGTCGTACGTCACCGGCTCGCACAACATCAAGTTCGGCGTCGAGAACGATTGGGGTCCCGGACGCCAGCGCAAGAACACGCGCAACGGGCATCTGGTCCAGCTCTACAACAACAACCAGCCCAGTCAGGTCGAGGTCTACAACAATCCGGTCATCCAGCCCGCGTACGTCGCCTACGACGTCGGCATCTTCCTGCAGGACAGCTGGACGATTAAACGGCTGACGATCAATCCCGGCCTGCGCGTGCAATGGGTCGAGACGGGCATGTACGAAAGCAGCATGGCGGCCGGACGCTTCGCGCCGGCCCGCTTCATCGAGGAAGAGCGGGGGCTCATCGATTTCGGCGCCGACTACTCTCCACGATTCAGCGCGGTCTACGACCTCTTCGGCGACGGCCGCACTGCGGTGAAGGGCAGCTGGAGCAAGTACTATCGCAACTACGACGGCGACATCGCGGCCAATGCCTACGGCCGGGCCGGCGAGCGGTTCGAGCGGCGCACGTGGCTCGATCGCAATCTCGTGAGCGGGCACCAACAATCCGTCGGGCTCGGCGGGCGCATGCCCGGGCGTCCGTGTCCTTCCGACCGACTGCGACGGTGTTGCGCAGGACAACGAGATCGGCATCAGCCCGAGCAACGGCGCGTTTGCGAATCCCGATCGGCCGGATCGCAAGACGCTGAATCTCGCAGCGGCAATACAACGACGAGTTCACCGCAGGCGTGCAGCATCAGGTGTCGCCGCGCATCGCCGTCGGCGCGATGTTCTACAAGCGGAAGATCGCCGACCTGGCGTTCCAGGATCGCCTGAACATCACGTCGTCGGATTACGTGCGGTTCGAGACACCGATGCCGGACGTGTCGAGAGATCCCGATGTGGCCGCGGTGCTGAAAGCCGGCGAAATGGTTCCGGTCTACAACCTGCAAGCCGGAAAAGCTCACCGTGTTCAACGTCGGCGTCGTCGATCGCAGCGACACGACGAACGACACGCTGTATACCGGTTTCGAGGCGTCATTCAACGCCAGGCTGCCGGGCGGCGCGATGCTGTTCGGAAGCTGGACGGCGGAGCACACGCTGCAGCGCTGGTGCGACAACGACGACGATCCGAACGGTCCGACGACGACCGGGCAATTCAACCCGACGGCCGCGACGACCGGTGTCGACGCGCCGCTGGGCGGCCGTTATTGCGACCAGACACAGTTCCCGTATCCGTTCATCCAGGAGTTCAAGCTGGCCGGGAACTACACGCTGCCCTACAGCCTGGACTTCGGGGTTGTCATGCAGAGCTACGGTGGGCAGGAGCGGATCATCACATGGCAGCCGGAGGCGGCGCGGTTCCCGAACCAACAGCGCACGCAGGCGCAGACGTTCATCCTGAATGCTCCGGGATCGATCTTCTACGACCGGTGGAACCAGCTCGACATCAACCTGAAGAAGAACATCCGGCACAACAACAAGGTGTTGACGTTCCAGTTCGACATCTTCAACGTGCTGAACGCGAACCCGATTCGCGGCGCCACCAATGCCGTTGGCGCGAGCCTCGGCAACGCGACGAACGTCATGCTCGGCCGCTTCCCGCGGCTGGCCGTGAACTTCAAGTTCTAATCTCGAACGCCCGACAGGGCAGAGGGCAGAGAGCTGAGGGCAGGTGGTGAAAACCATCTGACCTTTTTTTATCTGACGTTGATTTAGTTGCCCTGAGCAGGTTTGAGCAGCAGCTTCTGAACGCGCCAGCTCGTGAGCTCTCCAACGTACAGCTGATTCTCAGTCCGGCAATCGATTCCGTGCACGGTGCTGAATTCCTTCAGCATCCTGCCGGCGCGGCCGAACCTGCCGACGATGCGCCCATCGAGCTCCATTTTGTAGATCTCGCCATCGCGATCGAATTCGCGCGGGTCGTTCGAGTTCGAGCTATAGAGGAATTGGCGGGGCCCTGGCGTCATGCACAACGTCCACGGCGTGCCGACGTTGATGAACTGCGTTTTGAAGACACCGTTGTTGTCGAACACCTGAATGCGGCGGTTGTCCCGGTCCGCCACATAGACGTTCCCCTGCGCGTCTGTCACGAGCGAATGCGGAACGTTGAACTGGCCCGGTGCGGTCCCCTGCGATCCCCACGACTTGCACGAATCGGCCGTTCGCGTCGAACTTCGCTATGCGCGAATTGACGTGGCCGTCCGCAATGAAGATGTTGCCTTGCTTATCCCAGGCAACGTCTGTCGGCCGATCGAACTCGTCTCCTTCGACGCCGACGCCGACCGGACCGGTGGGCTTGGCGATAGTGCCCATACTGTTGACGCGCTCGAAGTTCGGCATCGGCAGATATTCCGGTGTGCGGCCGAGCACCATCTGAATCTGCCCCTGAGAGTTGAATTTCACAATCGTGCCAGACCCCTCGTCCACCGTCCAGATGTTGTCCTGCGGATCGACGCGAACAGTGTGCGCGAACACGAACCCGTAAAGTCCCTGGCCGATTTCGCGCACATATTTTCCTGTCGGGTCGAACTCGAACAGCCGCGCGGCGCCGTTGCCTCGGTGGAAGTGACGCTCCGTGCCGAGCGTCAGCTGGGGCGACCCGGTTCGCGTGTATACGAACAGGTGGCCGCGCGAGTTGGTCGCCACGCCAGCGACCTCGCCGATGTACACGTCATCGGGAAGACCCTTCAGCGGGTCGGCAGCGTCGAAGGGAATCTCAACGATACGAAGCTGCGCGGAAAGTGAGGCGGCGATCGACAGGACGGCCGCCGCCAGGAGCCCAGGCCGCAAAAGATATCTCATGGAATCCTCGCTCTCACTTCGCGTTCGACGTTCGCGCCGGCCCCGCCGCGCCAAGGATAAACTTCTGCGCGCGCCATGACACGATTTCGCCGACCAGAATCTCGTTCTCATTCCGGCAATCGATGTCGTGCACGGTCGACAGCTCTCCGAGCGCCTTGCCGGACTTTCCGAACTTGCCGACGACCGTGCCGTCGAGCTCCATCTTGAAAATCTCGCCCGTCACCCCATTCACGGCGGACAGGTTCTGGTCGGGATTCGTATTCGAGCTGAAGAGATACTGACGTGGTCCTGGAGTGATGCACACCGCCCACGGCGCGCCCACATGTTCGTACATCGCCCGCAGCGTGAGGTCGTTGCTGAACACCTGGATTCGGCCGTTGTTGCGGTCGCCGACGTAGATATTCCCCTCGCGGTCGGCGGTAATCGAATGCGGAAGGTGCATCTCTTCGGGCTCGCGCCCGCGCGTGCCGATCGTCGAGGCCACGAACCTGCCGTTCCTGTCGTACTTGATCGCGCGGCTGTTGTTGTACCCGTCGGCGACGAAGATGTTGCCCTGTGCGTCTGTCACGACATCGTTCGGCCGATTGAACGCGTACGGATGCGGCGGTGGCATCGGCGCAATGGCCGGAGCGAGACCTTCGAGCGATTCGTGACGGCGTCCGAGGATCAATTCAGGCCGCGCCGTATTCGGGTTCCACTTGATGACCGTGTTGGTGCCCTCATCGACGGTCCACACAAAGTCCTGAGCATCGACGTACACGCCGTGGGCCATCGAGAACGCGTACGAGTTCCGTCCGATTTCGCGCATGAAGGTTCCGTTTGGATCGAACTGGAGCAGCCGTGACGCATCACCCATCCGTGTGAAGACATAGATCTGCCCTTTCGAATTGCGCGCGATCCCCATCGTCTCGCCGAAGTGCATGCCGGCGGGAAGCTTGAGAAAATTCGGCTCAGATTTCCACGGAATCTGCGGCGCGGTCGGCGAGGCCAGCGCATGACGCCAGTTCGCGCCTGGCGCTGGCACCGGCTGGAGAACGTCGTTCGGGTACGCTCCCTGAACGGCGACCTTTCCTTTAGGTGGTGCAGATTGCTGCGCTGTCACGCCGGCGACGAACAGGAGCGTACCGACGCATACGACACATGCGCGCGACCACATAGCGACCTCCGGGATCGGAATCAGTGAATCGCGGCGATTGTAGCTGGTTTTTTGCGTCGCTAGAAAACTGCGATCGGATCGACCGGCGATCCGGATGCCGGACCGTGATTAGAGCAGGAGGCGGATGCCTCCTGCCCTTTTCCTGCTCGATGTACCACGCGCTCCTTAGAAGTACTGTTTGATCCCCGCGGTCAGCGCAAGGCCTGAAGGGTCGTGACCGAAGCGCGATTCGCCCACCTTGTGGTAGCGCCCTTCGAACTTCCACGCCGCGCGTGGATTGAAGAAGTACTCGATTCCTCCACCGAGATTCAATCCAGTCTTGGTTTCCGAGTCGCCGAATGACTCGTCGTTGCGTCTATGCTGGAGGAAATACGCGCCGATCCCGGCACCCACGAACGGATGCCACCTGCCGCGCTCCCAGTTGTAGTTGACGTCGGCCCGCAGCGGAATCTGCCGAAGCGATTCAGTGGAACCATCGAAGCCCGGGTTCGCCCATCCAAAGTCGGTGCGAACGCTCACGCGCGGCGTCACGCAGTACTCGTAGGTGACGCCGGTAAGAAACGACCGGTCGAGGTTGTCTTGCGACGGCATGTAGATGCCGGCGTCGATGCCGATGGCCGACGACCCTGCATGGGGCACCCGCTCCTGTGCCGCGACCACGCCTGGGACTGCTATCGCGAGCTCGTACCAAGACTCCCGTGGTGCAGCTTCACTGGATGACCTCCTCTGGTTGGCGCCGGACTGCGAAGGATAATACGCAAACACAGCGCCAGGGAGGATATAGCCGCAACTCAAGCATACGCTTGAGTTTCCGTCGACACTTGGAGTATGTCAGCTCACTGACACGGACAAGAACTCTGATGCAACGTCGCGAAGGCAAATCACTTTCTATCAGAACACCGCCGATCGGATTCACCGGCGAGCCCGATCCTCCTTCGACGGGGATCGGCGCGAACGTCAGCATGAACTCGTAGCGCTTCAGTTTGCGCGCGGTGGCGGCGAGATTTTCGAGGTCGAGGTTCTCCACGATTCCCGCGCCGAGCCAGCCGAGCAGCGCGTGGTGGATGGGATTGCCTGGAATCCCCTGCTCGGCGCCCCAGCCGGGACGCGGGCTCCAGTCGATGTTCATGTCGTGCGCGGCAAACGAGATGTCGCGCTCTTTGAAGAACGGGATCGTGTCGGCGTAATAGCCGGCGACCTGGCCCGACCACGGGCCCTTCGCCGCGCGGCGCTTCCAGCGGCCGACGTACAGCACGATGACGTCGCCGGGCCCGACCTTCACGCCCGATCGCTTCTCCCACGCTTCGAGATCGGCGCGCGTGATTGGCGTGCCCGGCTCGATCCATTCCACGCCTTTCATCTGCGGCATGTCGTAGAGCACTCCTCGCGTGACGATGCCGTCGCGCCGTCCCATGATGCTGCCCTGCTTGCACCCGGTCTCGGGCGTGATGTTCTCCTTCACGGAGTAGCCGTTGTACATCTGGCCGTCCATGAAGAAATGGCAGAACGCATCGGTGTGCCCGAGCGACAGTCCGTGATAGCTCACCTGATAGGTGTCGGTCGTCGTATTCGGCCCGATGCTGTTCGTCGTGCGGCGGAACACCTGGTTCGGCCCGACGTCGGCCGCCTCCTGCTGCGGCACCGCGCCGGCGAGCGAGACGACGATGCCGCTGCGCACCAGGCGCGCGGCGCTCTGCACTTTCTGCGGCGTGATGAGGTTGGCGGTGCCTTTCTGATCGTTCGGTCCCCAGCGTCCCCAGTTGCGGAGTTCGGTGCGCCATCGTTTGTAGTCGTCGGGAGTAACGGTGGAGCCTGACTGGGCGTAGAGGACGGCGCTGCATAACAGAACGCCGCTGATGATGACTCTGATGCTCATGATGGTGCCTCCCAGAAGAGCGAAGGCAGAGCTGATAGCCAGTAGCCCTAGCTCTCTAGCTCCGGCTCATGCTACCAGCCTACCGGCAGCGCTCCAGCTAGTTACTGCGGAAGCGCGAAGACGTAAAGCGCTTGTCCGCTCTGTGGAATCTTGATGTCGGGCACGATGGCGGCCGGCACGTTGCGCGGGCTGCCGCCGCCAAGACCAGACATGACCGCGATGTATTGCCGGCCGTCGATGCTGAAGCTCACGGGGTACCCTTGCGCCGACGTGCCGAGGCGCGTCTGCCAGAGCGGCTGCCCCGTCTTCACGTCGTGCGCGCGCACGGTGCGATCGAGATCGCCGATGAAGACGAGCCCGCCGGCGGTCGACAACGCCGCCGTCAGGAACGGCGCCCGCTGCTCGAACTTCCACACTTCCTGCATGGTACGCACGTCGTAGGCCGCGAGCTTGCCCGTCTGCTCTTTGCTGTTCGGCGAGTGCTTGAAGAGGCGATCGGCGCCCGAACCGCCGCCGCCTTCGGTAAGCGTCACGTTCCGAGCGGTGAAATCCATGCACGACTGGCTCAGCGGCGCGATCAGCAATCCTCCGGGCTGGTAGTACGTCATCGCCTGCCAGTTCTTTCCACCGGCCGTGCTCGGGCAGATGAAGATGGGCTTGTCGAGCGACATCTCGAGAATCTCGGGCCTGTAGCTCGGCACGCCGGTCTTCGGATCGATGCGGTCGTAGACGTTCTGATAGACCATTTCCTTGTGGCCGATGAACTGGCCCGTGCGGCGATCGATCTTCCACAGCACGCCGGCCTTTCCGGCGCTGAAGGACACTTTCTGGTCGCCGATGTCGACGAGCACCCGCTCGAAGACTTCGTCGAGGTCGAACGACTCCGCCGGCGCGTGCTGGTAGTGCCACGCCATCTTGCCCGTGTCCGGATTCAGCGCGACCGTCGAGTTCGCGTAAAGCGTCTTGTCGAGAAGCGTGAGCTTGCGGCTCAGGAAGTTCCACGGCTTCGCCTGCGACACGCCCCAGTACGTCAGGTTCAATTCGGGATCGTAGCTGCCTGCAATCCACGTGTCGCCGCCGCCGCGAAATGTCATCGGCAGGCTGCCCCACGTCTCGCTGCCGGCCTCGCCCTGCCGCGGAATCGTGTAGAAGCGCCACGCCTGCTTGCCGGTGCTGATGTCGTAGGCGCTGATGAAGCAGCCGACGCCGTCGAAGCGCGTGCAGCCGGTCAGCCCTTGCAGCACTTTGTTGCCGATGACGATGGCGCCGCTCGTGTTGACGCGCGTCGCCTCGGGCGCCGCATTCGTGTCCCAGAGAATTTCGCCGGTGCGCGCGCTCAGCGCCACCATGTGCGCGTTGCTGGCGGGAAGGAAAATCTTGTCGTCGGCAATCGCGATGCTGCGGATGCCGCCGTATCCGGGCGCCTGGTCTGGACCCGCGCGTGTTTCCCAGATCAGACTGCCTGTTTTCCCATCGAGCGCCTGCACGATGTTGCTCGGGCTCGCGAGGTAGATGATGCCGTTGTGCACGATCGGGGTTGTCTGATTCGCCCCCGAGTCGTTCATCGCCCAGACCCACTGCAGCTGCAGGTTCTTCACGTTGGCGGTCGTAATCTGGTTCAGCGGGCTGTAGCTGTGCCCCTGATAGTTGCGCCGGAAAATCAGCCAGTCGCCTGCGGGCGGATTCCTGAGCATTTCGGGCGTCACGGGCACGTAGTTCTTCACTTCGCCTGGAACGGTGACGCCGCGAGGGGCGACTTCTCCACCGCGCCCGCGCGCAGCAGTGCCCGCGCCAAGGACGGGTGGCAGGGCTGCTCCGCGACCGCCACCGCCACCTCGCTCGTGCCGGAGCAGGAGCAGCGCCTCCCTGCGCGACCGCATTAATCGGTGTCTCAACGCGCGGCGTGAGCGGCTGCGCACCGGCGGATGCGCCATTGATCTGCAGGAGGTATGCGGTGACGTTCAGCGTGCCTTGTTCACCAAGCGCGCCCGGGTTGGTCGGGGGCATCGTCTGCACGAGATACGTGAAGAGCTCGTTGATGGCCCGCGGTCCCCACTTCGCACGGAAATCGACGCTTGCGACCGGTGGCGCGTCGCCGCCGCCGCGAAAATCGGCGCCGTGGCACGCCGCACATTGCTGCGCGTAGGCGGCTTCGCCGGCTTGCGCCTGCGCCGCGGTAAAGACACTCGACGGCGGCGGGCGGCGCCTGCTGGCCGCCGACCGACGCGATGGTGAAACCAATGAAAATGGCGGCGACGACAAGAACAGAGGCTCCGAAACGCTTCATGTCCGGTCTCCTGGTAAGTGATGAGGTGGCAGCATCATAGCGTAGGATGTGTCCTTGCAAGGAGGGTGACGTGCGAAACATCCTGCTCTCGCTCGTCGTGCTTGGGAGCGCGCTCGCCGCGGCGCAGCAGACGACACAACCGCCGGTGACATGGGATGAGTCCTCGCTGCGCGAGTGGGCAACGCCCATCGCCGCGCTCGGCGTCCGGCCCGGCCACTTTTCAGCGGAGGAATACCACAAGGCGCCGGTCGACAATCTGCGGACGTATCCCGTCTACTATCCGGGTCGCGAGCCCGCCGGATATTGGGAGATGCTGCAGTCGGTCGGTCCCAAGCCGCTCGTCGAGCCGGCCGCGTTGAACAGCGACGCCGACTGGGTTCGCGCCGGGCAGCGCGTGTTCGATGAATTCGATGTTGGAGCGTTTCGCGTCCTCGATCCGAAGATCGTCGCGTTTGCCCGCACTCCCGCGGGATTCGCAAAGTCCGCCGTTCAGCCTCGCGCCGACGGCACACTGCCCGACCTGCGGTGGATTCCAACATCGAAGGGCATCGCGATCGGGCTGTCGAACTGTGCGCCGTGTCACACGCGGTTGATGCCCGACGGCACCCTCCTGCGCGGCGCGCCTTTCAACGAAATACCGGCACCGCTCGGGCGATTCGGTATGGGCAAGTGGGGCGCGTCGGCAGTCGAGCTCGCCGGCGACACAGGGCCGATGTCGGTGTGGCGATCCTGGGCAGCGCCATGGATCAAAGACGACATCCACGAGTCGCTCAAGACGATGAAGCCAGGACAGATCGGGCCTCTGTTTGGTGCGGCGGCCGCGCCCGGACTATTCCCTCGTTGGAATGGCAGCGCCTATTATCCGACGAAGATCCCGGATCTCATCGGCATCAAGGATCGCAAGTACATCGATCACACGGCGACGCATCAGCATCGCGGGCCAGGCGATCTGATGCGGTACGCGGCGCTCGTCACCTTCAGCGACTCATCCGACTTCGGCCCGCACCGCATGCTGACCGACGAACAGCGCCGCGTGCCGTTCCGCGCGCCTGACGAGACGCTGTACGCGCTCGCGATGTTTCTGTATTCGCTGCAGCCGCCGCCGAACCCATACCAGAACCATCCCAATGTCGGGGCGGGCCAGAAAGTCTTCCAACGCGAAGGTTGCGCCGGGTGTCATACACCTCCGCTCTACACCAACAACCGCCTGACGCTTGCCGCAGGCTTCACGCCGCCGCCGGAGCATTTCAAGTTGTTCGACATCATGCGCGTGTCGGTGGAGACCGATCCGAACCTTGCGTTGAAGACGAGAAAGGGCACCGGATATTACAAGATACCGTCGCTGAAGGGCGTGTGGTATCGAGGACGATATCTCCATGACGGATCGCTGACGAAGCTCGAAGAGATGTTCGATCCGGCGCGATTGCGCGACGACTACGTGCCGACGGGTTTCCTGCTGCCGGGCCAGAAAACGCAAGCGGTTCCGGGCCACACATTCGGCATGAAGTTGAACGAGAACGATCGGGCAGCGTTGCTGGATTTTCTGCGCAGCCTGTAACCGCGCGCGTCAGACCCCTGGCGTGATCAACGAACGGAGCTCGCCAAGCGAGCGCACGATGTGATTCGGCTTGACCGTAGTGTGCTCGGGCAGCCCGCGGCCGCGCGCATCGATCCAGACACCTGACATGCCGAGTCTCTGCGGCGCTCCGACGTCGAACTCGAGGTGGTCGCCGACCATCCACGCGTCGGCCGGCTCGACGCCCAGGGCGTTCAGCGCACGCCGATACACACGCTCATCGGGCTTTCCGAATCCCAGTTCCCCTTCGACCAGGATCGCGTCGAAGAGATCGACCAGTTCGAACCGCGAAATCTTTTTGCGCTGGGCAACGGCTGCGCCGTTGGTCAGCAGCGCGAGGCGCCTGCCGGAGTCGCGAAGCCATCGCACGGTATCGATGGCCTCGGGCAGGGGCGCCATCCCAATGTCCCTGCGGTGGCTGTAAGCGTCGCCAATGCACGCCGCGAGCTCCGCGTCTTCGATGCCGAGATCGGCCAGGGCCAGCCTCACCACTTCGCGCCGCGCGGCTTCGAGTTGAAGGCGACCTTCGCGATGCCGATCGGGATCGTCCCAGAACCATTTCGACATTGTCCGGATTGCCTCGAGAACCGTTGCCGCATCGAGCGGCGCCAGTCGATCGGCATGCCCAACGCATGCGTCACGCCAGCTGTCGTTCACGGAACCGCTGTCGTCGAGGATGGTGTCGTCGAGATCGAGGAGCAGCGCGCGTGGGGTCATTTAATCGTGAACGCCACCTCTGCGATTTGGCCGTCGACGGTGATGCGGAGCGTGTACCGGCCCGATCGCAACGGCGCTTTGTCGACGCGTGAGAGAGTGCTTCCCAACTGCGTCTGGCTGAAGCCGCCCTTGATCGGCGTAAACGCGTTGCACCCCGAAGCGCGAAGCTCTTGTCCGGCAGGGGCGACGACGCGCGCGGCCGCGCTTTTCACAGTGCGAGGCTCGAGCTCGACGGCATACGAGATTTCCGCCACTCCTCGGTCGAAGACCACCGGAGTCGGCAGAGGCTTGACGATGGCGCAGAACTCCTTGCCGCCTGCGTCGTACCGCTGCGCCTGGCCGAAGGAGACGCTTTTCACGCCCGCAGGCAAAGTCACGGGCGCGTTCTGTGCAAGGGTGGCAACTCCGAGCAGCACATGTAGAAAAGTGATCACCTTCGGAAGATCATAGCGGTTCAGGGCCGATCGATGCCGTATACCAGCACATCCCACTCGCCGAGTCGGGCCGTGCCTTCGCGTTTCTCGCCGAGCCGCTCGGCCACTCTCATCGACGGGGTATTGTCGGGATGGATCAGGCTGATGACATGACGCTGATCGAGCTCCTTGAAGGCGTATTGCAGCGCCCTGCGCCCACCTTCGGTCGCATAGCCTTTTCCCCATGCGTGCCGCGCGAGCGTCCACCCCACTTCGAACCCGGGATACCCTTCCGGATTCAGGAAACCAATCCGGCCGATCATGCGTCCGCTCGATTTCTCCTCGACAGCCCAGTGCCCGTACCCGCGCAGCTGCCAGTGTCCGAACCAGAACGCCATGCTGCGCCAGGCCTCTGTGCGCGTGAACGGCTTGCCCGGCTGCAGAAATCGCATGACCTCGGGGTCTGAGGTGAGCTCGGCATAGTCGTCGAGGTCGCTCTCGCGCCACATCCGCAGCTTCAGACGATCTGTCTCGATCTCGTCGTACTTCATAGGAGTTTCCCCACGGGCCCGACGAGCTCTCGTCCCAATATGGCGTGCTGATCGGCATCGAGATGCACGCCGTCGACGCGGCTCGACGGTGATGACGCGCCCGGCGTCGAAAAACGCGCAGCTCATTTCTGCGGCGATCGATGCGAACGCCGGGCTGAGTCCTTCGGATCGTTCGCGCGCGTGCGCGAACTTATCCGTCATCGTGCCCGAGGGCGTTTCGGATCGCGGCGGCGCGACGACGAGAATTGGCGGCACCGGCATGTCCGGCTCTATCGGCGCGCGGCGTATCGCGCGCACCAGCGACGCAATGCCTTGTGCCGAGTGTGAGGCGTTGTGCTGATGCATCGATTGAAAGTCGTTGGTGCCCAGCATGAGGATGACGAGCGCGAGGGGCGAATTGATTTCGATCCGCTGCTCGATACCGTCAAGACCGTTGCGTCCAGGCTTGAACGGATCGTCCCAGACGGTTCGGCGGCCATTCAGGCAGTCCTCGATGACGCGCACCGGGGCGCCTCCGCGCACGAGCTCACGCTCCAGGATTCCCGGCCATCGCTCAGCGAACGGCAGCCGATGGCGCGTACCTGGAACGATGCCCCAGCTCAGCGAGTCGCCGTACACGAGAATCTGCTTCATCGCCGCTTCGTCCCGAGAATCCCTCCGAGGATGCCGCGCAAAATCTGTCTGCCGATCTGACTCCCCACGGTCCGGGCCGTCTGCTTGGCCATCGTCTCGACCATACCCTGCCGCCGCTTCGTGCCCCAGAGAAAATCGTCTATTTTGGACGGAGTCCCGGGTGCATTGGGTGCAGTGGGTGCACCTCCCGCACCTGTCGCACCACTTGCACCCGTTGCACCACTTGCACCCGTTGCACCTATTGCACCCTTCAACATCTCATACGCGGATTCGCGATTGACCGTCGTGTCGTACTTCGCGCCGATCGGGCTGCGCGCGCGGACGGCTGCACGCTCTTCTGTTGTGATGGCGCCGATGCGGCTTCGCGGCGGCGCCATCATCGTGCGCTGCACCGGCATGGGCACGCCGCCTTCCTGCAGCGTGGAAACGAGCGCTTCGCCGACCGCCAGTGTCGAGATGACCTGCGCGACATCGAGCCGCGGGTTGGCGACGAACGTCTCAGCGGCCGTGCGGACGGCCTTCTGATCGCGCGGCGTAAAGGCGCGCAATGCGTGCTGAATACGGTTGCCGATCTGCCCGAGAATCTCTCCAGGCACATCGTCAGGAAACTGCGAGCAGAAATAGACGCCGACGCCCTTCGAACGGATGATCCGCACGACCTGTTCGACGCGTTCGCGCAGCGCGGGCGGCGCATCGTCAAAGAGCAGATGCGCCTCGTCGAACATGAAGACGAGCTTCGGTTTCTCGAGATCGCCGACTTCGGGCAGGTTCTCGAATAATTCAGACAGCAGCCAGAGCAGAAAGCTCGAGAACAGGCGCGGCTTGAGCACCAGCTGATCGGCGGCCAGGACGTTGATGATGCCGCGCCCGGTGAGATCGGTGCGCATCAGATCGGTCAGCTCGAGCGCGGGCTCGCCGAACAGCGCCTCGCCGCCTTCGCGTTCGAGCGACAGCAGGCCGCGCTGGATCGCCGCAACCGACTGTGCGCTGACGAGACCGTACTTCGCCGAAATGTCTTTTTTGTTTTCCGAGACAAACGTCAGTAGCGCGCGAAGGTCGTCGAGGTCGAGCAGCAGCAGGCCGCGATCGTCGGCCAGCGTAAACGCGATTTCGAGCGCACCGAGTTGAGGGTCGCTGAGCTCGAGAATCCTGCCGAGCAGCGTCGGTCCGAGCTCGCTGATGGTCGTGCGAACGGGATGACCGGACTTGCCGTACAAATCCCAGAACACAACGGGATTCGCTTCCGGCGCGTAGCCCTCGACGCCAATGGCGTTCACGCGCGCCTGAATCTTGTCGCCGCCGCCGCCCGCCATTGCAAGCCCCGCGACATCGCCTTTGACGTCGGCCATGAAGACGGGAACGCCAATCCGCGAGAACCCTTCGGCAATCACCATTAACGACACGGTCTTGCCGGTTCCGGTCGCGCCGGCAACCAGACCGTGACGAGTGCCATACTTTGCGTGCAGGTAGACGGGTTGTTGTTCGCCCTTGCCGAGGAGGATAGGATTCATAGCTGTCGGCTAGCTTACGACAGAATCCGGACGCTTCAGAAGCAGTCAACAGGCTCCACGATGAATGGATCATCCGAAAAACTTCCCACTCCGTTTGACGACGGCGAGGTCTACGACCTCATCCTCAAAGACATTCCGTACGGGTTCGACTTCTACACCGGCCTGGCAAAGGAAGCCAAGGGAGCGGTGCTGGATGTCTGTTGCGGTACGGGCAGGATCCTGTTGCCTTGCCTGCAAGCGGGTGTCGACATCGAGGGATTGGACCTATTTGCGCCGATGCTGGACACGCTGCGGCACAAGGCCGAGGAGTTGGGGCTTTCGCCGCGCCTGCACCAGGCCGACATGAGCGACTTCGACCTGCCGCGCCGCTACGCGCTCGTCATGATTCCCTTCAACGCCGTCGGCCACAACATGACGCAAGAGGCACAAATCCGCTGCCTGTCGCTATGCCGTCAGCATTTGTTGCCCGGCGGTCTGCTGGCTTTTGACACGTTCTTCCCATCGCTGGCGATCATCGGCACGCCGCAGCACACGCGCGTGCTGGAAGGCGAAGTGCCGCATCCGGCGACCGGCCTGCCGATGCGGATGTACGATACGCGCAGTTTCGACCGCGTCGCCCAAGTGCAGCATTCCATCAACGAGCTGGAATTGCTGGGCACCGATGGCAGTGTGCAGCAGGTCCATCGTTCCGAGATGCGTTTCCGCTACATCTACAAACACGAAATGGCGCTGCTATTGCGGGCCGCCGGATTTGCCCGTTTTGAGATCTACGGCGATTTCGACCGTCGCCCGCTGATCGGCGAAGACGACGCGATGATTGTCGAGGCGTGGAAGGAGTGATCCCATGAAGCTGGTGACGTTCGCGCTGGTGACTGTGTGTGCAGCCGTTTGGGTTTCGATCGCGCCAGTATCGGCCGCCACCTCGTGCGAGAGTCTGTCGGCGCTAAAACTGCCCGGCACGACCATCACGATGGCGCAGTCGATCGCGGCAGGCGGATTCTCTCCACCGTCAGGCGGAGGCGGCGGACAGGCGTACGCCACGCTCCCCGCCTTCTGCCGCGTGGCCGCAACGATCGCGCCGACCTCCGATTCCGACATCAAAGTCGAAGTGTGGCTCCCCGCGTCGGGGTGGAACGGGAAATACCAGGCGGTTGGGAACGGCGGATGGGCCGGCACGATTACGTACGGCGCAATGGCTCGAGCGCTCCGCGACGGGTACGCGACCAGCTCCACCGACACGGGACACACGGGAGGCAACGCGAGCTTCGCGCTCGGCCATCCCGAAAAGCTCGTTGACTACGCCTATCGGGCGGTGCACGAGATGACGGTGAAGAGCAAGGCAATCGCCACGGCCTTCTACGGCACGGACGCGACGCGCTCGTACTTCAACGGATGCTCGACCGGCGGGCGGCAGGCCCTTACTGCAGCACAGCGATTCCCCAATGACTTCGACGGCATCGTCGCCGGCGCCGCCGCCAATCCGAAGTCCGGCCTCGACGCCTGGCGCATTTGGATGACGCAGGCGATGCTGAAGGATAAGGCGAGCTTCATTCCGGAGGAGAAGCATCGTGTCATCCATCAGGCGGTGCTCGATGCGTGCGACGGGCTCGACGGTGTGAAGGATGGCCTGATCGAGAATCCGATGCGCTGCCGCTTCGACCCGGCCGTGCTCGCGTGCCGCGGCGCCGACGGCCCGAACTGTCTGACCGCCGCGCAGGTGGAAACCGCGAAGGTCGTCATGAGCCCTGTGAAAAATCGTCAGACCGGCGAGTTGATCTTTCCGGGCTTCGAGCCGGGCACCGAGCTGGGGTGGTCGCGCATGCTCAGCGGTCCCGAGCCATACGCGAACGCCGTCGAACAGTTCAAGTACATCGTGTTCAAGGATCCCAAGTGGGACTGGCGCACATTCAATCTCGAACGGGATCTCGCCGCCGCCGAAAAGTCCGGCCAGGGCACGCTCGCTGCCGTCGATCCGAACCTCACGGCATTCGTGCAGCGTGGCGGCAAGCTCCTCACGTATCACGGCTGGAGCGATCAGAACATCGCGCCGCAAGCGAGCGTCAACTTCTACACGCGCGCGCTCGCGGCGACAAAGGCGCCCGCGAGAGGCTCCACCTGGTTGCGTCTCTACATGGTGCCGGGGATGGGCCACTGCAGTGGTGGCGAAGGACCGGACACGTTCGACGTGATGAGCGCGCTCGATGCCTGGGTCGACGAGGGAACGCTGCCGCAGCGGATCGAGGCGTCGAAGATCACCGCAGGGAAGGTGACGCGCACGCGTCCGCTCTGTCCGTATCCGCAAGTCGCACGCTACAAGGGCACGGGGAGCATCGACGAAGCGGCGAACTTCGCGTGCGCCGCGCCCTGATGTCGCGTGTTAGGCCGGACGAAACGAATCATGCTCGATCAATTCATTCTGTTGTTGATGGCATTCAGCACACCGAGTGCTCAAGCTCGTGTTGCGCCGCAATGCACGCCAGCGCCCGGTCGTTCAGCTGAACGGGTCGAGGGTGAAGTCACCAGGGGGCAGGTGTTCTCCAAAGCTACGTCCGGCGGCTGGATTCTCAGGCTTGTTCCCGCGGAGGAGGGCTGGTATCTCGCAATAACCATGAAGGGTCGCGAGTCCGAAGACCTTTCGCGTCTGACGCCGCCCTGGCACTTTTCTCCAAACCCACGACACATCGACTGGTGGCGCAACGCAGACAATACCGGTCCCAATGACGGCAGCGTGAATGCGCCTCAGAATCTGCGCGAATTCATATTTTCTCCACAGGTGGGGCGTGAGATTCAGGGGCCCTGGCAACATCGAGCACGAGCAATGAGGAGGTTGAGCGGGTCCAGGCATTCGGGCGAGGTTGGCTACACTTGGATGAATTCCGGCTCACGCCGCCGCGCCGAGGTGAACGTGCCTCTTTTGAGCTTCTGAAGTTTTCGGCGTGTCTCACGTGGCCGGCCGTCCCTTAGGAATCAGATCAGCGCACTCCGCAACTGGTCAGGAGTCAGCTCATGAGTGAGGTGAACGCAACGGCCGAAATGTTGATTCGCAAACCTGTAAGAGACGTGTTTGACGCGTTCGTGAATCCACGCAGCCTCGAGAAGTTCTGGCTGAAGAGCGCAAGCGGACCTCTTGCCAAAGACGCGACTGTTGAGTGGGAGTTCATGGTCGAAGGCGCACGGGAGACCGTCACGGTGACGGAGTTCGTTCCAAACCAGACCATTGCTTTCAGGTGGTCCGACGGTGTCGCCGTCACGATGCGGTTTGAGCCACATGACACAAGCAGCACCAAGCTCTCGGTCACGGCGACTGGCTTCACGGGCGCGGATGCAGCGTCCTCAGCCGTGAACGCTACAGAAGGATTCACTATCGTCGTGTGCGATTTGAAGAGGCTTCTCGAGACTGGGCATTCGGGCAATATGGTGCGCGACAAGGCCGTTCTTATTAGCGCGGCAAGAAGCTGAGGCGTCGCATGGCGAAGGCACCGGTCGTCTACAAGAGCACGCATAGAATCAAGTTCTCCGAACTCGATCCCTACAATCATCTACGCACGGCAGTCTATTCGGGCTACTACGTGGACCATCGGATGAACGGCCTCCGTGAGCACGCCGGATGGGACCTGAAGACTCTGTCGACGTTGCCCTTCATGACGTGGGTCAAAAAACTCGAGATCGACTTTCTGAAGCCAGCCGTGGGTGATCAAGAGATCACCATCACGTCGTTTGTGCGCGAGTTTCGGGGATCCGAGGCGCACATCGAGTGCAGCATGTTCGATGAGGCCGGCAAGACGGTATCGCGCTGCACCATGATAGTTGCGTGCGTCGACAGGGGCACGAATCGGTCCATGGATTGGCCGGCCGATGCGACGGAACTGTTCTTCCACACCGACTCTGCCTGAGCCGCCCATGAACGAGACCGCTAGCGACGACGAGAGCAGCCGTTCGCGCGCGCACATCCTCGCTATGTGAGGGGCGATGGCTGGCCGGAAAGTACATCGGCGTCGCGTCGTGACTTGTTGCGTGTCCGCAAGCTCTCGCCGCGGGCCTGGGTATGGGCGCTTGTCGCCGGCGGGCTTGCCCTCGCAGCGGTCATGGGCATCGCCTTCATGACATATCGATTCGCCGCGCTGCCGGATGCGGCCTACCGGGCGCCGTTTGACGTGGCCTCCTTCCCGCCCTGGACTCTCGTGTCGATATTTGCCGCCATCGCGTTGACCGCGGCCGTCGTCGAAGAGGCGGCGTTCCGTGGCTACATGCTCTCCGGCATTCAACGAGCGTATGGTTGGTTGGTCGGCATCGGTGTCGTCACGGTTCTGTTCTACGTCGCTCACCTGAGCCATGCCTATGCGACGCTCGCTTTCGTGCCGTTCTTTCTGGCGCATGGACTGATCTTGGGACTATTGGTGTTCTACACGCGCTCGATCGTGCCAGGCATAATCCTTCATGCGGCTTCCGATGGCATTGTGCTCCCGATGCAGTACGGTGTGATCCCGTCTGCGGGGGACTGGGCCTTTGTATGGCAAGGTTGGCTCTTGCTCTTAGCGGGCACCGCGGCGATTCCGGCGTTCCGAGCGCTTGCGAAGGCAACGGCATTTGAGAGGATCGACATCGCCCGATGACGTGCCCTTCATGAACAACAAGCGTCAGCTCCTGCGATTTCACGGTTCGGTCAAGCGAGCACCTGCCGTCGAAGCGTGGATGAATCAGCATTCCGATGACCTGGGGGCAATCGCGCGGCACTGGTTCGAGGTCATACGCAATTGCGGAGACGATGTGCTGGAGCTCTTGCATGACGGCTGCCCCACCGCGTGCATCGGCGACGCGGCATTCGCCTACGTCAACGCGTTCAAAGCGCACGTCAACGTCGGGTTCTTCCGTGGCGCCGAGCTCTCCGATCCGAAGGGACTGTTGGAAGGCACTGGCAAATTCATGCGCCATGTAAAACTCAGGCCCGACCGTGAGGTCGACGCAACAGCTCTCTTGACGCTCATCAATGCTGCATACACCGATATAAAGGGGCGTCTCGAACCGCCACCACTCCCCTCGATCGAGTAGGATGGGCTCGTCCCACACGCCAGGAGGAGCATATGTCGAAGAGTGATCTGTTTTCGGCGCGGCGTCAGTTCCTGCGGAGCCTTGGGGCCGGGGCCGGGCTGGCCCTGTTCGAGACGCGCGGATTGTTCGCACAGGCCCTGACGCTGAAGCCGACGGCGTCGACAACGGAGGGGCCGTTCTATCCGGACAAGATGCCCCTCGACACCGACAACGACCTGCTGACCATCAACGACGCAATCACGCCGGCCGTCGGCGAGATCACGCATCTGACCGGCCGCGTGCTGACGGCGACCGGCCAGCCGATCAGGAACGCGTTCGTCGAGATCTGGCAGGTGGACAAGACGGGGTCGTACGTGCACACCAGGGGACGGCAGCCGACCGGCCACGATGCGAACTTCCAGGGCTACGGCCGCTTCCTGACCGACTCGAAGGGCCAGTACTACTTCCGCACCATCAAGCCGATCTCGTACACCTTGATTGGCATCTTCCGGACGGCGCACATCCACTTCGCGATCAGCAGGAACGGCAAGCGGGTGTTCACGACGCAGATGCTCGTCAAGGGGCTCCCGGAGAACGCGCGCGACGGCATCGTCAAGAGGCTCGACGCGAAAGCGCTCGACACGCTGCTGGTGGCCTTCAATCCGATCAAAGGATCGGGAATCGGCGAGCTGGCGGCCACCTTCGATCTCATTCTGGGCAAAACGCTAGAGGAGCTCGAAGACGGCAAGCTCGGCGGCGGAGTGGCGATTTCACAGGTTCAACGCCCCAAAGGATAGAAACGCGCCACGACGATTCCAGTCGGGCTAAAGAAAAAGGAGCGATGCATGACGATGCGGAAGGCATTCACGGCGACAGGACTCACGTTGATAGCTGGCAGCATACTCCTCGGTTTTCTCCTGCTGCCGCGAGGCGTGGTCGTTGCGGCTTCGGACAACGCCTGCGGCCAATTGCCGAGTTATGCGGACCTGAAGGCGGCCCTTACAACCGCTCGCTCGGCCAGCAACGGTGGATTCAATCTCGACATGTGGGGCAGTATCGTGAACCGCGATGGTGTCGTATGCGCGGTTGCGTTCACGGGAGCCGATCGCGGATCGGAATGGCCAGGCAGCCGGGTCATCTCGGCTCAAAAAGCGAACACGGCCAACTCGTTCAGTTTGCCGGGCCTCGCATTGTCGACGGCAAACTTGTGGGCGGCGGTGCAGCCGGGAGGCTCTCTGTTTGGCTTGCAAGAGAGCAACCCGGTCAACACTGCGGCCGCATACCAGGGTCCATCGGAAAAATTCGGCATGGCAAACGATCCCCTGGTCGGCGCCAAGATCGGCGGCGTGAACGTGTTCGGCGGCGGCTTGGCGTTGTATGACGTCTCTCACACGCTGGTGGGCGCGATCGGCGTGAGCGGTGACACATCGTGTGCCGACCATAACATCGCCTGGCGTACCAGACACGCACTGAACATGGACTTCGTGCCAGGAGGCGTGGGTCCAGCCACGCGTCCGGACAACATCAATTATCAAGGTCTGGTGCCGGTGCCCAGCCTGGCTGCGGACTTCTCCCATCCGATCTGCAAGATCGCAGGCGTGGACGGCGTTTCAGCCATCAGCGCGGCCTTGCCGCCGACACAGTAATCTCGGAACGAGCCATGACCGTCTAACTCGGACTAGACCCGCCGGCGCCCATCAAGCGGTGGGCGCCGCGGGTCAGTCCGAACCTGGTGCTATCGGCTCAGATACGCATCCAGCTCCGACCGTTTGACGCGGTACGACGAGCCGATTTTTTTGGCGGGCAGTTCTCCCGACTCGATGATGGCGAGCGCATCGGGCTCGGACACGCTGAGACGGCGGGCAACCTCGGCCGGCGTCAACAGCTCGGCGGGGCCGACACCTCCCTGCGCCTGTAGAATCTGCTGCGCCATCGAGAGCCCCACGGCAAGCTCGGTGGCCGTGCCGGCGGCGCCGCCTCCCTTTTCCATCCCCTGCGCCATCTGATATTTCACGTACTCGTTGAGATCGCCGACGGCGGCCATGCTCGATCGCTTGTCGATCGCCTGCTCGACTTCGGCCGGCACCGACACGTTCTCGACGATGAAGCTCGACAGCTGCAATCCGTACTTCGCGGTAATCACCGGGTTGATAACGGGCAGCAGCGCTTCACCGATCTCCCGGTAGCGGCTCGCGATCTGCAGCACCGGAATCTTCGCGGCCGCCACGGCGTCGCTGAACGCGCTGACGATGCGCGACCGCATGACGTCGATGAACTCGTCGACCGTGAAGTCGTGATCCGATCCGGCGACTTCGCGCAGGAAGGTTTTGGGCTCGACGATCTTGAAGTCGTACACCCCGAACGCCCGCACCCGCACCACGCCGAGGTCGTCGTCCGGCATCATTACGGGATTGGTCGTGCCCCACTTGTTGCCGGTGAAGAGTCGCGTGTTGAGAAAATACACGTCGGCCTTGAACGGCGAGTTGAAGGCGTACTTCCACGAGCGCAGCCGCGTGAGCACCGGAATGTTGTCGGTGACCAGCGTGTGCTTGCCCGGCCCGAACGTGTCGCCAAACTGGCCGAGATACACGAACTGCGCGCATTGCGATTCGCGTACAATCAGCTGCGCTCCGTTCTTGATGGCCTTGTCGGCGTCCGCAAAGCGGTGCGTGAGCGTGTTCCTCGTGTCGTCTGTCCACTCGACGATCTCGATGTACTCGCCCTTGATGAAATCCATCAGACCCATGACGTGGAGCCTCCAACGGACTTATCGGCCGTGACGCCCGGCACCTCCACTCTCCGGTGCCCAAGCTGCGGCGCCCCTGCGGCGCCCGACGCAGGGCGCTGCCTCTACTGCCAGTCGCGTCTGGCGACCATCGGATGTCCCGTCTGCATGGCGCTGCTGTTTCAAGGCGCGGCGTTCTGCCCGTCGTGCGGGGCGGCGCGCAGCCGCGCAGAAGAAGCGCAGCCGCACACGACCAAGTGTCCCGCGTGCCGCGGAGATATGCACTGGATTCGCGTCGGCGACGTCGACCTGCTCGAATGCGCGAGCTGCGACGGCACCTGGATCGAGGCGGCGGCCTTCGACAGGCTGTGCACGCAGCGCGAGCAGCAGGCCGCGATGGCGCACAAGGCCATCGAATTGAAGGATGCCGGCGAACCGCCTGCGCCGGCCGCACCTCGTGTCAAATACCGCCCCTGCCCTCAGTGCGGAAAGATGATGAACCGGCAGAACTTTGCCCGCCTCTCAGGCACCATCGTCGATACCTGTAGCGGACACGGAACGTTCCTGGATCGCGGCGAGCTGCACCAGGTCGTCAAGTTCATTCTCGAAGGCGGATTCAGCCGCATGCGCCAGGCCGAGCTGGACCGGCTGAAGGAAGAGACGCGAAGACTGCGCGAGCTAGAATTGCACCTCAGCCGTTCGCGGCGGAAACTCTTGAACAGGAGACTAGGAGGTTCGGAGAATTCTTTTCAAAGAGATTTCTCCGACTTCCTAGCCTCCTGTTTGTATTTATTTGCGTTTCGGAATACTCAGCGTCTTCCAGCGCGGGCCCGCAAAGTGCTTGGCGAGCAGCACAATCTGGCCGACGTGCGCGGAGTAATGTGACACCTGGCGGTTGATGGCCTGCACGACCGTATGCGGCTCGCCGCGTATGGTGACCATCTTGCCGAGATCGCCTGGCCCGAGCGAGAGGATGGTCTTGAAGAGGAGATCCCATCCCGCGTCCCAGCGCGCGATGACCGCCTCGCGCGTGTCGCCGGCCTCGCGCTCGAACTCGCTGTCGCGATTGCGATCGGGCTTTTCGCCGTCGCTCGTGAGGAAGTCGGTCCATCGCGAGCGCATGTTGCCGGAGACGTGCTTGACGACGAGCGCAATGCTGTTGGCGTCGGCGTCGAGCAGCGCGAAGAACTGCATATCGTCGACCTGCGCCATCGCCTTGTCGGCCTGCGTCTTCAGCTTGCGCAGCTGGAACAGGCAATCGTCAAGGAAGTGCTGTTCGATCAATGGGCTTTCTCGATGTGGACGAGGTAGGCCTCGACCATCAACAGGTTCCTCTCACCGGACTGCTTGACGACGCCGAGCATGCGGTCCATCTTGACGACTTCCTCGAGCTGTTCGTCGATGAACCACTGCAGAAAGCTCTGCGCCAGATAGTCGTCCTCATCGATGGCCTGCTTCATCAGCGCGGTGACCTGCTTCGTGACATCTCTTTCCCAGTTCAGCGCCGCCTGCACGGCTTCCACGGCAGTCGCGAACTTGGCCTTCGGCGCAGGGATCGCCGGAATGTGCAGCCCGCCCTTGGTATCCTGCACGTACTTGACGAATTTCATCGCGTGCTGCGTCTCTTCTTCGGCTTGTGCCTGGAACAACTTGGCGAGCAGCGTGAGCGACCGGTCGGAAAAGTGCGCTGCAATCGCCAGGTACTGCAGGCTGGCGCCGAATTCGTGACCGATCTGTGCGTTGAAGGCTTTGGCGAGCTCTGGGCTGATTAACACGGTTGTCTCCTCGGCACGATTATACTACTACGCGACCCACGTCACCCACGCGACCTAATAGGAAGGCCAGACTCCCCGGCGTGGCCAGCTCGACCGAGCGCCCGTCAGGGTCGCGGAAATAAATGCTGTGCCCCCCGAGCGGCCAGTCGACGCGGCTCTCGACGGGAATGCAAAGCGTGCTCAACCGATCGATCCACTTCGGCAGATCCTCTCGATCGACGGCAAAGGCAAAATGCGCGGGTCCCGTGCTGACGTGCCCTGGCACCAGTCCGAACGGCCACTGAAATGGCTGGTCGGAGACACCGCGCTGGAACAACAGCAGGATCGTGCCTTCGCCTGCATCGAACGATACGACGCGGTCGGAAGCGCTCATCGGCTCGAGCGCGAGCAGCGCTTTGTAGAAGTCAGCGGTGCGGGCGAGGTCGTCGCAATAGACGGCGGTCTCGAGCACCCGGCGCGCCTTCAGCATCAGAACTCCCCTTCCTTGAAAATCGCCTCGCCCTCCGATTCGAGGATGGGGCCGACGATCTCAATAAGGTGGCCGGCCCGCGCGAGCACGTCGCACGCGCTGGCTACCAGCGTCTGCGGCGCAAAACCCGAAAGGCGATGCAGGCGATCGCCGCTGAGGCCGAACACCAGGTGGGTGATGCCGCTCCAGAAAATCGCGCCGGCGCACATGGCGCACGGCTCGGCGCTCGTATACAGCGTCGAGGCCGCAAGCACGTCCGGCGTGAAGTCCTTGACGGCGCGGCGCAGCAGATTCATCTCGGCGTGCGCGAGGACTTGCTCTTCGCTAATCTGGCTGTTCTCCGCCACGGCCAGCACCGCGCCGTTGCCGGCCACCAGCATCGCGCCGAACGGACGATTCCCGTGCGCGCGCGCCCGCCGCGCGATCGCAAACACCTCGCGCATGTGTGCTTCGTGGATCGACAAGTCGAGAGGCAACGAGATCAGTCTTTCGGATTGGTCGCGAAGACCGTCAGCTCGGTCGTGAAGCCGCGATCGTGCAGCTCGAGCGCCGACTTCACGACGTGCGCGATGTCTTCGGCCTGCAGCTTCGTCGGATTGTCATCGGTCTGCGAGAACCCCGCCGTCGCGGCGAAGTTGGTGAGCACCTCGCTCGGATTGATCAGGATGACCCGGACATTGTGCTGCCGCAGCTCCGCACGCCAGCACTCGGTCATACCGCGCACCGCAAACTTGCTGGCGTAGTAGGCAGTGCCGTTCGCCGCGCCCCGCACGCCGGCGGTCGATCCGATATTGATGATATTGCCGCGTTTCCGCTCGATGAAGTGCTTCGCGGCTTCGCGCGACATCAGCATCATCCCCATGACGTTGGTCTGGAGAATCGCGTCGAACTTCTCGCGATCCATCTCGACGAGCGAGCGCCGCTCGCCGAACGCGGCGTTGTTCACCAGGATGTCCAGGGGGCCGAACGTATCGAAGAACTCGCGATACGTGCGCGTGACGTCGTCTTCGCTGCTGACGTCGGCCTGAATCGGATGCGCGCCGATCAATTTCGCCGCTTCGGTCAATCGGTTCTGGTTGCGGCCGGTGATGGCCACTTGCGAGCCGGCTTCGATCGAGCGACTTGGCGATCGCGAAGCCGATACCGCTCGATCCGCCGGTGACCAGCGCTGTCGCTTTCGTGAGATTCATTTCGACGTCAACCCTTCCTTGAGATACGCGATGAGCGGCGGATACGTTTTCTCCGGCGCCTCGAAGTGCGGCACGTGGCCGAGGCCGGGAATGAGATGCAGCTTTCCGTTGCCGTTCGGAATGCTGTCGGCGATGAACTTCATCCGCGCCTGGAACACGCTCGCCGGGCCTGCGAGGCTGTCTTCTGCGCCGCCGAACGCGAGCGTCGGGGCTTTGATGTGCGCCCAGTCGTGCACCACGGGATCGAGATACGTCATCTGCCCGAGCAGCGCCTGCACCATCGCGTAGCGCGGCCAGTCGGCGCTCAGCGTCCACGCATAACGAATCCGCGGATACTTCTCGAACTCCGGCTTCCACGCCGACGGGTTGTGCGAGAAGTATCTGAAGATGCCGGCGTGAATCTGCTGATACGTCGTGCCGAGGTTGCGCTTGTACGCTTCGTCGATGCTGCCCCACGGACGCTCGTAGCGCGGATCGAGCAGACCGATCGGGTTGTAGATGACGACACGCTCGGCGACATCGGGATACTGCGTCGCGAAGCGCGCCGCGAGCATGCCGCCCATCGAGTGTCCGACGATGAAGGCCTTGTCGATCTTCAGGTGCTGCAGCAGCAGGCGCGTGTTGCGCGCCATGTCGTGGAAGTTGTACGGAATGATCGGCTTCGACGACCGGCCGAACCCGATCTGATCGGGCACGACCACGCGGAAGCCTTCGCGGCGAAGCGCCTCGATCGGCCCGCCCCAGTAAAATCCGGCGAAGTTCATCCCGTGAAACAGCACGACCGTGCGGCCGTTCGGCTGCCCCTGCGCGGGCACGTCCATGTACGCCATCCGGATGTCCTGCCCGTAGAGCGTCATGGGCAGATACGACACCGCGTGTGGATACGGCACATCCTCGCAGGTGATGCTGCCCGGCTTCACGTCGGCCGGCGTGGGCGGCGGCGCCGCCGCCTGGGCAAAGGCCAGACTCGGCACCAGCGCGATTACGCTCAGCATCAATAGGCGATTCATAGAAAGCCTCCGTTGGAGAATTCTACATGCTACCGGCTACCAGCTACTGGCTACCGGCTATGCGATACAGATGCGTCAGGCTGCGGATGAAGATGGAGCCGTGCGCGACGGCCATCGAGGCGAGCGTGGCGCCGTCGAGCTCGTTGACGGCGAGCTTCTGGAAAGTCGTGCCAGGGGCAATTACCGTCGCCACCCCTTCTTCGCTGAGGAAGTAAATGCGGCCGTCGGCGAAAATCGGCGACGCCGAGTGGTTGCCGCCCAGCCGCTCCTGCCAGTGGAGCGTGCCGGTCTTCGCGTCGACACAGGACAGCACGCCGAGATCGCTGATGACGTACAGCTCGTCGCCGACGACGATCGGCGACGGCGTGAACGGCGCGCCGCGCGTCGTCGACCACGCGATGTGCGTCTCGGTGACATCGCCTTTGCCATCGGGACGAACGGCCAGCACCGCGGGCTGGAAGAAGCCTGTCGTGATGTAGACGAGGCCGTGCGCGAAGACGGGACGAGGCACGTTCGAGAAGCCGTCCTCGTAGCGCACCATCCAGATCTCCCTGCCGGTCGCCGCGTCGTAGGCCGAGGCGCGATACGCGCCGACGCTGACGACCTGATCGCGGCCGTTCACCGAGATCACGAGCGGCGTCGTATAGGCCTGGTCGAACGGCTTGCGCCGCTCGGTCTTCCATTTCACGTCACCCGTGCGCTTGTCGAGCGCAATGACCCACGCCTCGTAGTGGCCGTCGCCGCTGAAGATCAACAGATCTCCGTGGAGCGCCGGCGATCCCCCGCTGCCGTGCTGCGAGGCGTACGGAAATTTCTTCGTCCAGACGATCGCACCAGAAGCCGCGTCGAGCGCGGCCGTGCCGTCGCCGCCGAAGTGCACGTACACGCGATCGCCCTCGACGATCGGCGTAGGCGAAGCATGACTGTTCTTGGGGTTCTTGAGATTGGCGTTCGACAGCTTGAAGACTTCGACGTTGAGGAGCTCGCGCCCGGTTGCGGCGTCGAGCGCGAGCGCGCGCAGCGACGCGCCCCCTGTCGCCGCGACGGACGTCGTAATCCACACGCGGCCGTTGCTGATGACCGGCGACGACCATCCGCGGCCGCGGACCGGCACCTTCCAGAGCACGTTCCTCGTTTCGCTCCACTCAAGGGGAACCTGCCCAGCCGCTGGAGTGTCCCTGCCCGCCTGGCCCTCGGAACTCTGGCCATTGGGCGGCACGGAGACGCGGCGCTGATGATGAAAACGAAAAACGAAAAAGGAAAAACGAATAAAGCAATGCGCGCGAGGTTGGCGTGACGGCGTGACATTATTCGTTTTTCGCTTTTCGTTCTTCGTTACTGTCTCTGCGGCAGCGCAAACACGTAATACCCCTGCGAGTCCTCTGCCCCGCCTTCCCACGCGATAATCCCGTCGCCGGGCTTGTCGACGTTGCTGCCGTAGAACGCGACGAACTGACGCCCGTTCACCTCATACACCGCCGGAATGCCCGCGAAGTTCGGAGTCATCTTCTTTTCCCATAGGATCTTTCCGCTGTCTTTGTCGAACGCGCGAACCGTGCGATCGGCAAAATGGGCGATGAAGATCAACCCGCCTGCGGTGACGACCGGACCGTTGCGGTGGACGCGATAATTGTTGCCCGTATCGGTAATCCCCTTCGCCGCGAGCGCGGGGACCACGCCGAGCGGCGCTTTCCATTTGATGTCGCCCGTATTCAGATCGTAGGCGGTGAGCTGGGCCCACGGCGGGCTCATCGCGTTCATGCCGTTGGCGGCGAAGAACATCGATCCGAGCCGTCCGGTGTAGCGCGGCTGCGGCGCCATCTTGTCGATCGCAGCGCTCGACTCTGCGAGCTGCAGCGGTGTGTGCAGGGCCGGCTGATCGGCCGAGCGCACATACAACATGCCGGTCTCTGGATCCGCGGCCGCGCCGCCCCAGTTCGCTCCGCCAAGCTCGCCGGGCACGGAAATCTGGCTCTTCGTAATGCTGAGCGGCGTGAAGATGCCTTCGTTGCGCGAGTTGCGCAGGATGTCGATGATGCGCGCGCGCTCGGCCTCGTCGAGATACGGGTTTACATCGGCCTCGGTGAACTTCAGCCTCGAGAACGGCGCCGGTTTTGTGGGAAACGGCTGCGTCGGCGATGACTGCTCGCCGGGCACGTCGCTCTGCGGCACCGGCCGCTCCTCGATCGGCCAGATCGGCTGGCCCGTGACGCGATTGAACACATACAACAATCCAAACTTCGTGGCTTGCGCGACGATATCGACCGGCTTGCCGTTCTGCTTCACCGTCAGCAGCTTCGGCCCCGTGACGAGATCGTAGTCCCACAGATCGTGATGCAGCAGCTGGTAGTGCCAGAGGCGCTGGCCGGTGCGCAGGTCGAGCGCCAGGAGCGTGTTGCCGAACAGGTTGTTCCCTTTGCGATCGCCGCCCCAGAGATCGAAGGTCGGCGATCCGAGCGGGAAATACCCGATGCCGCGCTTCTCGTCGATCGCAAACTCGGCCCACGTGTTCGCGCCGCCGGCGGTCTTCCATGCATCGGGCGGCCATGTCTCGTAGCCGAGCTCGCCGGGACGAGGGATCGTGTGGAACGTCCAGACGAGCCTGCCGGTCAGCACGTCGAATGCCCGGATGTCTCCGGGCGGCGAGTTGTACCCCTCGCCCGGGGCCGATCCGAGGACGAGCAGGTTGCCGAACACCTGTCCGGGCGATCCCGATTGCGCGCCGCCTGTCGGCAGCGGCGTGCGCCCGAGACCCTCGCGCAGATTTACGAGACCGTTCACGCCGAAGCTCGCGATCGGTTTTCCTGTTCGCGCATCGAGCTGCTGCAAGTAGCTGCGCGACGCGAAGATGATGCGGCGATCCGATCGGTCCGCGTTCTCCCAGTAGTTGAATCCGCGATTGGTCGGCGTGCCTTCGGTCGCGAAGGTCCAGATTTCTTTGCCGGTCACCGCGTCGAGCGCATACACCGCGCTGTCCTTGCCGACGACGTACATCACGTTGTCGACGACGAGCGGGCTGAAGGCGAATCGCCCGGCAGGTCCCGGCGCGGGATGAAACCATTGCAGCTCGAGTTGATGGACGTTGCTCTTGTTGATCTGCTTGAGCGCCGAATACTGCGCCCCCTCGATGCTCCCGCCCGGCTGGCTCCAGGTGGTGTACAGCCGCGGGCCCGATTGGCCGCGCACGGTGAGATCTGCGAAGCGGCTGCGAGCGATAACCCGATGCCGAATGCAACCGCAAATCTCGTTTTGACATTCATATCGATATTCGCTCCCCTAAGAACGCTGCAAACACCCTTCGCTGTCTTTTGCTGTCTCGACGCAGAGACGCAGAGGCGCAGAGATGTTTTCTCCGTGGCAGCGTCAGCTGACTCCGTGGCAGCCGTCGACGGCGCCGTAGGCGCGCCGCGAGAACGAAAAACGAAACACAAGAAGCTCGCTGTGGCTTCTTGTATTTCGTTCTTCGTTCTCGCGCGTTGGCCGCAAAGCGGCCAACCACGTCGACGGCTGCCCGTGACTCCGTGTTGGAATTTCGTCGCGTCTTCGTGTCTTCGTGTTATCCGTCATCGCACCGCCGTCGGTGCGACCGTCGATCCTGTACCGCCCTGAATTTTCAGCGGCTGGACGATGAGCGCGAACTCGTACACCTGCTTGCCGGCGATCTCGTCGAGCTTCAGGTTCTCGAGCAGGTGGATGCCGTTCACGACCAGCGCGATCTGGTGAACCGGGTTGCTCAGATTCGGATCGGGATCGGGCGTCACGCCGACCGGGCCGTTGTCGGTGCCGATCAACATCGGATCCTGCTTCGCCAGCCACTCCGCAGCCGCCGTCGTCAGCCCCGGATTCGTTTTGAGATAACGCGCGCCGTCGGTGTCCCACAGACGTCCCCATCCCGTGTTGATGATGACCGCATCACCGGGCTGCAGCGTCAGCTTCTGCCGCTGCAGCGCCTGCTGCAGATCTGCAACGGTGATGGGATATGTGTCGCGGCAGCATCGGCACCCCTTTGAGCGCCGCGACATCGATCAGCACACCGCGCGTGATGAGCGATCCGACATGTTCGATGCCGAGCTTCGTGAAGCCGGTACGCGTCGCCACATCGCCGACCTTCACGCAGTTGTACAAGCTATCGCCGATCGTCTGGTGCGTGAACCCGTCGAACTGTGTGCCGACCTGGCCAATCTCGGAGAACACGATCTCTTCGTTGCTGCCGCGGCGGTTCGAGCCCGCGTTCATGTTCGTGCGCTTCACTTCCATCTCGAAGCGCCGGCCCGTCGAGAACGGCATGTCTGATCTCAGCACGCGGCCAAGCTCGAACGTCTCGCCGGTGCGAATCAGGCGTGTCGCCCGGAGCACCGTCTCCGGCTTCATGTGATTGCCCGCGCCGCGCTGATCTGCGGCGCCCCACTTCGACGGACAGCGCTGGGCGTCGGACGGCGTCGTCCACGATTGCGCGTGTGCCTGCGATGCGATGAATACAAGCAGGACGGTGAGACAAACGCGAAATGTCATAAGCATTTGGAATCTTCCAATCTACCAATCTTCCAATCTACCAATGCGCGCTAGTCGCGCCCGCGCGCGCAGCGAAAGCCCACATGAGGCCCGGCTCCAAGCTCTGGATGGCTGTCGCGATACCGCACGCGAAGATTCACGGGAGAGCCGCCGAAGCTGCCGCCCCGAATGACGCGCCGGCCCGGCGACAGCTTCGCCGCGTCCAGATAACTGTCTTTCCACGGATCGGCGACGAACTCCCAGACATTGCCTGCCATATCGTGGAGACCGTGCGCCGCTGGAAATGTGCCGGCCGGCGACGGCTTGCCGATGTTCGCACCCGACCAGTTGGCCTTCGAGGCGTCCGGCGCATCATCCCCCCACGGAAACTCAGCCGCGTGCCCTCTGCCCGCGGCAAACTCCCACTCGGCCTCGGTGGGGAGGCGTTTGCCGGCGGACTGGCAAAACGCCGACGCCGCGTGCCATGTGATGAACGTCACCGGAACATTCGCCTCGCCGGCCGGATACGATCCGCCGGCCCACGTCTTCAAGTACTCGCCGTTGTGGCGATCGCCCGCGAGCCGCTCGCGCGACCACTCGGGATGCGCGTCGACGAAGGTCTTGAACGCGGCGTTGGTCACTTCGGTGCGATCGATGAAGAACGCGCCGACCGTCGCACGATGCGCGGGCAGCTCCGAGGCGAACAGTTCGCGCCGCTTCGACGAGAAGCGCGCCAGCAGCGCGTCCACGCTGGACTCGTTCGTGCCCATCGTAAACGCGCCTTCGGGCACAAGAACCTCGTCATTTCGCTGGGCACTCGCGAGCGCGCCCAGCAACAAGACAAAGACAACCGCGAAGCTAATTTGTCTTTCTCGCCTTGGCACTTGGCGTTTCGTCGTGCGCGATATCGCCCAGCATGTACTGAATCGCCGCAAGCAGATGGCCCGTCCATCGCTTGTCGGTATACATGATCGTCGTGTGGCCGAGCGGCGTGAAGTACGTCCGCCCCTTGCCGTAGCCCTTCACCCACGCCACGCCGTAGTCCTGATCGGGCCGCGTGCTGAGCTCGCTGAACCGCCCGCCGAATCCACGATCCGATTTCTCCACGTCGATGCTCATCAGCACGCGCTGCTTCTCGCGCGAGTAGGGCGAGGACGGCGGGAAGATGTAGAACTCGTCGGTGTGCGTGAACGGCTCACTGCCGAAGGGCTTCATTAGCGGACTCGTCGGATCGTCAATCTTGAGCACCTGCTCCTCGACCCGGTGCTGCCCCGCCCAGCCGCCCATCATGTCGGCGAACTCCGGCCAGTTCAGGTTCGCGTAGGTGACGGCGTGGTTGCCGCCGAGGCCCCCGCCTTCGCGCACGAAGCGCAGGATGCCCTCGCGCACGGCGGGATCGTTGTGCACCATGCCGCACACGTTGTTGAGGAACACCGCATCGAACTCCTTGATCTTCGGGTACTTCAGCAGCTCCTGATCGTTGCTGAACGTCGCCTCGAACGCGCCGGTGTACTTCGCCATCAGCTCGATCATGTAGTTGCCGTGCGGAATCGTGCCGTGGCCCGAGTACATCTGGATGTCGGTGACGAGCAGCTTGCGTGGACGTGCCGGCTTCGCCGGCGCCTGGCGCGGAATGGCCGCATCGATCTGCGCCCGCATCTCGGCGGGCGAGCCGATCGCCGCCGCGAATCTGGCCGGCGGGGGTCTTCAACATGTCGTACACACGCGCCGACATCGCCGGCCACATCGCCCGCTCGAACCCCTGCAGGCTCTTCACCATGTCGGCTTCGGTCGTGCCGATCGACTCGACGGTAATCGACAGCGGCCTGAGCCCGGCCGTGTACGCGGCGAGGAAGAAGTCGCCGACCCCGGCCGCGCCGTCGCCGAGCGCCACCACGCGCGCGCGCGCATTCAGCGCGCTGCGATCGGCGGCCGTCACGTGCAGCAGCTTGCCCTTCACCACTGCGAAGCCGTCGACCGCTTTGACGCCGGCCTGCGCCCATCCGCCGAGATGCGCGCTCACGCCCAGCCGCTTGCCGCGCCCTTCGAGCGCGGCCATCACGGCTTTCGGATCGCCTTTGCTCTCGAGCGCGACGTTGATTTCCAACTCCTCGGCGAGCTTGTCGAGCTCGGCAAGATTCGCCGTGTCGGCGCTCGTGATGACGAGCGGCACGTTGATGGACTTGGCGAACTCGAACACCCGGCGCCGCATCGCGGCGTCTGCACCGATGGTGTCGACGCGATACGCCGCGATCGACTCGGAGATTTCACGCAGGCGATAGACGACCGCCGCGCGCTCGTTGGCCTGAAGACGCTGGTCGAGCGGCTTGGGGACTTCGAAGCTCGTGATCTGCGTGCTCGACGCCTCGACGCTGGCGACCGGCCAGAGATCCGCGCGCGTGAGCGCATCGGAGAAGGTCATCCCCCTCAACGCGGCCATCGGCGCCGCAACGCGCCAACCGAACCACATGTTGTTGTCGGGAGCGCCCATCCGAATCGTCGCGAGCCCGCCGCCGTTGGGCCGCTTCGATACCGACGGCACCGGCGCGGGTTGCGCTGCCGCACCGCCGCCGCGCCCGCCTCTACCGCCGCCCTGCCCTTGCCCCGCCGGCGCCGCAGGTGGCTGCTGCGCGAAATTCGCCGTCGCGGCCGCCAGCATCAACACAAAGATCGCCGCCGAAACACGTGTGCTCATGTGATGTCCTCTTCAATTATGGTGAAACGCGCCTAGTTTACCGTTAAACCCACACCGTAGTGCTCACACTGTAAGTTGAGCCCTACAGGTTGCAGAGGCGTTTGAGGAGCTGAATCTGTCCGGCGTGGTAGAGATCGTGGGCGGCAACACCCGAGACGAGCGCGAAGTTGCTGACTTTCTTTCCTGGCGGCGTGCGGGATAGCTCCTTCGCCGAGAGCCGTGCGACCGCGGCGCGCAGTTCATCGTGCATGTCGTCGAGCAGACCGAGATCGGCCTTCCAGCTCTGTCGCGATCGATGCGCGCGGCGCCACCGGCCTCACAAACCAGTTCGACCCTTTCAGTGGAAACGATCCGCGCGTGCCGCCAGTGAATCGACGCGCCGCCGCGTACTTCCAGTAGGCCGCGTGCACGGCGATTTCCCAGATGTTGTGACGGCCGGCCGCCGGCCTCCACGCCGCCTGCGCCGGCGTCACGCGCCGCAGCGACCCGCGGAGGTTCGTCCCATGCCACGAAGTTTTGTTGTAGGCCTGGTCGATGATGGCGACCAGTTGCGCAACCTCTGGACTCATCGACTCCAAGACTCTTCCGGACTCCCTGACTCTTCCGACTCTACGACTCTTCCCGACTCCTAGACTCTTCGTAGACTCTTCTGCTTCGCCGCCCAGTCCGCGAGCTTCGTGCCCTTGATGCCGAATTCTCGTTCGAGCGACGGGATGTCGACGTCGTAGCCGACACGATCGAACCACTCGAGCATCGTCGGCGAAGTCTTCGCTGTTCTTGCGGACCTCCGAGATCGGAATCTGCGACGAACGAGATATTTCGCCCGAGCCCGCGGCTCAACGCCATCGCCACATCGGGCATCGTCACGTCGTCGGCGGCGAGATCGATTTCGCGGCGGTTCAGCTTGTCGGCATTGGTGAAGCCGCGCGCCACGTACTTGCCGATGTCGCCGACAGAAATCATCTGCAGCTTCAGGTCTGGCCGCATCGCCGCGTAGATGGCATCGCCGTTCAGAAACCACGGCGACGTGAGGTTCTCCATGAAAAACACCGGGCGGAAGATCACGTAGGACGGAAAGCCGGCCGCGCGGATTGTGTCTTCGACGCGGTACTTGTTGTCGAAGTGGGGAATGCCGGTCTTGCGGTGCGCCGATCCAACCGATGTGTACACGTAGTGCTGAACCCCGGCCTCGCGTGCGAGGCTCGCCAGGCGCTTGCCCTGCTCCTCTTCACCCTGAACACCCGCTTCCCACGTGTTCTGCACTCCGAAGACGCCCCACACGCCCTTCAACGCGTTCTTCAACGACGCGGCATCGTCGAGATCGCCTTGTACCAGCTCAGCGCCGGTCGCAGCAGCCACGGCTTTCGCAGCGTCGCTATCGGGATGGCGCGTCATCGCGCGAAGCTTGAATTCCGAGCCCGCCAGCTCGCGCGCGGTCGCGCCACCCTGCTTGCCCGTTGCGCCAGTAATGAGAACCGTTCGTTCGTTTGCCATGATTCGTCCCTATTGTGGTTTCGCAATGAACTTCATCGCCATTGCGATCATCGATCCGACGTCGGCTACGTTCGCGGGCAGCACGATGGTGTTGCTCTTCTTCGCGAGCTCGCCGAACTGGCCGATGTACTGCTCGGCGACGCGCAGCTGCACGGCTTCCTGCCCGCCCGGCAGCTTGATCGCTTCAGCGACGCTGCGGATGCCCGCGGCGGTGGCAGTCGCCACCGACGTAATGGCCGCCGCTTGTCCTTCCGCTTCGTTGATTTGCTGCGTCTTCCGCGCTTCCGACTGCTTGATCACTTCCTGCTTCATGCCCTCGGCGGTGTTGATGGCTGCGTCGCGCGTGCCTTCCGAGGTGAGAATCACCGCGCGCTTCTCGCGCTCGGCGCGCATCTGCTTTTCCATCGCAGCAAGAATGTCGGCGGGCGGCGTGATGTTCTTGATCTCGTAGCGCAGCACCTTGACGCCCCACGCCTCCGACGCCTTGTCGAGCTCGCTGACCACCTGCGTGTTGATGTTGGTGCGCTCCTCGAACGTCCGGTCGAGATCGATCTTTCCCACCTCGCTGCGGAGCGTCGTCTGCGCCAGCTGGCTGATTGCGAACATGTAGTCCGCGATGCCGTAGGACGCCCGCTCGGGATTCAGCACCTTCAGGTACAACACGCCATCGACGCCCACCTGCACGTTGTCGCGCGTGATGCACACCTGCGCCGGGATGTCGACCGCGATCTCCTTCAGCGAGTGGCGGTACCGGATGACGTCGACAAACGGCAGCAGCACGTGAAAGCCGGCGTTGAGGATGCCGTGAAAGCGCCCGAGCCGCTCGACGACGTACGCGCTCTGCTGCGGAACGACGATGGCCGTCTTCGCGATGATGATGAGCACGAGGAACGTGAGGATCAGCAACGCAGCAATGCCACCGGTCATGAGCGCTCTCTTTCTGGTTTGAGAAAAATCATCAGCCGATCGACGTCGACGACCTTGCACCGCTCGCCGCGCATGATGGTTGCCGTGTCCTGGTTGCGGGCCGACCAGACCGTGCCGCGCAGCTCGGCGCGCCCGACGCCGCCCGCCGGAATGTCCTCGAGCGGAAGCGCGATTTCGCCGACGAGCGAGTCGACATCCTTGCCCGGCCCGTCGAGCTGCATCCATCTCAGGAGCGGGCTGCGGAACAGGAGCAGGGATGCGATCGACAGGACCGAAAAGAGGACGAGCTGAAACCAGACCGGCCCCGCCCAGTTCAGGACGTGGAGGCCGGCGATCGCCAGGGCGGCGATGCCGAAGAAGATGACGTAGAACCCGCCCGACGCCGCCATTTCGAGGGCGACGAGGATGAGGCCGATGACGAGCCAGTGCCACCAGAGCATCAGGGAGCAATTGTAGTCGAAAGTACGTGGTGTCCGGCTTCAGCCGGACCCGCGTGTTACCCTGCTGCGATCATCAACATGAACGACCTTCACGTGCGGATCGCAGTAACCGCTGATGCTGAAGCCATCGTCCGTACGCATCACGAGGCCGTCTGGAACACGGCCCGCAACCACTACTCGCCAGATGTTCTTGAGGCGTGGGCGGTTAAGCTCGCCGACAGCAGCTACGAACAAGTGCGTCGTGAGATTCTAGACGTGGAATTGGTCGTCCTGGTTGCAGAATCGCTTTCGCGCGTTGCGGGGTTCGGCATGATCGTGCCGGCTGACGAAGAACTGAGAGCCGTGTACGTCGACCCCGCGTTCGGACGACAAGGCGTTGGCGCGGCCATTCTGGAGCGCCTCGAACAGATCGCGCGCCAGCGCGGCGTGACGCGCCTGGATCTTTCTTCTTCTATCAATGCCGAAGCGTTTTACGCAAAGCACGGATATGAAGTGGTCGAACGGACGACTCTTCGGCTTCGATCGGGATGTGAAATGGCGTGCGTCAGGATGACGAAGAACCTGTAACCAGCTTTAGATCGCTCTCTCGATGATCACTTCGTCGACGTATTTACCATCTATCTTTGCCTGCCGCTCCGCCTTTCCGACGATGCGAAAGCCCTGTCGCAGATAGGTTTGCAGGCCGGCTTCGTTATCGGCCCGCACATATGAGAAGAATTTCTCGTAACCCTTCCGGCGCGCCGCGTCGAACGTCGCCGCGAAGAGCCGCGTCGCAATCCCCTGCCGTCTCTGCTCGAGATCGACGTAGGTGCCGATGACGCCCACGTGATCGAACGCATGCGTGAAACTCCCGAACGGCGACACGTTCTGGAATCCGACGATGCGATTCAACGTGGTATCGACGGCAACGAGAAACGTGCCGTTCGGAGGAAAGGTGCGAATGAATTCGCGCTCCACCTCGACGGTAAACGGGATATCCATCGCGGTATAGCAGCGCGCCGCGATGATCGGATTGAGGATCGCCAAAATCGCTTCGGCGTCCTCAATCCTCACATCGCGTATCTCGATCATCTTTTTTACAGGAGATTAGGAGAATAGGAGTTTTCTTTCAAAAGAATTCTCCTAATCTTCTATCCTCCTGTTCAAGATCACTACTTCGCGAGCGGATCCGGACGAAGCTGGAACTGCATCACCTTGCTCGTCGTGCCCTTGCCGGTTTCCATGTGGAACGGCGCGCGCGTGCTGATGGTGGCCCACAGGCCCTTGCCCTTCCAGCCCTTCGCGGGATCGTCGATACGGCCGTCCATCCACTTCGTATAGAACCCCGTCGGATACGGCACGCGCATCGTCACCCAATTGCCGTCCTTCAGCGCGAGCAGCGCTTCAGAGGCATTGCCGGTATTGATCGGCGTGTTCGCGCCGAGACCGGACGTGTCGAACTGATCGACCCACGTGTAGTAGCTGCCCTCGGTGCTGCCAACGTCGGTCACCCCGCGGTACTGCGGAAGCGGCTCGGGATAGAACGTCCAGCCTTCGCGACAGTGCTGCCCTGTCGCCTTCGCGCCATTCAGCGGCCCCTTGCACTTGCGGCGGTCGAAGCTCGCCATATGTCCGCTGGACAACGCCACCCAGGCGATACCGTTGCGGTCGACATCCATGCCGCGCGGCGAGAACCCGAGCACGTCGGCCTTCGGATCGGTCACAGCCGGCAGCTCGTAGATTTCCGTCAACGCCGTCTCAGGAGGATTCGAACCGGGGACGAGCCGCATGATCGCGCCTGGGAAACCCAGAGACGATCCCCAGATCGATCCGTCCGGCGCCGGCGACGCGGCGTAGAACGGCGAGTTGATACGCTTGTCTTTCGTCGGATCGATCGGCTGGTCCGGCTCGACGTACGCATCGCGCCTGCCGTTGCCGTTGGTATCGACGATAAGCGCCGTCCACCCTTGCGACGCCACTTCGTCGCCCGTCTCGTCGAACTTCTTCGTGTTCAGCCATCCAATCACCTGGCCGCCGCCGCTCGTCCACAGCGTTCGGTTCGCATCTTCGGCGAACATCAAGTGGTGCGTGGCGAAGCACGTGCTGATGTGCGTCAGCTTCTTCGTCGCCGGGTCGTACATCTGCAGATGGCGCCCCGCGTTGTTCACGGGGAACAGCTTCGCCGACGGATGGGTCGAGCCAGCCTTGCAGAAGTCAGGGTTGTCCGACGGCCGCACGGCCGAGGTGAGCCACAGCCTGTTCTTCTCGTCGAGCATCGGATTGTGCACGTTGTTCTTGCTCGTCCAGATGACCTCGTCGCCCCAGTACGGCGATGGCGCCGGCATCTTCGGATTCGTCGGCGGCGTATTCGGATCGCGCACCGACAGCGGAATGCGGCTGACGGTGTGCTTCACCGGATCGAGCACCGGCACGTAGTCGGCGCTCAGTTCGAGCGCGCCGTACAGCGGACCATATGGATTCAGGCGCGGATTGCGCCGATCGGTTGAGACCGAGTCGTGGAGGTATGACTTCGGATCGGCCCAATCCCACTGGGTGATGACGATGTTGCGCTCGATGCCCTGCGGCCGCGGCGGCGCCGGGGGGACTTCGCCCTTCGCGATCCGATCGGTCCAATCGGCGAACATCTCGAGCACGCGCCGCCGGCCGAACGCGTTCAGGCCGTTGCTCATGCCGGCGCCGGCCTGGCCCGATTGCACACGGCGATCCCAGGCCGCAATCGAATTCGGGAACGAGCCGAGCTCTTTCGGAATGTGGCGCATCCCCACGCTGCCCATCGCATGACAGGCCGTGCACCCTCCGGATGACATTTGTCTGCGCCACTGTGCCTGGCTCAGCATGGTCGTAGCGATGCCGTTGCCCATGTCGCCGGTGCCGGGAAACTCACTCTTGTCGGGCACCTTCATTAATGACAGCCAGTAGCCACCCGGGTAGTACTCGGCCGCGGCGCGAGGATTTGGCGCGGGCACCGCCTTGAGGTTGATGATTTTGCCGGCGACGGTCTGCGTCTTCGGCGAATCCACCAGGCCGTAGCCGCGCACCCACACGCTGTAGCTGGCCTTCGGCAGATCGGGGAGGAGATAGCGCCCGCGATCGTCGGTGACGACGATCTTCACGAACTTCGTCCCGAGGTCTGCGGTTTCGGCAATCACCCACACGCCCGCTTCCGGACCTTTCGGCCCCGTCACGGTGCCGCCCAGGTCGTCGTTGTCTATCGGAATCGCGCCGGTTTGTTGAGCGGTCATCGGGTTCCACGACGCAACGAGCACCAGCACGCCGACGACAACGGCGACGAATACGAATACGTAGCGCCCTCTCATATGCCCTCCTACTGCCTGCGAAGCACCCGGCCCGGTCTAGCGGCCGTCATCGCTTTTCCATCGAACACAACCTGTCCGTTCACGATGACCGATGAGATCCCTTCCGCATACTGATGCGGCTTCTCGAACGTCGCCATATCGCGCACGCGCGCGGGGTCGAAAACCGTAATGTCGGCCTTCATGCCGGGCTTCAGCACGCCGCGATCGCCGACGCGCAGGCGCTGCGCGGGAAACGACGTCATCTTCCGGATGGCGTCTTCCAGCGTGATGACGTTGCGCTCGCGCACATAAACGCCGAGCACGCGCACGAAGGTGCCGTAGCTCCTCGGATGCGGCACGCCTCGTCCCAGAATCTGCACCCATCCATCCGACGCAATCATCGTCGCCGGGTGGCGCATCACGCGCTCGAGATCGGCCTCGCTCATCGCGTGATACACCGCCTGACAGATCCCCTGCTCGACGACCCACATGCCCGCCTCGGCGCCGTTCTCGATCGTCGGCTCCAAACCCCGCATGCGCGCGACGTCGGCGAGATTCTTTCCGGCCATCGACGCATCGAAATCGCAATGGGCCAGGAAGATATTCTTCGGATCCCCGCCGCCGCGCTCTTCTCGAATCGTTCGCGCGACTTCGCCCGCGATCTCCTTCCGGGTCGCAGGATTCTTCAGACGCGTCAGTAACTGCTGGCGGCCGCCTTCCTGCGCCCACTGCGGCATCAGTCCGGCCGTCAGGTTGTTGCTGGACGCCGTGTACGGATATTGATCGCTGGTCGTGTCTACACCGCGCAATCGCGCCGCGTCGAGCAGCTTCAGCGTCTCGACGCTCTTTCCGTAATTTTTGGGCCCGATGATCTTGTGATGCGTGATCTGCGTCGGCAGCCCGCCCTCTTCACCGATGCGTATCGTTTCGCGCACGCTGTCGAGCACACCGAACGCTTCGTCGCGCATGTGCGAGATGTGGATGCCGCCGTACTTCGCGGCGACTTTCGCGAGCTCGATGACTTCCTCGATCGGCGTGAACGCGCCGGGCACGTAGAAGAGGCCGGTGCTCATGCCGAACGCGCCCGCCTTCATCCCGTCTTCGACGATGCTGCGCATCTTGTCGAGCTCAGCGGGCGTGGGACGTCTGTTCACCGTGCCGAGAACGGCTTCCCGCACCGATCCCTGTCCGATGAAGGATCCGACGTTAATCGATTTCTGTGTCGCGTCGAGCTTGTCGAGAAACGGCGCGAGGGGCACAGGCGACCCGCCATCGGGCCCTTCAATCAGCGTGGTGACTCCCTGCCTGATGTAATTGTCCGCGCTCGGCAGCTCGAAGATGTTCTCGCGCGCGTGGTTGTGGACGTCGATGAACCCCGGAGACACGATCTGCCCGTTCGCGTCGACCACGCGCGTCGCCGGCTCTGAAATGGACGGCGCAATGCGCGCGATCGTGTCGCCGCGCACGGCGACATCGGCGCGATACCACGGGCTGCCGGTGCCGTCGACGATGCGCCCGTTGCGGATGACGAGATCGTAGGGCGCCGGCGCCTGAGCGTAAACCGCGACGGACAACCCGGCGAGAATAACCGCGACTTTCTTCATCATCGTGGGTTCCTGCACGCAAAACTGGCCGCCTCGTCTGTGCTGCCGGAACCTTTATACATCGCAACCTGCGGATACGGGCACAAAGGGCGCGTGCGATCGACCTTGCCGTCGGTCGCATGCGACGCGACGATCTGCGCGGGCGCGGTACCCTTCGCCATCCATTCGTCGATGACCGCCAGTTTATCGAACGTGTCGGTGCCCACGCCGCCCTGACAGTGGTTCATCCCCGGCACCATGTAGAGCTGGATGGACTTGCCGACAGCGCTCTGTCCGGCGTTCTTCACGACGCGCCCGAAGTAGTTGACGCTCGTCGATGCGGGGTTCTGCTGATCGCTCCAGCCGTGATACAGCAGAAGCTTGCCCCCGCGCGCGAAGAACGGTTTCAGGTTGTCGCCGGCCGTATTCAGCACTTTCGCGGCCGCGTCCATCTTTGCAACATCGGTTGCTGCATCGAACCGGGCGGCATCCCAAGCCTGGTCCTGCGCCACGAGGTACTTGTATGTTTCGCTCGCGTTCGAGAACGGCTGCGGCCCCGCCAGCGCTCCCCACAGCAGTTCCGATCCCGGCTGCAGCAGCGGCGAGTAGAGAACCTGACCCGTTTTCGGATGCTTGATGTCGGAGTACAACGCGCGAGCGGTCTCGACCTGTTCGGAAGTGAGGCACGACGGTCCGTCCGCATCCGTGCACTGCAGCACCTTCGGATCGAAGCGGCACGCTGGAGGATTTTCGATGATGCCGTCTTTCACGCCATCGTTCAGATCGCACGCATCCATCACCGCTTTGTGGACGGCCGGATATTTTTCAGGCGGGATGTAGCTGCCGGCCGTGCGATGCACGATGCGATGCAGCACGAGACGCGCCGCGTGCACGCGCGATCGGATGTCCGGCGGCGCGCCGGCGACAATGGCATCGAAGTCGTTGGGGTACATCGACGCAAGCGTCAACCCCTGGTTTCCTCCTGTGGAGCAACCGTTCCAAATCGAGGCCGACGCCGGTTTCCCATAAAACGCGTCGACGAGCACTTTGGCGTTAACCGCCATCTCGTGCAGCGATCGATGCGCGTAATCGACGAGCTTCTCCGGATGGCCGACGGCGAACGACGCGCCCGGCGTCGTGTGGCCGCTGTCGGTGCCGGCGGTGGCGTAGGCGCGCGCCATCGCCGCGCCCATCGCCGCATACGGAATAGTCCCGGCCCATCCGCCATTGCCGACGGCTTGCAGCTTTCCGTTAAAGCTGCGAGCCGGCAGCCACACTTCAATCTTGATGTCTGAATCCGCGGTCGGCTTGCTCGTAATCTGAACGCGGCAGAACGCCTGCAGCCCCGCCATCGTCTTTGCGAGCGCGGGCGCAACGCCGCGTCCGGGAGCCGTGGGAGGCGTGAATGCGCCTGCGGCCACTTCGGTTGCGGAGGTGACAGTCGCATTCGGCAGGCGCAATGACGCCAGGCCGTCGCACGAGACGCGGGCGGCCGCAGGTCCGCTCCTGAGCAGGCGCCAGCAAGAGCGAGAACAACGCAGACACCGGCGGCACGGGACGACTTCATAGGGCCTCCTTAAAAGCGCTCGCGCAACTCGAGATGGGCTTCAATCTCTTTCTTTTCACGCCGAACAGGCAACAGTTTTTTCTGCACCATCAGCGGCAATTGATCTTCGAGATGCGGCGAGCCCGGCTGCGTCGCGTTGCCGTATCCGAGCAGGCACTGCGCGCGCTGCGTGCGCGCGAACTCGACAGCACAGACGATGGTCTCGCCGCTCGCTGCGTAGAACTTGTTCCCCTCACGCCGCGAAAACGCGATGGTGCGGAACAGCCCGGAGCCGCCTGGACCGCCGTTGCCGGGAAGATCTGCGCTCCCGCTCGCGAACCGAAAGACATCGCCCCATTTCACGTCGAGCGCGCCGTACCGCTTGAGACACTCCTCGGCGGCCGCGGTGAGCGCGGCGGCTGCCGATGCAGGGTCGGCAAGGCCGTGCGCAGACTCGAGCGGACGGGCGGGGTCGTATTTGACCCGAAGCTTGTCGGCCATTCCACCGCCCGCTCCAGAGAAGTACCGGTCGACGAACAACTGAAACAACACGGCGCCGCGGCTGTCGACATCTGTCTGCCGATCCCACTTCGCCAGCACGCGCGCGGCGTCGGTACCTGCGGCGGCACTGAGAAGGTCTGGCAGTATTCTGTCCGCCAGCTCCATCCGCGTCGAATGTTTCTTGTCGAGGAGCTGCTGGTAGCTGATCTTCGGATGCTCGGTAATCATGCGCAGCGAACGAAGCGTGCGCATCTGCGGCAGCGCCTCGCCGGTCGGCGCGACATAAGCCGGAAACTTCGAGCGATCGAGCCGCGGCTCGGTCATCATCCACGGCGGCTCGTTGGCGTTCTGATGCCATCCGCTCGGCGGATCGATCGATTTCGGGAGCTCGTCGAACGACAGGTAATCGGTCCAGAGGGTCTCCGACGTATCGCCGGGCACGACACGCGACCAGTACTGGTAATCGTGGCCGCTCCGTTTCGGCACGAGCCCGTCGAACACGAACATGATGTGCCCCTGCGCGTCGGCGTAGTTGGCATGCCACATCGGCACCGACATCATCCGCAGCGCCGACTGGAACTCCTGGAGCGACCGCGCTTCGCCCATGCGGAACCACTGCTCGAGCATCTTTGGCCGATCGAGCCCCGCCACGCGCATCGCCACCGTCACGCCGTTCTCGTCGAACACGACGGGGCCGTGGACGCTGCGGCGAATGTCGAGGCGCTCTTCGCGCAGTGAGCCGTCGGGCTGCTTCACCTTGAACGTGCGCGTGTCGCGCTCGAACGAACGCAGGGCGCCATCGAACACGTATTGATCGTTCTTGACGGTGAGCCGATAGAAGTCGACGGTGTCGATCGTATTGACGGTGCGCCCCCATCCGGTGTGCCGGTTGAAGCCGACGACCGCGACAGGGAAACCGACCTGCGGCGTGCCGACCTGATCGTAATCAGGAGCGACGAGGTGCACCTGCATGTAGCGGTAAAACGTATTGCCCCAGGCCAGATGCGGATTGATGAGGAGCATCGCGTTCCCGCTTGCAGACCGCGCGGGCCCGATGGCCCAGGTATTCGATCCCGCGGCGAGCTCTGAGCGCTCCTGCTCGTGCTCGGCGCGCTGATTCTTCAGGAGCGCAGTGACTTCCGTGTTCATCCGCGCGCGCGATCCCATGTAGCCGTAATGAACGGCGCGCAGCGGATGCCCGACGACATCGACGCCCGACACCGGCAGCACGCGCGCGTACTCGGCGCCAATCGCTGCGGGGTTCTTCGCGGCAAACTCGTTGATGCCGCGCGCAAACTCGTCGAGGTACTTGCGGAACTGCGGATCCTGCGCGTCGTACCAGGCTCGCGCGCGCTCGGGCACGCCGTTGAGCTGCACCCACCGATCGAGCTCGAGGTTGGCGTCGCCGCCCCAGTACTCTGCCGCCCGTCCGCGCGATTCGCCGTAGAGGCGCAGCAGCAGGTCTGCGTGATTACGCATCTGCGCCCAGCCGTGTGCGTAGAACAGCGACTCGCGGTCGGACGCGTAGATGTGCGGAACGCCGTACCGATCCCAGAGAATTTCGGTGTTCCCGGCCGAAAAAGACTTCGCGGAGAAGATGACAGCAGCCAGGACGACAGCGGCGGCGCCGGCGCGTGTAAGACGCATCATTTGTCTCCTGGCAACGGCATGACCTCTACGGTCGTGCCCCACAGCTGCGCCACTATGCGAGCGAAGTCGGCGACGGCGCCGGTCGTCCAGAACGTCTCAGTCCCGGGACGCCCACCATTTTGCAACAAACCTGCGGATTCGAGGCGCCGCCGCAGCTCGCGCGCAACGGGGGTCGCCGGGTCGATCACTTCGACCGCGGGCCCGGCCACCTCTTGAATGAGCGGCCGCAGGAACGGGTAGTGCGTGCACCCCAGCACGACGATATCGCCCCCCTTGTCGATGATGGGGCGCACGTAGCGCTTCACGAGCGCGCGCGTCTCTTCCGACGCGAGCTCACCCTTCTCGACCTGATCGGCAAGCCCGGGGCACGGCTGGATGACGAACTCGACATCGGAGCCATAGCTTGCGAGCAGCTTGCCCATGTTCGGGCTCGACAACGTCCCGGTGGTCGCCAGCACGCCCACGACGCGCGAGCGCGTGCGCGATGCCGCGGGCTTCACCGCCGGCTCTATTGCGACGATGGGAATGGCAAAGCGCGCGCGCAGCGACTCGGCCGCAACCGCCGTCGCCGTGTTGCAGGCCACCACGACAGCCTTGACGCCCTGAGTGACGAGAAATTCCGTAATGGTGATAGCACGTTCGACAACGAACGCCGCGGAGCGATCGCCGTACGGCGCGCACCCGGAGTCGCCGACGTACAAGAAGTGTTCATGCGGCAGTTCCTGGCGGAGCGCTTGCAGCACCGACAGTCCGCCGACACCGGAATCGAAGACGCCTATGGGTTTGTGACCTGCAACCATTTGCCGGCTGACGCCGTCTTGCATTCTATATGCGATAACCGCGGCAGCGCGGGTGCGTATTACTCAGTGAAGCAGCGAGCCAACCATTGCGGGAGAGGCGGCGTCTAATGCCCATGAGCACGAACATGCGACGAGTTACGGTGTTGGCTCTGGCGTCATGCATGATCCTGCTGCACGATCGTCCCGCGATCGCACAATCGAGTTCCGCATTCGAACAGGTCTCGCTGACATCGGTTCATCAGTACGTCGCGGGCGAAGCCATTCCACGCCAGCTCGCGCCGCCGCCGAATCTCGTTGTGACGGCGATGTATCGGCCGCTGGTCGAGGCGATGCTGCGCGACTCGCCGACGTTCCGGCGCCAGTGCGTGCGCATCGCCGCAGAGCCGGCGCTCACGGTTCATCTCGCCGTCAACCCGCCGCCTCGCCGCTCCGACCGCCGCGCGACGACCCGTCTCACACGAGATGCGAAGGGCCATCTCACCGCAGTGGTCGACATCGAGCCGTTCGAAGACATCCAGGAACTGATCGCGCACGAGTTCGAGCACATCATCGAGCAGCTCGACGGCGTGAATCTGGCGGCGCGCGCCGAGCTGCCGCACACAGGTGTCACGGCGTTTGGCCACCGCAACACGACCTTCGAAACGACGCGCGCACAACGCATGGGCCTCAAGGTCGTGTCCGAGATACGGCGATGAAGGCCGAAGCCGTTGCGCTGGCGCTCGGCATGATGCTGACCGTCGAACAGCGCGATGCGCACCGCTCGATGTTCGAGCGTTCATCAGCGGCAGTCAGCGCGGACGGCCGCTTCGTCGCCTTTACGACATATTCGCAGCTCGCTCGCGCCGACACGAACAGCTCGACCGATGTGTACGTGCTCGATCGAGTGACGCAGCGCGTGACGCTCGAAAGTGCCGACACCGGGCATTACACGGGCAGCAGCGCTCATCCCAGCATCAGCGGCGACGGCCGGTACGTCGTCTTCGAACGCGCCAACGTCGTCATGCTTCGCGACCGCAGAGAAGGCGTGACGAGGATTATCGGTGAGGGCAACCACCCGTCGATCACCGAGAACGGCCGCCATCTGCTGTTTGCCGCCAGTCGCGTCGACGGTGTGGCAGACGCTGACGTCAACGGCGATCGCACCGACATCTACGTCACAGATTTGCAGGGCGCGCAGCCGCGCCGTGTCAGCGTCGGGCTGAAGGGGCTGGATGCCTCACTCACGGCGAGCGATCACCCGGCTGCCAGCAGCGACGGCCGGTATGTGGCATTCGTGACGAGGCGGCAGGGCCCGGGCAGGCGCGCGCCCGACCCACAGGTCTTCGTGCGCGACACCGAGCTCCATACCACCAGGCACGTCGGCGCGGGATGGGATGCGTCGATCAGCGGCGACGGACGCTTCGTCTCATTTGTCGGTATCGAGAAGGGGCTGCCGCACATTTTTCTGGCGGACTTGCACACCGGCGCCACCAGCGCCATCACGAAGAGCGTGCGGCGCGGCCTCGCGAACGGCGCGAGCGGCAAGCCGAAGATGTCGTCGGACGGCCGGTTCGTGGTGTTTCAATCGGAAGCCAGCGATCTGGTGGCCGCGGAAGATTTCAATCTGCTGTGGGACGTGTTCGTCTTCGACCGCACGACGGGCGCGATGACGCGCGTCAGCGGCGATGCCGAAGGAGAATGGATGGAGTCGAGCGCCGGCCCGTCGATCGATGCACGCGGATCGGTCGTCGCCTTCTCATCGCGCCACCCGACCGATGTCTCCGACAAGCGCAACGACTTCGATCTGTACGTCGTCACGATTGGGTATCCCAACACGGAGGCACGGAGACACGGAGGACACACGGAGAATCACAACTTTGGGTCTTCTTGATTCTCACGCACGGCGTTTTCGTTCGTAGAGCATCCTCATAGCGGCCATTCATTACGCGATCTACGCCCGCGACCAATACAGGGACGTGGAAATTGATCAAGAGGCCGAGAGGTTTGTTCAGTAGTCTCAGATACGAGAGCAATTGAGCACTGTGAACGGGCAGGATTTTCTCAATAGCCTTGACCTCCACAACCACTTGATCCTCAACCAGCAGGTCCAGCCGGTAAGCGCCTTCGATGATGACTCCCCTGTAACAAATCGGCACTAGTTGCTCAGCTATTACGGCAAGCGCCCGCTCACGCAGCTCGTACAAGAGACAGGCGCGATAGACGCTTTCGAGAAGCCCTGGCCCGAGCTCGCGGTGCACTTGAATTGCTGATTGGATGATCAGATACGAGATGTCGTTCAGTTCGCGTGGTTTCATGCCGCATGGTTCTGCAAGCACCAAACCGCCGCGAATCCTCCGTGAAACCTTGTATTTCTGAGAAAAGATTGCATTTTTTTCTCCGTGTCTCCGTGCCTCCGTGTTGAAGAAAGTGAAACGTCTCTACGGTCTCTTCTTTATCTCCTCCACTAACTCTCTCAACCTCCCTAGCTCTGGCCTCTTCGCTAACGCAAATTCCAGATGCGCGATCGGCCTCGCGCGATCTCGCCGGCACGTCCGCCAGCAACACCCCGAGATTGACGCGCGCCTCGACGTTATCGGGCTGAATCTTCACCGCCGATTCGAGATGCCTGAGGGCATCCGGTTGTCGGCCCGGCAGGTCCATCAGCAGCGTCCCGGCATTGTAGTGCGCGCGAAAATGCCCGGGGTCGATGCGCACAACCGCCTCGTAGTGCGCAATAGCCTCGCCGGCGCGATCTGGTGATTCGGCGGCGGCGTCAGCGCGCTTCATGTGCGCGAGCACGAGATTGTTTTTCGCGGCGGCGTAGTCGGGCCTGGCACGCAGCGCGCCTTCGTAGGCTTCGATGGCCTCGTCGAGCCGGTTCCGGGCCGCGAGCTCTGTGCCGAGATTCTGAAACGCCATCCACGCGCCCGGATTGCGCGCGATGGTATCGCGATAAAGCGTCTCCGCGTCGCGATACACGCCGCTGCGATTCCACGTCGTCACCCCCAGCACGGCGATGAGCGCCGCGCCGAGGGCCGTGGCGAGTCGCCTGTGCTGCGGCCCGAGGCGCTCCGAGGCCATCGCGAGCGCGCCGGCCACTGGAACGATCACGCCGAGGCTCGCGAGATACTGAAAATGATCGGCGACGTAGGAAAAGAGGAAGGGAAACACGTCGAAGAACCCAAGGACGGGGACGAGCGTTCCGCAGAAATACAGATAGCCCGCGAGCGGTCCGCGCCTGCCATGGCGCACGGCGAGTATCGCCAGGCCGACGGCGAGCGCGACAGCGGCGCCGGGAAACACATACTGCCACCAGACCGATTCGTCGATCTGCCAACGGGGATACACGAAGATGAGATTCTCCGGCCAAACGAGCTTCCCGAGATAGAACCAGATGACGCGGCCGGCGACGAGACAGCGTTCTACGAGCGTCAGCGCAAAGTCCTCGCCCTTCGCTCCGATAATCGCGCGCTCGAACCACGCCGTGAATGCGCCGGCACTCGCTGCGACGATAAACCAGGGCAAGAGCGGCTGCACATCGCGCCGCGAGTCGAGCCTCCCGTGCTTCCACCAGAAGACAAGGAGCAACGCGGCCGGCAGCGTCGCGGTGACAGTTTTGGTGAGCAGCGCGCAGATGAAAAGCGCGAACGCCAGCCAGTAACGCGGGTCGCGTAGGGATCGTGGGTCGCGTGGGTCGCGTGGAACAAATACACGTACGCCGACGCGAGATAAAACAACGCCGACAGCGTGTTCTTCTGTTCCGATATCCACGCCACCGATTCGACAGCGATCGGGTGCAGCGCGAATATCAGCCCGGCGAGCAGGGCGCCGGGCACAGCGAGCCGGCGCAGGATGCGCACAACGAGAAAGGCGGAGGCCGAGTGCAGCGCGACGTTCGCGATGTGGTAGCCGAGGAACGAGTCCCCCCAGAGGCGATGCTCGAGCCAGAACGCCGAGTGCAGCAGCGGATAGTACTGCTGCGTCGCGCCGAGCTCAGACCAGATGCGCCACAAACCGCCGAGCGAACGCAGTTCGGGAACCGTGATGTGACCGAAGTCATCCCACAGCGGACCGCCGTGGAGCGCCGGATGGTAGGCGATGAACGTGGCGCCGAAGATGAAAAAGAGGGCGACGGTCCTTTCAGACCGTCGCCCCTGTCGTGCGTTATTCGTTTTCCGTTCTGCGCTTTTCGTTTACAGACTCCAGCGTTAGAAGATGTACCGAATCGACATCTGCATGCGGCGCTCGGTGCGCGACGCGGTCACCTTGCCGAAGTTCGTGTTGGTCTGCGCGCCCGTCGTCGGATTCAACGTCGGGCTCCTGTTCACGTCCTGGAACTGCACCTGGTCGAACAGGTTGTAGATCTCCCAGCGGTACTGCAGCTGCTGGTTCCCCTTCAGGCGAATGTCCTTGAAGAAGGTGAGATCGTGGTTGTGCCAGCCGGGCATCTTGAACTTCCACGGTTCGCAGTTGGTGTTGTAGTCGCCGCGGCCCGACAGCGGAGCGAACGCCGAGGTATCGAACCAGCGATCGATGTTCCGCTCGCCGCCCGACAGCTGCGGATCGCCAACGATCTTGTAGTTGCCGCAGCCCTCGCCGCCGCCCGGAGAATTCGAACGACGGGCTGTAGCTGACCGTGTCGATGTTGCCGCGGCCGCCCGTGCCGAACGTGCTGATGCCCGAGATGCGCCAGTTGTCGAGAATCCAGCTGACGGCCTTGTTGCCGCCGAACAGGGTGCTCGCGCGCGGAATCTCGTACTGATAGCTCGTCACCAGCACGTGCTCCTGGAGATCTCGCCGCACGTCGGTCGTCGGCAGCGGATTGTTCTGGAACTGATCGTCTTCCCTGCCTTTCGCCCAGGTGTAGCTGCCCGCCATCTCGAAGCGGCCCGTGAACCGACGGGTCACCTGCAGCTGGACCGAGTCGTAATTCTGACCATCCAATCGGTGCTGGCGATGTTGATGTCGCCGTACCCGAGGATCGGACGGAGGTACGGATCCGGCAGCGCTCCGGGATTCAGCGGCTGACGGCGTCGCTGTCGGATCCCGGAACGCCGGGTCGAACCGGCGGCCGAACGGGATCTGATTGAGGTTGAAGTCGCGGCTGACGTATTTCGTCCTCGATCCGACATACGCACGCATCGACGACGACGTTCTTCCCGATCTCGCGCTGAATGGCGGCCGTGAAGCGGATGTTGTTCGGGCCGCTTGGATTCGGTCCGCATCCGGACCGCTGGTGTTTGGAACCGGCGACGTGCCCGTGCCTGCCGGTCAGATAGTTGTCGAAGTCGGTGTAGAAAATCGTCCGCGTCAGACGATAGGCCGCGTTGCCATCGCCCTGTTGTTGCGTCGGACCGCCGGTGCCGTCGTGGAACGAGCCGCCCGCGACACGAATGACCGTGCGCGGATTGACCGCCCACGCAATACCGACGCGCGGGTCGAACTGAATCGGCAGCGGCTCGATGAACCCTTCGTCGCCGCTATCGAGATAGTTGCCGTCTCTCTGCGTGACGATACCGTTGATCGCGCATGGAGTCTGCGCGGTCAGCACCTGGTTACAGGTGTATCCCGTGCCCGGCACGATCAAACCGATGTAGGTTGCCGGCAGGATCTGGCCGGTGCGCGGATTCCGCGCGCGAGCGCGTCGTGCCGACCAGCACCGGCTGGAAGAACACCGGCGGATTGCCACCCCACGTCGGATCGAACCGCTCCTGGCTGAACGCCGACGCCTCGCCGCCCTGGCTGAGGTTCTGTCCCCACTTATACATGCGGAGACCGATGTCCATCGTCAGTTTCGGCGTGATCTTCCACGTGTCCTGCACGTACCACGCCCAGGTCTGCTGACGGCGATCGTCGGGCACGCGGCCCATCGATTCCGTGTAGCGCGTAACCTGGCCGAGCACCGCGTTCGACCACGCATAGCCAGTGCGGTCCGGGATGCAGGCCATCGTCGGCGAAGTTGAACTGACCGGCGAACGTGCCCGAGCGGGCCTGCCCGAAGAGCTCGTCCTCGCGCATGACGCCCATCTTGTAGGTGTGCCGGCCGCGCGTGTGCGTCAGGTTGAGCGCCGCGTTGATCGCGATGTCGTTGCCGTAAATCGGCCAGCGGCCATCGTAGCTGACCTGAGGGGTTCCGCCGTCGTTGCTGGCGTGCGGTCCGCGCTCGGCACGTTGCCGAACGCCGCGGTCGGAATCAGGCCGAGCGGATTGTGCTGCGCCGCGAACTGTCCAAGCCGGTTCAGCTGCGGATAGGTCGCGCGCTGAATGCCACGCAGCGCCGCGTCATCCTCTGGCGGTCCGTCCTCAACGCTGTTGAAGAAGCCCGTCGACAACTCGATGATCGTCGAGGAGTTCAGGATGCGCGTGTAGTCGACCTTGCCGATGTCGACGAAGAAGTCATACCGCTGTCTCACGAGGCCCCACCGCGCCGATGCGCCGGCGACGTTGATGCCGACCTGCTTGGTGTAGAAGGTCTGATACTTCATCGCCAGCGAATCTTTGTCCGTCGGACGCCAGTCGCCGCGGAACATGTGCTGCCGGCGGGGATGCGGGATGCTCGGCTCCTGCATGACGTAGTTGTAGCCGCTCACGCCGCTCGTGTTGGGCAGCGGGAAGAGATTCAGGAACGCCTGCCCGCGCGGATCCAGGCGATTCTGCGGAATGACGTTGCCGGGGAACGGCTGCGTTCGTATTCGGATCGCGGATGGCGATGAGCGTGCCGTCGGGCCGGACCGACTGCGAGAAGTCGCCGGCGCGCTCGAGCGCCGTCGGCATCTGATAGAACTTCAGCGTCTGCACGTTCTTCAGCTGCGTGTCGTCGATGACGTAGAAGAAGAACAGCCTGTTGCCGTCGGGGTTGAGCCCTTTGATCCTCGGAATCGGGCCGCCGACCGTGCCGCCAAGATTCGAATAGCGATACTGCGGCTTCGGCCGATTGTTGATCTTGTTGAAGTAGTTGATCGAGTTCATCGACTCGTGGCGCTTGTACCAGTAGCCCGTGCCGTGATATTCGGCGCCGCCGTGCTTGGTGATCACGTTGATCTGCGATCCACCCTTCAAGCCGGTACTCCGCGGTGTACGCGCTCATCTGCACGTTCACTTCGGCGATCGCGTCGATGACGGTCGTGCCGCTGAGCGACCCGCCGCCGCCGCCGTCACCACCGTTGATGCCGTCGACGTACACGGTCTGCCCGCCGCCACCCTGCAGGCTGGGCACCGGCGAGTTGAAGCTGCCGCCGACCGTTTCGTTGTCGTTGGCGAGCAGCTGCACGCCCGGCAGAATTTTCAGCAGCGACATCGGGTCGCGGCCGCGAATCGAGAGGTTCTCGACCTGACCGACGTCGAGCATCGCCTGATGCGAAGTCTGCGTGGTCGCGACGACTTCGCCGACGGCGCTGACGGTGACGGCTTCGGCGAGCGACCCGACTTCGAGACGCATCGGCGGAAGCGCAAGACGGTTATTGGCCGTCAGCATGTTGTCGCGAATCTCGATCGGCCTGAAGCCGCTGAGCTCGGCGCGAATGGTGTAAGGACCGGGCTGCAGTGCAGCGAAATGTGAACAGCCCCACCTCGTTCGTGACGGTGCGACGCGTTTCCTGTGTCGCCTGATTGGTCACAACGACGTCGGCGCCAGGAACCACCTGGTTCTGCGCGTCGACGACACTGCCTGAAATTGAACCTGATGTGGTCTGCGCTGAGGCGCTGACGGCGCACAGCAACAAGACCAAGACGAGCATTGGCCTGAAGTACCTCATACCCTCCCCCTTCTTGGCGGTATGTCTGTGTGGTGAGAGAAACTTTTGTGGGCCTAAACTTACAGATCAGAGGGAAGGTGTGTCAAGCAAAATTGGCTCACTTGACCGGTAAAGTGACTTTACTTTACCGATATAGCTACTCGCTGAGAAATCCAAAGAAGCGGACCGACAACAAAATTTCGGATCACCTCGTCGACCGTCGGATCCGCGTCGAGCTTTCGCCACGGATCGATATACGGCGGCCCGAGCTGAAGCTCCGCAAATAACAGACTGGGATGGCGAACGGGCCAATTTTCGTGGTGCTGGACGTCCGGTTTGTGCGGCCAGCGCGACTTATCAGCGATATACGGAAACATGGATTCCATCGCCTTCCGCATGCCTCGACCATCGGTACGGAGAGGGCCGGTGTAACTAAGATCTAAAGATCTAGGGATCTATATATCTTTCAGATACATGCCCCTTCCCCCACCCCCACTTGACAGCGACATCAAAGTGATATCATTATGATGTCGAGGTAAAAGCGATGTCACAAGAAAAGGAAATGGGCGCGCTGTCCGGGTGGCTGGTGGTGTTCGTCGTGGTACTCGTGGGCGCAGCAGCGATCTGGACGATGGCCAACTTTGATGCGGATCCGGTCGGCGAGGGGCTCGACTGGATCAAGGTCGCCGGCATAGCGATCATCATCCTCGGCGGCGCGTCGCTGGCCGGGCTGACGGTCGTGAATCCGAACCAGGCCACGGTCGTCACGCTGTTCGGCGTCTACAAGGGCACAATCAAGCGCAGCGGATTCTGGTGGGTCAACCCGCTGACGACGCGGCGCAAGCTGTCGCTGCGCGTGCGCAACTTCGAGAGCACGAAGCTGAAGGTGAACGAGCGCGACGGCAATCCCATCGAAATTGCCACGGTCGTCGTCTGGCGCATCGTCGAGACCTTCGAGGCCGTCTTCAACGTCGACGACTACGAGAACTTCGTGCACGTGCAGAGCGAGGCGGCCGTGCGGAATCTGGCGACCACATACCCCTACGATTCGCACGAAGATGCGAAGGTGTCGCTGCGGCTCTCGGCCGGCGGCGAAGTCGCCGATCGGATGCGCCACGAAGTGCAGGAGCGGCTGTCGAAAGCCGGCATCGAAGTCATCGAGGCGCGCATCAGCCACCTCGCGTACGCGCCGGAAATCGCTGGAGCGATGCTGCGGCGCCAGCAGGCCTCGGCCGTCATCGCCGCGCGGCAGCTGATCGTCGAAGGGGCCGTCGGCATGGTCGAGATGGCGCTCAACGAGCTGAGCCGCAAGAACGTCGTGTCGCTCGACGAAGAGCGCAAGGCGGCGATGGTGAGTAATCTGCTCGTCGTGCTGTGCAGTGAGAAGGGCGTGGAGCCCGTCGTGAACGCCGGAACCCTGTACCAATAACATGTCCGAGCGAAAGGGATTCCCGCTTCGGCTCGATCCGGATATCTACGACGCCCTGCAGCGATGGGCGTCGGCCGAGTTCCGCAGCGTCAACGGACAGATCGAGTATCTGCTCCGTTGCGCGCTGCAGGATGCGGGACGTCTGCCCCGATCGGATCGCGCGCATCAGGAGGCTGATAGTGCAAAGAAGAAGCGCCCTCGATAGTTCCGGACTGCCGCCGGCGCTCCTCAAGTCGACGCCGCGTGCCGTGCGGGTCAGCGCGCTGGGGGCCTTCATGCTGCTCACGGCCGCGGTGCTGGTCGTGGTCGGTATGGGGGGCGGCATCGTGCTCGGCAGTCGCGCTGAGATCGCCGAGCGTCACCACAGACTGTTTGCATCAGAACGCATCGTGGCTGCGGGCGACATCGTCCGGCTGCAGAAACGCGGAGGCGGCAACGACCACAGCATCACCGCCCATTATCGGTACACGGCCCGCGGCCACGAGCTCACGGGAGAAACCAGGCTGCGCCGCGCCGAACGCGAGCGCTATGCCGTGGGATCGCCAGTCGGTATCTGGTATCTCCCATCGGAACCCGAGGTGAGCTGGCTCGACGGCTACGCGCCAGGGCCGGAGGAGGCGAGCTGGCCGGCGACGGTCGTCCCCATCGTATGCGGCATCTGTGCGCTCGTGCTGATTCAGCTGGTGCGCCGTCAGTGGAATCTGCTCGCCTACGGACGGCCGGCGATGGCCACGGTCACGAAGGTCGAGAAGAAAGCATCGGACCACGGAACGTTCTGGTTAGTGCACTTCGAGTGGACGACGCTGAGCGGCGCAACACGTACGGGGAACTACAACCACGGCAAGAAAAAAGACGTTCCTGCGATCGGCGCGATGATTCCGATCGTGTACGACCGCGACAACAGTTTCCGCCACAGTAAATACCCGATGGCGTTTGTGACACTCAGTGCGTCATCGCATACAGCACGATATTGATGCCGACTGCGTACGCGTCTGGTGAAAACCGATAGAAGTACTCGGGGTCCTCGCCTTCCCGTTCCCAACCGTCTGGAATATCCGTGTTGTGCATCATCACCACCATGAGCCGGCCGCGCTCATCAACGATGCCGCGCGCCGATGGAGGATCCACGACGCCGCGATCGGTGCTGCCGCCCGTGCGGCGCCACGATTGAATGGACGGCATCTGCGGAATATTCTTGAGCTCGAATAACGTGTTCCACAACGCGTGATTGAGCGGCAGATCCGCGATTGGAAATTGCCGCGGCGGCAATGCCAGTCCGATTTGTTCATCGAACTGTTCCCTCGCCAATTCGCCCCAGTAGTCGGACACGAACAGAAATCCGCCCTTGAGCAGGTAGTCGCGCAGCCGCCTGGCTTCTGCAGCGCTGAAGTCGGCCGTGCCGGCGTCCTGCATCAGGAGGTATGGGCAGTTGAAGAGCGCGTCATCGGTGAGCCGCACGACAACCGCATCGGGCGCATCGCCCTCCTCTGCGTCCGGCCGCATGGTGACCGGCGCTTTGGTCAGCTCGGCAAGCCGGGTGCTGAAATTGAGATCGGCCCCGGGATAGTCCGTGCTCCAGCCCCGCTTCTCCCGCCGGTTGCTCTCGAACATCGCGCGGCAGAAATTGAAGCTTCCTCTAAAGCTCTGTTGTGTTGGAAATCGAGGTGGCGTGTAGCCGTACCCGCCCGACCAGATCCGCTGGGCAAACCCGGCGGCAGCGCAGAGTGCGACGATCGCGGCCGTTGCAACCGCGGTCGCATACCGCCTGCGGTACGGTGTCATGTTCCTATGCTAGCACTCACCGTGCGATCACGTTCGGTCTTCCGTCCTCCAGCGTCACAGCGGCGACGCCGTTGAATCCCAGCGGAATCTCCCGCAGAAACATCGTGAACGTCGTCGACAATCGCTGCCTCGCGCCGATGAACCTGTAGGTGGGCGCGCCCAGCAGTTGACCGCGCTCGACGCTCTTGCGCAGCCCCTCGTCGAACGGAGACGTGCCGAACTCGATGCCGCGCGCCGTGCCTGTCGCCACATCGGCGCGAGGCTGATTCTGCCAGTCGATAATCCACGGATGATCGTCCGAGGGGAATACATAACCAACGAGCAGCGGGTAGTCGGCGTTGTACAACGCGAACCAGCTCTGCGCCTTCGCGCGATCGGTCAACACCGGCGTGTACGCCTGGCCGCCCGGGATGGCGAGAAAATCGCGCAACGACAGCTCGATGCCGTCAGCGCGCGGCGCAACGGGCCACTGCAAGAGCTGTCCTTCCGACCACTTGCCACCGGCCGTTCGCGTCGGGTCCGTGATGCCGCGCGTCCCAGACATGTCGAGAATATTGCGGCCGGGCGTCACAAACGGCGCCCCGAACGTGGCGTGCTGGTTGCGGTTGTAGGGCCGATCGTAGGCCGCGAGATTCTCGATCCATTCTTCGACGTGCAGCGCCGTCTCGCCCGCCTTCAGCGTGACGGCGCGCTCGATCTTGTATTGGGTCTTCGGCAGATCGGCGCCGTAGAAAAACGTAACGCCCTGCGCATCGATCTGCGGTGGCCGCGTCTGCTGCCATTCGACCGCTCCCGCTTCTCCGTGGCCGCGCAATCCTTGCGCGCGTTCTTCGGCCGACGCGGGCCCGTAGTGCGGAAAGCAGACGAGATGCCCCATGTAGCCATCGCCAGCAGCGGGAATGAACATGGGATTAATCGACAGCCGTGGGTTCGCCGACACGAGCCGCACTTCGGCGATGTGACCACCGCCCCGTAAAAGTCCGACGCGGATTTTGCCGTTCTCCAGTACCCAGCCAGGGCGCCCGTAGATATTCGACTCTTCGCGGACGGTTGGCGTCTGCGCGCTCGCAGCGGTTGCACTCGCGAGCAACATCAACAGAACGGTCGAGACGTTGATGACGCGTTTCGCCTTCAACTCCGGGATCTCGTGATCACTGCGCACGCGCAAGATCCCGCACCACTTCGTAATGGAACCGCACGAACTTGTGCAGCTCGCTTTCGAGAATGCGCTCCTGATCGCTGTGCGCGCCAAACCCCTTCGGGCCGTCCTCGGCGTCGAGCGCGGGCCCGACGCCGTAACACTGAATGCCCTTCGCGCGCAGGTACGCCATGTCGGTCGCGCCCGTGCTCATCGTCGGCAGCACCGCCGTGTCGTAGTGGCGCGCGAACGCCGACTCCAGCACTTTGAACACCTCGGAGTCGAGCCGCGCGCTCGGTGTCGCCGGCCGCACGTCGCGCTGGATCCACTCGACCCGGATGGCCGGATCGTTCATGACCTTGCGCACCTCGTTCAGGAAGGCCTCCGGGTCCTGCCCCGACAGCAGCCGAACGTCGAGCGTCGCCTTCGCTTCCGACGGAATGACGTTGATGCGATAACCGCCCTGAATGATGTTCGGCGAAATCGAGCTCCTCACCATCGAGGCGAATCGCGGATCCGCCTTCGCAAAATAATCGACCGCGTCCTGTGCTGCCTTCGGATCGGTGCCGATCAGCGCGCGATATCTGGCCGCGTCGGCGGGCTGCGAGATGGCCGCCAGCCGCGTGAAATAGGTGCGCGTCGTATCGTTGAGCTGAATCGGCGGTTTCCAGGCCGAGACCGTCACAACCGCCTGCGTCAGCTTGAGTATCGAGTTGGTTTCGAGCGGCACAGACCCATGGCCTGCGGTGCCCGTGGACGTCAGCAGGATGCCGTGCGGAATTTTCTCTGCCGTCTGAACGGATGCATATCGCACGCGTCCACCGGTGCGAAGCACGCTGCCGCCTTCGGCAAGACAGTACTCGGCGTCGATCTCGGCGAAATGCTGCTGCGCCATGAATTGAATGCCGACGCGCGTCGTGCCTTCTTCACCCGCCTCCGCGAGAAAAATCACATCGCGATCGAGCGCGACGCCCGATCGCTTCAGCAGCAGCATCGTCATAAGGGCCGCGGTGACGTTGTCTTTGTCGTCGACGGTCCCACGCCCGTACACGTAGCCGCCGTTGCGCGTCGCGCTGAAGGGAGGGAACGTCCACTTCGCCGGATCGACGTTGACGGTATCGGTGTGCCCCATCAACAGCAGCGGCCGTTTCTTGCCGCTCCCTTTCAGGCGCGCGACGACGTTCAGGCGGTTCGGCTCGAGCTCGAAGACTTTCGTCGCAATGCCTTCTCGCTCGAGAACCTGCTTGAGATATTCCGCCGCAGGACGCTCGTTGCCTGGCGGATCGCTCGTGTCGAATCTGAGCACAGCCTGAAAGTGATCCATGCTCTCGGCTTCGACAGCGGACCAGTCAATAGCCCCTGGCTGCTTGCGCGCGAATGCGCAGGAGCCGACGGTCAGCGACCGCCGCAATGCACAGAACACGCACACGAGCTGTATTCATCACGGTCCTCACCAGAGTTTCGCGGCCATCAAGTCTGCGAACGTTCCGCCGAAATAGCTGCTGTTCCAGTACGCCTTGCCGGCAATCTCTTCGGCAACCTTGCGTGCCGCGTCCGCTGTGTCGGCGAAGACGATGACGCGCGTGCCTTTGTCTTTGTACGGCAGGCGGCCATCTTCGTTGGCCTTCTCCGCTTCCCCCGGCTGGATGAACACAGCTCCCGGCACCGTGCCTTTCGCGCGCCGCAGCGGCTCCACGCGCGTCAACATAGACGGCCGTCTTGTCCCCTTGTAAATGTATCTGAAGCCACCGAGATCGGTTTGCACCGTGTGGCCCAGCGCGCGCCAGACCGGCAGTCCGAGCTGGTAGCGCCGGACGTTGGTGTATCCGAGCGCCACGAGCTGTTCAGACAGGCGCTTGCTCTTTCCGCAGAACGGTCCGTTGCAATAGAACACGAGGCGCGTCGCCTTGTCGGGGTATCGCTGTCTGACGAGCTCGACTTCCTTCTCGTACAGATTGATGCTGCCGGGAATGTGCGCGATCGCGAATTCCTCCGGCCGACCGCACGTCGAGCAGCGGCTCGCTGCCGCTCGCCAGGATTCTGACAATCTCCTCAGTCGAGACTTCAGGAGTGGCCTGGCCCGTTTCACCGAGTGTTGTTCTATGAACCGTCGGGATCGATTGCGCGGACGTGGCATGCGGGACAGCCGCAAGCGCACCGACGCACCGCAAGAAAACACAAAGGGCGGCAATGATGTGTTCATCATCGCCGCCCTTCTTACCACGGTTTATTCGTTTTTCGTTCTTCGCGTTTCGTTCGTTACTTCAAGCGGATTCGGCGTCGCGTTCGCCTCGATATCGCCGAGGATGTACTGCATGCCCGCGAGGAAGTGCCCCACGATCTCCGGCCTCATGAACGTTTCGTTCATGTGGCCCATCGAGTTGTAGAACACACGACCCTTGCCGTACTCGCGGATCCACGCCACCGGGTACACCTTGTCAGGCCGCTTGTAACCGGTCCACGGCTTGTCGGTCGACGCGGGCACTTTCTCGTCGAGGTCGACAATCAGCAGCACGCGCACTTTGTCCCAGCGCAGCCGGCCGTTGCCCGAGTCCTCGAACCGGTAGTACTCCTCGCGGAAGGGCATGTCTTCGTAGTTGAACGGCCGCACGATCGGGTTCTCCTTGTCGTACACCTTCAGGACGCCGTTCTCGATGCGGTGCGGGGCGCTCTGCGCGCCGATCATCTCGGCAAACTCGTCCCAGTTGCGCGACGCCCACGGCGTGCCGTGAATGCCGCCCATGCCGCCTCCCTCATTGACGTACCGCACGAGGTCGGCGCGCATCGCCGGATCGGGCAGGAACTCGCCGACGATGCTGTTCAGGAAGACCGCGTCGTATTCCTTCACCTTGGGATATCGCAGGTTGTTGAGGTCGTTGCTGAACACCGTCGTCCACGCGCCGGTCTTCTCGCCCATCCGCTGAATCATCACGTTGGTGAGCGGAATGGTGTTGTGCGACATCCCTTCGAGGCTTTCGATGACGAGCAGCTTGCGCGCCTTCTTCGGCGACGCGATCGGCTTGTTCGGAATCGCCGCGTCGATCTTCGCGCGCGTCTCTGCGGCGCGCTTCTCGATGTCGGCAGGCGCGAGCGTCTCGCCGCGCGACGGCGTCACCACGTCGAAGCGGATCGGCCGCGTGCGCGAGAACTCGTTGAAGTTCGTCGCATACGCAGGCTGCACGGCATCCTCGAACGCCGCCACCGCCGTGAAGATATCGCCGGGCGCCTTCACGACACCCGTCGTATCGATCGTCATCGCGATGGGCACTCTCGTGGTGATGACGGGGCTGCCGTCGCCGCCCTGGCGCGTGGAAATCTGGCGATCGTCCTGCCGCTCGAGCTCGGCGAAGAACTCGCGGAGATTGGCCACGCCTTTACCGAGCGGCACGTTCTGCGCGTTGGCGCCACGGCCGGATCGATCGCGCAGATTCACGTAGAGCAGTCGATCCTTCACGCGCGTCACGCCGTCGCGCACGTTCGTGCCGTCCTGGGCCCACTGTCCCGTATCGATGCCCACGCCGAGACGCCGGCTCCGGCCTTCCATCGCTTTCACGGTTTCGGCCGAGCCGTTCATCACCGCCACAGTGACGCGGAACTCCTCGGCGAGCGTGTCGAGGCCGGCGAAATCCGTGTTGCCGGGGACGACAATCGTCGTTGCGCCCAGCGCCCGGGCGAAGTTCGAAGATCCTGCGGCGCGTCGCCGCGTCAGCCGGCATGCTGTCGACGCGATACGCGCTGATGCGCACGTTCGGTCCCATACCGGCGCGAACCGCGGCGATCTCGGCAGCGGTCAGATTGTGATCGAGGTTCTTCTGCACCTGCGCGCTCACGCGCTGCGTGCTCGACGCCTCGACGAACGGCACGAGCGCGGCATCGGCCCTCACGACCGATTCCAGAAACGTGAGACCCATGCCGGGAACGGCAAGGTCCCAGTTCGTGAGCCGATCGTTGGCGACCAGCGTACGCGTGCGCCACGTCACGCGCTCCAGCGCGTCCGATGCGCGCGGAAACGCCGGCGCCTGATTCTGCTGCGCGACCAGCGTGGCCATGCAGACGCCGAAGAGTGCTGCGAGTGTGATTTTCATTTTCATGATGTGCCCTCGAACTCTCTACTTCCTTCTTTCTACTCTTCGTTCTTCGTTACCGTTTTTCGGGCAACGCATATACGTGATAACCCTGCGCTTCTATTTTTGCTTGCTTTGCGATGGAGAGGATTTCTCCACACCGGATCGCCGCCCGTTCCCCAGGACGCGCCAACCGCGAAGGCGATGTACTGCCGTCCGTTCACCTGGTAGACGGCCGGCATGCCTTCGGGATTCGCTTCCAGCTCGTGCTCCCACACCAGCTCTCCGGTTGTCTTGTCGAACGCGCGGAGAAAACAGTCCTGCGAATTGGCCAGGAAGACCAGCCCGCCGGCTGTCACGACCGGACTGTTCTGCGGCCTTACGGTGCCTGTCGTTGTCTTCACCTTGACCCGCAACGCCTGGCGCGGTTCCGTCGGCGACGCGCCATTTGATCGTGCCGTCGTTCAGGTCGTACGCGACGAGCTGCGACCACGGCGGCCCGGTGACCGGATAGCCGTTGCTCGTATACCAGCCGGCTGAGAACGATCCGCCATAACGCGTCGGGGGTCCCTGGTACCGATTCGGATTCTGCGGCAGCCGAATCTCGGACGGATTGCCCGCCTGCTCCTCGCTGGTGGGCAGCGACATCAAATAGGACTCGAGACCCTCGAGCGCGTCGTTCGAGATGACGCTCTCGGGAAATCCGGGCATCGAGTTGACGCCTCTGCGCACGACCGAACGGAATCCTTCGGAGCCGAGCACCTTGATCGATCGCATCGGCATCTGTCCGGCGCCGTGGCAGGTCGAGCAGCGCTGCATGTACACGCTCTGTCCCGCCTGTTCGCGCGGTCCGAGCGGCGCGGCGCCCTGTCCGCGGCCACCGCCGCCACCGCCACCGCCGCGGCTCGGCTCGACGAGCGACATCTTGCGGTAGCTGATCATCTCGAGGCTGCGCACGTAGACCATGCCGGTCTGCGGGTCGCCCGCGACGCTGCCCCAGTTCGCGCCGCCCCACGCGCCCGGAAACTGGATGTGCGGGCGCAGATGGCTCGACGGCGTGAAGACGCCTTCGTTGGCCGCTTCGCGCACGAGCTGCTTCAGCTTCTCCTGCTCTTCGGGGCTGACGAACGGATTCACTTCTTCCGGCGTCATCGACTGCCGCGCGAACGGCGGCGGCTTGGTCGGGAACGGCTGCGTCGGCGACGAATACTCGCCGGGCACTTCGCTCTTCGGCACCGGCCGCTCTTCGATCGGCCAGAGCGGCTTTCCCGTTTTCCGTTCGAACACGTAAAGAAATCCCGTCTTGCCGGCCTGCGCCACGATGTCGATCGGCTTGCCGTTGTGCTGAACCGTCAAGAGCTTCGGCGACGCGGCGTTGTCGTAGTCCCACAGATCGTGATGCACGATCTGGAAATGCCACAACCGCTTTCCGGTCCGCGCGTCGAGCGCGAGCAGGCAGTTGCCGAACAGGTTGTCGCCCTGGCGATCGCCGCCGTAGAGATCGTGCGTCGGCGATCCGGTCGGCAGGAACATGATGCCGTTCTTCTCGTCGAGCGTGATGATCGCCCCACGTGTTCGCGCCGCCCGCGTACCTGAAGGCCGCCTCCGGCCACGTTTCGTATCCATATTCACCGGGACGCGGAATCGTATGGAAGGTCCACGCCAGCTTTCCGGTGAGCACGTCGTACGCGCGGATATCTCCTGGAGGTGAGCCGTAGCCCTCGCCGACGTTCGATCCGACGATGAGGAGATTCTCGAAGATGCGGCCCGGGCTGCTGTTCGGCCCGCCGTTGCGGCGAGGCGCGCCGATGCGCATGTCGACGAAGCCGTTGGTCCCGAAGGTCAGGATCTGCCGTCCGGTGCGCGCGTCGAGCTCGCGGATGCCGCTGCTCGCGGTGAGAATGAGCCGCCGGTCCGACCGATCTTTGCTTTCCCAGTACGCCAGGCCGCGGTTGGGGGCCTGAAGCGTCGACATCCACAGTTCCTTGCCGGTCGTGGCATCGAGCGCGACGACGACACCGCGGACGCCCGACACGTACATGATGTTGTCGACGATGAGCGGGTTGAATTGGAGACGGTCAGGCTCGCCCGGCACCGGATAGAACCAGGCGCGCTGAGTTGTTTGACGTTGGACTTGTTGATCTGCGCGAGCGCCGAGTACTGCATCGAGTCGGACGCGCCGCCGAACTGATCCCACTTCGTATACGGCTGCGGCTGCTGACGCCTGCGGGGCTGCGGCTGCGACGAGAGTGACGGTCGCAGCGACAGCCATGCCGACGAGCAACACCCGAACGGCTCGAGTGGATAGGTGCATGAGTTTCTCCTGAGGGCAGCTACTTTACCGGTAAAGGCAGGGGAAACGCAAAACGAAAAACGAAGAAGGAAAAACGAATAGAGCTACGGACGCGGCCGATCGGCGTCGTGCATCGCTTTATTCCTTTTTCGTTCTTCGTTCTTTCGTTACTTTCTACTTTCTACTTTCCGCCGCCATATACCCTGCCCTGGCCCGAACCCGCAGGTCTCGGTTCTTTGTCGTTACCAAGATCTCGTGGCTCTTGCCGTCGGCGTGCGCGGGCTCGAACGCGAGCATGTATTGCGACTGCAGATCGTCGAAAAGACGTGCAACGGCGGCTGTAATCTCAGCCGGATCGTTGATGGCTTCGACGTAGCCGCCCGAATCGCCTGTCAGGCTCTCCAGGTTTATCAAGTCGACGAATGCGCCTTTCCCCGTCCCCATCCCGATGGCATACAGCGCCGCGCCCGAGTCCTTGACGACCCGCTGCGCCGCACCAACGGCCGCATCGCGCAACGCTTTCTGCCGGGCATAGATTTCTGACTGCACCTGCTGTTCCCGCGACAGAGGATACCGGTACACGGGCGCGCCGCTGACGCGCGCCACCAGGCTGTCGCGGCCGTCCGAAATCACGAGCATCACCTTACGCACATGCTCCGCGCGCTGAAACGCCGGCGCAATCAATTTCACCGCGTCGAAGAGCGCGGTGTAGCCCCCGGGCCGGAGCGTATTGAACGCGCGCGGCACGCGCTGATGATCCCGCGTCCATGGAACCGCCAGCCCCACCCTGTCGGCGAAGGCGGCGAACAACACCTCGTCGCGCGGGTCGAGGCGCTCGACGAGCAGCTCGAGCGCCCGCCTCGTATCGGCCCACCGCGCATCGTCGAGCGCGCGCGTCTTCGCGTCGGTCGTCATGCTGCCGCTGATGTCGAGGAGGATGCCGAGGCTCACCGGCACGCGTTCGGTGCTGAACTGCGTAATCTCGCGCCGCGTGCCACCGTCGGACAGCTCGAAGTCTGCAGCGGCCAGGCCGGACACGAAGTGACCGGATCGATCGGTGACGGTGACCGGCACGACGACGACGGTCGAGTCGGAGCGGAAGAGTGGGAGACGCTGCGCGTACAACGAAAAAGGAAGAACGAAAAACGAATAGAGCAACACGCGCGCGGCTTGCTTATTTCGCAACATACCCCGCCCTCGCGCGCGCCTTCAGGCGGTTGTCTTTCAGCTTCACCGAGATGGCGTGGAAGGTTCCATCCGCCGGCGCCGGTTCGAAACCCAGGACATACTGCGACTGCAGCTCGTCGCAGATGCGCGCGACGGCCGCTGATATCTCGGACGGATCGCGCAGCGGCTCGACGTAGCCACCGGTGTCGGTCGTGAGGCGCTCGAGAATCGCCACGTCCACGGGCGCCCCCGTGCGCGTCCCCATGCCGATCGCATACATCAGCGCGCCGGATTCGCTGACGGCAGTTTTCGACTGCACGGCGGCAGCCGATCTTCTCATGGCATGTTGGATCTGCTGGGTTTCCGCCGCGTCGGTCTTCGCGGGCATCGGCGGCCCCGCCGAGATGGCGTTGTCCAGTCCGTCCGTAACCAGCAGCAACACCTTGCGTTGATGTTGCGCCCGGCGAAATGCGGGCGCGATCAGCTTCACCGCTTCGAACAAGGCCGTCCCTCCGCCTGGCCGAAGGCCGTCGAACGCGCGCACGATCCGGCGATGATCTCGCGTCCACGAGACCGCGAGCGCGACCTTGTCCGCAAATACGGCGAAGAGCACCTCGTCCTTCGGGTCGAGACGCGTGACGAGCAGCTCGAGCGCGCTGCGGGTGTCGGCCCATCTCGCACTGTCTTCCGCGCGCGCTTGCGGATCGCGCGCCATGCTGCCGCTGAAGTCCAGAAGAATGCCGAGGCTTATGGGCACACGCTCGACGCTGAACTGCGTGATGGGGCGACGAGCGCCGGCATCTGAGATTTCAAATTGATCGGCCGTCAGCCCGGTCACGATCCGCCCTGACCGATCGGTCACCGTAACCGGCACGACCACGACATCGGTGGCAGTGCGAAAGACAGGGGTATCTTGAGCTTGTAACGAAAAAGGCAGAACGAAAAACGAATAAAGCAAGACGCGGAGCGTGCGGCGAATCATCGCTGTGAGCTGTGAGCTCAATTGCAGGTCCTCTCACAGGATAGCGCATCTACCGTCCAACCCATTCGGCCGGCCTCGGGGTTGGAATCGGGTCGCGGCCGGCGGTGATTTCCCAATGATTGAACCAGGAATTGCTTGGCGCTCCGACGAACGTATCGGGCAGGCGATAGGCCTTGTCCTGGAGCGCTTCGTCGAGTGGGATGAAGCGATAACCGCGGCGCACGAGCGCGGCCGCGACTGCGTCGAATCGATCCGCGTTCAGTATGTTGGCGTGCAGGAGCAGCACCTGCGGAATCTCGCGGCCGAGCACCCTCCGCGAGACCGCTTCGAAATAGATGAACACTTCGTCCATGTACCGAAGGTAATCGTCTCCGATGCGCGCGGCGGCCGCTGCATCGCCCCGGCGCAGGGCGCTTGCATACGCGGCCGCGTAGACGAAGTCGTCGTTGTCCACCGTCACCGGCGCCACCGTGTATCCGCGCGCGGCGAGAAACGTCTCGAAGGCGCGGCGCTGCTCGATGTCGTGGCCAACATGGAGGAATGGATGGCGGAAGTAGCGGAACGTCATGCCCGCTGCGTCTGCGAGCTTACGCGTCACCGCTTCGCCGCGAATGACATCGGCTTGGAAATCGTCGAGCGGCGTGCGGTTCAAGTCGCGATGTGAGTACGTGTGGTTGCCCAGTTCCAGCCCGGCGTTCAGCCACATGCGCAGCACGGCCATGCGCCCTTCGGCATCGGCCGCCGCGGCTCCCGGATGAAACAGCTTTCCCTCGTTCACAAACCCCACTGCCGGAACGCCATGCGTTCGGACGGCGTTCAACAGCTTGCGTGTCATCGCGGTGAGGCTCTCCACGTCGTTCGCGAGCATTCCAACCGCGGTCGCAGGCAGATCATCGAATGTGACCGCGACCGCCCGAGTCTCCGCGCGAGTTTGTGAGGTCAGGTTCGCAGGTGGGACTAACGCGACCAGCGCGATTGGGATGAGCAGGATGGTGCGCATGACGAATTGTACGCGTCAGGTCGGTCCGGGCCGAGTCCGCCTCACGTGTTAAGGACCGCGCGCGCTTCTCTCGCGACCGGCGGTCGAGCCGTGCCAGACCACAGATCCGCCTCGTATTGGTTGTGCGCGCGACACCGCAGCTCGAGATTGGACGCGGATGTCTCTCCTCCGTCAGCGTAAGGAACAACGTGATGGAATTCCAGAAACCCGGTTTCGCCGCACCGTCCCGGTGCTCCCTGAAACGCACAACGCCCGCCGTCGCGCGCCCACACGTCGCGCTTGACGGCTGCGGGGATGTGGCGCGTCCGCGAGGACGACGTGCCGCCACCCCGTGGCCGAGCCGTGGATGCGAACTTCGTTCTCGACAGGTCAGCCAGCAGCAGCGTGAGCGCACGATCGAGGATCGCCGAGACATCACCGGTAGGAATTGTGTGCCGCATCAGATCCTGAACGCGACGTAGCTTTTCATAAGTCTCGCGCGACACAGTGCACTGCACCTTGTAGCGCTCGGGCGCGAGCGGCCTAATCTCTGGAGATCGTGGAGCGAACGGAAGCGGCAATAGCAGGCGGTCTTTTATCGGCAACCGAAACCTGCAACTTGGATTCGGGAACCAGAACCGGGAACTCGGAACTTGGGACAGGAACCCGTGGAAGCACCGGCAGTTTGCGAACAATCGACGGCACATCCGGCTGCGGCCGCAGGCGCGCGATCAACAACTCGACGTCGCGCTTGCTCAAGTGCCTCGCGGAGTCGAGCAGTTCGAGATGATTTGCGGCCGTCAAATGCGGTCCAAGTAGGCTCACCGCCGTGAGGTGTAGCGACCCATCGGACAGCCTGTCGAGGATTATCGGAAACCGTCGCGCCAATCGCGCAGCTTCGATGCGCAGGTAGGCAGCATGCTCAGAGAGGTGCAGCCGTTGCACGCAGTACGTGAACAGCGACGAGTACCCTTGTCCCGCGTACAACTTTCGCGAGTCCACTTCCATGAGCAGCGCGATCAGTTGTGCCGTCGCGTGTTGCTCGCATGCAACGGCGCGCTCGAGCTCTGCCAGCAGATTGCGATCGGAAAGATCGTGCGGACACGTTGATGGTGATGTCATGCTCCACATATACCATCGTCAATTTCGGCGGTTTGGTTCGCCTTATAGGGCGACACCGTGCATGCGATCGTTCTTTTTCCTCCTTCGCACACCAACGTCGCGCTCAAGCCATCGTCGTCGATGAGAGCTTGCGTTTGAGCGAACGTCGCATGTCGATCGCGGCTAGCGCTCAGAATCCTGTCAAGTCTTTTCTTCGCGAAATTCGAAATTCGCGAATAATTTTTGGCGCGCGCCGCGAGAGAATGCAATCAACTCGGTCCAGACCGAGTTGCGAACCGCAAAGTTTTTCGGTTATGTCATCAAGCATTACCTGCGTGCTCGCAGGCGCACTGAGGTGCATACTTCTCTTAGAGGAGACTGCGATGACAATGTGGGCTGTTGCGCCCCTGTTGTTTGCGGCGCAGGTAACGGCGTCAGCTCCAGCCACGTGCCCCGTCTCAACCGCTGTAAAGCCACCGCTCCGCCGGATCCAAATGCGGATCCGGTATCCGGCTATTGGCATATCAGCGCCGATCGGCTGCTCTGGGCGCCCGCTTCACCGCCCGGCGTGACGCAGACCGGCATCGGCCGATACTGGGTGCGCCCCGCAGGAACGCCGCTCGTATTCATCGCTCGTCGCCTCGACGTGCCCGGACCGCCCATTACATCGCAAGAGAGAAGCGGATATCCAACAGGTTTCTATTTCGGCGGACCAGACATCCCTACTGAAGGATGCTGGGAGGTAACAGCGAGAGCCGGCGCGAGCCAGGTCACGTTCGTCGCAGATATCCGATATCCCGTCGAACGATTCGCGCGGCAGCCGGCGACTCGCGTCGCGTGGTCGCGAGAAATCGGCAGAATCGAAGACGGCGCCACCCGCCTCGTCGTAACCGCCATGGCACTCGAGGATCCACAGAGCGTCACGCGGCGAGCCCGAGGCATTCGAATCGATCTGACCGATGGCGTGGTCAGCGATCAGTTATGGGAGGAAGATCGGCGTTGGTCGGCACGCGCAGGGGCTCGAACGCTGGGCCACGGGCAGCTTGCCCATGATTTACGGCCTCGGCCGCACTCACAACGCAAGAGGTGCCACATCTGGGCTGACGCTCGTCGGCAAGGATCATCAATATGTATTTCCTGGCGAGCACAGCCCGCCGAGCTCGCGCGGCTCCTGCTGCAAGCGCTGGACGCGCTGAACGCCCAACGCGCCTTAGCGCGACACCATGTGCTGAAACGACCATCGGCATCTTCCCGGCGCGGATGGCCGCTGCGTCCTTCAAGAAGCTCTCGCGCTCCGCGGGCCGTAAGCGGGCAGAGCCTTCGAGAAACTCAGCTACCGTCTCGCGCTCGCCCTCCTTCAGCATGTAATTCACGAGACGCCCGTCGAGGCCGTACCGAATACGCCTCGAGTCCGCGCGAGGCCGGGGCGTTGACGGCCGCGAGCATGTGCCGTACTGCCTCCTTCCTGTCACCTTCGCGGAGCGCATGCACGGCAAGCGTGACAGTCGCGTGATACACCACCCTGCCATGGTCAGGATCGTTCGGAAACTTCGACGCCAGCGCGAGGGCCTCCTGCGCGTATGTTTTGGAGCGGGCGTACGACGCGTCGGAGGCCGTCCGGTCCGTGCCCCAGCGAGACTCGCCACGCATGTGGGCCATAAAGGCAAGCTCTGGCAGCATCACAAACCGCTCATAGTCCGACAGCTCTGACACCGCCTGCGGTTCCATCTCGTCGATCTTCGCCTGCTCCTGCGGTGTCAGGCGCTCCCTGGAAATCAGCTTCGCGGTGATCGTCCCACCGGCCAGCGCAGACGCACGGCGTCGCACCTTGCGTTCAACTGCCGGTTGCGATCCCCGGCATCCTCGGTCATCAGTATCCTGCGCGCGCGTACTTGCTGCGGATCAATCTGCAGAGCGCGCTCGAGCAGTTGCCTGCCGAGCTGCCGGCGATCCTCGTCGCGATAGGTCCGCGCGAGACGTTCGACCCGCAGTCGAGAGCACCGATGCGTCATCCGATCCGCCAGCCGCTGACGGACTTCGCGCACGTACGCCGACGAGTCGATGCGCGTCTGCGGCGAGCCGTCGCGTGGATCCGTAGGCCCGAGAAGCACCTCTCCGTACAGACGCCCGAGTTGAAACATCACGCCTGTGCGCTGAGCTCCTGTGGTCATCGCCTTCGCACGCAACAGCAACTCCTCTGCAAGCGGCGCATCGGCCCGCGCCAGGAAATACGCCGCATTCCTCAGCACCCGCACGCTCGCGTCCGGTTTCGCTGTCTGCGCGAGCCATCGTTTCTTCGCTTCTGCGTACCCGATGGGATCTGCTTCCGCAGACACCTGCCATACAGCGTCATCTCGTGATCGGGGTGATGCTCGATCAGCCACAAGATGTGCGGACGGCGCCGCGCGATCATCTCGTTCCAGCCGAAGACCTTCTGCCCGCTCGACTGGTAGAAAATATGCAGCGTTCTCAGCGTCTCGAGATCGGCTGCTGTGCGCGTCAGCGACTTCTCGAGCGCATCGACCTCCGCCGCGGTCAGGTTCCTCGCGCGTTCGTAGAACGCGCTCCGTTCCTTCTGCTTCGCCAATTCTTCAGCGATCGCAGGATCCGGCTGCAATGCCGACGCGACGTGTTCCTGGCGGCACGCGACCACAATCAGAATCGCTGCCACGCACGTTGCAAACACGACAGCTTTCCGTACGCGCGAGATCTCTCTGACTCCGTCGCCGCGCAATACACGATCGATCCGTCGTCCGAGCCGGCCCGTGCCCTCGGCGCCGATCCCCTGCCACGCGACGCGCGCGCCGCGTGCGCGCACGGTGTCGGCGATGTCGACAAGCACGCCGGCGTACACCCGCCGATCTCCCGTGGCATCCACGGCCGCCTCGTCGGCGGCGTCCTCGGCCGCCGACGCCAGCGTTCGTTCGAGCCACCACGCGAGCGGATGGAACCAGAAGGCGCAGCGATTCACGTGCGCGATGAACGCCACGAGCGGATCGCGGCGCTGGATGTGCGCAAGCTCGTGCGCGATGCACGCGCGTAACTTCTCCGCGGGCCATTCGGTCCAGCCGGTCGGCAGGATGATGGTCGGCGCGAGAACCCCGGCTGTCACCGGCGTCGCAACCAGCGGTGATTCCCGCACAGGTGCGTCACAGCAAAACGCCACCGGGCTCGCGCTGCGCGTCAGGCGGCGACGGCCCACCATCCCAGGAGCAACCTCAGCAGGAAAACGAGAGCGCCGATCGCATACACCGTGACGACGAGTGACCACAACGACCGTGGTGGGTTCGCAGCGATACTGGGATGCTCCGAGCGCGATCGGTGGAACCACCGGTGCAAAAGACTCTCTCGTGAAGGGAAGAGTCTCGCCGGACGCTTCAGGCAGCCCCAACATACCGGCCGGAACAGCCATCGCAGGCGCAGGCACCGGCACGACAAATGTCGGCACGATCGAGGGCAGCACCGGCATCAGCACCATCGCGACCAGCACGACCGTCCAGACCGCATGGCGCACGCCGCTCGCGCGAACGCGCATGGCCATCAGGATCAACGCGGCGATCGCGGCCACGATGGATATCCGCAGCGACGCGTCCAGCAGAATCATGCCTTCCTCACTTTCTTCGCGAGCCGCGTGATGGCCTCGGCGCTGAGCACCTTTTCGTCGACCATGCCGGCGAGAAACTGCTCCGCCGATCCCGACCAGAACCGATCGATGATCTGCCGCACCGCCTTCGCCGCCACGCTCGTCCGGCGCGCCGTCGCTTTGTAGACGAACATCTTGCCCTCGGTCGCGTGCGTCAGGTAGCCGCGCTCCTCGAGGCGCCGCAGCAGCGTCCGCACGCTCGAGTCTTTGAGGCGATGCTGCGGCAGCAGCCCCTTGCGCAGGGTCTCGGACGTCGACGGTCCGTGCGACCAGATGAAGTCGAGAATGGCCTGCTGGAGATCGGTGAGAGGGCCGGCGCTGAGTGTTACGCTGTGTCACGTTACGATCTGTAACACATAGACCCCGTTACATGCAAGAGCAAAGAGCGTAGAGCAAAGAGCCAAATGCTCTCTGCTCTCTGCCCTTTGCTCTATCAGCGAAGCGCCGAGATCGGCACGTCGAGCGTGCCGTAGTGGCCCGTGTAGCGATCGCGAATGACGACGCGCACGAGCGATGTCTTCGCGTCGATCGCCCACTGCTTCGGAAAACGCACGGTCACAGCTCGTCAGATCCTTCGTCTGGTCTTCCTTCAACGCAAACGACCCGAGCTCGTGGCGGATGCCGAGCAGCCCTTGCGGCGTCCGCTCGGCAATCGCGATTTCCAGCGTGCAGGCGGTCGTGCCGTTGAGCGGCCTGAAGCTGAGATCTTCGGCGGGAATCTGGAGGATGGCGCTCAGCGTCTCCCCCTTCAGCTCGAACCGCGCGTCGAGGCGCACCGTCGCCGAGCCGAGGGGATTGTTCGCCGCGGCTCTCCACTGATCCGCGAGCCACAGCACCGATTGCTTGGTCGCAGTGGACGAGAGATATCCCTGCCGGTGCACGACCTTCACGCCGGGGCGCTGCACTTTCACGTTGAAGGTGTGCCACCGCTCGTCCGGTTCCTGCGGCGCGTAGAACCCGATTGAATACGTCCCGCGCATGTCCTCGGCCGCAGCCTTGACGCCTGCCAGCAGATCGTTCGTGTTCCGCATAGCGCGTCCGCCCGTGAGGTCGGCGAACAGATCCATCGTGCCGAGGTTGCGCGGTGCATCGGGCGTCGTCGACATTTTCGACGGCGACTGCGTGGCACCTCGCGCGATTTGGCGTGCTTCGACCCTTGCGGCCGTGCGCGCGATCGCGTCATCTCCCGACGTCGCAGAATCGTCGACGCCCCGGCTCGATCCTCTGACGCCCGCATTCACGTTCAGATACAGGGGGCGCACGCCCGCTGCCTCCACGGGATACATCGCAATCCCCTGGCTCGCCAGCCTCTGCGCGACGCGGCGCAGCGGCGCGACGTAATTCTCGGGCCACGGATCGCGCGTCTGAGACGAGATCATCGGCACGCCGCTCGTCATCCAGATGAGATTCTTACGGCCGGGAATACCGGCGAGGTGATTGCCGACCGCCTCGAGCGAGCTCATCGTGAATTCTATGCGCCGGCTTTCCAGGTACTGATTGGACCGTTCTTCGATGCCCGCCATTTCCTGATAGGCCAGCTCCAGCGACGCTTCCATCGTGGCAGCCATCGCTTCGGCCTGCCACGGCTCGATAATCATCTGCTGCACCGCGACGCCCTGCTGGTTGTCTCGCGGCGCCTCGAGGCCGTCCTTCAAAAGACGCTTGCGCAGACCTTCGACATCGTCCGTGAAATCGTGAATCACGTGCACGCGCTCGCCCGTGCGATAGATGGCGACCCGCGTATCGCTCGGCACCGCGCTGACGAACGACAGGATGTGCGCGAGCACTTTCACCTGATCTTCCGCGCGTGTATTCAGCGAATCGATGAGGATGGCGGTGATGTTCCGCGGCGGCCCTGGCGCGTATTCCGGGCGATTGGTGTAGATGCCGGGAGGCAGCGGCTGCGCGCGCACGCGGATGGCCGCGGGCGGGGCGCCTTCGTAGTGAAAAAACGCAACGTCGCGCGGGCGGCCGCGCTCGACAATCGACACATCTTCGAGTTTGAGATCGGTGACGTGCCTGCCGTCTTCACCGGTCACGACGACGGTGAATTCGACGAGCGTAGTGCCGGCACGGAAGTTCGGGAGGTCAGGAGGCGCCTGCGCAAGCACGGACACGGCGAACACGACGACGAGCGGCACCGATACGCCAAGGACCCGTCGCATGCGGCCTCCAATACGGTCCGTACGTAGTGTCCGCCTTCAGGCGGACCATGATCACCGCTTAATTCCCGCCAGCGGCATGTCCAACACGCCGAAGCGGCCGGTCATGCGATCGCGCACGATGAGGCGCACCTGCGTGGTATCGGGCTCGATCGTCCACATTTTCGAAAAGCGCACGATCGACGGCTTCACCGTCTGCTGCGGATTTTCCTTGATGGTGATTGTCGCACCGTCGCGGCGGACGCGCGTCCATTCTTTCTGGTTGCGCTCGCCGAACGCGATTTCCAGATCGGTCACCGGCGCGCCGTTCACCCGCTTGTAGTAGAGATCGTCCGCCGCAATCTGTATGAGCACGTTCAGGCCATTCGCGACGCCATCGGCCCTTGCGTCCAACCGGATGGCGGTCGACCCGAGCGGGTTCTGCATGGCGGTCTGCCATTCGGCCTGCGACCAGTTGACCGGCTGTTTCACCGGCGCGAGCGCCATGTAGCCCTGGCGATGCAGAATGCGAACGCCGGGCCGGCTGACGCGCACGTCGAACTCGCGCCACCGGTTGTCGGAGTTTTCAGGAACGTAGAAGCCGACCGAGTACGAGCCGCGCATGTCGGTGGCTGCCGCGCGCACGCCGGCCGTCAGCTCGTTCGTGTTCCGGAAGGCGCGGCCGCCGGTGATATCGGCCAGCATATCCATCGTGCCCCAGATGCGCAGATCGTTCTCTCTCGTCATGGGGCGCAGCTGCATCTTCTCCTCCTGCCCCTTGCTCGAGCCTTGCGCCGTCGTATTCGTTCCGAGAATGCCGACCTGCGAGCCCAGTGGCCTGCACCGGATACACCGTGATGCCCTGCGTCGCCAGACGTTGCGCCAGCCCGCGCACCTGCGTCGCGTAGGTGTTGACCCAGCGATCCTGCGCGCCCTGCGTCAGCACCGCGATGCCGCCGCTAATCCAGACCATGTTCTTCCGCCCGGGAATGCCTGACAGGTGATTGCCCAGCGCCTCGAGCGACGCAACCGTCTGGTTCATGCGGCGCATGTGCAGCTGTTCCTGAAAATATTCTTCAGCCCTGGCGATGTGGCCGCGCACTTTGTTGAGCTCTGCCTGGCGCTCGGCCTCGAACTCTCGCGTCTTCATCAGCGCCGTCCTCGGCGTACTGGTCGACCGCGTCATTGAAATGCTCGGCCTCCTGCAGCTGCCGGCGGTTCAGCTCGTCGGCCGAGATCGCCTGAACGTTGAACTCGATGTTGTGCTTCGCGAGCCGCGCGCGCAGCGCGTCGAGATCGTCGGTGAAGTCGTGGAGGATGCGCAGGTTCGCTCCGAGCATGTACACCGCCACGCGCGTGTTGGGCGCGAGCGCGCGGAGGTACTGCATCACCTGCGCCTTCACCGCCACCTGATCTTCGGGCAGCGTGTTGAGGGTGTCGATGACGATGGCCGTCACGTTGCGCGCCGGCCCGGGCGAGTACTCGACGCGGTTGGTGAAGATGCCTGGCGCGATCGACTCGCGCACCGGCTCGGCGGCATCCGGCGCGAACGCCGAGCCCTCGAATCGGAAGAACGCGACCGGCTGCGGCTTGCCGTTCTGCACGATGGCGATTTCGTTCTGCTTGAGATCGGTGACCGGCTGCCCCCGCTCGTCGGTCGCGACAATCGAGAACTCCACCAGCGTCGTTCCGGCCCGGAAAATGGGGGTTGTTTCCTGCTGCGCCTTGCGCGAAGGCGGCAGCGAGCAGCCGCCGCGGTCACCAGAAGCGCGGCAGCAGCGAGTTTTTTCATCCTCTAACGGTAGAGTACCGCTTACAACGGTGCAACTTCTTGTTCCAGCACGGCACACGCTGTGCCCCGTGCAGGACTGTGCAACCCAGAAAGTGCCATGAACAAAGGGCTTAATCGACGGTTTATTGTGGTATCGATGTTGCCCCGGTGACTGGCATGACTGATCCTCAAGCCCAGTCCCCGGCGCACAGTCCTCGTCGTCGAGGACGCGCTGACGACACGGTGCATTCTCGAACAGTTTTTCGCGCGCGCAGGCTGCGACGTGCTGCACGCGAGCGATCCTGAGACTGCTCTGTTGCGTTTGAGGTCGGCGAACATCGATGCCGTCATTCTCGACCTGCGGCTGGCGGAGGAACGATCGGGACTGGAAGTGCTCGAACAGATGCGGCTCGAGGCGCGCTACGACGACGTGCCGGTGGTCGTGCTGACGGGCGTGACCGAGGTCGACGCGACGGAAGACGAGATCATCCAGCGCCACGGCGCTCACCTTCTGTACAAGCGCTTCGGCTACCGCGAGGTCGTGCAGCGCCTCGAGAAAATCCTCACCGCGGAAGCGGCGTAACCCTTCGACTCGCTCCGCTCGCTCAGGGCGGGGAGTAAGTCTTGCTGAACCCGTTGCGGCTGTTCGTCACCGTAAACGAACCGTCCGACTGCGCCGACACCTTAATCCAATACGCCGGGCTGTGCTGCGGATCGTCGACGATATTGCTGACGAAAATTCCGGGGATGGCATGCTCCGGCCCGCTCAGCTGCGCGACGTGACCCTGCCAGATATCTTCCAACCCCGGACTCGAATACAGCACCCGCATCGTCTCGGGCTGTCCGCCCTTGCGGATGCCGTTGTTGATGACCGCCACGCGCGGCCGCAACGCGTGCACCAGTGCTTCGGAATTCGAGCTGTGCTGGCCGTGGCGCGACACCAGGAGAAACTCGACCGTCCCCAGACGATTGGTGGGGCACATCAGCTCGAACTCTTTGTTCCACGGAAAATCGGCGAGATACAGCGCGCGGAATTTGCCGAAGGTCACGTGCGAGCCGACTGAGTGCTCGTCTTCGGTGTTGCCGACCGGCTGGCCCGACACCGGATTCACCGTCGTGCGGCTTGAATCCCGCGCAGTGCGGATTCGGGCGGCCCGCACCGGGCAGCGGATTCCTGATGCTCTCGCGGGCCGACGTGACGAAACGCCACTCGACACCCTTCAGCGGCAGCCGTCTCACCTGCTTTCACGACCGTGTGCTTCGATTTCGCGAACAGCCCGGGATAGGTGTCCTTCAGAAACGCGTCGATCGCGGCTGCCGGCTGCACGTTGCCGCCGTGATCGAGGTAGTGGCGAATCGGGATACGGCTCGCCAGCTCGGCCATCGCGCCCATGTGATCGCCGTGCCAGTGCGACGTCACGAGCGCATCAATCTGCGCGAGCCCTGCGTCCTTGACGGCGGCCATGATGCGATCGGCGTCGCGCACAGCCGCAGGCCCGCCGTTGCCGGTGTCGATCAGCACCGATTCGCGAGACGGCGTCACGAACAGCGTCGCGTTTCCACCTTCGACGTCGAGGACGTAGATGTCGAGCGTCTTCGATTGCGCGGCAGGAAACGCGGCACACAAGACCGCAGCGACGAGCACGAGCGATGCGCGCTTCATATGTGTGCCTCCAGGCTGACCTGGCTGACCTAAAGGTCAGCACTACTATGAATGTACTCGCCGAAGCGCTCGAAGAATCGCGCCACGTCGAGACCGTCGACGAGCGCATGGTGCACCTCGACGGCCACCGGCATGGTCATCCGCGAGCCCTGGCGCGCGCACTGGCCGAACACCACGCGTGGAATCGAGTCGCCCTTACCCGGCAAGGCGTTCGTGAACGACGTGAAGCGCAGCCACGGCAGCACCGACTGGAAGATGATGTCGTCGGTGATCTTTTTAGACGGCGCCAGTGCTTTCCGCTCCGCGGCACGCGCGATCGCCGCTCGACTATGCGCGGAAAATTCCTCGAAGCTCGCCGCCGGCTCAAGGCGCACGAAGCCGAATGTGTCATCCGGCCGCATGATGGTTGGACCGACGGCCACACGATCGTGGCGCCACACGCCACGCGGGCGAAGGCGCAGGCGGAACGCCTCGACATCGTTCGCGGCTTTCAACATCGGAAACACAGACGACAGAAAGAAGGACGGCGCCCCCGGCTTGCGGCATTTGTTCCACACGGGGGTCACATCGACGTCAACCGTCACGCTGAAGAACGGCTGCGCGTAGTTGCGGAACCACAAATAGTGGTCGCGCCGCTTCCATGTCCGAAGATCGATCAATCCACCCATAAACAAAACGGGGCGACAGCTCACCGCCATCGCCCCGACTCTTCGACTCCCCGACTCTTCGACTCTCTCCGACTCTTCGACTCTTCGACTCAGTACCCCGTATACCCTTCCGTCATCTCGATATACACGTTCAACGGATCGTAGAGATACGAGATGTTGAGGCCGATCGCCGGAATCTCGCGATACGCGGTCTCCAGCTTGATGCCTTTCGCCTCGAGCTTCTTCAGGAACTCGGCGAGATTGCGAATCTCGAAGCCGATGTGATCGACCGTCGTGCCGCGCGTGCCCATCGTGGGCGCTTCCTTCGAGGGCGCGAACAGCAACCGCATGCCCGGCGCCTCGGCCACTTCGAAGTTGCCCTGCTTGCCGGCCTTCAGCCCGTAGGTGTCCACGTACCAATCGCGAAGCTTCGCCGGCTCGGGCACCTGGAAGTGCAGGTGATACGCGACGGCCGGCGCCTTCAACGTGGTGTCTTCCTGGAGCTCGAAGCGCAGGCCGTCGGGACCGATCAGGAACGCGTTCGGAAATCCCTCGCTGCCCTTGAACTCGCGCTGTACTTCGTAGCCCGCGGCTTTCCACTTTGCGATGGCGTTGGCCATGCTCGGCACCTTCAGCCCGAAGTGGTTCAGCGCCGTCGTCTCGGTGCCGCCCGTCGGCTTCGTGCCGCGAAAGGCGATCATCATGTTGGGCAGCTTCACGATGGTGAAGGTGCCCTTGGTGGCTACCACACCGCCGAACTGCTCCACCCACATCTGATGATGCACCTTCGGGTCGGCTACGCTCAGATGCACATGTCCGAAGGTAACGCCCGCTTCGTTGTGCGGCGCAAGCTGCGCGAACGCAGGCTGCGCAATGAGGAGCGCAGTGGCAATCAATAACGATCTCATGAGCTGTCCTCCGGGGCGGTACTTTACACGTCTAGCTGGTAGCTGGTAGCCGGTAGCTTGTAGCCTGTGGCTGGTAGCCCATAAGCCGGTAGCCGGTAGCCGGGCGTTGCAGAAATTGCGATCCTGCGGATCGCAGAAATTGCAACGTCTACATGAAATCTCGCGATTTCCCGCAATTCTGCGCAGCACGCACCTTGCAGCCTGTCGCAGCATGACTAACCATGAATCGTTTCGCAATCTGACGGTGTGGCAGCGATCGATGACGCTCGTTGAGGAAATTTACAGCGTCACCAAATCATTCCCGCGCTCCGAGCAATTTGGCCTCACGTCTCAGATCCGTCGGGCAAGCGTTTCAATTCCTTCAAACATCGGTGAGGGAAAACGCCGCAAGCGTCAGACAGTATTCTTGAATCACCTCGACATCGCGCTCGGGTCTCAGGCCGAGGTCGAAGTTCAGCTAGAAATCGCAAAGCGTGTGGGGTTTCTCGCCACGCATGACTACGATCGGATTCAAGAAATCGTCGAAGAAGTGGGCAAGATGTTGAACGGCCTGATCGCATCCATGCGCCCGGAGGGCCGCTACTAACTACAAGCTATCAGCTTCGAGCTACAGCCACGTGCTACAGGCTACCGGCTACAAGCTACCAGCTACCAGCTAGTAGCTACCACCCGTCACCCCCGGTGTCGTAATCCCTCAGCGCGCGAATCCAGATATTGCGATAGCGGACGGGGTTTCCGTGGTCCTGCAGGGCGAGCGGTCCCCTCGCCATGGCCGGTGTGTAGGGCAGGACGCTGCGATGGCGCGTCGGGCCCCAGAACGGCGTGGCGTGGTGCACGACGACGCCATTGTGCAGCACGGTGACGAGGGCAGGCTTCGCGAGTTGTCCGTCGCCGGCGAAACGCGGCGCTCTGAAGATGATGTCGTAGGCTTGCCACTCTCCCGGCGCGCGCGCCACGTTCACGAGCGGCGGATACTGCCCGTACATCGACGCGGCCTGGCCATCGGCATACGTGATGTTGCGATAGCTGTCGAGCACCTGGATCTCGAAGTGGCCGAGCAGGAACACGCCGCTGTTGCCGCGTCCCTGGCTGTCGCCTTTCACCTCGGACGGCGTCGCGAACTCGACATGCAGCTGCACATCGGTGAACTGGTATTTGGTGCGCAGCATCCCCTTGCCTGTGTGCAGCACGCCGCCCTTCATCGCCCATGTGGCTGCCGATCCATCGTCCATCTGCCACGCGCTGAGATCGTCGGCCGCACCGAGCAGCACGATGGCGTCGGATGGAGGCGCGACAGGACCGCCGGCCGGTGGCGGCGTGATGACGGCCGGGTACGGGCGCGCGGTTTGGTGCACGCGCCACTTCCCGTTGGGCTGCATGGGCGTGTCGTCGTAGCCGATTGGCGCCGGCTTCTGCTGGCCCGATACGGTGGCGGTGAGCATCAGCGCGATGAGTACGATGGATTTAGTCATTGTCCAAATTCCCTCATGAGCTCGAGCCAGAACTGCGTGGCCCTGTAAAACGACTCGACGCCGACCCGCTCGTCCTTTCCGTGCGCGCGCACATCCTCCGGATTCTCATCAATCCCGGAGACGCCGTAGGTGGGAATCCCGGCGTTCCTCGTGTACATCCCATCGGTCGCGCCCGCCTGCATCAAAGGAATCACGGGAATATTCGGCCAGTGTTTTGCGATGAGCGGTTCGAGGCGCGACAACAGCGCCGGCGTGAGCGTCGACGGTGGGCTGGCGATCGGCGGCTCGAGCACCGTCACCTTCACCTTCTCGCCGGCGAGGCGGCGGACGACAGCCTCGACGTCTGCGCCAGGCAGTCCGGGGAGAATCCGGCAGTTCACCACCGCGCGCGCCATCTGCGGCAGCGCGTTGTTCGCGTGGCCCTGCCTCGACTTTTGTGGCCACGCACGTCGTGCGAATCTGCGCGTTGTAGAACGGCGTGCGCGACAGCCGCGCGGCGGCGGCCAGGTCGGGCTTCACGGCGGCGACGGCGCGCATGTCGATCGCGGTCTGTCCGCTCTCCGTCGCGGCCGCCCGCTCGAGAAACATCCGCGTCACCTCGTTCACATGCAGCGGAAACTGATGTTCGCCGATGCGCGTGAGCGCCGCGGCCAGCGTGTAAATCGGATTATCGGGCCGCACGAGCGAACTGTGGCCGCCCACGTCGGTCACTTCGAGCTGATAGTCCGCGTAGATTTTTTCGCTCGCCTGCATTTCGAAGACAGCCGGACGGCCATCCCTCAGCTTTACGCCGCCGCCATCGGTGTTGAAAGCGATCTCGGCATCGACCAGCGCGCGCCGTTCGGCAAGCAGCCACTGAATGCTCTTCTGCGCCGTTTCTTCGTCTCCGGTCAGCACGATGACGAGATCGCGGGCCGGCTTCCATCCCGCGCGCTTCAACGTGATGAAGTTGGCGACGAGCATCGCCGCGCCGGCTTTGTTGTCGGTCGAACCTCGACCGTAAAACCAACCGTCGCGCTCCAGAAAGGTCCACGGATCGACCGACCAGTCTTCGCGCCGCGCGGGCACGACGTCGATGTGCGCCATCAGCAGTACGCCGCGCGCGCCGGGGTTCGGTCCCCGAAAGCGCGCAACCAGATTCTGCGTTCGCGCATCGTGGCCGATGACGTGCACGTCGTCTTTTGGAAACCCGGCGGCAATCAGCCGTGCGGCCATCGCCTGCGGCCGCGCGCGCCGTGCCCTGTTCCTCTGTGGTTTGAATCTCAACGAGCTCTTCGAGAATCTCGCGCGCGAGCGCGCGATCGGCAGAGGGCGCTGGCTGCGCGCCCGCATGGCTGCCGCACGAAGACGAGGACGACAGCACACGCCGAGAGCGCGGAAGCCGTCTTCATCATCATCTGCGCGGGCACAGCGCCCATCTGCTGCGCTTGCGCCAGCGAATCCATGTTCACCCAGATCTCCCTGATTTTCCCGTTCTCGATCAGAAAGATGTCCATGCCGCTGACGTCCACCTTGCGGGCGCCCTGCGTGCCGCGCATCACCCAGCGGGTCGCAACCTTGTTGCCTTCGGCGAGCTCGTCTTCGAGCGTGAAATGGAGATCGGGAAACGCGCCGCGCAGCGACGCAATGAGCTTCCGAAACTCTGCGATGCCCTTGACGACGGCCGGCGGATTGCGAAACACCACGTCGGCCGCAATGATCGAGTCGAGTCGCGGCCGCGCTGCCCTTGTTGAGGATCTCGTCGAAGTATCGCCGCGCAATCGCCTTGTTGTCGGCCGGCGGCTTCGTTTGTGCGCCGGCGACAGCAGGCAGCAACGCCATCATCAGCACCACCAGGAACATCTTCATCGCGGCTTCTTTCTCCTCTCGAGCTTGGTCGCCGCTGCCTCGAGCAACGGCCGGATCGGATGCTTTCTCAGCATGTCGAACGCCTCGCCGACCGGCGACCAGCGGCGCTCACGAAATCGTGATTCCTCCCACTCATCTTCCTGATCGGTCACTTCCATCAAGATAGACAGACACTCTGAAATCGAATCCCCACTTGTCGTAGTCGTAGGATCCGATCGCGCTCGCCGACCAGGCGCCCCGTCAGTCCGGCCTCTTCCCAGGCTTCCTTGAGCGCCGCCTGCTCGACCGTCTCACCAGGATCGACAAACCCTTTCGGAATTTTCCACTTCTTGCGGCCCTTGTTGCGAATCAGGCAGACCTGGATGCCATCTTTCTTTCGACGGAAGGGGATGACTCCAGCCTGCTCGCGACGGCTCATCGATTGGAGATACTCTAACAGGGTCCGCCTAAAGGCGGACACTATGAACACACAGCGCCGCCACATGTCGATGCTGCGGTCCTACACGCCCGCCGACGCCTTGACGATCGGCAACGCGGCGTGCGGCACGATCGCCATCTTCCTGTGCCTCGACTACATCGCCGCGGACAACCGGCGGTTCCTGTGGACGGCTTTCCTGCTGCTGCCGCTCGCGCTCGTGTGCGACGTGCTGGACGGCTATGTGGCGCGGCTGAACCGCCGGCGGCAGTCGGTGCTCGGCGCCGATCTCGACTCGCTGGCCGACGTCATCTCGTTCGGCGTCGCGCCGGCCGTGCTCGGCTTCACGCTCGGCATGCGGGGAGGATGGGACATGCTCATCCTCACCTACTTCGTCATCTGCGGCGTCAGCCGTCTCGCCCGCTTCAACGTGACGGCCGCCGCGCTCTCCGACAGTGAGACCGGCAAGGTGAAATATTTCGAGGGCACGCCGATACCGACGAGCATCGTCATCGTCCTGCTGCTCGGCGTCGCGTCATATCTAGGGCGCATCGACGATCGCCTGTGGTTCGGCGCCTACCAGATCGGCCCCGCGCTGCTCCACCCGATGGCCCTCGTCTACGGCGTGAGCGGCAGCGCGATGATCAGCGCGACGCTGAGAATTCCCAAACCATAGCTTTTGCCCGTCTCGACGCAGAGGCGCAGAGACGCAGAGTTCCCGATCACAAAAATACGAACACGAAGGCTCGAAGGCTACGCTTCGATTGCGCGCCGTCGGCGCCGCCGTGAGAACAACGGCAAGAACATGAATTGGTTTCGCTCCAGCCATTCATGTTTTGCCGTTGTTCTCACGGCGGCGGCTTGCTTTGCAGCCGGCGCAATCGAAGCCGCGATTAAGCCGCGAAGAACGCGTGACGCGGCATTTCATCGTGTCTTCGCGCTCTTCGTGCCTTCGTGTCTTCGTGGTTACTTCTTGACGAAAATTTCCACGATCGTCACGGTGGACGAGCCCGTGTTCTTGAAGCCGTGCTGGGTGCCGCCCTTGACGAATTGCGCCTGCCACGCCGCCATCTGTGCCGGCTTCTCCGACGCGCTCTCGAACTGCATGCCGGCCGCCGTCGGTATGAAGAGGTGATACTGCATGTCGTCGTGCGAGTGAATGTTGCGCACGCCGCCCGGCACCACGTCGACGCGCAGCACGCGAATCTCGTCGCGGTTGATGAGCTGCGCATTGCTCACGCCGGTGCCCGAGGTTGCCGCGATCGGGTTCAGCACGAGAGCGCCGGCGGTACCCGGCGTCTGCGCCACAACCGCCGATCCAATCCACACCATCGCCACCACGACGACCGCCGATGCGAGTCTTCGCTCTCAGCATGACGCCTCCACTTCTACTTTTTACTTTCTACTTTCTACTTTCTACTTTCCCTCACCCTCCGCCGGCCCCCGAAGAGATTGATTGATCTGCCGAATGGCGCCCAGGTGGTACGCCAGATGCGCGATGCTGCCGATCACGCCGTTCAGCTCGATCTCGTCGACATCGCGCGGCGTAGACGACGACGCCGTGCCAGCGCGTCGCTTCTGCGCGCACATCGGCACGCAGCTGCTGCCATTCCGCATCTGACACCGTCGTCTTGCGCCAGCTCGTGCTCCAGTCCGCGCTCTCGAACGGATTTTCGCCCTGGCTCCAACGATTCATCAGGGACAGACCGTAGCGGAGATGGTCGACGTGCGCGGCAATCGACGAGCCCGTCGGCGTGCGTGCGGACGCCTCGGCCGCGGACAGCTTCTCGAGCGATCGAAGAAGCCCCGCGTCACCTCCATTCAGCATGTAGCCGCCGTCCTTCGACGAGCCATCGACGAGCTCTCCGAGCAGGGTCCCGAGCGTGTTCGAAATATCTGCAGTGTTCATGTCATTTCGCCGGTGGAACGCCGAGGTGGAAGCGCGATTCTGCCGCGAGCGGATTGTTTCGCGAGAAGCCGGGGTTCGCGTTGCCCCAGAACTTTCCCGCGAGATACGTGGCATTGCGAACGCGCGTCTGCAGGTCGAGATAGCCGGCACTGGTCGGAGGGAAGCCCGAGAACGACTCGAAGTCGGCGTTGCCGATAATCACGACGTCGACGCCCGGCTGCGAAGCAATCTCGAGCGCGTTCTTCACGGCCTCCTGCGTCTCGATCATGACGATGACGAGCATGTTGTCGTTGATCGTCGAGCGGAAGGTGTTCGGCTTCGTGATCACCGGACTCCAGATGCTGCCCGCCTGGCCGCCGCCCGTGCTGCGGCGCCCAATCGGCGGAAAGCGCGCGAACATCGCCACCGATCGCGACTCGATGGCATCGTCGACGGTCGGCACGATGATGCCGAGGGCGCCCACGTCAGCTGCGCGCTGCACCTGCGTTTCGGTTGCGTCCGGAATGCGAATGATCGGCGTGGCGGCCGCGCGCGGGCACGCCGCGATCATTTTCTCGATCTCGTCGAAGCGCAGCGTCGAATGCTGCATTTCAAAGCGGGAGAAGTCGAACTTCGCCGCGCCGTCGCAGTACGCCTTGACGTCGAACGACGTGATGGTCTGGCTGAAGACCTGCTTGCCCTCGAGCATCTTCTGCTTCGTCGTGTTGTAGAGCGGCTGCTTCGGATCGTCCATGAAGGCGCGAACGGCCCAACCCCACGGCCGTCCCGGATCGACGGGCGTCGCCGTGGCTTTTCCCGGCGCGCCGTTCGGGCCGTGACCGGGACCGGCCTGGCCATGGCCGCCTGCCTGCCCTTGCACGCCTTGCGGCATTGCCATGAGAACGCCGGCAAGCACGCAGCCCGCAGCGACCAGACCTGTACGCGGTACTTTCATTCGGCCTCCTGTGAGTGGCGCGAAGTCTAGCGCGGGGAGCGCCGGGAATCCAAGCGCTACTGAAAACGCATGGCCGGCAGACCGCAGTACTTTCGCAGCAAGGACAGCTGACCAACGTGGTAGCTGTCGTGCTGCACGAGGAATGTCAGCGTCGCCAGCAGCGTTCCGTTGGACAGCGGAAAACGAGTAGCCGAAGGCCCATCCAAATCGGCCGGCGTGAGCGCCGCGAGACGATCGCGTAACAGATGTGCGGCTTTCGACCAGGCGGTTTGAATCTCGCTGAGCGGAGGAAGCCGCTCGATCTCGTCGAGGCTCTTCTGCCCGTCCAGATACGGTGCGAGCGGATCCTCGTCCGCAACACCCAGCACCTTCAGCAGATAGAAGCGCGAGTTCGTCAGATGCGCAGCCACGAACGCGGCGTTGTTGGTGGCGCCCGTTGGCCGCATCGCCGCCTGCTCGTCGCTGAGACCATCGAGGCAGTTGCGGAAGAGCACCGTATTAAGGCGAAGAATGTCGGCGAGCGGCGCAACTCTGGTATCCATCTAGACTCCTCACCACGATCGGGCCATAAACCGGCCCCCTTTGCCCGACAACACGTGTATCGCGCGCGCAACATTGCGATCGCGTGCCGCCGGCGACTTGAGCCACGAGAAGTAGCGAAGAATTTCCTTCTTGCGGCTCGGGATGAGCGCGTCCCATGCTTTCGCCGCTTGTACAGATAGAAGGCGCCGGTGCCGGTCGGCATCAGGTTGATGCGCCATGGCGTCGAAGCCGGTTGTCCGTTCACCCTGACAAGCACGGGCAGCGGCCGGCGCCAGCCCGGCTTCAAGGCTCGTGCACGAGATGTGCTGATGTCGACGTAGGGATTGCCGTCGCGAATCTTCATTCGCGCGCGGAACGATTGCCTGCTGGCCACGACGCGCCGGCTATCTTATGTCAAAGCGTCGAGAGTCCGGATTCGAGCGTCGGATACATCAGCTCTGGAATCAGCTCTTCGCGCGCGCGGCGCGTGTCACCCCAATGCGGCACGCGTCCGAGCCGCACGAAGTCTCGCGTAAGCGGCGATGGCGTGCGCGCCACCAGAGCAACGCCTTCGCAGACGCATGCCGCCGCGTAGATCATCCAGAACGGCAACCGGCGTGGTGCGGGATAACCCCAGACCCGGCACGCGGCGTCCAGAAATTCCTGTGCGGTCACCGGCTGCTCGTCGCCGATGTGATAAATGCCGTGCACGCCTGATTTGAAGATGGCCGCTTCGGTCGCCCGCAGAAAGTCCGCCGTGGAGAGCAGATGAAAGAGCGTCGGCTCCCGCCAGACACAGAGGAGGCGCCGCTTCGCGAGCCATCGAGCCGCCTCGACCATCAGGATGCCGCGCCCGTACACGGCGCCCAGCCGAAGCACCACGGGTATCGTTGATGTGTTCTTCGTGCGCTCGAACAACAGACGCTCTTCCTCGAGTCGCGTTGCGGCATGAGCCGAGATGGGCTGTGCGATCGAGACGGCCTGTCGCCGGCTGCTCCACAGACGTCGGTCCTTCCACGTGAGGGAACGACGTGAGGATAATCCGGTTCACTCTGGCATCGATCGCTGCTGTCACGAGATTCGAAAACCATCGCGTGTTGGTCTCGTGCAGAAATCTCTCCGGCCGCGGAGCAAACAGCCGCCCCGCGAAATGCACGATGACGTCGGCGCCGTCGACGACGGCCGGCAATGTGGAAGGATCGGCGAGATCGGCTTTGACGGCACGTACATTCGGCGCCGCGACGACATCGGCGGCGAGCGGTGTGCGGTGATACATCAGCCGAAGCTCGTGCCCGCTCGTCAGCAGATGGCGCGAGAGCAGGCTGCCGAGATTGCCGGCAGCCCCGGTAATCAGGACAACCACACGCTCAGATCCGGGGCTCTGTCGATTTGACGTTCGTATTCCGTCGACTCGGCCGACAGTGGCTCTCACTGGCAGTGCCGTGTGTCCAGATACGCGCTTTCGTCTTTGCAGAACCGATCGATTTCACCATGGACACTTCCCTCCGTGAGCGCCGTACGGCCCCGTACGCCATCCGATACTGATAGCACACGACCACATCGAGCGCCTGTCGTGCGGCCGGCGATCCGGTTCTCTCGCGCGGATTCGACTGCGACGTATTGAATCGGCACCGGCTCCAGCTCGCGCAACTGTTCCCACTCCTCGACGAGACCGACGTCTTCGCCGTTGTAGGTCTGTCCGCCGACCGTGAAGCGATACGCGACCGTGTACTCGGTGCCGTGCCGCTCGACCCGCCGCGCGTGGCGCGCCTGATGGTCCTTGCTCACCACGACGCCATCGATCGAGTCTGCCCTTCGCGCCCGTATTGCTGCTCCTGAACCGTATCCCGACCTGCACCGCACTGAAGATCGCGCCGAACGCCGATGAGCCGCCACGCCAAACCAGAATGCGAACCGACCGTCGCGCGAACGACATGCCATGACCGTTCCTTCGTCACACACGCTCCTCTCCGGCGAGCCACTCCAGCCAGCGGCCGTGCCCGTCTATGTTGGCTAACTTTGTTTCCACGATGCCACCGTCGATCGCGCGAAGCAGCATCTCCAGGCTTTCGCAGTGCAGCCAGTGGAGCGGCCGGCGCGACGAGAACGTGGTGAGCACCTGCGCAATCGCCTGCTGGTCGACCTCCCCGCCCTGACAGAGTGCGGCGCTGTTGTACACCACAAGAGACGTATCTGGTGGAACACGTTCCAGCTGTTCACCAAGCACGTCCACCGCATCGCCTTTGACGAGCGCGGGTGGGTCGCGCAGCAGCTCCTCGATCGCCGCGGCTGCGAGCCGGCGGCGCGCTGGGTGGTCGGGCCATATAAGCGCTTCGAACCAGCGCCGTTCGGTGGGATTGCGCACGTCCACCGGATTGAGATCGATGCCGAGCCTGAAGCGGCACTCTGGAAATGTCGCCGGCAGCGGCGGCCGCAAGGGACCGCGCAGCTCGCACCTGATGGACACGGCGGAGCGCGGGTCGCCCACCTGCGCGACGCCGTAATCGTAGTGGTAGCGATCCCAGTGCAAGTGCAACCCGGCGCTGCATCCGACGTCGATTAACGCGAGCGGCCGGCCGCCCGCCGACTGATGCGCGACGACAAAGGCCGGCAGCAGATACGAGCAGCGGCCCACCTCGTTGGTCTGCGTGATGCGCGTCTCGAGCAGCGGAATCAGCGAATCTGTGTTGGAGAGCACGAAATCGCGAAACGCAGGACCGGCGTCCGATGCAGGCCGTGGGTCGTCACACACACTGCCGTAAAACATCGACAGGCCGTGCTCCGGCTTTTCGGCGAGCAGGAAATGCACGGCGGCGAAAAACACGTTCGGGATCGGCGGGCGGCGGACGTGGCGCGCGACGGCAAGCAGATCTTCATCTGCGGCGATCTGCAACGACAGTTCTTCGTACAACGGCCCCGCATACGTCCGCGCTTCGTCCGCAAACCGCGTGAAGCGCTGCGCGATCGCGTCGAGCTCGGCGTTCGCGGGCACGTCAGGCAAATCGCTCGCGGGCACGCTCCTGCGCTTTTCGCGCTTCCTCTTCACGATTGCGCGGCGGCGCGCTCGTCGCGATCGAGGCAATGAGCCGCTGCGCGGCGTCGGTCACTTCCTCGACGGCGCGATTGAACGCGGCTTCATTGGCGCGCGACGGCTTGTTCATCCCGCTGAGCTTGCGCACGAACTGAAGGGCCGACGCGCGGATCTCATCTCCCGTTGCGGGCGGCTCGAAATTGGCCAGTGTCTTGATGTTCCTGCACATACTTTCTAAATTACAACGGGACAGGTTCCGAGTTCCAGGTTCTGGACGCGGAACCAGAACCCGGAACCGGAACCTGGACGCAACCTGAACCTGGAACCTGGAACCCATCTTTCAGCGTGCCTTCAACATGGCGCGGTGCTCGTCGACCCACTCCCGTAACAATGCGGCGAGCGCTTCCTTTTGAGCGACGAGCTGCTCGAACGCCTCGGTGGCCTTCGCCGATGTCATGACAGACATATCGTGTTTGGCCATCGGCAAGTCTCGATAGCTCTCCATCTGCATTGCAAGCGCGCGCACGCGCGATTCGAGCTCGCGATGCGCCGTCGCAAGCGCGACGTACGCATCGAACTCGGGCCGCGAGCCCTTGTCTTTCGGATCGAGCGCGGTCAAATGGGTCTCGAGAACCTCGGCGACGGCGGCAAAGACCTCTGCCAGTTTTGCAGGAAGCGCGGCGTTGTGGGCGAGCCCTTGGCCGCACGTCGGTTGTTGTTCCATGAAAACCTCTCAAACTGTACCTAAAGATCTATAGATCTAAGATCTATAGATCTCTAGGTATCAACGTTGTGGCGGCAGCTGTTTTTTTGGAATTCTCAACGCCACCGATCCCGCCACGGTGACGATGTCGTAGCGCCCTTGATAGCCGATGAGAAGATGGGCGGCCCACGGCTCCATCTTGTACTCCGACGTCAGCCAGTTCACCATGTCGCTTGTGGCCATCTGCAGTCCGCGATTCGTCGAGCTGGCGAACTCGGGTTGGCTTCCCACGCTGATGATGTGCTCGCTGGTTTCGACACGCGGTCCCGAGAGTGCCGTTTTCTTGCGCAGCTCGACAATGAACTCGACGGCCATCGACGTTTCGACGCCGGTTCCGGTCGGCTCGCCGTCGCCCTGCAGCGCGTGGCCGTCACCGATGAACAGCAGCGCGCCCGGATGATAGACCGGGAGGATGACGGTCGAACCTTCGCCGATCTCGTTGTAGTCGAGATTGCCGCCGTACGACCCTGACGGGCTCGACGTCGGCGCGAAGTCGCCGGCGGGTGCGACGCCGACGCATCCGAGCATGGGCTTCGCGGGAAATTCCAACCTGTGAACGGCGCTCGAGGGTTCTCTGAGCCGCACGGTCTGGCGCGTCAGGTCGAGATCCCACGGCACGACGTTCTCGCGGTCTTTGATGATTTCGCCCGGCTTGTAGCGGTTGGGATAAATCCCTTCGATCGATTCTGGTGTGATCGAGTACAACCCGAGGCGGTACCAGCTCCATCCCCAGTTGCGGTTCATGCGGACGCGCGTAAAACGCACGACGAGCGCGTCGCCCGGCTCGGCGCCTTCGACATAGAACGGCCCCGTCAGCGGGTTCGGCCGTACTCCACGAACGGTGCCGGTGTCGTCGAGGCCGCTCGCATCAATCGTCTTTGTCACCACGGTCTGGCCCGGACGGATGCGCGCAAGCGGGGCATGCGCGCGCGAGAACGTGTTGTAGTAGGTCTCCGCCACGATCGGCTTCGACTGTGCGGACGCGACTCCCTGATCCGCGCCGAAGAGTGCGACCAATGCGACGGCAAGAACGCTCTTAGTCATCGGACCTCCGAATCTGCAGTGCACCGGACGGGCAGCGGCCGACTTGTGCGATCACTTCATCGGCGCTTGCAAGCTCGGGGCGCACCCAGCGCTTGTGACGAATGTCGAACACGTTCGGAAGCCCCCGAAGACAAATGCCGGTGTGCTGGCACAGGTTCGGATCGAACGTCACGGTCACATCGGGAGTTTCGTATACCTGAAGACGCTTCACCTGCTCCATGTTGCACTCCTCGACTTCGCGGTCCGGCTGAAGCCGGACACTACCGATTCTTCAGCTTCGCCGGATCGATGACGACGTGCTTGATGCGCTGGCGCTTCCATGTGTACGTGATGTGCACGAGACCATCGGCGGTTTGAATAATCGCCGGATAGGAATATTCTCCGGGCTCGCTTTCGAGCACGTGCACGGTTTCCCACGTCTTTCCGTCGCGCGTGAGCGCGACGTTCAGAGGCGTGCGCCCCTTTGGCGTGTGATTGTAAACAAGAAGGTGCCGGCCGTCCCTCAACGTGACGGCATCGGTGCCGGCGCTCGGGTTGGGCAGCTCCGTGAGCGTCACCGGCGTCCACGTTTGCCCGCCATCGGCAGACCAGGTCTCGAACACGCGGCCCGAGCGCGTGCGGCCGATCGCCTGCAAGCGGCCGCCGCTGTGCATGAGGATGCTCGGCTGAATGGCATCAATGGGAGCGGCGCCGGCGCTGGCCGGCGGACGCGACACGCTCCATGTCTTGCCGTTGTCACGTGAGCGCTCGAAGTGGATGCGCCACGTGCTCGGCGTCTGCGGAGTTTCCGTGCTGCTCGGCGCGATGATGGTTCCGTCCGCAAGTCGCACGGGCTTGTTCTTGATCGGGCCGAGGATTCCCTCGGGCAGCTGTCGCAGACCGCTCCACGTTCGACCCTCGTCTTCCGACGTACGCACCATGCCCCACCATTCGCGAGGATTAGGGCCGACTTTATAAAAGAGCGCCAGCTCTCCTTTTCGCAGCTCGAACAGAACCGGATTCCACGTCGGGAACCGCGCGTCAATCATTCACGCCCGTCGCGACTTCGACGGGAGCGGTCCACTTTCCCGCGACGCGGCGCGACAACCAGATGCCCACGTCGCTCGCGCCTTCGCGCGTGCCGCCAAACCAGGCCGCCGCCAGCCCCTCGCGCGTCTCGACGATCGTGGACGCGTGCGCGCTGGCGAACGGGGCGGACTCGAAAATGAACTCAGTCATTTCCGGCTGCACTGTCTGCCCGGCAATCACGGCGGGAGAAAGTGCGAGGCAAAGACACAGGAACGATTGTCGTGTTTTCATGCTCATGTCTGCCACCCTCCGACCTCGACGAACGTGCGCGTCTTTGGCGAATACTGCCAGCACACGGCATTGTGATCTTCGACGAACGCGCATACGACCGTGGTCGCGAATGCGGGAGCGATCCGGCCGCTAATCGCCTCCGACTCGCGAATCGCCACGTCGATCTTGCGCGCCTCGGCCGGCGTGTGGCACTGCACTTCGGGAGTGCCCTTGAAAGGGGCGAGTTCCACGACAGCCGCATCGCCGTCGAGCACAAGATAACGTCCGCCCCCGGCTGCAGACGTGACGGCGGCCGCGTACGCATTGCGGCGGCCGGCTCGAAATTGGCCTCGACACCAGCTGGCGAGCTGGCCGTCCACGCGCGCCTTTGCCGCCATCGCCACAAGATCGGGCGGCGGAACACCCTGCGCAGCGGACAGCGCCGCCACGCCAGCGATCATCGTCAGAAGGAACGGCAGCTTCATCACTTGACCTCCACCGGCCGCTTTCTGCGCGACTGTTCGATCTCGACGCTGTCGAGCAACGCGCGCTGAAGCGACGTCGCGAACTCTCTGGCGCCGAATCCTTCGATGACCTGTGTGTTCGCAAGCATGTCGCCCAACCGCTGCCCCTGCGGATCGCGCGTGACGGCGACCGCTTCGAGAACGGTCGCCACGGCGTTCAATCCTGGCACGACGAGGATGAAATTTCGCTGGGCCGACTGCAGGCGGCTGCAGGGGCGGCCGTGCCCGAGGCTGATCACGCGCAGCCCGAACAGGAACTTGCCGACGCTCTGGCCCGGAATGAAGAGCGCGTCGCGCAGCAACAGATACACCGCGCCGATCGCAGCGAAGAGTATCGACTGCTGTGTTCCGGCGAGAACGGCGCAGGTCAGCAGCAACATGCCATCCGCAATCGCTGCCGCCGCCCGCTTCCGCACATCAGCTTTTGGATAGGGCGAGACGAACGCCTTGGGCTGCCGCATGAGCACGGGAAGATACACAAGCCCGAATACTGCCGACAACCCGCTGGCAAATACAAAGGCCATGGTGGCTGTCATGGCAGGTTCGATTTCAACGCGCGCGTCGCAATGAACGTGGGCATGTGCTTGTTCAGAGGATGGCTGTCGCCTGGGCCCCAAACATCCTCGTACAGACCTGTAATGGAAAACCCGGCGGCAATCTGACCACCGATCTGATCTTCCAACGTGTGGCCGAATTCCAGCGGCTCATCCGCCTTGCGAGAGCTGTCCGCATACGGCAATGAATGTGTCACCTCGAGGCGTCCCGTGCGATCGACGAGATCCAGATCGAAAATATACATGGCGGGATTGGCAAAGCCGGCGAGCAGACAGCCTCCGCGCCGCAGCACGCGAAACGCTTCCCTCCAGACCGGGCGCACGTCGGGCACAAAGCAATTGGAAACCGGGTGCACGATGAGATCGAAGGAGTCGTCCGCGAACATGTGCAGATTTGCCATGTCGCCCAACACCGTCGAAATGGCCAGGCCATGCCGCTCGGCCATGCGCGCATCGCTCTCCAACTGCTTCGGCGAGTTATCGAGAACCGTGACAGTCGCGCCCGCCGCCGCGAGGATGGGCGCCTGCTGTCCGCCGCCCGACGCCAAGCACAACACATGTCGTCCTGCGATGTCGAGCCACTCACGCGGCACCGGCTTGATCGGCGTGAGGACGATCGTCCAGCGCCCCTGTCTCGCCTCTTCGATCTTCTGCGGCGACACCGGTACCGTCCATTGATCGCCGCGGTCGGCCAGCGTGTCCCAGGCGATGCGATTGTGCGCTCGAATATCCATCATCGAAATTTCTCGAGCAGGCGCTCGGTGAGCGTGCGCCGCTTCGGAGAGAACTGATCGATCGCAGCCCGAACATACGGGCGAAACTGTCTTGCGGCAAACGTCGCGTAGCCGGTCTGCCGCATTTCGGCGAGGGTCCGGCTGTAGTGGTCGAGCACCGCGCCGCCGACCATCCCACCGCTTCGCACGACACCGGCACGCACGGCAGATACGGCGATCGCTGACGAGGTTGCGAACACCGATCGCTCCTGCCGCGCCGACTCCGCCTTCAACTGCCCCCACATCTCTCCGACCGTTTCTCGCGTCGGAAACGCTCCGGGCTGAATCGTTCGCGCCTCGGTGCGTATCGCCTCCCACTCGCTCCGAAGACCCGCGATGTCGAGCGGAGGCGTGTTGATCGTAGAGGCGAGACGCGACGATGTCCGTTCGAGACCATTCAGCATTTGATCGACGCTGGTGACCTGTGCGTCTTTGTCGAGTAGTCCTTGCTCCTTCAGTGCATCGGCGATCTCGGGAATCAGCTGCCGGCCGGCGCCGCACACATCGGCGAGCGCCGCCAGGACCCACACGGGCGATGCGCGAAATGCGACGATGCCGAGAATCTCGACGGCATTGCCGGCAGTCCGCCGTGCGAGGAAATTCTCCTGCAGTTCATCCGGCTTCTCGTACACGCCCTCGACGCCGCCAACCTGCTCGATGACGAAGCGCAGCGTCGTGTCGACGAGGTTCCTGTAGAGCTGGCTGCCGCGCACAGCATCGGGCAGTACGACCTCGCCAACTTCGCGCGCCGCACCCGCGCCGAGCCCCAGGGTCGAGCGCACGAGCCGCTCTGGCAGCGAGAGGAGATACCTTTTCACAGCGCGTGTATCTGCGCGTCGATGTAGTCGAGCGCCTGTCGCAATGCGGTGCGGTGGCGATCGTCGCGCGCGTTCTCGATGTCTCTCACGATCTTGCTTCGCGACAGCAGCAAGCCCTGCCTGCGTGTCTCGCGCTCGATGTCGTCAGCCGTGCGCGCGCGTGTCGTTACCGTCGCCTTGCGGTCTTCTGACGCCGCGATTTGATCCTCGACCGACTTGCTTTCCCATCCGCGAGCCATTATTTAAGGGACTCTTCCGTGCCGACCTCGAACTGGCGGAAGCGGCCGTAAGTGGCCACGCCGCGCACTTCGTTTTTCGTGCCGCCGCGCTTGAACCGCATCTCAGTTGGGACCGACGTCTCGAGCCGCTCGTCAGTTTCGAATGACGTCGTGACGGTTGATTCGGTTCCAATCGCGTTGAACACGACTTCTGTTCTGAAAATCCGCCCGGTGCGGGAATCGACCCAATACTTCCCATTCGCAATGATGTCCTTGTTGTCATTGCTTCTCATCAACGTGGGCCGGGCCGTTTCGCGATACTCGACAATCCACACGTCCGGCCCAACTGCGGCGTCCCGTCCGCGCAGCGTGAACCGGAAGCGCGGGCGATAGACGCGCTGCAGGAATCCGAGCGCAAGCATGGGATTGTCGACCGTGCCCATCTGCCGGATATTGAAGTCCGCGCTTGCTTTCGCAATTTCATACGCACGTTCGATGGCGGTGACGGTGTCCCGCGATTCGAGAAAGAGCTTCGCGAGCCTGTTCTCGCGATCGCGAACAGGCCGCGCATCGACCTCGAAGACGTCGCGGAAGATGAACCACTGGTCGAGCCCGGCGGGTTTCACGAGAAGCAGATCAGACTTGAGGGCCCGGCGCTCGACAACCTTCGGGGCCCCGATAAAGGAGCCACGGCTGCCTTCAGGTTGGCCGGATATGAGGTATTCCTGGGCGTACTGCTCCTCGGCGACCACGCGTGAAAACTTCGCGACAAGATCCTCGACGTATGCGGATGCGCGATCGAGCAACTGCTCGACAGTAAATGCCTGCTGCGCGCGGAACGTGCGCGCAGAGAAGCACGACGGTCGAACGCGCGATCCGCGATGAATCGCATGGGCATTCGTCTTGGCTGGCTTATCGCGTCACATGAATCAGCGTCTCGCGGCCGATCGGCGCCGCGCTTCCGCTGGCTTTGGCTTCGACGCGCAAAAGGTACGTGCCGGGCTCGAGATCTTCCAGCTTGAACTGCGCGAAAATATTCGACGGCGCCGGCGCAGTGGTCGACATCGAATCGGCCGCCGTGAACACGTCGCTGCCCGTCGCCGAAATCAGGCGCACGGCCACGTCGATTTGCCTCGGCTGCCGTGATGGGTTGTTGTCGTACACCTCGGCGTATACCGCCAGCGTATCTCCGACGGGAAAATCACGCCGGCTCGTCACAGCGCCCGGCAGCTGCTTCGCGGTGAGCGGATCGGGATCGGCCGTCGGCGTCTGCTGCGCCGCGACCGACGTCAGCAGCAACCCGCTCATAGCCAGGTCTTCTTTGCGGAAGTCGGGCACGATCAAGTCGTAGAACACTGAACCATTCTGTCCGCCAGACGACTCGCGCGCGCCGAAGCGCAGCTGGTAGCGCCCGGGCGCGAGCGCCATCCGCGGGTTCAGCCGGATGCCGTGCGATTTCACGCGGGCGACGGTGTCGGGCTTCAGCGCCAGATTGATCTCTTTCCGCACTCCAGCGCCCGCTCTGCCCTGGTCGTTCACGCTGTAGAACGACACTTCCAGCGTGCCGGGCGGCGACAGCGGCAGCCGCGCGCCGTCGACCTCGATCGCCAGCGCCACCGACGCTTCGTTGTCCCGATTCCTGAAGGGCGCGGCCTGCACGGACACGCTCACCCCTCGCTGCTGCAGCGCGCTTTCGAGGACGCCGCGAAGCTCGGTCGATGTCGTATCGCCGTCCGGCCGTCGCGCTTCCCGTGCGCGGCGGCGCGCTTCATCTCTCTTGCGATCTTCCAGGGTCTGCGCGCGCGGCGTCGCATATCCGCGACGCGCGATCACCTTCAACCCGGGCCGCTTCACGCGCACGTCGATCTTGTGAAACCGCCCGTTCTGCGCATCGTCGGGCGGCGTGTAGCCGAGGATGTAGTAGCGGCTGTTGCTGTCGACGATGCGATCGAAGGCGGACGAGAGCGAATTCGCATCGATCGTGGCGAAACCGCCTGTTTCCTCGGCCAGCACACGCAAGCTGTCCCGCGTTCTTTGCAGCTCGTCGGCGATCGCAGTCTGCGTGCCGCCGGTGGGCATGCCGGGCCCCGTCATCTGCATGAAGTCGGTGCCGGCGCCCACGAGGGCGCGCGGATCGATCGTATAGAAATTGACGTTGGCGCGAGCAGCAGCGCTGAGCGTGTCCTGTGTCGCGCGGATGACATCGGAGACGCTGCGCATACCGAAGGGTTCGGTCATCTGGTAGTTGAATCCTTCGCTGAACATGACGACCGCCTTGCGACGGCCACGAACCGGCGCAAGAGCATCCGCCAGCGTGCGCACCGAATCGAAGACGGTGACCACGCGCTGCGCCCGATCGAAATCGGTGATGTCGACCGTCGGCTTTGCGCTCTGGCCCAGCGTCCGCATCCGGCTGTCCTGCATGTCGGCCGCCATCTGCGGGATGTTCTCGGGCTTTGTACCAGGCGGAGCGTCAAGCTCGAGCGTCAACCGATCTTCGTAGTACTTGGCAAGCGATTCCATGGCGGCCGATCGGGCGCCGCGCCCCATGAACTTGTCGATCGAGGCGAGCAGCAACTGCGGATCGGAGGTGAAGTCCTGCGATGCGTCGACGCGGCCGCTGGTGTAGGTCACAGCGGCGATGTCGCCCGCGCCGAAGTACGACTCGACGAACTCGCGCGCGTGTTGGCGCACGACAGACGAGCGCAGCGCGTCGATGTTCATGTCGTCGAGCACGATGACGTACATCCGCCCGCTCACCGGCTCGCGATTCGAGCGCACGTCCCGCTCAACCGGCCTCTCGACGCCGGGGAATTCGGTCGGTATCGCGAGCGCCAGGTCGACGAACGACAAGGCGACGATCTTCTGCGGATCCCCGTTGTCGAACAGCTCGAAGTCGTCGGCTGTCAGTCCGACGACCGTATGTCCCTGGTCGTCGGTGACGATGGTGTCGACCTCGATGAGGTTGACTTCGGCCTGGAAGGTCGACTGCGGAGCCTGCGCATGCGCACGAACCAGCACAAGCAGCGATACCGCGCAGATGGCCAGCGTTTTACTTTTCACTTTCCACTTACTTTCCAGGACTCGATCACTTTCCTGTGGAGTGACGCGGGGCCGAACTCGAGCAGCTCGATGTTCACGCCGCCCGGCGCGGTCGCGAGCGCGATTCGTGTGCCCGTGCGCGGGCTCAGTGAAGGCGCTCGCACCTCGACACCGCGCTGCTTCAACTGTTCGATGGCGGAATCGAGATGCTCGACTTCCAGGCCGAAATGCGGACATCCAGCCGGGCGCGCCGGCGTCGCCTGCATCACCTCGACGAACGTGTTGCGGTTGACTTGAAAGTACGTGAGATACGGCGAGCCGTCTGCCTCGCGAAACGAAAACGCCTCGCGAAATCCCATCTTCCTGCCATAAAAATCGATGGCGCCTTTGTAGTCGGAAACGCTGACCGCGACGTGATTGAGCCCAACGATACTCCAGGCCACCCCAACGCGGCTGCCGCGTTGGGGACCCCGGGCCTGCTGGGCCAGCCCGGACTCGATCGCAACGCCGATAACGATTCCCGCGACGAACACACTGATCGTACGCATCTTCACTTCCATCCTGTATCGATCGGCTTGGCCGGGTCGGCTGTGATCTGAAGATCGGCGCAATGGTGATACGTGTATTCGCCGGGAACGTTCAATCCGTGCTCGGCCATCCACTGAACAATCTGCAGCGTGCACTTCGCGCAGTTGATGTTCGGCAGCTCGATATCGGCTTCGTAGGTCTGCGGCTGCGCCGGACGCGTGTAGTGCGGGAAGAGGCCGTCGGCCAGGACAGGCTTCTGCGGCGGACTCTGCACGACCGCCCACACCGAGCGAGGACCTTTCTCGGTTTGTCTCGTCGTGGTGACCGGATCGGGCGGCAGCTCGTCGCGCGAGTTCACGGCAAGCGCGACGCGATAGTGGCCGGGATGGTAAATGGTCTCGAGCACACGGATATGCAGCTTCTGGCCGCCCACCGCTTTACCCACAATGTTGCTTGGGGTGCCTTTGTCTTTCGCGTCACCACCGCACGGCGCGGCCTTCTGCGGATCGCCGCGATCGTTCGAGACCAGCCACGATGCGGGCTCGAGCAGTTTGAAGTGCGCACGGGTGACAGACGGATCGCACAACAGCGCCGCACCGACAACGACTCCGACCATTAGTGCTCGCATGCCTTGATCCTCCGGGGATTGTGTGGATTACAACGCGCTGCGCACCTGCTCGACGAGCAGGCGAGCCGCCTCGCCTGCGTCGCGATGAGAAAAATCGAGCGGCAGCTCGATGACAGAATACCCCTTGGCGATGCCGTTGAACACGTCGGCGGCCGGGGTGTTCTGCGCGGCTCGAAGGTCGGCGCCGATGACGATGAGCTTCGGCCGCGTCGCCCTCAGGAGCATCACCGCGTCCGGCAGGTTGTCAGAGGTCATCACGCCATGCCCCGCCTGACCCAGCACCTCGCGCACGTAGGCGATGACGTCGCGCGACGACGCTACGCACAGTATGTCGGTCTTCAGCCGATCCGCATGTGTCGCCGTGCTCACACCGCGATAGAACGCTGCGACGGCATCCTCGGGCGACGGATGCGTATCGAATATCGTCTGCAGCCTGGTGATGCGCAGAATTTCGCTCACCCTCGGGGGCAGGGCGCACAATTTCAGATCGCCGCCGGCGCTCTGGGCCCGGCTGAGCAGCCGGACGAGCAGACCAAGGCCGCCACTATCGATCGAGTCGACCGCGGAGAGATCGAACACGAAGTACGGATCGTGCGGAAGTGCGCTTTCCACGAGCTCGCGCAGCGCCGCGGACTCGTCGCCTTCGACAATGCGCCCAGTGCAGGAAATGAGGATGACGTCGCCGAGCCGCCGGCTTTCAACCGCCAGCGACATGCTACAACCACCCTTCTCTTAGGCCGGCCACAGCCATCCGAACACTCCTGCCGTCAGCAACGCGTAGATCAGGCTGTCGAAGATCGAGACGAACGTTCTCGTCCAATTGCGCCGGTACCAAATCGATTCGGGAATCTGACCCAGCGCGTATGCCATGAAGGCGGTCGTGCCGATGAATCGAAACACCGACAGATACGAGGTGCCGGGCGCGACGGCGCGGCTGGTGATGTAGGCCGCAAAGAAGCTGACGACGAGCGTGTAGACGAACCACATCGCGAGTGGCTTCCCCATGTTCATCGCGGCGCCAGGCGCGACGTTCATGAGCAGCAGCGGGCCCTTTGCCATCTTCGCCACGAACGCGGGATCCTTCATGTGCTCGGGCGATCCTGGATGCGGCACGCCATACTCACCGGGGGCGAGGTTGAGCTTCCGGACAGCCGCGAGGATGTCATCCTCCTGCGCGTCGGGCATCTTGCGCACATCCCCTTTGTGATAGCCCAGCACCATATGAATGAGGAAGCTGGCAAAGAAGATGACGACCGCCGAGACCACTATGGGGATAAGCAGCGACGTGAGCGACACCATCGAGACCTCCTGCCCGGTTGGTATATCACGGCCGGTGCATACCACCTACTTGGCGTCTGGATCGCGCTCCCACATGGCGAAGGTGTTTCCCTGAGGGTCGACCAGCATCGCGAACCAGCCCATGCCCGGCACTGGCGCTCGCGGCTTCATCACTTTCGCGCCGAGATCCTGCGCGCGTTTGACGGCCGGGTCGAGCGAGTCGACGTTGACGTAATTGATCCACCCCTTATCTTCATATCCGGCCGGGCGCACGACGAGTCCGCCATTGATGCCGCCCGGCTGGGTCGGCATTCCCTTGGCGTCCGTCTCTGTGGTCTTGACATAGTGATAATCCATCCCCGGCGTTGGCTCGATCGACCAGTCGAACAGGCTGGAGTAAAACTTGGCGAGCTTCTTCGCGTCTGTCGCGTAGATTTCGAAATGCACAACCGAGTTCATTTTCATGCGTGCCTCCGTCTTTCAACGTCAAATGATTGTCTTAACCGCCGCGCTTGAAGAACTGGACGGCGCGCTCGTGACGTTCCGCCGCAGCGCGAGTGCTGAAGGTGCCGAGATTGCGGCGCTTGCCCGTGCGGGGATGTTTCTTGCGGGAGTAAAGGCGGTACTTGCCGGACGCCAGCTTGCGAATCATGCGAATGCGCTCACCCTATCAATAGCACACTGATGTTGCGGAGACGCTATCGAAATCTGTGCTCCACGACCGTCGTGCTGAATGTCTGCCCGCTGACATCCAGATACAGTTGGCGCTCGGTGATCGACACGGAGATTTTCTCGCGCCGCTGCAGCACTGCCGCGACGGCGTCCACGAACCCGGCGCCGAACTCGTAGACCGGAATCTCCGCCGCGCGCTGCACCTGCTTGCCGTTCAAGCCCTCCAGCACCTTGGCGATGTTGCGATGCGTGTACACAGCCGCACGTCCCGCCAGCTTGCTGCCGCGATGAAGTCGCGCGGCATCAGGCATTCCCACTTCGATCCACGCCGTAATACGGCCTGTCATGTCGCGGACCAATACGGCCGGATCGTCTCCGGCTGAGACGCCATCGGTGAACTCGATGCCTTCGGTGTACTCGAGGCAGTACGCGAGCAATCGTGTCAGCATGAATTCTGATGTTTCCGATGGGTGGCGGGCGAGCCGCAATGCGAGCGTCTGGTACACGCCGCGATCGATGTCGGCGAGCTCGGTGTCGAAGTTGTAGAGCGTTGCGGTAAGGGCCACAGGGCAATAGTAGCTCGTAGCTGGTAGCCTGTAGCTCGTAGCCAGCTAGCTCGGCGCGCGAGACGACAATTCAATCGCGCGCATAATTCGCTTGGTCATCCGCATGACGCACATGATAACTGCGAATGCGGCCCACACAATCAGGAAGCTCAACGCGGAGACCGCTGCGCTGAGCAGCCGCTCGAAGTCGTCCGTAGTCCGCTGAAGGTATGCGAAGCGCGCGTACATCCCGATGGTGACCGCGACAACAATCCAGCCCGACATGTAAATGCGCTTGCGAATACTGTCAATGGAATTCGAGGGACTTCTGTAACGTGGTGTCCGTTTCGAGAGACATCACAACCTCCCGGATGAAACTGTTACAAATGATCGCCACCTATTCGGCGCGGTCAATGTCTCATGCTCGATGTTCCCGGTGTTCCGCGTTGCCGCAGGCTCGAAGATCAGCACGTGGACTTCAGCATCCGCAGCCGTTCGGTGCTCGACGCCCCGAGGGACGATGACGAATTCACCTTCTGCGAGCGTGACGACGCGGTCGCGAAACTCGACACGGAACGTGCCGCGCACGACGAGAAAGAGCTCGTCCTCGTGCTCGTGATGATGCCACACGAACTCGCCCTTGAATTTGACGAGCTTCACCTCCTGGCCGTTGAGCTCGCCGACGACCTTGGGTCGCCAGTACTCTCCGATCTGTGACAGCTTCTGAGCGAGATTCACTTTCTCCATGCTCGAAGGCTACAAGTTACAGGCCACCAGCTACAAGCTAAGTATTCGTCATAGACTGGCGTGATGACGGATGACATTGATCAGGTACGCCGCTGGGTATCTGCATCACGGCGCATCGTCGTGCTTACCGGCGCAGGCATCTCGACCGAATCCGGCGTTCCAGATTTCCGCGGTCCGCAGGGAATCTGGACGAAAAATCCGAAGGCCGAGAAGCTCTCGAACATCCACTACTACATGTCAGATCCAGACGTGCGCAAGCTGGCGTGGCAGCAGCGTCTGGATCATCCCGCCTGGCACGCTCAACCGAATGCCGGCCATCGCGCGCTGGTCGATCTCGAGCGCGCCGGACGGCTGCACGCGCTGATCACGCAGAACATCGACGGCCTGCACCAGAAGGCTGGGAACTCGCCAGACAAGGTCATCGAGGTGCATGGCACCGTGCACGAATACGTGTGCATGAGCTGCGGCAGCCGCGGGCCGATGCCGGTGGTGCTGGATCGCGTGCGCGCCGGCGAAGAAGATCCGCCGTGCAGGGACTGCAACGGGATACTCAAGAGCGCCACGATCTCGTTCGGCCAGGCGCTCGTGCCCGAGGTGATCGATCGGGCGATGCAGGCGGCCGGTGAAGCCGACGTATTGCTCGCCATCGGCAGCACGTTGCAGGTGTATCCGGTGGCAGGCGCCGTTCCGCGCGCAAAAGCGGCAGGCGCCCGCGTCGTGATCGTTAATGCCGAGCCGACGCAATTCGACGCGATGGCCGATGCGGTGATTCAGCAGCGGATCGGCGACGTGCTGCCGGCCATCTGCGCTGACACGTCAGCGCGCTAGAAGAGCAGGAGAATTATTGGAGATTTCTGAACGCGTCTGCACCAGACACTCGCTGTCTCGACACAGAGACGCAGAGGCGCAGAGGAAAGCAAAGAGACAGTTGATCTTTGCTGTCCTCAACACGGAGACACGGGCGACGCGTTGACACGATGGCCGCTGCGCGGCCATCGTCGGACAAAGCACAAGGTACAAACATCAAGACCGACTCGATCTACGGTCTTGTGTTTGTGCCTTGTGTTTTGTCCGGTGGCGCCTACGGCGCCACGTCAACGCGCGCCACGGAGTTCCCTGGCGCACAGGGCACAAGGCCACTCGGCGTGTGTCGGATTTCGAACTCTGTGCCTCCGTGCCTCTGTGTCGAGATAGTAAAGTCTGTGGCAGGGACAGCCAAAAGCCAGGAGTACCTAGAACAGTCCGCCGCTTTCGCCGAGCATCGCCTTGCGCACGAGGGGCAGCGGCAGCGGCCCCAATTTGATGAATGCGTCGTGGAAATCCTGCAGCGAGAACTGGGCGCCCATTTTCGCCCGGTAATCCTCCCGGAGCTTCAGGATCATCAGCTTGCCCATGGTGTAGTAACCGTAGGTCGCGTCCGATGTGCCGCGCTTGCTCTCCGATCGCGCGACGGGCCGCGACTGGTAGCCCTCCTTCACGAAGAACTCTTCCGCCTCCGCGACGGTCATGCCCCTGGTGTGCAGGCGGATGCCCACGATGAACCGCACATCGCGGAGCAGCGCGTCCTGAACCTGGGCCAGGCGATAACGCGGATCGTCAGCGTGAAACCCCTCGTCGATGACCATCTGCTCGCAGTAGTGCGCCCATCCTTCGCTGTTGGTGGCGGCGCCGAGCACTTTGCGAATATCAGAGGGAAAGTTGCGCGCGTAGAGAAACTGCAGATAGTGTCCGGGCCAGACTTCGTGCACCGAGACATTCGAAATCGCCGGGTAGTACCACTGCGTCATGAATTCGTTCTTTTCCGCCGCCGACAACTTCGGATCGGGCAGCGTCATGTTGTAGTACGCCTCGGTCGCCACCGTCTCGAACGGCCCCGGAATATCCATCGATGCCGAGGTCGTGGCGCGCAGGAACGGCGGCGTCTCCTCCACTCGCGCCGGCGCGGCCTTCGGAATCGTGACGATACGCTTCTCGGTCATGAAGCGGCCCAGCGCATCCAGCTCGGCCTGCGTCGTCGACAACAGTTTTTCCGCTGGAGGGTGATCGGCTTCGAGCGTCTTGAGCACAGCGGAACGCCGATCGCTTCGGATCGATGGCGCGCGCGGCTTCAGTGAACGCCGCCTGGTTCTTCCGCAAATCGCGCTCGGCGATCTGAAGCAGCTCGTCGAGCGGCAGCTCGATCATCTCGTCGGCGGCGAGCTTCTTACGGTATGTCTCCTCACCGATGGCGAAGTTTCCATTGGAGCGCTTCAGCAGATCGTCCTGGAGCCACTTCTTGTAGTCGACCATCGCCGCGATGACAGCGTCATTCGCCTGCTTGAATTCTGCCAGCAGCGCTTTATCCGTGACGGTTGGAAACGCCGCGGCCACGGCCGTCTCGAAGAACCCGCGGTTGCCATCCATCTGCTCGATGGCGATCTCGGTGTAAATCTTCGGCGGGTTCTGCAGATTCGTCCGCGCGTGCGCAAGCGCCGCTGGCATCGCCTTCTCACGCGCGATCAGCTGCCGCAGGCGATCGTCGGGCGGCGCAAAATTGCGCTTGATCATGATGTAGGCCGTGCGCGTGAGGCCGCTGCTGTAGGAGTCGGGATCGACGGCCCACGGCCGCACGACTTCGAGCGACAACAGCCGCGCGTCGATCGCGCGCAGCAGCTGCTCGCGATCGAGCTGCTTCTCGAGCGGCAGCGACGCCGCATCGATGGCGGCCACACGCCCGCGAAACTGCTTCGCCGACGCGACGGCGTCGTCGACGGCCTTGCGAGAGTAATCGTCGAGCCGATCGTTGTACTTATGGATGCCGAGATAGGTGGCCCATGTCGGTTGCCGTTGATAGACATCTTCGAGAAAGGCACGCGAGACCTCGTCGAACGCCGCGCTACTGGATGGCACGCTCGCGGGTGGCGGCGGCGGCGTGGATGACGCGCACGACGTGGCGCACAGAATCGCAACAAACAAGGTGATGAGGCGGCGATGGGTCAGGTTCATATCGGTTGATTCCCCAGGATGTTACCTTGGGACGAATACAGTCTTCCATGCCTCACCGCAAATACGCAGAAGGCAAAGGGAAGTCTTGCTCGCTTCATTCCTCGCAGTTGATCTGCCATGGGATGCCGAAGCGATCGACGAGCATGCCAAAACGCGCGGCCCAGAACGTTTTCTCGAGCGCCAGGACAACCCTGCCGCCGTTGGCCAGTTCGCGGAAGATACGCTCGGCGTCAGCCACGCCTTTGATTTGAATCGAAAGCGTGAAGCCCTTGGGAGCCTCATAGCTCTCTGGCGCTATGTCGGCACCCATCAACACGAGCTCGTCAACCGTCACACTGCCGTGCATCACCTTGTCCTGCCAGCCGGCCGGAGCTTGATCCGCCATCGGTGACCCGGCGTATCGGAAGATCGCTCCGAGCCGGCCGCCGAGACACCGCTCATAGAACTTGAACGCTTCCTCGCACTCTCCCTTGAAGCTCAGGTACGGAGCGATCTGCATGATGGGCACGTCCTCCAGAAGAGCTCGTGTGATGATGGCACGCCCGTGTCTCGACGCACCATCCTCAAATCACCGCTACCTCCCTTGGCTCGATGGCCGCAAGCGGCACCGCATACAGCATCATAGGCGCGCCGGATGCCTCGTCGAAATCTATGGCGGCGCGTACGCCAGTCTGGGCAATCTCCGGAGCATCCATGTCGCGATCGTAAACCGCGTGCATGGCGCCGAGCGCATAGTCACTCCCCGAGCCGGTCGCCCAGAACCGGTCGTATTCAAAGACCTCTCTCAATGAATAGCACCCGAAGATCCCGTGACGATTCGCGATGAGCAAATCCATCTGGTTCGACTCGTACGGAGCACGTTCATCCTCTCTCGGATTGAGAAAGTAATCCTGCTTCAGGCGTGGATGCGCGCCCCGGAACAAGTCGAAGATCTCCTGCCGAGACGACAGTTGCGGTGCCTGTTCGAGTGAGCCAAACAAGTGCTCGAGCACTAACACGTGGGCTGAGCTCCCGGTCACACCGATAAAGGAATCCCGTATAGGGATAATTTTTTCCGGCTTCGCATTATTGTCGACCGACAATCTGCGGCTCCCGTATGAGGTGAGCGTGTCCGCCGCGATGACGGCAAGCCCATTCTTTTTTACGACGACGATGGTCGACATGATCTTCTCCTGCGCACGCGCGTGCGTACACGCGCGAACGCCTGGCTATCGCTGAAAACGAAAGTGGATTGTTGGTGAGAGTCTGGCCCGTTCGGAGCCAGCGAAGCTAGCGGCCGAAAGGAGGGAGACTCGCCGTCGTGCGAATGTTACGCAGCGTCATAGAGCGAGGATCTTATCATACAGGACCTCGAAATCTGTCATTCATCACGAACAGCACCGCGCCTGCGGCAAGGCCGGCTGCGCCGCCGAGCAACTGTGCGCGCGTGGCGCCGGCGAGAATTAGCAGCGACACGACAATAGCCAGCAGCGGCACCACGGGACCCAGCGGGATGACAAATGTGGCCGGATTGACGCTGCCGTGAAAACGCGGATGGCGCAGCCGCAGCGTCGCCGCGCAGGCGCCCGTATAAGTGATAAGCCGCGCGACCGCGCTGGCCACCGCCAGTATGACGAACGATCCCGACAATGCAAGGACCAGCGCCACAAGGGTCGTGAAGATCACGGCATTCGACGGCGTGCGATAGCGCGGGTGAATCTTCGCAAAGAACTGCGGCAGCGCGCCGTTCTCGGCGAGTGCAAAGAGCATGCGCGAACCGGTCAGCGTGCCGCCGAGGTTGTTGCCCGTCATCGACGCGACCGATCCCGCGCTGATGATCAGCGCCCCGGCGGCGCCGACGAAGAGCATCGACGCATCGGCCAGCGGTGTCCTCGACGACACCAGATTCGGCAGCGTGCCGAGCGCCACGATGTCGGCCATCGTCATGACGGCCGTCACGGTGAGAATCGTCGCGACGAACGCGAATGGCAGGTGCTTGCGCGGATCCGCGGATTCACCTGCCGGTACGCCGATGACGTCGTAACCGCCGAACGCGAAAATCAACAGGAGCGCCGCCGTCGAGATCTGCGTCATCGAGACCGCGCCCGACGGCGAGAGGCGGCTGGCGTCGACGAACCAGAGCCCGACGAGGATGAAGAGCGCGAGCGGCAGCAGTTTGGCAATCGTGAAGAAGTCGATCGCAAATGCACTGAGGCGGATGCCGCGCAGGTTGATCCATCCCATGGCGAGCGTGATGGCCGCAAGTGTGGTCGCACGGACAGCGCCCGCCGTGAAGGCCGGCCAGTAGAAACCCAGGGCGAGCACGATGCCATTCGCGACGCCGGCCTGGCTGGTCACGCGCGTCACCCACTGCATCCACCCGACCTCGAATCCGACGAATCGCCCGAAGGCCGCGCGGGTGTAAAGATACGGTCCGCCGGTCCTTTCGAACCGGCTGCCTACTTCGGCGAAGCAGAGCGCGACGAGCAGCGACGCGAGCCCGATGGCTACAAATGCGAACGGGCTCCAGGTGCCGATTTGCGCGGCCACCTGGGACGGCAGGATGAAGATGGCGCTGCCGATCGTCTGGTTGATGCCGATGGCGGTGAGATCCCACTTCCCGAGCTCACGCCGGAGTGTGATTACTTGTCCCACGTCGCCGGCTTGCTCAGGTATTCCCTCGACTGCGCTTCGCTCTTGAGCGGCGTCACTTCGTCGGGGTCGATGCGGACCATCAGGTAGTTGATGTGATCGTCGATCTTCGTAAACCAGTGGCCGGTGCCGGCTGGAATCACGACGACGTCGCCCGCCTTGATCTCGTGCGCCACTCCGTTCCGAATCTCCGATCCGGCAGTGTCCCGGGCCGTTGAACTCGACGACGGTGCGAAGTGTCGCCGGGCGGCGCTGCCGGTTGACGATGTCTGGGCCGAGGACGAGCGTGGCCGATCCTGAAATGATGTGATAGACCTCGCTGACGAGATCGTGTTCCGCCACCGAATTCGGCAACGGCTTGTCCAGACGTGGGCGATACACCATCGCGATGCCGACATGGCCTTTGCCGATGTCGATATCTCTCATCTGCTGGTCGGTCAGTTTCTCCGCCATCGCTTTCTTCGTGTAGGCGCCGAGCTCGGACAGCGGGATGTAGGTTCCCGGGCACATGTTGCAGGTCGGCTGCGGGTCGGTAGGATTCACTCTTCCCTGCGCCAACAGCACGGTTGTGACGCACGCGGCCGCCGCGAAACCCAATGCGATGCGCATACGCGATCTCCTTTTGATGGTCCTATACCGGGTGAGCCTTGACGACCCGATCGTTCAGCTCGATGCCGAAGCCAGGGCGATCGGGCACGGCGATGGTGCCCTTCACGAACAGCTCGTGCGGCTGCAGAACTTCGTGTCGCCAGTCGACCTCGCCCCACTGGAGCTCGAGGAGCCGGAAGTTCTTCAACACCGCGCACACCTGGACGCTCGCGGCGGTAGAGACGGGGCCGCTCGGATTGTGCGGCGCCACTTCCACGCCGTCCGCTTCGGCCATTGCCGCAATCCGAGTGAGCTCGAGCAGGCCGCCGCAGTGTTTGACGTCGGGCATAATCACGTGCACCGCACGCGTGCGGCACAGCGGCGCGAAACCTGCGATGCCGAACAGAATTTCTCCACCCGCCATCGGCTGCTGAATGCGCTTGCGAATCTCGAGCGTCTCTTCCGTGCGCTCGGGTGCCACCGGCTCTTCGTACCACGCAAGCTTCTGCGGCTCGAGCCTGCGCGCGACGCGCTCGGCAAGCGGCACGTCGAAAAAACTGTGGCAGTCGACCATCAGCTCGATGTCGGGCCCGATGGCGTCGCGCATCGCTGCGACGCACGCGATGCCGTTCTCGGCTGCGGCGTCAATGACGGCCGGCGTCGAACTGAGCGGAGGGAATCCGTCCCACGGCGCCGCCTTCACCGCGCGGAATCCCTCTTTCACCGCCGCGCGCGCAGTGGCCGCGAAACCTGCGGGCGTGCGAGGGTTCGTCGCGCGATTCACGTTGGCGTACACGGGCAGCGTATCTCTCGCGCTTCCCGCCGAACAGGCTGTAGGTCGGCACATCGAGCGCTTTTCCAGCGAGATCCCACAACGCCTGCTCAATCGCGCTGTAGGCCGTCGCGGGAATCAAGCCTCGACCGGTCGCGAGCCGCTCTCCCTCTCGCCGGTATGCGCGCGATCTCGAGCGGCGACTTTCCTTCGGCGAGCTTGAAGAACGTGCGCAGCTCCGACTCCATCTGCATCGCATTTTTCTGGCTCGTGTTGGCGAACCCGAACGCGTCGGACGCTTCGCCGAGTCCTGTCAGCCCGGCGTCGGTGCCGAGACGAACGAACAGCCACACCGTGCGAGCGGTCGCGCGCATCGGCAACAGCTCGAGCGTGGTGACGCGCAATTTGGGAGCGGCATCGAGAAGGCGCGGACACAACACCACGCCTGCAGCCGCCTTCGCGCCAATCGTGAGCAGCGATCGTCTATTCATGGTTTTACTTTACGGGCCAGCGTTCCGATTCGGTTCTCGCGGTCTTCAGATATTCCTCGATGCGCGCCACGATCTTCGGATTGCCGGCGGCCACATCGCGCTGCTCGCCGGGATCGGCCGCGAGATTGTAGAGCTCGAGCGGCGCATCTTTTTTCAGGCGAACGGCTTTCCACGTTCCCATGCGCACGGCCTGCTGAAAGCCGCGCTCATGGAATTCCCAATACAGGAAATCGTGCGGCCGCTGCGATTGGCCGCGAAGCGCGCGCGCCATCGAGAGGCCGTCGATGCCTGCAGGCGCCTTCGCTGTGGCGATGTCGCCGATGGTCGGCAGCATATCCCAGTGCGCCCACGGGTGGTTGCTGACACGGCCGGCCGGAATGGTGCCGGGCCAGCTCGCGATCATCGGCACGCGGATGCCGCCTTCGTACAGATCGCGCTTGATGCCGCGCAGCGGCCCCGAGCTCTTGAAGAACACCGGATCGCCGCCCCCTTCCTGATGCGGGCCGTTGTCACTGACGAACATGATCAGGGTGTTGCGCTCGATGCCGCGCGCACGCAGGAGATCGGCCAGCGTACCGATGTCGCGGTCCATGCGCGTAATCATCGCCGCGAAGGCCGCATGCGGCGTGGGCTGCGACCGGTACCCGAGTGTCGGAAGCTCGGGGCTGGCACCGGTTGGCCGCGCGTCGGCTTTCTGGTTCTCGAACGGTTTCTCGGGAAAGTGGCCGCGATGGGCGGCCATCGAATCTTCAGGCGCGCGCATCTCGGCGTGCGGCACCGTGTAGTTCAAGTAGACGAAGAACGGACGCGTGTCGCTGCGTTCGATGAACTCTGTGGTCTCTCTGGTGAACAGGTCGTTGACGTAATCGCGCTCGAGGTCGGTCGCGGCCCGCTCGCCGTTGCGCCATAGATGATCGGTGTACTGGCGATGCGCATGCCGATGATCGAGGAAGCCGAAGGCGTGGTCGAATCCCTGTCGATCGGGCATGCCGGTCGAGCCCGGAGACCCGAGCCCCCATTTGCCGATCACGGCGGTGCGGTACCCCACGTCGCGCAGCATCTCGGCGATGGTGACATCTTCGGGCCGCAGCGGAATGTCGCCGTTTCCGCGGATCCAGGCGTGGCCGGTGTGCATCCCGGTCATCAGCGTCGTGCGTGACGGTGCGCACACCGTGCTGCCCGAGTAGTACTCCGTAAACCTCATGCCTCCGCGTGCGAGGCGATCGAGCGACGGTGTGGAAAAGCGCGCCTGCCCGTAGGCGCTGAGATCGCCGTACCCGAGATCGTCGGCCTGAATCAGGAGGATGTTGGGGCGCGATGGTTTCTGCTGCCGGCTGTCGACGGCGGTGTCGCTGATGAGGCCGGCAGCGACGAGAACGATCAGTGCCGTGCGTCTCGCACTCATTCCTGCACCGGCGCATCTTCGTCGAGGCGAAACGCTCCGTTCTCGGCCGAGGCCAGCAGCGCGCGCGCCTGTTCTTCGTCGGCGCTGGAGACGACGACCTCCACCATCCCGAGTCCGTCAATGGTGAGCCCGTGCGTCTTCCGCAGCGATTCCCCTCTCAACTCGCTGGCGATGCCGGAGCCGGCCAGAAACCCCTGGATTTGCTGCGCCTGCATTTCGCCGCTCGCCCTGAACACGCAAATGTCATCCTGCATAGGGACCTCGATTCGCTTTGACATACGGGCGCCTGGAACCGTCAAGCCCTTCGTCGTCGGCAGGTCGATCCGCTCGATGATCGTAAACCCGCAGGCAAGATACAGCGGCTCGCCCGCGACGGTCGCGACCAGTTCGAGCGATCGAAATCCTTCCCGCGCGGCCGCGGCCTCGCACAATGACAGCACAAGCCGGCCGACTCCGCGCCTCACGAAATCGGGGTGGGTGTACATCGCGCGCACGCGAGCGGGCTCCGTCGCGGGATCGAGGAGACGCGCATCGCGCCCTCGTGTGTGGTCACCACCAAACAGCGTCGCGCGACGGCCCCAGCCGCCACAGCCTGCGAGGCGATTCTCGCACTCGACGACGAAATAGGTGCCGTCTTCGATGAGCTGCGTATCGAGCCCCATGAAATCGAATGAGGCTTCGACGCGCGCCGGGTCGAGATACGCGCCGACGAGCGCTCGTATGGACGCGTCCATCAGCGCTTTGAGCTCGGGCAGTTCTGCCGACGTCGCGAGCCGATGAGACAGCACGGTACGCGAAGCTTAATCGAAGTGCTTGCGCACAAGACCCAGCAACTCGGCGTGCGTCTTCGCATCAGCGGCGATGGCGAGCCCTACGTCGTTCATGTCTGGTGCCTTGACTGCGAGTGCTTGAGCCACGAGCGGACCGAGTTGCCCACGTTGTCGCCGACCGACGGCAGCTTCGCCCAGCTGCCGTCCTTGAGCAGGAGCGCGGGCGGACATCCTTTGGCTTCCTCGATTCTGTCGATCGCTGCGATCTCGTACCGTTTGCGCCCTGTCAAATCCGTTGCGATGAGCGCATCCTCCGTCAGCTCGATGCGCAGCACCAGGCTTTCGAGGATGCTGCCCAGCCCGAGGATCACGGTCGCACCTGTAAGCCCCATCGACACCCAGGTCCAGCCGTTCTGTCTGTAGGTGACGAACGCTCCTGCGGCAAACAGGCCCGTGAGGCCAACAAAGAGCATGACCACTCCGGGCCCGTTGCGAAACACGCGTCGACCTTTATACATGATTGAATGCGAACACGAAGACGCGACGATCTACGTCGACTGCACGTCTTCGTGCTCGTCGCGCCTTCGTGGTTTCAAGGTCTTTGAATAATTGGCGCTGTTCGAGCATACGCCAGGATGAAGAGGACTCCGAGGATCAGATCGAGAATGCCCGCGCCGAGCATTTGGGCGCTGAGCCGGCCGCCGAGATACAGCGCAATCGCCGGCAGCCCGAAGCTCGCCTTTTCGACGATCGCCGCGAGCATGATCGGACGATACCGAATCGGATCGCGCGAGATCATGAGAAACACCATCTGCCACGCGACGGCGACACCGATGAAGCCGTAGTGGTCCTCGGGATGCGTGATCGCCGGCGGGAAGTCTCGGCCGGTCTTCGCCTCGAGAAAATATTGCGGCACCAATACGATGAAGCCGTAGATGGCGGCGGTGAGGAAGACGCGTTTTGCAAAGATCATGTCGCGCTCGTCAGCCCCTCGGCCAGCTGCTGCGTCAGTTCGGCGGCCGGCACTTCCCTGCAGCCACTCGCGTTCTGCCCCGACCACATCGGGGAGAAATCGGTGCTGGCCTGTGCTTCCGCTTTCGCGCGCAACGGGCCGATGGCGAAGGCGGCCAATGGAAACTCGGGCGCGACCGGGCTCATCGGACCAAGCTCGCGCATGATGCGATTCACAATGCTGCGCGCGGGCCGACCGGTGAAGACGTTCGTGAGCGCTGTGTGACGGGCAGACTCGCTCTTGAGCGCCGCTCGGTGAAGGGGGCTCGTCGTCGCTTCCGGACAGAGCAGATAGGCGGTGCCGACCTGCTACTCCGGCCGCGCCGAGCGCAAGAGCCGCCGAAACGCCGCGGGCGTCGGCGATTCCGCCCGCCGCTACGACGGGCACGCCGACAGCGCGAACGATCTGAGGCAGCAGTGCGAACGTGCCGACCTGTGTGCTCACATCCTCCGACAAGAACATGCCGCGATGGCCACCGGCTTCCACACCCTGCGCGACGATCGCATCTGCGCCGTGCGCTTCGAGCCACAACGCTTCATCCATGGTCGTCGCTGACGAGAGCACCTTCGCGCCCCAGCTCTTGACTCGAGCCAGCAGCTCGGCAGACGGGAGGCCGAAATGAAAGCTCACAACCCGCGGTTTGAACTCTTCAAGCACGTCGGCGGCGTCCGGGCTGAAGGCTATGCGGGCACCGGCAGCCGGAGTCGTGTCCGGCTCGATGCCGAGCTCCTTGTAGTACGGAGCGAGCACCGCTCGCCAGCGCGCGTCGCGCTCGCCGTCGGCCCGTGGCGCCTTATGACAGAAGAAATTGACATTGAATGGCGCTGCCGTGCCCGATGCCAGCGCCGTCAGCTCGGCGCGCATCGCGTCGACACCGAGGAGCGCGCATGGCAACGATCCGAGGCCGCCCACATTCGAGACAGCCACGGCAAGCGCGCCTGCCTGCGCGCCCGCCATCGGCGCTTGAATAATCGGCAACGCTGTGCCCAGAACCCGCCGCAGCGAATCGTGAGTGCGCGTCGTGCCCATCATCACGTGAGACTCGATCACAGTGTTCATGACATCCTGCGGACTGGCCAGAAATGGAATCCCGGCCGACGCCTCGCGCTGGACGAACCAGCCTGCCTGTGCCGCGCGCAATCCGGCGCGTTCGGCGCCCGCCAGCTCGTCATCGCCGCCGTCGCCGATGTACAACGTCTCTGCCGGGTTCACGCCCAGCTGTTCGATCGTCGTGAGATAGATCTGAGGATCGGGCTTCACGCACCCGACCGCGAATGAAAACGCCGCGTACCCGAACTGCGGCGCAAGCGCAGACGCCCGGCCATGCGACGACATCTTCAGCCATGCAGTTGCTGATCGTCGCCAGACGTACGCCGCGGGCATGGAGGTCGCGCGTCAAGCGCGACGATTTCGGGATCGACCTTTTGAAACACGGCTGTATTTGCGCGTATGCGCGCGTCACGCGCGTGCTGCACGCGTTCATCCGGGATCGTCACACCCAACCGTCTGCCAACCTCGATTAGCGCTTGTTGAAACGTCAGTTGGCCGCGCAGGACCAGCGGCCGCAGCTGCTTCCATTCGCGCCGATAGGCGGTCGCATCGAGTCCGAGCGATTCGCCCAGCGCGCCGGCGCGCGGAACGTCTGTCCCGACTGCGTGACGAGGGTCTCGTAGAGATCGAATATGACGGCCTTGATCATGCCTCTTTGTGCTGAAAAGGTAGCGCATTAGCCCTTCTTCCCCAAAACGTCGCATTGGTTGTCAAAGGAGATCAACCGATGTTGACCGACAAAGCAGAAAGTCCTTGTGCAGCAAAGCTTTGCCGCTGGTCGCCCCGATTGCCGATGATGCCGCGGCGCTGTTCTACCGGCGGCTGTTCGAGCTGGATCCCTCCCTCGAGCGGATGTTCAAGGGCGACATGGCCGAGCAACGCCGGAAGCTGATGCAGATGCTCACGGCGGCCGTGAAAGGTCTCGACCGTCTCGAGCAGCTCGTGCCGGTCGTCGAGGATCTCGGACGGCGTCATGCCGGGTACGGCGTCGCCGGACGCGCATTACGACACGGTTGGCGCGGCGCTGCTGTGGACGCTCGAAAAGGGGCTCGGCCAGACGCTTCACGCCAGAAGTGAAGGACGCGTGGGTCGCGTGTACGGATCTGCTCGCCGGCACGATGAAGAACGCGGCGAAGGAATCGCTGGTCGGAGCCTGATTTCTACATTGGCAGCCGCAGCTGTCCGACCGGCCGTCGCTCCACTCGACGGCAAGCCGCGCCATCGTCCCGGAAACGAAGCGTGCTGACGGGACCGGAGCCGCGCTCGAATGTCACGAGCGTCTTGCCGGTGCGCGCGTCGATGACGCTGATGGTGCCGCTCGCGAGGCCGATGGCGAGCAGGCGCTCGTCGACGCTCTCGTCGACACGACGTCGGCAGCGCTCGTGCGGCGGCCTTCGAGAAACGCTCGAAGGTCGCTCCGCATGTCCTCGGCAGACTCGTATCGTGCGTCCCGCTCGCGCGCCATCGCGCGGGCGGCAATCTGCTCGAGCGATTCGTGCACGAAGGCCGCATCGGTGCCGAGACGCGGCGTCTCGCTCTGAAGAATGCGCTGCACCGCCGCCACCAGAGGCAAGCCGGCGATGTCGAACGGCATGCGGCCGGCGATGAGGCGGAACAGCAGCACGCCCATCGCATACACGTCGCTGCGCCGATCGACGTCGGCCACGGCGCCGCGCAACTGCTCGGGGCTCATGAACGCGAGCGTGCCGATGATCTGTCCGTGCGATGTGTGCACGCCAGATTGCACGTCGAGACCGGTGGCGCGCGCGATGCCGAAATCGAGAATCTTCGGCCAGCCGTCTTCGCCCACCAGCACGTTCGCCGGCTTCAGATCGCGATGCACGACTCCGCGCTCGTGCGCGTGGTGCATCGCCTCGCAGACTTTCGCCATCAGCTCGACGCGATCGGCGACACTGGAGCCGCGAGCCTGAGCGTATTCCGTGATCGGCGGGCCGGCAATCAGCTCCATCACGAGATGCGCCGGCGCCTGCCGGTCACCGGATGAAACGCAAACACCTGAGCGATGCCCTGATGCTGCAGCCGGCCGAGCACCTCGGCCTCGCGCTCGAACCGTTTGACGATCTCCGGATGACGGAATCCGCGACGCAGCACCTTGATCGCGACGGTGCGTCGTGGCCGATCCTGCTGTGCCGCGTAGACGACGCCCATGCCGCCGGAGCCGATCGCATGCAGCACGAGGAACTGACCGAGCGGCGTGCCCGGCTGCAGCGGACCGTCGACGGCGTTCATGTCGAGCGTCGGGATGGTCGTGGGGTCCAGAAACCCGTCTTCAGGCGCGTGCAGCGCCTGAAGGAGCGCTTCGACTTCGGCGCGCAGCCGCGCGTCTTCGCCGCAGCGTTCGCGCACGGCCGCTTCGCGGCCGGCGCTGTCGAGATCGGCGAGCGCCAGAAATATTTCCTCGGCGCGGCTGGCCGCCCGCTGTCTCACGCCTGGCCATCCACAGGTGGCGCGCCTGGCGGACCGAGCTGCCGGTACAGCCACGCACGGGCGAACGCCCATTCGTTCTTGATCGTGGCGGGAGACAGGTCGAGCGCCTTCGCGGTTTCTTCAACGCTGAGACCGGCGAAATATCGCAGCGTCACAATTTTCGCTTTCCGGGGATCGATCGTTTCGAGCTGCGTCAGTGCCTCGTCCACGGCGACAAGGTCGTCCAAGGCAGGGTCGGCACGACAACAGGGCCTCGTCGAGCTCGACGTGTTCGCCGCCCGCGCCATGCTTGATCCGCTGATAGTGGCGGGCGCGCTCCACGAGAATGCGCCGCATCGCCAGCGCAGCCGCCGCGAAAAAATGCCCGCGCCGATCCCACTGCTGGGCCGGCCGGTCGCCGGAGACGCGGAGATAGGCTTCATGCACGAGCGCCGTCGGCTGCAGCGTCTGATGCGGCTGGCGCTCGCGCGCGAGGCGGGCCTTCGCGAGCTTCCTCAGTTCGTCATACACTTCCGGGAGCAGCTCGCCGGCCGTTCCTCGCGTTCCATCCGAATCGGTGGGGGCCGTCATGCGAAAGCGGCGTCATTATGACACCCGAAGCGATCGCGCGCATCAGAACCAGCTTTTCAGGAATTTCAGCGGAGCCTCGCGCGCTCGCGGCGCGTTTCTACACGGAACTGTTCGCCGCGGCCCCTCAGCTGCGCACGCTTTTTCCCACCGACTCACTTCGCTGCAGGGACACTTCGAGGCCGCGCTCGCGCTGGTGATTAAGAATCTGGAAGAAATGCGGACGCTCGAACAGCCGCTGCGCGATCTCGGCGCTCAGCATGTGGGGTGGGGCGCCAAGCCCGAAGATTACGTGACCGTGCGCGAGGCATTGATCCGCGCGATCCGCCTCTCATCATCCGCATGGAACGACACGCTCGAGGCCGACTGGCGGCGCGCGATTACCGCCATCGCCGTGCCCATGCTGCAAGGGGCCGCCGTGCACACCGCGATGATGGCAGAGCAATTGGCCGAGGAGTGATCAACAGCTCTCTCACGGTGCGACCGTGTACGCGATGAGCTCCGCAGGAAAGTCGGGCCCGCTGATCGCCAGCACGAGATACTGCTTGCCGTTCAGCATGTAGGTCATCGGGTTGCCGGTCTGCGGCGCCGGCATGACGACGTGCGCCACTTCCTTGCCGGTGGCCTTGTCGTACGCGTACAGCTTCGCGAACCGCTGCCCGACGGCGGCGTCGTGAAGCCCCGTTCCCCCGAGATGACCAGCGTCTTGGTCGTCAACGTCCCGATGGGGCCGATGCGGCCCGTGCGCGGAATCGTGACGCCTTTCAACATCGGGTGATTCGTCACGGCATCGAGTGTTTCGCCGTGCGCGATCTGCCAGACCATTTCTCCCTTGTTGAGATCGATGGCCGTGATGCGCCCCCATGGCGGTTTCACGAACGGCAGTCCCTGCACCGTGATGGCGCACGGCATCAAATGCATCCAGGAAAACCGCCGCCACCGCCGGTGTCTCCGCCCCCGCCGGTGTTGATGTAATCCATGTCCGATCGCTTCGGATCGTTTGCGAGGACGAGCAGGCGGGTGAGTGAGTTGGAAAACACGTACAGGATTCCGGTTTCCGGATCGTAGGAACCGCCCGGCCAGTTGGCGCCGTTGGCGATGTACGCCGTCCCGATCTTGCCGCCGTCGCCACGCACGATAGGCGGGGTGAACAGCGGACCGAGCTTGATGTGTCGATGCCACCTTCTTCGCCTCGGCAAGAATCTCGGGCGTGAAGTCGATCAGATCTTTTTCCTGAATGCCCTGCAGCTCGAACGGTGGCGGCTTGGTCGGAAACGGCTGCGTCGGCGAATACCATTCGCCGGGCACGGTGCCTTTCTCGACGGGCCGTTCGACGATCGGCCACACGGGTTGCCCTGTCTGCCGATCGAAGACATACAGAAATCCTTGCTTGCTCGGCAGCGCGACTGCCTTGATGCGCTTGCCGTCGACGGTGATGTCGGCCAGGATGGGCGCGCACGGAATGTCGTAATCCCAGATGCCGTGATGGACGAGCTGGAAGTGCCACTTGCGCTTCCCGGTCTGCAGATCGACGGCGACGAGCGACTCGGTGAAGAGATTGTCGCCGGGACGGTGGCCGCCGTAATAGTCGCCCGTCGACAGCTCGACGGCAGATAGACCATGTCCGAGCTCTTCATCCACGGAAAACGGCCCCCACATACCGGCGTTGCCCGAGTACGACCAGGAGTCGTTCTCCCAGGTCTCGTTGCCGAACTCTCCCGGCGTCGGAATGGTGTGAAAGATCCACAGGCGCTTTCCGGTCTTGACGTCGAAGCCGCGGATGTACCCTTTCGCGTTCGTCTTGCTTCGCGGCGCGCCGCCGGCGCGATGCGCCGCTCCCACGATGACCACGTCCTTGGCCACGATCGGTCCCGTGTTCAAGCCGATTTCGCCGGTAATCGGATCGAGCACCTGATCGTTGTTCTGCTTCAGATCGAGAATCCCGTTCTGACCGAACGTGCGGATCGGAATCGCCGTTCTTCGCATCGAGCGCAACGAGCTGATAGCCCAGCGTCACCATGAAGATGCGCTCGTCGCCGCGTCCGTCTGTCCAGTACGCGACGCCGCGCCCCGACAGCAGGCGGGGCGCCGCAGCGGCGCGCTTGCCTTCGTCGATGCGGTACATCCACAGCAGCTCGCCTGTCGCCGCATCGATCGCGACGGCGTCGCGCCTCGCACCGACGGTGGCGTACAGCACGCCGTCGATCATCAGAGGGGTCGTCTGGAGATTGAAATCGGGCCGGATGCCGAAGACGTCGGTCTTGAATCGCCAGGCGACCTGCAGCTTGCCGAAATTTCCCGCGTTGATCTGATCGAGCGGCGCATATCGCGTGCTCGCCAGATCGCCGCCGTACGTGCGCCACTCGCCGTTGGTCGCACCTGTCTGACCGTGCAAGAGAGGCGTTGTCCACACGAGGAACGCGACGAGCGGCAGAGACACTCGCTTCATAAGCTGCAGAGATTACATGAACGGCTCGGCGATCAGAAGAGCAACAGCGTTCTCCCCCGGAACAAGGGACGACCGCATGGTTGCACGTGCACGCATTCTTGGCATGTCGATTGGATATTTATTAGTCATGACGCATTCCGCGTGCTATCAGGGAGGAAAGAAGGATGAAATTACTACGGCGTACTAAATCGGCGGCGGCGGCGGCAGTTGTAGCGTTGGCACTGCTCATCCCGGCGGCGGCACAGGCACAGGGCCAGGCGACTCCACAGCTGTCGATTCCCGTCACGGGGACGGCGCCCGGCGGCGCGTTTTCCGGCGCGTTCACGCTCACGTCGTTTGCCGTTCGTGACGGACAGGTCGTCGCATTAGGGACGCTCAGTGGCGTCGTCACCAATGCGGCGGGCGTGGTCGGGTCAATTCTCAGAACTGTCGCGTTGCCGGTCGTCATCGGCAACACGACGTGTGAGATTCTGCACCTCGATCTCGGGCCGCTGTCGCTCGACCTGCTCGGGTTGCAGGTCGACCTGAGTCGAATCGTGCTCGATATCACAGCGCAGGCAGGCGCGGGAAATCTGCTGGGGAATCTACTCTGCGCAGTGGCCGGCCTGCTCGACAATCCGGGCGGACTGGCGAAGCTGCTGAATCAGATCCTCGGAGTTCTCGGACAGTAACAGTAGAGGCGATGTGGCGGTGGATGCGGATGTCGCATCCACCGTCGTTTTACGAGCATCGTCAGAACGAAGAGCAGCGGCCCCGTGCTTTCAGCCCTTCGGCCGCGGTGCGGATCAGCAGCGACGACGATTTCGTGGCAATCGCAATATCGCTCTCGTATCCCTTCCGCGCACGAGCAGCCCGATCGGAATCTGGCCTGGAAAATTCCGCCGTGCACAACCACAGGTGCGCTGCAAACAGCGGCAGGACTTCGCGGAATGGTCCGTCAGGATGCTCCAGCTGGTAACTGTCGGCGAAGATCGCTTCTTCTTCGGGACAATCGCGGCATCCCTTCCCATTCGTAGCACGGCTGAAGTGCATCGACATATGCCACGGCAACACGGGCCGCGCGCGGGTCGGCGGTGCTCGCGGCAAGGCGGCGCTCCTGATTGAGGTTACGACTGTGGCCCATCTCAGCAACGCCGTCGGCGTCTTTCGGTAACCTGCGGGTCGATCGGTAGGATTTTGATCGGTTGAGATACTGCCTGATCTCCGTCCTCAAGGCTGCCGGATACGTCGCCGGATTGATGTGGTCGTGACCACCGTTCAGAACCAGATCGGTGATGGCATCTCGGGCGCCCGCGCTCAATGTCTGCACGGACACCGCAGCCGGAACGACGCGCCGCGCAAATTTCTGCACGCGGCCGGCAGCCGCAGCCTCGCCCGTGTAGATGTTGCCTTTCGAGTCGACTGCGAGATCGTGGAGGGAGGTGGCGAACTGCCCTGCGCCGGTACCGCGTTCGCCAAACCAGTCGACGACACGCATCTCGTCGCGGCGGAGAATCCACACTCTCTGATTCGCGCCGTCGGCGACATAGACGAATTTCTGGTCTGGGGAGAAACCAAGGTCGTACACCGTGCCGACACCTCCAGGCACGCGCGGTACAAGAATACTGTCCTCATACGTACCGTCTTTGCGAAAGATCTGTATACGGCTGTGGCTGCGGTCGCAGACGTACACGCGATCGTCGCGATCGATGTGGACGCAGTGCACGGCGTTGCCGAACTGCATGTGTGCGGAATCGGTGCCGATGGCGGCATCATCAGGCTTTTCGCCGAAGGCGCCCCAGTGCCGCTTGTACGCGCCGGTTTCCGAGTCGAAGACGATCACTCGATGGTTCTGGTTCTGCTCGCCGTCGGACACGAAGATTTCCTTGGCGCGCACGTCGACGCGCACCTGCGTTGCCCGCGCAACGTTGGCCGTGTTGTTGCTGCCGGCGCTCATGCCCGCGCGGCCGATCTGCCGCAGAAACTTCCCTGCCCGCGTAAACGCCAGGATGTGCGTGTCCTTTTCGCCGTTCCCGGTAATCCACACACGCCCATTCGCATCGTCGACCGTGATGCCATGCACTTGCTGCGGCCAGTCGTAGCCGGGCCCCGGTCCGCCCCAGGTCTGAACGACGTTGCCTGCCGGGTCGAACTCGATGACCGGCGGCGCCGGCACACGGCCCGCCTCTTTCACGCCTTCGACACGGTGAATGATCCAGATGTGATCGCGTGCGTCGGCCGCAATGCCGCTGACTGGTCCGACCGCCCAGTTATTCGGAAGCGGCTTCGGCCACGCCGCGTCGACTTCGAATACTGGCACAGCGTCGGCCCGCTGTGCGTGCGCCATGGGGCCAACCGAGGCGAGGGCCGCTGCACAAACCAGAAAGATAAGAATCCTGGGCACGAAGCGTCCGGTTCGGTCCATGTACTTTTGATAACTGTCGCCAAACCGCGCCACCAGGTTCGCTTCTTCCGTGCGCGTTCTCACGATCAGTATGCAGAGCAGCGTGATGCCGAGCGCGAAGAAGAACCAGTTCGCCGCAATGAGCGACACCGCGGGAATCACCAGCCCCGCAGCGGAATACAACGGATGCCGAATCCACCGATAGGGGCCGTGCACCACCAGCGTATGTTTCTTCCGAGTGACGACGGTATCCGTCAGGTTCGACCCGAGAGATCGGAAGGTCCACACGATCAGCGCAGCGCCGGTCAGGAGAAGACCGACGCCAATCCACCGCGACCAGTTCGGAAGCGGCACCGAAGACCAGGCCATCCACGCCGGGTTGATCATCCAGGCCCACACGCTGAGCCAGAACACCAGGCCCAGAGGGCGCAGCGTCGCCAGGATGAAGCGCCCCTCCTGCCGGCGATCGAGACTCTCCCCTGTCGACTGCGATTTGATCCTGTGGTACAGGCCGAAGGGCAGGAGCAGCAGCATGACGACGATCAGCACGGCCCGTGGGTCAGTCATCTGCGCCAGTCTCCCATCGGCGCGGCGTGCATGCCTAATGCGCGTTGATGAGATCGGACGCGTTCGCGGCAGAGCTGGGCCAGTTCGCCATCAGGCGCTTCAGCGTGGACACCAGCATCGACGTGTCGTGGCCGAGCAGCGTGTAGAGATCGTGAAGCATCGGGTAGTGGCGCGTATAGGTGCGATCGAACGAGAGGCCGGCGTTGTTCAACACGCTGGGACACTTGTTGAACGAGACCGGGTCCGGCGCGATTTGCGCGCACGACCGCTGCAGCTCGGCAAACAACTCGGCCTTCCGCTCGAGCGTCTGCGCAGGCGTCAGGGCGCCAGACTCGAGATTGCGGTACAGCCCGTGCACCTTCTCGTAATACTGATTGACGATGAACGACTTCCGCAGGAACAGATCGGCGTCTCGCGCCAGCATGCGCGCCGTGGTCGATTCAGGGCCGAATCGATCCTTCGCAAACTCGCTGGCCGTCAGAAATCCCACCAGCGTCGCGGCCGCCTCGGCGACTTCCGTCGGCGCCTTCCGCGCTTCGCGCTGATTGTGAAAATCTTCGTGCGGCACGACGACGAGCAGGCGCTCGGTCGGCGCCTCGGCGAGCGAGACCGTGATCGTCTCTTCGCCGCTGGCGACCGCCTGCACCGGATAGAAAAACACGTCGTGCTCGCTGCTGCGCGCGGCGCAACGCTCTCCGTCTTCTCGAACCATGTGGAGCGCGCTGTAAAACTCGGGCAGCTGCAGCTTGCCGGTGAAGTAACAGCGGTTGTCTGAGGTGTGGTTATCCGATAGCTGCAGGAAGTTCTCTGTCGCATGTCCGCCGAGCTCGACCGCGAAGTCCTTGACCTCGGCAATCACCTCGGACGCGACGAAGTGCGCAGGCGCAGAAGCGGCCGGCGAGGCCGGAGCCACGGCGGCGCGCGGGTTTCGCGCGCAGCCGGAGGCGGCAGTCACCACGACACATGCGACCCCTAGAAACACCGCGCAAACGGCATCCGCCTGTCGAAACATGAAGGCGATAATCGTAGCACTGACGGTCTTATTTCGGGGGCACTTCGGCGTCGAGTAGTTTTTCTCAGCTCTCGAATCTGCGCCGTCGCGTCCTCGATCTGCATCTCGAGAATACGCCTGCCGAAGAGCGCCGTCGCTTTCGCAGGGTTGCCGGTGTGCCCCTGGCCGTCGCCCGACTTTCCGACGACTAACTTGTCGAACCGCAGCATCGATGGGTTGATGTACATCAGGCTCGACGTATCGTGCGTGCCGGCGTGCGAGCCGACGTCTTCCGCACTCACGCCCTGGCTGACGACCCAGTCGTCGCCGCGTCCCGGGTAATACGCCGTGATGTGATGCACGCGCGCAGGCGTCGGCGCCCATTCCTTGTTCAGCGCCTCCGCGACGAGGCGCTGCCCTTCCTGGTTGCCGCCGCTGTCGCCGATGAGGACGACGTCGAGGAACCCGTGCTGCTTGAAGCTGCGCGCCGCATATTCGAGCACTTTGACGAACACGTCCTGCGGTGTCGTGATGGTGCCGGCGTAGCGCATGTGGCCGGTTGGCGGATTGACGTCTCCTTCGGGCACGTATGCGACGACCGGCGCGACGAGCGCGTTCCCGAGGCGCGCCGCGATTTCGCCGGCTTTGTACTTGACCAGAAAATTGTGTTTCCCGAGCACGAGGTGCGGACCGTTCTGCTCGGTGCCGCCCGTGGGAATGATGATCGTGGTTTTGCCGCCGGCAATCGCGTCGCGCACCTCCATCCATGTGAGCTCTTCGAGGAACACGCTGTCGGGCTGCGGCAAAGAGGGCGCCTGCGCGAACGCAGGCAGCGCGGCGCAGGCGAGTGCGAACAGCAAAAACGTGAAAACATGCTCAGCCTTCATCACAACGCTCCCTTCATCTGATTCATGCCCTTGCCAGACCGGATGTTTTCCTGCTTTCAAGAAGGAGCCATGCAAACGGCAACAGCACAAGCACCTTCAGCGCGGGCGCCTCCGCGTTCAATGACGTGCCAAAAAACGAGAGGCCGTTCGCATAGGCCTCCACGCACACGGCTATCGCCATCACAATAATTCCAAGCACTCTCGTCTTGCCATGGCTGTCGACGAGCAGCACGGTGCGGTCTGTACCACGTCGCTCACGCCCTGGAGGGCGAAAATGGCAGCCAGCACACCAGTTGACGCGGCCCCAATCCAGGCGATCCACCTCGCGGTTTTGAAATCGACAACAGCAAATGCCATGAGAGCCGAGCCAAGCGCGAGCGCTGCATGCATCGCGATGTCGATTCCGGCACCGACAACAGCGAGATAGACGAATGCCACAGGCAGCATGAGCAGGAACACGACAGACGCGGCGAAGCCTCGAGGAGATCGCATAGGCTCGGCCAAATCATATTCCTTTCACCATGCGGCGTTCACCAGCATCGACGGCCGCCTCATTCGAAGCTTTCGGCATCTGGTGTGCCGGCCAGGCTTTCTGACGGTGGTGTACCTGCAGGGACAACGGAAGCCGTACGTCGGACCGATTCCCTTGTTCCTGATTGCCAACGCGCTGTTTTTCGCGACAGAAGCCCTGACGGGCGGAACGGTCTTCACGACACCACTCGACTCACACCTGCACTCTCAACCATGGAGTGGGTTCGCACAAGTATTGATATCGCATCGGTTGGAGTCGATGCAGACAACGCGCGAACTCTATGCGCCGGTGTTCGATCACGCGATAGCGAGGAATGCGCCCTCGCTCATCATGCTGATGGCGCTGTCGTTCGTCGTCGCCTGCTCGTCACGTTGTATAGCACCTGAACGTTATTTTTCTTGCTCCGCGGGCATATGCCTTGCGTCTTTTTACTCGGGAGGCTCAAACATGCCAAGAGGCGACAAGGATAAATACACCGAGAAGCAGAAGCGTCAGGCAGAACACATCGAAGAGGGATACAAGAAAAGCGGCGTATCCGAAGACGAGGCCGAACGGCGCGCGTGGGCGACCGTGAACGCGGTTCACCACGGTGGCGAAAAGCCGGGTGGCGGCGGTTACGGCCGTCCCGAAAATCATCAGCCGATGCGGAAAGGCGGCAAGAAGCGTTGAAAGCCGGACGGCTTATTTCCAGGCTCGCAGCCGCGCGGACACGGCGTCGTACTCGTAGGTCGTCACTTCGAGTTGATGCGTCCATGGATCGTTGAAATAGATCGAGTACGCCTGCTGGTGGTCGACGACCGAGTCTCTCACGACCGGGCGGTTCCGTGAATCGAGCAACGTAAGCTCGGGCAGGAGCCGCAGAAATTCCGCAAAGCCGTCAGCCGTCACGCGGAACGCGACGCGTCGAAACGCCGCCGCCTGCGTGCTGGCGTCGGGCGTCCCTTCAAACAGGGCGAGCTTCGTGCTGCCCTCATCGCTCGAGATCATCAGCGGCCCGCCCCCGGCCGCCCACACCTCGCACTCGGGCACGATCCGTAATCCCAGCACGCGTTCATACCAGCGCGCCGCCTCGTACCTGTCGGGCACGAAGAGCTCAACGTGATCGATCTGAAGGACTTTGAACATCTCACGCCGTCGCTAGTCCACCTTCGTCGCGATCCACCACGTCGTGCCGCCTGCGTCCTTCACACCTCCGCGTTTGTCGGCATCCTGTTTTTTGACCGGCGCTTGCACTGATGTTGCCCCCGCTTCGAGCGCGCGCTTGTATGTCGCGTCGACGTCGGGGACGTACACATGAACATGAGACGGGACCGGCGGCCACCCGTCGGCGCCATCCCCGAGCATCACGACCGTGTCATCGATGCGAACCTCCGCGTGCATGACCTTCCCCGCCGGATCGGGAAACCGTCGAAGCTCCAGCGGCTCCAAAGACGTGTCGAAGAAACTCGATCGTGCGGCTCGCGCCATCAACAATCAGGTAGGGAGAGACAGTAGTGTAGCCGTCGGGCTTATGCGACATCATGATTCATAATACGCCCGTGTCGAGGCGAACCATCGGAGTGTGGGACTACGTCATCGTCGGCGCCGGCAGCGCCGGGTGCGTTCTGGCGAACCGGCTGTCGGCCAATCCTGCCACGCGGGTGCTGCTCGTCGAGGCCGGAGGACAGGACGACTGGTTCTGGATCGACATCCCCGTCGGCTATCTCTACACGATCGCCAATCCACGCACCGACTGGTGCTACAAGACCCAGCCCGACGAGCACCTGGCGGGCCGATCGATCCACTACGCGCGCGGCCGGGTGCTCGGCGGGTGCTCCACGATCAACGCGATGATCTACATGCGCGGCCAGAAAGAGGACTACGACTACTGGGCCTCGCTCGGCAACGCGGGATGGTCGTGGGATGACGTGCTGCCGCTGTTCAAGAAGGTCGAGGACTATCAGCACGGCGCCGACGACATGCACGGTGCGGGCGGCGAGCTGCGCGTCGAAGACTCTCGTCTACGCTGGGAGATCTTAGAGGCCTGGCGCGACGCCGCCGAGGAATGCGGCATTCCGAAAATCCGGGAGTTCAATCGCGGCGACAATTTCGGCAGCGCGTTCTTCCAGATGAACCAGAAGCGCGGTGTGCGCTGGCATGCGACGAAAGCGTTTCTCAGGCCCGCGCTGTCGCGCCCGAATCTCACGGTCATCACGCACGCGCTGGTCGAGCGTATCCGCATGGGCAGCCGGAAGGGCGTCCTGCGTGCCGAGGGCATCGAGTTCGCTCACGCGCGCGACGGCCAGTGCTTCGCGCAGGCAGACGCGGAAACCATTCTGGCGGCCGGCAGCATCGGATCGCCCCAGCTACTGCAGCTTTCGGGCGTGGGCCCGGCCGCGCTCGTTGCGGCGCGGGGCATCACGCCCGTCCACGATCTCGCCGGCGTCGGCGCGAACCTGCACGATCATCTTCAGATTCGCATGCAGTACAAGGTGAAGAACACCTCGACGTTGAACGAGCGCGCAAACAGTCTGATCGGAAAAGCGGCGATGGCGCTGGAGTACGCGCTGTTCAAGACCGGGCCGCTCACGATGCCGCCCTCTCAGCTCGGTGCGTTCGGCAGAAGCGACCCGAGCCAGCCGACCGCGAACATCGAATGGCACGTGCAGCCGCTCTCGCTCGACAAGTTCGGCGACCCGCTCCACACGTTTCCCGCGATCACGCCGAGCGTGTGCAATCTGCGGCCCTTGTCGCGCGGATGGGTTCGCATCGCATCGCCCGACCCCGCCACCTATCCGGAGATCAAGCTCAACTATCTGAGCGAGCCCGAGGATCGGCGCATCGCTGTCAACGCCATGCGCTATACGCGGCGCATCATGGCGGCGAAGGCGCTTGCGCGATTCGAGCCGGAAGAGTTCCGGCCCGGCGCGGCCGCACACACAGACGAGGAACTGACGAGAGCGGCAGGCGAACTAGGCACGACGATTTTTCACCCGGTTGGCACGTGCAGGATGGGACACGACGAGATGGCGGTGGTCGACGACCGCCTGCGCGTTCGTGGTGTCGCATCCTTGAGAGTGATCGACGCATCGATCATGCCGCGGATCACGTCGGGCAACACGAACGCGCCCGCCTACATGATTGCGGAAAAGGGCAGCCTGATGGTGCTCGAGGACGCCTAGCTATTGGGCGCCTCAGGCTCGGTCGCATACCATTCGATTCGGCCGCATTCGGCGCAGATGAGGATGGTGGCTGAGGGATCGGCCCAGTCCACGCCGAACGCCGTGCGACCACGGGTGTTGAGGAGTGCGCGGCTCGTTGCGAACTTCCTCTCTCCACAGTGCGGACACCGGACCGGCTTCCCTGCAATCGCATACTCGCTCGGGTCCGGGCCTTCGTTGAAGGCTCTCACGCCAGCTTTCAGTGCCTCCCAGTAGCGTCCCATCATGTCTCCTTGTTTGAGAATCCGCCCTGCAGCCAACGCGCCGTAACCAGCAACTGTCCCACATGCCGCTGGGCGTGCTCGGCGGCATGAAAGAGCAGCCCCATCACTGTCGATGGAAGCTGCTTGCGTCCCACGACGCGAGCGTCGGTCAATGTGTGTGTATTCATCGCACGCAGATGATTCAACGCGCGATCCACCTGCGCGTCGATTTCGGCGAGAAGATCATCGGCGTTGCCGCCCGTGGCCGGTTCGCGTCCCTCGACGGCGAGTATGTTCTGCTGCTCCGGCGACAGGGCTTCGCCGCGCGCGTATGTGAACAGCCGGTCGATGACGCCGGCGATATGCTGAAGGTGAAAGCCGACAGAGGCGAGTCCGTCCGGGCAATGCCAGAGCAGCTCCGCCGGGAAATTCTGCAACAGACCTCTGGCTTCTTCCCTGGCCTGCAACAACGCATGCGCGATGGGTTGCAGAACATCGGGCACTCCCTCGACCGGCCCGCGCAGCCACGCCTCAGGTGACATTCACGAAGATCATGAACCATCGTGAATCGCTGACATACCACGGGCATTTCGCTCGTGGCCGTGCGTTCAATTCTGGCGCACACCTTGCCAAAAAATTCCCAATGAGTGGTGCGCCACCATTCCAAAGAGCCATCACCTTCTCCCTCGGCCGAGGCGAAATCTTCCGGAACGGCGTGAAACGGAACAATCCTCACGTCTGTGGTGAGAATCACCGCGTACGGGATGCCGCTCCATTCCACCAGGATTTCTGCCTCTCCGGCAGCAGGTATTGGTTCGCCATCCGCCTCCCAATCCCACAGCAATGAACTTGTCGCCGTCTTCTTCCCAGCCGCGACGAGCCGCCCAAGCTTCGCTGCCATAAAAGAGGAGTCCCCGAACGCAGAAATCCGGCACGTCGGCGCCAACGCGACGCCGCGTTGTGCCACCAGTGCGAGCACCTGCTCTCGAATGATCGTCGGTTCGGCCATTTCTCCGCGCCTCTGCGGCTCAGCGTCGCGACCTGGCAAATGTCAGTTGCCGGAGAACCGCAGATACCCAAACCGTGTGGGCTGATGGAACCCCGGGAAGATCGTCGGCGACCAGCTGAGCAGCTCCGGCTCCTGACCTTGGTCGCGATTGAAGCGATAGAAGTTGCCCCGCCACACCTCGCCGGGTTTTGGTGTGGCGACTTTCAGATCGGCGAAGGGGATGCGTGCCTCGACCGTCCAGCGCCGATCGCGATCGTTCGAGTTCTGCACCGTGCCGTCTACCTTGACGGCGAACGTCATCGTTGGCGCAGTGTAAGACCAGTCGCCTTTGAACTGCTTCGAACGGCCATCCGGGCCGAGCTCGTTCGTGATGATGGCGTCGAAGGTGCCGCCCAGTGGATTCCATTGCAGCTCGAAGTAGCGATCGAGCGTGGTGGGAGTGACGAAGAACTCGGCGACCTCCTCCTCCCAGAACCTGCTGTCTCGCTGGGTAAAGGTCGCCTGAATGTCCACGTCCTCGCACATCCAACCCAGATACAACGCCGTCGCGTCGTACCAGATGCGCACCTCGGTTCCGGCGCGAGCCGGCTTCATCGTGTCGTGGTGGACGAACGGCGTCACGCGCGCCGCTTTCTGCCACGCTTGTTCATCCAGCACGCCGTCGACGTTCACCTGCGCGTCGATTCGCGGGACGCTCGTCGACTTCGGCTCGGGCATCGGCGCCGGGGGCGTTGGCGGCGCTTGCATCGCGAGGGCGGCTATGAAAAGCAGAAATGGTTTCATCGGTAATCCTCAAGCAGGTTTCATGATCACGCCTACGCGCGTTGTTCTGATTCGGGCTGATGCAGAAGCATCCACGATGTCCCGAACTTGTCGCGACACATGGCGAAGCGATTGGCGAACGGCGTCTGCGCCATCTTCATGAAGATTTCCCCGCCGTCCGTGAGCAGGGCATACACCCGCTCCGCATCCGCCTCACTATCCAGGGTGAGCGTAAGGTATGCGCTTCCGCATCGGCTCGCTCTGCGGAATGTCCGCTCCCATCAGCACAGTCGTGCCGATCTCGATGCGGGCGTGAAGGACCTTCTGTTTCCAGTCGGCCGGCACGTTGGGATTGGGCTGTTCCGCATGTCGGGCCACCTCGGTGATCGTACCGCCAAGGTGTTGCTCATAGAAGCGGAAGGCCTGCTCGCAGTTTCCGCGGTAATTCAGGTAGATATCGAGTTTCATGAAGTCACCCGCTTCCACACATGATGGACAGGAAAGCCTGCCGCCGCAATGCACAATCCGTAGATCGGTGAATAATTGCCCGCCTCGATTTCGCCCCACACGATTGCCGTCAGGCCGATCACCGTCCCCAGCAGGAAGAAGATCGGCACCAATGGATATCCGGGCGTGCGAAACGGACGTGGCGCATCGGGCATCTTCCTCCGCAGCACGAACACCGCCCCGACAGCGAAGATGAGCGCGGCCCACTCGACGACGACGAAGTAGGTGATGAGCGTGTCATATTCTCGCAGCACGAGCACCATACCGATTGCGGCGGCGCTTTGTATGAGCATGGCCACCCATGGCGTGGCAAAGCGTGGGTGCACGTTCCCGAGAAACGAGAACGTGAGGCCGTCGCGCGCCATCGCAAAGGCGACGCGCGGCCTGGCGAGGCAGTTGCCGTTGAGCGCGCCGAACACGCTCACGATCACCGCCAGGATGATCGCGGTGCCGCCGGCCTGGCCGGCGATCGACTCCATCACCGTCCGCGCGACGGCTTCTTTCTGCTGCGACAGGATGCCGATCGGCATCATGTACAAGTAGGCGAGATTGGCCCCGACATAGAGGATCACGATCGTCAGCATGCCGGCGATGATGATGCGCTTCATCACGCGCTCTGGCGCGATGACCTCGCCGGCAATCATGCTGACCGCAATCCAGCCGTCGTAGGTGAAGATGACCGACGCCACGGCGCGCGCGAGTCCGCCCGCTCTCACCGGTCCGCCCTCTACCAGATTCGCCGCGCTGCCCTGCCCCAACAGGAACACTCCGAAAATAATCGCGGCTAATGCCGCGACTTTGACGATGGTGGTCGCCCCACTCACCGCCGCGCCAACGCGAGCGCCGAGCACGTTGGCGAAGGTGAGCGTGACGATAGCGGCGATGCCGATCGCCTGCACTGTAAATACGTCCGTGGGCACGCGAAGCAGGTTGAGCAGGAATTCCGCGAACACGGTGGCCAGCGCAGCCACGGTCGCCGGTGTCGTGACGAGCACATAAATCCAGCCGAACACGAAGGCCGCGGCATCGCCCCACGCCTCGCGCAGAAAGACGTACACCCCGCCGGTGCGCGGCAGCATCGAGCTGAGCTCGGCAACGGTGAGGGCGCCGCAGATGCTGATGAGGCCGAAGGCCACCCACAGCGCCATGATGACGAGCGGGCTCGGCACGAGGCCCGCAATCGTCGGCGGCGTCCGGAAGATGCCGCTGCCGATCGTGATGCCGACGATGAGCGCTGTTCCGCTCCAGAAGCCGATGACCCTGCGAAGATCGCTCGTCACAGGCTGATTCGCAGCTCTCACGGCTTCTGTGCCGCCAACCGCACGAGGCGGGTCGCCTGCAAGCCGAAATCGCCGGTGCCGGCGGTGTCCTCGTAACGCACAACGCGCAGACGCTCGAAAAGTGTCAGCAGCTCGTTCGTATCGAAGACGACACCACCGCCAATCGAAGCGTTCTTGGTTGCGTCACGATGAAAGCCTTCCACCACGACCAAACCTCCCGGCTTGAGCGCATCGACGATGCGTGGGACGAGATGGCGCAGGCTTACATAGCTCAGAACGATGAGATCCCACTGCTCGTTGCCGAAGTCAAACTGCTCATCGCCGACGACCAGGGTCGTCATCTTTACGCCAAGTTGCTTTGCCTGGTCTTGCGCAGCAGCGACAGCTTTTTCCGCCGGATCAAATCCGGTGACGGCCCATCCCTGCTGGGCCAGTACAGGGTGTTGCGTCCTTGACCCATTCCGACGTCAAGCGCCTTGCCCGGCGCGATGCCTTTCGTCGTCTCGACGAGGAACGCGTTCGGCTTGGTGTTGAACGCAGGCTTCGGCGCCGTGAGGATACGATTCCATCGCTCGACTTCGAGCCGATCCCCCTGCTCGGTGATGACCCGGACCTGACGCTCGATCTCGGCAGCACTCAACCCTTCGCCTGCAAGCACCTTCCGGTACTGATCGAGGATATTGACTCCCTGCGCCGGCGGCTGTTTGGTGGCCCATGCCCTGAACTTCTCGTAGATCTGCACCTCGGGCGTCTGCGCGGCGGGCTGCGTCTGGGCTCGCGCGGGCTGCCAGCCGGACGATGCGATCAGAAATAACGAAAGAACCGTGCCCAGTAATCGCAGAGTGCGATGCATCATGGATGCCCTTGCTAATTCGTCGCGGCCGCACGCACCGTAAACGGAACCGTGATGCGCTGCGGATTGGGGCTCTTGTCAACGGTGTCGAAATTGTCGACCTCGAACGCCTGGCCGATCTGATTGCCCGCGACGTCCTCGAGGATGTCGAGCGCCAGCAGATCGTGCTGGCCTGCCCGCCACGGTTCGCGCGGCATGAACGGCCACCGTGTTTCCGCATCTTCGACGGTCACGTCGCCGGCGATTGCGACGGCGTCGCGCGTCACGCCGAGCGCGCGCATCAACAGACCATGGTCGAGCGGCTTTCGGGAAGGTCACGACGAGCGCGTTGCGACTGCCCGCAGCCGGCGGCTGGATGCGCCAGCACGCGGGTCGAGCGGCTTCTGCACGGGCGGCGCGACCGAACACCCGGCGGAACTCTTCCTTCAGCGGCAGCCCGTGCTGGTCGCGCCACTCGGGGCTGATGACCAACGTCACCGTCCGGCCCGCGTCGAGCGCGCGTCCCATCTGCTGGTTCGGCAGAATGCCTGACTTCACGCGGCCTGGATCGAAGAACGCCGTGAACCGCGTATGTGCCCGGTCCCAGAACTCGTAGTCGAGCGGCAGGAACGCGCCCTGGATCTCCCGGCCGTCCGGGCCGAGCAGCTTCATGTGCGGGATGCCGCTTGGCCGTCCCATCGGTCCCGAGAACTCGATGTACATCCGCAGCAGGTTTTCCGGCACGGCGTCACCCGTCGGATAGACGCGCGCGACCGTGGTTGAAGGCAGGCGTGCGTCGCCGGCTCCGTGACGGTGGCGACGATCGGAGGCGCAGCGCCGGCGCTCGCTCCCGGCAGATGCGACGGATCGAATCGGACGATGTACGGACGGCCGGGATCGAGGGGAAACAGCGGTGTGAACCGCAGCGCGCTGTCGGTGACGCAGTACGTGCCCAGCATGCCCGGTGCCGTATCGCTGACGGCCACGCGAAACAGCCGCGACCATTGTTCGGCGGTGAATGCTGCGGCATCGTCGGCGCGCAGGTGCGCGTTCGAAAACCCCGTCACCTCGACGTACGCGGGCCGCCGTTCTGATTGCCGAGAACCGATTGCGGGTGTGGAAACGGAATTGCCGGAGCGGCCGCATGCCGTGGCGATGACAAGCGGGCCGTCACCGCCGCGGCACGCAGCAGCCGAACGGGCATTACGGAAGGGCGACGACCTGCAGGTTGATGCCGCCGGCAGCCGTGCGCGCGACGACGATCGAGTTGTTGTCGTCGAGCTTGTCGAGCTGCTCGATGCCCGTCATGCTCGTGACCTTCTCGAACGGCACGCCGCCCGTCTCGGTCTCGACCGGCGTCGTAATCGGCGCGGCCGCGGCGAAGGTGTTGGTCGGAATCTTCATCACGCCGCGGCTGTTGTTCGTCGTCAGCAGGAACTCCTGGCCGCCCTTGCGGTACACGATCATGTCGAGCACCCGGTTGCCCGCGCCGAACTCGGCGATCGTGGTGCCGCGCACTTTCTCGCCCGGCTTCAGATCGGCGATCGGGAACTTCACGAGCGGCGTGCAGGTGTAGCCGGCGATCAGGTGCTGCTGGTTGTTGAGCGTGTAGGGCACGAACGCGTTGACGGGCGACCGCGTCTCGACCGCCTTGTGGTTGCCGTGGTAAATCTCGACGCTCATGCCGCGGATCGACGGTGGCGAACGGATACGGGATCGCGCGGAGCTTCGACGCGAACTCCTCGTTCGAGAGGCCGGCGACCCACAGGCGGCCGTCCGCGAACGCCATGTCGGTGATGACCTGCGTTCGCGGATTCTGCGCGCCGTCGGGTTCGCGGCGGGCGCGTTCGGAATCTCGACCCTCTGGAACTTCAGCGACTGCAGCGGCACGTTGGCGATCGCGCCCGCGCCGTCGATGCGGAACAGCGCCGGCGCGGCGCCCGCGCCCTGGCCGCGCATCACCGACACGTAGGCATTGCGCGTGCGCGGATGCACGGCGAGATCGGTGATGGCGACTTCGCGCGCGCCGGTGCCGAGCAGCGCCGCGAGCTTCTCATCGATCGCGTCCAGCCCCTTTGCGCCGGCCGCGCCGCCGTTGGCCTGCGCGCCGAGGTCGAGCGCGAAGATCGCCGCGCCCTGGTTGTCGGCCGCGAACAGCGTGCCGTCGGGACCGAACGCGAGCGGGCCGATCGAGCTGAACGTCGGGCCTTCACCCGTGCGCGTGATCTGCACGGCCGACGAGGGTGCCAACGACGCGAGGACAACGAGGGCCAACACAAGGACAGGTTTGAAGGCAAACAACTTCATAGCGGCGGCTCCTTTCAAGAGATGGGACAACTATACCCCCGGCAGGGCGCGTCAAGGGAGGCGAATGACGACTTTGCCGAAATGGGCGCCGCTCGCCAGGTGCTCGTAGGCGGCCCGCGTTTCTTCGAATGAAAAGACACGATCGATGACCGGATCGACGCTCGACTGTTCAAGGACGCGCACCAGCCGCTCGAACATCGCGACCGACCCGACATACACGCCGCGGATGCGGATGTTTTTGTGAAAAATGGCGTAGGTGTTTATGGGCCCCTGCGTGCCTGCCAGGATCCCCAACAGGCTCATCCCGCCGCCGTAGCGCAGCGACGCGATGCTCTGATCGAAAGTGCCTGCTCCGCCCACTTCGACGACGAGATCGACGCCGCCGTTGCCGGCGGCGACGCGCGCCGTGTCGCCCCATTTCGCGTCCGTGGTGTAGTCGATCGTCGAGGTCGCGCCCATTTGCGCAAGGCGCGCCCGCTTTTCCGGCGAGCTCGATGTGGCGATGACCGCGGCACCTGCGTATCGCGCAAGCTGGAGCGCGAACGTCGACACGCCGCCTCCTCCCTGGACGAGCACCGTCTCCCCCGGCCTCAACGTGGCGGCTTCGAACAGCGCGTGCCACGCGGTAACGCCCGCGCACGGCAGCGTCGAGGCCTGTTCGAACGAGTAGCGCGCCGGAATCTTCACCCACGCCCGCTCGGGAAGCACCACCTCTTCCGCCAGCATCCCGTCGAGCGATCCGCCGAGAGCGTTGGCATGGTGTTCTTCGGCGAACGCACCGTCGAGCCAGGTTGGAAAAAACGCCGCTGCGACGCGATCGCCCATCGCGAGCCGCTTCACGTCGCTGCCAATCTCGACGACCTCGCCGGCGCCGTCGGAGGCTGGAACGATTCGCTTCGCTCGCTTCTTCGATCCGCGCGCAACCATCAGGTCGCGATAGTTCAGAGATACGGCGCGCACGCGGACGCGCACATCGCCTGGGGCCATACCAGGTCGCGGGCGTTCTACCAGTTTCAGGGAGTCGAAGCCGTCTTCAGGATGGAGCTCGAATGCTGTCACGCGGTCATCGTATCACTGCGCTTTGAGCGCGTTGTCTATGGCCGCGCGATACTCGGCAACATTGCGGCTGCCGGCGATCGACGCCGTCACCTCCTTCGTGCGGCCGTCCACGACCAGCACGACGCCGGTCGATCCCGATTCTTCGAAGACGCGTCCCAATCCGACGCGCTCGGCCGCTGCCTTGCTGGCGTCCGTCGTCTGGTCGTCGGTGAAATCGAGGACCAGGAAATTGACGCGGCCCGAATACTCCTTCTCGATTTGTGACCACGCCTGCGTAGTGATCAGGCAAAGGTGGCACCATTGAGAATGCAGCTTCACGACGAACGGCCTGCCTGGATCCGAGGCCTCAGCCGACGAGATTGCCGGCGCGACAGGCGCGGCGTTGACGAAATACATCGCGACGCCAGTGCCTACAAGGGCCAGGAACCCCCCCAAGACGATGATGGCGATTTTCTTCAGCATGTGTCAGGAGCGGATCGTATCATCAGGCACGAGGATCACATGAGCATGAGAGTGACAGCAGCGCTCCTGGCAACCGGAGTTCTGAATGCCCCGATGCTTGGCGCGCAATCAAAGCCCGCCGACGTTGTGAATCCCACGTTCGACGTGGTGTCGGTCAAGCCGAACAAAAGCAGTGAGAGTAGTAACCGGTGGGGGCGGCACCCGGGCGGCGGGTGGTTCATGATCAACCTGACCGCGGGCTTCCTGATACGCCAGGCCTACCCGACGAAGGCTGACGAGGTGGTCGGCGCACCTGCGTGGGCGGTATCCGACCGGTTCGACGTCGACGCCCGGGCCACGTTCGTGCCGACGGTTGAGCAGGAACGTCTGATGCTTCGCGCATTGCTCGCCGATCGCTTCAAACTCGCCGCGCATTACGAAACGCAAGAGCGGCCGATTTATAACCTCGTCGTCGCTCGCGGAGACGGCCGTCTCGGGCCTCAACTGCGTCACATCGAGATCGACTGCGCGACATACAAGAGGCCGGTTCCATCCACCGGCACGGCAAAGCCAGACGTGAAGGATGCGCCCACATGCGGCTACCGGCTGAGCGGCGGCAGCACGACGCTGTCTCTCATGTCTGGAGGCCGCAGCATGCAGGGTCTTGCCGATTCGATTTCCAGTTATGCCGGCCGGCCTATTTTCGACAAGACGGGGCTGACCGGCTATTACGCGTTCACGCTGGAGTTCATGGGCGGCAACGATGGCGTGTCAATCTTCACGGCGCTGCAGGAACAGCTCGGATTGAAACTCGAACCTGCGCGCGGCCCACTCGACGTCGTGGTCATCGATCACATCGAACGGCCGACCGAGAACTAGCATCAATTCACCCATGGCGCATAGGCCCTGACTGATCGGTGCGCCCACCGTTTTACCCACGCCGGAATCGGAGAGGATCCGTCACCACCGGCCCAGCAGGAAGTCGAATCGTGCAACGCCGCTCAAGTACAAACCATCCCAGTTTCCACGTTTCTTCGACCGCCTGCCCTGTTTGATCGCCTCACACAGCGAATGACTTCTCCTGGCAACGCCTTCCAATTCTCCCAACGAACTCTTTGCCCTAAAAGACGTCGACCTCTTCTGACACACCGACACCCACTGTGATATTCAGCGTATTCGGGCGGGCGGGCCGCACCTCGAATAAAAGACCACCATAGTCTGGATTGTTGTCCTCGCGAGCGGTTACTACACCAGGTGGAAGCCTTGGACCCATTCGCGCAATTGGGTCAGGAGAAGGAGGGTGTGAGGTGAAAGTGTTCGCTCAGGTTTCATCACGTCCACCACATCACTGTGGCAGGCTTCACACAGAATCGTGAAGCCCTCTGTGCTCACTCAACATGACTCCATCGCTCCAATTCGACAGACGCATCGTTTGCACTGTTCGTGGTCCCACGCAGCCGCAGAAACTCCTTCTACGCGGTCCGGCGAACTTCCCTGTTGCGGCAACCGCGCGATGCCGGTATAAACACCCATCCCCCGCAACAGCCAGGCAACTCAGATGAAAGGTGGACCGCGTGGACATTACATCACGGGTAAAGAACATCCTGCTGACGCCCGCTACGGAATGGCCCGCAATCGAGGCGGAACCCACGCCGACGGGAACGGTCGTCACCAGCTATGTGATCCCGCTGGCCGCCATCGGAGCCATCGCCGGCTTCATCGGAGGCTCCCTGGTCGGTACGACTCTGCCATTCCTCGGCACCTATCGCGTACCCGATCATGACCGGCCTCGTCGGCGCCGTCTTTGCCTTCTGCTTCGCGATCGTCGGCGTGTTCATCCTCGCGTTCATCATCAACGCCCTGGCTCCGACATTCGGTGCAACGCAAGACTCGAACAAGGCGTTCAAGGTGGCGGTCTACTCGTACACGCCAGCGTGGATTGCCGGCGCGCTGCAGATTCTGCCCGCGCTCGGGATTCTTGGCATTTTCGCGGCACTCTACGGCCTGTACCTGCTGTACCTCGGCCTGCCGGCGCTGATGAAGGTTCCGCAAGACAAAGCCATCGGGTACACCGCCGTGGTTGTCGTCTGCGCGATCGTGCTGTCGATGGTGGTCGCGAGCATCGGAGGTCTCATCGTCGCACCCGCCGCCATGGCTGGCATGGGCTCGCTCTCTTCTCCATCCACCGAATCGCAGTTCCCCGCCGACAGTGCGATGGGAAAACTCGAGGCACTCGGCAAGAGCCTGGAGCAAAGCGGGGCCAAGATGGAGCAGGCGCAAAAACGCGGCGACAAGGAGGCGGAGACGGCAGCCGCGTTCGAAGGGCTGGGAACTCTTTTCGGCGGAGGCAAGCGCGTCGACCCGGTCAGCATCGATCAGCTGAAGCCGCTGGTTCCGGATCAGTTCGCCGGGTTAGCCCGGAAGAGCAGCAACGCGGAGCGCAACGGCATGGCCGGCATCATGGTCGCCACAGCGGAGGCCTCGTATGGCGACGACGCGGGCCATTCTGCGACACTCGAAATTACCGACACGGGCGGGGCGTCCGGCCTGATGGGCCTCGCGGCGTGGTCGAACCTCCAGGGCGAGCGCGACAACGAACAGTTTTCGGAGCGGACCGAGCGCGTCGGCGGCCGCATCGTCCATCAGAAGATGTCCAAGACCGGCGGCAGGCACGAGTACAACATCGTCATCGGCAACCGCTTCATCGTCAAAGCCCAAGGCGACGGCATCGAGTTCGGGGCGCTCAGGAACGCCGTAGCGGCGCTCGATCTCGGGAAGCTCGAGGCGATGAAGGACGTCGGAGTGAAATAGAAAGTCAAAAGTCGATAGTCCACCTGTACGTGCGGGCGGGTCTTGCACTTCAGACCCGCCTTTTCTTTTCCTACCCGCTACATCTCACCGCCACGACGCAGAGACGCAAAGACGCAGAGAATTTGATCATGAAGTCGTCAGCCATCATCTCGGCTAAGGTCTGCTGCGTTAAGCAGATGCTTGAAAAAACGCTCAGGTCAGTTGAGAAAGTCACGAGTGATGAGGAAGTGTTTTGTCTCTCGATAGTCGATCTCCCGGATGGTATCGCCGTCGAGATCAAAAAGCACTGCACCCGGATAGCTAAGGAGAATGGGCGAATGTGTGGCGATGATGAACTGCGCATGCCCAGGTGCCGAGAGGTCATGGATAATTTTGAGAAACGAGAGCTGCCGCTGCGGCGAGAGCGCCGCTTCTGGCTCATCCAGGATATAGAATCCTTGCTCGAATCGATTGGCGAACAGAGAAATAAAAGACTCTCCGTGGGATTGGTCGTGCAACGATTTGCCGCCGTACGCACGCAGATCCGAGACCTGCTCGATGTAGGTGGCGAAGTTGTAGAAGCTCTCCGCGCGCATGAAAAACCCTTCGGTGACTCTTGGCAGCCACGACAACCGGAGGGCTTGGGCTAACGGAGAACGGTCTGCGAACGTCGCGCGGTGGTGATCACGATTGCCCCCTTCCGGGTTGAACCCACAACACTCCGCGAGTGCTTCGAGCAGTGTGGATTTACCGCTACCGTTTTCGCCAACGAAGAAAGTGACCTTACTGCGAAGGATTAAATCGATCCCATGAGAGAACGCGCAGATGTTGAATGGATATTCGGCCGGATCCATCTTCTCTGGAAGACTCGCAATTCTGTGGAGAAACGGCGCGCCTCTACCTTGTGCCGGAGTGCCCCTCTTCCGTCTCGACTTCATCGTTCAACTATGTCACCACCCATCACGGTCCGCCTAAAGGCGGACACTACCGATTAGATTCTCTGCGCCTCTGCGTCGTTGCGGTGAGACATGGCTAGACATCGCCGCCTTCAGGCGGGCCGGTGCGCCCGGAGGAAAGAACGTATCTGGCGCACCGCCAGGGGAATCCGTTCCTTGGGCTCCTTCCACGGGAACATGCTCACTTCGGCGTTCGGCGCGAGCATCGCGGCCTCCATGGCGACCGCGTACGGATGCGCCGGGATGTCGTCCGGCAGGATGAGTATCGGCGTCTGGCACGTGCGCACGAAGTCGCGCGTGACGGTGAAGACGAAGTCGGCGTTGGTGCGATACATCTTCGTCAGAAACCTGTCGACCATCTCCATCGTAATTTCTGGCCGGCGCTTGATCAGCTCCGGACCCCAACCCTTCATGTTGTTGTCGTAGAACAGATCGCGCATCTCCGGGCGCGACCCACTGGGCTGCGCCATCACTGCGGCGACGATACGATTCGGCGCCCGGCGCAGGAGGTTCCAGATGAAGGGGCCGCCAATGCAGAAGCCCATCACCATGAACTTCTCGATGCCCAGGTGATCCATCAGACCGAGATGGTCATCGGTATAGGCATCCCACGGCCGGTCGATCTCGAGCGGGCCAGAGGACTGGCCGCTGTTGGCGTTGCGCAGGTCCGACGCGATGCAGCGATACTCTCCCTTGAACTCCTCGATCGCGTTGAAGGGATTGGCCAGGCCGGAGATCGTCGAGTTCAGTCCCCCGCCGGCGATGAGCAACAACGGGAAGCCGGACCCGGTCTGCTGATAATGGATGCGAACGGGACCTTTTTCGTAGAAGGACCTGGCAGCTCCTGTTTGCCCGGTCTGCTGCGCAAACACGCGCGACGCTGCGGCCATGACCGTCGCCGCGGCGCCCGTTTTCAGTATTTTGCGTCTGTTCCGATCCATCATCGGCGTCCTCCTGACCTTCGCCGCGGTTTAGTCGAGGGTGTCTCCCCGCCCCCACCTGGCGAGGAACTTCGCGATGTCCTCGCCGATACTGCGGGAGTCGCTCATCAGTTTGCCGAGCGAGTCGCCGCCGCCGATCCCCATCGTCCCCACTCGCCGCTGATCGAATGTGGCGAGCGTGCGGCCAGTCGAGTCTTTGACCGCTCCAACCACCTTCACGGACGACTTGCCCGCTCCGAAGCCGGCGAAGTAACGCTTGGCACGGCTGCCGGGATCGATCGTGACGAATTTGCCCTCGACGACCAGCGCACGGTCGGGCACACGCTCATCTGCCTTCAAGACGCGCACGGACTTGAACGGCCCGCTCTTCTCCAGCGTGGAGGCGAAGCGTTCCGCCAACACCCGCGGCCCTTCGTTTTGCATCGTCTTCGACTCCTCCTGGCGCTCCTCTTTTCCGTCTTTCCCGCCCGTTCCGAGATCCGCGAGACTCGCGTCAAACGGTTTGATGACCACCGTGAGGTCCGTCACCTGCTCGAGCGCTGGGACGAACAGCTGAATGTTGTCGAGCGCACCGTCCTCGATGGTTTTGAGCGGAGCCTGCGCGCCGAGCGACTGGCCGACCAACAGCACGACACATCCGAACATCAACTTGCGCATATGCCCTCCTGACATTTACGCGCGATCCATATCAAGCACCGTGGCGAGCAGGATGTTCGCCCCGTGTGCACAGTGATCCCAATGTGTGAGCTCCCGCGGTGAGTGGCTGATGCCGCCCACGCTCGGCACGAAGATCATACCCATCGGCGAGAGTTGCGCCATCATCTGCGCGTCGTGGCCGGCGCCGCTCGGTAGCCGGCGGCTGCCCAGCCCGAGCTGTCCGGCGGCACGTTCGATCGCGCCTTGCACCTCGACAGCCGCGTTCGCCGGCATGTTGGAACTGCTGGATGTGATGGCGATCGATGTCCTGGTTTGTGTTTCGATCGCGCGTGCGCGAGCGCGAATCAGCTCGAACAGACGCTTGAGCTTCTCTGTCGACAAATCGCGCAGCTCGATCGTGAGCCGCACAACGCCGGGAATCACATTCGGGGCGTTGGGGCTCACCTCGAGCCGGCCCACCGTGCCGACCTGCCGGCCTGGCTCCGAGGTGACGATGTCGCGCACGGCGATCGTCAGTTGCGCGGCTGCGAGCAAGGCATCCTGCCGATCTGCCATGGCCGTCGTGCCGGCGTGATTCGCAAAGCCGGTCACGGTCGCCTCGTACCGATCGATCGCGACGATGCCTTCGACAACACCAACGGGAATTTTCTCGCGTTCGAGCGTGCCCCCCTGCTCGATATGGAGCTCGAGATAGCAATGGTGTGCGCCTCGCGGGCGGACCGCCTGCGTAAGGCGAGTGGGATCGCCCCCGATCTTGCGTATCGCATCAGCGCGAGTCATTCCATTCCAGACCTGGTTCATGTCGGCCTTCAGGTCTCCCGCAACGATACGGCTGCCGGCCAGCCCGAGCGTGAAGGCCACTCCTTCCTCAGCCGCCCAGACGACCATCTCCAGAGGGTGCCGGGTACGGATGCCTGCGGCAGTGACGGCTTCGAGCACGCCCAACGCCGCGAGCGATCCGAGGTCGCCGTCGAAGTTGCCTCCGTTCGGCACCGAATCAATGTGCGAGCCGAACAGGATTGGCGGCAGTCCCGCATCGGTTCCGGCGCGCCGACCGAAGATGTTCCCCGCTGGGTCTATGCGCGGTTCAAGTCCCGCCGACTGCATCAAACCGACGACGTACCGGCGGCCAGCGACGTCGGCATCTGAGTAAGCAACGCGGCTCACCCCATCAGCGAACGTCCCACCTGCCGGTCGCCCGAAGGCGCTGAGTGCTTCAATCCGTTGTCGCAACACCGCAGCGTCGACTCGAGCCGGCAGGCTCTGCGCGAATGCACGCCGGCCGAGGATCGCGGGACCCACCGCAGCAGTTCCCAGACTGGTCAAGAACGCCCGCCGGGACGGATAACGCATGGCTGGCATGGCAGGGATTTTACGACCGCTTTCCTTCCGGGCCTTGCCGCATGTTGCGGATTACCGAACTTCTTGTCCAGCGCGACCGCCTTGCGTGTGAGGCGCTGCACTGTCGGCCGCGTAATGGTCATGCCTTCACGAAGTTCCAGCGTCGCCATCTCATACTTGCCACCTGGTTTGAGGCGAGGTTCGATGGCGAGTCAGGCGTTGGCCCCGCCAGAAGCCGAACAGCACACGGCTTTCCTCCGCACGAATGAGCAAGACCGGTCCATTCGCCAGATAGACAAGGTGCCCCCATTTCACGACCTCATCGAGAGCCGGCGCCGCACGGACGACTGACCGCAGAGCCGTGACGATCTTTCGACGCCAGCCATCCAGCGCCTCGACGTACGCATCTGGGCTCGCGGCGGGCGTCATCTTCTTCATCTGAGGCATGCGTTTTCTGTTACCGCGTACTCGTAGTCGAGAGACATGGTACGGGCCAACGCGATTGTCGCTATGGTAACGGAATCCAAACCGTTCATAGACCGACCGCAACTTGGATCTTGATGCGTCGCAATCAAGCCGAAGGTATGGCAGTCCCATAGCTCTCGTGCGATCGACGGCCCACTTCAGAAGCGCGCCTGAAACAACGCCACCCGCGTAATCACGCCGTACTGCAACACGATGGACAAACGCAGACTCCCCGTCCGGGACATCTGGCCAGAACAGCGAATCGTGCAACTGGTATTTCAGTGTTCCCGCAGCCGTTCCGTTTGCCTCTCCGAGAGCAAAGAGTCCCGACGCCACATCGCCACGAAGCTGTTCCACGGAGACATCATCAATTTTCCAGAGTGGAATGCCACGGTCCTTCCAGCCAGGATGCCGCTTCGGTCAGGATCGCCGAGACGGCATGCACATCCATCGCTACAGTTTGTCGGACCACTATGTGCATTATCTGAACACGTCCGTCCGCCTAAAGGCGGACACTACCGATTAGATTCTCTGAGTCTTTGCGTCTCTGCGTCGTTGCGGTGAGACAGGGTGGGGTCAATTTCATCTCCATCTCTCACGAAGACCGGCTGCGTCCAGGCTCGCAGACCTCCGCTGTCTTCGATTCTGGCGCGCACGTATCCCTCGTTGCCATTGAAGGTGTACTGAGCAGGGTTTTGCTGCGACGTTGCCAGCTCACGGCCGTTCGCGCCGATGAAGACCACGCGATAGCGTTTCGCAGCCTGGATTGGCAACGTGGTCTGAATCTCCACGCTCAACGCGTCCGATGTAGACACGATATTCTTCAATTCAACACCAGACGAAGCGTAAAACTCTCCCGCGGTCAGACCCGCGACGATGGATTCCCGTGTGAGCGAAGGCGCGCGGACGACCACCCAGCCGCGTCCCGGATTCGCCCGGTCCAATGTGAATTCCTGGTGGAAATTGTGAGCATCGTCGACCGCCACTCCGAAAACGCGCATGCCTGCAGACAAGAGCTGATCCCACATCTGCTCGGTCGCCGGAACGACTCCGTCGCCACTATGATTCACAGTGGGGTGCCCGCTCGCAATCTCCAGCAACACAGGTCCTTTCAGGGGCAGCATTTCGCGCGCCGTGAATGCCCACCGGAAATTCGGATGGTTGATGAGAGCCACTGCGCCTTGCGCACGGATGGCGTCGATGCTGGCCTGCAGAAGTTCAGTCACCGTAGACCCGCGTTGAGCCGGGACCACTCTGCTGATCCCGATTGCGTTCACATGGACAGTCTTCTCATTCGTGACTTCCTCGGCGCCCAGGAGCAGAAAGTTGTCATTCGGATTCGAGTCGAAATCCGCAGGATCCGTGAACGTGTTGTGATCCGTGATGGCGAGAAACTGGTAGCCGTTTCGCTTATACCAAGTCACCAGGTCCCATGGTGAAGAGTCGCCATCGGAATTAATCGTGTGTGTGTGAAGATTGCCTCGATACCAGTTGAGAGTGGATGTCGGGCCCTGTGCGGCCCCTGCATACGCAAGGGACGCAAAGGCGAAAGCCAGAGCTGTTAGTGCGTGTCGCTTACTCAATTTGGCCTCGCTGTGGCTTCGCTCGCCAATCGCCGGTACACCTTCCGCGCCTCGTCGAACTGTCCGTACACGTGATCCTTTTCCTTCGGCGAGCGCCACCCCGGCCAGGCGTCAGCGAGCTTCTGCAGTCTGTCGATCCATGTGAGCGCGTACTCGGCGGACACGCGGTCGCGGATCGGAAGATTTCCGACGATTACCCAGATGGGGTTTGTGAACCCCTGCGGGTAGCCCGTATCGAGCGGAAACCGATCCGCGGGTGCGCCCTCCGCACGAACGTGAAACCACCCGCTTTTGGCGACCTGCAGGGTCTTGCGGAAGTCCGCCGTTCGGCGATCGGCGCTCAACGGGATGTCCTCCACGGATTGACCGTTGAAGAAGAGCGTGACTTTCTGCAGCGGGACAATCGACCGTACTTGCGCCCGCACGTCGACAGCTCCACCACCCGCCTGCACGGTCACGGTCTCACCGGGCAATGCGCCATCTACAGACGACTCGACAAGCGGACCGTTCGTGACCAACGCGCGTCCGGCTCGCATGCCCTCGAGCCAGGCGTGCATGTCCAACCCGCGCCCGCCCGTGAAGACATAGGTGCGATGCGAGCCGACGAGCTTGCTCCCGTGAAGATTGCTGATCGAGTCTTCGCCGCCAACGGCTGTAACCTTGATGCCGTTGTTCCACAGCGAGTACAGCGGAAAGAACCCCGCCCGGCCCGCAGCAGACCACTCGATCGCGTCAGTCGTTCCGAGGGCAGCGTCGACGATTCCCCCTTTCGCACCGCCGAGCTCGACGTCGAGCGGATCACGCTCGCCGCCGTAGGCATGCACGTACCCGACATACGCGCCCTGTGCTCTGGCCTTGCGAAAGATGTCGGTGTTGCTCGGGTACAGGCTTTCGATGGCGGTCCCTTCGTACCCGGTCGTGAACGGGGAAATGAGATGATCGCGCATGCCGAACATGAACACGTGCCCCCAGAATGGCGGCCGGTATTCCTGACCGACAACGAGAAGCATGTCCTTGCGCGACAGCGGATGAGGTTTGCCGCCTGGAACGAAGAACTGATGATCGAGGATGCGGTTGTCCTTGTTTGCGATCTGCTCGAGGACGATGTCCTGATCCTCGGCCGCCGACATCATCATCAGGTTCTCGAGCGTGTTGTGGAGATTGCCTCCATAGTTCATGTGAACATGAGTGGAGCCGTTGTACCAGCCCTTCACCGACATATCGGTCATCCGCTTCATGCCGATCTGCACGGTCGTCACTTCGTTGGCGACGATATCGACGTCAGCACTTTGCGGCCACACCTCGAAGCCCTTGACGGCTGTCACCTTCGCCTTCCCAACTGGCAGCTCTACACGGAATTCGCCAGTCGAATGAAACACTTTGTCGCCTGCGGCGCTGACGCGCGCGTACGCGTCTGCAGGCGCGTAGAACTTGCCGTCCGCCGCTGTGAGATGGATTCGTGCGCCGGTCGCCTGCCCGCTGTCATCGGCGGTCCGCACAGACAGCAGTCCCATCGGCCGCTTCCATCGGCGATCGACGATGCGAACGATGCGATTGTCGCCGCCGTACACCTCGAGCAACGCCAGCTGAGGCAGACCCTCGCGGTTATCGATATAGGCAATCCACTCGCCGTCAGGTGACCAGCGCGGATGGAATGCATCGTGCTGAAAGAACGTCAGCTTGTACGGCTCCCCTCCGGCGACGGGCTGCACGTAGAGATTTGAGAACTGATCCGCCGCTCCCCGAGTGGATGAGTAGACGAATCGTTTCCCATCAATCGACACGTGCGGCCGTGCACGATACAGCGTCTGCTCGACAACGACCGCTCGACCATCGTCGATTCCGCCGGCCACCGCCGGCGCGAGCCAGATGTTGCCAGACCCGAGCGGCACACCGCGATTCGAGACGAGCAACAGCTGCTTGCCGTCGGGCGTCCAGGCGGGGGTGATGTGCAGATCCTCCGCACCGAAATACAGCCGCGAATTGCGGTACTTGCTGTCCTGCGACACCGCGATCTCGGGCCCGGCCCACTGGCCGTTCTTGATCGGGCGGATATAGACGTTGAAGAAACCGTTCGGCTTCGTCGAGACGTACGCGACCCGGGTGCCGTCGGGCGAAAACACCGGATCGGTGTAGATGAATTCGTCGTTTGTCAGCGATCTCGTTTCACCGGTCGCGACATTGATGCTGGCAAGCTGAATCGTCGACCCGCCATTGTCTGCCGTGTAAACGATCCAGTTGCCATCCGGCGACCAGTCGGGCGTCGAGTGATATTTCCCGTCGTAGGTGATCTCGTGAGCCACGCCGCTCGCGGAATCGACTTTCCAGATCGAGCCGCTCATCGCAACGGCTATCCATTTACCGTCGGGGGACCAGGCAGGCGCCCACGGCGTCGAGCTCGGCGCCGGCGGGAAATAGTAGTTGTGCATGTAGTTGCCGCCGGTTCTCGCGCTCGGGTACGTGCGGCCATCCTGACCGATCACCAGAGACACGGCGGCAACGATGGTTGCGGCAGCTGCAGGAACCAGGAACCACGCATTCAGACACCCTGGCGCATGTACTTCCCGACGGCCGCGACGGCGCGATCGACCTCGGCCATCGTGTTGTAGATGTGCGGCGAGAGGCGGATACCGGGTCGATCGCTGCCTGTTCGAGTGGCGCAACCGATGCGGTCGTTCCGGTAGAGCGCGGCGGCGAGCTTCGGGATATCGACGTTTCCGGGTCGAAACGTGACGACCGCACCCGACCGCGTCGGATCCGGATGCGTCCATAGATGCACGCCGTCGATGCGGCTGAGGCCGGCAATCAGCGCCTGCGCGAGCGAGCGCGAGCGCGCTTCTATCGCTTTGCGTCCGATCTTCGTCTGGAAGTTGAGCGCCTCGCCAAAGCCGATGATGGCCGGCTCGTCGCGCTGTCCCATGGCTTCCATGCTGCGTGACACGCCAACGGCGCCCGGATAGGCGCTGATGATGCTTGGGTGGATGTGCTCTTTCGCGCGCGCATTCACGTAAAGGACGCCGACTTCCTTCGGGCCGCAGGGCCACTTGTGCGCGCTTCCCGTGTAAAAGTCGGGCTGCATCTCACTGAGATCGACATCGAGCACGCCAAGCGCCGACGCCCCGTCGACGAGCGTCAGGACACCGCGTGCCCGTGCGAGCCGGCAGAGCTCGCTTGCCGGCAGCACGTCGCCGACCGTACTGGTCATGTGCGTGAAGGCCAGCACGCGCGTTCGTGGCGAGATCGCCCGCGTCGCCGCGTCCACGAAATACTCCGCTCCGGGGTGAGGGTTCGGCTGACTGATGACCGAGACGGTGTACCCGAACCGCTTCGCCTTCTGCGTCCACGCGCTGTTGTTGCTTGGATGGTTGTCGGCAAAGATCACGACTTCATCGCCGGCCTTGAGGTCGAGCCCGCTCGAGACGATGTTGTTCGCTTCGCTCGTATTGCGGGCGATCACGATCTCATCGGCAGTCACATGGAGGAACTGCGCGAGGAGGCGCCGGGCCTCCTCTTTTCCGGCGCTCATCTTCTGGCGGTTCTCGAACGAGGGATCGCCATCCATGTCTTTCGTGCTCGCATACATCGCTTCGAGAACGGGAGCGGGAGAGGGACAGAGATTGGCCGCGTTCATGACGGCGAGATTCGGCGTCATCAGAAACTGCTCGCGCACCGACATCCAGAAGCGTTCATCCGGCCGGGCCGGCGTCTGTGCCAGAGGGGCCGGCCACGCCGCCAGTTGCTGTGGCAGCAGGACGGAGCCACTCAACGCAAGCAAGCGCGAGAAATCGCGACGGCTGATGCCGGTGGTCGACGATTGTTTGGTCCGCATTCAATCCCTCCTCGCGCGCTATCCTCTGTTTCGAACCCCGCATCTTACGTTATCTGCCAAATCACCTTTCAAGGGCGGGTGCAGCGCAGGGTCAGCTTGCCCCAATCACTAGGGGCCGCTTCTCGCCCACCTTCGTGGCTTGTTCAAAAGCATGAGCAATCTGAAGCACGCCTCGGTCCTCGCGATACCGGCCCACAATCTGCACGCCGACCGGCAACCCAGTGCGTGTGAACCCGGCCGGCACCGAAATAGCCGGACGGAAGGTGACCGTGATCCAGTAGGCCGACTTCATCCATGCGACGTAGTTCTCCATCTTCGTCGCGCCGATCGTCTTGGGCCAGTCCAAAGAGGCGTCAAACGGCGGCACTTGATTCACCGCGCACACGATGAACTCGTACGTGTCTTGAAACCTCCGTACACGGTCCAACAGTTGGCCGTGTTGCATCATGGCCCGAGCCACGTCGCCGCTTGTGAGCGCGAGGCCGGCTTCAATCTCACCGATGGCTTCAGGCTTCAATTGTTCACGGTACTTCTCGAGCAGCGGGCCGTACACCGAAGCATTGCGGAACGCACGAATCGTTAGGAAGATCGAATCGGCGTCACTGAGATCTGGACACGCGTCTTCGACGACGCAACCAAGCGTTTCGAACGTTGCTCGTTGAGAATCCAGGACCCTCCGAACTTCGTCATCGAGGGGCAGTCCTCCAAGGTCCGGGCACCACGCGATGCGAACTCCCCGGAAGCTGCGATCCAGACCGGAGGCATATGCCGACGGATCCGATGGCCAACACCCGGGGTCGCGGGGATCCGCGCCCGCCATGGCACTCAGGAGAAAGGCGGCATCAGCCACAGTGCGAGCCATCGGACCATTGACCGAGAACCCCAGAAGAGGAAAAGGGTTGGGTGATGACGGGACAAGCCCCACCGTCGGACGAAACCCAACAATATTGTTGAAGTTGCCCGGGTTTCTCAGCGAGCCACCGAGGTCGCTGCCGTCGGCGATGGGCAACATGCCAGTTGCGAGCGCGACGCCAGCACCGCCGCTGGAACCACCGGCGCTCTTCGTCACGTCGTAGGGGTTGAGCGTTGTTCCGTATACCTTGTTGTAGGTGTGGGATCCCATTCCGAACTCTGGAGTATTCGTTTTCCCGATGGGGATCGCTCCAGCCGCACGCAGCCGCTCAACCAGAACCGAGTCCGCTTCCGGCATCACATTCTTGTAGATCAGGGAGCCGCGCGTGAAAGGAAACCCCTTGGCCGGTTGCAAGTCCTTGAAGGCAATGGGTAATCCGTGCAGGGCAGGGAGGACGTCGCCTCGCGCAGCACGTTGATCAGCCGCATCGGCCAAGGACAGGCATTGCTCGTCGTCCAACTTCGCGACGATGGCGTTGACCTTCGGATTCACACGGTTGATTCGGGCGAGATGAGCGCCCATGACCTCACGCGCCGAGAGCTTCCGAGCTCTGATAAGGCTGGTGAGATCTCTTGCGCTCATGAAACAGATGTCACCGGAAGGTTTGGGGAGGGCGGCCACTTCAGAAACCGGCTCCGGCCGACAACCTGTGACGGCACCGAAAGCTGCAACCGCACCGGTCACCTTCAGGAAATCCCGTCGGTCGAACATATCACTACTCATGTGACCTCATTCGGAAGTCCCCACCCTACACGCTTATTCGTTTTTCGTTTTTCGGTCTTCGCTATTCGATCGATCGACGGTGATGTCCTGCGCTATTGCCCTTCCACCACGATGAACTGTGCGTTCGCGGCACCCTCGCGCAGCTTCTTCGCCTGTTGGTATTCGGGTGAGTTGAACCACGCCTGCGCGCGCTCGAAGCTCGGGTACTCGATGATGACGACGCGGCTTCGTGCCGCGGGCCCTTCGAGGGTGACGGTGCGGCCGGCGCGGGCTATGAACCGGCCGCCGTACTTCGCAATGATGTCGGGAGAGCGTTTCGCGTATTCGCCGTATGTCTGCGGGTTGCTGACATCGATCTGCCCGATGACGTATGCCTTCTTCGCAGCGTCCTGCGCGCCCCACGCGCGCCCGGCCACGACACCCACAATCAACAGCAGCGCGCCAATCAGTTTCATTTTCATCGCGTGAATACTCCTTTGCGCAGACTATAACCCCTCCAGCGTCCGGGCGATCCTAAGGATTGTGTTCCAGCTGCGCGTCGTGACAGGCACGCCCAGGACCTTTTCGAGCTGACCGAGGTAGCCGATGGCTCTCATCTCACGTCGGCACAGGCCCAGAACAAACCGCCCCTCCACATCCAGAATCTTCAAACCCCAGTCACCAGCCGACGGGATGACGACAGGCACCCGCGGTAAAGACTGTTTCCGCTTCGCCATCACACTGACGAAATGCAGGATCTTCGGCCCTGACGGCTGTCCAGCGAAGGGGTCAGCTGATGCCAACTGGAGGATCTCACTGCCCTGGCACATCATGACGTCGGCATCAAACGGCAACCGACGCGCCATTTCTGCGCGGAGCTTCGTGCGAGTGACGGCGTTGCGAATGACGAAGGTTCCAGCCGCGCCAATGCTCACGGCATCAAGTTGCAGTTCTCTCGCCATGACGCTGGGACGAAACGTCTTGTGCCCGCCTACGTTCACGCCTCTGAGAAAGACGACCAGCGCCATTGCTCGAGTGTTTGCGAGCCCTGCATTGTAGCGCAGGCCTTTTTGCGAATCCGGCGGCTTGCGGTATGTTTGCATCAGCTGTGGCGGAGCCCGCGCCGAACATCACGATTCATGTCTTTGGTCAGCTGCGGGAATACTGCGCGGGCGCCAGCGAGTTGAAGGTGTCGGCCCGCACCGTGCGCGCCGTGCTCGACGAACTGGAGCGCGACGAGCCGCTGCTGTATCGCAATCTCTGCGACGAGACGGGCAGCGTGCGCCGCCACCTGAATGTATTCGTCAATACTGAGAACGCGCGCGACCTCGACGGCGTCGATACGACGCTGGCGGACGGAGATGTCGTGACGTTTCTCCCAGCCGTGTCTGGAGGATGACCGTGGCCGATCGAGTTGTGCTGATGATTGGAACCAAGAAAGGCGTGTTCGTGGCCGAGGCCCCGAAATCGCGCGGCCGGTTTTCGCTGCGCGGCCCGTTTGGCCCGGGCATTCCGGTGTATTCGACGCTCGTCGACACGCGTGGGACGCCGCGGATGTACGCTTCGAGCTGCAACCCGTTCTTCGGGATGAAGGTGCTGCGCTCGACCGACATGGGCAAGAGCTTCAAGGAAACGAAATCGGGGCCGGCGTTTCCCAAAGACGACGGCCGCGCGCTTATCAATATCTGGTCGCTCGAGCCGGGCGGCCGCAAAAACCAGCTGCTCTGCGGCGTCGAGCCGGCGTCGCTGTTCAGGAGCGACGATGGCGGCGACTCGTGGCAGATGGTGCCCGGCATCAGCAATCACGAGCACGCGCGTAAATGGCAGCCGGGCAACGGCGGGCTGTGCATGCACACGATCATCCGCGACGGTCAACGCGTGCATCTCGGCATTTCGACCGGCGGACATTACTTGAGCGAGGACGGCGGCGAGACGTTCAACGCCGCCAACACCGGCGTCGGCGCCGGCTTCAGTCCGGATCCGTATCCGGAATTCGGCCAGTGCGTGCACAAGATCGCGCGCCACGACGCGGCGCCTGGCCGCCTCTACATGCAGAATCATGGCGGCTGGGCCGAGTGGACCGGACCAGGCGGACCGCGGCCCGACATCGGCGTGCTGCGCAGCGACGACTACGGTCATACGTGGCGCTCGATCGCGAAGGGTCTGCCGTCTGATTTCGGCTTTCCGATTGTCGTCCACCCACACGATCCCGACACGATCTACGTCGTCCCGCTCGAACCCACGACACGCACCTGCCCCGGCGGGGCTCCAGCCGTGTGGCGCAGCGAGAACGGCGGCGATTCATGGAGCCGACTCTCGCGGGGACTGCCGAAGAAGGAAACATTTTTTACGGTGCTGCGCGACGCGATGGACATCGACGATCTGAAATCGCCCGCGCTGTACTTCGGCACGACGACCGGTCAGCTGTGGGTCGGCAAAGACGGCGGCGAGAAATGGGAGTGCCCGTTCGAAGGGCTACCTCCGATTCACTGCGTGAAGGTGGCGGTGGTGTAGAGCTGAATCGGGGTAGTCGAAAGGCGCAAGTCAAAAGTCGTCAGGCGATAGTCGCAGTATTGGTGCGGCTGGTTAGGCGCCGCCGTCAATGTGCACTCGGTACCGGAGCTCACGTTTGCCGCCAAGGGCTGGTGGGGTAACGAATTCCTCGATGAGAACACCACCGTTCGCCGTGATGACTCGCTGGGAAGGCACATTGTCTGGCTGTGTGGTGATGTCAACGTAACGGAGGCCTTCCGCCTTGGCCTCTCGGAGCATTTCGCCCAGAGCACGAGTAGCGTAGCCGCGGCGCTGTTTCCAGGGCACAACTGCATACCCGATATGCCCTAAACAGTGCGGAGGCAGGGCCTCCGTCCCTGGTTGCCAACGAAATCCAATGCTGCCACAGAATTCGCCGTCCCACAGCCACCGCCGAAAACCTGGAAGCCGCGGGACTTTCGTCCCGTCTGGCAACGTAACAGGGTCGCCAGCCGCCTCCCTATCAACGAGACTCGCGAGAAACGCATTTGCATCCGCTGCGATCCGCGCTAGTTCCTCTCGCGCAGCAGCCAGCCCCCGAACATTGTCTGACGACCACCCTCGCTCGAGAGCTGCAACATAGCCAGGCAGGTATTCTCGAGATGGCCAGACCAACTTCATTTCTTCTTCCATTCAGCGCCCACAGGCCGCGACTTTCGACTGACGCGATCACGGTCCGCCTGAAGGCGGACACTACCGATTAAGTTCTGGCGTCTCCGCTAAAGAACTACCAGACCGTCGCCGGGCCCTTGATCATCCCCGACAGGATGGCGTTGCGAACATCGTCAACTGTCTTCAGGCCGCCTGGTGCGGCACCACCCCACTCGAAGCGAGTCGCAGCCGGCGTCCAGTGAAACAGCGCCACATGCCACGTGTGGGCGACGCCGCCGCGCTCGTAATAGACGAGGCAGTAAATGTTCGTGCACCCCGCCACGACCAGTCGACGGCTCGGCAGCACCGGTTTGCCAATCAGGTAGAAGACCTGAAACTCCGCCGCAGGCTCGGCAATGTCGATTCCTTGGTTGCCGAACAATGTCTGCAGCCCGTCGCGGACGCCGATGGGCATTCCTCTGATGGACGTGACGACGTCGAACCGCTTATTCTTCACGATGTCGCGCAACTCCCCGGAGAGTGGAACCGGGGCCGCCGCCTGACTGCAGGCAACCATAGCCGACCAGAGGATCACGCCGATCGCGAAGAGAAATTGTGTGTGACGCATATAGACCGATAAATTCTTTGACAACTCCACGAACTCGCTCATGTCCGAGAACCTGATCACCCGGCTCATTCCGCACCAGGGATGCGTGATCACCCCGAAGGATGATGCCATCGAGATTGCCGGATCCGCAATGAACTGGGTCATGTCCGCGGCGGTCGCGCCGCTCGTCTGCCGTGCACCGTTTACCTTCCGCGTCGTCGGCAAGACGGATTCGACCAACCTGCGCATGCATTGGCACCGGGGCGAACTGATCTTCAACTGGGAATGCTCGGTACGCGAGCTGCGCGTTCACGACCCTGCGACGGCAGAGCAGCACAGCCTCAAGGACAAGGGGTTCCTCACGACAAGCGACTGGCACGACATCTCGTGGGAGATCGGGCTCGACCGCATGCGCGTCATCGTCGACGGCGATGTGCGGTTCGACGGCGCGGGCAACTATTCAGGGCTCGAATCCGCCCCTTCCGTCGGTCCGTGCTTCGGCAGCACCATCTCCATTCGCGAGTTCCGGATCACGCCGCTGCCCTGAAACTACCAGAGCGTAGCCGGGCCCTTGATCATCCCCGACAGGATGGCGTTGCGAACATCGTCGACTGTCTTCAGACCGCCTGGTGCGGTACCGCCCCACTCGAAGCGAGTCGCCGCCGGCGACCAGTGAAACAGCGCCACATGCCACGTGTGGGCGCCGCCGCCGCGCTCGTAGTAGACGAGGCAATAATCGATCGAGCACCCCGCCGCGACCAGCCGGCGGATCGGTAGCGGCTTGACGACCACGTCGGTGACCTGAAACTCGGCTGCGGGCTCGGCGATGTCGAGTGTCTTGCTGCCGAACAACTTCTGCAGCCCGTCGCGGACGCCGATCGGCAGTCCTCTGACGGCCGTCACTATCTGGAACGGCCCGGCCTTCACGTGGTCCCGCAGAGCCCCGGACAGTGCTGCGGGTGCCGCCGCCTGACTGCCGACCAATGCAACCGCACAGAAACTCACGCCAATCGCAAAGAGAAATTTCGTGTGACTCATCAGCCTCGCTTGAATCGTTCGTCGACCGGAATTTTGAAACCGTTTGCGAGCGCGTTGGTCATATGCGCCGCCGCGACCACGGCCAGCAGTTCCTGGTACTGAGACTCTGTCATCCCTTTGTCGAAGGCCGCCGCCGTATGCGAGTGGATGCAATAGTCGCAGTTGTTTGTGATGGAGACTGCGGCATAGATCATTTCCTTGGTCACTTCGTCCAAGGCCCCTGGCCGCATGACCTCGCGAACCAATTCCCACGTTCGTCTCAACGTGTCGGGTTGGTTCGCGAGCGCCTTCCAGAAATTGTTCACATCTTCGACGTTGCGCGTGCGTTTGATGTCGTCGAATATCGCTTTCACGTCGCTCGGCGCGTCTTCGTACCGAACGAGCGGAACCGTGGCCATGCTACCGCCTCCAGACGCAACCCTACGCGCCGCTACACGATCTCGATACTGAAGATGGAGCCAGCCGTCGGACTTTCCGTCCCGGTCCATCCCGGGTGCAGCCCCGCATCGCAGCTGACGAGACGTCCGTTATGCCACACGAGGCCGTGGGGATCGGATGAGCCGGGTGCGAAGTCCACCGTCAGCAGCAACTGGCCGGTTTTGCCGTCGAACTTGCTCAAACCGGGCTGCGCGTTCTTGTAGCTGGTGCTGTTCGTGCCGGTGACGACCCAGATATTTCCCTCGTCATCGAACGCCACGTCATGCAGCCGCGGCTTTTCCTCCGACGCGACGCGGATGAGCGCTTCCGGTACCCAGGTCACCGGATCGACACGCAAGATGCCGCCGAGACGCAGTGCGGCGATCCAGAGTTTTCCCTGGTGCCACTTCACTCCATGGCATCCGCCGCCGTTCGGTCCCAATGCCAGCGGAATCTGCCGGTGCGAAACCTGGTTGGAGTTCATGTCGACCTGGAAGATGCCGTAGGGGTCCTGATTCGCGCCAACCCATACGCATCCATTGCCATAGGCGATCCCCGACGTATTACGCGCGTGCGTCGTGACGGTCTTGAGCAGCTTCCCGTTCCAATCGACGAGCCACGCCGCTTCGTCGAGGCCGGTGTCGTCGAGCGGCACACTGTATTGCTTCGCATTCGAGGGGTTGGCCTTCTGCTGGCCGATCCACAGCCCTCCCGGCGCATCGGTCATCACCGCGAGGCCGTTGGGATACATCCCAGGTGACTTGAAGAGAGGTGTCGTCTTCGCGATTTTCTTCGGAACGGCTGCACCCCGTCCGCCACCCGCAGGGCGGGCAGGGGCAGTACCACGCGGACCCTCTTGAGCTGTCAACGCGACCGCCGACGACACGAGCCCGAGCGCAATACCCGTCGTCAGGAATTCCCGTCGTTTCATCGTCATACCGGCAGCGTCCTATCTGAAGTCGCGAGACTTCTCTCTGTATGAATGTGGGGCGGAATGCGTTTATATCACGGTCGACGATACCCTGGTCCGCGGATGAATCGACCTGGGGTCAACCCTGTGTGTTCCCCATCTTTGAGCACTTGGGCACCATTGACGAACACGTGTTTCATACCAGTACTGTACTGATGTGGCTTGTCAAAGGTCGCGTGGTCTTGAATGGTACTCGGATCGAAGACTACGACATCAGCATAATGATCGATCTTGAGCGCGCCGCGGCGCTGCAGTTTCAAATTCGCCGCCGGTAGCGTGGTGAGGCGGCGAATGCCCTCTTCGAGCGAGATCAGCTTTTCTTCTCGAATATATCGTCCGAGCAATCGCGCAAAATTGCCGTAGGCTCTCGGATGCGGGTTTGATTTCAAGAACACGCCTTCCGGCGCCAGAGAAGCGGCATCGGAATCGAAGGTAACCCATGGACGCCGGAGCTGCTTCCTGATGTTGTCTTCCGACATCAGAAAGTACACCGTGTCCACACGACTATCGTCCTCGATCACCAGATCCATGGCGGTTTCTTCGGGGGACTTGCCGCGAATTCTCGCGACTTCGGCGAGCGTCTTGCCGGTCAGGGGCTTCAGCGCATCCTGTTTGAACCCCACGAGCAAGACCCGCTCGGCCGACCCGGCGGCCAGGTACAAGCTTTCCCACGCGGTTGTTGGCGTGGTCATTTCACGCCTGACGCGCGCGCGGATGATGGGGTCTTTCATCCGGCCGATCCATGCACGAAGTCCGCCTTCTTGAACCCAGGGGGGCATCGCGGCATCGAGTCCTGTCGCTCCAGCGGGATAGGTGTACATGTCAGCCGTGATGTGCAGCCCCTCCGCTCGCGCCGCCTCGATCTTGGCGATCACCTGATCCATCTTTGGCCAGTTCTGTTCACCGGCAGCCTTGAGGTGATAGATCTCTGCAGGCACCTTTGCTTCTCGCGCAATACGAATCAGCTCGTCGACAGCCTCGAGAAGGCTGTTGCCTTCGCTCCGTATGTGCGAGATATACATCCCATCGTATTTCGCCGCCTCTTGCGACAATGCGATCAGTTCGTCGGTGCGCGCGTAGAACGCCGGCGCGTAGATGAGTGACGAACCGACGCCAAGCGCTCCTTCCTCCATGGCTGAGCGCACGAGCGCGCGCATGCGGTCGAGCTCGTCACTTGTGGGTGCTCGGTCCGCATAGCCCAGCTCGTGAATGCGGACCGTGGTGGCCCCGACAAAGGATGCGATATTGGTGGCGACACCCTTCTTCTCCAGAGACTCCAGATACTCACCCAGGGTCGTCCACGTGATGTCGTACTTGATGTCACCTTGAAGTTCTCGATTCAGCTTCTTCATCGATGGGTTCAGGGGCCCCATCGATTCGCCTTCGCCCATGACCTCGAGCGTGACGCCTTGCCGGAGGTCGCTTTGTGATCGTCCGTCGTGAATGAGCGACTCGTTGGCCCAGCTCAGCATGTTGATGAATCCCGGAGCCACGGCCAATCCCTGTGCGTCTACTACGCGAGACGCGTCTGCGTTCCGCAAATCTCCAATCGCAGCGATTACATCGCCACGAATCGCGACATCCGCATTGTGAGGTACCGAACCGGACCCGTCGTAAACGAGACCTCCTCGGATAATCACGTCGTATTTCACAGTGGGCACCGTGGGCGTGCAACTGACCGATACGAGCATGCTCACGATGAGTGTGACGCGTAGCCCAATACGCACAGCAGGCCCCTTTCGCACTAGAGGTGTGTCTGGAGCGTAGCATTTTCTGCTATAAGGTGTGGCATGCGAACGCTCTCACTGGTTCTGTCGGCGGTGATCGTCGCAACAGCAGCAGCCTCGGGCCAGTCCAAGACCGAATCACTTCCACCCGGCAACGGAACGGCCGGCGCAACCATTGTTGCCGGGACAGGTAAATGCCTCACCTGCCACCGCGTACAAAAGGCCGGCTCTCGTTCTGGACCCGATCTCACCGACATTGGCGCCATTCGTACAACTGATCAGCTCAGGGCCGCGCTGCTGGATCCTGATGCCGAGATCCTTCCTGAGAACCGCAGGTACCGCGTCGTCACGCGCGATGGCGCGACGATGGTCGGCACGCTGTTGAATCACGACACATTTCAGGTTCTGATGCGCGACACGAAGGATCAGCTGCGAAGCTTCCAGAAAGCGGATCTGCGCGAGCATGGCTTCGTCGAGGGATCACCAATGCCGTCATATCGAATGACGCTCTCTCCGCAGGAACTCGCGGATGTCATCGCCTATCTGAGCACGTTGAAAGGAGTCGTCTCCCAATGAGATGGCGTTTGCCGATCGTACTCGTCGCGGTTCTCGCGCTCGGACCATTCCTGCTCGCCCAGGTGTCCTCTGATCGGCTCCTGAACGCACAGAAAGAACCTCACAACTGGCTCACCTATTCCGGAAGTTACATGAGCCAGCGGCACAGCCCTCTCACACAGATCACCACCGCAAACGTCAAGGATCTGGAGCTGAAGTGGGTGTTCCAGGCTCGATGGCTGGACTACAACCAGGCGACGCCCATCGTCGTCGATGGAATCATGTACACGACGCAGGGCAATGATGTCGTGGCACTCGATGCGGCGACCGGAAAGATATTCTGGATTTATCCGTACGCACCGGCCTCCGACGTGAGGTTGTGTTGCGGCCGCATAACCCGCGGCCTCGCGATCCTCGGCGACACGCTCTTTCTGGCGGCGGCCGACGCGCATCTGATTGCCATCGACGCGAAGACCGGACGCCCCCTCTGGAACCGCATCGTGGCTTCGGGATTCGGATATTCGATGACCACAGCGCCCCTGGTCATCAAAGACAAGGTGATCGTGGGAACCGCGGGCGGTGAGTTCGGCATTCGCGGGTTCATCGCGGCGTACGACGCGGCAACCGGCACGGAGGCGTGGAGATTCAACACAGTGCCGTCACCGGGGGAACCCGGACACGAGACATGGGGTAGTGGTTGGGAGCATGGCGGCGGATCGATTTGGGTGACGGGCTCCTACGATGCGGAGACCAATCTCACATTCTGGGGGGTGGGCAATCCCGGCCCCGATTACAACGCCGAAACGCGCCCGGGCGATAACCTCTACACCTGTTCCGTCGTCGCGTTGGATGCCGACACGGGAAAACTGCGATGGCACTATCAGTTCACGCCAGCCGACGAATTCGACTGGGACGCGGTGCAGATTCCGGTGCTCGCAGACATCTCGTGGAAGGGCCAACCGCGAAAGGTCATGCTGTGGGCCAATCGCAACGGCTTCTTTTATGTGCTGGATCGCAGGACCGGCGAGTTCCTGCAGGCCACTCCCATCGCCAAACAGAACTGGAACGCCGGCTTCGATAACGGCAGGCCGATTCGCGCGCCCGGCACGATGCCGTCGCGCGACGGTGTGCTGATTTATCCCGGCAACCAGGGTGCGACCAACTGGTTCAATCCGTCGTACAGTCCGCGCACGGGACTGTTTTACGTGAACGTATGGGAGAACACCCATCACATTTTCGCGCGCGCCGATCAGGAATATAAGGAAGGCTCCAACTATACGGCGGGACGGCTCAGCACGAACTATCCCGGGCGAGGCATCGGGGCAGGTATGCGCGCCGTTCAACGGCCGAACCTGCGGAAAGAAGAGGAGAACTTCGGCACGGTTCGCGCGTTCGATCCGCAAACCGGCACGTGGCGATGGGAATATAAGCAAACCGACTTGACCGATGCCGGCATTCTCACCACTGCGACCGATCTTCTTTTTACGGGAGGGCGCGAAGGGTACTTCTTCGCACTCGATGCGAGAAACGGCTCCCTGTTGTGGAAGATCCAGCTCGGAGGTCCGACTCAGAATGGCCCCATGAGCTATGCCGTCAACGGACGGCAATACGTGGCCGTGAGTGCGAGTAATTCGCTGTTCGTCTTCGGACTGCGTTGAAAAAGGGCGAACTATGGAGTGCGCGCCGGCCCATAGAGAATCCGTCCTGGACGAGCGGCGGTCAAAGCGCCATTCTCAAATGCCACCTGGCCGTTGATGACCACCACTGAGATGCCCTGAGCGTACTGGTGGGGTTGCTCGAACGTCGCGATGTCGCGAACCGTGGCAGGATCGAACATGACGATGTCGGCCTTCATCCGCTCCCGAAGAACACCGCGGTCGGTCAACCCGATGCGCCGAGCTGGAAACGACGACATTTTGCGAATCGCGTCTTCGAGCGTGAGCACCTTGAGGTCGCGCACGTATCGACCCAGTACGCGTACGAAGGTGCCGTAACTGCGGGGATGCGGGCTCGCCCGCCCAAACAAGACGACTCCACCGTCTGACGCAATCATCGATGCCGGGTGCCGCAGAATTCGCTGGATGTCTTCTTCGCCGATAGCAAAGTAGATCCCGCCGCAGTCGCCGCTCTCAACCAGCCACAACGCCGTATCCGCCGCCTCCTCGATCGAGCGGGACTTGCCCCGACCCGCGGCGACATCATCGAGTCGCTGGCCCGCAAGGGACGGGCTCCAGTCGCACCGGGAGACCATGACGTTGCGAGCATCACCCCCGCCGCGTCCTTCGAGGAGAATCCGCATCGTTTCCACCAGAATCCGGCGGCGCGTCACCGGATCGCGCAAACGTTTCAGCATGTCATCGCGGCTGCCTTCCTGCGCCCAGACTGGCATGAGCGCGGCCGATATGCTGGTTGCCGACGCCGTGTACGGGTAGACGTCGAGCGTCACGTCCACGCCGCGCTGCCGCGCCTCGTCGATCTGCCGCAGCGTATCGACGGTCTTGCCCCAGGAAGCTTTGCCGATCGTCTTGTGATGCGTGACCTGCGTCGGCAGTTCGCCTTGCTCCCCGATTGCGATCGTCTCGCGGACGCTGTCCTCTACTTCCAGTTCCTCGTCGCGCATGTGTGAGATGTGAATTCCGCCAGACGCGCCTACCACCTTGGCGAGCTCAACGATTTCATCTGTCTTGCTGAAGGTGGCTGGTAAGTAGAAGAGTCCCGTGCTCAAGCCAAAGGCGCCATCGCGCATGCCTTCGAGCGCCAGCGCGCGCATGCGTTCCAGCTCGCTGGCGGTCGGCGCCCGGTCGACGCTGCCGAATGCGGCCGCGCGAATAGAACCATGCCCGATAAATGTACCCAGGTTGGGCGTGATGCCTGTCTTCGCCGTCAGTTCGAGGGCAGGTCTGAGTGGCACCGGCGAGAAGCCGTCAGGCCCGCCGATGAGCGTCGTCACGCCCTGGCGCACGTAGTTGTCAGCGGTTGGCACCTCGACGATTGGGAAGGGCGAAGGCGGTTGCCCCGCGCCTCCAAACGCATGCACGTGAATGTCGATGAATCCTGGGGCGACGACCTGGCCGGTCGCATCGATCGTTCGGGTCGCGGGTGCGTCTATTCGCCGCGCAATGGTCGCGATTTCATCACCACGAATGCCAATGTCGGCTCGGAACCAGGGACTGCCCGTACCGTCGACAACTCGGGCGTTTCTGATGACGATGTCGTACTGCGCGACCTGCGCCCTCAGCACAACGACGGTGACCACCAGTGCAAGCGCCACCGAGAAGGCAAAGAGTGGGCTGCGTTTTGGTCGTCTCATTATGCGGACATGATAGCGCCGGACCGACTTTGTCACGTGCTGCCGGCTGCAGCGGCGGAATCGGATTCACGCTTCCACAGGATGACGGCAAGCCAGATGATGAATACCTTGAGAGGAAGCGGCAGATTCTCCGGCAGGTCTACCGCGGCTCGACGCGTGAAAATACCTCGCGGAGAGAGCGATCCCACTTCCCTGTTGCCATCAAGCAGGGCAAAGGCCCTCCGAAACGCAGATTTCGCCAGGAGCGTATATTCTCTCCCTGCATACTTGATGGTGAAGGCGCGTCGAAAAGCGCTCGGCTTGCTCGCGCGCGCCAATACCGAGTCGTTTGACGCCAAGATGAAGTCACCGCTCATCAATCCTTCCCGGTACACGCGATAGTCGATGCCCTCAACGGTCACCATACCCTTCTCACGCCAGCACGATACGTCGATCTCACCGACAGCCTGAGCCCCGTCCATAACGGTGAAGTCCCAGGAGAACCAACGCTTCGGAATTGCTGTGAGCACGGGATGACGTCCTTTCAGTCTTGGCGCATACCGACCGGTACGGTGTTACGACACAAACCACGCCGCGAGAAAGATACCGACCATGGCAAACGCGAGCCCGACTTTTGCCATCGTGCCGATCAGAAATCCGATCCACGCCGCAAGACCGGCCCGCCCGGCGACGCGCCAATCGGCATTCGCTGTCAGCTCGCCGAGCATCGCACCGGCGAACGGCCCGATGATGAGTCCCGGCAGCCCGAAGAACAACCCGGCGAGAGTCCCGAGTGCTGCGCCAGCCGTGGCGCGCCTCGTCGTGCCGAGGCGTTTCATGCCCAACGCCATCATGCCGACGTCCACGAAATAGGTGGCAACGGTGAGGATACCGAGCAGCACCATCATCGGCACACCGACCCGCACGAACCCGTCAGACCAGGCGGCCAGCAGGAGCCCGGCGAAGATCAGAATGGTGCCTGGAACTGCGGGGATGACCACACCAACGAGGCCGACGACGACCAGCACGCTCGCGAGCACCAGCATCATCGGCACTACTCGTTGCGGGTCCGAAAGAAGGCAAGGACATACCCGTCGGCATCGGTGACCTCGAAGCCCCACAGACCCTCATCGATGAACGACAACTCTTTCACGAACGACGCGCCCCGCTGCTTGAACTCGTGGAACAGCACGTCGGGGTCCAGGGTGTAGATGTAAGCATCCCAGCGAGCCCATGCGTGCCGAGTGTGGTTTGGACATGGAAGTACGTCGGGAAGCGATAGTCTTGAGCATGATGCCGATCCCGTCCCGGCTCACGTAGCCGTAGTACACGTCGTCGGGAGGACCCTGGAAGTCCAGCTGGAAGCCGAAGCGCTCGATGTAGTGGGCGATCGAGGCCTGCAGGTCCTTCACGATGAAGAACGGACTGATCGAAGCGAGGTTTCTTTTCGCCCCCGAGGTCTTGTTTGAGTTCATGCCCTCGAGCTCCCGTCACAGTCCGTTCCCTCGCAGCCGACGTGCTACTTGGCAGGGGGCGGGACGATGGCCCTCAATGCAGTGATGAGCCACTGCCCGTTCTGTTTCACAACGACCGATGTCACTGTTCCGCTGCGTGGCGGGGCAACTTTTCCGTCGGGTCCGCGGACGCCCGCAATTTCAAAAGTACCATTGCTGATTGCGACATCGGGTTTCAGAAATCGGATGTTGGTGTTCGCGTTCTTCAGTGAAGTGCCTTTGTAGACGCCAGAAAGCTGAGTCATATATGCCTTCTCAATCTCCGCCCGCCCTCTCGCCATCAGGCCGGTTGAACTCACGTATCCGCATCCGTCATGAAGAGCGCCGCCAGCGCTTTTGCCCTTCGCCCAGGCGGCTGGGAACTGCTCCGCGGCCTTCACAATCGCCGCTTCGTCCGCCGGCGTAGCCTGTGCCAACGCCGGCGTCACCATGACAGTGAACGCGAGTCCGACCGTGAGAATCAGCAAGCTCCGCATAATCTTTCCTCCTCCGTAAACTGACCGGAAATTCCGAATCCTTGGATTTGCAACGCAGCGCGGATTCTAGCCTGAAGGCGAACACAACCGATTAAATTCTGTGCGCCTTTGCG
>CAVSRX010000005.1:0-70307 GCA_963730445.1 Vicinamibacterales bacterium | reverse complement strand
ACGAGCATGTCGCGGGCCGACGGATATATCGAGATTCCCGCCAACGTGGACGCCGTTGAAGCGGGAACCTCGGTTGATGTGACGTTGTTCTAGCGCTTGATCGCGTCGCCGACGTCCTTGATGGCGTTGCCGACTTCACGGCGCGCCTTGCCAAAACCGCCCTGCACCTTGCCGCCGGCTTCCTGAGCCTCGCCTTCGGCCTGCAAATCCTCGTTGTCGGTCGCATCGCCAACCGCCTGCTTCGCGCGGCCGGCCACTTCGTCGGCTCTTGCCCTTTACTTCGTCTTTGTTCCACATGAGGAACCTCCACCGTGTACGTTGCAGGACACGTGCCGAGCCTGCGGCGAACCGGCGAGGCGAGCGCTACCTGCGGCCGATTTTTCGCTCGTATTCCTGCTCGAGGACGTCGGCCGTGTGGAGATCGAAATGCGAGGCGGTCCGCTCGTATTTCCCGCGGAACTCGCTGTGGCATCGATAGCAGACAGTCACATCGCCGAGGCGGCCGTACACGAACAAGTCAATCAGCGCGGCGCCGCCGAGGATGCTGTAGGCAATCAGGTCTTCCCCAAACCAGTAGAAGACGGCGCTGATGAGCGCGCCGATGATGACGACCGTGAGGCCCACTTTGGGATCGAAGTCTTTGCGGATGTAGAAGTCGCTGCCGCGGCACACGGGACAGACATCGACGCGGCTATCGCTGCGAAGCGCGTCGCTGAAGGTCAGCGACAGCACGTGACCGCAGCCGCCGCACTTGATCGACTCCGGCGCCTCGGCGGCGCTCACGAGCAGCCCCGCGTCGCACTTCGGGCAATGCGCGATGACCCGCATCAGACGGGCACTTTGGTGGAGAGCAGCACGTACTTGGCGAGCACCTCACCGACAATCACGGTGAAGAAATCGACGTAGAGAATGCCGGTCGCCGACTGCGTCGACTGAATCTTCGCGGTCTCCCACGTCAGATACGACAGCACCGCCGGCCCTCCGAGGCCGAACAGAATGCGCTGCCAGAAGAAGATGCCGTCGATCGAAAAAATGTAGCGCTCGAAGTTGGGCACGCCGGGCTCCCACGAAACGATCGCAATCATCACCGCGGCGGCAACGACGACCACGCGCACCACGGTCGAGCCGATGTGCAGCCTGACGATCGATTGCAGGTGCGCGACGTCGAGCGACGGCACGACGAGATACCAGTGGCCGAGCACCATCGCGCCGCACGCGCCGCCCAGCAGCGCGACCGAGCTGAGAAAGCTTGCGACGGTCAGAAGCGGCATCAGTCCCGGCGCATCGCGCGACACGTCGAAGGCCTGCAGCGTGACGCACACGAGTCCCGCAACGATCGCCGTCCAGAGAAGCGCCGGCCGGATCGACGCGAGCATCCGCCCGATGGTGGCCCAGTAGATGACGAGCGCCGCCTCGCAGATGAGGAGCGCCGCGATGGCGGCCGTATGAAGCGTCCCGGGGCTGGCCGCCTCGGGCCTCAGCGCGAATCCAATCGCGATGAGCAGCGCGGCCGTCCCGGCGTTGAAGCGAAAAAACTTCACCCCCGCCTCGCGTCCAACCCACGCGAGGACGAGGGTGATGCCAATTCCTAAATGAACGAGAAATAGGAACAGAATCGCGGATAAAGACATCAGGGTTTGATGAGCAGGGATTGGTGAGTAGGGATTGGGGATTAGGCGTGGCCCGCGTCGCCAGGCCAAATCCCTAATCCCAAATCCCTAATCCCTATTTGGCGAGTCGCGAAGCGACTTCAGTCCAGTTCACCACGTTCCACCAGGCCGCGAGGTAGTCGGGCCGGCGGTTCTGATACTTCAGGTAGTACGCGTGCTCCCAGACGTCGACGCCGAGGATCGCCTTCTTGCCTTCCATGATCGGCTGGTCCTGGTTCGCCGTGCTCTCGATGCTGAGCTTGCCGTTCTGCTCGATCAGCCACGCCCAGCCGCTGCCGAAGCGCGTGACGCCGGCTTTCGTCATCTGCTCTTTGAATCCGTCGAAGCTGCCGAAGGTCGACTTGATCGAGTCGCCGAGCGCGCCGGTCGGCGCTCCGCCCGCCTTCGGGCCCATCCACTTCCAGAACGCCGAGTGGTTCATGTGGCCGCCGCCGTTGTTCTTCACCGCGGTGCGGATGTCTTCGGGCACCTTGCTGATGTCGCGCAGCAGATCTTCGATGCTCTTCGACTGCAGCTCGGGATATTTCTCGAGCGCGGCGTTCAGGTTCGTTACATACGCGTTGTGATGCTTCCCGTGATGGATTTCCATGGTCTTCGCATCGATATGCGGCTCGAGCGCGTCGAACGCATACGGAAGCGGCGGAAGTGTGTGTGCCACGATTGTCCTCCTCTGAGGCGAGTGATTAATGAACGGAAAGCATCCGATCGAGCGCGACCTTCGTCCAGTGCTTCTGCTCGTCGGGCACGACGATTCGGTTGTGCACCTGGCCCTCGACGAGCCCTTCGAGAATCCAGAGCAGATGGTTCGGCGACACGCGGAACATCGTCGAGCACAGGCACCCGAACTGGTCGAGCGACAGCACGGTCTTCTCCGGCGCGACGCTTGCCGCCAGCCGGTTCACCAGGTGAATTTCAGTCCCGACGGCCCAGACAGATCCGGGCGCGCTGTCGGTGACCTGGCGAATGATGTATTCCGTCGAGCCGCTGTCGTCGGCGGCCTGCACGACGTCCCACGGCACTTCGGGATGCACGATGACGCGCACGCCCGGATGCTGCTCGCGGATGCGCGCGATCTGCGCAACGGTGAAGCGCTCGTGGACCGAGCAATGCCCCTTCCACAGAATCATCTTCGCGTCGAGCAACTGCTCGACGGTCTGGCCGCCGTACATCTCGTGCGGATCCCACACGACCATCTTGTCGAGCGGCACGCCCATCTTGTAGGCGGTGTTGCGGCCGAGATGCTGATCGGGCAGAAACAGGATGCGCTCGCCGCGCTCCCACGCCCATCGCAGCGTCGCGGCGCAGTTGGTCGACGTGCAGACGATGCCGCCGCGCTCGCCGACGAAGGCTTTGATGGCGGCGGACGAGTTGATGTAGGTGATGGGAATGACGCTGCCGACGCCCATCATGCGACAGCTCGTCCCAGCAGGTCTCGAGCTGATCGATCGCGGCCATGTCGGCCATCGAGCAGCCGGCGGCGAGGTCGGGCAGCATGACCTTCTGATGCGGCGCCGACAGCACGTCGGCGCTCTCGGCCATGAAATGCACGCCGCAGAACACGATGAACTCGGCTTCGGGATGCTTCGCGACCTCGCCCGACAGGCGGAAGGAGTCGCCGATGTAGTCGGCGAACTTGATCACCTCGTCGCGCTGATAGTGATGGCCGAGGATGATGAGCCGGTTGCCGAGCGCAGCCTTCGCGGCCGTGATGCGGCGATCCAGCTCTTCGTCAGACAGACCGAGATACCGCTCGGGGAGCGGCTGGCGCTCCGAGATATGCGACTTCTCGAACTCCGTCAGGACAGGAAGCATCGTCGACATCTGAACTACCAATTATAGCGGTTTTACGCCGACGCTGCAGGCTGTCGCACGACGTTGTAGAACGTGTCGCGCTCCACGGGCGTGCGGCCGGCGGCGCGGATGATGCGCTCGATGTCGCGCGTCGTCAGCGCCTCGGGCGTGCGCGAGCCCGCCATGTGGTAAATCTTCTCTTCCTGCACGGTCCCGTCGAGATCGTCGACGCCAAACCACAGCGCCGTCTGCGCCAGCTCCACTCCGGTCGCAATCCAGAACGCCTTTACGTGCGGGATGTTGTCGAGCATCAGCCGCGACACGGCGTGCACGCGCAGCGTGTCCGAGCCGGTGGGCGCGGGCAGCTTCCGCATCTGGTTGTTGTCGGGATGGAACGCCAGCGGGATGAACGCCTGAAAGCCGCCGGTCTCATCCTGCAGCGCGCGGGCGCGCAGCATGTGATCGACCCGCTCTTCGTTGGTCTCGATGTGGCCGTACAGCATCGTGACGTTCGACTTCATGCCGAGGCCGTGCGCGGTCCGGTGAATCGACAGCCACCTGCCGGCGTCCGCTTTGTCGTGGCAGATCTTCTGCCGCACGCGCTCGGCGAACACTTCGGCGCCCCCACCCGGCAGCGACGCCAGGCCCGCCGCCATCAGCTCGCGCAGCACCTGCTCGTCGGTCATCTCGTAGAGATCGGCGAAGAACGCGATCTCGACGGCGGTGAAGCACTTCAGATGAATCTCGGGACGGATGCGCTTGAAGCCCCGCAGCATCTCCAGGTAGTACTCGAACGGCAGATCCGGGTGCAGGCCGTTGACGACGTGCACTTCGGTGAGCGGCTGGTCGTGCCGCACGCGAAGCTTCTGCCACGCGTCTTCGAGCGACATCGTGTACGAGCCGGGATCGCCGGGCCGCAGGCGCGCGAACGAGCAGAACAGGCAGCTCGCCACGCAGACGTTCGTCGCCTCGATGCGGATGTTGTAGTTGTAGTAGGTCAGATCGCCGTGCCGGCGCTCGCGCTCGCGGTTGGCGAGCGCGGCCACCTCGAGCAGATCGGGGTGCTCGAACAGCCGAACGCCGTCCTCGAGCGTCAGCCGCTCGCGCCGCTCGAGCTTTTCGGCAATGTCGCGCAACATCAGCATGATCGTATCCCTTCCTAATCCCCAATCCCAAATCCCTAATCCCTGTCGGTTGGCGAGGGTGGTGTATACTCCCGAGCCAACCGACGTTTCCCCAGTGACCACGCGAAGTGGGTGGAACGCCCACACGGTCACGCCACTGTAAGCGGGGAGCGGCGCCTCTACGCACACGCCACTGCATCCTTGACGGATGTGGGAAGGCAAGAGCCGCCGCTGCGATCCGCGAGTCAGGACACCTGGGCACTGGGACGTCCCTATTCCCGCCGTCAGGCGGGCTGGCGCGAAAGACGCCAGAGGAGGGCTCATGCTCCGTCTTCGTTTTTCTGTTTCCGCATTCCTGTTTCTCATCACTTCTGCCGCTGCGTACGCCCAGAGCGCTCCGGCGCAAACCGCGCCGGCGATTCACGAGACCGTCGTCGTCACGGCGACCGGCCGCGAGATGCCCGAATCGAAAGTCGGCGCCTCGATTACGGTGCTCAATCGCGACGAGATCGAACAGCGGCACGCGCTGAGCACAATCGATCTTCTCAGAACGATTCCCGGTGTCGTCGCCGTTCGAGCGGGCGGCGTCGGCAACCTGACCGGCGTCTTCGTGCGCGGCGGTGAATCCACCTACAACAAAGTTCTGCTCGACGGGATGCCGCTGAACGAGCCTGGCGGCGCGTTCAACTTCGCGTCGCTGTCGCCAGAGAACATCGAGCGCATCGAAGTGCTGCGCGGCGCGCATTCGGCGCTGTTCGGCTCGGACGCGATGGCCAGCGTCATTCACCTTTTCTCGGTGCGCCCGGATACCAGCCGCCCGCAGGTGAACCTTACCGTCGACGGCGGCACCTACAACACCGCGCATCTTGCGGCTGGCGGCGGCGCGCGAAATGGCGGCGTCGAGTACTCGCTGTTCGGGTCGCGCCTTCAGACGGACAATCGCGAGCCGAACAACAAGAACAGAACGTCGACCGTGTCGGGCAGCGTCACTCGCCAGCTGGCGTCGGGCGCATCGGCGCGGTTTCTCGGACGCGGCGAGTTCGGCCGCGCAGGCACGCCAGGCACGACGGCGTTCGGCCGGCCCGACATGGACGCGTTCTTCCGCCATCGCGATGGCAGCGTCCTCGGCGGATGGAATCAGCCGCTTGGATCGCGCGTCACGCAGCAGACCAGCTATTCCTACATCGTCACGAAGTATCGCTCGACCAACCTCATAACAGATCCTCCGTTCACGCCGAGGTTCGGGGATCTCGTCGCAGCGTTTCCCTCATCGGATTTTCTCTACGATTCAGAAACAGAGATTGAACGGCACCATTTCGAGTACCGCGCCGATGCGGTGGTGGCGCGAAACCAGGTGGTGACGGCGGCCTTCGCCTACGACGGCGAGCGCGGCGTGCTCACCAATCATCGCTCCACGGCAGCGCCGCAGCGGCCCGAGCGCAACAACACCGGAACGACTGTGCAATACGAAGCGACCGGTGAGCGCGTGTCGGTGGTCGGCGGCATCCGCTTCGAGAACAACGGCAGCTTCGGTTTTTACGTGGCGCCGCGCGTTGCGGCGTCGTGGCTCGTGAGTTCGGGCGATGAGAATCTCGGCGCCACTCGCCTTCGCGCCAGCGTCGGCCGCGGCATCAAGGAGCCGCTGTTCATTCAGTCGTACAGCCCGTCCCCCAGCTTCCTCGGCAACCCGAATCTCGCACCCGAGCGCTCGCGCGGCTTCGACCTCGGGTTCGAACAGCGCTTTGCTGGCGATCGCGCCGCGATCGAAGTGACCTACTTCGCCAACCATTTCGACGATCTGATCAGTCTCGGCCCCTTTGATCCCGTCACGTTCAACGCCCAGTACGAGAACATCGGCGAAACGCGTGCCTCGGGCCTCGAGCTCGTGGGCACCGCGATCGTCAATGGAGGATTTCGGCTGACCGGTGGTTACACCCTGCTCGAGTCCAAGGTCATTCGCAGCATCAGCAGCAGCCCGATCTTCGCGCCGGGACGGACGCTCTACCGGCGTCCGCGCCATTCGGGATCGCTGCAGGCGTCGTACTCGCGCAATCGCGTGAGCCTGGCACTGGGCGCCGTGTTCGTCGGATCGCGCGTCGATACCGACTTCAACTTCCCCACGATCACGTCGAACGAAGGCTACGCCGCGTGGAATGCAAGCGGCGAGGTTCGCATCGCAGCCCGCACGGCGGGCTTCGTGACGATCGACAACCTGGCCGGCCGCGAGTACATGGAGCCGCTCGGATACCCCGCGCTTGGCCGCACGGTGCGCGTGGGCATTCGCACGAGGTTCTGATGGCGCGCCCGAAGGCCGCCATTTCCTGGAGCGGCGGAAAGGACTCGTGCGCGGCATACCACCGCGCACGAGGCACCTTCGACTTCGTCACCGCCATCACCATGTTCAACGAGGACGGCACGCGCAGCCGATCGCACGGCCTGCGGCCGGAGATTCTCGCAGCGCAGGTCGAGCGGCTCGGCCTGCAGTCGATCACGCAGACGTGCACCTGGGACACCTATGACATCGCGTTCGATCGCGCGCTGGAGGCTGCGGCGGCGATGGGTGTCACCCACGTCGTCTTCGGCGACATCCTGTTCGACGAGCATCGTGAATGGGCCGAGCGGTTGAGCGCTGGACGCAGTCTCACAGCGGTCGAACCGCTGTGGAAGGAATCGACGACGGATCTCTATCGCAGCTTCCTTGCATCGGGCACGCGCGCGCGGATCGTGACGGTGCGATCGAGCAAGCTCGACGAATCGTTCCTCGGCCGGGATCTCGCCGAGGACTTGCTCGACGAATTCGTCGCGCGCGACGTCGATCCGTGCGGCGAGCGCGGTGAGTACCACACGGTCGTCACGTCGTGCGAGGCATTCTCGAGCCCGCTGCGTGTTCGCGCGCTGGGACGCGCGACCAACAGCGGATGCGTGGCCGAGGATCTGGTGCTCGATGAGTGACCTGGGTCTCGCCGCCGAGCGCGTCTCGTTTTCCTATCGAGGATCCCGCCTTCGCGCTGCGCGCTACGGCGAGGCAGGCTCCCTCGTGCTCGACGGCGTGAGCGCCAGCGTCGCGCGAGGGGGCCTCGTCGGCATCCTCGGCCCCAACGGCTCAGGCAAGACGACGCTGCTTCGGCTGCTCGGTGGGTTGCTGCGGCCTTCTGGAGGGCGCATCGTGCTCGACGGCGCCGATCTCCGCACGGTGCCCCGCGCGATCGTCGCGCGCCGGATGGCGATGGTGCCGCAGGAAACGCAGCTGGCCTTCGAGTACACGGTGCTCGAGATGGCGACGATGGGTCGCTATCCGCATCTCGGGGCGTTCGAGATCGAAGGGCCGGAGGATCTCGAGATTGCGCGCGAGGCGTTGCGCGCGACAGGAACGGACCATCTTGCGTCGAGGCTGTTCAACACGCTGTCCGGCGGGGAAAAACAGCGCGTCGTGATTGCCGGGGCGCTGGCGCAGAATCCCGAGATTCTTCTCCTCGACGAGCCGACGGCATCGCTGGATCTTGCGTATCAGCTCGAGATTCGCTCGATTCTCAACACGCTGAACCGCGAGCGCGACCTCACCATCATTGTTTCCACCCACGACTTGAACTTTGCCGCGAGCCTCTGCCGCGAGCTGGTGCTGCTGCATCAGGGGCGCGTGCTCGCCGCCGGTACCACCGAGACGATGCTCGAGCCGGCGCTTATTCGCAGGTTCTACGGTGTCGACGTCGACATCACGGCAAACCCGAGAACCGGGCAGCTGACCGTGATACCTGTTGCGCGCGCCGCTGAGTCGCCGCCGCCATGAGCATCGCCCGGCGAATCGCGCTCACGTGGCTGCTGTTCGGTCTTGCTGCCGTGATCGTGTGCCTTCTCGCGCCGCTCGTGGGCTCGACGTCGATCAGCCTCTGGCGCGTCTTCGATTCGTCGATCCCGTTCGCCGAGAACGCCGACGCGCAGATTTTTTTCATCGCGCGGCTGCCGCGAGTGCTGGCCGGCGTACTGGTCGGCTCGTCACTCGCCGCGTCGGGCGTCGTGCTGCAGGCCCTGCTGCGCAATCCGCTCGCGACGCCGTTTACCCTCGGCGTCTCTGCTGGTGCGGCGCTCGGCGCGATGCTGGCGCTGACCTTCGAGGTGCCGTCAGGCATCGCCGGTTTCTCAGCAGTGCCCATGGCGAGCTTCGCGGGCGCGCTTGGCGCGGTCGGCATCGTGTACGGCCTCGCGCGCGCGCGGCATCGCGGCCTCTCGACTAATGTGCTGCTGCTCGCCGGCGTCACGCTGAACTCGTTCTTCTCGGCGCTGATTCTGTTCGTGCAGTTTCTCTCCGACTTCACCCAGACGTTTCGCACGGTCCGCTGGCTGATGGGCGACCTCGACGTGAGCAGCTACACGCCGCTGCTGGCGGCGCTGCCGCCCATCGGGCTGTCGTTCGCCGCCTTCGCCGTGCTGCCGCGCCGGATGAACCTGTTGTCGATCAGCGACGAAAGCGCCGCCAGCCGCGGCGTCGACGTGCACCGCACGCAGCGGCTCGCCTTTCTCAGCGCATCGCTCGCAACCGGAGCGGCTGTTTCGCTCGGCGGCCCCGTCGGATTCATCGGCATCGTCGTGCCGCACCTGATTCGACTGATGGTCGGCGCCGATCATCGTCTTGTGCTGCCCGCGTCGGCGTTCGGCGGCGCCGCGTTTCTCGTCGCCTGCGACACCATTTCGCGCACGGCGCTCGCGCCGCTGGAGATTCCGGTCGGTGTGGTCACGGCCATCATCGGAGGACCATTCTTTTTATGGCTGCTCATAAGAAATCGCTGATTCTGTTTGCGCTCCTCACTGCGATTGCCCTTCACGCGCAAACGCACCCGCAACGCATCATCTCGATCATCCCGTCGACGACCGAGATGCTGTTCGCCATGGGCGCGGGACCGCGCGTCGTCGGCGTCGGCAACTTCGATCGGTATCCGCCAGAGGCGCTGACACGCACGAAAGTCGGCGGCCTCATCGATCCCGATGTCGAGCGCATCATCTCGCTCAAACCCGATCTCGTCGTCGTGTACGGAACGCAGAACGATCTGCGGACGCAGCTCGAGCGCGCGAAGATTCCGATGTTTCCGTATCAGCACGCCGGCCTTCCTGATATCACTTCGACGATTCGCGAGCTTGGCGCGCGTGTCGGCAGCGTCAAGGAAAGCAACGCGCTGGCCGACCGCATCGAAGCGGAGATTGCCGACGTCAGAAAACGGGTCGCAGGGCGGCCGCGGCCACGCACGCTGCTCGTGTTCGGGCGCGACGCCGAGACGCTTCGAGGCATTTATGCGAGCGGCGCCGTCGGCTTTCTGCACGACATGCTCGACGCGGCAGGCGGGTCGAACGTGTTTGACGACGTCAAGCGCCAGAGCATTCAGACGACGAGCGAGCTTGCGGTGGCGCGCGCGCCCGACGTCATCATCGAGATTGGGGTCGACACCGCCAGCGCGAGCGGCCGCAACCTCCGCGCGTGGGAATCGCTGGCGTCGATTCCAGCCGTGCGGAACAAACGCATCTACCAGCTGCGCGGCGACGGCATGATGAACCCCGGACCGCGGATCTCCGCGTCGGTGCGTCGCATGGCAGAAGTGCTCCATCCCGACGCGTTTGCAAGTAGAAAGTAGAAAGTAGAAAGTAGAAAGTGAAAAGTATGAAGACGCTGGTGTCGTGGAGCTCGGGAAAAGACAGCGCGTGGATGCTGCACGTGCTCAAGCAGGATCCGTCCATCGAGATCGGTGGGTTGCTGACGACGATGAACGAGCAGTTCGATCGGGTGGCCATGCATGCGGTGCGAAGACGGCTGCTCGAAGCGCAGGCGAACGCGGCGGGTGTTCCGCTTCGAACGGTGCAACTGCCCTGGCCCTGCACCAACGAGCAGTACGAGGAGCGCATGCGCGTGGCCGTGTCGCAGGCCGTTGCGGAAGGATTCACGCACGTGGCGTTCGGCGATCTGTTTCTCGAGGACGTGCGGAAATATCGCGAGGAGAAGCTGGCCGGCACCGGCCTCACGCCACTCTTCCCCATCTGGGGGATCCCGACCGACCAGCTCGCGGCGCAGATGGTCGAGAGCGGACTTCGATCGGTGCTGACGTGCGTCAACCCGAAACATCTGGATCGATCGTTTGCCGGGCGACAGTTCGATCGCGCGCTGCTCGACGACCTTCCTGCCGGCGTCGACAAGTGCGGCGAACGCGGCGAGTTTCACTCGTTCGCATGGGACGGGCCGATGTTCAATCATCCGGTCGCTATCGAGGTTGGCGAGGTCGTCGACCGCGACGGGTTTGTCTTTGCCGACCTATCCTGAGCGCATCGTCTGCCTGACCGAAGAGACGACCGAGACGCTCTACCTGCTCGGCGAAGGGCATCGCGTGGTCGGCATCTCGGGCTACACGCTGCGCCCGCCTGAAGCGCGCACCAAGCCGAAAGTCTCGTCGTTCATCTCCGCGCGCTTTGAAAAAATCGAAGCGCTCGAGCCCGATCTCATCCTGACGTTCTCCGATCTGCAGGCCGGCATCGCGTCGGAGCTCGTCAAGCGCGGGCTTCCGGTGTTCGCGTTCAACCAACGCTCGGTCGCAGACATCCTGCAGATGATTCGCGTGCTCGCGGGCATCGTCGGCTGCGAGGACAAGGGGCGCGCGCTGGCCGACGGAGCTCGAGCGCGGGCTCGAGACGATTCGCGATGCGGCCAGGCAGTTTCCGTCGCGGCCTCGGGTGTTTTTCGAAGAGTGGGACAGTCCGCTGATCTCGGGCATTCAGTGGGTCGAAGAGCTGGTGGAAATCGCGGGCGGCGAGCCGATCTTTCCCGAGCTGAGAGACAAGCGGCTCGCAAAGGATCGCATCGTCCAGGAAGACGAAGCGCTGCGCCGCAAGCCCGACGTCATTCTCGCATCGTGGTGCGGCAAGAAGATGAAGAAGAGCACGATCGTGTCACGAGCCGGATGGGCCGATCTGCCCGCCGTTCAACACGATCGCATCTATGACATCCCGTCGACGTACATCCTGCAGCCCGGCCCGGCTGCGCTGACCGAGGGCGTGCGGCTGATCTACGAGCGTCTGGCGTCGATGTATCCTGAGTAGCCGTCATGGCGGTCGACCTTCTTCTTTGCGTCGCAACGGAATTCGAGGGCGCGCTCCTGCGCGAGCGGCTCGACGGATCGCATTCGGAAGTGGCGATCGTCCGCACCGGCGTCGGACCGGTGAATGCCGCGCATGCCGTGACGTTGTTTCTCGCGCAAGCGGATGCCCGTGCGATCGTCGTATGCGGCGTGGGCGGCGCATATCCCTCATCGGGCCTCGAGGTCGGCGACGTGGTGTGCGCCGCGAGCGAGTGCTATGGCGACCTCGGCGCGACGAGCCCTTCTGGATTCCTCGACATGAAGACGCTGGGCTTTCCCGTTGTGGAAGCGCCGACTCCTCTGTTCAATGAAATCCCGATGCAGGTGTTTCCTGTCGAGCGCCGCGTGCCATTCGTGACCGTATCGTCCTGCACGGGCACCGATGGCATCGCGCGCGAGCTCGAGCGGCGAACCGCCGGCGCCGTGGAGAGCATGGAAGGCGCGGCCATCGCTCACGTCGCGCATCTGCATGGCGTACCCGTCGGCGAAGTGCGCGGCATCAGCAACCTCGTGACGAATCGCGACACCACAACCTGGCGACTGAAAGAGGCCGCGGCCGCGGCCCAGGAAGCAGTGCTCTCGTGGATCGCGCAGCGCTGAACTTCGCCTTCTCGTCCTGTCCGAACGACACCTTCGCCTTTCACGCGCTGGTGCACGGCCTCGTGCCTGGACCGCGCGTGGAGCCTCACCTCGACGACGTGGAGGCGCTGAACGCACGGGCGGAGCGCGGCGAGGCAGAGATCACGAAAATCTCGATTGCGGCGTACCCGCGCATACGCGATCGATACGCGCTCTTGCGCGCGGGCGGCGCCGCCGGATTCGGTGTGGGACCGATCGTCGTGGCGCGAAGCCCCGGATCTGTGGGCGGACGCGTGGCCATCCCGGGCGAGCGCACGACGGCCGCGCTGCTGTTGAAGCTGCTGGGCCGCTTCCAGACGGTGCCGATGCGCTTCGATCAGATCGAGGCGGCAGTGCTGCGTGGCGGCGTTGATTGCGGCGTGCTGATCCACGAGGGACGTTTCACCTATCAGGCGAAGGGACTGACACTGCTGCAGGATCTGGGTACTGTGTGGGAAACACGCAAGAAGTGCCCGCTTCCGCTGGCGGCCATCGCGATACGGCGAGACTTGGTGGCGAGCCACGGACCCGACATCGATCGCGCGCTGCGCGCGAGCGTCGAGTATGCGATTGCGCATCCCGATGCCAGCCGCGAATATGTCAGCGCACACGCGCAGGAAATGGATGCGGCGGTCGCCGCGAAGCACATCCAGCTCTATGTCAACAACTACACCGTTGCGCTCGACGAACGCGCGGTCCATGCGCTGCTGGACTTTGCGCAGGAACAAGATCCACAGTCGGCCGTCACGCCAGCACCGCCAATCTTCATCTAAATATCGTCATCTTCAGGTACGGCGTACGCGCTGGGCACGCGCTTGACGACGATGGTGAGGCCAAAGAGGACGAGCGTCAACGCAGCCAGCGTGCCGAGATAAATGCCGGGACCAACTGTCGCCTCTGGCGCCGCACCAGCGGGCACGCCGGTCACAATTGCGCTCGCCTGCGCCTGCGCCCACGCCGCATCGCGAACGGTTCGCGACATCCACTGGTAGCCAAGAAACATGATCGCGAAGGCGGCAAGCCCGACGAGCAGCAGCGGGTGGCGTGAGTTCTTGCGCGTCCAGATGCTCAGACCCGCCAGTAGAACCGCGAGACCGCCAAGGCCGAGAATCCACAGTCCAGCGGTCTCAGGGACGCCGCCAAGCGAGACATCGCCGACCCGCATCCACGGCAGGAATGCACTGACAATCAACACCACGCCAGCCGCTGCCGGAATGTAATAGGCGCGCATCCTGAATTGTTGAGTTTAGCTTATCGCTGCGACAGGAAATCGGTTGCCAGATTGGCGAGCGCGCGAACGCCGAGCGGGAGCACTCCCTCATCCACTTCGTACAGCGGCGAATGATTCGCGGGCGCGGTGGCGACATCCACGCCTTTCCTGGTCGATCCAAGAAAGAAGAACAAGCCCGGCGCCCGTTGAGCGAAGAGCGAGAAATCCTCGGCCGCTGTGACCTGTGGCTGTTCGGATACCATGCCCGCTCCGGCCACGCGCCGCAAGGTTGGGAGCATCGCCTCCGTCAGCGCAGGATCGTTGACCGTTACCGGATACATCCGCGTGATCGTCACATTTGCCGTGGCGCCCGCGCTCGCGGCGATCGACTCCGCGGTCAGCTTGATCCGGCGATGCATGTCGTCCTGCACGTCAGCACTGAACGTGCGGATGGTTCCGTCGAGCTGCACTTCGTCAGGAATGATGTTGAACCGAACGCCGCCGTGGATGCTGCCGATCGTAATGATGGAGGGTGTCTTCGTGACATCGAGCTGACGGCTCGCGATCGTTTGAAGTCCGAGAACAATCTGGGAGCTCACGACAATCGGATCCACGCCCGCCCAGGGTGCGGCGCCGTGCGTCTGCTTTCCCTTCACGACGATGCGGAGCATATCCGCACTGGCCATCGTTCCACCTGACCGGTAGCCGATGTGACCGACATTGCGATTACTCCATACGTGCAGACCGAACACCGCATCCGGCTTCGGATCGTCGAACGCGCCTTCTTTGAGCATCAGCGCGGAGCCGCCTTCCTCTCCCGCAGGCGCTCCTTCTTCTGCCGGCTGAAAGATGAATTTCACAGTGCCGGTCAACTGATCCTTCATCCCTGCGAGAATCTCCGCAACGCCCATGAGAATGGCCACGTGATTGTCGTGGCCGCACGCGTGCATGACGCCGACTTCCTGGCCGTTGTAGGTCGCCTTCACCTTCGACGCAAACGGGACGCTCGTCTGTTCGGTGACCGGCAACGCGTCCATGTCGGCTCGGAGCGCAACCACCTTGCCTGGCTTGCCGCCTCGAAGGACGCCGATGACGCCGGTGTGCGCGACGCCGGTCCGAACCTCTATCCCAAGGCTTCGTAGATGATCGGCCACGATCTTCGCCGTGCGTGTCTCACGATTCCCCAACTCTGGATGCTCGTGAAAATCGCGCCGCCACGCGACCACCTTGCCTGCGATCGCTTTTTCACGGCGATCGATCTCTGCCGCACTCGGACTCTGCGCGTTTGCCGCACCGTCGAGAAGGGTGACCAGGAAAGCCGCGCAAATAAGATTTCTCACGGGCAGAAGCATACCCCCGATTGTGCGTGCCGTTATGATAGGCGCCATGCTGAAGATGCTTCGTCTGCTCGTCGTGGCACTGTTGATGACCGGGTGTTCGCAGCCTCCGGACGCGCCCGCTCCCGCTCCGAGCACACCATCGTCGGGAACGGCGGCGCCCGCAGCGGCACCTCATCCTCTGAATCCGCTGACCAACGTGGAGATCGAAGCCGCCGCGAAGATCATTCGTCAGGCGCCGCAGTGGCCCGAAACGGGGATGTTTTCGACCATCGTGCTGAAGGAGCCGCCGAAGAGCGAAGTGCTGGCCTACACGGGCGGATCAGGATTCACGCGGCAGGCGTTTTCGATCGTGCTCGATCGCCGCGGCAATCGGACGTTTGAAACGGTGGTGGACCTTCGCGCGGGCAACATCGTCTCGTGGAATGAAATCAAAGGCGTGCAGGCGCCGATTCTGGAAGGCGAGTACGAGGTGCTGTCGCGCATCGTGAAGCAGGATCCCGCGTGGCAGGCCGCGATGCGGAAGCGGCAGATCACCGACTTCGCCACCGTGCAGGTCGACGGATGGGCGGTGGGGCAGGTCGCCCCCGCCCAGTCGGCAGGACGGCTGATGCGCGCCGTCACTTATCTTGTTGCCGGGCAGAAGAATTTCTATGGGCGGCCGGTCGAAGGCGTGATCGCGCTTGTGAACATGAACACGGGACAGGTGGTCGAAGTAGTGGACAGCGGCGTCGTACCGATGGCGCCGCCAAGCCAGGAGCTCGATGAAAAATCCATCGGCGTTCGAACCGCGCCAAAGCGGCTCGCGATATCGCAACCGAATGGCGCGAGCTTCTCGATTAGCGGGCAGGAGATCCAGTGGCAGAAGTGGCGGTTCCGCTACACGCTGCACCCGCGCGAGGGGCTCGTGCTGCATACGGTGGGCTACGAGGATGCGGGGAAGGTGCGGCCGGTGCTCTATCGCGCGGCGCTTTCCGAAATGGTGGTGCCCTACGGCGATCCGGACGGGAACTGGCGATGGCGCGCGGCGTTCGACGTGGGCGAGTACAACGTCGGGCGCATGGCGAGCTCGATAGAGCCGAACACCGACGCGCCGGAGAACGCAACGCTCATCGATGCCGTCTTCGCGGGCGACGATGGCGCGCCGAAGACGTTGCCTCGCGCCGTCGGCATCTACGAACGCGACGGCGGCCTGTTGTGGAAACACTACGACGTGTACTCGCAACAGAACCAGTCGCGCCGCGCGCGGCAGCTGGTCGTCTTTTTCATCGCGACGATCGGCAACTACGATTACGCGATCAACTGGATCTTCCATCAGGACGGCGCGCTCGAGGTGGACGCCGCGCTGACGGGCATCATGCTGCCGAAGGGCGTCACGGAAACCACGGCGGCCAGTCACGCCGGAGGGACCGGATCGTCAGGCCATCTGGTCGCGGCGAACGTTGTCGCGCCGCACCATCAGCACTTCTTCAACTTCCGGCTCGACCTGGACGTGGATGGCCCGAACAACTCGGTGCGCGAGATGAATACGCGGGCGGGGGCGCCGGGCCGTGGCAATCCGTCGCTGAACCAGATGGTCATGGAAGAGACCGAGTTCGCAACCGAGCGGCGGGCGCCACGCATGATGGACCTGCAGGCGGCGCGCCACTGGATAGTCGTCAATCCTTCACAGCAAAACGCGCTGGGGCATCACACCGGCTACATCCTGGTGCCCGGCCCCAACGCGCTGCCCTACGTGGCGCCCAACTCGCCCGTGCGTCAGCGCGCGCAGTTCATCAACAATCACTTCTGGGCAACCCGGTACAAAGCCGACGAGCTCAACGCCGCAGGACCATATCCGAATCAAAGCACCGGCGGCGACGGCTTACCGCGATGGATCGCGGACGATGAGCCGCTCGTGAACCAGGATGTGGTGGTCTGGTACACGTTCGGCATCACGCACATTCCACGCCCTGAGGAATGGCCGATCATGCCGGCGACGCACGTGGGCTTCCGGCTGATTCCGGGCGGGTTCTTCTCGCGAAATCCGGGGCTCGACGTGCCGGCATGCAGGACGCCGGCGGACTGTCCGTGAACTACGGGGCTTTCCTGTTTTGCGCTGCAATAGCAATGGCCTGAGCGCAGTGGTCGGCGACTTGCAAATAGTTCTTCACTCTGGTGGGCGTCAGAAGGAATGCGTTCGGGCCCGCGGGATTGGCGCGATTCGCCCCCAGACGCTTGTCGATATCGATGACCCGGCCGTGATTCGAGAGCAGCACGTCGGCGCCGGCCTTTGCCGCCACATCCTGCATGCGGCGAGCGGACGATGCATACGCGACGAGATTGTCGTGCGGGCTGGTCGTGGTCACGGTCGTGCCGCCCCAGAACGCAGCCATGTGCGTCGCACCTTTTTCCTTTGCCGGAATCATCAGTGAAACGGTGCCGAGCGTGTGCCCGGGCGTGAGATACATCGTGATGGTGGTATCGCCCAACGTCAGCGTCTGACCATCCTTCACGACCATGTCCTTCTTCGGAATCGGTGCTGCGGTGTTCGTTGCCTTCAGTACCTGCGCCCAGTCGGCCTCGGACATCAGAATGCGCGCCCCGAACGTGTCCTGCAGGTACTTTGCGCCCGCGACATGGTCGCCGTGGCCGTGCGTGACGACGACGTATTTGATCTGCGAGGGATCGAGCCCGACCTTCGGCATCGCATCGACAATCAGTTCCTTCACGCTGTAGTCGTAGGTGGCGTCGATCATGATGATGCCGGCGGACGTCTGAATCGCCCACGCATTTACGTCGTTGGTGGGAAAGACGTACATGTTGTCGAAGACCTTGACGGGATCGCGGTACCAGTTCTCGCGCGGTGGTGGTCCGGCCTGTCTTCCGCCTCCTCCTACCCCACGAGCCGTCGGCGGCAGTGACGACGCCCGCCCACCCGCCCCCATCGCAGAGCCACAGAGCTCGCTATATAGGATGAGCCATGTGTCGTCGGCCGCAGCCTTGGCGGCGGCGACGTGCGAGGCGACGGTATTTTCCTGTTGCGCCTGTGTCGTCACGGGTGACGCCGTCAAGAGCAACGTTGCCAATCCAGCCGCCAGGCACTGAGTCGTTCGCATGTGCAGCTCCTCAACGGCGTAAATGCCGCACCGTCTTTATCACGATTTCCGCAGCCGCGTCGATCTCCGGTCCGGTCGTGAACCGGCCGAGCCCGAATCTGATCGACGCGCGCGCCTGCTCGTCGCTCAACCCCATCGCGCGCAGCACGTGCGAGGGCTCGGCGCTGGCGGTCGCGCAGGCGGCGCCCGACGACACCGCCACGTCTGCGGCAATCGCCTTTAACAGCGATTCGCCGTGCACATCGTCCACGTGCACGTTGAGATTATTCGGAAGGCGCGGCTCCATCGGGCCGTTCATATGAATGCCGTCCAGCATCGAGAGCGCCGTCCATAAGCGATCGCGCAACACGCGCAGGCGCGCAGCGTCTGCATCGGCCGACTCACCGCACAACTCCGCCGCTTTGCCGAAGCCGACAATCGCAGGCACGTTGAGCGTGCCCGAGCGATACCCGCGCTCGTGGCCGCCTCCGTCGATGATCGCCTCGAGATCGATCGCCGGCTCCCGTTTCGCGACATAGAGCGCGCCGACCCCCTTCGGGCCGTACATCTTGTGCGCGCTCAGCGAGACGAGATCGACCCCGAGTTCCTTGATGTTGAAAGGAACGAGGCCGGCAGACTGCGCCGCGTCGCAGTGAAACAGCGCCCCTTGCGCGTGCGCGATTTCCGCAACCTCAGCAAGGGGATGCAGGACGCCGATTTCATTGTTCGCCGACATCGCGCTGACGAGCAGCGTGTCGCTCCCGACTGCGCCGCGCAACCGGTCCAGATCGATCCGCCCTTCGCGATCGACCTCGAGAAACGTCACGCGACATCCGTCGCGCTCCACTGCGCGGCACGGATCGAGAACGGCGCGGTGTTCCGTGGAAACAGTCACGATGTGACGGCGGTCGCCGGGCGCGCGCGCCGCAACCCCCTTGATGGCGAGGTTGTTCGACTCGGTCGCACCGCTCGTGAAGACGAGGTCGCGGAACCGCGCGCCGATGAGCGCCCCGACCTGTTCGCGTGCCTGCTCGACAGCTTTGCTGGCCTTCCATCCGAACGGATGATTGCGGCTCGCCGCATTCCCGAAATGCTCGGTGAAAAACGGCAGCATCGCGTCGAGCACACGCGGGTCGACCGGAGTCGTCGCGTGCGAATCCAGATAAATGGGGTTCAACTAACTGTGCGTTTGAAGAATGCTCGGGCGGGAAATCGAGATCAGTGCCGGCTCCGCGGCTTCGGCGGCGAGCTCGGTGATCGAGCAGGTCTGCAGCGCGACGAGAATGCGCTCCTTGATCTTCCACAGCGGATCGCGCACGCTGCACTTCGAGTACTGATCGCAGTTCTCTTCTTCGGTCGAACAGGCCGTCACGGTCAGCGGGCCATCGACCGCCTGAATGACATCGGCCACTGAAATATCGGAAGGTGAACGGCTGAGCTGATATCCGCCCCGCGTGCCCTGGTGCGACGCGAGCAGCCCTTCGCGCGCGAGCCGCTGCAGCACCTTCGCCATCAACTCGACGGGGATGTCGTACTGCTCCGCGATTTCGCGCGCACTGGAGGCGGCCTGGTCGGGCCGCAGCGCCAGATGCTTCATCGCGATGAGCGCGTAGTCAGCCTTCTTCGAAAGCCTTAACATATTGGTAAATGATTGGTAGGGCGCAACTTAAGTTGCGCACTACCTGTAGTTTACCAGATCCTCAGTATTTGGGTACCGATGGGTCGATCTTGTCCGACCAGTCCAGGATGCCCCCCTTGAGGTTCTTCACGTTCGTGTAGCCCTGCTGCCGCAGGAACGCCGCCGCCTTCGCGCTGCGGCCACCCATCTTGCAGTGCACGATGATTTCCTTGTCGCGCGGAATCTCGTTCACCCGCTGCGGCACTTCTCCGAGCGGAATGAGCGTCGACCCCGGGATCTTCCCAATCTGGTACTCGTTGGGCTCGCGCACGTCGAGCAGGTAGAAGTTTTCCTTCGCGTCGATCTTCCGCTTGAGCTCGGTCACGTCCGTCTCGGTTTCGTTGTTCGCAGTATTCACCGCCACCTCCGTCGCTGCGGGCGCGACGCCGCAGAACTGTTCATAGTCAATCAGCGCGGTCACGGTTGGATGCGTGCCGCACACCGGGCAATCCGGATCTTTCTTCAGCTTGAGCTCGCGGAATTTCATCCGCAGCGCGTCGTAAATCAGGAACCGGCCGACGAGCGGCTCGCCGATGCCCATGATCAGCTTGATGGCTTCGGTCGCCTGAATCGTGCCAATGACGCCGGGCAGCACGCCAAGCACGCCCCCCTCGGCGCAGCTCGGCACCAAGCCGGGCGGCGGCGGCTCGGGATACAGGCAGCGATAGCACGGGCCGTCCTTGGTCGCGAACACCGACGCCTGCCCTTCGAACCGGAAGATGCTGCCGTACGCGTTCGGCTTGCCGAGCAGCACGCACGCATCGTTGGTGAGGTAGCGCGTCGGAAAATTGTCGGTGCCGTCGAGAATCACGTCGTAGGGCTTGAACAGATCGAGCGCGTTCTTCGACGACAACGCGGTCTCGTACGTCTCGATGTTGATGTGCGGGTTCAGCTCGAGCAGGCGATCCTTCGCCGAGGCGAGCTTCGAGCGCCCGACATCGGACGTGCCGTGGATGACCTGCCGCTGCAGGTTGCTGAAATCGACGACGTCGAAATCGACGATGCCGATCGTGCCGACGCCGGCTGCGGCCAGATACAACGCCGCCGGCGATCCGAGTCCGCCCGCGCCGACGCACAGCACGCTGCCCTTCTTGAGCTTCTCCTGCCCTTCGACGCCCACCTCCGGCATGATGAGGTGCCGGCTGTAGCGCTTGACTTCGTCATTCGAGAGAGCCATAAGGTGATATCCGAATCTGAAAACTAAAAACTAGAATCTTCCGCCGGCAACCGACGGAATAATGCTGATGGTGTCTCCGGGCTTCACCGCGGTTTGTTCTTTCTCCAGATAGCGGATGTCTTCGTCGTTCAGATACACGTTGACGAAGCTGCGGAGCTTGCCCTGCTCGTTGTACAGGTGCGGCTTCAGCCCTGCGTACTTCGTCGTCAGATTGGCGAGCAGCTCGCCGATCGTCGCGCCGTCGACTTCGACGGCATCCTGCTTTCCGGTGAACGGTCGGAGCGGAGTTGGAATCAGAATCTTGTTAGCCATGTGAGTCACTCATGTAAGGGCGCTTCGCGGAACTGCGAGCGGTCGTCGGCCAGCCGCCACACCGTCATCTTCTCGGGCTGGGCCTGCTGAATAGACACAATCACGTACCAGAAGAACGGAAATGCATGGTCCAGATCGTATTGCGAAGGGCGCGCCGGATGATCGGGATGCGAGTGGTAGAACCCCATCAGCTCCTGATTCAGCCGAGTTGCCTCTTCTTCAACGAACTTGTAGTCCGACGGTCTGATGAGAAACCGCCGCCGCGCCCCTTCTTCCGTCGTATTCGGCAGCGGCGCCACGTGCTCGACGACCCCGTCGGCGCCAATCAGCGCGCCGCAGCACTCGTTCGGGTACGTCTCGACGCCATGACGCCGGATGGCGTCCGCGATGCCAGGCATGAGCCTCAATGATTCAGACATGAATTCGGGGCAGTTGGATCCCTACGCAGGTGCATTCCAGAAGCGCTCGGACATGTATTTGTCGGCGCTGTCCGGGAAAATGGTGACAATCACGGCATTTCTGACGCTTTTGGCGACCTTCAGGGCCCCGGCCACCGCCGCGCCCCCCGAGATACCGACCAGCAGGCCCTCTTCTCTCGCCAGGCGCCGCACCATCGTATACGCGTCCTCAGTGCTCACGCGCATGTCCTCGTCGGCCAGCGACGGATCGTAGATGCCGGGCACGATCGCCGTTTCCATGTGCTTGAGACCTTCGAGGCCGTGGAGCGGCGAGTCGGGCTGAAAGGAAATGAGCTTGATCGGACGGGTTCGCTTCGCGCAGGCGCCGGCCCGTACCCATGAACGTGCCGCTCGTGCCGAGGCCCGCGACGAAGTGCGTGATGCGGCCGTCTGTCTGCGCGAGAATCTCCGGCGCCGTCGTCTCGTAGTGGGCGCGCCAGTTCGCGTCGTTGTTGTATTGGTCTGGATAGAAATACAGATCCGCGTTGGCGGCAACCTGCTTGCGCGCTTCGCGAATCGCGCCGTCAGATCCGTCCATCGGATCGGTGAAGATCAGATCGGCCCCGTACGCGTGTAACAGCCGCTTGCGTTCGACTGTGACGTTGGACGGCACGCAGAGCTTGACGGGAAAGCCTTGCGACGCGCCAATCATCGCGTAGGCGATGCCTGTGTTGCCCGACGTCGCGTCGAGCAGCGTCTTGCCCGGCCGCAGCGCGCCCGATCGCACGCCCTCGCGCACCATATTGGCAGCCGGACGATCCTTGACGGATCCGCCGGGATTGAACCATTCGGCTTTGCCGTACAGCTCGACCCCGTTGAGTCCGGCTTCGAATTTTCTCAGCCGAATCAGCGGGGTGTTGCCAATCAGGTCGAGCACCGTCTCGGCCCGGCTATGCCCGCGGTCGGTTGTCTGAACACCCATTCGTCGTTTGAATTATATCGGTTCTAGGTTCTGGGGTTCTGGGTGCTGGGGTTCGGGTTCTGGGACTTTCTGTCCGTTACTCGGGTTCTCGGGTGTGGAGCCGTTCTGGTTTCCGGCAATACGTCTTGGGTGCTGGTCCGAGAACCTCGAACCTAGAACCAGCACCCCAGAACCTAGAACCTAGACCCCAGAACCGCGGGGATCACTTAACGGGCGCGCCGTCGGCGTCCCTGATTTCCGCCTTGGTGCCCAGCTCCTTCTCGAGTGACTCGGCGATTTTCGAACGGTCGCCGACTGCCACAACCGCGAACTTGTCGGCCACCACGTATTTCTTCGCGACATCCTGCACCGCCTGCGCATCGACGACCGAAATCTGCTCGGCGAGATTCGAGTAGTAATTCAACGGCAGTCCGTGCGTGAAGAGCGTCGACAAGCTTGTGGCGACGCGGTCGCTGGTTTCGAACAGTGCCGGCAGCTGCAGCGTAATCGCGTCTTTCGCGAGCGTCAGCTCCTGCGGCGTGACGCGCGTCTCGCTCATCTTCCTGAGCTCGAGCATCACTTCATGCACCGCCGGCGCCGTGACGTCGGTGCGAACGCCGGTGGCGACCGAGAACGGCCCGCCGCTGCGCCAGTACGAAAACTGCGAGTTGGCGCCGTAGGTGTACCCGTGCTCCTCGCGCAGGTTCATGTTGATGCGGCTCGCGAACATGCCGCCGAGAATCGTGTTCATGACGCGCACCGGCATGTAGTCGGGGCTGTTGCGCGGCACGCCGAACGTCGCGACGCGCAGCTGCGTCTGCGGAGAGCCCGGGCGATCGACGATGACGAGACGCGGCGGCGCCGACGCGGGGCACGCCGAGTTTCGCGGGCACGGCGGTGCCCTTCGGCCAGCTGCCGAGTGCGGTCTGCGCGAGTTTTCTGAGCTCGGGAACCGTAATCGCGCCGGTGACGACGAGCGCCGCGTTGCTGGGGACGTAGTGCTGGCGCCAGAATGCCTGGAGATCGTCACGCGTCAACTGCTTGTTCGACTCGACCGTTCCTATCTCGCTGAATCCATATTGATGCGTGCCGTACAGCACCTTGCCGGTGACGACACTGACGACTTGAACCGGGTTGCCGCGCTGCTCGGCGAGATCGGCCAGCCGCGTCGCACGGACGCGCTCGACTTCCGCAGTGGGAAAACTCGGTCGAAGCGCGACATCCGCGAGCAACGACAGCGCGGCAGGAAAATTCCGGCTGAGGCTGCTCGTCGATATGGTGGATGCATCCCGCGACGTACCGGTGCTGAGCGAGGCGCCAATCTGCGCCACTTCCTCGGCGAGCTGCACGGCGTTGCGCGTGGTCGTGCCCTGATCGAGCACGTCAGCCGTGAAGCTGGCGAGTCCCGGCTTCTCGAGCGGGTTCGCGTCGCTGCCGCTGCGCAGCACGAGGGTGGCCGACACGACAGGCACGCCGCCCGTCTGCGGCAGCGCGATCACCGTCAAACCGTTCGGCAGCTCGAACGATTGGGGCACGGGCACGCTCACCGCTTTCGCGGCGCCGGCGCCCGGCTGCTTCGCGCGCCATGGCTCGTCGGCGTTCATCGGGACGGTCGGTGCCGCGCTCGTCGCAGCCTGCTCGGCCGGCTTCGGGACTTCCGGACCGAGGTTCTGCTTTCCAGGAATGCCATGCACGACAACGCGCGCGTTGGGCGCGAGATAGCGCTGCGCGAACTGGCGCACCGACTCGGGCGTCACGCGACGCCGGCGCATGATGTCCTCGGTCAGGTAATCCGGATTTCCGACGTAGTGGTTGTACAGATTCAACTGGTCGGCCACGCCGCCGAATCCGCCGACGAGCTGCAGGCCGTTGAAGATTTGCGTCTCGAGCACATTGCGCGCGCGCTCGACTTCGGCCGCCGTCGGTCCCTTCGCGCGAAGCAACTCGACCTCCTCGTTGATGACGGTCTCGAGCTCCTGCAAGGTGTGTCCGGGCCGCGCCGTGGCCTCGATGCCGAACACCGATCCGAGCAGCGTCGAGTACCTGGTAGGCCGTGACGTTCTGAGCGATCTGTTTTTCGTACTCCAGCTTCTTGTAGAGACGGCTGACTCGGCCCTGGCCGAGGAGGCTGCCCGCGATGTCGGCGTCAGCGTCTCCTTCCTTGAAGAACGCCGGCGTAATCCAGGCGATGTAGATGCGCGGTAGCTCGACGCGATCTTCGACCACGACCCGTTTCTCTGCGGTAATGACCGGCGTCTGTACCTTCACCGGCGGAACGGCCGGTCCGCGCTTCAGCGTGCCGAAATATTTCTCGACGAGCTTCTTGGTCGCGGCCTTGTCGATATCGCCCGCGATCGCAATCGTCGCGTTGTTCGGCGCGTAGTACTGCCGGAAAAAATCTCTGACGTCGTCGAGCTTCGCGGCCTGAATATCGGCGTGCGATCCGATGATGACGCCGTGGTACGGGTGCCCTTTCGGAAACAACGCCTGGAACAGTGCCTCCTCGACGATGCCGTAGGGTCTGTTCTCGGTGCTCTGCCGCCGCTCGTTCCGCACGACGTCCTGCTGGTTGGTCAGCTTGGCCTGATCGACCGTCTCGAGCAGGTATCCCATGCGATCGGATTCGAGCCAGAGCGCGAGCTCGAGCTGATTCGATGGCATCGTCTCGAAGTAGTTGGTCCGATCGAAACCGGTCGTGCCGTTCACACCTGTCGCGCCGCCTCCGGCAAGCAGCCTGAAGTGCGCGTCGCTCTCGATGTGCTTCGAGCCCTGGAACATCATGTGCTCGAACAAGTGCGCGAACCCCGTGCGGCCGGGCGCTTCGTGTGCGGGGCCGACGTGATACCAGAGGTCGACGCCCACGAGCGGCACGCGATGATCCTCGGAGAGAATCACTTCGAGACCGTTCGCGAGCGTGTACTTTTCGATGTCGAGCTTCGGGATGTCGCTCGGTGGCGCCTGCGCGCCAAGCGTGAGCACCGACGTAAACACGACCAGAAGCAGCGCGAGTGTTTTTGGCATGACTGTTACTCTCTACTTTTCACTTTCTACTTTTTTACTTTACTTTCCACTTTCAGGCCGGCCTTGTTCTCCAAACTTGCCCACAAATACCAGGATGCGACCGAACGATAGGGCCGCCATCGCTCGGCGATCGCCTGTAACCGTTTGACGTCCGGCGTCTTGCGAAGGTTGTAGGCTTTCTGAACCGCCTTCACAATACCAAGATCGCCGGCCGGAAAGACATCGGGACGCGTCAGCCGGAAAATCAGCAGCATCTCGACCGTCCAGCGGCCAATTCCTTTGATTTTCGTCAGTTCCGCGACGATCTCGTCGTCGCTCATGTCCCGCAGGCCTGCCGAGTTTATCGAACCATCGAGCATTTTGCGGCTGAGATCCCGCATGTAGCCGAGCTTCTGGCGGCTCAGGCCGACGCCCCGCAGCGCGTCGTCCGACAACGGCAGCAGGGCTTCGGGGGTCGGCGTGCCACCGTTTGGCAGCAACGCGCGCAGCCGTCCGTAAATCGTGGCCGCCGCGCGCGTCGACAATTGCTGCGACACGATGGCCTCGACGAGCCCGCAAAAAATATCACTCTCGCGGCCGGTCTTGATACCGCAGGCGCCGTACCTCTTGATGATCGGCGCCAGCACCGGATCGCGCCGCATGAGCACGCGCCGCGCGCGCGCCATGTCGTCGGCGGTCATCGCACCCGTCACCGGATCGATACCGTCAAAGTGACCGCTGCGCGAATCTCGATCGTCGACGGCTCGACGGGCGTCGGCGCGCTGGCCTCGACCGTCTGCATTGCCATGCGCATCATCGGGCGCGGCGGTTCAACCTGTATGCCCTCTTCTTCGATGCGCACGATGCGATCGATGGTCGCGCCCGCGCCGGCGGCGGCCGCGTCGGCGCGCGCGCGCGCATCGGCGACCGCTTGCCGCAATGCGTCGCGCTCGAGCGCGGCGCGGTTACGCACGTCGAATCGAATGCCCGAGATGGTGGTCGCGCCGCCGGATCCGGCTGCATCGATGACGATGCCGACGCGATCGATGTCGTCGAGACGCACTTCAACGGTGTTGCGCGCGACGTAATTGCGGAACGTCTGCCGCCCGTTGGTGTAGTCGTATTCGGGCTGCAGGTTGTAGCCGACGGTACGGATCGCGTCTTTGGGCACGCCGGCCTGCTCGATCTTCTGGAGCACCGCGTTCATCGCGGCCGCGTTCTGCTTCTGCGCCTCGGCGGAATTCTTCGAGCGCGATTCGGCCGCGATCGTCACGTACGCGCGGTCGGGCCGCGCATTGACGATCGCCTGTCCGCGCGTCACGATCGACGGCTGCAGCGGCGACACGATTGGCGGCGGTGTCTGAGCGAAGGCTGGGGAGGCGATCGAGACGAGGAGGAGAAGAACGGAAGGGATGAACCTCATCCCCTGAGTCTATTTCAAGGAATAGGCGACGCGAAATCCGATGCTGTAGGCGTAGCTGTCGGGCGGGACCTTGTGGCGGTACGCGCATCGCAGGTAGCACCCGTCGGCGTTGACCCAGGCGCCGCCGCGCACGATGCGCATGATCCCGCTTTCGGGTCCCTGCGGGTTGATGTACTGCGCGCGCTCGTAGTAATTCGGCGAGTACCAGTCGGAGACCCACTCCCACACGTTTCCCGCCATATCGTGCAGTTCGAATGCATTCGCGGGATAGCTTCCGACAGGCGCGGTGCCGCGGTCCGCTTTTGCCGTGGCGTGTGGAAGAAAGTGCGCGCATGCGACGTCGAGCGTGTCGCCCCAGGGGAACCGCTTCCCCTCGAGGCCGCCGCGCGCCGCGCGCTCCCATTCGGCCTCTGTCGGCAGCCGCACCGGCTTGTTCGTCTTGCTCGCAAGCCAGCCACAGTAAGCGACGGCGTCTTCGAATCCGACGAGCGTCACAGGATGGCGATCGCGTCCTTCGGGCGGTGTGCCGTTGTTCCAGCAGTACGCCGCGGCCAGCGAGCGGAAGTCCGATTCGAGCGCGCCCGAAACCATGAGCGGCAGCACGCGAATGGCGGGAGACGGATGACCGGCCTCGCGGACGAACTGCGCGTATTCGGCATTGGTGACGGGATTGACGCCGATCGCGAAATCATCGACGTAGGCCTTGTGAAGCGGACGCTCATCCTCTTCGCCGTCTTCGGCGCCCATGACGAATTCGCCCGCGGCGATTCGCGCCACCTGCAGCAGCGATTCGTCAGACATTTGATGCGGATAGAATGGACCTAACATTCATGACGCGCAAGCCTGCCTCTATTGAAATCTCCGAGCTCCGAAAACGTCTCCGCCTCGCGATAGAAGACCGCCGCAAGAGCACGGCCGCGCGCCGCGCGACACTCGACGAAGCCGCCGTGGCCTACACAGAACTGCTCGAAATGACCGCCACGCCGCTGGTCCAGAAGCTCGCCAACGCGCTGCGGGCCGAGGGGCACAACTTCACGGTCTTCACGCCCAACGGCGGCCTGCGGATGGCGCTTGCCAAGTCGGCCGACGACTTCATCGAGTTCGCGCTCGACACGTCGCAGGATGAACCGTTCGCCGCGTTGCGCGTGAACCGCACTCGCGGCCGGCGCGTCGTCCAGCACGAGCGGCCGGTCAAAGGCCGCACGGCCGTCGATCGGCTGAGCGAAGAGGATGTCCTGCAGGCCCTGCTCGAAGAGATTGCGCCGTTCGTCGAACGCTAAGCCAGCCGCTCGACGAACGACGTGTCAATGCCCTGTCGCTTGAGCAGCGCCAGAAAGCCCTGCTGATCCGCCGCTTGCCGGTACGCCTCGCGCGAGTCGACGATGCCGCGCTGCACGAACGCGACGAGCGCATCGTTCAGCGCCACCATCCCGTGTTTGCGTCCGCTGTCGATCGCCATCGGCAGCTGCGACGTCTTGCCTTCCGCGATCAACGTCGCAACGGCACTGGTATTGAGGAGCACCTCGCGCGCGGCCACGCGGCCGCCGCCGGACTTCCGCAGCAGCGCCTGGGACACGATGCCCCGCAGGTTTTCCGCGAGCCCGAGCTGGACCTTCGCCCGCCGCTCGGGTGGCGTCTCGTCGATGATGCGATCGACCGCGTCGGTCGCCGTGTGCCCTGTCAGCGAGCCGATGACGAGATGGCCCGATTGCGACGCGTCCAGCGCGAGCGTCACGATCTCGGGCGAGCCGAAGTCTTCGATCACGAGCACGTCCGGATTCTCGCGCAGCGCCGCGCGCGCGACCTTCAGCACTTCGTTGCGATCGCCGCGCACCTCGCGCTGGCTCACGAGCGAGCCGCGGTTTTCGTGCACGAACTTGATCTGGTTCTCGATCGTGATGACGTATTCGCTGCGCGTGCGATTGATCAGATCGACGAACGCGGAGATGAGCGTCGATTTGCCGCTCGAGCGCGGGCCCGCGACCAGCACCAGGCCGTCCGCTTCGGCGCACAGCCCCTGAATCTCGCGCGAGAGCCCGAGCTGCTCGGCCGAAATCGCGCGCGCCGGAATCATGTGGAAGATGCCGCCCGGGCCCCGATGATCGCGGAAGGTGACGCAGCGGATGCGGCCGACGTCGGCCACGTCGCACATCCACTCGGTGCCCGCCTGGCTGCGCAGCGCTTCGCGGTTGCGCTCGGGAATCATGTCGAGGATGAGCGACTCGACATCGCCTTCGCTCAGCACACTCTCTCCGTCGATCGCACTTATCTCGCCGTCGACGCGAATAGACGGCCGAGACTGCGAGGTGAGATACAGCGTTGAGGCGGCGCGCGCGGCCGCAATGCGCAGCAGGCGCTCGATGCCGGTCGCGTGCAGCGACGGCGTGAAGCGCGCGCTCTGATCGCCGCGCACCTGATGGCGCGCGATTGGCAGCACGACCGCGTGTCGCATCGGTGCGTCGTCGATCGTCGATCGTCGATCGTCCATCGTCGATTGCGGATGGGCAATCGGCGGTGGCGGCTCGATGCTGGCCACAGGCTGATCGGCGATCGGCGCTGGCGGTTCGACGATCGACGATGGACGATCGACGATCGGACGAAAAACCTGAATCCAGCGAGAGCTCGTGCACCTCGGCCGCGGTTCCGATGTCGTAGTTTTCCTGCTCGACGTCTTCGATCTGCTCGATGACCGGAGCAGACGCGACAGGTGCCGGGTTCCAGGTTTCCGGTTCCGGGTTCCACGTTACAGGTTCCGGTTCAGGTTCAGGTTCCGGGGTTGCCAGTTCCGGTTCCGGGTTCCAGGTGAAGGGTTCGGGAGCCGACGCAACGTCGGGGTTCAGGTCGAATGAAGGTTCCGGTTCCGGTTCCGGTTCCGGTTGAAGTTCCGGTTCCGGCGCGGGTGCCGCGAGCGGCTCGACGATCGCAATCAGTTCGGGCTCCGGCTCGAGCTGCTGCGCCACTTCTACGACTGGCTCCGGCTCGGGCTCCAGTGCAGCGGGCGCAACCTCAACGGGCGCTTCGACATGAACAGGCTTGCGATGCCGGCGAATCTCAATCCAGATGTCGTCGCCGCCGCGCGCCGCCACGACGCTGAAGGTCTGGCCCGTCGCGAATGCGGGAGTACGAAGGTCGTGCTGCACCGCGCCCATCTCGTCGAGTGTCTGGCGCGCCTCGGCCGTCAACAGTTCGTTGAGCATCCCTTTCACGGCATCCAGGGTGAGCGCGCGCGACGCAAGCTCTGATTGCCCTGTGGGAGCGACGACATAGGGACGCTCGCCCGCATGGAGGACGAGCGCGTCTCCATCGGCGCGAATAATTGCGGTCAACAGCGAGTTTACGAGCGGCACAGTTCTCCCAAAGGGATAAGTCGATCTCCCAGATTTTCGGTCGAAGTGCCCCGCTACTTTATTGTGAAGACAACGCCGTGCTGCACCGGCAGGAAGTCCAGCAGCTGATCGATGACGAAACCCATCGGCTCAATTTCCCGCCGGATTTCCTCGAAACTCATCTTGTGAAGCGGCGACGCCGGCGCAATTCTGCTCTCTTTGGCATACTCCAGGACGACGACGCGCCCGCCGGGCTTGAGCGCGCGACGGATGCCAGCCATCATCGCGTCGGGATCGCCGAATTCATGGTACGCGTAGGCGATGAACACGAGGTCGACCGATCGCTCGGGCAGCCGCGGGCTGCTGTCGGTCGCCAACACGTATTCCACGTTGGCCAGCTTGTGCTGCGCCACCGCCGCTTTCGTCAGATCGAGCATCGACTGCTGCACGTCAACCGCGTAGACCTTCCCTTGCGGGCCCACCTGCTCAGCGAGCCGCCAGGTGAAATAACCCGTGCCCGACCCGATGTCGGCCACCGTCGCCCCGCGCCGAATCTCGAGCGCGCGCATCAGCAGCTCCGGCTTTTCTTCCTGGTCCCGCTGCGGCCGGTTGAAAAACGGGGCATTCTCGGTCGCCGGCGCAATTTCCCGCTCCACCGGGCCGGGGCTGAGCGCCCACAACGTACGCCGCGTACGCAGAAAGGCAACAAGTCGATCGATCTCCTGCGGCGTGAACGCTGATGCTGACGGATGCGTCGAAGGATTGGTTACCGCGGCACGCAGCTTGTCTGGCGTGCGCAGCAATCCGATCCAGCTCAGCTCGCGCGCGGTCCGGCCGCCGGCGTCCAGGAGCCGGTGACACGACAGGCACTGCCCTTTGCCTTCGAACAGGCCACGACCGGCATCCACATCCGAAGGCGCAGGCGGCGCCGCCTGTGCCGCCGCGCGGCCTGACATGGCGAGCACAAGAATCGCTCCAGCAATCGTGAGACGCATGGCCACACTTTATCGCTGGACCGCTTCGAGGCCAACGGGTATAAAACTGCCCATGTCTGTATTTCTTCCCAGGAAGCTGGTCATGCTCTGCGCGGCGGCCGGGCTGCTGTGTTCCACCGCGGCTGCGCAGACACCGAATCCCACGCTGGAGGGGCATCCTGGCGATTACGGTCGCGCGGATATCGAGTACGGCGCGCGCCTGTATGCCCAACACTGCGCCAATTGTCACGGCACCACGGGTGATGGCGTCGCGAACGTGGATCTGCGCAGCGGGAAGTTCCGCACCGCGAGGACCGACCTGCAGCTGCGCGCGGTAATCGCGAGTGGCTTTCCGAACGCGGGCATGCCGTCGTTCCGATCGCTCGACGCGGCCGAGCTCACCGGCCTCGTGGCCTACATCCGCAACATGAACACATTCGACAGCGGTTCGATGAAGCCCGGCGACCCAGGGCGCGGCCACACGATCTTCGAGGGCAAGGGCGCGTGCCTGAGCTGTCATCGCGTCAACCACAGAGGCAGCCGCAAGGCGCCGGACCTGTCCGACATCGGCCTGGTGCGAAGCGCCGGATCGCTCGAGCGATCGCTGCGCGATCCGAACAGCCAGATGTTTCCCATCAACCGCCCCGTCCGCGCCGTGACGCGCGACGGCAAAGTGATCAACGGCCGCCGGCTGAACGAGGATACCTACACCGGTACAGCTGACGGACGAAGAGGGGCGACTGCACTCGCTCGTGAAATCGGACCTGCGCGAGTACACCATTTCGACGAAGTCGACCATGCCCTCGTACGAGAAGGAATTGACGCCGGCGGAAATCGCTGACGTCGTGTCGTACCTGCTTTCATTGAAAGGCCGATGACCATGCGCCGCCACCGGATTCTGCTCGCCGCGTCCCTCGTCCTCGCCGCCTCGGCCTCGCTTCGCCTGGGCGCGCAGGCGCCCGTCACCTACGAGCGCCTGCTGAACGCCGCGAAGGAGCCGCAGAACTATTTGACGTACGGCGGCGACTACTTCAGCACGCGGTACAGCACGCTGTCGCAAATTACGCCGGCGAACGTCAAGAACCTGAACCTCGCATGGGTCTATCAAGCCAGCGTCACCGGAAGCTGGCAGCCGACGCCGCTCGTCGTCGACGGCATCATGTACCTGACACAGCGGCCGAACGACGTCATCGCGATGGACGCCACCACGGGGCGCGTCTTCTGGATCTATCGCCACAGCAACGAGGACGTGATCGCATGCTGCGGATCGAATAATCGCGGCGTGGCGATACTCGGCGAGCTGCTCTACATGGGCACGCTCGACGGCCACCTCGTCGCCATCGATGCGAAAAGCGGCCGCCAGGTGTGGAAGACGAGAGTCGCGAACAACAAGGAGGGTTACTCGATCACCGTCTCGCCGCTCGCGTTGAAAGACCGCATCGTCGTGGGTGTGGGTGGCGGCGAATATGGCATCCGCGGCTACATCACGGCGCACGACGCGCAGACCGGCAAGGAGATGTGGCGCTTCTACACGATTCCAGGTCCGGGCGAGCCCGGGCACGAGACGTGGGAAGCGTGCCCGCCTGATGCGAAGACGTATTGCGATCCGGAGGCATGGAAGCACGGCGGAGCATCTATCTGGGTAACCGGATCCTTCGATCCCGAGCTCAACCTGACGTACTGGGGTGTCGGCAACGCCGGACCCGATTACAACGCCGATCAGCGCCCCGGCGACAACCTCTACACGGCGTCGGTCGTCGCGCTCGACGCCGATACCGGCAAGCTGCGCTGGCACTACCAGTTCACGCCGCACGATCACTACGACTACGACGCGGTGCAGGTGCCGGTGCTGGCGGACATCACGTGGCAGGGCGCGCCGGTCAAGGCGATGTTCTGGGCCAACCGCAACGGCAATTTCTACGTCTTCGATCGCGCGACAGGGAAATTTCTCCACGGGAAGCCGTTCGTGAAAGTGAATTGGATGAACGGATTCGAAGCGAACGGCCGCCCGATTCAAACGCGGCAGCCCGCCGGTCTGCCGACGTATCCCGGCATCCAGGGCGGCACGAATTGGTACTCGCCGTCCTACAGCCCGCGAACGAAGTTGATGTACGTGTCGACATGGGATCGGGAACGCTCACATCTTCGGCGGCACGCCGATCGTCTACGAGCCGGGGCGTGACTTCGCCGGCCGCAACAATCAAACGTTTGTGCCGACACCGGGTGAGCCGACGCGGAACATCCCAGGCGCGCCCGGACTTCCGAATCTGCGGCGAGGACCGATCAACAACTGGCTGTCGGACGCGGGCCGCGGCATCGTGCAGGCGATCGATCCGCTTACCGGGGACGCGAAATGGAAGTTCGAGATGGTGGACGTCACCGACACGGGCATCTTCACGACCGCAACCGACTTGCTCATCACCGGCGGACGCGAAGGGTACCTGCAGGCGTTCGACGCGCGCACCGGAACGCTGCTGTGGAAGACCAACCTCGGCGCGCAGATGCTGAACAACCCGATCACGTACGCCGTGAACGGCAAGCAGTACATCGCCGCCGCGGCGGGACTGTCGCTGTTCGTGTTCGCTTTACCGTAAGGTCCGGCTAAAGCCGGACACTACCGAAATCTCGACGCAGAGCCGCGGAGACGCAGAGAACGCTTTTCTCGGTAGTGTCCGCCTTTAGGCGGACCCTCACCCATGCGAATCAAAACCTACACCGACCGCCTGGCGATGAGTCAGGCGGCCGCCGCGCATGCGGCCGACTCGCTGCGCACCTGCATACGCGAAAACATTGATGCGCGCATCATCGCCGCGACGGGCGCATCCCAGATCGATTTTCTCGACGCCCTCACATCTACCCCAGACATCGACTGGTCGCGCGTCGAGATGTTTCATCTCGATGAGTACGTCGGCTTGTCGATCAACCATCCCGCCAGCTTCCGCCGCTATCTCCTCGATCGATTGATCAATAGAGTTGGAATTGGCCGTTATCACCTGCTCAATGGTGAAAACGATCCTGCACAGGTCGCGCGGCAGGTCGGCGATGCCCTTGTGAAGCGCCCGATCGATCTCGCGTTCGTCGGCATCGGCGAGAACGGACATCTCGCCTTCAACGATCCTCCAGCCGACTTCACGACGGACGATCCGTATCTCATCGTGACGCTGGACGACGCGTGCCGCCGGCAACAGGTTGGCGAAGGCTGGTTCGCGTCGTTTGACGACGTCCCGGCTCAAGCGATCTCGATGTCGGTGCGGCAGATTCTGAAATCGAAAGAGATCATCGCGGTCGTGCCGGATGCGCGAAAGGCTGCTGCGGTGAAAGCCTGCGTCGAAGGACCGGTCTCACCGCTGGCGCCGGCGTCGATTCTGCAAACGCATCCGAACACGACGCTGTATCTGGATGAGCAATCCGCCGTCTACTTGGCTTCGTAGATTCTCACCAGCTCGACCAGCTTGTAGCCCCTGGTCTGATACGGCGGGATGATGCGCTCGGTGCGCAGGTACTGAATCATGCCTTCGTCGGCGTAGTCGGCAGGCCCGATGCCCTCTGATTCTTCCAACACCTTGACCAGCTCATCGAATGTCATCGCTCTGGCGCTGACCCGCCGCTTCCGCGTGAAGATGCCGAGGCTCTTGAACGGCTCGTATCGCTCCTCCATCGCGAACGTCACGAAGATCTCGTTCGCGATGAAGTTGTAGTCGGCCTCCGATCGCGTGGCCGGCGCGTCTTCGATCTTCACGGCCGTCACCTTCTCGATCGCGCGAAGCCGGTCGACCACCACCTGCGTGAACGCGCCTTCGCCCGACCACCCTGCGCTATCGACGTCCATGCAGCACTCCGGAAATCTCGGCCGGCGTATCGACGAGCGACTCGTCGCCGCGCAAGTCGGTGACGGGCACGTCCGCGAACCCGAACCCGTAGCGCGCGAGACAGATGCGCACGCCCGCGTTGCGCGACGTCTGCAGATCGATCGTCGAGTCGCCGACGAGAACGGTCTCGCTCGGAGCCGCGGCGGCCTGCGTGCATCAGAAACCTCATGCCGTCGGGCTCGGGCTTCCGCGGCCATGGTCCGTCGCCGCCAACCACCCACTGAAAATATTTCGACAGTCCGAACGCATCGAGAATCCTGACGGATTGCTCCAGCGGTTTGTTGGTGAGCAGCGCCATCGCAACAGACGCGCGACTGCAGCTCGTCGAGCAAGCCGGGAATGCCGTCGTAGGGGCGCGTGTGATGCGTGAGCCGCGCGTCGTATGCAGCAAGAAAACGCGCGAGCGCATCTTCGACAGGCGCGTCCACGCCCGCCGCCGCCATCACGCGCTTCACCAGCGTGGGAGCCCCGCATCCGACCATGCTGGCGATGCGATCGTCGTCCAGCGGCGGGGCCCCGTAACCGGCGAGCATCTCGTTGGCGCTGTCGGCCAGATCTCGCCGCGAATCGATGAGTGTGCCGTCGAGATCGAACACGGCGAGACGGGTACTTGGCATTGTGAGATTGGAAGATTCGAATCTTCCAATTCCGCTACTCGCCGCCGAACGTGGCAAACGACGTCGGCGTTTCCCACACCGTGACGCGCACGACCGGAAAGCCCTGCGAATGCGTGTAGTCGTACAGCAGTTTGGCGATATGCTCCACCGTAGGATTGCTCTGCACGATGAAGACGGGCTCGCCGAGCTGCTTCAGCGGGCCGACGAGCGGATCGTCTTCGCGAAGAATCATCTTGTGGTCGAGCTCGCGGTCGACCCATCCCTTGACGATGCGCTTGATGTCGGAGAAATCGCACACCATGTTGCGGTTGTCGAGCGAGCCGCTGCGCACCTCGATCTCCGCGACCGCATTGTGGCCGTGCGGGTGCTTGCAGATGCCGTCGTAGTCGAGCAGCCGGTGGCCGTAGCAGAACTCAATTCTCTTGGTGACTGAATACATGCATTCACTCGTCATGTTGTCGGGCGGCCTGGACAGCGCCGTGCTCGCCGCCGAGGAAGCCCGGACGTATGTTGTCCATCCAGTTTATGTCGCCGGAGGGCTCGCGTGGGAAGAAGGTGAACAGCGCGTCATCCGCGAGCTGCTCGGCCGCGCGCCATTCACCGGCGCGCCACACCCGCTGCAGCCCCTCGCGCGCCTCGAATTCAGCATGCGCGACGTGTACCCGGAGACGCACTGGGCGCTCACCGGGACGCCGCCCGCCTACGACACGCCCGACGAGGATGTGTACCTGCACGGACGCAACATCGCGCTGCTGTCGAAGGCCGCCGTGTACGCCGCAAGCCGCGGAATCTCGCGCATCGTCGTCGCCCCGCTGGCCGGGAATCCGTTTCCCGACGCCACGCCGCAGTTCTTCGCGGCGCTGAACGCGGCATTCTCGCTCGGGCTGGCCGCGCCGATCGAAATCGCCGCGCCGTTCGCGCAGCTGCATAAGGAAGATGTGGTGAAGATCGGCGCGCGGCTTGGGGTGCCGTTCGAGCTGACGCTCTCGTGCATGAACCCATCGGGCATCGACGCATTGCGGGTTGTGCAGTAAGTGCCGAGAGCGGAGAGATGCGTTCGAGGCCGCGGGGATTCACGGATCCCGACCACCTACGCCAACGTCAGCCCCAGATAGGTCGTCTCAACGATCTACGGCAGCTGCGCGCCGAACTCTGCGAACCGCGCGGCGCCGATGGGGGCGGAGTCGTCGCCCAGCTGTGACACCTCGATGCGGACGTTGTCGTAGATACCGGGCGGCATGCGGCGCGCGCACTCCTGCCGGATGGGCTCGAGCAGAAGATCGCCCGACGACTGCAGGATGCCGCCGAGCACGATCACTTCCGGATCGATCACAGCGGCGATGTTCGACACCGCCATCGCCAGGTACTTCACCGTATCGCGGATCACCGAAATGGACACGCCGTCGTTGTCGTGCGCGCCCTTCAGAATCATGTCGAGCGTGATGGCATTGAATTCGCCGCCGGCGGCGTCGAGCACGCACGATTGGTCGCCCGACTTGATGCGCCACACCAGGCGCCGCACGATGCCGGCCGCGCCGCCTTCGGCTTCCAGGCATCCCATGCGCCTATAGTCTTCGCGCTCGACGGGATTCAGCGCCAGCCATTGCACCGAGCTCGCCAGCCCGTGTGCGCCCGACAACAGCACGCCGTTGGAGATGGTGCCCGCCGACACGCGCGGCCCGATCGAAAACGCAATCAGGTTGCGCGCGCCCTTCCCCGATCCGTACCAGATTTCGGCGAGCGCCGACGCATTGCCGGTGCTGAGCGTGCGGACGGGAACCTTCTCGCCGACGGCCGCCGAGAGGAACGCCAGATCGGACGGCCAGCTCCTGGAATCGGGATCGGGAAACGAGATCCCGACCGCCGAAGGACGCGCCGCCTTCGCGCTCGCGAGCGTCTCGCGCGCAGCAGCGACGATGGCGTCGTTCGCGTCGGGAGCCGTGGATTCGCGCGCGCGCGGCGACCGCACCGTTCGCATCCATCAGCACCGCCCGCGCGTGCCCGCTATCGACGCTGATACCGAGATTCACGACGGCTCCACCTCGCCTTGCCAGTCCGCGTGCACGTGCAGCTTGCGGCCGACGAGCGGCATGCGCGCGGCGTCGGTGCCCGGTTTCTTATCGGCGGACGGGCGAAACAGCACGCGATCGACTTCCTTCAACAGCCGCTCGAACTGCTCCTGGTTCGGAGCGCTCAGCACCAGCACGCCGCTGCCTTCCGCGGGAGGAAATCGCACATCGTCCAGATAGTCCTTGTCGAGCGTCATCAGCGTGCGGCGAAGCTGCGCCGCCATGCGGAAATGCTCGATGTCGGACGCGCGGCGAAGATCCTCTTCTTCCATGACGAAGAACACGTCCCATCGAAGCTGCTCGCGCATGAACCGAATCAGCCCCGCGGGCAGATTCGCATCGCAATAGACACGGGGCGCGTCCGTGATGCTTTCGATGATCGCGCCGAGACGGTGGGCTAATGTATCTGCCATAATTCTTCGCAGAAATGGCTATGCCTCTCTGCTCTTGACTCTTTTCGTGCCGCCATGGCCTGCCGCTTCAGCTCGGCCACCATCGCGTCGCGTTTGTGCACGAGCTCCTTGCGCGGCCGCTTGCCGTTCGGCGATCCGATGGCGTACTCGCAAAACAGCGGGAAGGCGATCGTCGAGTCGCAGTACGCCACGACCGTGTCTGGCAGCACGCCAGGATTCACCTTGCCCCAGCTCACCGCTTCGGCCGGCGTCGCGCCGGACAATCCGCCCCAGACGACCGAGTCGGTCGTGATCTGAATGAAGTAGTCGTTGCCGCCCTTTTGAATCCCGTAGACCTCCCACAGTGTGGGCTGCCCCTGCAGGTAGAAGTTCTTCGGCGATCCGCCGCCGAGAATCACGCAGCCGTTGCGCTTGCCGGCGAGGATGATGGCGCACACCTCGTTGACGTCCTTGTTCGGATCGATCATCAGCGTGCTGCCGTTCAGCAGCTCGTGATACGCGATGTTCATGCCGATCGAGCTGTCCCCGGGCGACGACGTGTAAATCGGCACGCCGACCTGCGCCGCGCGCGCGACGACCGAATGCTCTTCGCATCCGGGGAATTTCTTCAGCAGGTCGAGCCCCATGCGATAGTGCAGCTCGGAGGTGGTAATCGGACCTTCGAGCTTCGACCGCACCAGAAAATCGCGGATGTACGCGTCGGTCTCGAGCAGCACCGTCGCGGGAAACAGCACGTCGTAGATACGGATGATCCCCTGCTCGTACAGCGCCACGTCGTCGACGAACGGCGAGCCGCGATGCAGCGTGAAATTCAGCGCATGGTGCAGGTCGTGATACAGGTTCGCGCCGGTGCTGATGATGAAATCCACCAGCCCGCGATCCATCATCTCGACCACGCAGCCGCCGATGCCCGCCGGCGTCATGGCACCCGCGATCGTCAGGCCAATGGTCGTGTCCTCGTCGGAGTCGAGCATTTTTTCCGAAAAGATGCGGCAGGCCTCCGACAATCGCGCGGCGTTGAACGCCTGAAAGCCTTCATCGATGAGGTGGCGGACTTCCTTGCTGCCCTTGGGACGATAAAAACTGATGGGCTTGCCGGAAAGGGCGCCCTTGGGGGCTGGCGCCCCTGGATGACGGTACGGCATAGGATGTAATCTTACATCCCGTGAACGGATTCATCGGTGAGATCGTCGTTCCTCAGTGGGCCTGGCTGCGCGCTCGGCGGCATCGCGCTGCTCTTCGTTGCTCTCCTGTTCGTCGTCTGGAAAAAAGGGCGGCCGTTCGCGCAGGGGGACGTGTTCCGCGCGAGCCGCATGAGCTCGGGCAACCGGCTCTTTCCGACACAAGTGGCGATTTCGCCGACGAGCGTCGTCCACTACACGCCCGAGTGGTTCGGGCGCCTCGAGCACTCGATGCACATGGCGCACGTGGCATCGGTGCGCATCGACACCAACCTCATGTTTTCCGACGTCTACATCGAGACCACCGGCGGGGCGAGCCCGATCAAATGCCACGGCCACCGAAAGGCCGATGCCGTCCGGATGAAGGAGCTCATCGAGCAGTATCAGACCGAGTATTACCGGGGAATCCGGCCAGAATCGCCCGTAATCCACAACCCCATCTCCGATCTTCCGAGTCCCCACCTGTGGTTCCGGCGAGTAGCGTCCGATAATGAGACCGGTAGCCATTCTGTGGATGATCTGACATTTTCAGCCCGGCGGGCGACGACCGCCACCCGTCCCGAGACCGAGAGCGATCTGGACACCCGGTTCCGTAACCTGGTGCAGAGCCCGCTCCGCGCCGGGATCCTTCGTTATTTGAGCGCCCGGCCCGAGGAAAGCTTCGACGCCGATTCGCTGATGCAGACGTTCGGCCGGCTCCGGATGGACGTCGAAAACTGCATCCGCGAGCTCGTCGGCTTCGGCGTCGCGCGCGCCATGCCCGGGACGCCGCCGCGATACTCGGCGGCCCGTCCCGACAATCCAGGCATCGAAAAGCTGCTCGACCGTTTCCTCGAGCGGCGCGCGACGATCAGCACCGAAGATCAGTCGCCGTCGGTCCAGCGCTTCCGCGAAATGATCGGGCGCGACGAGAAGATGCTGATCGTCTTCGAGTGGATCCGCACGGCCGCGAAGTCCGACATCTCCGTGCTGATTCTCGGCCCGACCGGCTCCGGCAAAGAGCTCGTCGCGCGGATGATTCACGAGCTGAGCCGCAGGCAGACGGCGAAGTTCCAGGCCGTCAACTGCGCGGCGCTGCCCGACACGCTGTTCGAATCGGAAATTTTCGGCTACGAAAAAGGCGCGTTCACCGGCGCGCACGATCGCAAGCCGGGCCGCCTCGAGCTGGCCAACGAAGGCACGCTGTTCCTCGACGAAATCGGCGATCTCTCGATCGTCGCGCAGGCCAAGCTGCTGCGCGTGCTCGAAGAGCGGCGCTTCGAGCGCCTCGGCGGCAACAAGTCGATTCACGTCGATTTCCGCCTGATTTCGGCGACCAACCGCCCGCTCGATCAGTTCGTGCGCGACAGCCGCTTCCGCGAAGATCTCTACTACCGCGTCAACGCGTTTTCGATCCGGCTGCCGTCGCTGCGCGAGCGTCAGGTCGACATCCCCGTTCTCGCGAACAGGTTCCTCGCGCGCTATTGCGCGGCCAATGGCCTGCCGCTCGACGCCAAGTCGTTCGCGCGCGAAGCGCTCGACCTGCTGCAGGTGTATCACTGGCCCGGCAACATCCGCGAGCTCGAAAGCACCGTGTCGCGCGCCGCGTTGTCTGCGCCGGGCCGATCGATTCGCGCGGCGGACATCGAGTTCCTCCACGCCACCGAGCCGCCTGCCGAAGACAACGGCGAACGGCTGCCGTCGCTGCGCGAGGCCGAGCGGGCGCACATCGTGCGCATCCTCGACGCGTGCACCTGGAACAAGAAAGAGGCGGCGCGCATCCTCGAAATCAGCCGCGGCACGCTGTACCGGAAGATCCTCGAATTCGGGCTCGAGCCGCAGGCGCACGGCAGCCAGTCCCGAAATAGAGCACGCCGGCTCACCGCAAGCTAACGAAAACCCCTTGAGAAGCCGACAGTACTGCAATAGACGGCGGAGCTGTCTTGAAACGGCACACGCTGACTGCTATAGGCTATCTGCCTTAAATACAGGGAGATACAGCCGAATTTTGAAATCCGAGTGCCATTTTGGAGCACGAGAGTCGAAACGCGTCCGTCTGGTAGGCGAACGTTGGTGTCCCCGTAGGTAGCTCAAAATATTGGACTTAGAGGCGAGCGTCGGTACAAGTCCTATCGGGCCAACATTTTGCAGGGCAGGGCGCAGACTTAGGCAATGAAACAGCTTCCCATCGCGGCACGGATTTACGTCGGCGCAGTCATCGCTGGCGGAGCTGTGCTTCTCGCGGTGTTTTTCCCGCTGGAGCGGTTCCAGCATCCGATCTGGTTCGTCACGCTGCTGGCTGCTCTCGTCAGCGACGTCGGCGTTCAAGGTGACCCTGCCGCTCTCACGCAGCGTCTCCTCGATGTCAGTCTCGTACGCGGTCGATTTCCTCTCGCTCATCCTGCTGGGCCCGGCACAAACGATGATCGTCGGCGCGATGAGTGCGTGGAGCCAGTGCACGTTCCGGATCACGACGAAAAATCCGCCGTATCGCACGCTGTTCAGCATGGCGAGCCTGGTCATCAGCGTGCAGGCCGCCGGCTGGGCGTTTCACGCGCTCGGCGGACAGGCAGGCCTCACGTCGATGCCGCTCGCGGCGATGGCGAAGCCGCTGCTCGGCGCGGCCGGCGCCTACTTCATCTGCAACACGGTGCTGATCGCCACGGCGATCGCGTTTTCGACGCACCAGAGCCTGCTGAAGGTCTGGAATGAAAATTTCCTGTGGAGCGCGCCGAGCTATTTCGTCGGCGCGGTCGCGGCCGCGGGCGTGTCGATCGTCATCGGCGGCACGACCAACTACTGGATCGCGCTGCTGGCCGCGCCGCCGCTGTACCTGACCTATCGCAGCTACAAGATCTATCTGGGCCGCATCGAAGACGAGCAGCGCCACGTGCAGGAAGTGTCGGACCTGCATCTCGCGACGATCGAAGCGCTCGCGCTGGCGATCGACGCGAAGGATCGCACGGGCAAGTCGCACATCCGGCGCGTGCAGGTCTTTGCCGCCGGCCTCGCGAAAGCGCTCGGCATGTCGGAGAACGAGATTCAGGGCGTGAAGACGGCCGCGCTGCTGCACGACATCGGCAAGCTGGCGGTGCCCGAGCACATTCTTTCGAAGCCGGGACCGCTCACGCAGGAAGAGTTCCAGAAGATCCGGATTCACCCGCAAGTCGGCGCCGAGATTATCGCGGGCGTGCCGTTCCCCTATCCCGTGGCGCCGCTGATCCTGAGCCACCACGAGCGCTGGGACGGCAAGGGCTACCCGGCCGGCATGAAGGGCGATGAAATCCCCGCCGGCGCGCGCATCCTTGCGGTGGTCGATTACTTCGACGCGCTGACGTCGGAGCGGCCGTATCACAAGGCGATGAGCGACGAAGGCGCGGTCGGGCTGCTGCGCCAGGAAGCCGGCAAGGCGCTCGATCCGAACCTCGTGCTGATGTTCGTCGAGAACCTTCGAGAAGCTGAAGGCCGAAGCGGAAACGACATCCGAGACGGTACGCACGCTGGCGCTGCCGACCGGCACGAACGAAAAGGGGCGCCCGGCCGTCGGGCTGCTTCCGGAGCCGTCGAACAAGACCGTGTTCGACGACATCGCCCTTGCGCATCGCGAAATCTACGCGCTCTACGAAATCGCCCAGGCGATGGGCACGAGCCTCGGCGTCGCCGACACGATGGCGCTCATCTCGTCGAAGCTGAGCAACCTCGTGCCGTTCTCGTGCTGCGCGCTCTTCCTGCACAACGAAGAGCTCGAGACGCTGCGCTGCCGGTTTGCGACCGGCATCGACGCCGAAGTCATTCAGCAGATTTCCGTGAAGAGCGGCCTCGGGTTGACCGGCTGGGTGGCGCGCAATCGCCGCACGCTGGTAAACGCGCGTCCGAGCGCCGACCTCGAAGCGGCCGGCATCCCGGGCACGACGTCGCTGCAGTCCGCACTGGTCTGCCCGCTGGTGTTCAACGAGCGGTTCATCGGCACGCTGTCGGTCTATCACATCGACGCGGGCTGCTATACCGACGACCACCGACGGCTGCTCGATCGCGTGTGCGAGCAGGCCGCCGCGGTCATCTACAACTCGATCGTGTTCGAGCAGACGCAGGAAGACTCGCTTACCGATCCGCTGACCGGGCTGCCGAACACGCGCTTCATGTTCATGCACCTTACGCGCGAGCTCGCGCGCGCCGAGCGCCTGAAGTCGGAGGTCTCGCTGCTCGTCATGGACCTCGACCACTTCAAAGAGATCAACGACAACCACGGCCACCACGTCGGCGACCGCGCGCTGCGCGAGGTGGCGGGCGTGCTGCGCGCGGCGATCCGGCCGTACGACATCTGCGTGCGCTACGCCGGCGACGAGTTCATCGTCGTGCTGTCGGGATGCGGTGCCGAGGAGGCAGAGCGGAAGCGGGTCGAGCTGCAGACGGCCATTGACGAGGTCGTCTTCGAAGCGCGGCCGGGTAAACGCCTGCATCTGGGCATCAGCATCGGCGCGGCCGTCTTCCCGCACGACGGAAATACGTACGAGACGCTGCTCGCCACAGCCGACAGCCGGATGTACCGCGACAAGACGAAGCGCAAGGGGGTGCTGGTCACCAAGCTGGGCGACGAGCCGGTGTCATCGCGGCGCGAGTCGCCTCCGGCTATCAGCGACGTCGAACTCGAGCGCGCCGCCTCCGGCGTGCTGTAGTCACTCGGGCTCGATCCAGTCCGGACGACGCCCGCCAATCCCCGCCAGCAGGAACGCAACTCCCGTCGCGCCGATCACCAGGCCGAATCCATCGGTCACTGGTGTTTCCCATGGGAGATCCTGAAGCAGCAGCCACGCCGATGGTGCGACGAGCACCAGCCCCAGCACAATTGCGACCGGCCGTTTCAGCACTAACCGGAGCAACCACCCGCGTGCACGCTTCAGGGCCATGATAGATTTCAGATTCTAGTGCTCACTCTGCCGATTCGCGACTCTGTCCAAGCCACGCCGCGCGCGCACATCATCAGGCTGGATCTTCAAGGTCAGTCGTTTCCCTATCTCGCCGGTCAGGCCGCGTATCTGCAGCCGCAGGGGGCCGAGAAGCGGAGGCCGTACTCGATTGCATCGGCACCAGAAGAGACGGCGCAGCACGGGCTGATCGAGTTCCTCGTGCAGACCGGACCCGATGGGTCGTCGGGTCTCGCGGCCGATCGTGTTCGCCCTGGCACGCCTGTGGCGATCGAAGGGCCGCTGGGATCGTTCACGTTCCCCGCCCATCCGCGCGAGCGCCGGTTCGTCTTCATTGCCGGCGGCACCGGCATCGCGCCGCTGCGCTCGATGCTGTGGCACACACTGCTTGCCGAGCGCGACGGACACGTCGCGCTGATCTACAGCGTGCGCTCACCCGAGGAGTTCGCGTATCTGCAGGAATTCGAGCGGCTCAAAAACGAGGGGCGAATAGAGTTTCGCCATACCGTCACTCGTTTGGCGACGGAGGGCTGGAGCGGCAGGCAGGGGCGTATCGACGTGCGATGCCTTGATGGATTGATCGAGCCTGGCGAAACGCTGTGCTTTGTTTGCGGACCGCCCGCGCTGATTGGCGACATTCGCCCGCAGTTAACAGAACTCGGCGTTAGAGAGGATCAGATACGTATCGAAAATTGGGGAGCGTAATCTTCCAATCTTCCAATCTGCCAATCTTCCAATCTACCAATTCAGAATCCCATCACTGAGAATCCAGCGTCCACCATCATCACCTCCGCCGTCACGCCGCGTCCTGCCGGCCCGAGCAGGAACAACGCCGCGTCTGCCACTTCCGCGAGGTCTGTGTTCTTCTGAAGCGGGGCGTGCTCGCGATAATGCCCGAGGATGCTCGAGAAGCCTGAAATGCCCATCGCGGCGAGTGTCTTGATGGGCCCTGCCGAAATGGCGTTGACACGGATATGCTCGGGTCCGAGCTCGGCGGCGAGATATCGCACAGACGATTCCAGCGCGGCCTTCGCCACACCCATCACGTTGTAGTTCTTGAAGACGCGCTCGCTGCCGAGATAGGTCAGCGTCAACATGCTGCCGCCGCCGCGCTTCTGCATGAGCGGCCGCATTTCGCGCGCGAGCGCGATGAACGAATACGCGCTCACGTCGAGTGCAATGCGGAATCCCTCGCGCGAGGTCTCGGAAAACGGTGCGCTCAGCTCCTCGGATTTGGCGAATGCGGCGCCGTGGACGAAGAAATCGAGCCCGCCGAATTCCTTGTCGAGCGATCGGCCAAGCTCGGCAATCTGCTCGTCGTTCGACACATCGCATGGCAGGATGACGGGGTTGTCGAGGGTGGCCGCCAGCTCTCGCACGTTTTCTTCGAGCCGCGCGCTTGGATAGGTCAGCGCGATGCGGGCGCCCGATTTCGCAAGCGCCTGCGCGATCGCCCATGAGATGGATCGCTTGTTGGCAACGCCCACGACAAGGCCGTACTTTCCCGAAAGATCAGGCATTGGGGATCACCGAAACTGAAATCTAGAAACTGAAATCTGAATGAGATCTGGAATCTAGAAACTGGAATCTGGAAACTAGCGCGAGCGCTTGCGCGGTCCGCCGTGCCCCTGGGGGCGTCCGCCGGCCGGGCGCATGGGTCCGCCGTGCCCTTGGGGTCGCCCGCCGCCCTGGCGGCCGCCCTGGCCGCCCATGGGCCCGCGCGAGTTGCCACCCTGGCCGCCGCCGCCGCTCTTTGCGAAGCGGCCGGGCCGTGTGTTGTTGTTCTGGAATCGCCCCCGCCCCTTGTTCGCCTGTCTGATCGTGAACTCGGGCGCGGGCCGCGCGGTCGGCTCGCGCTCGATGCGCGGCAGTTGCGCGCGAATCAACGGGCGGTGCAGACGGACTTCTTCCGGCGTCGTCTGTGGCGGCGCGTTGCCATTGTCGCTGTGCGCGGGCGCGTCCTGCGCCTCTTCGTCGCTCAGCGGAGATTCTGGTTCGTCGGTTTCGGGGTTGGTCACCAACATGGCTTGCGGCGGCGTATCCTGCTTCACGGACTCGAGTACCTCATCGTAGGCCGCCTCGACCGACGTCTTTTTCTTGCGTAGCCGCGGCACCTTGCCACCCTTGTAGGGATGCTCGGTGTCGCACGTCGTGCAGCGGGTTAATCGTACGTCGTTGCCGACCATCGCCACCACCGTGTGGTTCGCGAGGCGGCGCTCGCGCGGGCAATAGTCATCGAGAATGTCACCAAGCCGTAGCTGACGCTGTTGCATGAATCTCCCGAAAAATACCTTGGGGCCGGGAAAGATCGCGGGAACGCCAGTCTACTACGGCGTGCCGACGCGCCGCAACCACCCGTTGACCTCGGCCAGCGCGGCCGAAACCGCTTGCGGCTGAGTGGATTGCGGGGTCTTGCGTGCGCGAACGGACGCATCCGGCGTCACGACCTGGCGCACCGATTCGTCAAAGAGCGCGCTGTGGCGCTGCCATTCGGCCGCCGTCAGCGCGCCGAAATCGCGCCGCTCGGCGACGAGCTGCCGCACCATCCCGCCGACCACTTCGTGCGCTTCGCGAAACGGCATCCCCTTGCCGACCAGAAAGTCGGCGACGTCGGTGGCGAGCAGCAGTCCGGACGCCGCGGCGGCCGTGGTGTTCGGAAAAATCTCGAGCCCATCGATGACGCCAACCAGCGTGGCCAAGGCACCTGCGACCGTGTCTTGCGTGTCGAACACCGCTTCCTTGTCTTCCTGCAGGTCCTTGTTATATCCGCTCGGCAGCCCCTTCATCGTCGCCATCCAGCCCGTCAGATGACCGATCAACCGCCCGGACTTGCCGCGGATCAGCTCGAGCGGATCCGGATTCTTCTTCTGCGGCATCATGCTGCTGCCGGTGCTCGAGGCATCGGAGAGCTGGAAGAATCCGTGCTCTTCGTCGCAGAAGATGATGAGGTCTTCGGACAGGCGGCTCAGGTGCACCATCAGCATGGCGCAGGCGTGCAGAAACGCGGCCACGAAGTCGCGATCGGACGACGCGTCGATGCTGTTGCTGACCACACGCGAAAATCCGAGACGTGATGCGAGCATCGCCGTGTCCATCGCGTAGTTCGTGCCCGCGACGGCGCCCGAGCCGAGCGGCATCGCATCGGCTTCCTGCGAGGCCCAGCCGAGCCGGTCGTAGTCGCGCCGCAGCGCCGCGACATGCGCCAGAAAGAAGTGCGAGACCAGCACGGGCATCGCGCGCCGAAGGTGCGTGTAGGCGGGCATCACGGCTGTGCCGGCCGATTCCGCCTTCTTCGCGAGCGCTCCCACAACCGCGGCAAGATGGGCCTGCAGGCCTGGAATCTGGCGCCGCAGATAGAGGCGCAGATCCAGAGACACCTGCTCGTTGCGGGATCGTCCCGTGTGGAGCCGCTTGCCCAGATCGCCGACGCGTTCGACAAGCTGGCGCTCGACAAACGCATGCACATCTTCATCGGCGCCATCGACGAACGCGGGCTCGCGCCGGCCTCGCTCGAGCATCGTCGTGCAGCGCAGCCGACACCTTCTCGGCTTCGGCTTTGTTGAACACGCCGACGCCGGCGAGCCCCTCGACCCACGCAAGGCTGCCCGTCACGTCGTCCTCGAAGAGACGCCGATCGAACCGAAAGGAAGACCCGAACTGGAACGCAATGGGATCGGGCTCGCCGCTGAAACGTCCTGACCAGAGATTAGCCATCCGCTACTTCGCCACCGGTACCGCGGCGCGGCGCCGCGCGTTCTTCGCCGCCGTCTCCACGGGGAGTCCCCAGATCTTGATGAATCCTTCCGCGGCGGAGTGATCGAAGGTATCCCCCGCGTCGTAGGTCGCAAGGCCGTGATCGTAGAGCGCGAAGTCAGACTTCCGGCCCACGACCCGGCAATCACCCTTGTAGAGCTTCAGACGGATCGTCCCCGTCACCCGCGGCTGAATGTTCTGCATAAACGCGTCGATCGCCGATCGCGTCGGCGAGAACCACAGGCCGTTGTACACGATGTCGGCGTACTCCTGCGAAAGACGCTGCTTCAGGCGCTGAAGATCCTTCGGAATGACGAGCCCCTCGAGCTCGCGGTGCGCCTGATGCAGGAGCAGGCCCGCGGGCGCTTCGTAAATCTCGCGCGACTTGATGCCGACAAGGCGATTTTCGACCATGTCGAGGCGGCCGACGCCGTGAACGCCGCCGATCGTTTCGAGCGAATTGATCAGCTCGACGAGCGGCATCTCGACACCGTTGATCGCCGCGGGCACCCCTTCCTGCCACGCAATCTCGACGTACGCAGGCGCCGCGGGCGCATCGGCGGGTGCTTTCGTCAGCGTGTAGATGTCCTCTGGCGGCTCATTCCACGGATCTTCGAGCACGCCGCATTCGATCGACCGCCCCCAGAGATTCTGATCGGTGCTGTACGGGCTCGCGATCGTCGTCGGCACCGACACGTTGCGGGCGCGCGCGTAGGCAATTTCCTCGGGCCGTGTCATGCCCCATTCGCGCGCGGGCGCGATCACGCTGATGGCCGGATCGATGGCGCGGGCAGACACATCGATGCGCACCTGGTCGTTGCCCTTGCCCGTGCAGCCATGTGCGATGGCCGACGCGTTCTCCATGTGCGCGATCTCGACCAGCTTCTTCGCAATCAGCGGCCGGCTGAGCGCCGTGGCGAGCGGATAGCGTTCTTCGTACAGCGCGTCAGCCTGCAGCGCCGGCAGGATGTAGTCGCGCGCAAACTCATCGCGCACGTCCAGCACATGGCAGCGGATGGCGCCGGTCGACATCGCGCGCTCGCGAATCTGGTTGAGCTCGCGCCCCTGCCCCAGATCGAGCGTGACGGCGATGATCTCGGCGCCGTACTTCTCTTTCAGCCAGGGGATGGCGACAGACGTGTCGAGCCCGCCCGAATAGGCGAGCACAATTCTCTTAGGCAAATTGCGACCAGGCCTCCAGTTGCTTTGCCAGCGCCTTGGCGTGGCGTGCATCCTGCGAAATGACGAGAATCGTGTCGTCTCCCGCCAGCGTCCCGACCACGTCCTCGAGCCCGGCGCGATCGATGGCGAGCGCGAGCGGCTGCGCCATGCCGGGCCCCGTGCGCACGACGATGAGCTGCTGTACGCAGGCGACGCCGCTGGCGTACTCGGCCATCGCCCGCTGCAGCGCGACGCCGGCGGCCGGCGGCACCTGCGGCTCGGCGCCTTGCTGCTGATAGGCGCCGTCCGACGACCGCTTCACGAGCCCCAGGTCGCGGATGTCCCGCGACAGCGTGGCCTGCGTCACGTCGTAGCCGCGCGACTTCATCCGCATGCGCAGCTGTTCCTGACTCGTAATCTCTTCCTTTTCGACGAGCTCCAGGACGATCGCCTGGCGCCGTGCCTTCATAACCATACAGAGCTGCGAATTATCATACACACTTCCGCTGGGATATGCTGTATATTTATGCTTCTCGATGGATACTTCCTCAATCACCGAATCGGCGGGCGCGCCGGCGCGCGCATCTGCGGGAAAGGCTGTACGGGTCGGCATCGCCGGCGCGAGCGGCTTCGCCGGACAGGAGCTGCTGCGATGGCTCGCCGGACATCCGCAGGTCCGCGTCACCGCGGCGATGTCGTCCTCGCCGGACGGACCCGTGCGGACGCTGCCCGCGCTCGCGAGGATCTGGGACGGCGCCATCGAGCCCTTCTCGGCCGAGAAGCTCGCCGAGCAGTCCGATGTCGTGTTTCTGGCGCTGCCTGAAGAAGCGGCCGCGACGATTGCGCCGGCCCTCGTCGGCCGCGGCATCCGCGTCATCGATCTGTCCGGCGCGTTCAGGCTGCGCGATGCGGCAGCCCGCGAAAAGTGGTATCCCGCGACGAAACTCGGGGCGCTGGAGCCTGTGTACGGCCTGACCGAGCGCAATTACGACGCGATTGCGGGCGCACAGCTCATCACCAATCCGGGCTGCTACCCCACGGCCGCGCTGCTCGCGCTCGAGCCGCTTGCGGATGCGGGCGTGCTGACCGGCGAGATCGTGATCGATGCGAAATCGGGCATCTCGGGCGCCGGCAAAAAGCCGAGCGACAGGACGCATTTCTCCGAGAACCACGGCAGCGTGTCGGCCTACGGCGTGTTCGGCCACCGGCATCAGCCTGAAATCGAGCAGGAGCTCGGTACGTCGGTCACCTTCGTGCCGCATCTGGTACCGCTGGACCGGGGAATCCTCGAAACGATTTACGCCCGCGTGCGCCCGGGGACGACGTCGCGCGACGTCGCCGAGGCCATGGAGGCGGCGTATAGGAACGCGCCGTTCGTGCGGCTCACCGGCGAGACGCTGCCCGAGATCAAGCACGCCGCGTATACGAATTTCTGCGACATCGGATGGCGCGTCGACGCCGCCGGCGGCCGCATCCTCCTGGTGTCGGTTATCGACAACCTCGTAAAGGGGGCGGCGGGCCAGGCGATTCAGAACTTGAATGTGATGCTGGGCTACGACGAGCGAACGGGTTTGTTGCCGGTATGAAACCGGTGGTTCTGAAATTCGGCGGAGAGCTGCTCGAGGATCCCCAACGCGTGGCGGCCCTTGCATCGGCGATTGCGAAACTGGCGCGCAAGACGCCACTGGTCATCGTGCACGGCGGCGGGCGCGAGATCGACGCCTCGCTGGCGCGAGTCGGCATCGAGAAGCGCCAGGTCGACGGGTTGCGCATCACCGACGAAGCGACGCTCGAGATTGTGGTGAGCGTGCTCGCGGGCCTCGTGAACACGCGATTCGTGGCGGCGCTCGGCGCTGCGGGCGTTCCAGCGGTCGGCCTGACCGGGGCGGACGCGGGCGTCGGGCGGGTCAAAGCGGCAGCGCCGCACACGTCGACAACTGGCGCCACGGTCGATCTCGGACGCGTGGGAGAGCCCGTCGGCAGAGATACGCCCTCGCTGCTCATTGACCTCTGCCGGAAAGGCTACGTTCCGGTTGTCTCGAGCATCGGCGCCTCGCGCGATGGCGAGCTGTTCAATGTGAACGCCGACACGCTGGCCGCGCATCTGGCAGGCCGGTTGAAGTCGCCGCGGCTCATCATCTCGGGCGCCACGGCTGGCGTGCTCGAGCGCGATGGGTCGACCATCGCCGACATGACGTTCCGCGACGTGGACGCGCTCGTCGCCAGCGGCGGAGCGACGGCGGGCATGGTCGCCAAGCTCGCCGCCTGCCGGCACGCGATCGAGAATGGCGCGCGCGAGGTGTTTGTCGCCGACGGAAGGGATGTGGCCGGGCTCGCGGTGCTCGCCCGCCATGGACGCGCCGCTGGAGCTGGAAAAAGCACGCGAATTACTAAGGGAACGTCGGCGACAAGCCGACAAATGAAAAGAAAGGTTTCGTAAATGCAGAGCGTCCGCGATCTCGAGTCGAAGCACATCGTCCAAACCTACAACCGCACGCCAATCGTCCTGGTGCGCGGCAAGGGAGTACGCGTGTTCGACTCCGAGGGTCGCGAGTACCTCGACCTGCTCGCGGGCATAGGCGTCGGAGCGCTCGGTCACGGCCACGAAGGCCTCGCGAACGCCATCGCCGAGCAGGCGCGCGAGATGATTCACTGCTCGAACCTGTTTTTTCATCCGCTTCAGGGGCAGGTTGCCGAGCGGCTGGCGAAGCTCTCCGGCCTGTCGCGCGCCTTCTTCTGCAACAGCGGCGCAGAGGCCGTCGAGGCCTGTCTGAAGTTTGCGCGACGCTACTGGCATACGAAAGGCAGCGTCGGCCGCACCGAGATCATCGCCATGGAAGGTGACTTTCATGGCCGGACGATGGGTGCGCTGTCGACGACGTGGAACGAGCCCTATCGGACGCCGTTCGAGCCGCTACTGCCGAATGTCCGGTTCGTGCCGGTGGACGCTGCGGCGCTACGTGAGGCCGTCACCGAGAAGACGGCCGCGATCATCCTCGAGCCGATCCAGGGGGAAGGCGGGGTCCGTCCGCTCACGCAGGACTTCGCCAATGCGGTAAACGAGATCTGCACGCGGACGGGCACGCTGCTGATCGCCGACGAGGTGCAATGCGGTCTCGGCCGCACGGGTCAGCCGTTCTATTTCCAGAAGCTCGGGATGAATCCCGATCTGGTACCGGTCGGCAAAGCGCTGGCGGGCGGCGTGCCGATGGGCGCCGCGCTCGTCAAGGAAGATGTTGCGGCCACGCTGGCCTTCGGCGACCATGGCACGACGTTCGGTGGAAACCTGCTCGCGTGCCGCGCCGCGCTGGTGTGCCTCGACCAGTTGAGCGCAGGCCTGATGGAGCACGTGAAGAAAACCGGCGCGCAGCTCGAAGCGACGCTGCGCGAGATGCAGAAGAAGTATCCGGCGATCGTGGAGATTCGAGGCGCGGGCCTCATGTGGGGCCTCGAACTGAGTATGGATGCCGCTCCCGTACACGAAGCCGCCATCCGGCAGGGCGTGCTGGTGAATCGCACGGCGGGAAAGGTCATCCGGTTGCTGCCTCCGCTCATCATCACGGAGGCCGAGCTGGATCGAGCGCTCGAATTGCTCGATGCCGCGTTCAGTGAAGTTTTCGCAGGAGTGACGACATGAAAAAGTCCACGGGTCGGCGGACACCTCAGCTTCGAACCGCGGTTCGAAGCGATGCAAAGAAGATCCACGAGCTGATTCAGCGCAATCAGCTGGCGGGCCATCTTCTGCCCCGCCAGCTCAGCGAGCTGACATCGCGGATCGACCGCTTCGTCGTCACCGTCGACGGACGTGGATCGATCATCGCGTGCGGCGAGCTTGCGCCGCTCAGCTCGTCCCTCGCTGAAATCCGGTCGCTCGTGGTCAGCGAAAAACGGCGCGGACAAGGCCTCGGCCGCCGCATCGTCGACGAACTGAGAATCCGCGCGCGCGCGGCCGGCTACGACGATTTGTGTGTCTTCGCCCATCAGCCGGCGTATTTCGCGCACATGGGCTTTTCGATTGTTCCGCACACCTGGCTGCCGGAGAAGATCTCGGCCGACTGCCGGAACTGCGCGCTCTTCAGGCGGTGCGAACAATTCGCGATGGTGACCGACCTCGATGTGACGCCCGAGGTCCAGCCTGCCGCTCAGCTGCATGTCTAACGCCGCCACTCGCGCCGAAACCAGAATCCAGACCATCGAAGGCGGCATCACGGCGCCGGCAGGCTTCAAGGCTGCCGGCGTGTATGCCGGCATCAAGCCGCCGACGCATGCCTGGCCGCTCGACGTGATGTTAATGACGGCCGACAGCCCGGTGTCCGCTGCCGCCGTTTTTACGACGAACAAAACGCAGGCTGCGCCGGTGCTCGTCTCCCGCGCGAATCTCGAGAAGTCGGGCGGCCGAGCGAAGGCCATCGTCTGCAATAGCGGGTGCGCAAATGCCTGCACTGGAAACGCGGGGATGGACGTGACGCGCGCGACGGTCGAATTCGTCGCCAGCCATGTCGGATGCCGCCCTGAAGAAGTACTCGTCGCCTCGACCGGCGTCATCGGCGTCGACCTCAGCCTGCAGAAGGTGAAGGACGGTGTCACGAAAGCGCTCGCCGTGCTGAGCCGGGACGCGCATCACAACGCCATGCTCGCGATTATGACGACCGACCCGTTTCCGAAGGAAGCGGCAGTCAGAGTGGACACGTCAGCCGGCACGTTTCACGTCGGCGGTATGACCAAGGGATCCGGCATGATCGAGCCGCTGATGGCGACGATGCTGGGATTTCTGACCTGCGACGCGCAGGTCGAACCAGCGATGCTGCGGAAGGCGCTCGCGGCCGTGACGCGCGACACCTTCAATGCCATCACCGTCGATGGCGAGTGCTCCACCAACGACACCGTGTTTGCGATGGCGAGCGGCGCCAGCGGAGTGGTCATCGATGAGGCTCTCTATCCGGCGCTCGAGGCCGGACTACGCGCAGTCTCGAAAGAGCTGGCCATCTGCATCGTCCGGGGCGGCGAAGGCGCGACCAAGCTCGTGACCATGCGCGTCATCGGCGCGAACGAGTGGGCGCATGCCGAGCGGGCGGCGCGAACGATCGCCAACTCCCTGCTCGTGAAGACCGCGGTGCACGGTGGCGATCCCAACTGGGGCCGGCTCGTCGCGGCTGCTGGCCGTTCTGGAGTCCCCTTCGAGCTCTCGCGCGCGTCCGTCCGCATCGGCGGCATCGTGTTGTTCCATGAAGGGCAGCCCCACGACGAGAACGCCGAAAAGGCCGCGGCTTACCTCTCGGGCAAGGAGATCGACATCGAGGTCGACCTGGGCACGGGCGGCTCCGAGCAGGCGACGATCTGGACGTGCGATTTGAGCGCGGAGTACGTCAGAATCAACGCGGATTACCGGACATAAATGCCGTCACAGGTTCGCACCAAGGATTTCGTGTCGGTGCTCGACTTCGAGCCAGCAGAGCTCGAGTCGTGCCTCGCGCTGGCGGCGCGCGTCAAGCGCGAGCGCGCGCTCGGCAGAAAAGCGCCGACCGCGAATGCGCTCGGCGGGCGCGCATGTCGCGCTGCTGTTCGAAAAACCCTCGCTGCGCACCATCTCCACGTTTGAAATCGCCGTGCGGGAGCTCGGCGGCGACGTGATCACGCCGTACCCCGTCGCGGCGCTGAGCGAGCGCGAGCCTGCTGTCGACGTCGCCCGTAATCTCGAGCGCTGGGTGAAGTGTGTCGTGATGCGAACCTACGCTCACTCGACGCTGCTCGAGTTTGCGAAGGCGGCGCCGCGCCTGCACGTCGTGAACGCGCTCAGCGACACCGAGCACCCGTGCCAGGCGCTGGCCGATCTTCAGACGCTCAAGGAAGTCTGGGGCGAATGGGCCGGCCGCACGGTTACGTTCGTCGGGGACGGCAACAATGTTGCGACGTCACTCGCGCAGGGCGCCGTGATGCTCGGCGCGTCCTTCACCATTGCGTCACCGAAAGGGTACGAGCTGCCCTCGACCGTTGTCGAGCAGGCGATGAAGGTTGCGCGCCATGGCGCGCAGATTCGTCTGCTCCGCGATCCGTACGAGGCCGTCAAGAACTCGGATGCCGTGTACACCGACGTGTGGACGTCGATGGGCCAGGAAGCGGAAGCGGACGAACGGAAGCGCGCATTCGACGGCTATCAGGTGACCACGTCGATGATGCGGCACGCCCGCGATCGCGCGGCGTTCATGCACTGCCTCCCCGCGCATCGCAACGAGGAAGTCGAGACCGACGTGTTCGAGTCGCCGGCGTCAGTGGTGTTCGATCAGGCCGAGAACCGTCTGCACAGCCAGAAGGCCCTGCTGCTGACGCTGATGGCGGCTCACGCGGGCACGGCCTGACTACGCTTGGTCACACATGGTAGCTCCCTGGACGCGCCACTACGATCCTGAAGTTCCTCCGAGTCTCGCGCCCTACCCTTCCAAAACTCTCGTCGATTACATACGCGAGACACGCCGATGCGCGTCCCGATGCGCCCGCCATTTTCTTCAAAGGCACGACACTCTCGAATGGCGATCTCGATCGCCTGAGCGACAGGTTCGCCGCAGCGCTCGTGGGCGCGGGCATCCGCAAGGGCAGTCGCGTTGCGCTGGTGCTCCCCAACTGCCCCCAATTCCTGATTGCGGAAATTGGCGCGTGGAAAGCGGGCGCCACGGTACTGCCGCTCAACCCGCTCTACACGGCCGGCGAGCTTCGCGAGCCGCTCGCGGCCGCGGGGATCGAGCTGGTCGTGACGCTCACGCCGTTCTACACGCGCCTCAAGGAGATTCAACGCGAGACGGGTGTGAAGCGCATTGTCGCGACGAACATCAAGGAGTATCTGCCGGCGCTGCTTCGCATGCTGTTCACGCTGCTCAAGGAAAAAAAAGCCGGCCACCGCATCACGCTCGAGCCCGGCGATCTGTGGTTTCAGGATTGCCTGAAAGACCATGCATCGGCAGTGCGCGACCTCAGTTGCGCACCATCGTCCGACGATCCCGCAATCATGCTGATGAGCGGTGGAACGACAGGGACACCGAAGGCCGTGGTCGGGCTGCATCGATGCCTCGTTGCGGCGGGAATGCAGTTGAAGACGTGGCTGCATCCCCCGGCATCAGCCGCGCAAAACGGCACGGCGGCCCCCCAGGACATTACTGTGGTCGCCCTTCCGCTGTTCCATGTGTACGCGTGCGTCGGCATTCAGAGTCATGCCATCACCGGCCGAATTCCGATGGCGCTCGTACCCAACCCTCGTGACATCGACGACCTGCTCAAAACCATCACCCGCGATCGGCCCACGCTCTTCTGCGCGGTGCCCGCGCTCTTCATCGCCCTTCTGAACCATCCCAAGGTCAAGGCGAAAGCCGTGGACTTCAGTCCAATCAGGACCTGCTTTTCCGGAGCAGCGCCGCTGATGGCCGCGACGAAGACGCAGTTCGAGGCGCTCACGGGCGGGCGAATCGTCGAAGGCTACTCGCTGACCGAAGCGATGATGGCGTGCATCGTAAACCCGCTGAACGGCATCAACAAGCTGGGCTCGGTCGGCGTGCCGCTTCCCGACGTCGAGGTCGCCATCGTCGATCCCGAGTCGGGCACGCGGTTCCTGCCGAACGGGGAGACGGGTGAAATCATTCTTCGCGCGCCGCAGCTGATGGCGGGCTACTTCAACGACACGGAAGAGACGGCCCGCACATTACGCGTTCATCCAGATTCACCGACTTCGATCGGGACGGGGCCATGGCTCCACACCGGCGACCTCGGCTATCTCGACGCGGACTCGTTCCTGTTCATCGTCGACCGCCAGAAGGATCTCATCAAGACCAGCGGCTACCAGGTATGGCCCCGCGAGATTGAAGAGGTGCTCGCCGCGCATCCCTGCGTTCAGGAGGTGGGCGTGGCCGGTGTCCCGGACGAGGTGAGGGGTGAGGTCGTGAAAGCGTGGGTCGTCAAACGCGTGGGCACCAACCCGACACTCGAGGAGCTGCGCGCGTACTGCAAACAAAACCTCGCGCCATACAAAACACCCGCGCACGTCGAATTCAGAGATTCACTGCCGAAGACAATGGCCGGCAAGGTGCTGCGGCGTGCGCTGGTTGCAGAGCACAAAGCTTCTACCGATACCTCAACGTCCAGGTAATCGTCATCGGTTTGTCGAGCGTGAGTTTGTCCGAGTAGCAGCGCACGACAGTCTTCATCGGCCCGTGCGACGCTTTATAGACGCTGTCTGCCGCAACGGGCTGCGCGTCACATGTCTGCAATCCCTCGACGTAGAGCTCGGTCACGTCGCCGGCGCCGAACTGAATCCGTGTGCCGTCGACGCGCGGCTGCTCCGAAAATGACCCGAACTCGAACGAGATTCGATTGACCTCGAGCGGCGCGGCGGCGCGATACGTTTCGATGCGCCGGATGCTTCCCGCTCCGAGCTCGTAGCGAACATCGGACGTCAGCCGCGTATCCCTGACGGGCGTGTTGCCTCCCAGGCGATCGAATGCCTCCTGGCGGAACGAGAGCGTGCTTCCCTTCAACACGATGTCCTTCATGTAGACGAGCGGCATCAACTCCGAGCCATCGGCCAGAGAAAATTTCGGCAGCAGCTGCGGATACGCGGCGTTGGGCGACCCCTGCACCAGGCGGTGCGAATACGGAATCGGGAAGTACGCGTTCATGTGGTGATACGACGGGCCGCCGTTCACCATCGGAAGGCTGACGACGTGCGATCCGTCGCGGTAGGTCAGCAGCGCACGATCGTGTTCCCCGCGCGCGAACCACGTGAGCGTCGTCCGCGGCAGCTTCGCAACCCAGGCCTCATACGCCGCAGAAGGCGCGCGGTTCTTGTAGCCGAGCCGGTTCCACACGTCATTTGTCTTGACGAGCTGATCCGACAAGCTGAAATTCTCTCCGAGGATGCGCGTCTTGTTCCGGTATTGGTCGGTTGCTCGCCCCTTCTCCCACATGTTCACGGATCCCATGCCGGGATCGACCCAGAAATCGACGTATTTCCGCACGGCGCGCGTGGCGAACGCATACGCCATGTCCTTCTCCACCGGCGTCAGCAAATCGAAATAGGCCGCGGCCGACAGCACCTCGAGGAATGCGGTATCGCCGTACGGCCCGATGCTGCGGCCGTAGCTGAATCCGTCGCCTCGCGCGTTCAGATTCACGAGCACGACGTCGGCCGATTTTCTGAGCCACGTCCTGACTTGCGGCGTCACATCCATCTCGGTCTCGATCAGCCGCTCGGCGATCTCGCCGCTCAGCAGCACGCTGTAGCGATCGAAGCGGCCGGCGCCGTCGGTTTCGTCTGAAAACCCGTACTCGCCCGAATAGCGCTGATAGTGATCGAGAATCTTCGCGAGCAGCTGATTCGCGCCAGACGCATCTTCCCACCCCAGCAGCATTCGAAGGCGCGCGATGCTGAACGCGACGCCGAGGTAGTTCGTTGGCAGATTGATGACGGCATATTCGGGCACGCGCACGAACGGCCGCCAGTCGAGCTTCTGTTGAAGCTGTTTGAGCGTCTCCGGCCTGATGGCTTCGTTCAGCAAGCCGGCCTTCCGCAGCTTGTTCAGTGCCGACATGTAGTAGTACACGCCCCACGTCTCGTTCACATCATCGACAGTCATGTCTGCGATCTCGCGATAGCCCTGCAGATAGGACGCGAATCTCGGATCGCTGCGCGGAGTGTTGACGAGAACCAGGCTCAGGCCGAGCGCGACCTTGCCGGGCAGAAACCGATCGCCTCCGGTGAACGCCCTCTGGCCGTCGATGGTGGTGTCGCGCTTTTCGGCAACCAGCTTCTGAAAGAGATGCTCGAGGTGCGGCAGCACGCGCTGCTCGATCAGCTCGTTCTGAGACTGCGCGTGCGCGTCGCTCGCAACGCCGGCCGTCAGCGACAGCACGACCAGCGCAGCAATCATTCGTGATGTCATAGCGCTCTCACTTCTATACCCACGTGTTCAAGTCCAGCGCGCACGGCGGCGGCCACCTCGGCAGCGCCGGGCGTGTCGCCATGCACGCAGATCGTATCCACTTTCAGTGAAATAGGTGAGCCATCACGCGCCGCAACCTTGCCGTCTCGTACCATTTGAACGGCGCGTTCCGCGACGCGCACAGGTTCGGACAGGACCGCACCCGCGATGTGGCGCGGCGTCAACGATCCGTCCGGTTCGTATGAGCGATCGGCGAACCCTTCCGCCGCAACTGAAAGCCCCATGCGCGTTCCAGCCGACAGCAACTCCGATCCCGGCAAGCCCGACGAGCCGTAGAGTGGTATCGAGGAACGCGACAGCCGACGCGATGGCCTCGGCAATGTCGGCATGCCGCCCGCTCATGTTGTAGAGGGCACCGTGCGGCTTCACGTGGCGAAGCCGGACGCCCTCGGCCCTCGCGATGGCGGCCAACGCGCCAACTTGAGTCACCACAAGATCCGTGATTTCTTCGGGTGCGAGACGCATTTCGCGGCGTCCGAAACCCTCAACATCGCGGAAACTCGGATGGGCGCCAATCGCCACGCCCGCTCGGACCGCCATGGCGGACGGTGTGGCGCATGACGTCGGGATTGCCCGCATGAAATCCACACGCAATGTTTCCGGATGTGATGGTGCGCAGGAGACGTTCGTCGTTTTCGGCGTCGTGAATACTGGAGAACTCACCGATGTCGGCGTTCAAGTCCACACGCACGGCGATCAGAATTCTTCAGAGTCGTCTGCGGGGATCTTTCCGGTCATGCCCAGCGCAAACGCTTCGCCCCATCGGCCCGGCCCATCGATGTGCACGCCGAACTGGTCGAGCATTCGAACCACGCTATGGGTGACGAGCTCGTCGATGGTGTCGGGGCGCTGATAGAAACCGGGCATCGGTGGGCAGATGACGACCCCCATCCGAGACAGCTTCAGCATGTTCTCGAGGTGAATGTCGCTGAGCGGCGCTTCGCGCGGCGCAAGGAGCAGCTTGCGCCGTTCCTTCAGCACGACATCCGCGGCGCGATGAATGAGGTTGTCGCCCAGGCCATGCGCGACCGACGCGAGCGTCCGCATGCTGCAGGGCACGATGGCCATACCCATGGTCACGAATGATCCGCTCGAAATCGCGGCGCCCTGATCGTTCGGTGCGTAGGTCACCGTCGCGAGCCGCTGAACCTGATCGACTGTGTAGGTGGTTTCGTGAAGCAGCGTGCGGCGGCCCCACGGACTGATGACGAGGTGTGTTTCGACTGAGGCCTCACGCAGCATCTCGAGCAGCCGCACGCCGTAGATGGCGCCGGTGGCTCCCGTGATGGCCACAATCAATCGCTGCGGGTTCACGTTCCGCAGTATATCGCCGGTTCGACGGGGGCAGCCTTGGCCGAAAAACGCCCCTAAAAAAAGTGAGGGGCATCGCGTGAGCGATGCCCCAAATTTACGTCGTCGACCCGGCTCCCCCAGCTCACGGCACCTGCCGCGTTTTCAGATCGATGACGCGCCAATGCCTATCGCAAGCTGCGCGCCATCAAAAATGCTAAGGATTTCACGGATCTTGCTTCCGGGAGATTCCCATTCCGTGATGGGGATTACAATCTTGTCTACATCGCCGCGCCTTCGGGGTATTGCAGCGCAAGGCGCAGCTCCTTCGCAAGCGACTCCACGGTCGTGCCGCTGCGCTTCCACTGACCTTCGGTCTCGAAACGCAGATCGCCGATGCGCCGGCCCCATGGGGAAATCACGCGGCCGATGGCGCGGAAATCGCCGCGCTCGGCGTGTTCCTGATCCAGTCTCCGGACCACCTCTGGCGCGACACGGATGAACGCACGGAGTGCGGTCGCGCTCTTGATGCTGTACTTGCGGCCGTTCCACGCGCCGCCGAACACGAGCGCTATCTGCTTGAAGTAGTTCACGAAGAACTTCTTCATGTCCTCGTAGAACTCCGCCTTGTTCTTCGAACCGAATGCATCGACCGCAAACAGCTTCTTCAGCTCCTGCGCGAGCGGCGCCTGCGCGACGCGGCCGGTGCCGACGCCGAGCAGCTTGATCTCGCCGGCGAGCGGAGAGTCGTCGCGGTCGTTCAGCGCGCGCACGATATCGTGCGCAATCGCGAGCGCATCGTCACGATACAACTGCCGTCCCGACAGGCTGACGAGGTGCGACGCGTTCAGCCGCGTGTGCTTGGCGTTGATCGTCACGAACATCTGCACGACGTGATCTTCCGGAAGCCGATCGAAGATGATGGCCGGCACCGAAAAATCCTCTTCGCCGAAGCGATCGATGTCGGCGTGCAGCGCGAGCAGACGATGCTGCCCGTCGATGGCACGCAGGATGCCTTCGCGCTCGGGCACCTTCAGCGTGCCGACGCGCGAGTTGTCGTCGGTCGGCAGGAAGGCGAGCTTCTCATCGCACGAGATGATGACCGCGCCGGGAATCGATGGCAGATCGCGCGCCTGGCGACACTGCTCGTAGTACTGCACGAGCTCATCGATCTTCCGGCGGATGATCTGCCGCTGGTAGGCTTTCTCGTTCGAGGCGATGCGGCGCTCCAGCAGGTCCCAGTTGACCTTGGACGGCGTGCCGCGGCGTTTCCCGCCCCGTACTGGAGGCTCGGCCTGCTGGCCGTAGCTCAACACCTCGAACCGGACCAGCTTGTCGATATCGCTAGCCGTGAGCGAGGCCTGGTAGAACTGGACTCCAAACTGCTGCATCCGAATCGCGGCGACGTTGATCATAGGGTCACTGCCGGCACCTGCCACGCCGGAGCGCGGAGCGCGCAGGCTGGCCGAGAACTGTTACGGGAACGCGAATTCTACTGAGTCTCGGTCGATCTATATAACAGATTTGCTGTCAGTTAGATAGATGGCCCTCCACTCCACGACCCAGTTCTTCAGACGTACGAGGGCGAGGAGAAATACTGTGAAGAGCACATAGGCCACCATCGCTCCCTCGAGGCTCAAGGACCGTCGAATCGACCGGCTGAAGAACCCGTACACCATCTCGACGTGAATCCAGTATACGAACAGCGATGCGCGGCCCAGCTCCTCTAAAGGACTCCAGGAACTCAGCTTATGGCGAAAAGGCGCGTGCTCCCACAGGTAGCCCATCGGCAGCAGCAGCGTCAGAATGCCTACCCGCAGGAAAAAAAACGAGGCCGACGTCGTCCAGGACCTGCGATGGCGCCCACAGAGCCGGTCGGAACGACGCCTGGTGCGCCAGCCACACCATCAGCACACCCGCAACTGCCAGCGTCACCTGGAGTCGCCTGGCGCGTTCGGGAACCCTTAATCCGTCGACGACCACGCCCACGGCAGCCCCCGCGAAGACGAACCCCGCCCACGGAAAGAGCGTGAAGTTGGTACGGATGGGCGTGGGCCGGAAGTACCACTCAACGGGATCCGGCAGCCAGGCGAGTTGCGGCATGACCCGGACGATCGGCGCCAGCAACGAAATGGCGCAGGCACCCACAGCAAAGAGCACGCCTCGCATCACGTTGGTCCGCGCCATTCGTCCCGTCATCGCCGTCACCGCGATAGCCGGACCCATGACGTTGAGGATGTCGACCTTTAGCAGGCTCAGCAAGCTGTAGCCGCCGCTCAGGATGTAGGACTGCAGGCGGAAAAGGAACGCGAGCCCAAACACCTGCCACCCGCGCTTCTGCGCTGCCCACCAGGATGAGGCGAAATCGCCCGTCCTGCGGACCTTCGACTCTGCCGAAAGCACGACGGCCAGGCCCGCGAGAAAGAGAAAGAGCGGCGCGCCGAATCCACCGAGAATCATCGCGTAGCCGAACAACGGCCGCGTGCGATCGGCGGCATGCGTCCACGCATCGATCACATGGGCTTCGATCATGATCAGCACAGCAAGCCCACGCACCCAGTCGAGGTACGCATGGCGAACCGTACTGGATGTCATCGTTGAGGAAGGTGAATTTCTACGGCGCCGAGCTTCAGCTCACGCGCAGCCGTCCAGCTGAAGGTGTCGTGCTCGGGCGGAGACGTGTAGAAAAGCCTGCCGCTGTCGGCTTCGAACACTTCCACCCACGATGTGCCGCCGTTGGTGACGACAAGCCCGAGCAGCCTCCCGTCGGGCGACCAGCGCGGGCTCGAAAACGCCCGGTAGTTGAACTCGATCGACCCGAGCGGCAACCGCGATTCGACCCGTAGCGCGCCTTCGGAGGAATTCGCGGGAAACACCCAGAGACCCTCGGCTGCCGTCACGGCCAGACGCCGGCCGTCAGGCGACCAAGAGGGATCGCACGCACCCAGTCCGGCACGAATGCGCCGGAGATCTGTGCCCTCGCCGACCCACACCGCCGTTCCCCGGACCCTTCGTGAGCCTCGTTGGACCGCGGGCTCGCCAGTTTCCGCGCATAGCGCCACCCGGGAGCCGAACCGATCCTGGTTGATGAGGGAGATAGCGCCTGGAGGAAGCGCCGCCTGGGCGACCACGAACGACCACGAAGACACGAGGACCCACAATGCACCCGTGCCGTGGATCGTCGTGGCCCGCATGGGCCCTAGTTTACTTGCGCGGGAGTCTGCGTGGGAATGGCCTTGCGGCCGCCGAACATCCATGCGAACGCGAGCCAGCCCATCGGCATCAGCACCAGCAGGTACGTCAGGTATTTGCCATACAGGCCGTCAGGGCCGTACGGCTCGGTGGCAATGTGCAGCGGTTCGCTATACGGAAAAATATTGGCTTCGGTCAGCTCGTGGAATCCGTAAATGAGCAGCTGCACCACGAAGATCATCAGGAACACCGCGGTTACCTGAAAGAACAGGCCAAGGTTGACGCGATGGCCGAAACGGGACCACAGCGACGCGACAAACGCCGCGAGCGCCATGCCGCCAACGGCTCCGATGACCATGTCGAGCGCCTTCATCTGGAACATCAGCGTGCCCATGAGCAACGCGGTTTCCATCCCCTCGCGCGTAATCATCAGCAGCGTGAACAGAAACACGCCGGCGAAAGCCGCACCGCCGCTCCTCAGCGTGGAACTCTGCAGATGCCCCTCGATGTCGCGCTTGATTCGCTTCGCGTGACGCCACATATGAATCGTGAGCGACGCCACCGACACCGCGGCTGCGAGTGCAAGCACGCCCTCCCACAACGCCTGATTGCGCGCCTGATAAAACAGCCATCCCGCACCGATGCTCAACGCGACCGACGCGGCGATGCCCCAATGCACCGCAGGAATAAGCTCGGAGCGCTGGCTCTTGCGGAGGTAGGCGAGACTGATCGCAATAATCAGGAAGGCTTCGAGCCCTTCGCGAAGCGTGATGACAAAGGCCTGCAGCATATAATTCGTTTCGACTGAGAGGACGGGGTGAGCCGGACCAAAGTGCGACTCGATCTCGTTTTGTAAGAAGTTTAACCAAGCCATATCCGACCAGTCAAGTCGGATTTAAAGATTTAGGATTGCGCGGCAGACCGGATCTTTCGTAAACTGTTGGTCTTCCATGAAGTTAACAAGTCGTGTTTTGGCTGCAGCCATGCTGCTTTGCGGAGGCTTTTCGGTCTTTGCGCAGCAGCCCACGTTCCGAACAGGCACCCGGACGGTAGCGCTCTATGCCACTGTCACCGACGCCCAAAAGCGCCTGGTGCCGGACCTGACACAGGACGATTTTCAGATCTTCGACAACGACAAGCCGCAGGCGCTCGAACTGTTCATCAACGAGGTACAGCCCATCACGGTCGTCGTGATGCTCGATACCAGCGCAAGCATGACCGGCAACCTGAAACTGCTCGAGCAGGCGGCCGAACAATTCCTCCTGCGCATGCTGCCGAAAGACAAGGGCCTGGTCGGCGCGTTCAATGACAAGATCGAGTTCTTTCCGGCGACGTTTACGGGCGACCGCGACGCGCTCATCCGATCGCTGCGCGATCTCGACTTCGGCAATCCGACCCGTCTCTACGACGCTATCGCTGCGAGCATGGACAGACTCCATAAAGTGGAAGGCCGCCGCGTGGTCCTCGTCTTTACAGACGGCGACGACACCGGCAGCCGCGCAGACGGCGGCAGCGTCCTCGAACAGGCGCGCCGTGAAGAAGTAATGATCTATGCCGTGGGGCTCCGCAGCGATTACTTCAACGGCTCGCGCCAGGTGCGGAGCAAGCCCGACTCGGGGTTGAAGCGGCTGGCCGAGGAAACCGGCGGGGGTTATTTCGAGCTCGACAAGACCAGCGATCTCGCTCCCACCTTCACGCGGGTCGCGCAGGAGCTGCATAGCCAGTACGTGCTCGGCTTCACACCCACGCTGCTCGACGGGAAGCTTCATCGCGTGACGGTCAAGGCGAAGAGCGGCATGACGGTGCGTGCCAGGCGCAGCTATCTCGCGTCTGGCGACTCCAACTAGCAACTCACAAATTCGTGAAATCCGGTGATTGAGGCCGAGCCTTCAATGACGGGGACGACCGCTTGCCGCTCGCCCATCTGGTGCCGGCTCACCACGCTCCCCTGAAGCGTCGTCCCGAGCACCCCCTCGTGTGTAAACCCGCGGTCATCGGTCAGCAGACCCATCGCATCGAGCACTGACATCAGCGCGGCAGTGCCCGTCATGCCAGGCGATCGGCGCAGGATTTCTCCGTCGAGCACGGTGGCGCTTCGCAGATCGGCCACGGTGCGCGACGCTCCTGTGAAGATCGTGCCGTGAATGTCCGATTCAATGGCGTCTGTAATCTGTCTCCCCATGCGGACGAGCGCGTCGGCATTCGCGATGTCGATGGGGATGCCGATCGCCTCGCTGTCGGCGATAGCGTAGAACTCCCCGCCGAACGCAATGTCGACGGTGATCTGCCGCGTGCCGATCTTGAGCACGAGTCCCGCGGATTCAACGAACGACGGCACTCCGGTAACCGCCACGCTCGATACCGAACGCAACGCACCTGACGCACCCATCGCACCCGCTGCACTCATTGCACCTCTCGCACCCATTCGTGGTCGCGCTCGAAAGAGTCCAACCGGCGTATCGATGATGACCTCGTCCTCGACGCCTTCGATCAGCTTGTGCTCGAGCGCGATGGTGACGGCGCCAATGATGCTTTCCCCTGACACCTGCGGAAACCCCGCAGCGTGCATGGACAGCAGGCCCGCGTGGGCCTTCGGAGACGTCGGCTCAGTCAGCATCGCGCCATGCATGCCCGCGTGGCCGCGTGGCTCGAGCATCAGCAGCCGGCGCAATTCGCCGCCGTGCCTGCGCAGCCACTTCAGCTTCTCGGCCATCGTGCGCCCCGGCACAGACGGGCCGCCGCTTACGACAAGGCGCACAGCCTCGCCGGCGACCTCCGCATCGATCGTTTTAATGCGCGTCATCAAAAAAAAAGGCGCGGCTGAAAGCCGCGCCCTCCCTGAGCCCTGAGCCCTAAGCCCCTACTGCGCCGCTCCAAGCTCCGAAGCCGCAGTTTCCTTCAACCACGCCTCATAGTCTGCCTGGCTCTTGATCGAATAGAACCCGCGCATCCGATAGTGGCCGAGGCCGCAGAGCTGCGAGCAGTTGACCTCCCAGTCGCCGACCATCGTCGGCGTGAACCACACCGGGATGCTCTCGCCTGGAATCGTGTCCTGCTTCACGCGCATCTGGATGAGGCTGAAGCTGTGGATGACGTCCTTGCTCGACAAATGGACGATCACCGGCTTGTTGACCGGCAACGCCAGCTGGTTGATGGAGTTGAAGTCGTCCTTCGCCGCCGGATCCGATCGATCGAGTCCGAGCGGGTTTTCTGCGGACACCAGCTTGATGTCGGTTCGGCCGAATTGGCCGTCAACACCCGGATAGTGCGCGTTCCACGCAAACTGCTCCGCTACCACGCGCACGACCGTCGCTTCGCTCTCGGCCGGAAACGCATCGACGCGCGCGGCCCACGCCGGGATGGCGAACGCGACGATCAGCACGAGCTCGACGGCGGCCACGGCCCATTCGATGTAGCTGGCCATGTGGCTCTTCACGCCGTGATAGTTCGCCTTCGGGTTGGCGCCCGAGCGGAAGCGTATGAGCGTGTAAATGAAGAACGCGCCCCAGCCGATGAACAGCACCGCCATCAACCAATGTGTGAGAACCGTCATCCGGTCGATCTCGGCAGCGTGCGCTGATGCCTGGATCGGGATTTCGAGTAGTTCATGCATCGAGAAGTTCCCCTCCGTTCGACTCTTCCACTATCCGGATCCGCCGCCGTAGGTAGATGAAAAAGAACCCCGCTATCGACGCGAGCATGACGACGGTCACCACCAGCAGCGCGAGGATGCCCGCCTGCGCCGCTTTGGTCTGCGCGGAATTGGCGTTTCCGAAACACACGGGACATGCCAGGGCGAGTCTGGGAATCGCCAGCAGCGCGATGGTGACGACGGCAGTCCTCATACGCCGAGTTTCCGCAGCTTGGCCATGAAATGATTGCCGTACACCACCAGGCCCGCGGACGCACCCAGCGACGCGATGCCAAGCGCGACCTGCTCGTTGAACAACCCCCAGACGCCAAACCACAGCGACAGGAGCACCGAGAGCGAAATAAAGACGATGTGAAACCACTTCAAAGACATGGTGTTACCAAATCGTTCCTGGCGTCGTCCCGCCAATCTTGTCCGAGTTCGTCAAGAGCGGAACGAACATCATGAAGATAAAGAAGATCAGCGTCAGCATGAGCACCCAGTAAATCACCTTGCGCTCGTGCAGCAGGTGCATGAAATACAAGGCGACGAGTGAACCCTTGATGGTTGCGACGACCAGCGCGACGGTCACCGCCGCCGCGACCGGCAGATGAACGTACGAAACGCCGACCGTGATAATCGTCAGCACCATAAGGGCGCCGAAGATCATGAAATACGTCTTGACCGATTTCTTGATGTCGTCAACCGAGTCGTGTGCGTGCGCGTCCATCGATCCTCCGTTACAGAAGATACAGAACCGGGAACAGGAAGATCCACACCAGGTCGACGAAGTGCCAATAGAGGCCGGCAATTTCAATGCGGTTGGTGAACCGCTCCTTCGCCGTCTGCCACATCTTCGCGCCCGGCCCCCAGAGGTACGTGTTCACGATGATGCCGCCGATGATGTGCAGCCCGTGAAGACCGGTAATGGTGAAGTAGATCGCGTAGTACGTGTTGTGCGAGGGGCCTTCACCCGCATGAAGGTGGTGCGAGTACTCGAAGTATTTGATGATGAGAAACACGAATGACAGCAGGATCGTCAGCCCGAGGTACAGGCGAAACTTCCCGAAGTCGTTCATCTTCAACGACGCCCAGGCCATGACCATCGTCACCGACGAAGTGATGAGGACGACCGTGTTGATGAACGCCATCGGCACGCTGAGCTCCTCGTACCCATGCGGCCACTCGACCGATCCGACGCGCAGCAGGATGTAGGACGAGAACAGCGCCGCGAACAGCATCACTTCCGACGCGAGGAACAGCCAGACGCCGAACTTGCCGTTCGACAGTCCGGTATCGGGCCGGACTTCTACGGTATACGGAATCTCCATGCGGTCTCCCTAATCCCTCTGGTTCTGTGGCAGGAAATCCTGCGCGCGACCGGGCACGCTGTATTCGTACGGCCCGTGGAACACCTCGGGCTGCGTCTCGAAGTTGCCGTGCGCCAGCGGCGGCGACGTGGTCGCGGTCCACTCGAGCGTCGTGGCCTTCCATGGGTTCGACCCGACGGGTTTGCCCTTCCAGATGCTCCAGAAGAAATTGAAGATGAACGGAATCTGGAACAGCATCAACCCCCATGCCGCATACGACATGAACTGATTCCAGTGCAGCACGGGCTGGGCGTGCGCGTACTGCACGCCGCCGTCGTAGAGCCGGCGGTTCACGCCGTGCAGCCCCTGGATGAACATGGGGAAGAAGATGCCGTTGATGAAGATGAACGACCCGACGAAATGGATCTTCCCGAGCACTTCGTTCATCTGGCGTCCCGTCACTTTCGGGAACCAGTAGTAGATGCCTGCGAGCAGCGCGAAGATCGTCCCGGGCGCGACGACGTAGTGGAAGTGGCCGATGACGTAGTACGTGTCGTGCAGATGGATGTCGCTCGGAATGAGGCCCAGCGGCAGACCGGTCAACCCGCCGATGCCGAACATCGGCAGGAATGCCAGCGCGAACAACATCGGTGTGTTGTAGCGAATCGACCCGCCATAGAGCGAGAGGAACAGCGCGCTGAGGATGATGACCGATGGAATCGAGATGATCATCGTCGTCGTCTGGAAGAACGAGCTCATCGTCGTGCCCATGCCGGTCATGAACATGTGGTGCGCCCACACGATGAACGACATGAAGCCGAGGAAGATGATCGCGTACACCAGCACGCGATAGCCCCAGAGCGGCTTGCGCGTGTTGTTCGCGATAATCTCACTGACGATGCCCATCGCGGGCAGAATCAGCACGTACACCTCGGGATGCGCGAGGAACCAGAAGAGGTGCTGCCAGAGCAGTGCGTTGCCGCCGCCCGAGACGTCGAGCGGGCGGTTGCCCACGACGAGCCCGCTCGGCAGGAAGAAGCTGGTGCCCGCGACCTTGTCCATCAGTTGCAGCACGCCGGCCGCTTCGAGGGGTGGAAACGCGAGCAGCAGCAGGAAGCTGGTCACGAACTGCGCCCACACAAAGAACGGCATCCGGAAGAAACCGAGCCCTTTGGTGCGCAGCTGCACGATCGTCACGATGAAGTTGACCGAGCCGAGCAGCGACGACGTGATCAGGAAGATCATGCCGATGAGCCACCACGTCTGCCCGTTCGTCGCCGTGATGACCGAGAGCGGCGGATACGAGGTCCAGCCGGACTGCGCCGCGCCGCCGGGCATGAAGAAGCTCGCGAGCATCACGACTCCGCCGACGAAGTACACCCAGTAGCTCGCCATGTTGAGCTTGGGGAACGCCATGTCGGGCGCGCCGATCATCAGCGGCATCACGTAGTTGCCGAAGCCGCCGACGGCGAGCGGCACGACGCCGAGGAACACCATGATGGTGCCGTGCATGGCGCCGAGCTGGTTGTAGAACTCCGGCAGCATGATGCCGCCAGGCGCGTTCGCCGCGCCGAGCAACGTTCCGATGACGGGAATCGGCTGCATCGGAAATGCGAGCTGGTAGCGCATCAGCGCCATCAAACCGAATCCGAACAGCAGAAACAGCAGCGACGTGATCGTGTATTGAATCCCGATGACCTTGTGGTCCTGGGAAAAAATCCACTTCGTGACGAAGCTCTGTTCGTG
>CAVSRX010000004.1:0-175447 GCA_963730445.1 Vicinamibacterales bacterium | reverse complement strand
AATCGGCTTGCCGTCGGCGAAGCCGGCAAGTGTGTAGGTGCCCGGCACGACATTGTCGAATGTGAAGCGGCCGCGTTCGTCAGCCGTCCCGACATACGGTGTCGACGCCACGTACATCGTCGCGCGCATCGTCGCATGAATGTCACACGTGACGTTGTAGAAGCCTGGCTCGCCGAAGGTGTGCGTGTAACTGCCCCACGGCGGCGTCGCGACGTTGAAGATGGTTCGCGGGATCGAAGGGTTCGTGCCACGCGACCGCGCATCATTTCTTCGGCGCGGGCGTCTTCGCATACGCCGTCAAACGCGCCCTCTTCTCGCCGAGCACTTTCCCGTCGCGGCGCGCCGTGACCGTCACATCCCACTCGCCGGCCATGGTGACGATCGCGATGCCGTTGTATTTTCCGCCGCCGACGTTGTTAAGTGTTCCCTCGGTGCGCATCTCGGGATGCTTCGTTTTCGGATCGGCGGGCATCACCATCAGCAGCGCGACCTCGGCGTTAGTTACCGGCCGCCCCTTGGCGTCCTTGACGGCGACCTCGAACAGGTTCTGGCCGAGCCCGAGCGGCGAGGGTTTCGTCGTGAGAGTCAGAGTCGCGATGCTGGACTGCGCGGCTGCTGACACGGCGAGTGCGAGGAAGGCGACGGCGACGATACGACCCATGGCTTCATGATCTCATTTCTGAGGGGAGCGAAGAAACGTCTCGAGCGCGACCTGATCGATGTTCGTAAAGGACACGCCGGCGCGGTACCACAGTTGTCCGGCGCGCGGCTCGAGCCGCGACCACATCACTTTGGATTTGCAGGGGACCGAGTTGTCGCCCATCGGCAGCATAACCGTGATGAGACGGTTCGGCTTCATCGCCGCTGGCGTGAGCACCTGCGCGCCTGTCAACGAAATATCGACGAGCTTTCCAGGCGTGCCGTCGATCTGGATATCGATTTCCTTCTTGAACTGAATGCGCTTCGCGGAACCGCGATACTGTTCGGATGGGTCGGCCGCATCCGCTGCCGGCGCCGCAGTAACGTGCGCCGGCTCAGCCGGCGGCGCGTGTTTTTTGGTCGCCGCCCGGCGGCGCACGAGGTCGAGCTCGAGTTCCGCGGACTCGGCGCGCGTCTCCGCGTCGCGCAGCGCCAGCTCGAGCCCGCGAATGCGGTTCTCGATCGCGAGCTGCCGCTCCTCTTCTTCTTTGGTGACGGACGTCAGGTCGACGTCACTCTCGGAGTCGTCGTCGACCTCAGCATCGGGCCGCGTATTGCGCGCGGCGTTGAGCATTTCGGCGGCGGCGCGCGCTTCGTGCGCGGCCTGCAGCTCGCCCTTCAGCGCGTCGCGCTCGCGAATCGCGCCTGACGCCAGTTCCAGCTGCCCCTTGAGCTCGACCGTTTCACGTTGTGCGGTGTCGCGCTCGCGAATCGCCTGCTCGAGCCGGGCTTCGGCGTTGCGCGCGCCATCCCGCGCCGCTTGCAGCGTCTGCTCCTGCTCTGCCTGCGAGCGCGAGAGCGTTTGCGTGCGCGCGTCCGTATCCTTGCGAATGCCGTCGAGGTCGTGGAGCGCAGCCTCGAGATCGCGCCGCGTGGCATCACGCTCGTCGCGGGTCGCGTCGCGCTCGCCGCGGGTGGACTCGAGCTCGCGCCTCGTCGAATCGAGCTCGCCTCGAACAGTGTCGAGGTCGCGGCGAGCGGCGTCGAGCTCGCCACGCGACGAGCCCAGCTCGCCGCGGACCGTCGCCAGATTCTGCTCGAGCTCCGAGCTCGTCTGGAGCAGCTGCGCCGCCGCGGCGCGTTCGGCCTCGAGCGCGACGCGGTGCCCCTCCAGCTCGCTCGCGAGCGCCGCTCTCTCCGATTCCCCTTGTGCGCGTGCCTGCGCCACCTGCTGCTCGATGGCCGAAGTACGCGCACGCTCGGCGTCCACGGCCGCGCGCGCGGCGTCGAGGTCGCGCCGCTGGGCCGCGCTGGCGGACTGCTGCTGTTCGAGCGATTCGCGAATCGCCGCCAGTTCGCGGTGCGCTCCGGCGACCTCCCGATTCGCGGCTTCGGCAGTGCGGCGCTCCTCTTTGAGTGCCGCCTCGGCCTGCTTGAGCGCCGACTTCGCGTCTTCGATGACCTGGCGCAGCGCCGCCGACTCCACCCTCTCGGCGTCGAGCGCCCCCGCGGCTTCAGTGTGAGCCGCAGCGGCTGCGGCCTGCCCTGCCTTCTGGGCTTCGAGCACCGCCTGCCGCGCAGTGGCGTCTGCTTCCTCGGTCGCGATGCGGGCCAGATCGAGAATGAGGGACTCGAGCGAGCCGTGTTCCTTCGGATCGGCCAGGGCCTTTTCGAGGGCGGTCAGCCCGGAATCCAGGGAAGCCCGCAGGGCATCAACTTCCTTGGGCATTGCCGACCGTCGTGCGGTACTCTTCACGCCGTGATTTTATATGAGATAAGTTCTTCTCCAGCGTCTTGGCCCTAATCCTCGCCCTCAACCCGGGAAACAGCCACACCCCCACGCTGGCGCGGCTCGCGCGCGAGCTGAAGGGCTGCGAGCTTATTGGCGCCGATTCGTGCGTCTCGGCGATCAGCGCCATGAAAAAGCGCGTGCCCGACGTCGTGCTGCTGCCCGCCCAGCAGGCCCGAGGCGAGGCCGACCTGATGCGGCACCTGAACTCGATCCCCGGTGGCGTGCTCACGCTCAAGCTGCCGCCCGTCGAATCGGCCGACCCTGTCGATCTCGCCAGGCAGATTCGCGAGATGCTGACCGGCGTACCTGCCACCGCGGAGTCGGGATTGGCCGGCTTCGGCGGCGACGAAAGCTCAATCGATGCCTTCGCGGGCACCTCGCCGCACCTGCTCGCAGCGGCGGCCGCAGCCATCAATTGGATTCGCACGCGCCGCGCACAATGGTCTGACGTGCGCCCCGGCGATTTCGCTCACGAGCCCGTCGCCGAATGGGCCGGCGCATCGGCCGAAACGTACGAACCGATCGAACTTCGCGAACCCTACGAACCCATCGAACCCTACGAACCCCTTGAACCAAGCGAACCCTACGATCCCTACGCAACCAACGAAGCCCACGAACCCGACGAACCTCGCGCACCTCGAGTGTCCTACGCGCCCCTCATAAAGGCGTGGCTCCCCCGAGTGGCCGCCCTGGCGGTCGTCCTCGGCATTGCCGGGGCTATTGTGTCGTTCTGGCCGCAGATTCGCGGCGTCTTCAGCGGCACCGCCGCACGATTCGATAGACCGGCCGCGGTATCAGAGCCGGTCGAGGTGATCGAGAAACCCGTCGTGCCTCAGCCGGCCGCAAAGCCCGAACCCGATCCGTTCTCGAAAGTGTCCGGATGGGTTGCGGTGTTCTCGCCGTTCGACATCGTCATCAGCGAGGGCGGCCGCGGGGTTCAGGTCGACGAGCGAGGGCGGGCGATGCTCTCGCCGGGAAGGCACAGGCTGCGCTTTCAGAATCGCGAGCTCGGATACGACGAGACGCGCGCGGTCGATGTGAAACCGGCTGATACGACCACGATCAATCTGACTCCTCAAACGACGATTGCCGTGACGTCGAATGAGCCTGCAGAAGTGCTGATCGATGGAACGCGCGTCGGCGAGACGCCGTTTGAGGGCAAGGTGGGGCTTGGGACTCACAGCGTGACGGTCAGAACCGCCGGCGGCGAACGGCAGCTGACGGTCGCAGCCACGAGCAAACCGGTGCAGCTAGAGGTCGATTTTTCGAAGCCGTAGCGCGTTCCCGATAACCGACACCGAACTGAAGGTCATCGCCGCGCTGGCGATCATCGGGCTCAAGAGCAGTCCGAACGCCGGATACAACACGCCGGCGGCCACCGGAACGCCCAGCACGTTGTAGACGAACGCGAAAAACAAATTCTGTCTGATGTTTTTCATCGTTGCGCGGCTGAGCCGCCGCGCGCGGACGATGCCGCGAAGATCGCCTTTCACCAGCGTCACGGCCGCGCTCTCCATCGCGACGTCCGTTCCGGTCCCCATCGCGATGCCGACATCCGCTTGCGCCAGCGCCGGCGCGTCGTTGATGCCGTCACCGGCCATCGCCACGCGCTCGCCGCGGGCCTGCAGCCGCTTCACGACCGCCGCTTTCTGATCGGGTAGCACGTCGGCTTCGACGGCGTCGATTCCGACCGCCTTCGCGACCGCCTCGGCCGTCGTGCGGTTGTCGCCGGTCAGCATCACGACCTTCACGCGCTCGCGATGCAGCGCATCGATGGCTTCGCGCGTGGTCGACTTCACGGGATCAGCGACGCCGACCAGGCCGGCAGCAGCTTCGTCTACGGCCACGAAGACCACGGTCTGTCCCGCGCGGCGCAGCTCCTCGGCACGCGCGCGCAACGGCCCCGGGTCGATCCGGAGATCCTCGAGGTACCCAAGGTTTCCAATCGCCACACGGCGCCCCTCGACGCTCCCCGTGACACCTTTACCTGTCATCGACGCGAACTGCTGGACCGGCGCGAGGGAAATGCCACGCTCATATGCGCCGGTCGCAATCGCTTCCGCGAGGGGATGTTCGCTGACGCGTTCGAGACTCGCGGCGAGACGCAGCAATGTGGCCTCGTCGAGAGGCGGTTGCGGCGCCACCGTCACGAGGCTCGGCTTCCCTTTGGTGAGCGTGCCCGTCTTGTCCACCACGAGCGTCGTAATCTGCTCGAGCAGCTCGAGCGCTTCGGCATTTCTGAACAGCACGCCGGCTTCTGCGCCGCGGCCGGTGCCCACCATGATCGACATCGGCGTTGCGAGCCCGAGCGCGCACGGGCACGCGATGATGAGCACTGCAATCGCATTGACCAGCGCGTAGGCGAGCCGCGGCTCGGGCCCGGCGATCGCCCATGCGATGAACGTGACGACAGCGACGCCGATGACCGCAGGCACGAACCACGCCGCCACGGTGTCGGCGACACGCTGAATCGGCGCGCGCGATCGCTGCGCCTCGCTTACCATGCGCACGATCTGCGCGAGCAGCGTGTCCGAGCCGACGCGCTGCGCTTCCATCACGATCGTGCCCGTTCCATTGACAGTACCGCCGGTTACTGTGTCGCCCGGCGCCTTCTCTACAGGAATCGGCTCGCCGGTGACCATCGATTCGTCGACGCTGGTTGCGCCCTCGATGACGCCGCCATCGACAGGAATGCGCTCGCCCGGGCGCACGCGCAGCCGATCCTTCACATACACATCCGCGAGCGGCACGTCTTTCTCGGTTCCATCCTGCGTCGATGCGCCGCGCGGTGTTCGGTGCGAGGCCGAGCAGGTTGCGGATCGCGCCGCTCGTGCGGCTGCGCGCGCGCAGCTCGAGCACCTGGCCCAGCAGCACGAGCACGACGATGGCCGCGGCCGGCTCGAAATACACCGCAACGGCCGCCACCCATTCGAAACGAGTGCGGAAACAGATCGGGCGCCAGTGTGGCCACGACGCTGAAGCCGTAGGCAGCACCGACACCCATCGCGATGAGCGTGAACATGTTGAGGTGACGGCTGACGAGCGAGGCCCACCCGCGCGCGAAGAACGGCCATCCGCCCCACAGGACCACGGGCGTGGCAAGCGCGAGCTCGATCCAGTTCAGTAGCCGTGCGTCGATACGCGTGTGCAACGGCTGTCGCGGCAGAAATTCGTCGACCATCACCAGCAGGATCGGAACGGTGAGAGCGAGCGACCACCGGAACCGCCGCGTCATGTCGACGAGCTCTTCGTTCGGGTGCTCCTCGAGCGAGACGTTCACCGGCTCGAGCGCCATCCCGCAGATGCGGGCACGAGCCCGGTCCCTTCTGCCGAACCTCGGGATGCATCGGGCAGGTGTATTCCGCGTGGGGATCGGCGGCCGCGCGTGTCGCGGCCCGTTCAGCAGCCGCGCCCGGCCCCACAAACTCCTCGGGGTTCGCCTTGAACCTCTCGAGGCAGCTGTCGTTGCAGAAGTAGTACGTGCGACCGCGATGCTCGACCTCGCCGACCGAGTCGGCCGGCGAGATCGTCATGCCGCAGACGGGATCGACAACGTCCTCGTCAACCTGTTGGGCCATTTACTTCGCGTACTTCTGGGGATCGGCGTCGAACTTGTTCTTGCAGGCCTTCGCGCAGAAGTAATAAGTCTTGCCGTTGTACTCGCTCGTCGCCGCAGCCTTTGCGGGATCCACATTCATTCCACACACCACATCGCGTTCCATGACGCCTCCCTGTCCGACCATTACAACAGCGCCGGAGCCGCAACGCAATTGTGATATATCTGACGCTGTTGATGACGTTCGCGGTTCGCGCGCTCAGTCTGTTGCTTACCGTGTGGCTGACGGCCACGGCGGCTTTCCCGCCCTGCTGCTGGTCGATGGCTCGTACGCACGATCATCACACGCAGCAACAAGCCACTGCGAGCGCTGTTCAGTCGCACGACCACGATCATCACGACAGCACCGATTCGGCTGCGCCCGCATCGGTGCCTGTGATGTCCGCCGTTCCAGGGCACGACTGTGACACGGCGTCGGCTGAGGCGGTCGCGATTCCGCGCACGCCTCTCTCGTTCGTCAATCTGCGCGCGGTGTGCGGTTCGACGGAAATTGTGGTTCCGCAGATCTCAATGCGACTCGTTGTCCTGTCCGATTGCGCCCCGCCCGGTGCCTCATCTGCATCCGCATTCCTGAATCCACTTCGAATCTGATCCCTCTCGTCGTGTGTCCGTTCACGATGGAGAGGAGTCGATCATGTTCATTCGTTGGGCGGCCGCCGCACTGGCGGTTGGCGTTTCATTTCCGCATTCTGCGTCCGCGCAGTCGACCGAGTCTGGCGGCTGGCATGTGATGCAGGATGCGGTGGTTTACGGGTTGTTCAACCATCAGGGCGGTCCGCGCGGAGGTGACGAACTTCGCGTGCCGAACTGGTGGATGGGGATGTTCGAGCGGAAGGTCGGATCGTCGAATCTCACGATCAACACGATGCTCAGCCTCGATCCGCTCACCGTCGGCAAGAAGGGGTACCGCGAGCTGTTTCAGGTGGGCGAAGCCTTCGAGGGCAAACCCCTCATCGATTATCAGCATCCGCATGATCTGTTCATGCAACTGGCGTTCGTATGGCGGGTACCGGTCGGATCGAAGGCGGGCTTCACACTCGCAGGCGGCCCGTCGGCCGAGCCCGCTCTCGGTCCGGTCGCCTTCATGCACCGCGCCTCGGCAATGGAGAATCCGATGTCGCCGCTCGCCCACCACACGCTCGATTCCACGCATATCGCATTTGGAGTCGTAACAGCGGCGGTTGACCGCGGGCCATGGACGATCGAGGGCTCGGTCTTCAACGGCCGAGAACCTGACGAAGATCGATGGGACGTCGATTTCGGCCCGCTCGACTCGTACTCGGGACGCCTGTGGTTCCGTCCGCGCGACCGCATGGGAATTCCAATTCTCATCCGGCCGGCTGAAAGAGCCTGAGGAGCTCGGTCACGGCGACATCGTCCGGACGACGGCGTCGGCGTCGTGGCTCAAACACGATGGCGACAATTTCACTGCCGCGACAGCGGCGTACGGTATGAACAACGGCGAAGACGCGAATCGCGCAGCGCTTCTGCTGGAGACGACGAAGCGCGCCGGCAGCTATTCGACCTACGGACGCCTAGAGTTCGTCGAGGTTGAAACCGGCGTGCTGCTCGACGATCACTCGGTCGGGAACGAGGTGAAGGACAGAATCACGGCGCTCACATTGGGCGCGGTCCGCGAGCTGCCGCGCTGGCAGAAGCTCGAAACCGGCATCGGCGCGGCAGTTTCGTTTTACGGCGTACCCAATCGGCTGATGCTGACCTACGGTGAGCGCCCCATGTCTTTCCAGGTGTTTTTCCGTCTGCGGCCTTCCGCAGGCGTCATGGGGCGGATGTGGAACATGCACATGATCAAGCCGATGCATCCGGCCGCAGTCGATCCCCACGCTGGGCACCAGATGCCCTGATCGAGGTAAACTAGGAGCCATATGAAGAAACAATTTGCCGCCGCGTCTGTCTGCCTTGCCCTGTCCCTCGTGGTCCTCGACGCGCACGTCATCGTCACGCCGCGCGAATCGACCGCAGGCGCGGAACAGGTCTACACCGTGCGTGTGCCGACCGAGGGGACCGTACCTTCGGCATCAGTCGAGCTGGACATTCCAGCGGGCATGCACGTCATGCAGGTGGCCTCGGGCGAAGGATTCACGTTCGACGTGAAAAAAGAGGGCGACCGCATCGTGTCGATTACCTGGAAGAAAGAGATCAAGCCGAAGGAGTTCGCGCTGTTCACGTTTACCGCGCACAATCCGCAACCGGGCGCGCTGCAGTGGAAAGCGCACCAGACATTTGCCGACGGGTCGATGCGCCACTGGATTGGCGAGCGCGGCACGAAGGAGCCTGCGTCGGTGACGACGATTGTGCCGAAGGGTGGCGCAGCGGCCACGAAGCCGGCCGACCCCGAACACAAACATCCGTAGCCGAGGACGCGCGTTGCTCTATCGATGGCTTCGAGACCTGCATCTGTATTTCGGCTTGTTCGTCAGCCCGTTCATCCTGCTCTTTGCGGCGAGCGTGTTTTATCTCAACCACGGAAAGCTGGTTGTCGGGACAGATCTGCAGGCCGAGACGTATCGCGACCTGCAGATTCCCGAGGGCTTCGATCGCCTCAAGGGTCCTGAGGCCGTCGCGCGCGCAACGGCGATTCTTCCGCAGGTGGGCGTGGCCGGTGAGATCGGCTTTCTCCGCTACGTCCCCACTAGTCGGCACCTGATTTTTCCCGGTCTCGAAAGCCGGCTCAGAGGCGACGATCGATGTCGACATCGACGCTCGCAGTGCCACGGTCACACGCCGCTCGATGGGCCTTTCGGAATCGATCTCGTACCTTCACAAGATGCCGGGCCCGCATAACGTGGCAATCCGCGGAAACTGGATCGGCACGCAGGCGTGGCGCGTGCTCGCCGATGCCACGATTTATCTGCTGCTCTTTATTTCGCTGAGCGGCGTCTATCTGTGGTGGGCGATCAAGGCGGAGCGCAGAATCGGCCTGGCACTGCTGTCGGTTGGCGGCGTGACGTTCTTCGGACTCATCTTCGCGATGCTCCATGGCTGATAGAGGGCTGGAGGTCTGGAATCGAAAGCTCCACTACTACCTCGGCCTCTATTTTCTGTTTTTCCTGTGGCTGTTTTCGCTGACGGGCCTGATGCTGAATCATCAGCAATGGTTCACCGATCTCTACGCTCGGCACGAGGTCTCGTATGACCCGGAGGTGAGAACGCCTTTCGGCGTGACCCGAGCCGAGCAGACCTTCGATCTGATGCGTCAGTTGAACCTGCACGGCGAAGTCGACTGGCCGGCATCGCAACCAGTCGGACATATCGACTTCAACGTCGCCCGTCCGAACGGAGGGGCGCAGGTGCGCGTCGACCTGAACGCGAAGCAGGCATACGTGAAGGAGTTCAAGAACGGGCACCTTCACGCGTTTCAGATCTTCCACACATTCAGCGGCTCTCGATTCAATCAACCCGCGAGCCGGCGCGACTGGATCATGACAGGCGCGTGGGTGTTCGCGATGGACGCGCTTGCGGCCGGACTCATCGTGATGGTCTTCGGCAGCTATTACATGTGGTGGCGGCTGAAAAAGCTGAAGACGCTCGGCGTGGTCGCGCTCGCCGCTGGGTTCGTGACGTGCGGCGCATTCGTGGCCGGAGTACTGTAGGGCGATCCTCATGCTGCGAATCGCGGGTGCCGCACTCTGTATCTTCTTTCTTGTCCTGCCTCTCCGGGCAGAAGCACAAGACCCGCCTAAGACACCTCCTGGCGAAGTCGTCACCGAGGAAAAACCGCCTTCGCCGGTTGTCGAGGCCGAAGAGACGGTCATCGTCACGGCCACGCGGACGAACACGCGTCTCCAGGATCAACCCGTGCGCGTCGAAGTGATCGATCGCGAAGAGATCGAGGAGAAGGCATTGATGACGCCGGGCAGCGTCGCGATGCTGTTGGGCGAAACAACCGGGCTGCGCGTGCAGACGACCTCGCCGGCGCTCGGCGCGGCCAATGTGCGCATTCAGGGGCTCCGCGGCCGGTACTCCCAACTCGTCGCGGATGGTCTGCCGCTGTACGGTGCGCAGGGCGATTCATTCAGCCTGCTCCAGGTGCCGCCACTCGATCTCGCCCAAGTGGAGATCATCAAAGGCGCCGCCTCCGCGCTCTACGGAGCGTCGGCGCTCGGCGGTGTGATCAATCTTGTGTCGCGCCGGCCGGCCGAAGCCGAACGCGAGCTGCTGATCAACGCCACGTCGCAATCGGGTCATGACGTAACGTCGTGGCTCGCGAATCCTATTGGAGAGACGGCCTCGTGGACTCTGCTCGGTGGCTTTCACCGCCAGTCGGCCCAGGATCTGGACGAAGACGGGTGGCTCGACCTTCCGGGATTTGAACGCATCGTGCTGCGCCCGCGCGTATTCTCGGACAACGGCACGGGCAAGACGATGTTCGCCACGATCGGCGTCATGGCGGAAGATCGCAACGGCGGCACATCGCCGGGCCGAACGTTACCCGATGGCACCGCCTTCACTGAATCGTTGAACAGCCGCCATGTCGACGGCGGCTTCGTCGGCCGCTGGCTCGCGTTCGGCACTCGCGTGCTCGCGGTTCGCGGGTCGTATATGCGCCGCGCGCAGGATCGGAGATTCGGGCTCGTGGCCGAGCATAGCGTGCGCAGCACGTGGTTCGGCGAAGTCTCCGTTCAAGGAAGCAGCGGGCGGCAGACGTGGGTGGGAGGCGCCGCGTTTCAGCAGGATCGCCACGCGCTGCACGAGCTGCCGCAGTTCGACTACAGCTTTTCCAGTCCTTCGGTCTTCATGCAGGACGAGATCGCGATGAGCGATCGATGGACGCTGGCCATCAGCGCGCGCGCCGATGTGCACTCGGAGTATGGCGTCCTCGCGACACCGCGGATCTCGCTGCTCTCGCGACCCGCATCTGGCTGGACCGTTCGCGTCGCCGCCGGCACGGGCGCGTTTGCGCCGACACCCTTCACCGAAGAAACCGAAGAGACCGGCCTGTCGCGGCTTCGGCCGCTCCGTGGGCTGCGCGCCGAGCGCGCGCGCAACACGTCGCTCGATGTGACGCGCGTGATCGGATCGATCGAAGTCACGGGAACGGTGTTCGGCTCGGTCGTGCGTCACCCGGTCGTCACGAGAAACGTCGACGCCGGCGAGGTGGAGTTTCTGAATGCACCAGAGAGCACGCGCACGGGGGGAACGGAGCTGCTGCTGCGATACCGTCGTCAAGGGTTTGTCGCACTCGCGACGCACGCGTGGACCCGATCGACCGAGTTCGACGCTGACCAACACGCACGGCGGGCCGTGCCGTTGACGCCTGCCCACGCGGGCTCGTTGAATGCGATATGGGAAGGCGACGAGTGGGGGCGATTCGGCATCGAGATGTACTTCGTCGGCCGGCAGGAGCTCGAGGAAAACCCGTATCGCCATGTGAGCCGGCCGCACCTGCTGCTCGGCGCGCTCGGCGAGCGGCGATTCGGCGGCTTACGCGTGTTTCTGAATGCAGAAAATCTGCTCGACATCCGACAGACGAAATACGACCCGCTCGTCGTACCCAGGCCGCGGCATGACGGCCGCTGGACGGTCGATGCGTGGGCGCCGCTCGAAGGGCGCGTCATCAACGGCGGCCTGCGTGTCGCGTTCTAGAGGTGTCATAATCAGGACGGAGGATCAATGTCTCGATCGAAAGCCATCGCATTTGCCTTTGCCGCCGCAGCGCTCGCGCTGTTCGGCACTATATATATAGCCGCGCAACAGAAACCTGCCGGCCCATTGGTCGAAGTGTTCAAATCGCCAACCTGTGGTTGTTGCGCACAGTGGGTCGAACACATGCGCGCGAGCGGCTTCACCGTGCGCACGACCGATCTCAACGACCTCACAGAAATCAAAAAATCGCGCGGCGTGCCCGACCAGGTGCAGTCGTGCCACACCGCGGTCGTCAACGGCTACGTCGTGGAAGGACACGTGCCGGCGGCCGACGTCCACCGCCTGTTGAAGGAAAAGCCGGCAATCGCCGGTATTGCCGTCGGCGGCATGCCGATCGGATCGCCCGGCATGGAAGTTCCAGGGACGAAGGCGCAACCCTACAACGTCATGTCGTTCGACAAGAGCGGCGCCACACGCGTGTTCGCCAAACACTGATCTGCTCGAGACACTCATCTTCCTCGCCGGAGTCTTCGGCGGCGCAGTGGCGTCCATCGCCGGCTTTGGCATCGGCAGCCTGCTGACGCCCGCCATCGCTGCGATGACGGGCACCAAGCTGGCCGTCGCCGCCGTTTCCATTCCCCACGCGATCGGCACATCGATTCGCTTCTGGCGATTTCGCCGGGAGATCGACTGGAAAGTCGTACGCAGCTTCGGCTTCACGAGCGCCGCCGGCGGCCTGACCGGCGCGCTGCTCAATACGTGGGCCACGAGCCGTACGCTCGAGATCGTCTTCGGATGCCTGCTCGTGCTCGCCGGTGCGTCGCAGGTGACCGGCTACGCAAAGCGCTGGCGGCTTCGGGGGACGCTCGCGTGGCTCGGCGGGGCGCTCTCCGGATTTTTTGGCGGCCTGGTCGGGAATCAAGGCGGCATTCGAACGGCCGCCATGCTGGGATTCGAGGTCGACAAGCGGCAATTCGTCGCGACGACGACCGCGGTGGCGCTGATGATCGACATGGCGCGGGTGCCGGTGTATCTCGTGACCGACACGGCCGCGCTCGCGCGCCTGTGGCCGACGATTGCCATCGCAACGATCGGAGTGGTGATCGGAACGCTCTTCGGCGAGAGGCTGCTCGCACGCGTGCCCGAGCAGCGGTTCCGCATGGTGGTCGGAATCCTTCTGCTGCTTCTCGGCGTGTCGTTTCTTATCGGGTGATACGCGTCATCCTTATTACAGACGGCTCGGCTGCAGATTTCGACGATCGGCTCGTCCACGCGACGAGCACGTTCGCGTCGGCGCGCACGATCACCGGATGCTGTGCCGATTCATCACCGCTCAGAATCTGCGGTTGTCCGAACGCGCCGGCGCGCGAGACGCGCGCGAACGAAACTCGCCGCTCCCCGCCGACCACCTCATCCCACACAATGGCAGCGCCGCCGTCTGGAGTGAGCGTCAGTTGCGGATGACCAGGCGTCGCCGTCGCGGGAACAGGCAACCGCGCGCGCGCAGAGAACGTTTTGCCATCTCGCGAGGTGGCGTAGAACAGCGCTTTCTGCGGTTCGCCATCGTTGACGACCGTCGCCCATGCGATATGGATCACGCCCGCCTGGTCCACCGCCAACGTGGGACCGTCCTCGGGACACCCGTTCAGCTCCCACTTGTCTTCGCTGACTCTGATGAGCGGATCGAACGAACGCCCGCCGTCCGTCGATTTCGCAAATGCGATATCACGCATGCTTCCCGGAAAGATGTGCCGCCACGCCGCGTACACGTCGCCGCGCGCGCCGACGGCTACGGTCGTTTTGCAGCAAAAGCACACGTCGGACGCAATCAGTGTTTCAGTCATGCGCCCGTTCGGCGACAGCCTGCCGTGGTAGATCTCCTGTGGAGGCTGCCCTTTATGCGGCATGCCAGACTGCTTCGCGTGCTCGTCGATTTTCCGCGCGGCCGCGCGACCGTCGAGCCAGACGACGTGGACGGCACCATCCGCTCCGACAGTTGCCGACTCCCACCCACGCGCACCACTGAAATTCGGATCGTGCGTGAACCGCGCGGGCGTAAACGTCCGGCCGCCGTCGGTGGAGCGCGACATACGAATGACGTCGCGGCGTGTTTGCATCGGTCCCGTATCTCGTTTGGACCAAACGACCGTCAGAGTACGGGCTCCGCTCGAGCCGGACAACACGACGCGCGGCGGCTGTTCCGGTGTCGCACCTGCGTCGCCGTCGATGTCGTTGACACGCCGCGGCACAGAAAATGTCGCACCGCCATCGTTGCTGATCGCGACGTAAAGATTGGTGCTCGCCTCCTTCGTCGCAGTCCAGGCTGCGGCAACCGTTCGACCGACTGCCGTCAGCGAGGGCGTGGAGTTGGAGGCTCCAGGAACCGCCAGCGTCTGCGCCGGTGACGCGGGCACCGGCGTCGACTGGCCAGCCACAACCGCGGCAACATTCAGGCCCACGGCAATTGCGAGCGTCATCGATATGCCACGATTGTTCTTGCCCATCAGTCACTTCCCTCCTGACGGCTGACGAATAACAACCGAAAGACCGGCAACGATCATCGCGCCGGAAAAGAGCTGAGCGAGCGTCAGCGAACTGAGAATCGGCTCATTCACGCGGAAGAATTCGATCGCGAATCGTAACGTGCCGGCCAGAATCAGGTACCTCGCAAACACCACGATGTCTGAGATGCCCTTTCGCCGCCATCGAATGAGTAACCAGGCGATCGCAGCCAAGCCGACCGCTTCATAAAGCTGCGTCGGGTGCACGGGTATCGTTGTCGGCGGCAGTCCTTTCGGAAACGCCACACCCCAGGGCACATCAGTCGGGCGGCCGTAATCGTCGCCGACGAGAAAACACCCGATGCGGCCGATCGCGTGACCGATGGCCAGCGCTGGGGCCGCGGCCGACAGCGCCGGCACGATCGAAATTCGCCGGCGCCGCAACGCCCATAATCCTGCACCGACACCACCGAGAAATCCGCCGAACCAGCTGAGGCCGCCGCGGCTGAGCAGGAGAGAGAGAAACGGCGCTGTATGGCGGAATTCGATCGCCCAGATGAGCTTGGCGCCGACGAGGCCGCCGACAACACCGATGAGCGCGGCGTCGGTGCCATCGGCCGCCAGGCCGCTGCGGACAAGCTCACGGTGAAATATCCACAGTCCCGTCATTGCGCCCAGCGCCACGAGCACGCCGAACGTCGTCACTTCGAAGTCGCCGAACCGGAACAGGATCGGGTACATCCCGGCCGCGGCCTACTGGCGTCGCGACTGCGCGAAGTCGATCGCGAACTTCCGCATCGGAAGGCTCGTCTGCCCCAGCGCTGCGGCCTCAGCGACCGCACGATCGACGTCCCATCGATCGACCGCCAGCCGCTTGATCAGCCACATCGTCGCGGCGCGGTTGCCGCCGCCGCAGTGAATGAAGGCAGGCTCGGCGCCCGGCGACGTGATCGCCCTCAGGAACTGTTCCGCAGCGGCCGGATCGGGAGAGCCATCGAAGGGCACGTGAAAATACCGGAGGCCGGCGGCCTTTGCGGCGGCAGCTTCCTTCTCGACTTCGGCACCCGGTTCAGTGGCGAGCCGGAGGTTGACGATCGACACGAAGCCCATCTTCTTGATCTCGGGCACTACGTCGGCGGTAATAGCGCCGGCACAGGCCACGGTCGTCTCGAGCCGGGCAAGATTTCTGATGCCCTCGACCGGTTCCTTGCTCACCTGTTGAGCGATCAGCCGCGGCGCATTCGCGCCAGCCATCACCAGCACGGCGGTCAGAATCAGAATGTTCGAGCGCATCACTGTCTCCTTCTTTTTCATATCTTAGCGACGGTTTCGCAGATGCCGGACGAACGCGGCCAGCGTTTCGCGGCTGACATGATGCTCGATGCCTTCGGCGTCCGATTCGGCGATCGCCTCGGGCACGCCGATGGCGATGAGGAACCTGACAACCGTTTCGTGGCGATCGCGTGATTCTTTCGCGAGGCTCCGGCCGTTCGAGGTGAGAAAGATCGATCGATACGGCTGGCTCGTGACGAGCCCCTGCCGCTGCAGGCGCTTCAACGTGCGATTGGCGGTGACGTGCGTCACGCCGAATCCGCGCGCGAGATCGGTCAGCCGCGCTTCGCCGGCTTTTTCGATCAGCTCCGCAATCATTTCGACGTAATCCTGCGCCAGTTCCTGGGAATGATCCTGGCGTCGGCGGGCGGAATCCCCTCTGACCGGGATGCGCCGAGCGTGCGCTTTCGTGCGAGTGACTTTCACCGCCCTCACTAGAGCAGAATACCGTCGCATTGACAAGCCACCGCAACGAAATGTAGTATTTGCTACATTCTGAAGCCATGACAAAACATGGGGCTCTCCCGCTCGCCGCATGCCTCGTCCTCACCCTGCTCATGGCCGCCGATGTCGGCGCGCAGACGACGCCAGCCGCACCTGCGGCCCCACCGCCCGAGCGCACAACGGCGATCTCGGGCTATATGGACTTCCATTTCAACAAGCAGGAATTCGCGGACGGGCGTCTCGACTTTCACCGCTTCGTCCTTCTGATCACGCATCGCTTCAGCGACCGCATCCGTTTCGTCAGCGAGCTGGAGCTCGAGCACGCGCTGGTCGAAGGGCTCGAAGAAGCCGGAGAGCTCGAGCTCGAACAGGCCTACGTCGATTTCCTGCTGTCGCGCCGCTTCAACGTGCGCGCAGGGATGATGCTGGTGCCTGTCGGCATCATCAACGAACGCCACGAGCCGCCAACGTACTACGGCGTCGAGCGGCCGTTCGTCGATACCGTCATCGTCCCGACCACATGGTTCGAAGTCGGCGCGGGCGTGCATGGTGAGCTCGGCCGAGGGTGGAGATATCGAGCGTATGTGATGTCGCCGCTGAATGCGCGCGAGTTTTCGGCGGAGGAAGGGCTGAGCGGCGGGCGTCAGAAGGGATCGGACACCAACATCGGACGGCCTGCCGTGACGGGGCGCCTGGAGTATGTCGGCGTGCCCGGCCTGACGGTTGGGGCGAGTTTCTGGACCGGCCGATCGGGGTTCGAATTCCGGCCGCGTTTCGACGTGCCGGTCAAGCTTGGAGAAGCCGACGTCCGGTACTCGCGCGATCGCCTCGAACTGCGCGGTCAATTTGCGCAGGTGGCCATCAGCAACGCCGGCCTGCTGAACGATGCCATGGGACGCGCGGTCGGCGTGGATCCGAATGTGGCGAGCGCGCTGCGCGGATTTTATGGCGAGGCCGGGTATCGGGTGATTTCCGGCGCGTCCTACGGCGATGTCGGCCTGTTCGCGCGGTACGAGAATTTCGACACGCAGTTCAAGATGCCGACGGACTATCTTCCGCTCAAGGAGCTCGATCGCGACGCGCTGGTGTTCGGCGCGACGTACTGGCCCGACCCTGACATCGCGCTCAAGGTCGACTATGCGAATGTGCGAAGCAGAAACTCGACGATTAGAGAGCCGAACTCCTTCAACATCGGCCTCGGATGGTGGTTCTAATGAAATATGTGTTGCTAGGCATCCTGGCCGTGTGCGCGGGTGCGACCGTCGCGATGGCTGTTCAACAGAAGCCGCAGGTCGTCGAGATCTTCGTCGAGCGCTTCAGCTTCACGCCGTCTGAGTTTCGCGTGAAAGCCGGCGCGCCGGTCGAAATCCGCCTGCGCAGCGACGACACCGATCACGGATTCCGCATTGTGGGCACCGACGTGAACGTCACGATTCCCAAGCGCGGCAAAGGGGTCGCGACGGTTACGTTCGTGCCGCCGCAGCCCGGCAAGTACGTCTTCGAATGCTCGAAGCTGTGCGGCGCAGGTCATTCCTTCATGCGCGGGACGCTTGATTGCCGAGTAAGCGGAGATTTATGAGAACGTATGCCCTCGTCGGCGTCGCGATCGCCGGATTCATGACCGCCGTGCTCACCGCGCAAACGCGGAGCGCGCTGGGCACACCGCTCGCCGGTCTCACGCCGGTCGAGTTCCAGGAATTCCGCCTCGGGCTCGACGATTTTCTCGAGGTCGAGTTCAGTGAGGAAGGACTCGGGCCCGCCTTTAACGGCACGAGCTGCGCCGTCTGCCACAACATTCCGACGATCGGCGGCGCCGGAACGATGGCCGAGCTGCGAGCCGGGCGCAGTAACGCGAACGGCGAGTTCGAGACGCTCGACGCCTCTGGCGACACGCTTTTTCATATGTTTTCCGTGCCGGGCCACGGGTGTCAGCCCGTGTTGCCTCCCGACGCGAATGTGTTCGCGCGGCGCGTGCCTATCCCGCTCTTCGGAGCCGGGCTCGTCGAGGCGATTCCCGATCAGACGCTGCTGGCGCTCGAGGATCCGCTCGATCGCAACGGCGACGGTGTCAGCGGACGCGCCGGACTGATCATCGACGTCGAAACCGGCGATCGCCGCGTGGGACGGTTCGGGTGGAAAGCGCAGCATGCCACGCTCATGACCTTTGGCGCCGACGCGTATCGCAACGAGATGGGCATCACCAACGATCTGTTCCCACAGGAAAGCGCGTTCGCCATTACGCCCGAGCAGATGCGGTTATGCGATCCGTTCTCCGACCCGGAAGACATTCGCGATCCGCGGTCGCGCCGGCGTGGGATCGACAACTTCGCGAGCTTCATGCGTTTCCTCTCGCCGGCCGGGCGTGGGGAGATCAACGATCAGGTTCGGACCGGAGAGCAGGTCTTCGCGGCCATCGGCTGCACCAGTTGCCATATTCCGGTTCTCGAGACCGGAGCGAACGCCAATCCGCTGTTCCATCGGAAACAGGTGGCGTTGTTCTCGGATCTCCTCCTCCATGACGTGGGTACCGGCGACGGCATCAAGCAGGGGGACGCCGCAGCCCAACGAAATCCGAACGCCTGCGCTTTGGGGTCTTCGGTTCCGACGCCCGCTTCTGCACGATGGAACGGCCACGCTGGACGAGGCCATCCGCAGGCATGGTCGAGAGGCCGAGCTCGCGCGGCGCGGATTCGAGCGCCTCAGCGATGTCGATCGTGCCGCGCTGTTCGCATTTCTCGGCATCGCTCTAAGAGGTCCGGCTAAAGCCGGACACTACCGACTTTTGCGCGCCCGCGCCCGAACAGCGCGCCTGCCGGGCCTCGCGCCTGTGTGTTTCCCGTTGTCGATCACCACCACGCCGTTCACGATCGTGTAAGGAATCCCTTCCGGATACGACTTCGTCTTCTCGAACGTCGTCGTCTCGCGAATGGTGGCGGGATCGAAGATGACGAGATCGGCAGCGAACCCCTCGCGCACCTGCCCGCGATCGCGAAGGCCGAGTATCTGTGCCGGCAGCGACGTCATCTTTCGGACCGCGTCTTCGAGCGTCAGCACACGCTCGTCTCGCACGTAATGTCCGAGGACGCGCGGGTTGGTCGAGAAGCTGCGCGGATGCGGCACGCCGTCTTCGTTGAGGTTCATCGCCGACCCATCGCTCGCGATCGCCACCCACGGCTTCCGCATCACCTCGCGCACGTCGGCTTCCGACATCGTGTGAAACATCCCTGAGATGCTGCCGCCTTCCTCAGCCATCAGCGCAATGCACGTGTCGGCGGATCCGCGTCGCCGCGCAGTTTCGCAATCTGCGGAATCCGCATGCCTTCATATTTCTTGTTGTGCGGCTGGCGCGCGCGACCCATGACGACGCCATCCCAGCCGCCGTGTTCGCTGACCCACGTCTGAAAGTCTTTATCCGCCTTGATCTTCGCGCGGATAGCCGGGTCCTTGAGCATCGCGGCGAACTTCTGGGGGCCGTGCTCGCGGGCCCACACCGGAAAGAACGCGCTCCAACCGTGCTGCATCGCGGTGTACGGATACTGGTTGGCGGTAATGTCGAGGCCGCGGGCGCGTGCCGCTTCGATCTTCGCGAGATACTTCCCGATCGTGCCCCAGTTCTCCTCGCCGCGAATCTTCAGGTGAAAGATGTGGGCCGGCAGCTTCGCTTGCTCGGCGACGCGAATGGCAAAATCGAGCTCGCGATCCTGCTCGGCTCCCTCGCTGCCGATGTGCGTCACGTAGATGCCGTCGTACTTCGCGACTACTTTCGCGACTTCGATGACTTCCTCTGGCTGCTCAGGCCCGCCGCTTTCAAACCGCGCAACCAACCCCCACGCCCCTTCTTCCATCGAGCGGGCGGCGAGTGTCTTCATGCGGTCGAGCTGCGTCGCGGTTGCAGGGCCAGGGTTGTATCCCACCGCGACCAGACGGAGTTGTTGAAAGGAGACCTCCGAAATGACATTCATGGAGATGCCCTTTTGCGCGATCGCGCGCCAATACCCGGTGAAATCGGTCCATGTGTCCTTGGCTTCGGGCAGCCCGTCTCGCGGCGCAACGGAGGTGCTCTCGCCGATGACGTCGACCGTGACGCCCTGGCGGACTTTGCTCTCGGCGTTGCCGTCGGTCAGCAGGCTTTGGTCCGAATGGGTATGCAGATCGATGAAGCCAGGAGCCACGACCAACCCGCGCGCGTCGATCTCGCGCCTGGCCGTCGCGCCCGTCAATCGTCCAACGGCGGCGATGCGATCGCCGCGCACGCCGACATCGCCGGCAAACCACGGGTTGCCCGTGCCGTCGACAATCCGGCCGTTGCGAATCAGCAGGTCGTAGGTCGCCTGCTGCCCTCGCAGCGCCGCCTGTCCGATGATGGCCGCCGCAGCGAACACCACGACAAACCCGAGCCGAAGCATCTTGGTCATGTTTCTCTTATAGATCGGCTGTCAATCCTTTAACCACGAAGGCTTTAGACCGCGAAGACACGAAGAAATTCTCACCACGAAGGCACGGGCAGCCGTCGACGTTGTTGGCCGCGAAGCGGCCAACAGCCAGTAATGATTCAATCCGCGGCGGGCATGCGGCGGTGATTGCTCGCTTCGGCCTCGACGACGCGTCCCGCCGCCTGCGCGCGATCGGTCTCGAACACCTGACCCTCGGCCTCATGCACACCAGAGCCTTTCACCCGTGCGAGCCTTTTGAGGTCGAGCCCCTCGATCTGCTCGATGAGGTGCTCGAACTCGTGCCCGAGGAGCTCTGTGAGACCGTTCGTCGGCGGGAGATGCACGTCGGCGCGGATGTCGTGACCCTGACGCTGCACGATCGTGAACGCGCGGCAGCGCGTTGGAATCGACGTGTCAATCCGTACTCTGACGCGCAGGTTGTGCGCGCTCGCGATCCGCTGGCACTGCGCCCTGAACGCCGGCGAGCGATCGTAGATGCGCCGTATCACCCGCGCGAGATCGCGCGGCATGTCGACATTCGAAGGCAAGGGGGAGCGCGGGCACCGCTGCTGCTCGTCGGCTGCCATCGCGCCGCTAAACATCAGTAGCAACACCGCCGTCACACCCACCCACGACTCGATCCGCATGATCTCTCCTCTCGTGCCGCGCTATCGCGCGCACAATCGGAGAATCGCAGAGCAAGGTAAACGCCACGGGACGAATGTGAAAATTCACGAAGAAAAATGAGGAAGGTCTAAAAATGTCGCGAGGAGAAATCGACGGGAATGTTGGCAGGCGAAGGCGTCCGAACGCGAATGTCTAGCGGGTCGAGACGAGCCGCAGATCGGAATTTGCCGCAACGGCGGTGCGCGCGCCCTGTGCCTGCGACGTCGCGTCGTTGCGCTTCGCGGCCCACACCGCCTGCGCGAGATGCGGCGCGATCACCTGGACGAGCCGGCTCTGGCTATCGGTGAAGGTCGTCTCCGATACAACGTGATGGTGCCGACGAGCGACTCGCGCGTGATGAGCGGAACGCTGAGCGCATGTTTGAGCGGTATGCCCGAGTGCGCCTGCTCGCCAAGGTCGAGCGACGCTTCCGAGTTGATCATCACCTGGCGATTGGCGGCGACCCATCCGCTCACGCCTTCGCCCAGCCGAAGCGCAGTTCCCTTCAACTGGCCCGCGGCCGGTCCTGATGCGTGACGCATCGCGAGATATCCGCTTCCCTCGTCTATCACGTACCAGCCAATCGTCGAGGCAGGCGAGAGGTCGCGCATGAGGCCGGACGCCAGCGACAGCACGTCGCCCATCGACGCATCTCCCGACGCGAGCCGCGCGAGGCTGACGAACGCGAGAATGTCGTCGGAGACTCCCTCGGGCGTGACGACCATCGCGACCGGCGCCGGTGCGGGGCCCGAGACCGAGCGGGTGATCTGACGCAGCGCGTCGTGCGCCGGAAACGACTCCATCTGGTTGACGAGATCGAGGTGCACGCGGATGAAGGTGTCGACCACCAGCGGCTCGTACATCGTCCCGCGCCGCGCACGGAGAATGTCGAAGGCCGCGTCGGTGCTGAGCGCCGAGCGATAGGGACGATCGGATGTCAGCGCGTCAAAGCAGTCGACCACCGACAGAATTCTCGCGCCGATGGGAATGTCGGGGCCGGCGACGCCGCGCGGGTACCCGGTGCCGTCCCAGTTCTCATGGTGACAACGCACGATCGGCACGACGGGATACGGAAAATCGACAAGCGACAGAATGTCGGCGCCCACATCGACGTGGCGCTTCATCTGTTCAAATTCCGCCTCGGACAGCTTGCCCGGCTTGTTCAGAATGTGCTCGGGTACCGCGAGCTTCCCTGTGTCGTGCAGCAGCGCAGCCGCTTCGATGCCCTTCAACGTCGGTTCATCGGTGACACCGAGCGCGCGCGCGAGCCCAAGCGCGTACGCCTGCACACGGCGGACGTGGCTGTGCGTCACGTCGTCTTTGGCATCGATGGCCATGGCCAGCGTTTCGACGGTCGACAAATACAGGCGATCGAGATGCTCGAGATGCTTGCTCGCATCGTCGAGGCGCCCGTATGAGGAACGGAGCGTCAGGTGCAGCACCACGAGCATCGGCAGCACGACGATCGCCGCCGCAAGGCTCGCTTGATACATCAGCAGCACGAGGCAGAAAGAGATGGACGCCGCTGCGAAATAATTCGCCGAGAGCCACAGGAAGTGTTCCCGCCACACGGCAAACGGCGACTTGTGGTGTTCGAGCCCGATCGCCACCGCGATGAAGCCGGAGTTGATCAGGTAGTGCACGGCGGAAAACGCGAGCAGCGGAAGAATCAGTTGAGCGATGGGCGACACCGAATGCGTCAGCGGAGGCACGCCCGACAGCCAGAAGAATGTCTGACTGCCCGCCCACATGCTGAACGCAGAGTTCGAGGTGTTGAAGATGACGCGCTCAACAGAATGCTTCCGCCGCCATGAGGACACAACCGTGCCAAACGCCTGCGCAACGGTCGCGGGGGCGGGTCCAAACAGCAGGGCCGTCGTGATGAAGAACGTATCGGAAACCGTGATGCTGGCCCTGGCCGGCCCGGCTTTCATCGAGAACGAGCCGGTCAGCAGCGCGAGCGCGGCCAGCAGCAGCCACTCGTAGCGGGGCGGTAGAGCGTACAGCGAGAAGAGCGACTGAACGAGCGCCAGTGCGCCCACCACTCCGACGACCTGAATCCACAGCCGCAGCCCGTTTTGCTTCGAAGTCATTACTGGTCGCCGGTTACCTGCAGCGAGTCGCCCCACATGAGCTCTTCGCCTTCAATCGTCCCGCGAGTCGCCCCACATGAGCTCTTGCCCCTCGGGATTGAACACCTGATCGCCCCACATAAGTTCCTGGTCGGCCGTCCACTTCGACACGTCGCCCCACATGAGCTCGTGCGGATGCACCTGCGCCAGTGGATTCGTGAGACCCAAGATATTCAGGTCGCCCCACTTGAGAATGCTGCCGCCGGTGAGCCACGCGATCGGCGCTTCGAGCAGCGAGAGCAATCGGAGGCCCGTGCCGCCGTAGAGCCGCTTCATCATGCTGCCTGAGTCCCAGAACACCATGCCGCCGGCCGGGCGTCAACACGCCGCCGACCACGGTCGAGAGGAGACTCGTCAGGCCGTTCGCCGCCATCTTGCGGGTCGTCCAGAAATTGACGCTGCCGGCGCCGCCGGCCAGCAATCCGCCGTCTTTCATGTACGTCGATCCCGTTTGCAGCGCGATCTTCACCTGCGCCGCCGAGATGTTCGGATGCGCCTGCATCAGCAGCGCAACGCCGCCGGTGACCATGGCCGCCGACATGCTCGTCCCGCTGAGGTGCATGTAGGCGTTGCTGTTGTTTCCCGCCATGTGGAACTGCGAGTAGTTGCGCTGCAGGTACGATCCTGCTGTCTCGAGCGACACGATCTTGTTGCCCGGCGCGACGACGTCCGGCTTCACGGCGTGCTCGAACTTCGTCGGGCCGCGCGAGCTGTAGGTCGTCATGATGTCGTCGGAGCGCGACACCGTCCCTTTCGTGTTCATCGCACCGACGGTAATCGCGTACGGAGAGTTGCCGGGGGAGCTGATACCTCCGAGGATGGGCGTGCCGTCTTCTGCCTTGCCCGCATTTCCGGCGGACACGATGACGACGATGCCCGCGGCGGTCGCTTTCATGACCGCGATGCACAGCGGATCGGTGGTCGACGGCTCGGTGACCGGATGCCCGAGCGAAAGATTGATCACGCGAATCTTGTACTTGTCGCGGTTCTCGATGACCCATTCGATGCCGTCGATGACATCGCTCGTCCATCCGGTACCGTTCGCGCCGAGCACGCGCACGTTGATGAGCTTGACGTCGGGAGCAATGCCGCCTTTATAGCGGCGTCGTCACGTACTTCGACGCGCTGCTGTTGCCGGCGATGATGCCGGCGATGTGCGTGCCGTGTCCGTGCGCGTCGTTGGTCGACGGATCGCCGGCGATCTTGCTGACATTGAAGATGACTTTTCCGTTCAACGCCGGATGCGGAGCGATGCCCGTGTCGAGGATTGCGACGGTGACGCCGGCACCGGTGACGCCCGGTATGGCGCCGAGGCCGAGAAGCAATCCACCGTAACCCGCGCGAACCTGATCGGACGCGGTCGACGCGGTCGACACGTCCATGAACGGCCCAACAGGCAGGTCGCCCGAGAGCACATCGCGCTCGGCGGCAAGCGTCCGAAACCTGCGCGCTGTTGGCGAGCAGCACCGCCGAGTCGCCGAGCCACCGCGCGATGCCCAGGCCCTTCCGCGACGCGAGCGCTTCGATCTCCATGCGCGAGCCGCGAACGATGACGCGCGTGCGCGCCGTCGTGCGCCGCGATTCGAACGAGAGCAAATCGCTCGACACCTTGGCGCGGTGGCGCTGGCCACCGACGCCGAGCGTCGATCCGAAAACGATCGCGACGATGGTCGCGAGCTTCAAAAAGCGCGAGTAGGGGAGCCGGGCCATGGTCATAAGTAGTCCTCGCACGAGGGCGCCGACGTGAGAGCAAGGGCGACGCCACTAACGTCAATGGACGAACATCACAGTGATAACTCGTTTTGATACATGCATTTAGTAGCAGGACTGACGTGCGGTTGCTCGTCCGACAGAAGGGGCCCTTGTACCTTTCTTGCACAGCACTGCACGGCCGTTTTCTCGAAATTCGTGGTTTTTCTTAGGAAAAACATCAGGAGCGACGGAATGTTCCATTCCGGCGCAGGTGTGCTGCGACGGAGCACGAGTCATCTCTATACTTAGGCGCCAGATGCGGCGGCCACAACTTTTCAAAGTCAGGCAACGGTTCGATCGCGGACGCCTGAACGACCTGCGCGGCGCGCTGCAATCGCAACTGACCGCGCTCGACGGCGCGATCGGGCCGGGCGCAACGGATCGCGATCGCCGCCGGCAGTCGCGGCATCGACAACCTCGCCCAGGTCGTCAGGGACACAGCCGAGTACGTGAAGGCACGCGGCGCGCATCCGTTCGTCGTGCCCGCGATGGGAAGTCATGGCGGCGCGACGGCCGAAGGTCAGTCCGAGATTCTGAAACTGTATGGAATCTCCGAAGCCACGATTGGCGCGCCCATACGTTCGTCAATGGACGTCGTCGAGCTGCCGCGCGGAGATCTGTCTTTCGGCATCTTCATGGACCGTCATGCGCATGAGTCCGACGGCGTCATTCTCGTCAACCGCATCAAACCGCACACCGATTTTCACGGTCGTTATGAAAGCGGGCTGATGAAGATGGCGCTCATCGGGCTCGGCAAGCTCGAGGGCGCGCGAGCCGTTCACGATTTCGGCGTCTATGGGCTGCGAGAGTTGATCGGCTCCGGCGCCGCCCAGGTGCTTTCAACGGGCAAGATTCTCGCCGGCATCGGCCTCGTGGAAAACGCGTTTCACGAGACGCTTCAGGTCGAGGTGCTGAAGGCCGATGCGATCGCGCGCGAAGAGCCGCGCCTGCTCCATCTCGCGAAGCGCCACATGCCGCGCCTGCCGGTGGATGCCGTCGACGTGCTCGTCGTCGATCGCATGGGGAAAGACATCAGCGGCGTCGGCATCGATCCCAACATTACCGGACGCATCGGCGTCAGCGGCGAGCACGACGCAGCCGCGCCGCGCGTCGGCGCCATGGTGGTGTGCGATCTGACCGCCGAGACGCACGGCAATGCCATCGGCGTCGGATTAGCCGACGTCATCACACGCCGCCTGTTTGCGAAGATCGATTACGAGTCGACGTATGGAAACGTCATCACGAGCAGCTTTCTCGAGCGCGGCAAGATTCCGGTGGTGGCCGAAACGGATCGCGAGGCCTTCGACCTGGCGTTGAGGAGCTGCGGTCATGTTCCGGAAGGACGCGAGCGCATTGTCCGCATCCTCGACACGCTGCACCTGGAAGACGTGTACGTGTCGTCGGCGATTGTCGAAGAGATCTCACAACGACACGATGTCGAGGTTATCGGGCCGGGCGCAGATGTGTTTGACGAGGCGGGTCGCCTGACGCAGTTTTAAGCAAGGGGTGCCGGAAGATCCGACGTGCCCATCAGGAACAGATCGACGCCGCGCGCGGCGCTGCGTCCTTCGGCAATCGCCCATACGATGAGCGACTGGCCGCGCTGCATGTCGCCGGCCGCGAACACGCCGTGCACGCTGGTCATCCAGTTGGCGTCGCGCCACACGTTGCCGCGCTCGGTGAGCTTGACGCCGAAATTGTCGACGAGACCCTTGCGCTCGGGGCCAAGAAATCCCATCGCGAGCAGCACCAGATCGACGTCCATTTCGAACTCGGTGCCGGGCACGTCCTCGAACGACATCCTGCCGTCCTTGCGCACGAGCTCGACCGTCGAGCCGTGCAGCTTCGTGACGCGCCCCTGATCGTCGCCGCTGAAGCGCTGCGTCGCCACGGAAAACACGCGGTCGCCGCCTTCTTCGTGCGCGGTCGACACGCGGAAGACGTTGGGCCAGAGCGGCCACGGGTTGTCCGCCGTGCGTGTCTCGGGCGGCCTCGGCAGCAGCTCGAACTGGTGCACGGAGAGCGCGCCCTGCCGATGCACGGTGCCCAGGCAATCGGCGCCGGTGTCGCCGCCGCCGATAATCACGACGCGCTTCCCTTTCGCGCTGATGAAATCGGCGTCGGGGATGTTGTCCCCTTCCACACGTTTGTTCGAGAGCGTCAGGTACTCCATCGCGAAATGAATGCCTTTGAGCTCGCGCCCCGGCACCGGCAGATCGCGCGGCAGCCCCGCACCGCCCGCGAGCACAATCGCGTTGAACTCGGTCTTGAGCTGCTCGAACGTCACATCGACGCCGACGTTCACGCTCGTGCGGAACACGACCCCTTCCTGCTCCATCAGCGACAGCCGGCGGTTCAGGACCTTCTTTTCCATCTTGAACTCGGGGATGCCGTAGCGCAGCAGGCCGCCGATGCGATCGGATTTTTCGAAGACGGTCACGAAATGGCCGGCGCGGTTCAGCTGTTCGGCCGCGGCGAGGCCGGCCGGGCCCGATCCGATGACCGCGACCGTCTTTCCCGTACGCACGAGCGGCGGCTTCGCCGTCACCCATCCTTCGTCGAACGCCTTCTCGATGATGGACACTTCAATCGACTTGATCGTCACCGGATCGTCGTTGATGGCGAGCACGCACGACCCTTCACAAGGCGCGGGGCAGAGGCGCCCGGTGAACTCGGGAAAATTGTTCGTGGCGTGCAGCCGTTCGATCGCGGGTTCCCATCGATTCCGGTACACGAGATCGTTCCAGTCGGGAATCAAGTTGCCCAGCGGGCATCCCTGATGGCAGAACGGGATGCCGCAATCCATGCACCGCGCGCCCTGCTTCTGCAGCTCGTCCTTCGGATACGGTAGATAGACCTCGTTCCAGTCCTTGAGGCGCTCGGCCACCGGACGGGTCGGCATCTTCTTGCGATGGATCTCGATAAAGCCTGTTGGTTTACCCATAATTCAAAACAGGAGATTAGAAGATTAGGAGAAATATTTTCGAAAGAATTCTCCTAGCCTCCTACTCTCCTGTTATCCGACTAACTCCGCGAATTCAGGCTCGCGGTTTTCCGCTCGCGCCTTTGCCTCTGCGAGGCGCACGCGCTTGAAGTCCCTCGGCATCACCTTCACGAACGGCTGATCCGCCAGCGTCGCCTGAATCGTTTTCGCGTAGGCGCTGTTGGTGAACAGGATGTGCTTCGCGATCATCTGCCGCACGACCTGCCAGTCGTCGGCGTCGAGCGGGTCGAGATCGACCATGCCGGGGTTGAGGCATCGCTCGAAGTTTCCCCTCGCGTCGAGCACGTACGCGACGCCGCCGCTCATGCCGGCCGCAAAGTTGCGCCCGGTCTTGCCGAGCACGATCACGCATCCGCCGGTCATGTACTCGCACCCGTGATCGCCGACGCCTTCGACCACCGCGCGCGCGCCGCTGTTGCGCACGGCGAATCGCTCACCGGCGACGCCGCGCAGGTACGCCTCGCCGCTGGTCGCGCCGTACAGCGTCACGTTGCCGACGATGATGTTCTCTTCGGGCACGAACGTCGCCTTGGACGAGGGGAACACAGCGAGCGTGCCGCCCGACAGCCCTTTGCCCACGTAGTCGTTCGCGTCCCCTTCGAGCGTCAGCGTGATGCCCGGCGGCAGAAACGCGCCGAAGCTCTGCCCCGCCGATCCCGTGAAGTGAATCTTGATCGTGCCTTCCGGCAGACCCGCGGCGCCGTAGGCGCGCGTCACCTCGCGACCCCAGAATCGTGCCGACCGTGCGATTCACATTTCGAATCGGCATGCTGAACTCGACGGGCTTCCGCCGCAGCAGGGCGTCTTCGCATCGGCGCACGAGCTCGTTGTCGAGCGCCTTATCGAGCCCGTGGTCCTGCGCGCGCACGCACCGCTGCGCAACGTTCGGCGCGACGACAGGCTTGTAAAGAATCTGCGACAGGTCGACGCCCGATGCCTTCCAGTGATCGACCGCCTTGGTCACGTCGAGCTTGTCGACGCGCCCGATCATCTCGTCCATCGTCCGGAACCCGAGCTGCGCCATCAGCCCGCGCACGTCCTCGGCGATGAAGCGGAAGAAGTTCTCCACGAACTCGGGCTCTCCGGTGAACCGTTTTCTCAGCTCCGGGTCCTGCGTGGCCACGCCGACGGGGCACGTGTTGAGATGGCAGACGCGCATCATCACGCAGCCCATCACGACGAGCGGCGCCGTGGCAAACCCGAACTCTTCCGCGCCGAGCAGCGCGCCAATGACGACGTCTCGGCCGGTCTTCATCTGCCCGTCGACCTGCACGACGATGCGATCGCGCAGGTTGTTGAGCACGAGCACCTGCTGCGTCTCAGCAAGCCCGAGCTCCCACGGGACGCCTGCGTGCTTGAGGCTGGTCAGCGGCGACGCGCCCGTGCCTCCGTCGTGGCCGGAGATGAGCACGACGTCGGAGTGCGCTTTCGCGACGCCGGCGGCGACCGTGCCGACGCCCACTTCGGCGACGAGCTTCACGTGAATGCGCGCGCGCGGATTGGCGTTCTTCAAGTCGTAGATCAGCTGCGCGAGGTCTTCGATCGAATAGATGTCGTGGTGCGGCGGCGGCGAGATGAGGCCGACCCCAGGCGTCGCGTGGCGCACCTTCGCAATCCACGGGTACACCTTGTGGCCGGGCAACTGTCCGCCCTCGCCGGGCTTCGCGCCCTGCGCCATCTTGATCTGGAGATCGTCGGCGTTGACGAGATACTCGCTCGTCACGCCAAACCGCGCGGATGCGACCTGCTTGATCGCGCTGCGCCGCGAATCGCCGTTGGCATCGGGCACGTAGCGCGCGGGGTCTTCTCCCCCTTCACCCGTATTCGATTTGCCGCCGAGGCGGTTCATCGCAATCGCCAGCGTCTCGTGCGCTTCCTGGCTGATCGAGCCGTAGGACATCGCGCCGGTCGCAAACCGCTTGAGGATGCTGTCGACCGGCTCGACTTCCTCGATCGGCACCGGCGTGGCGGCGAGCTTCAGCTCGAACAATCCGCGCAGCGTCGCGCGCTTGCGCGTCTGATCGTTCACCGCCTGCGTGTATTCCTTGTAGATCGCGTATTGGCCGGTGCGCGTCGCGTGCTGCAGCTTGTACACCGTGTCGGGGTTGAAGAGGTGGAACTCCCCATCGCGCCGCCACTGGTACTCGCCGCCCTCGTCGAGATCGCGATCGGCGACCGGACGCTCGGGGAAGGCCAGCGTATGGCGCGCGTGCACTTCTTCGGCGATGGCGTCGATGCCGACGCCTCCGATGCGCGACGCGGTGTGCGTGAAATACCGGTCGACGAATTCCTTCTCGAGGCCGACGGCTTCGAAGATTTGCGCGCCGCGATAGCTCTGCAGCGTCGAGATGCCCATCTTGGACATCACCTTCAGCACGCCCTTGTTCAGCGCCTTGATGTAGCTCTTGACGGCCTTTTCATGCGTCAGTCCCGGCAGCATCCCGCTGCGGATCATGTCGTCGAGCGTCTCGAAGGCGAGATACGGGATTCACCGCGCCGGCGCCGTAGCCGATGAGCAGCGCCAGATGGTGCACTTCGCGCGCTTCGCCGGTCTCGATGACGAGCGCCGCGCGATTGCGCGTCCCCTCGCGCACCAGGTGATGGTGCACGCCCGCCGTCGCGAGCAGGCTCGGAATCGGCGCAAGCTTCATGTTCACGCCGCGGTCCGACAGGATGACGATCGTGTAGCCCTCTTCGACCGCCTCGCTCGTGCGCCGCTGCAGATCCTCGAGCGCGCGCGCGAGGCCGGTGCCGCCCGAATCCGCGTCGAAGAGCATCGGCAGCGTCACCGATTTGAAGCCGCGCTCGTCGATGTGGCGCAGCCGGGCCAGCTCGTCGTTGTTGACGATCGCCGACTTCACCTTGATCTGGTGGCACGCCTCGGGCCCTGGCTTCAGGAGATTCGCTTCGGGGCCGATCGTGGAGCCCATCGACGTCACCAGCTCTTCGCGGATGGCGTCGAGCGGCGGGTTCGTAACCTGCGCGAAGAGCTGCGTGAAGTAGTCGTAGAGGAGCCGCGGCTTGTCCGACAGCACGGCGAGCGCGGTGTCGGTGCCCATCGAACCGATCGCCTCTTCGCCGTTCATCGCCATCGGCGCGAGCAGAATCTTCAGATCCTCCTGCGTGTACCCGAAGGTGCGCTGCCGGTTCAGCATCGTGTAGTGATCGGGCAGCGGCACCAGCGGCGCCGGCTTCAGGTCTTCGAGCGCGACCATGTTCTCGTTCAGCCATTCGCCGTACGGCTGACGCGTCGCAAGGTCGTGCTTGATCTCTTCGTCGGCGATGATGCGCCCCTGCTCGGTGTCGACCAGGAAGATGCGGCCCGGGTGCAGCCGCTCTTTCAGCAGGATGTTCTCTTCGGGGATGTTCAGCACGCCCACTTCCGACGCCATCACGACGAGATCATCTTTGGTGACGTAATACCGTGACGGCCGAAGGCCGTTGCGATCGAGCACGGCCCCGATCACCTTGCCGTCGGTAAACGCAATCGACGCGGGGCCGTCCCACGGCTCCATCATCGTCGCGTGATACTCGTAGAACGCCTTGCGCTCGGCCGACATGGATTCGTGCCCGGCCCACGGCTCGGGAATCATCATGAGCACCGCGTGCGGCAGCGAGCGGCCTGTCATCACCAGGAACTCGAGCACGTTGTCGAAGGTCGCGGTGTCGCTGCCGCCCTCGCGGATGACCGGCAGGATCTTCTTCAGGTCTTTGCCGAGCAGCTCCGACTCGCACATCGCCTCGCGCGCGTGCATCCAGTTGATGTTGCCGCGGAGCGTGTTGATCTCGCCGTTGTGCGCGACGTACCGGTACGGGTGCGCGAGCGGCCACGACGGGAACGTGTTGGTGCTGAACCGCTGATGCACGAGCGCCAGCGCCGATTCGACATCCGGATTCGTCAGATCGGGAAACATCGTCTCGATCTGATCGGCGATCAGCATGCCCTTGTAGATCAACGTGTTCGACGAGAGGCTCGGGATGTAGAAATACTTCCGGTCGGCCATCGAGATGGGCAGCCTGTCCACCGCATGCTCGACGCGCTTGCGGATGACGTAGAGCTTCCGTTCGAATGCGGCAGGATCGTCGGTCCGGCTGAAGCCGGACACTACCGATGGCGTCGTCTTGGGATCCGTTTTCGGTAGTGTCCGCCTTCAGGTCGGACCGTACCGCGACCGATGAAGATTTGCTTGAAATACGGCTCCACCGCCGCTGCCGACGCGCCCACCAGGCGATCGTCGGTCGGCAGATCGCGCCACCCGAGCAGCGTCTGCCCTTCTTCGTGGACGATCTTTTCGATGAGCGCTTCGATCGTCGCGCGCGCGGACGGATCGCGCGGCAGGAACACGCACCCCGCGCCATACTCCCCCGCCGGCGGCAGCGTGATGCCGAGGTTGCGCGCCTCTTTGCGCAGGAACTTGTCCGGCATCTGAATGATGATGCCGGCGCCGTCGCCCGTGTTCACCTCGCAGCCGCACGCGCCGCGATGGAGAAGATTGACGAGCAGCTGCAACGCCTGCTTGACGATCGAGTGCGATCGCACGCCTTTGACGTTGACGACGAACCCGACGCCACATGCGTCTTTCTCGTGGCGCGGGTCGTAGAGTCCTTGCGGGGGAGGACAACCAGGTTCGCGATCCATAACAGAAGAGTTAGTTATCGGGTACCCCAAGTCATAAGTAAAATACAATTTGTTAATTGGAAGTATCTGTTTCAGGAATGGTTGGCGGTTTATGGCTGGTGGGCTGGTCCGTGGCTCACTACCAACTACCAACAACCAACCACCCGCCTAGGCCGAGCACTCGCCTTCCTGGATTTCCGGCTTGAACTCGGCGGTTTCGGCGAGGTCGACGAAGTCGTCGGCGGTCGTGGTGCCCGGCGTCATCTGCTCGAGGTCGGACAGGACGCCTTTGACCCGCGCGAGATCGACGCGGCGGAAGAACGCGGTTGCCGATTCATCTGCGGTCCGATCGTTCACGTATAAATCCAGCAGCCGCTCGAGCGCGAGGTTCATGCGCCGCGCCGGCACTTTCGCGGCCAGGCGGCCGAAGTGCACGCCGTCGCCTTCCGGACCTCCGCCCACCATCACGAAGTACTGCGGAATCGCCTTGCCGCCGACTTTCCGCACGCTGCCCTGGAACCCGAGGCCCGCGATGTGATGGCGTCCGCAGCCGTTCGGGCAGCCGCTGATCTTGATTTGCAGATCGGGCGCCTTCGCCACGAGCTCCGGATGCTCGCGCAGATGATCGCCGAGGAACTTGCCGAGCCCGCGCGACTGTGTCACCGCCAGCTTGCACGATTCGGCGCCCGGGCAGCTCGTGACGTCGGCAATGGTGCCCGCATCGGCCAGCCCCATGCCGGCCGCGGCGAGCTGGCGATACAGCTCGGGCACGGCATCGGCCGGCACCCAGCGGAACACGAGATTCTGCTCGGCGGTGATGCGAATCGTTCCGTCGGCGAACGCCGTCGCGAGATCGCCGAGAATGCGCATCTGCTGGCACGTGAAGTCGCCGAGGGTAATCGTCGCGTTCACGAAGAAGTACCCGCTCTGTTTCTGCTTGCTCACATTGGTGCTGAGCCAGTGCGAGTAGTCGCCGTTCATCGTCGGCAGCATCGGCCGCACCTGCGGCACGATGCCGGGGCCCGTCACCTGCGAGCTGGTGGCGCGCGAGACGGTCTGCAGAATCGGCGGCGAATCGATGCGATGCCACGCGGGCGCCGCTTCGACGGGCGGATTCTCGGAATCGAACGGCAGCGTCGCGCCGCCTTGCGCCCTGAACTCCGCGAGCTTCTTGCGATACTCGGCGAGAAAGCCCTCCCATCCGAGCTTCTTGATGAGGAACTTCAGCCGATTCGCCTGCTTGTGCTTGTAGTCGCCGAACTCGTGGAAGACGCGAATCACCGCCTCTGCCACGTTGAAGATCTCCGACGCGGGCAGGAAGTCGTGCACCGGCTCCGCGGACTTCACCATGATCGACGTGCCGCCGCCGACGACGACGCGGAAGCCGCGCTGGCCGTCTTTGATGGCCGCGCGATAGCCGAGATCGTGCATGCCGAGCAGCGCGTGGTCTTCGTCGGTGCAGCCTTCGAACGCAATCTTGAATTTGCGCGGCAGCGACGAGCTGAGCGGATGTCGCAGCAGGTAGCGCGTCATCGCCTCCGAGTACGGCGTGACGTCGAAGAGCTCGGTCGGCGACACGCCGGCCTTCGGGCAGCAGGTGATGTTGCGCACCGAGTTGCCGCACGCCTCGCGCGTCGTCAGCCCCGCGTCGGCGAGTATGCGCATCGCGGTCTCGACGTCGTGGAGCTTCACGAAATGGAACTGGATGTTCTGCCGCGTGGTGATGTGGCCGAAGCCGCGCGAGAACTTCTCGCCTACTTCGGCGAGCGCTTCGAGCTGCGGGGCGGTGAGGACGCCCTGCGGAATCTTGATGCGCAGCATCTGCACGTCGCCGGGCTGCCGCTGGCCATAAGTGCCCCGCACGAGGCGGAACATGCGCCACTGATCGGGCGTCAGCTCGCCGCTCTCGAACTTCTCGAGCGTGGCGACAAACTCGTCGATGTCGGCCTCGCTCGCGAACGAAAGGCGGGTCCTTCCGAGCGTCTTGGGATCGTCTACGGCTGCCATGGGTGAACCGTCATTATCTCACTTTTTTCCCGTGAGAATCTTCCACGCGCCGCGCACGTTGCGGTGCACGTAGAGCGCGGGCAACAGCCACATCGCCAACGGCTTACCGCGCAGCCCGTAGGTGCTGAGCATGTAGGCCGGGCGCGGCAGCAGCACGTCGCGCATGAGCTTGATGCGAGCGCCGAAACCAGGCAGCTCGCGAATGCTCGACGCCAGCTCGTGATGCCATCGTCTGTGAGACGCGAGATAGACGGCAGAGGGTTCGGAATCGCCCGGACGCGACAGATCGGCGATGACGCCAGGTGGCAATACGGTCTGAAACACGGCCTGTGCCACCCGCAGCTGATGGGCGCAGATCCCGGCAACCTGTTTTTGGCGCAGCAAGAAGAGTGAACTCCGCGAATTGGTGCGCCGACAGACGCCCGGCAAGCAAATGGATGTCGTAGATCCACAACACTCGCTGCTCGTTGCGGTGATGCATCACCGGATGGATACAGGCGAGCAGCAGCGCGTCGATCACTCCGGCCGTCATCGCGTGCGGACTCAGCCTCGGCGCGGGCTGCGCCCGCGGCAGCATGGCGTCGTACGTCAGGACGCCGTCAAAGACCGCCTGGGTGCTGATCTTCCAATGGATGTCGAAAACATGGCACACACCGAACGGGTCGACCTTCTGCATTTCGAATTGTGAAAACACATCATCGCAGTACACAGTTGCCGAATACCCGAGCGACGACAACACGCTGCGCGCCATCTCGACGTCCGCCGACGCGATGAGCAGATCGGTGTCTTCGCGCGGCCGCAACGCCGGTGCGTCATACACGGTATACGCGAGGGGTGTCCCTTTGATGAGGATCGGTCTGATGCCCGCGCGTGTCAGCGCCTCGAGTACCGCACGGGTCTCAACGCCACGCAGCAATTCTTCGCCGGCCTCCGTGCGCGCTGCGTCGGAGAGACACTCGAGCAACCGTGGCGGCCAGCCGGCCTTCGCAGGTAATTGGGAAAAGCGGTGAAAGCACAACGCCGAGAGGCCTTCGGCGCTGCAGAGCTCGAGCAGCGCATCCTCGCGGATCTGCAGGTCGGACCATTGCCGTGGCGCTCCGGCGATGAACGCCGCGACCGCAGGAAAGCCGTCAACCGAGCGCGTCCCGAACCTCCACGAGTCGACGGTCGCGGAGGACCGCGACGAGTCTGATGACGTCTGTGCGGCACTGCCGCGCGTCCACGTCATACATCTCCACGAGTGAAGCAACGATGTGCCCGACTGTGATCGGCGTCTGAATCAGCCGCCAGATTTCCGCGCCCACCTCGTCGAGGCCGTAGTACGTCCCATCATGCAGACTCAGCATGACGACCTCTGATCCGACCTCGCTGCCAAGCACGTCGGGCGCGATCGCGACGGTCGCTGAATCCGGGATCGTCGATTCAGTGGTCACGCCTGGCAGTATACTGCCGAAAAATGAGCGGAATCTCGGGGGCCTGGCATCTCGATGGCAGGCCGATCGACCGCCGCGTTCTGAGCGAGATGGCCGCTCGGATGCGTCATCGCGGTCCCGATGGCGAGCGCAGCCGCATCGACGGATCCGCCGGGTTCTCCTGCCAGCACCTGTGGGTTGCTGCGGAAGATCATGGAACGCATCAGCCGATCGTCGGCGAATCCGGCGCGATGCTGGTGATGGACGGCCGTCTCGACAATCGCGATGAGCTCGTCGCAGCGCTCACGCTGGACCGTCGTGTCAGCGATGCGCGAGTGCGTGATGTCAGCCTACGAGAAATGGGCAGACGGCTTCGCCGAGCGGCTCAACGGCGATTTCGCCATCGCGATTTTCGACTCGCGGGCGCAACGACTGCTGCTCGTACGCGATGCGATCGGCGTGCGGCCCCTCTACTATTTCCACACCACCCGCCTGCTGGCGTTCGGGTCCGAGATCAAAGCGCTGCTCGCGCATCCTGACATCACACCACAGCCCGACCGACGAAGGTGTCGCCGATTTCATGCTGATTGGCGCACGGCCGCTCGACCATCAGGATTTGACGTGCTTTCAAGGCGTCGCATCGGTGGTGCCGGCTCACGTGGTAACCGTAACGCCGCACAGCCTCACGCGGCGACGCTACTGGGATTTTGATACCGGCCGGCAGCTGCGATATCGCTCGTTCGGCGAATACGTCGAGGCATTCGGCAGCCATCTGAAGGAAGCCGTCGCGCGCCGGAGTCGTTCGCTGTATCCGATTGCGGTGTCCGTGAGCGGCGGCCTGGACTCGTCCTCCATCTTCTGCCAGGCCGAGGCTCTACGCCGCACGGGCGGGACGGCAATCCCGGCGATTGCAGGCGTGTCCTACGTGTCCGAGCACCGCGACACCGACGAGCAGCAGTACCTTCGCGACATCGAGTCGAAGTACGGAGTCGTGATCGACCGCTTTCCGATCGAGCCGCGCACCGGCATGGTCCGCGGCGTCCGCGAACAAGTCACCGCAATCGAGGCGCCCTTTGTCGATTACATGTGGGGTGTGACGAAGGAGCTTCACATCCGCGCAGCCGCCACCGGAGCGCGCTCGATGCTCTCCGGCCATTGGGGCGATCAGATGCTGTTCTCCACGGCGTATCTCATCGACCTGCTGCGCGGCGGCGCATGGCGATCCATCTGGCGACACACGAAGGAATACGCCCGCTACTTCGGCGATCAGGAAACGGCACTGCGGCGGCGTCTCCTGCTGCTCGACGCCGTGAGATACCACGTACCGCGCGCCGTCGCCCCGCCGCTGAAGTGGCTGCGGCTTCGCGTGTTCGAACGGCGACAGCCGAAGCCATGGTTTTCGCCGGCTTTTCTCGCTGCCGCGTTGCGTCACCGCTACCGCCTCGCCACGTTCGAACGCCGTTTTCATTCGGCGCACGCGCAGGCGGTGTACATCGAAGCACGATCCAAGTACCACGTGCAGTGCATGGAATGGAACGCCAAGGTGGCGGCGCTGCATGGTCTCGACGTGGCCTTTCCTTTTCTCGATCGCGACCTGATTGCGTTCTTGATGGCTATTCCGGGCGACGTCCATGCCCGCGACGGCGTGCCTCGCATCCTGCTGCGCGAAGCGATGCGCGACGTATTGCCCGACTCGATTCGCGCGCGCACCTGGAAAAGTGATTTCAGTCAGTTCGTCAACCACGGCCTGCGCGACGACGCGGCCGCGATTCTCGAGACGATGAGCCCAGACTGTCTGGGCGTGCGCTTCGGCTTCCTTGATGCGACTCGTCTCGCGCCGGAGCTGGCCCGCCTCGCCAACACGCTGAATGCGCCCGACTGCATCGACAGTTGGGAACTGGCCGATACATATAGTCTAGAGATGTGGCTTCAGGTATTCTGGGGTCCCCAAGGGAGTGTTCATGAAGCGCAAAATTGAACCGCGGGCTTCGGTGAAACGCCCGTACCGTGCACCGGCGCTGAAAGTTCACGGAGACTTCCGGAAACTCACGGCGGCCAAGGGCGGAGCAAGCGCCGACGGCACCGGCAAGCCCAAGACAAAGACGACCGGCGCAAACGCGTGAGCGCGACCGCCAGGCGATACCGTGTCTACGGTCTCGTCTTGGAAGCCGCAATGCCCCTCTCGTGTCCGACGGCAAGCAGAGGAGCACCAACGGACGTCCGGCTGCGGCCGGGCGTGGCGCGCCGGTTCGAGAACGCGCGCAGGCTGCTTCGTCCTCCCTCGAAACCGCAGTGGTTCGAATGCCACCGTCTTCGAGGCGGCGCTACTTACCTTAAGTGGTCCGGCCTCTTCGAATTCCTGATCTCGGCCGACGCACGCACGATCGAATACCTCGCCCTCGACGGTGCCACAGACGAATCGCTCACGACGTACCTGCTCGGACAAGTCCTGTCGTTCTCGCTGTTGTCGCGCGGAAGTGAGCCCCTGCACGCGACGGCGGTGGTGATCGACGGTGAAGCGGTCGCGTTTCTCGGCGACTGCGGGTATGGAAAGTCGACACTCGGGGCCGCGTTTCTCGCACGGGGGTTCCCAATTCTCACCGACGATATCCTCGCGTTGGAGGTGCGTGACGGGCGCTGGTTTGCGCATGCAGGACCTCCCCGCCTGAAGCTGTTTCCGTCCGCGGCGCGGAAGATACTCGCGCGCGCCGACGGGATGCACCTCAACGCAGGTACGTCGAAGCTCCTCCTACCCCTCAGAGGGACGGAGGCGAGCAGTCGTCCGATTCCCCTCAGAGCGCTGTACGTTCTGCCCAGACCCGGACGGCGCGCCGCGCGAATCGGCATCACGGCGCTCGAAGGCGAGAAGGCCTTTCTTGAAATCACGCGGGCGGCATTCAATCTGATTCGCGTGGATCGCACGCGATTGACAAGTCAGTTCAACACCGCGACCCGGCTGGTTCGGGACGTGCCCCTGCGCAGGCTCGCCTATCCACGCAGATTGTCGCGCCTGGATGACGTGTGCAACGCGGTGATTGCCGACACCGCCGTTCTCAGACGGTGACAACGGCAAACCGGAAATACGAACTGATCGATTCGTCACGAACGATATCAAGGCCTGCCATCTCACACTCGCGCGCCAGCTCGTCAGGTGAAAACTGATGTTCGAAACCCAGCGCTTTCGGAAGCGACGGCGGCCCGTACAAACGATCTCCGGCCTCCGGCCACCAGTCGCTGCCGACACACACGCTGCTGACACGCGCAAGGAAGATCCACAGTGAGGACTGCCGTATCAAAGCCGGGTAGCTGATGATCACCCTCCCCTGAGGTGACAAGCATTCGCGCAGCCTCTTCAGAATTGCCACGCGTGATGCCATGCCGAGAATATAGGAATAGGTATAGGGCGAGAAGACGATGACGTCGAACGCGTCGCGTGAGGTGTACGACTCAATCGCCTTGGGAATAACCTCGGTCGGCAGCCCATGGTGGGAAAGCGTCGCTCGCGCCTGATCGGCGAGCGCAGTGGATTGCTCGAGTCCTGTCACGTCGTACCCGAGCTGTCGTAAGGCGAGCAGATCGCGCCCGGTGCCGCAGCCGATGAGAAGCACACGGTCTGACAACCGCATCACGGTTCGGTACGCCTGGTCTTCCCACGTCACCAGCCCGGGATTTTCGTCGTCGTATGCCTCCCACCTGGCGACATTTGAAGGACGAAAATCACTGACCGTCAGTAACCCGGCCCCGAAGTACAGGCACGCGGCTCGCCACCGCGATGGGCCTTTGGCGCGCCTCAGAACATCGTACGCGCGCGAGCGCAGGTTCGAGCTCATATCACGCGCGCGCCTTCAGAGCTCACCTTTCCCCAGAAAAGATCGCTGTCAAGCGATGCGGCCGACTTGAATGCCGCCTGCATCGCCGCGCCGATGCGTTGCGCTGCGCTGTCATCATCCGCGAACGCGAACACCGAAGGCCCCGACCCGGCAATCGAGCAGCCGAGCGCGCCCGCGCCGAATGCGGCGTTCTTCACCGCGGCAAACCCGGGTATCAGCGTCGCGCGCAGCGGCTCGATGATGCGATCGTCGATACTGCGGCCAAGCAGCGGAAGATCGCCGCGATAAAGTGCCGCGACGAGCGCCGCGACGCTGCCGATATTGGGCACGATTACGTCGAGGCCGTAGGTGCGTTCCTTGACGAGCCGCCGCGCCTCGGCGGTCGACACCTGGCAGTGTGGATGGACGACGGCGACGCGTAGGCCGTCCGGTACCGGAAGCTGAACGATCTCGAACGGGTCGTAGCTGCGCACGAGGACGAATCCGCCCATTACGCTCGGCGCCACGTTGTCTGCGTGGGGCGTTCCCGACGCGGCGCACTCCCCTTCCATCGCGCTCAACACGACGTCGCGCGGCGACAGCGGACGCCCGAGGATTTCATTCGCGGCGACCGCGCCCGCGGCACTGCTGGCGCCCGAGCTTCCGAGCCCGCTCGCGAGCGGCATCTGTTTGTGCAACCACAAGCGCAGCCCCTTCGCGCTGCCCGCGCGCCGGAGCACATCGGCGGCGGCGCGGCTGGCCACATTTTTCATCGCGTCACGGCTCAACCGCCCGCCGTCTCCCGTAATCTCGACCATCTCCACGCCGGGGGTGTCTGTAAGCTCGGCATCGAGCAGATCGCCCGGGCTGCTCAGTGCCAAACCGAGCACATCGAAACCTGGCCCAATATTGGCAACGGTGGCAGGTGCGAACACGCGAATTCGTTGATTCTCCATGGGTTTGCAGCTTATCGCATTACGATTCCGCCATGCCGTGGCATGGAATGGAACAGCTGAGAGAGAGTAATATGGCTCCGATGCATCTACGGCTGAAAGTGGCGCTCGCGGGCGTGGTGCTGTCGACCTCGATCGTGTCGGCGCAGCAGGCCGTCCGTCCGGGCACCGCCGCCAAAGTGGCGCGCCAGTCTGCCAAAGTCGAGGCCAAGCGCGCCGCCAAAGAGATTCGAAGCCTTATCAACGGCGTGGCCATCGACAGCGATCAAGCGCCGCTGCCGAACGCCACCATTCGCCTGCGAAATCTCGAGACCAACCAGATCGAGCAAGTGGTCACCGCGAACGCTCGTGGCGAGTTCAGTTTCGTGGCTCGGCCCGACGTCCCGTACGTGGTGGAAATCGCCGATCAAGCCGGCCGCGTCGTCGCCGTCAGCGATGTGATTATGGCCAACGCGGGCGAAGTGGCGGGCGCCATCGTGACGCTCCCTTCCCGCCTGCCGGCGCTTGCCGGCGTGTTCGGCGACACCGCCAGTTCGGTCCTGTCCGCGGCGACCGGCATGGGGCTCACGGTCGTGGACCCGGCGCTCCCCAAGCTCAGCCCATCGCGATAGCCCAAATTTCGGGTCTTTGCCGTGGAGCATGGTCCTTAGGTTGACAATAACGTCTTTATTGTCATATATTGTCATATAATGTCGTCTGGCGTCTCTGTTGCGCCGGAGACACTCTGCCGATAGTTACGAGCAGATAATCACGATAGCGATGGCCCAGAACGAGAGACCAGCAGCTCCCGCAACGGCAAAGGCGCCGCAACGTGCCGTCGGTAAAGGTCTGTTTCCTACCGATTCGGATACGCACATCCTCGATCGCGTCAACGCCATCTACAAATATCGCTACGTTGTCGTCACCGTATTTCTCCTCGTCCTGCTTGCCGTGGCGGTGCGCACCTTCACGACGACGCCGATGTACCGCGCGACCACGAGCGTGCTCATCGAGGACGAACGCGTCGGCATCGGTCGCCGGATTCAACACTGCGACGAACAACGAATACATTTCCGACCCCGAACCGTACTACCAGACGCAGATTCGCATTCTGAACGGCCGCGAGCTCGCGACGAAGGTAGTGGCGCGGCTCAACCTCGCCGCCGTACCCGAGTTCAACGGCCAGGGCCCGCAACGGACCGGCCTGGCCTCGGTGCTCGACACGATGAAGCGGCAGGCGCAGGGCGCGATGGCGCGGGCCACCGGCGGCACACCTCCGATGCTGCCATCGGCGCGCGCCACCAGAGACGCCGACGCGCTCGTCAACAATTTCCTCGGCGCGGTCTCAATCGATCCCGTGCGCGGCAGCCGGCTCTACAACGTATCGGTGCAGTCGGCCGATCCCGTGTTTGCGGCCAAAGCCGCCGACGTGCTCGTCGAAGAGTACGTCAAGCAGAACTTCGAGCGGCGCACCGAGGCAACCGCCAAGAGCCTGCAGTTCCTCGCCGACGAAATCAAGAAACAGCAGGCGAAGGTCGAAGCCAGCGAGCGCGCGATGGCGGAGTATCGCGAAACGAACAACGCGCTGTCGCTCGAAGACCGGCAGAACACGGTGGTCGCCAACCTCACGCAGGTGAACGACCAGTACACGCGGACGCGCACCGAGCGCATCCAGAAAGAAGCGATGTACAACCAGATCAGGTCGCTGTCGCCGGCACAGCTGGCCGATGCGCCTGCGGTGAATTCGAACGCCACGGTCACGACCCTCCGCACGCGGATGGCCGAGCTGCAGCGCCAGAAAGTGCAGCTCAACGAGCGCTACCTTCCGAAGCACCCGCAGGTCATCGAAAACGAGAACGCGATCGCCGACACGAACAAGCAGTATCAGGCGGCGCTGCGTCGCGGCGGTGCAGCAGATCCGAAACGAATACGAGGGAGCGCTGGCGACAGAACGGCGCCTCGGCGAAGCCCTCAAGCAGTCTGAAGGCGCGGCGATGGATCTCAGCCGCAAGAGCGTGGGCTATACCGTGCTCGAGCGCGAAGCGCAGAGCAACCGGCAGATTTACGACTCGCTGATCCAGCGGCAGAACGAGCTGCAGATTGTCAGCAACAGCGGCGGCAACAACGTGCGCCTGATGGACCGCGCGGTCGTGCCGGGCTCTCCGTTTACACCAGACATCCGCCGCAACTTCATGCTGGGCGCGCTCGCGGGCATCCTGCTGGCGCTCGGGCTGGTGCTGGCGATCGACTACCTCGACGATACGGTGAAGACGCCTGAAGACATCACGCGCCGCCTGAAGCTGCCCTTCCTGGGTCTCGTGCCCGCGGTGAAGGGCAACAATCACCCGCTGCTGTCGCAGGAAGTGCCGCACGAATTCGGCGAAGCGTTCCGCGCCCTCCGCACGTCGCTCGTGTTCAGCAGCGGCAGCGAAGGCACGCGCGTCATTGCGCTCACCAGCGCGCAGCCGCTCGAAGGCAAGACGACGACGGCGTGCAACATGGCGATCGCGCTGGCGTACGGCGGCTCGCGCGTGCTGCTCATCGACGCCGACATGCGCCGGCCGAGCGTGTCGCGCACGCTGGGCATCGAGAACACGATCGGCCTGTCGCACCTGCTGACCGGTCAGGCGACCGCGCGTCAGACCATCCGGCGGACGAGCGTGCAGAACCTGTGGGTGATGACCGCGGGCATGACGCCGCCGAACCCATCCGAGCTTCTCGCGTCGGACCGCATGAAGACGCTCATCAGCAACGTGCAGAGCGGTCCGTTCGACTGGGTCCTCATCGACACGCCGCCCGTGCTCGCCGTCACCGACGCCGTGATCATCGCGCCCTGGGTGTCGGGCGTGGTGTTCATCATCGGCTCCGAGATGACGCAGCGCAGGCTTGCGGAGCGCGCGGTTGAAACGCTGCATGACGAGCCGCCCGCACATGCTCGGCGCGGTGCTCAACCGGGTTGACATCGTCCGCAACAAGTACTATTACTCGCGCTACTACGGCTACAAGTACAAGAACTACTACGTCCGATCGAACGCGGCGTAGCGCGTCCTACCCTCCAGCCGCGACGTGGTTGGCGGTGGTGCTCGCGTGGGCCACGTTCCTCGCCGGAGGTGTCTACCCATGGGTCTGGGTGCCCGCGGCGAGCCTGCTCCTCGGGCTGGCGCTCGCCTTGCGGCCCGACGTCGTCCGCGACAAGCGTTTCCGCGTCACTCGACCTCACGTTGATAGCCGTCGTGGTCGCGTGCCTTGTTCAGCTCGTGCCGATGCCGGCCGCGCTGATCCGGGTGTTCGATCCGCAGGCGATTGCGGTGAGGACCGCGCTGTGGCTGCCGCCGCTCGTGACCGCCATCCAATCTCCCCTGGATTCCGATCAGCATCGCGCCGATCGACACGCTCGCAGCGGTTGGCATCTTCGCTGTCCGCGATCCTCATGTTCTGGATGTGCCGGCAGGTGTGCGAAGAAGGAGGCACCGGACGCATCGTGCGCGTCATCGCGTTCATCGGCCTCATCGCATCGGTCGCCGCCATCGTCCAGCGCGCGCAGCGAATCGATATGTTGTACGGCGTGTGGCGCCCGCTCGATACCGGCGCGCGGCCCGTACGGCCCGTTCGTCAACCGCAATCACATGGCGACGTGGATCATCATGGCGTGCCCGCTCGCCTTCGGCTATCTGCTGGCCCGGGCGCCGCGCAAAGAATCTCCGCATCATTTTTCGCAACGGGTCGCGAATGCGCTGAAGCAGCTGGGAACGATACGCATCTGGCTCGTGGTCGCTGTGTGCGTCATGACGCTGGCCGTCATGCTCTCGGCCTCGCGATCGGGGCTGATCGGGTTGATGAGCGCCTTCGCTGCTCAGCACGGTGCTGACACGGCGGCGCGGCGACGCTGGCAGTGCGACGCTGGGTGATCTTCCAGTTCGCGCTGCTCGCGCTGGTCGTGCTGTGGTTCGCCAACTACGACATGCTGCTGCGGCGGGTCGATGAATCGATCACGCGCGCGCAGGAAGGACGCGGACGCGTGGCCATCTGGGGCGACGCCGTCCAGGCTCGATCGAGGATTTTCCCGTGACCGGCACCGGCGCCGGCACATTTGGCAAGGCCATCAACGTTTACCAGACGGCGGAACCCGGCTATGCTATCGACCAAGCTCACAACCACTACCTGCAATTGATGGCTGAAGGAGGCGCGTGGCTTCTGCTGCCGGCGGCGCTCGCAGCGGGGCTCTTCCTCGTGCTGGCTGGTCGCAGCCTCAAACAGGATTTGTCATCGAACTATCTCATCAGGGCCGGCGCATGCGCGGGCATGGCGGGCGTCATGGTGCAGAGCATCTGGGAAACCGGGTTGACGATGCCGGCTAACGCGCTGCTGTTCGCCATGCTTGCGGGTATCGCCACGTGCGGCTCCGCAGAGCCGCGAGGGATGCGCAACCAATAATGCTTCGAATCGGTTTCGATCTCGATGGCGTGGTTGCGGATTTTCGAACGGCATTTCTCGACGCGGCCGCCAAGCTGCTGGGAAAGGACGCCATTCAGCCGTCCTTCGGCGCCAATGCCGGATTTCGACGCCGTGTCTGCCGCCGACGCGAAGCGCGTCTGGCGCGTGATCACCGAGACACCGAACTGGTGGCTGGGGCTCGCGCCGTACGAGCCCGCGCAGATCGCGCGTCTCTACCAGCTCGCACGACGCTATCGGTGGGAGGTGTCGTTTCTCACCTCGCGCATTCCCACAGCCGGAGACTCGGTGCAGTTCCAGAGCCAGGCGTGGCTCGAGGCCTACGGCTTCTACATGCCGGCGGTCGTGACCGTTCCGGGCTCGCGCGGCGAGATTGCCAATGCCCTGCGCCTCGATGTCGTCATCGACGATCAGTTTCTGAATTGTCTCGAGGTGGTCGGCGCCTCACAGACGAAGGCGATTCTTCTGCTTCAGATCGGCGACACGGCGCTCGAACAGCAGGCCACCGAGCGCGGCGTCGGTGTCGTCCATCGTCTCGAGGAAGCTATCGAGGTGCTCCTTCAACTGCAGGATATTCTGCCCGAAAAGCGCGGCGTCATCATGCGACTCGCCGACTGGTTCAAAAAGAAGGAACCGGAGAGCCACGTGCTGCCGATGAATCCGCGGGCATCTCGGCCTATACCGCCTCACGCCGACTAGGTTGGTGGTTAGTGGTTGGTGGCTAAAACGCGAGGCGCCGAAGAACTAATTGGCGCACGGGCGGGTGTTTCAACAAGGCGAGGATCAACTTGCGGTGACGATTGAAGGACGCCGTGCGCCGCACGATGGGCATGACGCCGTCGGTGCGCGCGAGGTCGAAGAGCTGTTCGATGTCGGAGTCACTCATGCGATGTGCGAGCAGGCGCAGCCTGGTCTGCGCTTGAAATTCCGCTGACAGCCGCTCGCGCCATTGCTGTTCGTACACGGACAGGCGCCGCGCGCTGAGATCGTTCCGCGACACCGCATCGGCAAGCGTCTCGGCCGCCAGCGCAGCCGAGACCAGACTGTAATAAATGCCACCGCCGGTCGTCGGCTTCACTAGACCAGCCGCGTCGCCAATGGCGAGCAGCCGATCGCCGTACGTGCGCGAAATGGGCGCGAGCGGAAGAATCTTCTGGCGCGGGCGGGCGAGATCGCCGGCGATGCCCCATCGCGACACGACGCGGGCGGCCAGGCGCTGAAAATACCGCGGCGCATCGCCGTCGCACATGACGCCCATCCGCGCACACTTCTCACTCGGTCTCACGACCGGGACCACCCACCCGAATCCCTTGGGCGCAATCTCGGCGCCGAAATGAAGCTCGACGTCGCCGAGGCGGCTCGCCGCAAGCTCGAGCTGCGCCGTGTGGAGGAACAGCCGCGGCATACCGAACCCGACCTGCCGGTGCAGCGAATAATTGGCGCCACACGCCAGGATGCACGCACGCGCGCGATACTCGCTCGACGGAGTGGTGATGGTCACGCTGCTCGCGTCGACCTGTACGCCCGTGACGCGCGCGCCGCGCTCAATGGCCACCCCTGCCAAGATCGCGCGGTCGAGCAGATCCTGATCGAACTCGCGGCGATCGATCACGACGGCCTCGACGCGATCGCCGGCATAGATGACTTCGTGGCCCGCGGGAGACGTGAATCGGGCGGTGGTCAGCTGATTCAGCACCGATCGACGCGACAGGTTGAACTCGTCGAACGCGTCGGCTGCGAGCACGCCCGTGCAGTGGACCGGCTCGCCGACGCTCGCATGTTCCTCGAGAAGGGCGGTCTGAAATCCCGCAGCAGCAAGGCGGGCGCCGGCAAACAGGCCCGCAGGCCCGCCGCCGATGATGACCACGTCGTGCATCATTCGCGACATTCTACCCGCCTTCGCTCGCCTATGCTGACGAGCTTCGGCCCTTACAACTTGCGGCCGCGGGCCTCCCAGCGCCCGCGGAACGTAATCCAGAACGACAGGAGAATGAGCCGCGCATCGAAGCAGAACGACTGCCGCCTGATGTAGAAACGGTCGTAACGAAACTTGCGGCGCCGGACGACATCGCGCGGGGCGTAGATTTGGGCCACGCCGGTCAGCCCGGGGCGCACGCTGCAGCGGTCGCCGAACCCGGGAACCTCTTCGAGCTTCTCCACGACCCCGCTGCCGTTCACTTCGATCTCGCCCGGCCGAAGCGCGCGCGGTCCCACAAAGCTCATATCGCCGCGGAAGATGTTCCACAACTGCGGCAGTTCGTCCATCGCGGTGGCGCGCAGCAGGCGTCCGATCCGGGTGATACGCGCATCGTTCTCCCCGGATTGAATCGGGCCCGTGCCGGCTTCGGCATCGACGACCATCGATCGGAACTTCAGTGCCTCGAAGGAGCGGCCGCCGCGCCCGACGCGCTCCTGGGAGAAAAACACCGGGCCGCCGTCCTCGATTTTGATCAACGCGGCGATGACGGCCCAGAGCGGCGCCGACACGATCAGCCCGCCGCCGGACAGCGCCATATCAAGCAGCCGTTTTGCCATGGCGTACGGTCGCAACCACTTCGCGGTACAGCGAGAGCGTGTCGTCGATCATGCGTTCGAGCGTAAATTCCGCGCGGATCCGTTTCGCTGCCGCGTCCCCCATCGACTTCTGCAGGTTTGCGTCGGCCAGCAGACGCGCGAGCGCCTCGCGAAGCGCGCGCGGGTCGCGCGGCGGAACGACGTACCCTGTCTCGCCGTCTCGATTCACCCACCCGACGCCGGTGCCGAGATCGGTGCTCACCACAGGTCTGCCCGCAGCCATCGCCTCGAGTTGCACCACGCCGAATGCTTCCTGCCGTGTCACCGACGGCAGCACGAAGACATGGCACGCCCGATACAGCGCCGCGAGCTCATCATCGTCGACGGAACCGAGAAAGCGCACGTGCGCAGAGACGTCGAGCTCGCGCGCCTGCTCTTCGAGCCGGCCGCGCAGCGGTCCCTCGCCGACGATCAGCGCAACCGCATTCAGACCCTTCAACGCCTCGAGCAGCACGCCGACGCCTTTGTAAGCGACCAGGCGGCCGACGAACAACACGATCGACTGACCGGCGTCGCGCCGAATCTCGCCGGCGCGCTGCACGATCGCGCCCAGCGCATCGGGACTCCGCGCCTCGACGCCGAAGGGGATGACACTGCACTTGGCCTGAAAGTCCTGCAGCTCTGGAGCGGAGGCCCCAAGCGCCGGCGACGACACGACGATGCGCACCGCGCGCGAGAGCGCGAAGCGAAGGAACGGGCGATAGAACAGCCGGTAGCGCCAGCTCGGCCGAATCACGTCGCTGTGATACCAGACGATGAGACGCCCCCTGGGGCGCGCCAGGAAATACGCGAGGAGCGCCATCGGATTGGGCTCGTGCAACACGATGATGTCGGCCTCTTCGCGCGCGAGATCGAAGGGCATCCTTGGACAGACCGCGACCGCGCCGATGCGCGCCAGCGCGGCGACGCGGAGTCACTTCAATCGATCCATGGCGTTCTTCGACAGTCGACGAACTCGTATTGGCGACGAGCACGCGATTCTTGACGTGCTGCGCCGTGCGCTCGCAGATGAGCGCGAGGATGGTCTCCATGCCCCCTTTCGCCGGCGGATAAAACTTCCCGAGGTGAAGCACTTTCACGATGCGCGCTCCCGCGCGAGAGGCTGCAGATACAGCGCAGCCATCTGCGCGGCATACCGGCGCCAGTCGAACTTCCCGGCCGCGCTGAGACACGCCGCGCGGCGGCGCTCGCGAGCCGCAGGATCTCTCTGCTCGATTTCCAATTGCGTGAGTGCATCGACCCAGCGGCGCACATCGCCGGGCGGAGCGTAGAGCGCGGCGGTACCGCCCACTTCGCGCAGCGCCGGAATGTCGCTCGCAATCACGGGCGTGCCGCACGCCATCGCTTCGACGACCGGCAATCCAAATCCTTCGCGATCGGACGGCAGCACGACGACGGAGGCACGGCGGTAGAGCGCGGCGAGCTGCGGCCGCTCGAGAAATGGAAGCTGCACGAGCGCGTCGAGCACATTCAGGCGCTCAGCGAGCCGCTGCTGTTCGCGCGTGAATGCGCCTCCGACGCGCACAAGCCTGGCATCGGGGCGAAGGCGGCGAAACCCGCTGAACATCTCGAGCAGCACATCGATGCGCTTGCGCGGAATGGTGCTCGACACGTGCAGCACGTCGAAGCCGCGAGCACCCAGTTGCCGATCGATCTCGGCGTCGGCCTTCGCATCGGGCGCCGGCGTGCACGTGGGATGCGCGCCAAGATAGACGACGCTCGTGCGTGAGGGATCGACGCGGCCTGTTGCAATCAGATCCTGTCGCGTCGCTTCGCTGATGCACGCCACGTGCGAGGCGCGCGAGATTCCGTCGAGCACGTGCGCGGCGAGAAGCCGCACGGGATCGAGCCGCGACGCGAGCGCCTTCACGCGCGGCCTCGAACGCATCGGTGTCGTTGCACGTCACGATAGTGCGCTCGGCCGGCAGCGCGCGTATGAGATGCGCGTAGCTGTGATCGACGATGTGAAAGACGTCGAAGTCCCGCGCCCTGCGGGCGAAGCCAGCGCGGATAATCCCAGAGCCGCCCCGTCAGCCTGTCGCCCAGCTGCGCGCGGCCGCCGGCGCCCACAATCGGCAGCCGGGTCCATCGCCGAATCATCGGCGGACGCAGCCGCGTCGCGACGACGTCGCCGCCGGCGACCGACGGCAACAGCTCGAGCAGCATGTCGGCAACGAGATCCATGCTGTGCCAGCCTTCTTCACGCATGTCGCAGACGACCCCGACGCGCACAGGCTTCACTGCGGGGGTACCTCGCGAAGGCGACAGATAAACCACACCTGCGTGGCGAGACCGGGACCAAGCCACGAGAAGGGGCTTGCGACGACACGCGTCACATCGAACTGCCGGCTCAGGCGCTCGTGGAGGACTCGCCAGTTGAAGCCTTTGTGATCGTGGCACGGCCCGCTGCCGAAATCGAAGACCGGCCGCTGTCACATGCTGCGTGGATCCGGCGAACACGGCCGCTGCGAGCTCGCTCCACGTGTATGCCGTCGTGCCTGGATAGTGACCGATCTTCCGCCAGCCGGCGACCGTGCGAACGATCTGCTTGACGAGCACCGGCAATCCGGTCTCGACCGGCACGCTGACGACGAGCGTGCCGCCCGGCGTGAGCAGCCGCGCCATTCGCGCGAGCTCGGGCTCCCAGTCGAACACGTGCTCGAGCACTTCCATACAGAAGACGGCGTCGTATCGCTTCGCGTGCTCGGGACCGTCGAGCGACGCGACCTGCACGAAGCTCATGCGCGGCTCGGCGCGGTATCGCGCCCTGCAGTCCTCGATCACATCGTCGAGCAGCTCGGCGCCGACGGCGGCCGCGGGCGGCGAGTCGGCCATCATCGCGAGCGCGAGGAATGTGCCGTCGCCGCTGCCAAAATCGAGAATGCGCTTGCCGGCAAATTCGCGCGCAATCGTCAGCGCCGTCGCGAACCTGCGCGCGTGACTCCACGCGACGAGCTTGTCGCGCGAAAGGATTTGCTTCTGGGCGTAGTGCCCGCCGCTGACGGCGTCACGCAGATCGGCCACTCGTCTCCTTCAATGCGCCGGCGATCGCCGCGAACGCCCGGCCGCGCGACCAAGTCGCCTCGACGTACTCGCGGCCGATGAGCGCCTGCTGGCGAGCCGCATCGGTGTTGTGCTTCACCCACTGGAAGGCGTCGGCCATCGCCACAGCATCACCAGGCGGTGTGAGCTGCGCAATGCCGGGAAGCGTCAACGCCATCCCTCCCACCCGCGTCGCGACGACGGGTGTACCGCACGCCAGCGCCTCGAGCGGCGACATGCCGCCGCCTTCGGCGAGCGAGGCCTGCACGACAACGTCCGCCGCCTGCATGTACTCGCAGAGGTCCTTCATCGGATGCACGGCGGGCCGGCCGATGACCCACTTGTCGCACTCCGGCAAACCGAGCGTGCGGGCGCACGCGAGAAAATCCTGAAACCCGCCGCCGAGATTCATCACCACCGCGTCGAGTCCGCGCTCGCGTGCCAACGCCGTCGCTTTCAGCACCGTTTCGGGATCTTTTTCATGGCTGATGCGGCTCGGAAACAGAATCACGAACTTCCCCGGCGGAAACTGCAGGCGCTCGCGAAGCGACGCGCGCTCGTCAGGTGTCACCGGCGTGAAGAGGCTCGTGTCGATGCCGCAGTAATAACCCTCGAACACGCGCGGCGCAAGACGCATCGCCATGTCCCTGAGATACGGTCCAGTCGTCACTACCGCCGACGACAACGCGCCTGTCACCCTCATCGCGCTCGCGAGAAAGGTCTCCGACGCCCAGCCGCGCGAGCATGCCAACCTGCCCTCTCACACGACGGCAATGAAAGTACTCCACGGGCGACGTTCCCAGATAGCAGACGACCGGCACGCGCAACGCCTTGCCGAGAGTGGTCGCATTCAGCGATCCGCGTCCCATTTCCTGCGACAGCACCACGTCGAACGACCGAAGCTTGGCGACGAGATACGCGATCGATCGCCACTGGAATGCAAGCCGGCCGCCTTTGATCGCATCGACGTGCACGCGTGCGCCGCGTTCGGCGAGCCGGCCGGCCAGGCCGCTCTCGTGAAGCTGCCGCTCGGGAATCGCCATCGTGAGATCGCACATCTCGGAAAGCCCGACGACGAATCGGATATCCGTGTAGCCCTCGCAGAAGTACAGGACCTTCACCGGCCCGTCACTCCTGTGGCCCGCCGCAGCCGTGCGGGCGTCATCGTCGCCAGATACCCCACGAGAGGTTTCCACCCCGCCGAGACCTTGAAGGCGCTGATGAACGATCGGCGCGCCTCGGCCACGCGATCGAAATACAAGTAGTCGCGGCCGGCTCGCGCGGTGATGGATCCCAGCCATCGTTTCAGATGCGCGCGGTGATCGGCGAATGCGGGCTCGGCGAGCAACGATTGCGCAATGAACGCGAGACACCGCGTTTTTTCGGGGTCGCGCCTCACCGTTTCCATCCCCGCATGCACGCGATAGCGTGTCAGGCGCTCCGGCACGTAGTAAAACGCGCCGCCCGATGCCGCCAGCAGAGATGAGATCCAGAAGTCATACGCCCCGGCCACGTCCGGCACGAGGCGTTCCTGAGGAAATGCTGCCGCTCGAAACATGCGCTCCCATCGCAAGCGGCACGCCGTTGTGGCCGAGGACGAACGCCTTCGGATCTGCGATGTCCCCCTCGCGAAGGCCCGATCGCCCGAACCGGCTGGTGTTGCGATCGGTCGCAGCCTCGTCTATCTGTCCGTCGGCGTTCATGATCGCGTGATCGCAGAACGCGAGCACTCGGTTCGCGTCCGCTTCGAGCGGCGGCACCAGCCGCGCGAGGAAGCCTGGCTCCCACACATCGTCGTCGTTCAGGATGGCGATGTACTTGCCTCGCGCCCTTCCCAATGCCGCGCGAATGCTCAATGCCACGCCGACCGGCGATGGGTTCGCCTCGTAGCGAACACGTGGATTGTTCGAGGCGAGGCTCGCCGCGCGCGCCAGCTCCGTTCCGGAATCGTCGGCGACCACCATCTCGTAATCCTGGAACGACTGGGCCTCGACACTCTTGAGCGCCTCGCCGAAAAACGTCAGGCGGTCATAGACCGTCAGAATGACCGACACGAGCGGCTTAGGATCGTCCATGCACCACACGCTCGAACACGCTGATGAGCTCGGGAACATGACGTGCCATCGTCGACTGCGACGCTGCCTGGCGAGCACCGCGCGAGAGGTCCGCATAATGATCGGGATTGCTCAAACAGCGAATCACCGCGTCGGCGAGACTCGCGGAATTCGGAGGTGTCGCTGACGCGAGGTGGCCGTTGACGCCGTCATGCAGCCATTGCGGAATGCCGCCCACGGCGAAGGCGGCTGCGGGCACGCCATACCTTGCCGCTGCCATACCGACCGAGCCGAACGGCTCCGGCCACACGCTGGGCACGACGAGCAGCCGCGATCCCTGCATCTGCGCGCTGAGAGCCGACTCACCCGACCATCCAGGAAAATCGATGGATATCTGCGGATGCCTCGCTTGAATACGCTTCGCCCTTCCTTCCCAACGCGCGCGCTCGGGGCCGTCACCCGACAGCAATACATGCAGGGGACGATCGAGCGCCGCGGCGATGCGCGGCAGCGCGTCGAGCAACAGCATCCCGCCCTTCAGTGTGTCCATGCGGCCGGCGAAGAGGAGATCGTGCGTGGGCGTCACCGGACCGGAGGTGTCTGACGCCGACATGGAGATCGGATACGAGATCACGGTGGCGGCGATGCCGTGCGCGCGCAGCTCGTTCTTCATGTGCTCGCTGTGTGTCACGACGGCATCCTGCCTGCTCAGCACGGCATGGCGCTGCCGCTGCACCCGTACAACTTCAGCATCGTAAGAGGACTGTTCCCGCCGCACTGCCGAGGAAAGTAGAGCGCAAGGCACGCGGGACCGAACTTGCGCGAGCAGGCGATGGGGTGCGGGCGCAGGTGGGTCTTTGTGCCGCTGATACACGTGCCGACGTACGTGTGCACGAACGTGACCGACGGCGCGAGCGCGAGCAGTCGAGTCGCGGTGTCCACACTGTGCAGACCGTGGGCGTACACAAGGTCGGGCTTCCACTTCGCCAACGCATCGAGTGCGGCATCGGCGCCCTCCAACGCGACGTTGAAGACGGAGCCGCCGCCCGGGTCGATCAGCTGACGCCCTTTCGGCTCGTCGGCTTCGTGGAAGAACGACACATCAAGACCCGCATCGCGCAGCGCGGGCATGACCGCGCTCACGTACGACTCTATGCCTCCGGCATATCGGGCCGTCCACGATGCCACAGCGACGCGCATTTATTTGGGGACCGCCGGCGCCAGCGGCGTAAGCACGAGCCACTGCTGAGGTCCGCGCGGCTCCGTCGATACGCGTCGCATCTCATCGTCTGTGAATGACGGCGGGCGCGCGTTCTGCGGCATCGTGCCGCGCGTGTCCACGATCTGCGCGGCGTGGGTATCGGCGAACATCGCTCGGCATCGCGCGGTGACGCCAGGCACGAACGCCTCGTGCAGCTCGATCACGAACGTGCAGCTCGCGAATGCGGGCACCCACTGCTCGCAGAACAAGGCCCCCTCGTACCCCTCGCAATCGCTCATGATCAGTGAATTGTGTAGCAGATGGCGCGCGAGCCAGGACGGATCGCACCACGATTCGATCGAGAGGTTCGTCGTGCCATTGGCTGCGGACATCTCGGCGACGGCTTTCCGCGCCCACCAGTCGACGTCGAACGCCACGACCTTCTTTTTCGGAAAGCGGCGCGCGAGACCAACGGCGTAGTAACCGAAATTCGCGCCGACGTCGATGAACTCACTGTAGTCGCGCTGCAGCAACAGGTTCCACGTGTCGTGCAGCTCCGCTTCGTACGGTACCGAGCAGATAGGGGCCAATGTGCTCTGCGCGGGTAAGGGCGGACAACGTCATTCCCGCAAAGGGTCCATCGAGCACTCGGCATCCCATCTCGGTGACCAGTCGCTGGTTCAGATGCCACAGGCCCCATTCCTTCAACAGCCGGTGAGATCGGCGGCGCGCGCGTGACGCCTGCACCGCTACGGCAAATCTCGGCGCCACCGAATGCGCAAGACCCTTGACGGCGGTTTTGACGCTCATCACGTAGCGAGTGCGGCAACCGTATGCCGCACGTCGAACCATCGATCGTAGAAGGCCCGCCCAGCGTCCGCTTGACGCCGCCGCTCCGCGGGATCCGCGAGTAACTGAAGGACGTGTTGAACGATCGCGGGCACGTCGCCGACCGCTGCGAGCTTCACCGGCGCTTCGTCCTGCCAGAATCGCTCGGTCAAGGTCCCCTGCGTCGTGACGACAGGCACGCGCGCGAAGAGCCCCGCCATCGCGGTCGTCCGCCGCGACGTCACACCGTCGGGATAGGGCTGCAGCAGCACATCACACGCCTCGACGTGCGCGGATAGATCGCTCCCGCTCAATGTACCTGAGGCGCTGACACGATCGGCAAGGCTTCGGTCGCGCGCGACGAGCGCCGACCGGAACGCTTCGCTGCCCGAACCGATCAACAGGAAATGCACGGATGGCTGCGCGTCGGCGACAGCGGCGATCACCTCGTCGACGAGTGACGTCACCAATGGGCCGTGCGTGCCGAAGTGTCCGACCAACGCGCCTTTGCCAGGTGCGTATCGCGATCTCACTGCGTCCACAGCCACTGGGTTCGCGGATTGAAGGCTGCTGGGCACCGGCAGCCACTGAATCGTGACACCGCGTCCGGCCAGATACGGCTCGAGCAGCGGCGTCCACGCGCGCGTCGTCACCCATACGCGGCGCGCCGCGCTCATCAGCACCAGCGTCATGGCGCGCTGCACCGCGGCAACGACACATTGGCGCAGGCCGCCGCTGAAGGTCACGAACGGCTCGTGCACGACGAGCTCAATCGAATCGCCGGCGACCGACCTCTGCCACAACCACAGGCAGAATCGCAAATTCATCGCGCGCTGTCCGTATCCATGCGGCACCCACTGCACCACCAATCGTCTCGGAGAGGCGTAGGCATCGAGCAAGGCACTCATGCGCCTGAGATCGGCAGCACGAAAACTGCCGAGGTCTGGATGCACGACAATCGCGCCGCCCGGCTGTGCCGTGCTGCCGGCCGGTCCCCACACATGAACCGTCTCGCCGCCGCGCGAGAGTTCAGTTGCTATCTGGTGCGTGTAGTCAGCGACGCCGCCGTGCCGCGGCGGATATTCCGGCGTCAGGAAATGAATCATGCTGTCCGATATGCGTCGAGGCAACGCTCCACGACGTCGGGCCACTGAAAGCGCGCGAGCACTCGCGCGCGCCCGGCCGCTCCCATCGCGACGGCGTCAACCGGGTTCGCGGCCAGCCACTCGAGGCGCGATCGCAACGCAGCATGATCACCGGGTTCCACGATGAACCCGCTGACACCGTCTTCGACGATCTCGGGCATGCTCGCCACACGCGTGCAAATCACCGGCGTCGCGCATGCCATCGCTTCGAGCAGCGTCTGCCCGAGCAGTTCGGGCACGTCGGTGTGTTGCCCGTCCGGAGTGCGATAGACACTCGGCAGCACCAGGCACAACGCGCGCCGGTACATCTCCACGAGCGCCGCATCGGCCACACCGTGATGGAATGCGACCGCCTTCCCCGCCGCCTGCTCTTTCAGTGATTCGACGGCGCCGGTCGTGTTCAGCGGGCCGACGATGTCGAGCGCGATCGCGTCGGGCAGAGCCGCAATCAAATCCGCAACGCCCTTGTGCGGTAGCAGGCGCCCGACGAACAACGCCCTGGTGGACCTGGCTGCCGCAGCGTCCGGGCTGAACTTGACGGTGTCGACTCCTCCGAGAATCACGCGAGCCCACGGTTTGTCGTCGTGATGAGAAATGTGCCGGCTGTATTCGCTGATGTGCAGATGCGCGTCGAACCAGCGATCGGTCGACACATACGCCGAGACGTCCCAGCCGCCGCCGCCCAGATCCGTCGCAAACACGCGCCGGCCGGTGACCCGGCCTATTGCGGCGGCCGCGCTGCTCATCAGAATGTGATGCTGGTGGCAATGCACGATGTCGACTTTCAGAATCTCCGGCACGATCGCGAGTGAGAATGGATTGGTCCGCTGGCCGCGCACGTGCCACGCACCGCCCATCACCCGCACGTCGAGGTGACCCTGGCGAATCTCCGCATCCTGCGATCCGAATGAGAGGAGGCGTGTGGGAACGCGGTCGGCCATGTGCCGTGCCAGCTCGAGCGCATAGCGTTCGGCGCCGCCGACGATGCCCGACGCCCCGAACAACGCCGGCACGATGTGCAGCACTCGTGGCCGCGAGGTGGGTATCACCGATTAATCGTCAGCGAGCACGGTGTGGGCCTCGCTGTCCGCCTCGGTGTCTTCGAGGGCCTGTTGTTCAGCGAGAATCGCGGTGCGCTCGGCGCCATACACGCTGGCGCTGAGCAGCCAGAAGATGATGCCCACCTGCGTATTGAAAATCGGACCGGTGAAGCACAGTCCGATCACGAGCACCTGAATGGACAGCACCATCGTGGCGAGATCGCTCAGGTGCGTGTGGCTGGCGCTGGCGATCCGGTAAGTGTGATAGGTGGCGCTCACAATCGCGCTGCCGTAGAAAATCCACAACAAGATCCCGCCGTCGTAGAGCCATCCGGTCGGCTGGATTTCGGCCCACAGCGAGGGAGACTGCCAGTTCGACGGGTCGCCGAAATAGTTCGTCATCATTCCCCATCGTCCGATGCCCGCGCCGAATGGATATTCGTAGAGCAGCTCCTGCAGCGTGTAGCTGAGGAAGATCCCCCGATTTTCCTGATAGCTCTGGACCACGCCGACGTCGAGGATCGATTGGAAACGCTCGACGACCGAATCGCCGCCAACTGCCACCGCCCATGTAAACGAGGCGACGACGAGGGCGCCGGCAGACCCCGCGATCCACATCGTGTGTGCGACGCGACCCTGGCGGAGCCGAACCACGCCGGCCGCGATCATGCACACGCACACCATGACGAGCATCGATCGGATCTGGGTCAAGTAGACAACCGTGAGGCCAATGAGCGCCGCGGCCAGGAATCCCACACGCCGCTGTGTGCGTCCCTCGGCGCGGGTCGCGAACGCGAAACCGAGAAGCGCCGTGATGGTGGCGGACACGGCGGCGCCTCCGGGGATGTCGCTCAGACCGGGCGGGCGAAGAATCTCCCGGCCGTCGGCGCCGATATACGTCAGCGAGCCGATGAGCTCGGCCTGCAGTCGGAGCGCGAGGCGGCTGAACTCCGGCGGCATGAACGTTTCCGGGTAATAGACCTGCAGGAGCCCAAGCAGCGCGCCGAGGAAGTTCGCGCCGAACACGAGCAGAAGGACGCGCTCGAGACGCTCGGCCGTCACCCAGTTGTACGCGGTCCAGAACACCGGCGCCGCGATGCTCAACTGGAAGACGATCTGCGCAATCCCCGACATGAACCACGTCGACGGATGAATGAGGCTGGCGACCATCAATGCGAGCGATGCGAGAATCCAGGACGCACCGGGTGTCGCGCTGTCGGCACGGCTCGAGCGGAGACAGGCGAACAGCGCAATGAGGCTGGAGATATACGGGAATCCACGGATATAGACGCGGTAGGTCTGCGAGCCGGGCACGAACAACAGCACACCCCAGAGCACCTGCACGAGCACGAAGATCTCCAGCCAGCCCCACGCCACGTTCGGCGTGCCCGCACCTTCTTCCGCGGTTTCGCGCTCCTCCGGATGGAGCGAGACGGGGAAAACGATCTGGCTAGGCTGAAGCGACTGATCGCGCATGCGCGCCTCGCAAACTGTTCAGGAGCGTTTCGTACTGATCGATCATACGGTCGATGGAGAACTCCGCGGCCCGCCGGATGCCGGCAATTTCGAGCGCGCGCCGCCTGCTTTCGTCCGCCAGCACCTTCAAAAGAGCCGGCGCAAACTGTGCGTCGGTCACGAGCCCGGTGTAGTCCTCGCCCAGTACTTCGCGGCTACCCGGATTCGGCGTGGCGATCACAGCGGTGCCGCACGCCATGGCTTCGAGGTACGGAAGACCGAACCCTTCGTACGTGCTGGGGGCCGCGCAGACCCACGCGCGGCGGTAGAACGCGGCGAGATCGTGGTCGGGCACGCCGGTGACATACGTGACGCCCGGCTGCGGCGGCCCCTTCGGTCCGACAAACGTCAACTCCGCATCGGGATGCGCCCGCTGAATCACGCGCGCGAAGATCTCCAGCAGAAACCTGCCGCGCTTCCGTCCGTCGACCGCGCCGACAAAGACGATCGAGGGATGCGGCGACTTTTCGATGGGCAGCGGCTGAAAGACGGCGGTGTCGACGCCGTGCGGAATGATCTGCCGTACGAAGGGATTGTCTTTCTGCGTGTTGGCGCTGACGCCGACAACGGTCGACGGACAGATGAAGGCGGTGAGCAGTTCCTGCAGATACACACCCCATTGCAGGACCGCACGGCCTGCCGAGGTCGCATGCACCGCTTCGCCCCGCGCGCTGCCGTGCATGATGCGCACGACGGGCTTCTTCCCCATCGAGAGCAGCAGGCTGTCGCCATGCGCGATGACCACATCGAACTCGCGCACATCGACTTGCAGCGCGAGCAGATTTCCCAGATACCCGACGGTCATGCGAAGCCCGGCCCAGGTCTCCATGAACGATTTCCACGGCAGCGGACGCACTTCGTAGGCGGCGCCCGCCGGTGCGCGATCGTGTGAGAACACCACGACTGTGTGGCCGCGATGCGCAAGCCCGTTGGCGAGCACGTGCGCCACCCGCTCGATGCCGCCGCGCTTTTCGCCTTCGACGGGAAGCCGGTAGCTGATCACCGCAATCTTCATCGGCGTCATTTCTTAGCGCCGGGGGCCCTCGCTCCGCTTGCGGGGCCCAATGCCCGCGCGCTGCGCTCGTGCGCGGCCGCCCGCTGCAGAATCTCGGCGATGCGCGGCATCTGCGCGGCCGGATCGCACAGCGCGCGCGCCCGCTGCGGGCCGTTCGCGCCGAGCCGCTCGCGATGGCCGCGATTCTCGAGCAGCCCGGACAGCTGCGACGCCAGCGCCGCCGCGTCGCGCGGTGCGACGAGCACGCCGCACGTCTCGTCGACGATTTCCTTCGCGCCGCCGAGCGCGGACGTCACGACCGGAAGCCCCGCCGCCAGCGCTTCGATCAGGCTGAGTCCGAACGCGTCGGGCTCGATGTTCGGCTGACAGTAGATGTCGGCGCACGCCAGCAGACCCGGAATATCGGAGCGGTCGCCGAGAAATTCGACGCGATCGGCGATGCCGAGCGCGGCCGCCTGCGCGCGGAGCGACTGCATGTACTGCGCCTCGTGCGGACGCTGTGCGCCACCTGCGAGGCGGCACGTCCATCCCTCGCGGTCGCGCAATTGGGCAAGTGCGTCGAGCAGTACGGCGTGGCCTTTCAGTGGTTCCATCCTGCTGACCTGAATGATCACGACGCGGCCGTTGTCCGATGCCGTTGTGCGCGGCACGCGCGCGGCGTTCGCCTCGACCGGCGCGTACACGACTTCGACGCGCGCCTTCGACGCGGGCAGCGTCGACGCGGTGAAGTGGCTGTTGCAGACGACCGTGCCAGGGGCGACGCGCCACGCAAGCCGATCGAGCCAGTGGCGGCCCGCGGCCATGTGCATCCACAGGACGGGCGCGATGGCATGACGTTTCGCAACAGGGCCGAACAGCGCGAGCGGCCACGCCTGATGACAGACGACGACATCGGGGCGCTGGGTCCGCAGCACCGAGGCGAGCGCGCGCCGCGCGCGCCTCACCGAGAACGGGCGTGAGATCCGCGCCTCGCCCAGAATGGCAACCGGCACTCCCGCGTCCCGCAGCTCCGCGGCGATCCGGCCATCCGACGTCAGCGCGACCGACATGTCCATCTTCGGCGCAAGCGCCTTGAATCGCGCGAGCGACAGCAGAAACGTCTCGACCCCGCCGTACAGATTTCCGCTATGAACGTGCAGAACGCGCACTCAGATCACTGCTTTCGCGATCGCCGTCCGCCGCCACCCAGCGATAGCTCGCGAGAAGCGGCCCCTCGTTCCACTGCGGCAGACGGCCGGTGCCGTATACATCGTGCGGCGCAATATCGAAGGACACGGCGCGCTCCACGTGGTCGTAGAACGCATGATTCCCGCCGAAGAAGACGTTGATGCCGTAGGTATCGGGCCGCAGTGGAAGGCCTGCTACACGGCACACGAGCGTGCCGCTGCCCGGCTTCACGTCGAAGCTCTCGTTCTTGAAACCGCTGAACAACGTCACGATCCTCGAGCCGTCGGGCGCTTCGATATTGATGCTGACATCGACGCCGGCCAGCGGCACCTTCGCCTCGTACGACACCAGAATCTCGAACGGCTCATACGGACGCACCGCGCGCGTGAGCTCGCCGTCGGAGCCTCGCAACGCAATGCTCGTGGAGCGAATTTCTCCTTTTCCGGCACGATCGTGGCGATCGCGCAGATCGCCGATGAGCGCCGCTCCCTCGCGCGCGGAGTACTCGGCGATGGCATGCGCCACGTCGCCGTCGAACGCGACGCGCCCCGAGCGCAGGACGACGGCTCGCGAGCACAGGTTTCCGACGGCCGTCATGTTGTGGCTCACCAGCAGCACCGTGCGCCCGTCAGACGCGACGTCGCGCATCTTGCCCAGGCACTTCCGCTGAAACTCGAGATCGCCCACTGCCAGCACTTCGTCGACGATCAGAATCTCGCTGCGAAGGTGCGCCGCCACGGCAAAGGCGAGCCGCACATACATGCCACTGCTGTAATGCTTCACCGGCGTGTCGAGAAACCGCTCGACGCCGGCGAACGCGACGATCGCATCGAACTGCCGGCGAATCTCGGCGCGTGTCATGCCCAGGATCGCGCCGTTGAGAAAGACGTTCTCGCGCCCCGTCAGCTCCTGATTGAATCCGGTGCCGACCTCCAGCAGGCTGCCGACGCGGCCGTAGAGATCGACCTGCCCCTCGGACATCTCGGTGATGCGCGACAGAATCTTCAGCAGCGTGCTCTTGCCCGCGCCGTTGATGCCGATCAGCGCCAGCGCCTCGCCGCGCCGCACGTCGAACGACACATCTCTGAGGGCCCAGAATGGCTCGCGCTCCACGCGGGCGAACGGATGCCGCAGCCGCCGCACAATCGCCTCGCCGAGCGTCGTCGGCGCCGTGTAATCGTGGCGAATCGTGTACTTCTTGCCGACCCCGCGAATGGAGATGGCGAGATCGCTAGACGACATCGGCGAATCTCCGTTCCGTCCGCTTGAAGACGGCGGCGCCGAACACGAACAGCCCGCCCGCGACCGCGGCCGACCACACCAGATACGGCAGCGGAGGCATCGGAGCCGTTGGCAACAGCGACGCGCGGAACGCCACGATCGGCGCCGCGAGCGGATTGACGAAATAGAACAACTGCTGCAGGTTGAGCGCGTATGCCCCAGCTGATAGCTCTCGGGAATCTGCGTCACGTCGTACGCCACCGGGCTCGCGTACAGCATGAAGGGAATCAGGATGGGCAGGATGTGCTGGATGTCGCGGTACTGCACGGTCAGCGCCGCGGCGATCAGCCCGACGCCGAGCGCCAGCGACAATACCATGGCAATCCACACGGGCAGCAGCAGCAACTGCCATTCGGGCGCCACGCCGTACAACGCCTGCATCACGAACAGGACGCAGAGCGCGACGGCAAAGTCGAGCAGCGTGGACAAGGTGCCCGAGATCGGCAGCGCCAGCCTCGGGAAGTACACCTTGCTGATCAGGTACGAATTGCCGACCAGCGACAGGCTCGTCTTGTTCAGCGTCATGCTGAACAGGTTCCACACGAGCAGCCCGGCGAACGTAAACAGAAAATAGGACGGGCCCCGCGGCCGCGCGCCGGCCACGACGCCGAACGCGAAGTTCAGCACACCGGCGGCGACAATCGGCTGCAGGACGACCCACGCGATGCCCAGCACGGTCTGCCGGTACCGGAGCTTGATATCGCGCCGCGCGAACTCGAGGATCAGGTCCTTGAACTCGACCAGCTCGTGCAGGTCGATGGCGACCCATCCGGCGGTCGGGCGCAGCGTGCGGACCGAGACGGCTCTCGTGTTCATTTGATCACCTCGAGATCGACCGACAGAAACCAGGCCGGAAACATCCATGCCCAGCGCTGCTCGGTACGCGAACGGCCGGCGATTCGCAAGGCGCCGTACGATCGTGTTCGTCATCGACGGCTGAAAGACAATCTGCGCCCTGACGCGCTTGAACCGCGCCGCGCTGTAAAACCCGAATTTGTGGCCAGGGTCGAAGTAATCGAAGGTGAAGTAGCTGAACAGGCGGCAGTGCGTCGGATCCGTATACGCGTTGGCCGACGAAAAGTGCGGCACCGTGATGTGCACCCGCGCCCCATTCCGCGAGATGCGGTGAATCTCTTCCATCACGCGGATCGTGTCGCTCAAGTGCTCGATGACGTCCTGCGCGTGTACTTCGCGGAAGCGATCCGAGGGGAGCGGCCACGGCAGGACGGTCAAGTCATGCACGACGTCGGCGCCCACCTGATCGCTGATGTCGACGTTCACCGCCCCGGCCATGCGCTGCCGGCCGCTGCCCAGATTGAGCACCTCGAGCATGTCAGCCGTGTCAGACATCGTGGTGGAGCGCGGCGCCCGCGAGCGCGTCGTAGATCGGAATGAGCGTCTCGCGCAGGCGGACGCCGTTGAACAACCGGACGGCCGCCGCGCGTCCGTCAATGCCCAGTGCCGCGCGCCGCGCGGAATCGCCGGCAAGCCCGCGCACGCACTCGGCCAGCTCGGCGTTGTTGCCAGACTCGTGAAACACAGCGCCGCCCTGCGCGATCTCGGCAGCGCCGCCGGCACGGCTGACCACAATCGGGCGCCCGCAGGCCATCGCCTCGGCAATGACGAGGCCGAACGGCTCGGGTTCGGTGCTGGCGTGCACCGCAATGTCGAGCGAGCGCAGCACGGCGGAGACATCGTCGACTTTCCCGGTAAAGCCCACGCGATCTCCCAACCCGAGCGCGTGCGCCTGCGCGCGCAGCTGCGCGAGCGAGTACTGGCTCGCATCGGTCTGATAAATCGAGTCGCCCACGATGTAGCCGCGCACGTTCGCGATATCCCGCAGGCGCGCGAGCGCGTCGAGAAACACCGCGTGTCCTTTCCAGCGAGCGAACGTGGCGACGAGCCCGACACGAATGCCACCCGGACCGAGTGGCGGCAGGCCGGCGAGCGCGTCGAGATCGACGCGTGGACCCGCAGGATTGAATCGGTCGAGGTCGACGGCGTTGTAGACCGTGTGCACCGGCACGCGCGCGCCGAATGTCTGCCGCGCCTCGGCGGCCACGCTCTCCGAATTCGCGAGCATCGCGTCACAGCGGTGCGTCTGGCTCGACAGCAGCCTCGCGGTGAGGCGCCGCGCCGCCGGATAGTCGTGCAGGTGCCACACGAGCTTCGCGTGCGGCGGCCGTACTCGAGCGCCGAGCAGATGCATTTTCAAACCGTTGCTGTGAATGATGTCGGGATTGAGCTCATGAAGACGTCGCCGCAGATTGCGCGCGTAACTGAGGGCGGGCGCAGATGCGGCAACGAGTGCGGCGCCGAGGCGGAGGCGAGTGGCGATCGATCCGCGCGTCCCCCATTCGCCGAGCCGGGCCAGCGCGCTCGGGAAGGGCATCGCCGCGGCGTCGGCAAATGCGGAGGCTTTGCCGACGAGCGGCCCATTGGAGGCCGCGATCATCGCGAGCGGCCAGTCGGGGCGCGCCGCGCGAATCGCGGCGAGCATGTCCAGCAACGCAGTCTCCGCTCCCCCGAGCTCGCCGCTCGGGCTGAGGAAGACAATTCTCACAGACGGCGGGGTTTCACATTCACCTGGTCGCCCGGCTTCAACACGTCGGTCTGACGCGCATCGATCTCCCTGCGCTGCCCCTTCTCGATGCGAATGATCGAGATGCGGCTGTTCGAGCCCTTCTCGGTAATCCCTCCCGCCGCCGCGATCGCCTCGAACACTGTCATCCCTTCTTCGAAGGTGACGAACCCCGTGTTCCGCACTTGCCCGACGACAGAGATGCGCTCGGCCTTCGGCACGAAGATCGTGTCGCCATCGCGCATCTTGATGTTCTGCGCCTTGCCGGTCTGAATGTCGCGCAGGTTCACGCGCATGTCGTACTCGACCGATGCCGACGGTCCCAGCGCGTCCACGCCCTGGCGGGCGTGCGTAATCTGCACCCAGTTGCCGGCGTTCGTCGTGATCGATCCCGCCAGCGTCAGCGCGTCCATCAGCGTCGAGTTCCCCTGCAGCGAGTACTTGTTCGGCGCTCGCACTTCGCCCGTCACAAAGACGCTCTGGCTTCGATACTCGACCACCTCGACCGACACCTGTGGAGCGCGGAGATACCCATCGCCGAGCGCCTTGGTCAGGTAGGCCTCAATTTGTCCGGTCGTCATCCCGTCCGCCTTGACCCGGCCGAGGTACTCGAATGGAAACGAGCCGTCGTTGTCGATCCGGATTCTGCCCGACAGCTTCTCTTCGCCGTAAATCCTCACGGCGATGATGTCCCGCGGCCCGACGAGGTAGTCGGTGTCAGGCGACACTGGCGCTGCCTGGGCAGGCGGCTTCGCCGCAGGTGACGTGGCGGAGGCCGGCGGCGCCGCCTGCGCGAACGCCTGAGTGCATCCGCCTGCGAAGATCAGAAGTACGAGTAAAGGTGCCATTGTTGCGTTCCTCAGGAGCCTATCGTGACGGTACTCAAGATGCGCGTGCGCTTGAAATTCTGCAGCGGTTCTTCGACCGAACGCCGTCGTGTCTTTTCGACGCCGATCCTCATCTGAAAGCCGCGCCCGAAGCGTATGCCGACGCCGCCGTGTGCCGAGATCTGCCGGTCGATGCGGTCCGACTCACCAGGCGCGGCAGCGATGCCGCGACGCCACCGGAAAGCCATGTGTTCCCAGTCGAACCCGCCATAGAGATCGAACCATCGAGGCAACGGCTGGGTCACAGTCAGCCTCGCGTTCGTCAGCAGGTAATAAGGCTCGGTGTCTAGATAAGAGTAACTGATATTCCTGCCCGCTCCGAGATCGAAGAGCGTGCGTCCGTAGAGGGACCAATTGAGTTGCGCCTGATAGGCGAGGCCCACCTGCTCGCCAAGTTCGGGGTTGTTCGGCTTGAAGAGCTCTAAGGCCATCACGGCGCGGCCGCGAATAGCCGCCTCGGGGCTGAACTCGAGGGTGGGTCCGACCGTATAGCGCTTCAGGTCGCGGATGTGCGACTCGTCGAACGTCTGCTCTTCGTATCCAGCCGTCACGTTCAACGTCGTCAGCGCCGTGATGGTGTACCGGACGCCGGCGTCGGCGGTGCGGCCGGTTCGATTCAACGCCTCGTCCAGGGCGACGCCGCGGAAACGCTCTCCCTCTTCGTAACGTGCCTCATCGAACCGGACCCCTGCCGTCAGCGCCGTGCGCGGCGACAGCTCGAAGGCGAAGCCGCTGACGAGCGCGCGGTCGATGCGGCGCGCGCGGGCGTCCATCTCGGGCCCGCGGCGAACCCGCGTGCGCAGGCGCTCGGCGCCGATGAACGGCTTGAACCGGCTCGCCGACAAGTTGAATCGCACCGCGTACTGCGCGTTGCTGGATCGCTCGCTGTCGAATTCCTGGAACCACACGTAGTCGTTGCCGGACTGCAACATCAGCTCGTTCGAGCCAAGACGGATAACCGCGAGGACTCTCGACGCGACGGTCATCGTGTAATCGGTCTGCGGCGCCTCACCGTCGTTGAACACGTTGTCGTCGACGCCCACGTCCACGATCTGCAGACTCGGATACAACGAGAGCGGTCCGAATGCGATTTGCGCCGCTTCGCGCGGAGCCGTAATCTGAGCCGACGCCGGCGCCGCCGTCAGCAGCGCGCCACCGAACAGCGCCCATAAACTCTTTGTTTTCAGCATCATCAGAAGATAATCAGCCAGACAGGTACAGCTTCGCCCTGTGAGTCCCATCGGAAGGACTGCAACAGCTTCTTTCTGCTACACCTTATCGGCTCGACCGAGCCTTCGGCGGAGGGTGGCGGCAATGATTGCGCGGCCCAGGACGACGGGTGCGAGAGGCGTCGGGAAGATGCTCCGGCACCGCATCCGACGTCGACGATTGCGCGGCGTCGTACGGGTTGGTGCGCAAGGCGGGCCAGTGTAGCCTAGTCACATCCTCGTTCCAGGACAGGACCTCGCGTGCGAAAGTGGCGGAACTGGCAGACGCGCCGGACTTAGGATCCGGTGGCCGAAAGGCCTTGGGGGTTCGACTCCCCCCTTTCGCAAATCATCGACGTACTCAAAGGTATAATTCGGTAGTGAAAACCGAATTCGCCGATCTCACTGAAACCAAGAAGAGCGTTGCCGTCGAGATTCCGAGCGACATCGTCGATGCAGAAATCGATCGCGTCGCCCGCAGCTACAGCCGGCAGGCGCGCATTCCCGGATTCCGCCAGGGCAAGGTGCCGCCGACGCTCATCAAGAAGCGATTCCGCGAGCAGATTCTCCACGACGTCGCGCACGACCTCATCCCGCGCGCCATCGACGAGGCGCTGCGCGAGCGCGGCCTCGAGCCGGTCGACACGCCCGACGTGAAGGATGTGACGCTCGACGAAGGGCAGGCGCTCACGTTTACCGCCACGTTCGAGACGCTGCCGCCCATCGATCCCGGGCCGCTGAATACGATTTCGCTGCGGCGCCCCGCGGTGACGCTCGAAGAGAACGCCGTCGAACAGACGCTGACGCAGCTGCAGGGCCGCGCAGCCCGGTACGAGCCTGTCGAAGGGCGCGGCGTCGAGGATGGCGATACCGTGACGCTCGACGTCGAGCGTATGGCACCCAACGCACCTGACGCCCCTGACGCACCCAACGCCCCCAGCGCCCCCGAGCATCATCATGACGTGGTGGTCGAAATCGGCGGCAAAGCGAACCCGCCGGGGTTCGACGAGAACCTGAAGGGGCTCGAGTTGGGGGCCAGCAAGACCTTCACCGTTCACTACCCCGAGGACTACGCGGTGAAGGAAATGGCCGGCACCAGTGTGGAGTATTCAGTCACAGTGAAGGATCTCCGCACACGCGTCCTGCCGGTGCTCGACGACGAGTTTGCGAAGGATGTCGGCGAGTTCGAGACGCTGCAGGCGCTCCGCGATCGCGTCTTGCACGATTTGCAGCGCGAGGCGGAGGCGGAAGCCGATAGGAATCTCCGCAGCGATCTCATGAAAGAGCTCGCCGCGCGCGTGACCGCCGACATTCCCGAGTCGCTCGTCGAGCGCGAGCTCGACCGCCGCACCGAAGAATTCGCGCGCCGCCTGATGGACCAGAAGATCGATCCGCGGCGGGCGAACATTGACTGGGATCAGTTCCGCGACAGCCAGCGCGAGGCGAGCCGCGAGTCGGTCAAGAGCGCGCTGGCGCTCGACGAAATCTCCCGGCGCGAGAACGTGACGGTGTCCGAGGAGGACGTCGAGAAGGACGTGGCGCAGTACGCCGAGCGCAGCGGGCTGACGCCTGCGGCGGTGCGGGCGCGTCTCGAGAAAGAGGGCGCGTTGTCGCGTCTTTCGGCCGGGCTGCGACGCGAAAAAACGATGGATTACGTCATTTCCCAGGCTCAAGTCACTCGTGACTAGTGCCGATACTTAATTAAAGGCTGGGTGCTCCTGTTATGTCAGATTCGCGCATGCAACTCGTTCCCATGGTCGTGGAACAAACCAACCGCGGGGAGCGAGCGTACGATATCTTCTCGCGCCTCCTCAAGGACAGCATCGTCTTCATCGGTACGCCGATTGACGATCAGATCGCCAATCTCGTCATCGCGCAGATGCTGTTCCTGGAGGCGGAAGATCCGGACAAGGACATCCTGCTCTACATCAACAGTCCTGGCGGATCGATTACGGCAGGCCTGGCGATTTACGACACGATGCAGTTCGTGAAACCCGACGTGCAGACGCTGTGCATCGGCCAGGCCGCGTCGATGGCCGCCGTACTGCTGGCGTCGGGCACCAAGGGCAAGCGCTTTTCGCTGCCGAACTCGCGCATCGTCATTCACCAGCCGCTCATGTCTGGGCTTGGCGGTCAGGCCACCGACATCGACATCGCCGCGCGGGAGATCCTGCGGATGCGCGAGCGGTTGAACGAAATTCTCGTGCACCACACGGGTCAGCCGGTCAAACGGATTATGGAGGACACCGAGCGGGATTACATCATGAATGCCGACCAGGGGAAGGAATACGGTATCATTGACGATGTAATCCGGAAGCGGGCGTAGCCCCCAACATATGGTCAAAGCAAAAGGCGAAAACGAAGTCTTGCGCTGCTCGTTCTGCAACAAAGATCAGAACGATGTGCGCAAGCTCATTGCGGGCCCCACCGTCTTCATCTGCGACGAGTGCGTCGAGGTCTGCAACGACATCATCGCGGACGACAACCGGTTCGACAACCGGGGCGTCCGGTCGTCGCTGCCTGTACCGCAGGAAATCAAGAAGTTCCTCGATGAGTACGTGGTCGGACAGGAACAGACCAAGAAGAAGCTGGCCGTCGCGGTCTACAACCACTACAAGCGCATCGAGATACAAAAGCAGCCGCGCAGCCGCAACGACGTCGAGCTGACCAAGTCGAACATCATGCTGATCGGCCCGACGGGCACCGGCAAGACGCTGCTCGCGCAGACGCTCGCCAAGCTGCTCTCGGTGCCCTTCACCATCGTCGACGCGACGACCCTCACCGAGGCGGGCTACGTCGGCGAGGACGTCGAGAACATCATCCTCAAGCTGCTGCAGGCGGCCGGCGGCGATATCGAGAAGTGCCAGCAGGGCATCATCTATATCGACGAGGTCGACAAGATCTGCCGCAAGGACGAGAACCCCTCGATCACGCGCGACGTGTCGGGTGAGGGCGTGCAGCAGGCGCTGCTGAAGATCCTGGAGGGCACGGTTGCCAACGTCCCGCCGCAGGGGGGCCGAAAGCACCCGCACCAGGAATTCTTCCAGATCGACACGACCAACATCCTCTTCATCTGCGGCGGCGCGTTCGTCGGGCTCGAGAAGATCATCGAGCGGCGGGCGGGCAAGAAGACCCTGGGCTTCAAGGCCGAGGTCAAGTCGCACCGGCACCGGGACCTGGGCGCCACGCTCGAAAAGGTGGAGCCGCAGGACCTCATCAAGTACGGCCTCATCCCCGAGTTCGTCGGGCGGCTGCCGGTCGTCGGCACGCTGCACGAGCTCGACAAGCCGGCGCTGATGCAGATCCTGACGCAACCCCGCAACGCGATTACGCGTCAATACCAGAAGCTGTTCGAGTACCAGAACGTGAAGCTGCGCTTCGCGGACGACGCGCTCGAAGCCATCGCCGAGTCGGCGCTCGAGCGCAAGATTGGCGCCCGAGGACTGCGCATGATCATCGAGGACCTCATGCTCGATCTCATGTATTCGCTGCCCAACCAGAAGAAGGTGCGCGAGTGCGTGATCACGCGAGAAGTCGTCGAAGCGAAGGACAAGCCGATTGCGCTGATCGAAAAAGCCGGGTAGCCCATAGGAGTCCAATTGGAAGTCTACGAAACCCTCCCTATCGTCCCTCTCCGCGACGTCGTCGTTTTTCCGCACATGATGATGCCGTTCGTCATTGGACGGCCCTCGTCGACCCGCGCGCTCGAGCATGCGCTGGGCAAAGACAAGCGGATTTTCCTGGCGGCACAGCACGACGCGTCGACCGACGACCCGAGACCCGACGACATCTACACCATGGGCTGCGTGGCCAACGTGGTGCAGAGCCTGAAGCTGCCCGACGGCAACATCAAGGTGCTCGTCGAGGGTGTCGAGCGCGCGCGCGCCGTCGAGTGGAAAGAGGACAAGGGGTTCTTCCGCGTCGTCGTAAAGGTACTGCCGCGCCAGAAGGAAATGCCGGCCGATATTGAAGAAACCATGACGCGCGTCGTGTCGCTGTTCGAGCAGTACGTGAAGCTGTCGAACAACCTGCATTACGACGCCATGATTGCCGCCGTCCGCGTCGACGATCCGGGCCGCCTCGCCGACACCATTGCCGCGCACCTGCTGGTGGGCGTCGACGAGAAACAGAACCTGCTCGAGATCGTCTCACCCGTCGAGCGTCTCAACCGCATCGCCGGCATTCTCGAAATCGAGGTCGACAAGCTCCAGGTGGATCGCCGCATCCAGTCTCGCGTGAAGAAGCAGATGGAGAAGGCGCAGAAGGAGTACTACCTCAACGAGAAGATGAAGGCGATCCAGAAGGAACTGGGCCGCAAGGACGACAAGGGCAACGAAGTCGACGACCTGAAGAAGAAGATTGAACAGGCGAAGATGCCGAAAGACGTCGAGGAAAAGGCCGTCCAGGAGCTCAAGCGCCTGGAAGCGATGCCCCCGATGTCGGCCGAAGCCACCGTCTCGCGCAACTACCTCGACTGGCTCATCGCGGTGCCCTGGTTCAAGAAGTCGCGCGAGAGCCGCGACCTGAAGCGCGCGGAAGAGATTCTGCACGCCGATCATTACGGCCTCGAGAAGATCAAGGACCGCATCCTCGAGTTCCTCGCGGTGCGCGCGCTCGTGAAGAAGCCGAAGGCGACGATCCTGACGCTGTCGGGACCTCCCGGAGTCGGCAAGACCTCGCTCGCCAAGTCGATTGCGAAAGCGATGAACCGTAAGTTCGTCCGCCTGTCGCTCGGCGGCGTGCGCGACGAAGCCGAAATCCGCGGTCACCGGCGCACCTACATCGGCGCGTTCCCCGGCCAGGTCATCCAGATGATGAAGAAGGCCGGCACGATGAACCCGGTGTTCCTGCTCGACGAAGTCGACAAGATGTCGATGGACTTCCGCGGCGACCCGTCGGCGGCGCTGCTCGAAGTGCTCGATCCCGAGCAGAACCACACGTTCCTCGACCACTACCTCGACGTCGAGTACGACCTGTCGTCGGTCATGTTCATCTGCACGGCGAACGTGCTGCACACGATTCCGCAGGCGCTGCGAGACCGCATGGAAGTGCTCCAGCTCGCGGGCTACACCGAGCAGGAGAAGACGGAAATCGCCAAGCGGTTCCTCGCGCCCAAGGCGATTGAAGGCAGCGGCCTCAGCGAGAAGAACATCGTCCTCACCGAGGAAGCGATTCAGACGATCATCCAGCGCTACACGCGCGAGGCCGGCGTCCGGAACCTCGAGCGCGAGCTCAGCTCGATCTGCCGCAAGGTCGCGCGCAAGGTGGTGACCGAAGGCAAGGCGTTCCAGGAAGTGATCACGGCCGAGAAGGTCACCGAGTATCTCGGCGTGCCCCGCTTCCGCCCGACGGTCGCCGAAGAGAAGGAAGAAATCGGCGTCGCGACGGGCCTGGCGTGGACCGAGGTCGGCGGCGAGATTCTCGTGACCGAAGCGACGCTCATGCCTGGCCGCGGGCACCTGACGCTTACAGGCAAGCTCGGCGACGTCATGCAGGAATCAGCGCAGGCGGCGATGAGCTGGGTGCGCTCCAAGGCGGACGAGCTGGGGATTCCGAAGGAATTCAACAAGAAGACCGACGTGCACATTCACGTGCCCGAAGGCGCGATTCCCAAGGACGGCCCGTCGGCCGGCATTACGCTCGCCACTGCTCTTGTCTCGGCGCTAACACGCGTGCCGACCAAGAGGGATGTGGCGATGACCGGCGAAATTACGCTACGCGGCAAGGTGCTCCCGATCGGCGGCGTGAAGGAAAAGGTGTTGGCGGCCCACCGCGCGGGCATCAAGACCATCATCATGCCGAAGGACAACGAAAAGGATCTCGCCGACATCCCGAAGAACGTGCTCGACGCGATGAACATGTATCTGGTCGGCCACATGGACGAAGTGTTGAAGATCGCCATGGCGGGCCCGATGCCCGCGGCGATCTCGCCGGAAGTGGCTGTCGCGGAAGTCGAAGTCGAGACGGACGACACAATTACTCACTAACGCTGGTCAGGGGTGAGGGAAGAGGGCAGAGGGAAGAAATTCCTCACCCCTCTCCCTCACCCCTCTTCCCTCACCCCTCTTCCCTCACTCCTCAAAACCCGATTCCAGCCTCGTTGAGGGAGCGACGCCGCGGAGCGCCATAGGTCGCTGGCGCGCCGCATCCAGGGAGACCGCGGGTAGGTCGCCTCGGAAAAGCGCTCGAGCTCGCGCTCCTGGTTTGCCAGCCCGTGAATCGTCACCTCTGAGAACCGAAAATCACCGTTCCACCATAACCATTGCACGGCGTCTTCAGGCGGACGCGAGCGAAGGTACGCCTTCGGAAGGTTGTAGCGCCAGTCAGAGTGAATCAAGTGATACTTCGGCAGGAACCGAATCTCGTCGCCTTCGATGTCGATGAGCCAGCGATGGTGCGACAACCCTGCAATATTGGGACGCTCAACGCCGAGCGTCGACTCGGCCACGCGAGACGGCACTTCGATGTAGCCCGCCTTGCCTACGCGAATCAGCTCCGAACAAACCGATAGCGGATCGCGGATGTCTTCAAGGGTGTGCGAGCAGATGACGAAGTCAAACTGCTTGTCGGCAAACGGCCACGGCTCGCGGCCACAGATATCGCGTTGGATCCATGTCTCTTTCGAGAACCACTCGCGCTCGCCGCCCTGGAACGGACGGCCGCCGAACGTCCGATAGTACCCACGCGTGTCGAAGGGCTCGGCATCGAGAATCCACTGGGCCCGGTTGAACGGACTGGCCCATCCACCGACATCGAGCACCACCGCATCTGCCGCAAGCGTCGCGAGCAGGCGCTCGACGTTTGGCTCGAACATCGGCAGAGTGTACCACCCGGCTCTGCGCCGGACACTACAGAGCGCGGCGCGAATAGCGGTAGTATGGACCGCATAGAAACCCGCTTCGTGCCTCTCAGCCGCCTCACCCTCACAATTCCTCCGGACCGGCATTCCCGAGATCGCCATGGTTGGCCGATCCAATGTCGGCAAGTCGAGCCTCATCAACGCGCTCGTCAAACAGAAGGTCGCGCGCACGAGCGCGGCGCCGGGGAAGACGCGCTTGGTGAATTACTACCTGATCGAATCGCGAAGCCCTGGTCAACAATCCCTGTATCTGGTCGACTTGCCCGGCTACGGCTACGCGCGCGGCGGGCACGACTCGGTCGAGGCCTTCGAGCAGCTGACTCAGGCCTACTTCGATCCGTCCACGCGCGACGAGCGTCGAGTGGCGGGCATCCTGCAGCTCGTCGATTCGCGCCATCCGGATCTGCCGCAAGACGCTGCCGGGTACGCCTGGCTGCTGGCGGTGCAGGCGCCGCTCGCCATCGTGGCGACGAAGATCGACAAGCTGAACCGATCGGAGCAGGCCAGCACCATGCGGACCCTGAACAAACACTACGACTCCCCTGTCCTGCCCGTCTCGGCGTTCAAAGGCGACGGCCTCGATCAAATCTGGAAGACGATTCGCGGATGGGCCGCGCCATGACGGACTATCGCGCCGCCGTCGACGTACTCCTGCGCGAATACCATTGGAATCCCTGGTTCCTCGACACCTACTGGCCCGAAAACGCGCAGCGCGTAAAGTCGATCGCCGAGCTCGCATCGATGCACCTCTCGGGCAGCGGCCAACCGACGCTGCTGGAGGTCGGATGCGCGAGCGGCTATATGGCGTATCTCTTCAGCGAGCTCGGCTTCCGCACGAGCGCGATTGACGCGAATGAGGAGACCAAGCGTGACGAGATGTTCGCGCGGAAAGGGATCACGTACACGAAAACAAATCTCAACGACGCCCGCCCCCTTGCCGATTTTCCGGACCGCTCGATGGACGTGGTCGTGATGGGCGAAGTGTTCGAGCACATCCTGAATCACCCCGCCGGCCTTTTGCAGGCCGTGTACCGCATTCTTCGTCCCGGCGGCACGCTCATCCTCACGACGCCGAATCCGTCGACGCTCGCCAACAGCGTCCGGCTGCTCGGAGACGGGTACGTGCTGTGGGGCACGCCGGCGTTCCTGCGCGACATCAAAGTGGAGGGCGACACGGTGATCGATCGCGGCGACATTCATTACCGCGAATACCCCGCGTGGATCGTGCGCGATCTGTTGACCGAGTTGGGGTATCGCGTCGACAGCGTGCAGTATTACCGCGCGGGAATTGCGCGCACCCACTCGCTCCCCAAGAAAGCCGTCAAGCTGCTGCTCGCCGCGTGCGGGCTTTCGAAGACACGCCCGTTCGCGCTGGGGTACATCATCGCAGCCAGAAAACCCGAATGAGGTGCGTGGCGTGCTGAGCGCACTGCGCGCCCGTCTGTGGCACCTGCGCGATCGCATCTCCGATCGCTTTCGGCGGAGCTATCGCGCGTCTGTGTTCACGCGCATTTATCAGCAGAATTTATGGGGCGAAAGAAATTCGGTGTCAGGCCCCGGATCCGTATTCGAGGCGACTGCGCAGATCACGGCACAACTGCCGGAGCTCTGGCGGTCTTACGGTATCAGGTCGCTGGTGGATGCGCCGTGCGGCGACTGCAACTGGATGTCGCGGATCGCCCCAATGCTCGACCGCTACACCGGCATCGACATCGTCGAGACGCTGATCGAAACGAACCGCGTCAAGTATCCCTCGCTCGAGTTCAGGTGCGCGGACCTCACACGCGACGCGCTGCCGAAAGCCGATGCGATTCACTGCCGTGATTGCTTCCAGCATCTGCCGACCTACCTGATTGTCGCGGCGTTGAAGAACTTCGAGTCCAGCGGCGCCAGATGGCTGCTGGTAACGACCAATGACGACGTGGCCGAGAACCATGACACCGTCATTGGTGGATTCCGCCCCCTCAACCTTCAGAGGCCGCCATTCAATTTCGCGCCGCCCGTCGAGGCCATCGCCGAAGATGACCTGGGCCGAAAGATGGCGTTGTGGGATCTGAGCGCCGGGCTCAGCCATCGTGTGAACCGTCGATCGACGTAGAATTCCGCCATGCATTACCGACGCTTTGGACGCGTGAACTGGCAGGTCTCCGAAATCGGGTACGGCATGTGGGGCATGGGGGGCTGGACCGGTTCGGATGACGCCGAGTCGCGGCGATCGCTCGATCGCGCGGTCGCGCTCGGCTGCAATTTCTTCGACACCGCGTACGCATACGGGATGGGACGCAGCGAGCAGCTGCTCGGCGAAGCGCTGAAGCGTCACGCGGGCACCAAGCTGTACACGGCCACGAAGGTGCCGCCGAAAAACCTGAAGTGGCCAGGACGCGCCGACACGCCAATCGCCGACGTCTTCCCCGCCAGCTACATCATCGAGATGACCGAGAAGAGCCTCGACAACCTCGGCACGAGCTCGGTTGACCTCCAACAGCTTCACGTGTGGAGCGATGCGTGGGCAGACGATGAGGGGTGGAAGCGCGCGGCTGAGGATCTGAAGCGGCAGAAGCTCATCAACGCGTTCGGCATCAGCGTGAACCGCTGGGAGCCTGCCAACGTCATCAAGGCGCTGCGCACCGGCCTTGTCGATGCCGTGCAGGTGGTCTACAACGTCTTCGATCAGAACCCCGAGGACGAGCTGTTCCCTGCCTGCCGCGAGCTCGATATCGCGGTCATCGCGCGCGTGCCGTTCGATGAAGGGAGCCTGACGGGCACGCTCACGAAAGACAGCCGGTGGCCCGAAGGCGACTTCCGAAACATCTACTTCACGCCCGAGACCCTCCCCGAAACGCTGGCGCGCGTCGAGCGTCTCAAAGAGGTCGTGCCGAGCGGCATGGACCTGCCCGAAATGGTCCTGCGCTTCATTCTGGCAGAGCCGACCGTGTCGACGGTGATTCCGGGGATGCGCAAGGCCGCGCACGTCGAGCGGAACATCGCGGCCGGCGATGGCAAACCGCTGGATTTGAAGCTCTTACAGGTCCTGCGTAGACACCGGTGGGTGCGAGAGAAGAATATTGAGTGATATAATCTAGGTTTCCTGAAAGGGGTACGATCGTGAAAGAAGGCATTCATCCCAATTATCACGAGGTAGAGGCCCGGTGCGCCTGCGGTGCGACCTGGAAGACCAGGTCGACCAAGAAAGAGCTGCACCTGGAAATCTGCTCGAGTTGCCATCCGTTCTTTACGGGCCGGCAGAAGCTGATGGACACCGAGGGTCGCGTCCAGCGGTTCACGAAGAAGTTCGGCGCGCAGACCGTTGCCGGCCGCAAGAAGGCCCCGGCAAAGGCAGCGGCAGGCAAATCCGCCAAGACGGCCTGATCCACGGACCGCAGCGAGTGAATTGAACCGCACCCTGCTCGCGGCCGTTCTTGCGGTGCTTGCCTTCTCCGCAAGAGGCTACGTGCAGGTGGCGGACACCCGCTATTCCCTCCAAACAGCCGAGCGCATCGCCTCGACAGGCCATCTCGATATCGAGCATGTCGAGGGCGCCACGCTCGCGGGCCGTGACGGGCGCAGCTACTCGAAATACGGCATTGGCCTGGCGCTGTACTACGTGCCTTTCGTCGCCGTCGCCCGCGGCGCCGCATCCCTCGCCGGCGTGCCGTCGGCGCAGCTGACGGGATTCCTCATCTCATTCGCAAACGTCCCGCTGGCGGTACTGGCGCTCGTCGCCTTTGCGCGCGCGCAGACGGTGCTGGGTGTGCCTGCGCGGCTGCAGCAGGTCGTCACGCTCGCGCTGGCGCTGGGCACGTTGTTCTGGCGCTACGCCGTGCACGACTTCAGCGAGATGGGGCAATTGGCGTTCCTCATGCTGGCGGTCGCGGGCGTGCTCGTCGCAACGACACAATGGCTGTTGGTCGCGGGCCTCGCGTTCGGTGCGCTCGTCACGCTGAAACTCGTCCACGTCGTGCTGCTGCCGCTATTTCTGGGCTACGTGTGGATGGCGGTGCGCGCAAAACCAGACGCCGTTCGCAAGGCGGCGGTGTACGTATGCCCGATACTGGCGTGCCTCGCATTCATTGGCCTCGCAAACCTCGTGCGGTTCGGCTCGCCGTTCGAATCGGGGTATGGAAGCGAAGCGTACCAGTTCCGGTGGACGCAGGTGCCGCAGACGATTCCGAGCCTGCTGGTGTCGCTCGACCGCGGGTTGTTGATCTTCTCGCCCATCCTCGTCCTTGGACTTCTCGGATGGCCGCGATTTCTGCGACGGTATCCCGCCGAAGCGCTGCTCTGCGGATCGATCGTCGCCTGCGAGCTGGTGCTGGCGGCGGCATGGTACATCTGGAGCGGCGCGTGGTCATGGGGTCCCCGCCTGCTCGTACCCGTGATACCGCTCGTCCTGTTGCCAGCGGGATTGTGGCTGATGGGCGGTGCATCGTTGGCGCGATATCGCCTTGCGGTCGCTGCGACGATCGCAGCGGTGATCCTGCAGATGCCTGGCGTGCTCGTGAGCGACCACCAGATTCATCACATCAAGGAGAATGTCATCACGCCTGAAGAGCGCGCGTCGGTCGACTCCGACTACGTGCTGGCGTGGCATCTGATCCGCAGCAAGATTCAGGGACGGCCGGAGATCTACGACGTGGCCGATTTCACTGATGGGCGGAGCCGCGAGATCGATCTCACGGCCATCGAGACATTTCAAGGCATTGACGTGTGGCCGGCCCACCTCTGGAGGTATTACGCGCGGTCGCGGCCCATCCGGAATGTCCAGGCAGATTCCATAATCACGTCCAGCCGCTCGCGAGCGGGCGTCCAGCCCAATTCGCGGCGGGCCTTGCCTGAAGACGCCACGAGCACCGGCGGATCGCCGGCACGCCTCGGCCCGATGACGGTCGCGATCGGCTTCCCCGTCACTCTCTCCGCGCAACTGATGACCTCGCGAATGGTGTACCCGTCGCCGCCGCAACCGAGGTTGTAAATCTCCATCCGCGGATCGTTCGAGCGCAGAAAATCCAGGGCCAGCAGGTGCGCATCCGCAAGATCCAGCACGTGGATGTAATCGCGCACGCATGTACCGTCGCGCGTCGGATAGTCGTCGCCGAAAATCGTGACGCTCGGGCGCGTCCCTGCCGCCACATCCAGCACAATGGGAATCAGGTGCGTCTCCGGCTCGTGGCGTTCGCCGGAGCGGGCACCGGCGCCGGCGGCGTTGAAGTAGCGCAGCGCGACGACCTTGAGGCCGTGCGCGCGGTGAAACCAGCCGAGCGCGCGCTCGTACGCCAGCTTTGGATTCGCCGTACGGGTTGATCGGACCGGTCGGCATCCCCTCGTCGAGCGGCGTCCGCTCGGGCACGCCGTAGACGGCGCACGTCGACGAGAACACGATGGGCGTCACGCCCGCGTCGCGCATCGCTTCGAGCAGGCTGACACCGGCAATCAGGTTGTTGCGGTAGTAACGCGCGGGATTCCCCATCGACTCGCCGACGAGCGCATCGCCGGCCATGTGGATGACCGCTTCGATGCCGTTGCTCTTCAGCGTATTGAAGACGTGCGGCGTATCGACGAGATCGCCTTCAACGAACCTGGCGCGCGGATTGAGGGCGTCACGATGGCCCCGCGAGAGATTGTCGAAGACGGTCACGTCATGCCCGCGGTCGACGAGAACATCGGTCATCACACTGCCGATGTAGCCCGCGCCGCCCGTTACGAAGATGCGCATATTGGCTCGTTCAGATTTGCGATCGCGACTGGCAGCCGTCGACCGGCACGCACGAGCCGCTAATCCAGCTCGCGCGCGGTGAGGCGAGAAATGCGACGGCATCGCCGACTTCTTCTGCACGGCCGAAGCGGCCGAACGGCAGCTCGGTCTTGATGAACTCCGCGATGCCGGCCGGATCGGCCTGCTGCCGCTTGTCCCACGACCCGCCGGGAAACAGAATCGATCCCGGCGCGATGCTGTTGACGCGGATGTTGTCTTTGGCGAGCTGCTGCGCCATGGCTTTCGCCAGGCTGATCTCGGCCGCTTTCACGGCGTTGTAAACCATGCGCCCGCCCGACTCGCGCCCCCAGATCGACGCAATCATGATGATCGCCCCGCCGCCGGCTTCTTCATGTGGGGCACGACGAGCCGCGACATCCGAATGGCTGGAAACAGCGTCTGGTCGAACGCGTCCTGCCATTCGCCATCGGCCGTGTTGACGATGTCGGTGCCTTTCGCAGTGGCGACGTTGTTGACGAGGATGTCGATGCCGCCGAACGCGGCGAGCGCCGCGTCGACGACCGTGGTAGCGCCTTCGGGCGTCGAGAGATCAGCGGCGACGGCGATGGAGTTGGGAACGTCAGCGGCGGCCCGATCGAGCGCGTCCTTTCCTCTCGCGCACATGCACACGCGGCATCCTTCTGCCGCCAGCGCCCTTGCGCTGGCCAACCCTAACCCCCGGCTCGATCCCGTAACAATTGCGGCCTTGCCATTCAGCTGTAAGTCCAAGTTAAGCCCTAAGCCCTCAGCCCTCAGCCCTAATCAGGGCGTCCGCCCGTCAGGTCATTGAGCCGCCAGTCAAACGGCTCGTAGGTGAGCTGGAAGGTGTTCATCTTGATGAACTCCACTTCCGCGTCGAGCAGGTGCGGCCGCAGGAATCCTATCACCGCGAGCTCGATCGGCTCGCGTTTGGGCAGATCGAACGAATCGTCTTCGTACTCCTTGATAAACGCTGGCGAGCGCCAGCTGAGAATCGGGCTGATGCTCACCTTCCCGTTCAACGCATCCACTTTGGACCAGCGGGGGGTCACCGCGAACTGCTGCTTCGTCTGATCGAGCTGCGTGTCGACCGCCTTGGCGCTGAATGCCTCGCTGCGCAGCCGTCCGCTGCCGATCGCGCCGCGCCCGAGCGCGAGGTACACGCGCGGATCGTTGAAGTCGCCGAGCGCGGTGTTCTCGATCTGATCGAGCGTGACGAGCTTGCCCGCGATCACGTGCGCGGTCTTTTCGAACGCGCCGGGAATCTGCCTGATGCTGTTGGCCGGATACCCTTTCGCTGTTCCGTTAATGGGATAGTGGCTCACAACCGTCTGCATCACGAGCGCGTTGTAGGCGTTCAGCCAGAACGCTTTCTTCTGGTCGTCACTCCACCTTGGGAATCCGGACGCCACGGATGGCGAATTGAGCGACGCGACGTAGCGAGCCAGCCGCGCGCGATCGCCCTGCAGCGCCCTGTAGTACACCAGCCCATCGCGCACGTGCAGATCGAGCAGGGCGTCGAACGGCACGTGAAGCGCCTCGAGATCGGGTGAGGGCTGGTAGTTCTGTGCGGTTGCGCCGGCCATCGCGAGCACGACGGCCGCGGCGGTCAATATCTTTGTCATAACTTCTTCAGGAATCGCCAGAGCGTCGCACTGAACGACACTGGCTGTTCGAGGTTTGGAAGGTGGCCGGAAAACGGTATCAGCTCGAGCTGCGAATTTCGGATCGCGCGGTGCATGCCCTCGGCCTCGCTGGGCGGAATCAACGTGTCTTCCGCGCCGTGAACGACGAGCGCCGGCACGTCGACCTTCGCGAGGAGCGGTGTCGAGTCGTTGCGCTCCATCATCGCCTTGACGGCTGCCTTGACGCGGTCGGGCGTGTTCCCGACGATGAGGGTGTGGACCTGCTTCACCAGCTCGGGCCGATCGCGCTGCGTCGTCGCGCCGAGGAGCTTCGTGACCATCTGCGCGGCGATCGCCTCGACCCCTTCGCTGTCGACCTGATCGATCATCTTCTGACGGTTCTTGCGCCCTTCTTCGTTGTCCGCGCCAGGGCGCGTCGACACAAGCCCGACCGCGCTGATGTAACGGGGCGCACTCTTCAGCATCTCGAACAGCACGTATCCGCCCATCGAGCAGCCGACGACGGCCGCTTTCGTGACGTCGAGATGGTCGAGCAGATCGATGACGTCGCCGGCGAGATCGCTCATGCCAACGCCTGCCTGCCAGCGGAAGTCGGGCGCGACCGCGCGCCATCCCTCTGGCATCGCGCCGAGGTTCGATTCCCACATCGCGCTCTGCAAGGGAAAGGCGTGAAGAAATACGACAGTGCTGAGCGGGCGCTGACGAACCGCGGGCTCGGAAGGCTCCGCAATCAGATAGCTGATGGATTTGTGACCCACGGTGACCGCTTCACGCCGCATTAACAAATCTTACTCCAGCCGTTCGGTCTTTCTCTCTCGAGCGTTGATAGCCGTATCAACATTTCGCCTTTGAGAGGAGGGCTCATGCAGAACGCACCGCTCGAAGTTCAACGCCCCGCCGTCAGGATCGACACGCATCGTTATCGCACCAAGACCGAGCTCGGAACCGGATGGCTTCCCGACCTGCCCGATTTTCGCGACTACACGATCAAGTCAGAGCCCATTCGCGCCCTGTTCCGGGAGGGCGCGCCACAGACCGCGGCCCCGGCGCTTCCCCCGGACAGAGACCTGCGCCAGGTACCGCTCGGCCGTGGAAGATCAGGGAAACCTGGGATCGTGCACGGCCCAGGCGGTGATTGGGCTTCTCGAATATTTCGAGCGCCGCACTCATCAGGAGCATCTCGACGCGTCTGCGCGCTTTCTTTACAAAGTGACACGCAAACTGTACGGATTCGAGGGCGACACGGGCGCGTACGTGCGCGGCGCGATGAAGGCCCTCAAGCTGTTCGGCGCATGCCCCGAAGAATTCTGGCCGTATCTCATCAACAAGTTCGAAGAAGAGCCGTCGGCGTTCTGCTACGCCTTCGCGCAGCAGTATCAGGCTCTCAAGTACTACCGCATCTGGCACGACAACGGCGACGCGCTGGTGACGGAGCTCAAGTCGAGCCTCGCGAACGGCCTGCCGTTCGCGTTCGGGTTCTCGGTTTACAGCTCAATCTGGGACGCCGCCGTCCAGGACTCGGGCAACATCCCGTTCCCGGGCGTGCAGGATCGTCTCGAAGGCGGGCACGCCGTGATGGCGGTCGGCTACGACGATGCGAACGAGCGGTTCCTCATTCGCAACAGCTGGGGCACCGGGTGGGGCCAGCAGGGATACGGCACGCTCCCCTACGAGTACGTGCGTCAGGGGATTGCGGACGACTTCTGGGTACTCGTCACGGCCGAGTACATCACGCTGATGGGTCTATAACGAATGTTCAACGACTCTCGCCTGCCCGAGGGAGCATCTCGAGGAGCACGCGCGAGTCCTGTTCGCGCGGAAACTCGAGCCGCAGCAGGTGCGCGAGCGTGGGCGCGATGTCCTCGGGCCCGCTCTCCTGCGTATATCGTCCCGGCTTGATATCGCGCCCCATGAAGATAACCGGCACGTGGCGATCGATGTCGTAGGCCGTGCCGTGCCCGGTGCCGCCGACCGCCGAGTTCACGTAGACTCCCGGCTTGAGCAGCACATTCAAATGAGGGGCGCGCGGCGCGTAGAACGCTTTTTTGAACAATTCGAGATACGGATCGGAACTGCGCGCGGTGCTTCGCAGATCGTCGTGCGTGTACACCTTTTCGACGACGCCCGTTGAAAGCAGCGCCGCGATGGCCGTCGCTTCCACCTCTTTCCAGCTGAGGTTGTGACGGCGCACCGCATCTTCGTTGAGATACACGTCGGTCGCGAAGTAGCTGACGAGATCGGTGACGCCCGGATATTTCTTCGCCAGCGCGCCGACGAGCACGTTCTCCATTTCCTTCGGCGTCACGCGGCGCCCGGGCAAGCCGCGCATCTGCAGGATCTCCACGAGCGGGCGCGAGCCGTGGTCGGCCGACAGCACCACGACGGTGTTATCGAGACCAACAGACGACTCGATCTGCTCGAACAGGCGTCCCAGGACACGATCGAGGCGCAGCATCTGATCCATCTGTTCGTGGCTGTCCGGTCCCCATTGATGGCCGATGGCATCGGTCGCGGCGAATCCGATAGCGAGAATGTCGGTGTCGGCGTCGCGGCCGAGATCGTGCTGCTTCATCGCTTCGAGCGCGAAATCCAGGAGCACCTCTTCGGCGAACGGAGACCGCCGCAGCTCGACGTAATACTGCGTCTGCGGCGGCTTCGCGACGATCGGATGCGGGAACGTGATGTCTATCCGATCGCGCTCCCCTTCGATGGCATCCTTGCCGGCGTACTTCTCATACAGCGCCGCATCGTCGATGAGGCGGTTCCAGGTCTGCCCCGCAAATTTATCGGCATGGCGCTGGCGGTTCCAGTCGTTGAGCCACGCGGGCGCCGCATCCATGTAGTAGGTGCTGGTGATGAAATTACCGCCGGCGTTCTCGAACCAGTACGCCGCGTCGGCGCGACGGCCTGCCATGAGGATGGCCGAGCGATCCTTCATGCCCACGCCGACGACGCGCGAGCGCGGATTCCTGCTCTTCATCACGTCGCCGACGGTGAACGTCAGCAGATTCGCCGGCGACGACGCACGTCCGGATCCGCCGAGCGGCGTCTGGACCGGATCGTCGATGACGTTGACGATGCGGGCCAGATACGGATCCCACCAGTCATTGGCGACGATTCCTGAGTGCAGCGGATCGGAGCCGGTCAGCAGAACCGAATGCCCCGGCCCCGTCTCGTTGGCGGCGTGGCGATACTTGGCGTTCGAAAACACCGCGCCCCGATCGATGAGCGTCTTGAGACCCGAGCGGTACAGCGGCGCGAAGCGATCCACGAAATCGGAGCGCATCTGATCGATCGAAATCACCAGGATCAGCTTCGGGGGCGTTGTCGCAGGCGGCGCCTGGCTGGCCCCGACCGTCGACACGCAGCACACCGCAAGCAGGACGAGGAGATATCTGCGCATGATGTGCCGATCCTAACATCGTGCGCGATAATCAACTATGCGCCCTTTGGTGATCGCCCTGGTGCTGGTCGCTGCCCCTCTGGCGCAGGAGCGCCCCTTCGACGCGGCTCAGGGCAAGCCCCTCCCCGACTTCAACACCTTCTCTGCCGCAGGTGCGAAAACACCTGGCGACCGACGAGGAGCGCCAGAGCGGCTACGTCTACGTCGAGCGCCGCACCGAGCAGAAGGTCGACAGCTCCGGCCGTCCAAACGAGCGAGACCGTGAAGACATACGAGATCTATCCCGGGCTGCCCGGCCAGGAGCGATACCGGCGGCTCATCGAAGAGAACGGCCAGCGGGTGGCGGCCGACCAGCTCGCACGGCAGGATCGCGAGCGGAAGGAAGATGTCGACGCATACGTAAAGTCGCAGGCCTCGGAGCCGCAGCGGCAGAAAGCGGCGCGCGAACGCGAACAGGCCCGCCGCCGAACCAACGCGGCCATCGACGACCTGTTTCGCATTTACGACATCCGCATGATTCGCCGCGAGCCGATCGACGGACACGTCACGATCCTCGCCACGCTGGATCCGAAAGACAGTGTGAAGCCGCAGACCGACGACGGAAAGATCATGCGCAACTTCAAGGCGCGGGCGTGGATCAGTGAAACGGATTACGAGCTGGTGCGCATCGAGATCGAGGCGATTCGCGATTTGTCGTTCGGCATGGGCCTGCTCGCCCGCGTGCACAAGGGCACGATTGCCACGTTCGAGCGGCGCAAGGTGAACAACGAGGTGTGGCTGCCCGCGAAGGTGACCTGGATCGCGAGCGGCCGGCTGCTGCTCGTCCGGCGGCTGCGGCTCCGCGGCATTTCAGAATTCTCGAATTACAAAAAGTTTACGGTCGGTACGTCGGAAGCATACGGACAGCCGAAATAGTTTGTTTCACCGGCGCTCCCGGCCGCTGACAGCAGTACGTAGTGCCGACCTTCAGGTCGGCCGACGGTGCACATCGGTAGTGTCTGCCTTTAGGCGGACCTGCCGCTACTTCAATCCGAATTTCTGCTTCAGCATCGGCGCTGCGATATCCCAGCGCATCTCGCCGTAGTACTGTTCGCGCCGATTCGCGGAGCCGTGTTCGTAGCTCTGCATGTCCTTTGAGTCGTCTATGCGGGCATGCCTGCCGAGGAGCTGATGCGTAAATTCATGAACGGCGGTGCGGCCGATTCCGCGACCGATCGCAGCGACGATCTCCTGCCGATCGGCGTCTGCCGGCGCATACGCAATTGCGCCGTGCGCGAGATTTCGGAAGTTGATAAACCCCTGGCCCCCGAGTCCTGGAAACACGTGGGATTCCGCGGAACCACCTCCCGCGCTGTTGAGACTGTCAACGACGCGCACGTGATACAGCCCGGCGGTGCGGCCAACGATCGAAATGGGATACTGACGAAACGCACGAACAATCTCATCACGCGAGATTTTCTCAATCGTCTTCATGTCGTCTGGCGAAATACCACCAGCCAATCTGTCGGGCAGCGTCTTCATCGCATCTTCACTAATGCTTTCGAACCAGAAAGCGAGCGTAGCGGTATCAGATTTGGAACGGACGACGAAGAGACCCATCGCCGCCGCAAGCAGCAAGCTGACTCCGACGATCACAACCTGCCGCGATGTGCGGAGCATCGGCGCATTCTACGCCCGTCGCGCATGAGATACTGACGCAGTAATGACGACGACGCGTCCGTGGTGGCTGCTTCCGTCGGGCCGCATTCAACCGCTGTGGTGGGTGGCGCTCGGCGCGGCGATGCTCTGGATCGATTACCTCACCTCCGAGGCGGTGAATTTTCCAGTCGTGTACGTATTGCCCGTCATTCTGGCCGCGTGGTACTCGGGCATGTGGTCCGCAGTGGGCTTAGCGATCGCGGTGCCGGTGTTTCGCCTGTTGTTCCTCGTCATGCCGAATATTGCATCGGAGAACGTGGCGGGACTCGCGCTGGCGACCGCGTTTCGCGGTGTGGTGATTATCTTTCTGGCGCTCTGGTTCGCGCGCCTCGCCGAGTTCGAGCGCGCACTGCAGCGCCGGCTGAAAGTGCTCGAAGGGCTGCTCCCGATCTGCGCGTTCTGCAAGAACATCCGCAACGACAAGGGCGACTGGGAACGGATGGAAGCCTACATCTCGCGGCGATCGGAGGCAGAGTTCTCCCACGGCATCTGCCCGTCGTGCAGCGAAAAGCACTACCCCGGCATGGCGTAGCTCCAACTACTCCAATCGACCGTTACTGCCCGTGACAAACCTGAACTGAATACGTGCCGACCGCAGAAACCAAAAACCAGAAACCGCAAGGGTTATACACTATGTGCACGTGGAGGATCTCACTACCGGCAGCATTTCACGCCATCTTCTGAAAACCACCGGCTTCATGCTGGTGACGATGGTCTTTCAGACGCTGTACTTCCTCGTCGACCTCTACTGGGTCGGCCGCCTCGGGAAAGAAGCCATTGCCGGCGTCGGCATCGCGGGCAATCTCACATTCATCGTCCTCGCCATCACGCAGATGCTTGCGGTGGGCACGACGACGCTCATCTCGCATGCGGCGGGGCGCAAAGAGCGCGAGCAGGCGCAGCAGGTGCTGACGCAGTCGCTGCTGCTGGCGGCCTTCATCGGCGCCCTGTTCCTGATTATCGTGACGGCGCTGCGCGAGTGGTACGTGGGATCGCTGAGCCCTGACGTCGTGAGCGCAGCGGCCGCGACGGCCTATCTCTCCTGGTTCATTCCCGCGATGGCGCTTCAGTTTCCGATGGTGGTGATGGGCGCGGCGCTGCGCGGCACCGGCAACTTCAAACCGGGCATGGTGGTGCAGACGGCGACGGTGATCATCAACATCGTGCTCGCGCCGGCGCTCATGTTCGGCTGGCTCGGCACGGCGCCAATGGGCGTTGCGGGGGCCGGCCTGGCGTCATTCATCGCGATTATCATCGGCACGTTCTGGCTGGCGTTTTATTTCTTCGAATCCGCGTCGTACCTGAAGTTGCATCCGCACTTCCGGCCGCACGCCGGCATGTGGTGGCAGGTCCTGAAGATCGGATTGCCGGCGGGCGTTGAGTTCGCCTTCATCGCGGTGTATCTGTTCGTCGTCTACACGGTGAGCCGGCCGTTTGGTGCGGCCGGGCAGGCGGGGTTTGGCATCGGGCAGCGCATCATCCAGGCTGGATTCATGCCGATCGTCGCGCTTGGCTTCGCCGCGGCACCGGTTGCGGGACAGAATTTCGGCGCGCGCAAAGGCGACCGGGTGAGGGAAACATTCAAGCAAGCGGTACTGATGGTGACCGGCGTGACGGGGCTCGTCACGGCCGCCTGCCTGTTCGCCGACGAGCCGATGATCCGGTTCTTCTCTTCAGACGCCGCCGTCATTGCGGTCGGCGCCGAATACCTGCGCATCATCGCCTGGGGCACGGTGGCATCGGGGATCATCTACGTGAACGGCAGCATGTTCCAGGCGATGGGCAACACGATTCCTCCGGTCATCGCGTCGTTCACCCGCATCCTGATCGTCGCGATTCCGGCGATCCTGCTGTCGCGCATGCCGGGCTTCGAGCTCCGCTGGGTGTGGTATTTGTCGGTCGGCGCGACGATTCTGCAGCTCGGCATGAACCTTTTGCTGCTCAGACGGGAGTTTCATCGGCGCCTGGCGTTCTGATTGGCCTGACAATTCTGCAAGCACAAATTCCACTTTTCGATCATCCTCCGCACGAATCGGCAAGGCCACTGCTGCACAATCAAGCAGTTGCAGCCGATCGCAAACGGCATGCGGATTGCCAAGCAGGCAATCGTGATTGCCTTCCGCCTCTGAGCGCCCCATGACTGAATCACGACTACGCCAGCAGACTGAACTGTGGCGTACTGCAATCTCAACCGACCTTCGCACGGCCCTCGGCAATATCGTTTCCCGTAACGACGAGGTCCTCGAGCAACTCACTGCCGACATTCACGCCGTGGCGGCTGAAGAGCTCAAGGCGGCCGTCACGCATGCGCGCGGCCAGGCAGAGGCGGCGGCACAGTCCGAATTGAGCAGTGTTCGCGCTCGCCTCCAGGCCGATTTTGAAACCGCACGCGCGGAATTTGACGCCGCGCGCACGGCGCTCGAGGCACATCTGGCGGAAACCGAGCGCGACATCATCGCGATACGCGGCAAGCGGGATGAGCTCGCCGCCAGCCTGGACGAAGCTGCGAAGCGAATTGCGGCCGTCGAAGAGGCACATGCGCAGACCGGACGCATGCGACAAGTCGCCGACGCGCGCCTTGAAGAAGAAGTTCAGCGGCGGACCATGCTGACGATGCAGTTGGACGCTGCCCGCCAGGAGATTGTGCTGGCCAAAGCAGAAGCCGAGTCGTGCAGACTCGAAGCGCACCTGTCAGGAGAGCGCGTGAGTGCGCTGGAAAAACGGCTGCTCCATCTGGAGGCACAGGCACAGTCGCAACCCTCCCCTGCCAAAGGCAGCAGCGATCCTGTGTTCGAGAGTCTCAAGAACAGCCTCGACGAACTCCGCAGTGTGAGGACTGATGAGCTCCTCTCAACGCTGATCGAGCATCTCAGCGACAGCTTTGCGACGGTTGCGGTGTTTGCCGTGAGGGGCAAGGGCTTGAAGCTGTGGAGACGCCGCGGTGGCGATTCAGCGTCTGTCCCGCCGCACGTCTCGTTTGAGAGCGAGTCGCCGTTAGCACGGGCCGCCAAGTACCGTACGACGGTGACAGAGGAAGCGGCGCCTGGCGCCGGCACGGCAGAGCAAGGGGAGATGCCGCGTGTGAATGCGATAGCGCTGCCCTTGCTGGCGCACGGGCGCGTCATGGCTGTGGCGTACGCGCAGAACCCGGTCAGACCACCCGGTGGATCGTTTACGCATCGCAGAGACGATCGCAGAGGTTCTGGTCGGATGCGTGAACCAGCGCCTGAGCCGCACTGAATCCTCCATTGATCTCGAGTCGCCGGTTGAGACAAAGCGATCGGCACAGGCGGCAAGCTCCCCTTCTGAGAGGAACGACGCCGATCAATACGCAGTCAGCCGCCAGGCTCGCCGCGTGAAGGTGACCGACGCGGTCGAAGTGTTGATCGACGGGGTCACGAGCACGCTCGTCGATCTCTCCGCGCTGGGCGTACAAATCATGTCGCCGACCGCCCTACGGCCGAATCGCTGCGTGCGCGTCGCGCTTGCAGGCGAGAGCGGCCGCCTTACCTGTGAGGGGCGAGTCGTGTGGGCCCAACTGGAATCGACACGCGCACAGACGTCTGCCATGTACCGGGCGGGGGTCCGCTTCGTGGACGTCAATCCGGGGGCCATCACGACCCTCGTCTCACGATACCTGCCTGCCGAAACGCTGGCTATCAAATCGGCCTAGCGGCCATCATTCGTGGTTGCGCCAGATGTGCCGCGGGCTTAGTATCGCGACGATCCCACATCACTCCAAGGAGACGCGAATGCAACCAGGCGCGCGGAAGAGCTCGAGGTTCGGTGCCGCCGTGATCGGCGGCGTGTCGGTCGTGGCTGTAACGGCCGCTACTCTCGTTGGGCAGTACTCGATGACGGTCAACCGCGACCGGCTGGTCAACGCGCAGAATGAGCCGCAGAACTGGCTCATGATGAACGGCGACTACGCCTCCACGAGATATTCGAAGCTGTCACAAATCAATCGCGACAACGTGAAGGACCTGCGCATGGTCTGGGCGCTGGCGCTCGGCGGCATGCAGGACGTCGGTCAGAACGGCCCGGAGAGCGAAGTGAATCCGCTCATCGACAACGGGTTCATGTACACGACCGACGGTTGGGGCACCCTCTACAAAATCGACGCGCGCGCGCCGAACAAAGGCGAGCTCGTCTGGGTGACCGACCCCGGCGTGGGACACGAAGGCAACGTGTCGCGGTCGCGCGGTATCGCGCTGTGGGAAGACCTCGTCATCGCCAACCTGCCCGACGGACGCGTCATAGGGGTGAACCGCGCGAACGGCGAAATCGTGTGGGACAAGAAGGTGGCGGTCACCAACGAGTTCGGCAGCCGCGAAAAATTCTTCACCGCGCCCATCACCGCCGAAGGCAAGGTCATCGTCGTGAACGGCGCGGGCGACGGAAGAACTCGCGGCTGGATTGCGGCGCTCGATGCGCGCACGGGCGACGAATTGTGGCGCTGGTATGTCGTGCCGAAGCCGGGCGATCCGGGCAGCGAGACCTGGAAGGACAAGAACAACGCCTGGAAAACCGGCGGCGGCGGCATCTGGCAGACCGGCTCGTACGATCCGGCGACTCGGCTCACCATCTGGGGCACCGGCAACCCCGTGCCGACCTACGATCCGCAGGCGCGCCCCGGCGACAACCTCTACACCAACGCCGTCGTCGCGCTGAACATCGATACCGGCAAGCTCGCGTGGTACTTCCAGTACACGCCGAACGACTCGTGGGACTACGACGAGGTGGGCGTGCATATGCTGTACGACACGATGATCGACAAGGTGAATCGCAAGGTCGTCGGCCACTTCGGCCGGAACGGCTTTTACTATTCCCTCGATCGCACCAATGGCCGCTTCATCAAGGGCAGCCAGTACGTGAACGACGTGAACTGGACCAAAGGGCTCGATCCCGAGACCGGCAAGCCCGTTGAATACAATCCGAAGCTCGATGTGCAGATCTACAATCCGGCTGCGCGCGCGCTTCGCGGCGATCCGATGAAGCGCACCTGCCCGACCTGGCACGGCGGCATCGCGCATCAGCCGACATCGTATAACCCGGTCAAGAAGATTGCGTATGGCGTGGGCACCGAAGGCTGCTACTCCCAGAACGGCCACACCGTCGCGTTTCTCTCGCCCGACGGCGGCATCGACGACAAGAACACGACCAAGCGCACGTATTCGAGCGATCTCTACTACGGATCGATCACCGCGTACGACGCCATGAATCACAAGGTGATCGCGAAGGCGGTAACCGACATCGAGATACGCTCGGGGACGCTGTCGACGGCGGGCGGCGTGGTGTTTACCGCGCTGCAGGACGGCTGGATTGTCGCCTACAACGACGAAACGCTCGAAGAGCTGTGGCGGTTCAACGTCGGCACGCCGCTGAAGGGCGCGCCGGTGACGTATTCAGTCGGGCCGAAGCAGTATCTCGCGGTGCAGATCCGGCGGCCGGCACCTGCACCCGGTGAAATTCGACAAGCTGGAAAATTCCAGCTACCTGTTCGTGTTCGCGCTGAACTAGCTGTCTTCGACGCAGAGGCGCAAAGACGCAAAGAATTTCTTTCAGTAGTTACTTCTTCAGTTCTTTACACACCGCAACGTCGCTGCCCCAGAATCGACGCACTTGGCCTGGTCCATCGGCCCCTGGCCGACGACCTTTGCCAACAGGAAATCGGCGATCAGCTCGATCTCGCGCGGCTGCAGCGTGGCCGGCGGATCGGGCATGCGCGTGGGATATTTCTTCGAGATCCGCGGCCGTCATCATGAAGCAACGGCCGTCGGTGTAGGCGAACTTGTCGAACGCCGGCATCTGCGTGTTGGGCCGGCCGCATTTGATCGTCAGAATCAGCAGTTGGCGCGTGTACTTCTTGTCGCGCAGGCTCGGGCCGTCGGGCATCTGGCTGTCGCTCTTCACCCCGTCCGCCGCCCATCCATGACACGCCTTGCAGTCGCCCTTCTGCTGATACAGCCGCATGCCCGCAGCAAGATCCGCGGGATCGGGCGCCGGTGCCGGCGCCTGCGCGCGCGACTCAAGATATGCGGCTGCCACAATCGCGGCGATCAGGGCAAGCAGAACAGCGCTTCGTTTCATATGGCGGCGGAGTATATCGTGGTTTCAAAGATACCCTGCCGGGTAAAAATTTCGCGCCTCGACCCCATGATCGGCCGAGCGCCGCCCCGGAGCGGCTGCATTTAAACCTTCTTGTTTCAACATCATACGCGTTCCACTCTCTCCGACTCGCCGTGGCACTCCAGTTGCTAGATCCACGCGCCCGTTGTGCGCTCAACTCGGAGGTCACGCGTGAATTTCAAGAATGCGATTGTTATTGTTGGGTCGCTTGTCGCCGTTGCACTCGGCACAGGCGCATGCGGGTCATCGTCGCCCTCGGCGCCGAGCCCGCCGAGCCAACTGTCAAGCAATGAATCGCCAATCCCAACGACCGGAAATCGCGCGACGATTAACGGAGCGATTACGGGAGCCGCTCTCTCAGCGCTCAGCCTGAGCGACGGCAGTTTCGCCTCGCTCGTCGGCCCTGGAATCATGGTAACGGTTGTCGGCACCGACATTACCGCTCCGGTCAAGCCGAACGGAACGTTCGTGCTGACGAATGTTCCTCCCGGCGATATCCAGCTCCGCTTCACAGGTCCAGGCACAGATGCACTGCTCACGGTGACCGGCGTAAACGGCGGCGACGAGCTCCGCATTGGCGTTGAAGTGAGCGGCAGCACCGCAACGCTTCAGAGCGTGTCTCGCAAGGACAAGCTCAACAAAGTGGAGATCGAAGGGGCCATCGTCAGCGGCACGTGCGCGTCGTTCGTCGTCAACGGCACGACGATTACGACCGATGCGGCGACGCAGTTCTCGAAAGGCACGTGCGCGAACGTCATCCCAGGCGCGCTCGTCCAGGTGAAGGGCTCGACCCTGGCGGACAGCACCGTGCGCGCGACCGACGTGAAGTTCAAGACCGCCGATGACGGCGACGATGACGATGATGGCGCCGCACAGATGAAGCTCGAGCTCGAAGGTCTCGTCACCGCCGGCGTGTGCGGCTTGTTCACGGTGAAGAACGTCGCCGTGACGACGAACGCGTTGACGGTTTTCAAAAACGGCCGTTGCGAAGAGATCGCCATGGGCGTGAGAGTTCACGTCCGGGCGACGCCGACCGGCGTAGGGACGGCGCTTGCCACGCTCGTCAACATTCAGCGCGACGCCGACGACAATGGGAAATCGGGCGATGGAAACGGCGGAAATGGACGCGGCAACGGCGGTGGTAACAGCTGACGGTAAACCCTAGCGACTCCAGGGGCCGGCTTCTCGCCGGCCCCTCTTACTTACACCGCGCGTAAGCTCGTTCACAATCCGTAATCATTTCTTTCCCGACACGTCGCGGGTCGCCGACAATTCGCGCCGAATCCTGCAAATACAGAGGCACGAACATTGCCTCCGCATGCGGAATGCACAAACTCCACCTGCGCTTATCGCTTGTCATCGCAACGCTCCTGCTTGTCGCCATTCCTGACATCGTCACCCATCACGCACCACAGGCCGCCGATGCGCCCGGGCCCTATGTGCTCACGGATCTGGGAACGCTTGGCGGGCCCAGCGCTCAGGCCCTCGACATCAATGAGGCGGGCGACATCGTCGGTTCCGCCACCAATGCGGCCTCCAGGCTGCGCGCGTTTCTGTGGCGTAGCGGCTCGATGACGGACCTCGGAACGATCGGCGGGAATCACAGCGAAGCCGTCGCGATCAGCGACACAGGACATGTCGTCGGGCGGGCCCAAACGTCGGCCTTGAAGTACCACGCGGTCCTGTGGTCGGGCGGCACGACGACGGACCTGACACCCTCGAGCGATTATGCCGTCGCTTACGGCGTCAACGATATCGGCCAGGTCGTCGGCAGTATCGACAACTGGAAGGGCTTTCACTGGCAGAACGGCGTGCTGACCCTGCTGGGAGACCTTGGCGGCGGATGCTCGCACGCGCAGGATATCGACGACTCGGGCCGCATCGTCGGGGCGTCGTGCACGCCGCAGGTCAACATGCCGCATGCCACTCTCTGGCAGGACGGCGCCATCATCGATCTGGGCGTGGCGCCCGGTATGGAAGACAGCGGCGCGACTGCGATCAACAGCGTTGGGCAGATCGTCGGCACATCCGGCTTTATGGATAAAGAGACGTACGAGATCACCTCGAGAGCCTTCCTGTATGAGAACGGCGTGATGAACGTGCTGCCGGTGCCGAGCAAGGAAGCCTACGGCGGCGACATCAACGATTCCGGCGTCGTCGTCGGGACGATGCGCGCGTGGGGCGGTCCTTCGAACTGGCACGCGTACGTCTTCGCCGACGGCGTGGCGACCAACCTGAACAGCCTCATTCCATCGGGCTCGGGTCTGCACCTCAAGTACGCGTCGGGCATCAACAACGCCGGCCAGATCGTCGGCACCGCGTCGATGCCCAAGGCCGCCATCACGCGTACCTTCTGACGCCCGTCGCCTCCCACACGCCCGTCGTCAGCATCGGCGACGCGATGGTCACCGAGGGGCATGCAGGAACGACGCACGGTGAACGTGACGCTGTCGCTGTCGAGGGCAGCCGGCGAGCCGGTGACCGTGTCCTATAGCACGGCCAATGGCAGCGCCACGGCCGGTAGCGATTACGCGTCCGCATCGGGCACGGTCACCTTCGACGCCGGTGAAACCAGCGAAACGATTTCCGTGGCGGTAAACGGTGACCGCATCGGCGAGGCGAACGAGACGGTTCTCATCAATCTGAGTCAGGTACAGGGTGGTGTGATTGCCGACGGACAGGGTTTGCTCACCATCGCGGACGACGAGCCGCGCGTCACCATTAGCGATGTCTCGAGGAACGAAGGCAACGGCGGCTCGACGGCGTTCGCGTTCACGATCAGCATGTCGCCGGCTTCCGATAGCGCCATCACGGTGAACTTCGCCACGATGGACGGCTCCGGGAAGTCTGTTGAAGACTACAACGCCGCGTCGGGAGCGCTTGCGTTCAGCGCAGGAGAGACCGCGAAGACGGTGACCGTCACGGTGAAGGGCGACAAGAAACGCGAATCGGACGAAACGTTCTACGTCACTCTGTCGGGCGCTGGAGGCGCGCATCTTGCCGACGGCCAGGGGATGGGCGTCATCCGGAACGACGACCGATAACGGCGTGCTCGCGGCGATGCGCATGCAGGTCGACCGCGGTTTTCAACAGCAGCAGCACGACGAGGGCACCGGCTGGCATGCCGATCAACATGACGATCCAGCCGCCGAGAATTAAAGTCATGTGCATCACGATGACGCGGTAATAGGGCGCGTGCATGAGGCCGCTCACGGTGGCGGCCTCATACTCGCGCTCCCCGATGAAGTTCGTGAAGAACGAGACGCCGTGGCTGATGAAGAGCGCGGCAATCGATATCCAGATGGGAATGAAGATGGCGTAGAGTTCCGCGCCGGCACCCGGCGCCCACCCACCAATGCTTTCTCGCAGGAACAGGGAGTAGATCAATAGAAAGTGCGCGATCATGAAGCCGCCGAAGTGGCCGACGAAGAACGGCACCGCGACGATGGCCGCGAGCTTCCCGACGATCGCGATCTTCAGCACCGTGTAGAACGCGATGACGCCGCTTTCGACCCAGTAGAGCACCATGATGCTCCCCAGATCCCATCCGAAAAACAGCACGCCGGCGAGCGGAACGAGATTCGCGACGACCAGCGCAATCGCCGACTCTGACGAGAGCGGCAGCGGCACGGCGGGCGGCTTCGTGCGCACCGGCGGATTTGTGCGCTGCCGGCGATTCGAGCGTGCGCAATTCCGGTTGACCGGCATCCACCGCGCGAGGAACGAAACGCGAGGCTGCCGCAATGGCATCGACGACGCGCTGCCCTTCCGCGCGCCCCATCGCATTGCCCAGCGCATTCACGCCGCCGTCGTAGTCGAAACGAACCTGCACGGTATCTGAATCGGCACCGCCCACCGGATCGAGCCGCGCGCTGCGCACCTTCGCGAGGTCGTAGTCGACGAGAACCTTCAGCGGTCCGAACTGCGGTATGTGAATGAGCCTGCCGTCTTCGATGCGCGCCGATTCCGAGTAGAACGCCAACAGGGCCGTCAGCGCCCCGAGTATCAGCACACCGACCATCCAGCCGAGCGCCCAGAACGCCTGGAACAGCAGGAATGAGAGGTCGAACACGTCGTCGACCGAGTGCCTGAACAAGCCCGCAACGGCACTCCACTCGATGGCGGCAAAGATCACGAAAAAACTCCCGAACGCGATTGCGGCGGGCCACATATTGCGGCCGGGCAGCGCGAGCGTGACGGCGCCAGGCGCGCTCGTATCCCACAGACGCACACGAATTCTGGCGGGGCGCGCTTTGTGTGGCACCGCCGCTATTGTGCCTGAATCACCTCAATGCAACGGCAATCAATGTGGCAATCGTCAATCGAGAATATGGCAATGCCCTGGCCCTACTCCTGCCGAAGCGCCGTCAGCGGCTGCACGTGGGCCGCACGGCGGGCGGGCACGTACGACGCGAGTCCGGCAACAGCCGCGAGCAGTGTCAGGACGACTGCATACGTTGTGATGTCGTGGGGCTTCACGCCGAACAGCAGCGTCCCGAACGACGGCAGCATGACGAGCGAAAGCGCAACGCCTGCTGCCGCGCCGATCGCCACGAGCCACAACCCATCTCGTACGACCGACCATGTCAGCTCCGCGCCGTGCGCGCCAAGCGCGATGCGAAGACCGATCTCTCTCGTGCGCTCGGCGACGAGGAATGCGAGCAGCGCGTACAACCCCAGCGCCGCGAGCAGCAGACCGGTGATGGCGAAGGCGCCGACCACAAGTGCGCTGAGCCGCTCTTGCGCAATGCTCTCCGCCAGCGCCCCCTCGAAGGTGCGAACCTTCGTGACGGGCAGATTCGAATCGATGCGGCGTATCGCCGCGATAGCCGCATCCCCTGTCGACGCCGGGCGGCTCGATCGCACGAACAGCGTCATGCTCATTTCCCGCATCTGACCGTGGCTGTAAAAGACAGTAGGCTTCGGGTTGTCTCGCGCCGATCCCTCACTGACATCGCCGACCACGCCGATAATCGGCGCGTAAGGGTTTTCGTTCTGCATCCACACCGTAATCGACTCGGCAAGCGGATCCACTCCAGAGAGATGTTCCTTGACGAACGCCTCGTTCACGATGAACCCGGGCGCGGGATTCGCCTCGTCGGCGTGCGTGAAGTCGCGCCCACGAAGGAGCGGAATGCGCAGCGTGCGGAAGTATCCCGGCGTGACAACACGAATCAAGGTGATCGGCCGCTGGCCCGTCTGCAACTCCGGCGTGCCGCGACGATGAAACCAGCTGCCCGCACGTGGCGAACCAAGTACCGGGAGACTGTTGGACGCCGCCGCCGATTCCACGCCCGGAAGAGCTTCAATCGACGCCAACGCATCGCGATAGAACGCAACGCGCCGCTCAGCAGGATACCGGGCCCCCGGCAGCCCCACCTCCATCGTCACAAGTCCGTATTTGTCGAAACCGTTGTTGACGCTGTTCAAGGCCATCACGGTTCGCGCGAGCAGGCCGGCGCCGCAGAGCAGCACGACGGTCATCGCAACCTGGCCGACCACGAGCGCCTGGCGAATGCGGGGCGACTGCGTGACGCGTGAGTTACTGGTCCGCAGCGATGCGACAATCGATCGGCGGGCCACCGTGGCCGCCGGCGCGAGTCCCGCAATGACGCCGGTCACAAGAGACAGCCCCACCGTGTAGAGCAGCACACGCGCATCGATCGTCAGCTCGGACACGCCGAGGAGATCGGGCGGCGCGAACGCGAGCAGCGCATCGAGGCTCCAGCGCGCCAGCGCGATGCCCAGCGCTCCTCCGGCGAGCGCGAGCAGGACGCTTTCGACAAGCAGTTGTCTGATGATGGCCAGCCGTCCGGCGCCGAGTGAGGTGCGCACGGCGATTTCATGACGCCGCGATGCGGCCCTGGCGAGCAGCAGGTTCGCGATGTTGAAGCAGGCGATCGAGAGCAGCACGCCAACCGCGATATACAGCACGACGAGCGAGGTTGACACCTGCCCGGTGAGTTGCTCGCGCATCGATATCACGTTAACGGTCGTGTTCTTGTTGAACTCATGGATCGACGCGAGGCGCTGGGCGATCCGTTGCATATCCGATCGTGCCGCATCGATGGTCGTTCCGGTTTTCGTCCGTCCCATCACGTTGATGAACCGGCCGTCGGTCTGACGCCACGTCTGATTACGATTCAGCTGGTAGGCGCCCCACAGATCGTTGTCCTGATAGACAAAGCGGAAGCCGGCAGGCATGACGCCGACGACTTGAAACGGCCGATCGTTCAGCTGGATGAATCGACCGAGAATATTCGAGTCGCCGCCGAACCGCGTCTGCCACAGACGATGGCTCATCACGACGACGCGCGGCGCATTGGGACGGTCGTCGTCTTCTGATATCGTGCGGCCAAGCAGCGGCTTGACTCGCAACAGCGCGAAAAACTCATGGGAGACCTGCTGCCCGTTCAATCGTGTGGCTTCGCCTGCGCCTGTCAGGGTGATAGGCAGCGTCCGCCAGGCGGCCAACCCTTCGAGCGTACGATTCTCGCGCTGCCAGTCGAGCCAGTTCGCGGGCGAGGCGAAAAGCCGATCGCCCAAACCGGCACGAGGACCGACAAATTCCTCGTACACCATCAGCAGGTTCTCGCCCTCCGGATATGGAAGCGGGCGAAGCAACAGCTGATCGACGACGGAAAAGATAGCGGTGTTGGCGCCGATCCCCAGCGCGAGCGTGAGGACGACGGCGGCAGTGAAGCCGAGGCTGCGGCGCAAGCCTCGCGACATGAAGCGCGCGTCGCGCAGAATGTCTTCGAGAACCCGTCCGACCCTGATCTCGTGGCCGGCTTCTTTCTGTTTGAGCACGCTGCCGAATCGGCGCCGTGCTTCGAGCCGCGCATCCCGTTCGCTCATGCCCCCGCGCACGAGGTCGCGTGTGGTCGACTCGATGTGGAACGCCATCTCCTGCGACATGTCGTCATCGCGTTTCTGCGTCACGAACGGCCATCGAATCTTCATCATCGCTTTACTCCTGACGCAATGCGGTCAACGGCTCCACTCGCGCGGCGCGGCGCGCCGGGACATACGACGCCAGACCTGCGACGGCGGCAAGCAGCGTAAGGACAACGCCATATGTCGTCAGGTCCGTTGGCTTCACGCCGAACAGCAGCGTGCCGAATAACGGCAGTACGGCCAGTGACATCGCCACACCGGCGGCGGCGCCAATCGCAACGAGACGTAATCCATCTCTTACAACAGACCATGTGAGGTCTGTCCCCTGCGCACCGAGGGCGATGCGAAGCCCGATTTCTCTCGTGCGCTCCGTCACCATGAATGCGAGGAGCGCATACAGACCAAGCGACGCGAGCAGTAGCCCGCTCACGGCAAACGCACCCGATACGAGCGCTGTCAACCGTTCCTGCGCCAGGCTCTCAGCAACCGCTTCCTCGAACATACGGACGTTTCTGATGACAAGGTTGGGATCCATGCGACGAATCACGCTCGTCACGGCTTCGGCCGTCGCCACAGGCCGATCGGTCCGTACGAACAGCGTCGGCCCGAGCGGAAGCTGACTATGGCTGTAGAAGATCGTCGGACGCGGAGCGCTGCGCATCGATCCTTCGCCAACGTTGCCGACGACGCCAATAATCGGCGCGTAAGGGTTCTCATCCCGCATGCGCACCATCAGCGACTCGCGAAGCGGGTCCATGTTCGGAAGATATCGATCGACGAACGCCTGGTTGACGATGAATCCTGGCGCCGGATTCGCATCGTCGGCGTGCGTGAATTCGCGTCCTCGCAGCACTGGAATACGCAGCGTACGGAAATATCCCGGCGTGACGACTCGGATCGTCGCGCTCGACATCTGCGTGGGCGGGACGACCGGTGTGGAGTATCGATGAAAACGTGTTCCAGCCCGCGGAGCGCCGATCACCGGCAGTCCGCTTGCGGCACCAGCCGAATCCACGCCGGGCAGCGCACGAATCGTCGTCAGGAGTTCGTGTTGAAACGCGACCTGGCGCTCGATGGGATAGCGCGTGCCTGGCAGCGAGACCTGCATTGTCAGGAGCCCTCGCTGCTCAAAGCCCTGGTTGACGCTCGTGAGTGCGGTCACCGTTCGTACGAGTAGCGCCGCTCCGCAGAGGAGCACGACGGTCATCGCCACTTGCCCCACGACAAGCAATTGCCGGATGCGTGGCGAATGCGTCACGCGCGAGCTCGTCGCGTGCAGCGACTCGACAATAGAACGACGGGCCACAATCGCACGAGGGCGCAAGCCCGGCAACCAGCCCGGTCAGCACCGACAATCCGGCCACATACAACAACACACGCGCGTCGATTGTCAGTTCCTGCCCGCCCAGCGAGGCCGGGAGGCGCGACGGCGACGAGCGCATCGAGACTCGAACGCGCGAGCACGATGCCGAGTGTGCCTCCAGCGAGCGCGAGCAACATACTTTCGACCAGCAGCTGCCGGACAATCGAACCGCGCTCAGCGCCGAGCGACGTGCGAATCGCAATTTCCTGCCGGCGAGAGGCCGCTCTCGCAATCAATAAATTCGCAATGTTGAAGCACGCGATCGCGAGCAGCACGCCAACCGCGATGTAGAGCACGATGAGCGACGCTTCCACTTGACCGGTGAGCTCCTCGCGCAACGGTACGAGCCTGGCGGTGCTGTTCTTGTTGAACTCGTGTAGTGAGGCCAGACGCCTTGCGACCTGCTCCATATCGGCGCGTGCCGTCGCAAGCGCGGTTCCCGTCTTCACTCGAGCGACGACGTTAATGAATCGTCCGCCAGCCTCGCGCCACGGCGCGTTCCGGTCGAGCTGCAGCGGGACCCATGCATCGATATCGTGATACACAAAACGAAATCCCGGCGGCATGACGCCAATAACCTGTGTCGGAGTGTCGTTCAACTGGATAAAACGGCCGACGACACTTCGATCACCGCCGAACCGCGTCTGCCACAAACGATGGCTCATGACGACCACATCGGGCGCATTCGGACGGTCGTCGTCTTCGTTGCTGGTTCGTCCGAGCATCGGTGGGACACGAAGCAGTGGAAAGAATTCGGCGGAGACCGCCTGGACGCCCAAGCGCGTCGCTTCACCCGCGCCAGTCAGGGTCGCAGAACGCCCGGCCGCCCACGCCGCGACGCGTTCGAGCGTTCGGCTGTCACGCTGCCAATCGAGCCAGGTCGCCGGCGAGACCGAGTTGTGACTGTTGCTGTCCCTCGCCTCGTACACCATGACCAGGTTCTCGCCTTCGGGGTACGGCAGCGGCCGCAGCAGCACCTGATCGACGATGGAAAAAATCGCGGTGTTGGCGCCGATGCCGAGCGCGAGCGTGAGGACGACCGCCAGCGTGAAACCAGGCGTGCGCCAAAGGCCGCGTCCCATCACCTGGGCGTCGCGCAGCACATCCTCAAAAAACCGGCCGGCCCGAATCTCGTGGCCGGCTTCTTTCTGCTTCAGCACGCTGCCGAAACGGCGCCGCGCCTCGAAGCGCGCGTCGACCTCGCTCATGCCGGCGCTCACGAGCTCGCGCGTTTTTGATTCGATGTGAAACGCCATCTCGTCGGACATTTCCTTGTCGCGCTTCTGCGAGATGAACGGCCATTTCAATTTCATTTAGGCTCCCTGCTCGATCGCGCGAAGGACTTTCGTGACGGCGCTCGACAACCGCAACCATCCATCGACCTCGGCCTGCGCGGCAGTGCGCCCTTTGCGGGTCAGCTTGTAGAACTTCGCCTTGCGGTTGTTCTCGGTCACCGACCATTCGGAATCGATGAGCCCCTGCTCTTCCATCCGATAGAGCGCCGGATACAGCGACCCCTCCTCGACCTTCAGCACATCGTCTGAAAGCTGATGGATGCGCGTCGCGATTCCATAGCCGTGGTTCGCCCCCGTGCTGAGACTTTTGAGAATCAGCAGGTCGAGCGTTCCCTGCAATAAGTCGATTTGTCTGATGCCCATAAATGCCGTTGGTGGTTGGTGGTTGGTGGTTGGTAGCTTCCCCAGATTGTCTAGGGAAGCATACGGCATTCCAGCTTATATGCCGCGAATTGGGCGTGTAATCAACTGAAAGTGTTCGTTGATGGGACGAACCGTGCGGCGCCGGGATGGCGGTAGTGTCCGGCTTAAGCCGGACCGTTGCTCACGATGCTGAAGGCCGTTGTGTTTTCATCTCGCGCATCAACCACGCGCGCGCCACTTTCCAGTCCCGCATCACCGTCTCGGCGGAAATGTTGAGAACGGCCGCGGTCTCCTCCACGCTGAGGCCGCCGAAAAAGCGGAGCTCGACGACGCGGCTTTTCCGCGGGTCCTCGTCAGCGAGAGCCTCGAGTGCATCGTCCAGCGCCATGACGTCGAGGCCTTTGTCATCGCTGACTTCGAGCTCCTCGGAGAACGTCACTCTCACCGCGTCGCCGCCGCGTTTCTGGCTCGCACGGGCCCGCGCGGAATCGACGAGAATGCGGCGCATCGCTCGCGCGGCCATCGCGAGAAAGTGCGCGCGGTTCTGCCAGCTCATTTTTTGGGTATCAATGAGTCGGATGTAGACCTCGTTGACGAGTGCCGTCGCCTGAAGGGTATGGCCGGAAGGCTCACCGCGCATGCAGCGCCGGGCAATGCGCTGCAGCTCCGCGTGAACTAGCGGTGTGAGCCGGGCGAGAGCGGCATCGTCTCCGTCTCTCCACGCCAGCAGCAGTTGAGTGACGCCGGGTTCAGATGTAGGAATGCGTGCATTCTACGCCGTCAGTTCGTCCCCATCAATGTCGCGCGGATAGTGCGTTCCTCGGTCCTGTTGAAGCTCTGTACGTGCATAAAGCGCCCATGCAGGCTCGCGCGCATGATGCCGCTGGGAGAATGCCCGTTCTCCTGCAGTACGAGATGTCCCACCTCGTGGGCGATCACGTCGGCGAGCGCGTTCGGAAACGACGTCGGCAGGCCCGCCATCTCCGCAATCTTGTCGCAGAAGATGTACGCGCGTCCGCTGGGCAGGTGCGCCTGGCCGAGCAAGCGGGCCTTTGTGCCTTTCGCGGAGCTTTTCGTCTGCTTCATATCCCGCGGCAGCACCAGGACGTTGACATGGAGCTCGCCGTTCTGAAGCCGGCTGACGGCCATTCCGCCATCGTCCCAGACCGTGCGCACCCCGATGACGGCGTAGACCGCCGCGACACGCGCTTTGGCTTCGTTGATGACCTCGGGTGAGAGTTCCGCATAGTTGGTAACGTGCAGCACGATTGTCGGTTTAGGCTGTTCGGTTTTCGCGATCGTATCGTTACCGCTTGCCCGCCCCGCCAGCCCCAACGCCATAAACCCCACCAGCGCCGCCGTCAGTTTTCGCCCCGTCTTTGCCATCGCGCTTCCCTCCTCGTATCTGGAGGCGGAAAGCGCGGGCGAGAACTGTCATGGGGCGAAAATTGGGCCTAGCGGCGGGGCGTGCGGCGCGACTTTAGTCGCACGCCAATGGAATCTGCGACCGTAGCAGCATCTCGTAGTGCACATCCTCCGTGGATGCGCGCGCCTCGTCGAAGGATCGCTCTCCAACGACACGAAGCTGATGCGTGACAGGGTCGTGATCGACGATGCGGCAGGTGCCTGGGACGTACAGGCCGGAGTCGGCAACGAGATCGAGCATGACGGCGGCGAAATCCGTCTGAGTGCGGGTCAACAGGTACACGTGCGGCGCCATTCGCGCGAAGTCGGCCAGGTAGCGGCGGCACTCGCCGGTGTCGATGTGCTGCAGCACGAGCGACGCGAACACGAGGGCGTACCGACGCGTGCGCGCATCCGCCCAATCGCTTGTGAGGGCACTCACCTGCTCTGTCGCGAGCGCGCGGCACCGCTCGATCATCGGCGGCAGGTCGTACCCCTCCACTCGCGAAGCGATGGTTTTCAGATACGGAAAATTACGTCCGAGGCCGCAGCCGAAATCGAGCACAGACTCGATCGGGGCAGGGAGCGTGATGGTCGGAATATACGGAGTAAACGGTTTGCCGGCCTTGTAGCCGGTGAGAATGCGCTCGCGAAGCTCATCGGCATCGCCCGCGGCTATGTCGGACCATTCATCGCGACCAGGCATCGACGGAATCCTAACACGCGCTCCACGTGATCATTGGCTCAGCTGCACGTCCACTTCTCGCTCGGCAGATCGGCCGTGATCGTCGACGACGCGAATCAAGTGCACGCCGCCGGAGGTGGGTCGCCATGCGAACGCACCCTCGGACACGGGCTGCGCGCCGATAAGTGCGCTGCCGTCGAACCAGAACACTTTGCGAACATCGGCAGCGGTGCTCGCGTCGAGTGCGATGACTTCCTGCGGCGCCGATCGGCGCAGCGCGTAGCGCACGCCGCGCAGCGGAGACGCAAGACGGGGCGCTTCTGCGGAATCTGCCGTCGCGCAATTCGGCAGCGGCGGGGGCGTGCGGCGCGGCATGCCCGCCTGCCGGAACAGCTTCAGCATGTCGGACGACCAGAACTCGAAGACCTCGAATCGCGTGCCGGCTGGATAGGGCGGACACACAGGACGGCCGGTCAACCCATCGATCGCAACCGTTCGATGCAACTGACTGACGCGGATCGGCGACTTGCCGGGAATGTACCAGGTGTCGACGGTGTGCGGGCAATGCGCATTCGGCAAATCGCCGCTCTCGACGCACACGGCGACTTTGCTGACGCCTGGCGGTGGCGTTGACGGCGTCGACGGCTTCGTCCGCTTTCGCCAGGTTCAGCGCGTCGGCAATACGGAAGAACAACGGCGCCGCGGCATCGACGCCCATGAATGCCGGATTCCCCTGCCCCTCGAAATCGCCGATCCACACGACGAGCACATACGGTCCGAATACACCCGCGGTCCACGCATCGCGGAAGCCCCACGACGTTCCGGTCTTCCACGCGACGGGCCACCGCGTGCGAACGGGAACGGTGCCGGCGTCCTCATCTGGTCGCTGATTGCGGCGCAGCATCTCGAGCGTGATGAAGCTGGCTTCGGCGCTCAGCAGACGTACGCCCTCATCGCGCTTGCTCGCCTGCTCGGTGCGAAGCGGCCGCAGCACGCCGTCGTTGGCGAGCATGGCGTACAGCCCGGCGAGCTCCTCCATGGTCACCTCGCCGCCGCCGAGCGACAGCGCAAGCCCGTAGAACGATTCCGATTTCAGCGCGCGAATGCCGGCGCTCTGCAGAAATTGATACAGGCTCGGCTGTCTCAGCTGCGAGGTCACCCACACTGCGGGAATATTCCGGCTGCGAACGAGCGCGGCTTCGGCGCTGATGGGACCGAAGAACCGTCCGTCGAAATTTTCTGGCGCGAACGGTCCGAACGACGAAGGCAGATCGCGCACCATCGTCTGCGGATGCAGCACGCCCTGATCGAGCGCGAGCGCGTACACGAACGGCTTCAGCGTCGAGCCCGGCGATCGTTTGGCCAGCACGCCGTTGACCTGCCCTTGAATGTCCTTGTTCCAGTAGTCGGCCGATCCAACCCACGCTTTCACCGACATGTCGCGTGTATCCACGAGCACCGATGACGCGTTGCGAATACCGCGGTCGCCGTACAGCTTCAGATACCGTTCGATCTGCCGCTCGACCAGGCGCTGAAGGCCCGCATCGATCGTGGTGTCGATGCGCGCGGCCGGACGGGCGCGTCCCGCCAACACGGCTTCGACCAGATGAGGCGCCTGCCACGGCATCGAGAATTGCTGACGGGCCACGATCGGCAGATCGAGCTGCCGGCGATCGCCGGAATCGTTGCCGTGACGTGCCAGCCACATGTGTCCGAGCTGCGCCCGCGCGGTGAGAAGGTTCGCGTCAGACGACGTCCGTCCTGCGCGGCTTGCAGGGCGCTGCGGAATGACGGCGAGCGTGAGAGATTCGCCGAGGGTCAAGCGATCGGGCGGTTTGCCGAAATACAGACGGCTTGCGGCACCGACGCCCTGAATGTTGCCGCCGAACGGCACGACATTCAGATACGCTTCGAGCAGCTCGCGTTTCGAATACCGCGCCTCGAGCCAGAGGGCAACGCCGGCCTGGCGAAGCTTTCCGCCAGGTGTGCGGGTATTCAATCGGTAGATCATCCTCGCGAGCTGCATCGTTACGGTGGAGCCGCCCTGACGCACGCCGCTGCGATACGTGCGGAATCCGGCGCGCACGAGCGCAATCGGATTGACGCCGGCGTGCCAGTAGAACCAGCGATCTTCCTTCAGCAGGAACGCCTCGACGAGCGTCGGCGAGATGTCGGAGAGCGGCACCCACAGCCGGTATTGATCGTCGGGCGCGCGCGTCACGCGCAGCAGCTCGCCGTCGGACGACCACACGGCGGTCGACAACGGGACACGCTGTGCGAGCGAGTCGTGCGGCCAGCATCGCAGCAGCACGAGCGCGATCGCGACGAGAACGGCAGCTTTCTTCACGGCTTGACGATCTCCAGCTTCCCTGCCGGGCTCAGCCCCGTGATGGTGCGGTTGTACATCCCCTCGGCAAACGCGGGAGGTATCTGGAAGACGCCGGCGTTCGTCGCTCTGGCGCGATACACAAACGTTCCCACGTCCCTGGTCGCCTGGCCGTAGAGCACGAGCCGGTCTTCGCGCAGATCGACATGGCTCGGGAACCAGTTCGATTGGCTCGTCACGCCAATCGGCAGCGCAGCCGCTGACGTTCGCTGTCGCGCAAGCGCCGGATCGACACCGGCCCCGCTCGTATCCGCCGGTGGCTGCAGCTCGAGGACAGCTTCGACGCCGCCCGGCAGCAGATCGACGATCGCAACCTGCGGTACGCGATCGCGCTGTGTCGCACGAATCCGCAGGCGCACGAAGAACTCCTGACCGACGGTCACGCGCGTCACCGGTACGCCCTTCACATCGACGAACTCGCGGAAGATCTCGATGCCTTTATTCATCTCCGTGGTCGGCTGATTGCGATCGAATCCCGACTCGTTGACGACGTAATACGCACGAAGAGGACCTTCCTTTGAGAACTCGAGCCTGGCGGCCGTCACCGGGACGGGCGCTTTCGGCATCGCTCCCGCCGGCAGCGCCAGCGCACGCGAGCGGCCGTCCTTGCCGATCTCGGTAATGCCAAGCTTCACGGCAGCCGTTGATGTTTTGGCAACCGCATCGAGCGCAAGCATCGTGTAGGCCGCCGACAGCGAATTGGCCTGACCTCTGCTCACCGCAGCGCTGATAGTTTCGAGCGCCGCCGGCGGCGTTGTGCCGAGTCGTGCCGGGAAATGCCGTGCGAGCAAATACAGCAGCTGCGCGTCGTGCACGAGCGGGTCGTAGTAGATCTCCTCGGCGAGATCGGCCTTCGGTGTCGCCCAGGGAACCTTCGCCACAATCCGATCCGCATCCGCGTTTCGTTGCATCAAGCGATAGGTCGATGCGAGATATGCGGCGGCAAGATCCGTCGGCCATGCCTGCGGAAAGCGCTGCGTCAGCTCCTGCTCGACGTTCGAGACCGCCGCGTTAGGCTTGATGCCCTGCCGAACGAGCAGATACACGGCATACGCGCGCAGCCTCCCGTCGGCAAGCGTGCTCGCCGGCGTCGACGCGAATTGCGTGAGCCATTGGTTGACCGACGTGAGGACTTCGGCCGGTATCCTCTGACCCCGATCCCTCGCCTCGACGAGAAAGTGCGCGGCGTAAACGGTGGGGAACTCCGCCGTGATCGGCGATGACGACCACAATCCGAAGCCGCCGGTTTCGTTCGCGCGGCTGCGCAACATCGAGAAGGCGCCTTCGAGCGGCTGTGTCTCCTTATTTCTAATCGTGCCGAACTCTGGGCGCGACGTCAGAATGAGAAGCGACATCCCTTTGCTGACGAGCTGTTCGGTGCACGAGTACTCGATAGTTCTCGAGATACGCCGTCAGACCTTGTCCCCACACGAGCGGCAGCGTGGAGATGGAGGCCTCGACAACGCGACGCTCGCTGAACATGTCGCGCGCCAGCGCCGCCGTTGCCGTCGCGTTGTCTACGCGGCCGAGCGTTAGCTGCGTCCGATAGGCAATGGCGGGACGCACGCTAACGCTCTCTTCCATGCGCGCTTCGGACGCTCCGCGGCGCGCGCTGAATGTCAGCGCAGCGGCGCCCAGCACGGCGTTGGCCTTGATGCGGAACTCTGCAACGCCTTCCCGCTTCTCGGCTATCTGCAGATCGACGCTCGCCGGACCCTGCAGCGCCAACCCCGGCCCGAGCTGCGCGCTCACGCGAATGGGACCTGTGCCGGTGCTGTTGTTGAAGACGCCGACGCTGACGCTGAACTCGTCGCCCGGCGCCACCATCGTCGGCACATTCGGCGTCAGGATGAAATCGCCCCTCACTTCGGTGGCGGTTTCGGCCACCCCCATGCGGCGCGCGCTTGCGCCAATCGCGACGATGCGCAGGCGTCCGTTGAAGTAGTCGGGCACGTTGTAGGTGAGATCGGTCCCTTCGGGGCCGACGTCGATCACCCCCGACCAGTACGCGACCGGCGGCTTGCGCTTCTTGTCGAACGGATTCAGATGTCTTGCAAAGTCGGCCTCGCCGTCACCGCCAGGTGCGGCAAGCGCGAGGAAGCGCCGGAACTCCGGCAGAATCAGATCGAGGATCTGCCGCGTCTCGACTTCGAGCATCCGCTTCTGAAAGAAGAAGCCGAGCGGATCGGGCGTCTTGTATCGCGCAACCTGAAGAATTCCCTCATCTACCGCAAGCACCGCGACGCGAGACGACTCGCCAGGCTCAACGTGTATGGTCAGCGGCGTTCCGGGCTTCACCACGCGAGGCGCGTCGAGCGTCATCGTTTGCGTGCGGGCAGACAGGTTCGCCGCAAATGGCGTGACGCCATACGACAACGGGCTCATGAACAGCTCGTCTGACGAAGGATCGCGAAGGAACTGCACGCTGACGTAGCCGTTGCCTTCGAACTCGGGCGGCAACACCACCCTCTGCACCGAGCTCGTCGTCGTGGTCTTGAACCATTGATATTTGAAGACGCGCTCGCGCTCAACCGTAATCAACCCCGCTCCGACGTACGGCGCGCGAATGCTCACTTCAATCGTGTCGCCGCCGCTGTAGACCGCCTTGTCGAGCTGAATCTGCAGCTCGGCATTCCGCTCGAGCGATCGCGACAGGTTGGCTTCGCCCGCGACGGTGTAGCTGAGCCTGTTGAGCTCGGCGCCGGACGCGTTGCGGAGCACGAGCACGAAATCTCCCGGCTCCTGGGTGGGAAGTGGAAACAGGCTGCCCGGTGCCGTTATCTGTACATTCCTGGTGTCGCGAACGATCTCGCGCAGACGCGAGACGTATTTGAAGGTGCTGTTGCCCTGCTGCGTGAGCACCGACACGAACTTCCGCTGCACCCATTCGAGCGTCAGGTCATCGGCCGCCACCGGCTGCAGTTGCTGGTTCACCGCCAGCCATCGAGCGTTGCGCGCGCTCGAGCGCTGCACGAACGTGAGGTCGCCGTCGGTCTTCACGCCGACGAGGTACGGCGCGTCCGATACGATCGCGCTGTTCTGCGCGCCGACATTTCGTCCGCCTTCGGCCTCGAACGCGCGCGCGAGCACAGTGAGGCGGTACGCGCGACCGACGAAGCGCTTCAAATCGAGATTGAGCGTCGCGATGCCGTTGTCGTCGGTCACCGCGGGCGCGACCTGTTCCTGATAGGGCTCGGGGAGGCGTTCTCCCACCGCGAAACGAAAGTCTGGATAGCGCGTGAATCGTGGCAGCGCCGGAGTGAGGCTGAGCTCCCCTTCCACGCGGCGGCCGCTCGCGGCCGCACCGAAGAGATGTTGCACGTTGACGCGCGCCTGTACGTCGGTCGACTTCAGCCAGCCTTCAATAGGCGCGTCGGTGAGATCGAGGCGCACCTTGAGGCGATCCGGCTCGAACTCCTGCACCTTGAACGACGTGCTGCCGAGCGTTTCGCGACGCGAGGCGGCTTTCACGAGATACGCGACCGCTTGATAGGTGCCGGTCGGCGACGCTGGAAGGCTCGTGTACGACACTTCGTCGAACGACGCGGCCGTCAGCTTCATGTCCGTTCGGCTGACAACAATGCCGCGTGGATCGGTGATCTCCACAACCAACGGAAGGCCGGTGAGCGACGCTTTCCAATCGGCGGTTCGCGTGATGAGTCCGAGATTCGTGGTCTCGCCTGGACGATAAATGCCGCGATCGGAGAACAGGTACACCGATAGCTGCTGGGCCGACTGCGCGTTTTCCACGCCGCCGGTATCGAAGCGCGAGAAGTCGATCTCGCGCCCGCTCGATGAGAACGGCATGAAGGACACGTCGTCGTCCTTCTGCGCCATGATCAGGAGCGGCGTCTTTTCTCTTCGCGCTTCGGTTGGTGACGGCCTCGGCAAGTGGGCGCGGCCGGTGGCGTCGGTGATGGCCGTCAACATCGGCTGGCCGTTGCTGCCGATCATCTCGATTTGCGCGCCCTCGACCGGAAGGCCGGTGCGGATCGACTGCACGAAGACGTCGCGGGTGCCGTCCTTTGCCTGTTTCACGATGAAGCCGAGGTCGGTGACGAGAATGAGCCGCGTATCCTCGATGACGCGCCCGTCTTCGTCTGACTCGCCTTCGGGCTCGTCTTCGGTGATCGGCTGCAGCGAGCCTCGTGCGCGGATGTGCAGCAGGAAGAGCCCACGCCGACCTGCCCCGAGCGCAGTCGAGGGGCCCTGCGCTCCCTGCAGATAGTCGCCGACGTCGATGCTGTCGTAGGTGGGCTTGCCCGGCGCCTTGCCGCTGTAATCGCGGGTCGTGACGAAGCGCTCGACGAGCTTGTCTTCGAGGTCCGAGTACAACTCGGGGCGCTGGAAATCCCACATCTGCGGCGCGACGTGCTGCAGCTGGTTCGGCAGCACGCGGCCGATCTCGACGTCGACTTTCTCGACGTCGCGCGACAGAAATCCGACTTGCTTGTCTCCGGTCATCGACAGCAGCGCGCCCTGGCCGAGGAACGTGAGCGCTCGCTTGTAGGGAGACACCTTGATGGTCGCGACGAACGGCTTGCCCGACAGATATCCGCCGATGCCCTGCACGCCGTCTTTCACCGTCACGTGCAGATAGCGGCCGACCGGCGCGAGAAACTTGAAGCCGTGTGCGGTATTGCCGCCTTCGTCCGACGGCACGTAGGCGATGTTGACGGCTTCGGCCTTCGCGAGGATGTCGGCGCCGATCTCCTCTTCGTCGTACCACTCGTACGGGCGCAGATTTTCTTTAGGCTGCCGCGGGTGACGAATCGGCAGCAGACGTGCCGTGACGACACCTGCAAATGCGCGCTCGGCCACCGGCGACGAGCTCGTCATCAAAAGAATCTGCTCGGGCTCGTAGCGCGCGTTATCGACGACGGTCATGCGTGCGTCAGCAAATTTGAGGCTGGTGCGGCCGGGGACCGTGACGACGGCTTCCATCTGTCCGCGGGTTTCATTTCCTCCTCGCGCAGCGCGGACGCCGTTCGCGACCCGCAGCGTCAGCGGCGTGTCGTCGCGCGGCATGGCCAACGCGGCCGAATGAATGAAGGCCGCGAGCTTGAACTTGTCGTACAGCACTGTGAAGTGCCGGCTGTCGGGCGTGAGGCCGAGATACTCGGCGTCTTGGGCCACGGCGAGCGACACGCGCGACTCGAACTGCTCTGTATCGACCGGGTGGCTGAATCGCAGCGTCGCGACGAGCTTCTTCAGATTCGGATCGCGCGGATCCTGATAGAACTGGCTTTCGCTGATGCTCGCGGTGAAGGGCTGGCTTCTGACTTCCGCTTCGTACTCTTCGAGCTGTACCTGGGCGGGAAAAACCCTCTCCTTGCAAACCGCACGGTGAATTCGCGGTCGATCGGCCAGTCGTCCTTCGGTGTGAACTGCAGCTCTTTGTCGTCGATCCAGAACCACGTGCCGGCGATGGTGGGAGACAGGTCTACGCCGGTCGTCACGACTTTCTGCAGCGATTTCAACGGCGCGGCAGACTCGCTGAACAGGATCTTCAGCGGCTTAATCGAGGAGATGCCGTTGTCGTTGTATTCGGTGAGGCCGGGAGCGCTGACGACGTAGGTGACGTAGTGGGGTTTTGGCCGGTTGATGTACCAGAAGGTGGCCGCGCCGATGGCGACCAGGACGAGTACCAGGATGGCGGCTCGCATCGGATTCGCCGCGAGGTATTGCCGCCCTCGCGTGGTCTGGCCGCCCGACCAGGTGACCCACCTTGGCTTCTGCCACTGCCATTGGCCAAACACCGCGACGAGCAGCGGCGGCAAGGTTCTCTTTATAAAGGCGACGGCGGCACGGACTCCCGCCAAGCCAGTTCGAGCAGCGCGCTGAAGCGCCGCCAAAAGCTTATTTAGTTGTGTCATGGGTGTGTGGCCTTGATTATCGGCTCGAAGGGAGTGCCATCTCATGGCACCCACCCGACAGTGCAATCGTCCTGCCTACGGTAATGCCAGTGTTTTCGACGCAGAGCCGCAGAGGCGCAGAGAATCTATTTCTCGGTGGGAAGTTATTTCTTCGGTATCCGACGTCGGTCAGCCCTGTATCTCTGCGTCAGGGCGCATCTCGGTAGTGTCCGCCTTTGGGCGGACCGTGATCGCCCGGCTACTTGACGCGCGCACGTACAAAGGGAAACATCTGTCGCGGAGGAAAGTCCCATGCGAGCATTGATGATCACTGCGGGCACGTTGATCTTTGCTGCCGGCTTCGTCACCGGCGGCCGCCTTGAGGCCCCGGTCGGGGCGCAGGGATTTACGGTCGTCATGGACTGCGGCGTGGCGTCGGCCGCGCAGCTCCGCACGACGCTCTATTTCGGGCTCGCGCGGCCGAAGGGCGCCGTGACCGAGCTCGAGTGGCAGGTCTTCCTGCGCGACGAAGTGACCAGCAGGTTTCCCGCCGGGCTGACCGTGTGGGAGGCGGAGGGCCAGTGGCGCACACCCGCCGGCAGCATCGATCACGAGCAGTCGAAAGTCTTGCTCCTGGTCCATCCCGATACGACGGCGGCACGGCAATCGGTCCAGGCCGTCATCGAGGCGTATCGCAAGGCGTTCGAGCAGCAATCCGTTCTGTGGGAAAGCGCGCGCGTGTGTGTCGCCGGTTAGCGCCGTGGTCCGAAGAAAGCCTTCAGGCGTTATGATTGATCTCCATATCGTCCAAGGAGGCCACGATGAAGTCTTTCGTTCTTGTGATGGCACTCACCTTTGGGCTGGCTTTTCCCGCACTCGCGCAAAGCGCAGATGAAACAGCGCTCCGAGACATTGAACAGAGACTCCACGACGCGAAGCTGAAAAACGACGTCGCCACGCTGGATCGGTATCTACACGCGGACTACTTCGGCACCAACCAGACCGGCAATCAGCGGGACAAGCAGAAGATCCTCACGCTTTTCAAGACGTTCCCAATCCAATCTCTTTCGACAAACGTGTTACGTGTCCGGGTCACAGGCGACATAGCCGTCGTGACGGGTACGCTGGATGAACGAAGCGGTACTGGCAACGACCACATGTTGTTCACGCACACCTATCTGCGAACCCGCGAAGGTTGGCAGCAGCTCGGCGCGCACCAATCCGTGTACGACGCCGGCGCACCGTACGACGGGACCACGGGACGATCAACGCGCGCGATGTTTACTCAGCTCGCAGGTGGCGGCCGCGGAGGTCCCGTGACCACTGCTCCACGCACCGTTACCCAATCAGGATTAACTGTGGAAGAAGTCCGCGTCGGCGGCAGTTGCATTGTCGTCGTCTCGCGGGGTACAGAGCAGTTGGCGGTAACCGGCTGTAGTCCAAGGTAGCCGGAGCCAAGGGATCTTATTCGCCGGTAGTGCCGACCTTCAGGTCGGCCTACGCCGAAACTGCAACGGAACGCGCAGGTCCATCCTGTAACCAATTGATTACGTGGCGACGGTTGATTCGCTGTCTTGCACTGGTCGCATTGGCCGGCAGCCTTGCCACGTGCAGCTCGCCGCTCGAGCCAGGCGAGTGCCGTGACGGGCACGATGGCCTTGGCCGCGGGCCCACGAACTTTTATACGCTCTCTTGTTCGTACGTTGGGTCTGACACCATCCAGTGCGCGTCACAACATGCGCAGGTCGGCTATTGCGCAAATTCGACGCGGAGCGACGTCACCGCAACAACGGTATGGTCCACGTCCAATCCCGCAGCGGCCACGTTCGTCTCGCCTGGGGTGTTGAAGATCACGGGCGCCGGTCAGGTGCAGGTCACTGCCAAAATCGGCTTCGACGAAGCCTCCGGAGACTACGCGTACTCCGTCGCTCCCGGCACGACACCAGAACGGCTACTGAAGCTCTCGGTCATCGTGCGCGATGCCGCAAATGCCGACCGCCGTCTCGGCGGCGCAACGATAGAGGTCGAACCCGATCGTGGCCCCTCGCAAAGCTGCCTGAGCAGCGCGACCGGCCACTGCAACTTCTGGGTTTTCGACGGACGCACTCGCGTTCGCGCGAGCCTGCAGGGATATGAGAGCTCGGATGTGTTGGCGACGAGGCCGTCGGGAGGCTTCACGATGCTTGCGACACTGGATCTGCAGCGAATCCGCTGAGCTCTCTTATTCGTATCTGAGCGCCGTAACAGGATTCACGCGCGCAGCGCGGAAGGCTGGAATATATCCCGCCACCAGCGCGATGATCGTCAGCCCGCACGCCGCGGCGACCATCGTGATCGGATCGTTCGGAGAGACGCCATACAGCTGATTGCCGATCAGCCGGCTCAATCCCCACGCGGCGGCAAGCCCGAGCGTGACGCCGACTCCAACCAGCACGATCACTTCGCGCATCACGAGCCACACGACGTCGCCAGAGACTGCGCCGAGCGCCATGCGAAGACCTATTTCGCGCGTGCGGCGTGATGCCGTGTATGCCATCAAGCCGTAGAGACCGATCACCGCGAGCAGCGTCGCGAGCACGCCGAACGCCGACGACAGCGTGGCCACGAGACGCTCCGTAAGGAGCGATCGTTCGATCTGCCGCGCGAGCGTGCGCAAGTTGTAGATCGGGAATGTTGCTGTCCATCTCGCGCACCGTGCGGCGCACGGCAGCGAACGCCGCTGTCGGATCCTGCGTCGACCGCACATACACCGCCGCCGATCCTGCATCGTCCATCTGTTGGTACGCGAAGTACACCGTTCGCGGAATTTCGGCGCGCACGCCCGTGTATTTCGCGTCTTTGACGACGCCGATGATTTCGATAGGCGTGGGCGTACCGGGATCGCCACCGAAACCGATGCGGCGGCCGATCGGGCTGGCGGTGCCGTAGTAATGCTTCGCGAAGCTCTCGTTAACGATCGCCATTCTGAACGTCGTTGCCCCCGGAGCTTTTGGATCGGGCGGCTGTATCACCACCGCATCGCGCTGGTCGAAGTCGCGGCCCGCCACGAATGACACGCCCATCGTCTTGAAATAGCCCGGGCTCACCGCGTTGCAGTACGGATTCATGTTCTCGCCGGGCTTCGCCTCGTAGCCCTCGACGGTGACCGTGCTATCCCACTGATTGCCCTCGAGCACACCCATGGCGGCGAACGCGACGCCGCTGACGCCGGCGTGCGTCTTCATGCGGTCGAGAAGCTGCTGATAGAACTGCTGCGTTCTCTCCGGCGAATAACCGCCAATCGACGGATCGATGTTGAATGTCAGCAGGTTGTCGGCCCGCATGCCGAGATCGGTGAGATGTAAATTCTGCAGGCTGCGAATGAACAACCCTGCGCCAATGAGCAACAGCACCGACAGCATCACCTGACACACGACGAGCGCCTTGCGAAAGCGCAGGCCGCTGCCGCCGCCAACCACCGTGCCGACTTGATCCTTCAAGGTGGGCGCGAGGCTTGGTCTCGTCGATCGAAGCGCCGGCACCAGGCCGAACAACACACCTGTGGCGAGCGCGAGCGCGAAATTGAACGCGAGGATGCGCCAGTCGAGCGCGCCGGAAATGACGTGCGGCGTTTCTCCCGTCGGAAGGTAGGCGAGCAGGAAGCCGCTCGTCCAACGTGCGACGCCGAGTCCCAGCACGCCACCGAGACCAGCCAGCAGCACGCTTTCGGCGAGAAGCTGGCTGACAATGCGCCCGCGTCCCGCGCCAAGTGCAAGACGGACGGCGAATTCTTTTTGCCGCGACGTCGCGCGCGCGATCAGCAGGCTCGCCACATTCGCGCACGCGATCAGCAGGACGCCAACGACGATGCCCATCAGCAGCCAGAGCGGCTGCCTGAGCTGCATGCGAAGCGGCGAGCGTCCCTGCGCCGCCGGCAGGAGATCGATCGTGCCCGTGAGAAACCGCTCGCGCTGGTCGCGGCCGACGTGGTGCGGAACTCCGCCTCCTGCACTTCCATCGAGCGCATGCCGCTTGAAGTACGGGCTGAAGCGCCGCCTTACGCCTGCTCCGCCGTGACGCCCGGCTTCAGCCGGCCGATGACATGCGCCCACCGGCTGCGGCGGTTGTCGAGATCGTCCCAGCTCGGCGTCATCTGCGCTTTCATCATCATGGGCACGCGCACGCTCGGCGCGTATCCGATGTCGACGCCATCGAAGCCCGCCTGCGACACACCGATGATCGTGAACGGATAATTGTTGACGACGATCGTTTTGCCGATGACGCTCGGTGTCGGCGCTAAAGCGGGTGCGCCAGTACTCGTAGCTGAGCACGGCGACCGGATGTCCCGCGCGCACGCGGTCGTCTTCCGGCGCGATCACGCGGCCGACTGCCGCTCCGACGCCGAGCACCGGGAAATAGGTGCCCGAGACGAGCTCGCCACTCACGCGATCGGTCTGACCGCTATAGCCGACATTCAGCGACATCGCGATAGCGCGCGAACATCCCGAGAAAAGCGGACTCGCCGCCGGCAGCGTCGTCGTATGGCCGGCTGACGCGCGGCAACGCCGGGGCGAGGGAGCGATCGACAAATGCCTCGCGAAAGTCCTCGTACATCGGAAACGACGTGGCGTTCCCGCCCCGGTTGTTGCCATGATGCGGACCGCGCTGGGTCATGAGCACCAGCTGCTCGGGATCTGTCACGGGAAGCTGCCTCAGCAGAACCTGATCAACCAGTGTGAAGATCGCCGTATTCGCGCCTATTCCGAGCGCAATCGACACCAGGGCGACCACCGTAAACAACGGCGCGCGCAGCAGGCCGCGGCAAGCGTAGCGGAGGTCGCGAAGGAGGTGGGACATGGGTGTTAGACGAATGTGGTGTAGAAGGGGTTGTCTGTCGATTACAAACCTTGTCGATTCCGTCGAGTCTTGAAATCGCAGATATCGCTCAGACGCCACACCACTCGGAATCAGCCGCGAATATCGACGGGAACAAGGGCACGGGTCTTGAGTTATCCCGACCGGTGACTCATTTTCTCGCACTCATTCTGGTGTTCGCCGGCGCTGCCTTGTATTTCATGTCGACCGTCGAGCGGACCCGCCTTTTCGGGTTCGCATTGGCGAACCTTCGTCACCTGAAGGACGCCATAACCCTGGAGGGGCTGCAGAGTGGTCCGTTCTTTGATGCCCTTCGTGCGCGAACCCCGCGCGTGGTTGCAACGCCGGCCCTTATCGCGCTGAGCGCGATCATCTTCTTATTCGTCCACTCGCCGGTACTTGAACTGTTCATCAGCGCCGTGTGTCTGTGGCAGATCGGTTTGATTCTGGAGCGTCTCGTGGGGCCCCTGGCGTTCACCACGGTGTACGTTGCCGCTGGTGTCGCGGCCGGCGTCGCCGTTTTCTCCGTATCACCAGGGGGCATGAGCGTCGGCATGTCGGGGTCGGTCCTGGGCATGTATGGCCTGCTGCTTGTCACATCGATCTGGAACATGCTTCATCAGTCGGATCTGACGATTCCACTGAACGTCGTGAAGCGACTGGCTTCGGTTGCCGCCATCTTCGTTCTCTACAAGCTCACGACGACGGGTTTTGGGAATGTTGCTGAGCTCGCGGCGCTCGGCTGCGGCCTCATCGGTGGAATCGTCCTAATGCGCGATGTCGACGAGCAGCGCACACCGCACATCCGTCCCCTCGCCAGCGCGATGGCGACCGTGGTCGCGGTCGTCACTCTCTACGCGGTCTTTGTGCTGCACCGGCCGCTGAACGAGACCGTGGACGTCCGCTCAGAAATCGACCAGGTCATCGCCGTCGAGGCTCGTACGGCTGGTCTCTATGACAAAGAGATCGAACGTTTTCGAAAAGGACGAATCAGTGCGGCAGCGCTCGCCGATGTGATTGAGAAGACGATCGTGCCCGAACTGCATGTGGCGGCTGGGCGCCTGCGGGCGCTTCAGGACGTGCCGCCGGAGCATCAGCCCCTTGTCGCGACGGCCGAGAAGTTTCTGAAATTGCGCGATGAAAGCTGGCGAATGCGAGCCCGGGCCCTGCACAAGTCCGACGTGCGGGGGCTGCGGCAAGCCGACAGCAAAGAGCAAGCGTCGCAGGAAGCTTTCGACCGGCTGAGGATGCCCCTGTCCTGATCCCTACTTCTTCGGCGGGTCGGTCTGGTAATAGTGGACCTGCCCTTCCTTGCTCCGCGGTGTCATCGCCATGCGTATGCTTTTGCCCGTGTTGGGGCAGCTGGTGGCACGATGCCACCGTTCTTCATTGGCATTGATCACGTCGCCCAGTTCGCCATGGACCACTCCGACACCGGAGATGAGCGCACAGACATTGCCGTACACATTCACCCAGAGCTCCACCATGTTGGCGTGCCAGTGGCCCCAGTTGGTGGAGGGCGGCAGCTCCGTGATGTTCATCCCGATGTTCAAGTTCGAAGAGGTATGGCCGTCGTACAGGAAGCGCTCACCCGTGCGCGTTGAATTGCCATAGTCCGTGACGTTGAAGAACGGCACGTTGAATGAGTCGTAGCCGCCGGTCGAGGTGATCTTGGTCTTGATGTACGTGTAGCCGGGAATGGGCGTCGGCGTTTCGCTTTCCGGATACGACGGCACCTGCCCGGCGGGCGTGGTGCGGTAATACACAACCGGCTCGGTGCCGACATTCTCCATGCAGTAAGACAGGCGTGGCGCCACATTGAACGCCCAGCCCTTCGGCAAGACCTTGGGCTCCTGACCATCGATGGTCATTTTCACCGCGCCGCTATAGACCCAGCCGAAGACGCGGTCATCTGCGTAGAACATGCACTTGGCCTTGTCGCCCGGCGCCATCTGAACGTACCGACCGTCGAAGTCGCGCGTCAGAATCACTTTCTCTTCCCAGCGCGGCTGTCCCTGGTGCGACTTGAGAATGTCGGCAATCTTCCAGAGGGGTTTGTTGACTCCGGTGTAGGGCGTTTCCGGTGTCTTCTGCGCTGCCCAGACCGTGCGTTCCGGGCCGTTTTCGGCGCCGGCTTGCGACCACCAATTTGTCTGCGGGCCACGGGCGGGTGGCGCGACAGGAGCAGCAGGCGCCGGAGCCTGCGCCAACGCGGGCGCCGCGCTCAAAGCCACGGCCAGGATGATCAACGTGGGCGTCAGTGATTTCACGGAAGCCTCCTCTGTTATTTTTTTTGGAGTATATACCGCCGAAGCAGTACGTAGTGTCCGCCTTTAGGCGGACCGTGATCCTTGCAGTCGTAGTGCCGACCTTCAGGTCGGCGCGCCTGCGGGGTTGTTTATTTCGCCGGCGTCGTCTCGCGGCCGCGCAGCCGATCGGGCGTGACCGTGATGGCCGCGCCCCGGCCCAAGCGGCTGGCGTCGATGGCGGGGTTCGTGACCGACGGCTTGATGAGGGACGACTTGACCGCAATGCCGCGCAGGCGCCGCGAGATCGATGGCGTCGAACGAATCTTCGCCGCCTCCTGCAGCGACTGTTGCGCCCCCGCGATATTACCCGCGGCTTCCTGCGCGTCTCCCTGCAGGCTCAGACCGAAGACCCGAAGCGACGGCGCCTGCTGCATGCGCGACGCGAGCTGCTGCGCGGCGTCGGGGCCGGACGCGGCGACCAGCAGATTGCCCGTGGGTATCCGCGCAACGTCCGCGGGGGCGAGCGTCGGCGTCGGTGCCGACGAGAACACGGAGCTGACACCCGACAACGATGCCGCCTCGGCGGCGAGACGGCGGACGCCGGGCGCCCGCGCGGCGGAGGGTGACACTTTTTCAGCCGCCGCCAGCGCGCGGGCGGCGAGGCCCGGCCAGTTCGCGGCGTGGAGCGCCTCCGCCGCCATCACCCAGGATGCGCTCTCGGGGAGTTCGGGGTTCACCTTCAGCACGCCGGCGCGGGCGGCTCCTATGATTGCGGCCGGCGCCTCAGCATTGTCGGCTGGTGCGCTCCGGAACTGCGCACCCTTCACCGGATCCGATAGCAGCGCGTTGATCTCGCCTGTCGCGCTCTGCATCAACCGGAATTGTTCCTTCTGCAAGGCGGCGGCATCGGTCACGCGAACCGTCACGCGCCGTTCCGGCAGCTCATCTGTTCGCAGAACGAACCCGTATCCTGCGATCGGGCCGACAGTCCCAGCGCGATGTGCATGTTCGTCGTGCTGTTCGCCGGCAGCAGCTTCGGTGTGTCATCGGGCCAGAGGTGCAGCCCGGCATCAGACACCTCGGCGAGCGTCAATCGTAGGCTCGACCCGCCGGCATTGACGAGGCGCGCGGCGTGTCGGACCCCGGCGTTGGTGAGATCGAATACGAGCCGATCGCCTTCCGCGCGAAAATCCGGCGTTTCGAGCCGGGGCTCCAGCGCCTTGTTGAACACGAACTGTTTGAGCGCGGTCGCGAGCACGGCGACGGTATCGTGCCCAGCGGAGGGCGCTTTCACGATGCCCAGGTGGTCGGCGGCGATGGGTGGCACGCCGTGGTCGCACAGTCGCGTGGCGCTCGCCCATGGGACGATGAGGACGCCGTGAGTCTTCTCGTTTTCATACGCGCAGCGGATCTGCGGCCGGTCCGCCGCCGGTATGTTTTTCCAGTCGGTGTCGATCGCCTGCAGCAGCGTGTTGTGCTGGGCCGGCGTCATCTGCGCGAGCGCGGTGTTCGGCAAGATATGCCTGGCTACCTCGGTGATCTGGGCACCTTCCTGCGGCGTAGCGTAGAAAACGACGACGGGCACACGGGGAAGCAGGTCGCGGTGCGAGAGGAGCTCGCGCAGGATGACGAGGCCGCCCATGCTGTGGCCGACGAAAACGATCTTCGAGTAGTTGAGGACGCCGTGGAAGTCGAGGCGCAGGTGCAGGCGGTTCGCGGCCTGGTTGATGTCGAACGACCCCGCCTTGAAGAGGTGCGACTCAAATCCGTACGCGAGCATTTCGGCCTGCCCGGCAATCCCCGGGACCGTATCGACCAGCTTGAACAGCGTCGAGCCGTTGCTGTGTTTCCACGTGTCGATGGCGTCTCCGAAGATTCCGTGTACGAACACGATCGCGACACGGCCTGTCGGCTGCTGCTGAACGACCCACTGCGAGTCGGTGGTGTTTTCGATCGGCTGCGGTTCGGCGTGTTCCGGGGCGGGATTGCGAGTACCGCACGCACATAGCATCACGAACACGACGCCGCAGGCTGTGGCACGCACTGCACCGTGGGCTGAGTGCATGGTGGATTATTGCACTCCTATCTCGTCAACGGAGGAAAAGAGAAAAGCGGTCGATGGAATAAGCCAAGAAAAGAGGCCGACACTCTCGCGTCGGCCCCCAAGTTGTTCTTCGTTTCGTCTCTGCGCTGAGACGACCAAGTGTCCGTGTCTCTTACCTACGCACACCCGCTCGTCGACCCGCAGTTCGCGCACTTGTAGCAGCTGCCGCTCCGCACCATGATCGATCCGCACATGCTGCAGGGCGGCGCGTCTTCCTGGTTCTGGATGGCGGCGGCCGCATAGGTGGTTGCGGGTGGAGCCGATTTGGCGCAGGGGCAGGCTTGGAAGCCTCCGCTCCATGCGGCTTTGGACTTTCGACTCTGGGCTCGTCCCGCCGCTCTTCCCTGTTGTTCACTCCCGCGTGGTACTGCGCGTCGTTCGAGAGGAACTTCGTCGCGAGCCAGCGGAAGATGTAGTCGACGATCGACTTCGCAAAACGAATATCCGGGTTGCGCGTCATGCCGGACGGCTCGAAGCGCGCGTGGCTGAATTTGTCCACGAGCACCTGAAGAGGTACACCGTACTGCAGCGCGTAGGAAATCGCTTGCGCGAAGGCGTCGGCAAAGCCCGAGATCGTCGAGCCTTCCTTCGCCATCACGAGGAACAGCTCGCCGGGCTGGCCGTCCTCGAAGAGCCCGACGGTGATGTAGCCCTCGTGACCCGCGATGTCGAACTTGTGCGTAATGGAATGCCGCTCGTCGGGCAGCCGCTTGCGCACGGGCTGACCCATGCTCGCCACTACCTTCTCCACCTCGGCTTGCGTCTTGTCCTTCGAGGTGTTGAGCGGCTGCGTGCGCTTGCTGCCGTCGCGGTAAATCGACACGGCCTTTGCGCCAAGTCTCCACGACTCGATGTAGGCCTCCATGATTTCGTCGACGGTCGCTTCCTTCGGCACATTCACCGTCTTCGAGATGGCGCCCGAGATGAACGGCTGCGTCGCCCCCATCATGCGGATGTGGCCGAGATAGTGAATCGACCGCTCACCCTTGCGCGCCTTGAACGCGCAGTCGAACACGGCCAGGTGCTCGTCCTTCAGCGCCGGTGCCCCTTCGATGGTCTCGTTCTGATCGATGTAGTCGACGACGGCCTTGATTTCCTGCTCGGTGTAGCCGATCTTCGCAAGCGCCATCGGCACGGTCTGGTTGACAATCTTCATCAGCCCGCCGCCGACGAGCTTCTTGTATTTCACGAGCGCGATGTCCGGCTCCACGCCCGTTGTGTCGCAATCCATCATGAAGCCGATGGTACCGGTCGGCGCAAGCACGGTGGCCTGCGCGTTGCGATACCCATACAGCTCGCCCATGCGCACCGCTTCGTCCCACGCCTGCTTCGCGGCGTTGTAGAGCTCGGCCGGCACGTTCTTCTGGTTAATCCCCTTCACCGCGTCGCGATGCTTGCGCATGACCCGCAGGAACGGCTCGCGGTTCTGCTCGTAGCCCGAGAACGGGCCACCCTGGTCTCGCGCGATCCTCGACGACTGCGCGTACGCCTCGCCCGTCATGATGGCCGTGAGCGCACCGGCGTAATCGCGGCCGCCGTCGCTGTCGTAGGGCAGGCCGCGCGACATGAGCAGCGCGCCCAGGTTCGCGTAACCAAGGCCCAGCGGCCGATATGCGTGGCTGTTCTTCGCAATCGCCGGCGTGGGATAGCTCGAGTTGTCGACGAGAATTTCCTGCGCGGTAATCATCACGCGGCATGCGTGCTTGTAGGCCTCGACGTCGAACTCGCCGTCGGGACGCACGAACTTCATGAGGTTGATCGACGACAGGTTGCACGCCGAATCGTCCAGGAACATGTACTCGGAGCATGGATTCGACGCGTTGATGCGCGCCGTGTTCGCGCACGGATGCCACTCGTTGACGGTCGTGTCGAACTGCATGCCCGGGTCGCCGCAGATGTATGTGCCCTCGGCGATCAGCCGCATCAAATCGCGCGCCTTGTACGTGTCCGCAACAGATCCGTCACGCACCGCCTTCGTCGACCAATTCCCATCGTCCAAAACGGCGCGCATGAATTCGTCGGTCACGCGTACGCTGTTGTTCGAGTTCTGGAAGAACACCGACGCGTACGCCGGACCAGTGAACGAGCCGTCGTAGCCGGCATCGATCAGCGCCCACGCCTTCTTCTCTTCTTCAACCTTGCAGTTGATGAACTCGACGATGTCTGGATGGTCGGCGTTGAGGATGACCATCTTCGCCGCGCGACGTGTCTTGCCGCCCGACTTGATGACCCCCGCGAACGCGTCGTACCCCTTCATGAACGAGACAGGCCCCGACGCGGTGCCGCCCCCCGCGAGCAGCTCTTTCGACGAACGGATGGCCGACAGGTTCGATCCCGTGCCCGATCCGAACTTGAAGAGCATGCCTTCGGTGCGCGCCAGCGTGAGGATCGAGTCCATCGTGTCCTGCACGGAATTGATGAAGCACGCCGAGCACTGCGGCGCCTTCTCGAACCCGCAGTTGAACCACACGGGACTGTTGAACGCGGCCTTCTGATACACAAGGATGTGCTTCAGCTCGTGGCTGAAGCTCTGCAGGTCGGCGTCCGACGCGAAGTAGCCGTCCTTGCGCGCCCATTCGGTAATCGTGCTGACCACACGGCCGATCAGCTGCTTGACGCTGTTCTCGCGCTCGGGCGCGCCAATCTGCCCGCGGAAATATTTCGAGACGACGATGTTGGTCGCCTGTTGTGACCAGAAGGAAGGGATCTCGACGTCGCGCTGCTCGAATACCACCTCGCCGCGTTCGTTGCCGATGACCGCCGACCGTTGCTCCCACGTGACCTCATCGAACGGGTCGACGCCCGGCAACGTGAAGTAGCGCGGAAACTCGATGCCCGGCGACGGCGATGCCGGCTGCGTTTCTGTGCGCTCGGTGGTTGGCTGGTCAATACCGGTGGTCTCGTGGGCTGCGCCTCGTTCCATTCTCACCCTCCGCTTTCCTGGCTTGTCCCGCCCCGGGGACGCCAAGATCGAACAATTGTTTGGCTATTGGAGCCTTGGTTCGTATCGGAACGCTGGGGGTTCCGCATGTAAATACTGGGTAACTTAGGCGGTCAAATATGCGCCCGGCCTCAGGGGTTGTCAAGAGCAAAAACTACCATATATTGTGCCTTGTCTTTAGGTCGAACGCAATATACCGGCTGTACGGTTTATACCAGCAACCGGCCGATGAGACGCCTCGCTCCGAAAAACCTGCGATTTTCCCGAGTAAAATCGAGTCGTTTGGATTCCACGGATCCGCCTCTGACAGAAGCTGAGCCGCATGCCCTCGCGACGGCTCGCGCGTCGGCGATTTTCGAGATTCTGCTTTGCTCCGGCATCCCGTCGCAGTTCGCCCTCGGATCTATGTTCGCGCTGGCCGGGTTTACGCCCCGCGTGGGCGAACAACTGTCGCTCGCGTATATCGCGTCGCTGCTGCTGCTCGACGCGACGGTGCTGATCGCGCTCATCTTCTGGCTGCTGCGCCGCCGCGGCGAGCATCCGCGCGACGTGTTTCTCGGCGCGCGCCCGATCGGCCCTGAAATCAAACTCGGCGTTGGACTCACAGCAGTGGTGTTTGCGCTCGCCGTCGTCGTGCTGTCGGCGGCGCGGATGCTTTTTCCTTCGCTCCACAACGTGAAAGAAAACCCGCTGCAGGATTTGATTCAGACTCCGGCCCAGGCGTTCATTCTGGCGATTGTCGCCACGATTAGCGGCGGCCTGCGCGAAGAAATCCAGCGCGCATTCATCGTGCACCGCTTCGAGCAGTATCTCGGCGGCGCGCACGTGGGGTTGATTCTCTACAGCCTGGTGTTCGGCCTCGGCCACAGCCTGCAGGGATGGGACGCGGTGCTGACGACGGCGCTGCTCGGCGCGTTCTGGGGCTGGATTTACATCTCCCGCCGCAGCATCGTCGCGCCGGTGGTGAGCCACTCGGGGTTTAATGCTGCGGAGATATTTGTGTTTCTCGCTAGTAGGAGGCTGGTAGCTCGTAGTGGTTAGCGGTCGATGAAGACGTCGCTGACGCAGAAGTCTTCGCGTCGCTTGAAAAAGCGGCTGGGCGCGCTTCGGCCTGACAGCTCGCGACGCTGGGGAACGCTGACGCCGCACGAGCTGCTGTGTCATCTCGGAGACGCAACAGACATGGTCACCGGCGTGCGGCCGAGGAAGAACCCCGTCCCTCATCGCCATCGACGGCTGCTGAAATGGATCGCGCTCTGGTCCGCGATGCCGTGGCCGCACGGCCGGCCCACCAATCCCATGCACGATCCCCGCGCCGAGGGCACTCGCCCGTCAGTGTTTGCGAAAGATCTCGCGCGCCTGCTTGCGGGACTCGACACGCTGGCAGCCGCAATCGACGGCTCGCTCGAGCCGGCGCACGGGTTGTTCGGAACAATGACGACGCGCGACTGGCAGCGCTGGGCGTATCGCCACACGGACTATCACTTGCGGCAATTCAGCTGTAGCCGGTAGCCGGTAGCTGGTAGCTGGTAGCTGGTAGTAGCTAAAATCTAGAAACTGGAATCTAGAATCTTCGCAGCGTGGGCGAGGAGCGTCGCATGGGAACACGTTACATCTCGCGAGCGCCGCGGCGCACGCTCGTTTTTAGATTTCAGATCCTACTTTTTAGATTATAGATTTTAGTTTCAGGTTTCCGCGTTACGGCAGCACCGTCACGTCCGCACGGCGCCGCAGCTCGGCCGTCCATGCGCCAATCAACGTGCGGCGCCTCTCGTCGGTCAGGCGCTGGCGCGCTGATTCGCCGGCCTGCCGGATTTCTTCGTCGGTCGGCTGTGCGGCGGCAGAGAATCGCTCCTCGAGATACGACGCAAGGCGCAGATCGTCGGCAGCGTATAGCCGCAAAACCGTTTCGTCCAACCCTCTCGCGCCAAGCAGGCGCGACAACTCTGCCGGGCTGCCGATGCGCTGGCGGATGCGCGCGACTCGTGCGTCGATCGCCGCGGGCGACGGTTCCGCGGGCGCCACTCGCCGCACCTCGTTCAACATCAGCACCCGATCGATGACAGCGGCCAGACCAGCCGCAATGCGGCCATCGCCTGCCGGCGCCTCGACCAGCCCAAGATCGAGCGCCGCTTCCACATCGGACAGCGTGATGATCTGTCCAGGCAGGATGGCGAGGACCCTGTCGATGACCTCGCCTCTAACACTGACACTGATAGAGCAGAGAGCAAAGAGCAGAGAGCAAAACGCAAACGTGTACACGCGTGACACTTGTCTCTTTGCTCTTGGCTCTCCGCTCTGACGGGTATCCATCAGAATGCCTGCCCGAGTGAAATATGCAGCGCCGTTGGCCGCTCCCGTACTCCCGTCGGCAGTGTCCGCCGATCGAGCTTGAAGCCGAGGTCGACGCGAATCGGGCCCACCGGCGAGCGGTAACGCAAGCCGAACCCGACCGAGCCGCGCATCTGCGAGAGATCCATGTCCGACACGTTGCGCCACACGTTGCCGCCGTCGATGAAGCCGACTGCGCCAAGGCCGCCGCGCAGCGGAATGCGCGCCTCGGCGTTCAGCACGATCAATCCGTGCCCGCCCGTCGGGAAGTCATCGCGGTCGATCGTCTCCGGCGTGCCGAGCCGGTCGAGCGTAAAGCCGCGGACCGTCGTGTCTCCGCCAGCAAAGAAGCGCTCGCTTGCCGGCAGCTCTTTGACGATGGTCGTGACGCCGTCGCGCGTCACCGTACGGGGAAACCCCGTGGCCAGCCCGACGCGCGCGCCGAACACGACAACGGTCGAGCTCGAGCGCAGCCGCCGATACGTGAATCCCTGCACGAAGCTCTTGAAGAAGCCGACCTGCGATCCGATGCTTCGTGCCGCGAGTTCCGCGTCGGTGCCGATCAAGCTTCCGCTCGTCGGCTCGATCGGATCGAGGCGTGTATCGCGAATCATCGACGAAGCAAAACTCGAAAGGCGCACCTGGGGGAAGAGCCGATCAATCGTCGACTGGTTCGCCTTATCCGATCTGATATTCAACAGCTGCGTATGGTCGATGCCGTAGCGCCCGCTGACAGCGAGCGTCGGGCTGATTCGCCTCGTCAGCGTCACGCTGCCGCCGCGGCGCCTGAAGTCGAAGCTCGATCGGAAGGCCTGCTCGACACCGCCGCTGATGGTAAGGTCGGCGTCGGTCGCGAGAATGCGCCGTTCGCCGTAAGTGAGCCGTGCGAGATATTCGTTGAAGCCGTATCCGCCTTCGTCTGTCACCTCGGTGGGATTGGTGCCGGACGAGGCGCTGACGCCTTTCGGCCGGAAGCTGACACGCGTGAACAGATCGAGCGACCGGTCCTTGCCGAACAGGTTGCGGCGGACCACCTGGAAGAATCCGCGCGGCGCGACCTGGAATTCCTCAGCCGCGTTGCCGTCCTCGGACGATTTCACCAGCCGCTTGCCCCCTTCGAGCCCGCCGCCGTAGCTGATGCTCGTCACCGGCGCTTCCTCGACCGTGATGACGACATCGCGGCGGTTCTGCTCGCCGGGAAGCTGGAGGTACGAGATGTCGACGCGGCGGAACAGACCGAGCGACGTGATGCGCGTGCGCGTCTCGTCTTCCTGCTCCTGCGATAGCGGCTGTCCGCTCCTCAGCAGCACTTCGCGCAGAATGGTTTCGCGCGACGTGCGTTCGTTGCCGACGACAAGCACGTGGTCGATTAGAATCTGCGGCCCTTCGTGGATGGCAAAGCCGAGCTCCACCTTCGCACCGTCGCTGATGGCTTTCGGCGCCGGCTCCACCGTCACTTCGGGGTAACCGCGGTTGAGATACAGCAGAGCGATCTTGTCGGCGTCGCTGGAAATCTGCGGCTCGAAATACGGCTGGCCCGGCGCCGATGTAATCTCGCGCCGCAGCGTCTCGGCATCGATCGCCGCGTTGCCCTGAAAATTCACGGAGTCGACGACCGAGCGCACGCCTTCGGCAATCACGAGCCTCACGCGCACGAACTCGCTGCCCGCCTTCGGCTCGCGCCGCTCGACCTGCGAGGTCACCTTCACGGCCGAGAATCCGCGCTGGCGGTAGTAACCCTGGATGCGCAGCGCATCCGAGCCGACTGTGGAGTCGCTGAACGTCTGGCCGGCCTTCGTCACCACCAGAGGCGCGAGCTCGGCCGATGTCAGCGACGTATTGCCCGACACCTCGGCCTGCTCGACCATGCACTGCGGACCGCGGGTAATCGTAAACGTCACGCGCAGCACGTCCGCATTCGCGTCGGGCTTCGGCGGTCCCAATTCGCCCCGCTGATAGTCCACGCGGGGATTGCAGTAACCGCGCTCGCGGAAGTGGCGCTCGATGCCGAACTTCGAGTCCTCGAGCAGGTCTTCGTCCACCGAGTGCTCGCGCGCGATCGGCACGAGCCGCTCGCGATCGCCGGCGGCCAGCGGATCGCCCTGGAACACGATCTCCACTCGCGGTCCCGGCTCGATGCTCAACACGAGGTTCACGTTGGCATCGCCGTCGACATATCGAGGAAGCTGCGCCACGCGCGCTTCGTAGTACCCCTCGGATCTCAGATCGTTCGCATACTGAGTGAGCCGCGCGTCGAGGTCGATGCCGTCATACACATCGCCGACCCGCAGGCCCAGCGCGCTCAGCACCTGCGGCGCCGGCTCACGTGGCGCGCCCTGCACGTCGATCGCCCCAATTCGCGCGCGCGCGCCCGGACGGATAGTGAACACCAGCGACACAGTCGACGAACCCGCTTCGTCACCGGCACGCGCAGCGATCTCGGCCTTCGGATAGCCGCGATCGCGATACAGGGCCTGCAGCGTCGCCACGGCCTGCGCCGACCGCGCGAGCGAGGGCGACGCACCATGTCGCTCGACGACGATGCGTCTCAGATCGCTTTCGGGCAGGCCCAGTGCTCCCTCGAAGACGATGCGGCGAACGCGCTGCGCGGGAAAGAGGTTGTAGGTCAGCACGACGCCGTCGCCCCGCATCGAGGCATCGACCTGCACGTCCTGGTACAGGCCGAGGCCGAAGAGGTGCGCCATGCTCTCGCGCACGTCGACCATCGCGAGGGGCGCGCCGGTGCGCGTCTCGATCATCTCGACGAGCTCCGGGTTCTGCAGCGCAGCGCCCTTCAGCTGCAGCCGCACCTCGACGATCGGCTTGCCGATGTAATCAGTCACGGCGCCTTCGAGCGGCGGACGCCAGGAAAGACAGAATCAGAAAGAGATACGTAGTGCCGACCTTCAGGTCGGCCCCGGGCGCTCTCAAAACTCCTTCCTGACACGGATATCCAGCGCGTAGCTGTCGTCTTCGTTGCGCGTCAGAATCCAGGAGACGCGGTCGGTCTGGTCGTACTCGAGCAGGATAATCTGATCGCTCGTGGAGCTGATGCTGCGCGAAAACGTCAGGTACGCGCGGTTCGAGATGCGCTTGCCGATCGTGAGGCGCGCGGACGGATTGAAGCGCGACGACGTGGGGTCGCTGACGAGCGGCGTCAGCTGGAATGTATCGACGCCGAACGTCTGTTCGACGACCTCACCGATCTGGCCCGAGATGGGGCTCACCAGCATGCGCGCGACTCGCGCCTGCACGAGTTGCTGCTCGGTGCGGTCGGGGCTCGAGAGTGCGCGAAGCTCGGCGTCCTCCCCGTCGCGCGATCGCCGAGCAGCAGCGATGCGACGTCGACCTGCGGCAATGGCGGATCGGAGCTGAACACCGGCCGCAGCCGCTGCATCGTGCCCGATGCGCTCAGCGTGACGCGATAGGTCTGCTGCGGCACGCGCACCTGCGTCTCGGCGGCGATGTCGAAGGTCGGCTCGATGCGCACGGGGTTCGTGAAGTCGAGCCGGCCGCGCGTCAAGGTGTACCGGCGCCCTTCGAAGATGAACTCGCCGCGCGAGATGTCCACGCTGCCAAACACAATCGGGCGCTCGTAGGTGCCTCTGAACGTCAGATCCGCGCTCGAGACGATGTTCGCGTCGTTGTTCTCGATGCGCAGCGTGCCCGGCGCGATGACGCGCACGTCGAGGCGCACCGGCGGCATGTTGCTGTTTGCGGGTGCAGCGCCCACGATCGGCATGCCGCCATTGGTACCGCCACCGAAATCGAACAGATTTCCGCCAGTATCGAACCTCGTCGTCCAGACGGCGTTCTGCACCGTCACCAGGCCCGAGAGCACCGGCGCCGTCACACGCCCCGTCAGCGACAGATCGGCGTCGACTTCCGATCGCACGCCTTCCGGATAGCGCAGGCGCATGTTGCGGCCGGTCGCGGTCAACGAGAGATCGGCCGGCGCATATGCCTCGAGGCCGATCCGGCCGTCGAAGTTCACCTGGCCGTCGGCCACGCGCGCCGTCAGCCCATCGAGCCTGATGTTGCGCGAGTCGAACAGGATGGTGCCGTTCACCGCTTCGAGCGAGTGCGGCAATGAAAAGTAGCGCAGGCGCCCGTTGTCGATCGTCGCGCGCCCGAGAATGATGGGCGCGTCGAGCGAGCCGCTGACCTGCGCGGTCAGCTGCGCGTTGCCCGAGCTGCGGATGTTGCGATAGATGCCCTGCAGGATGCCGAGGTTCGCGGAACCGCGCGCGAGTCCCGCCACGCGCCGCGCATTCAAATCCATCGTGCCTGATACGTCGAGCTCGGTGCCGTCGCCGATAAACTGCATGGCGTCGATCCGGACGACGTTGTTGTGCATCAGCACGCGAATCGGCTTCGCGTTGCGCAGCGGATAGTCGAACGTCCGGATTTGCAGCCGGTCGAACATCATGTCGACGACCAGCCGGTCGGGGTTCGCGAGCTCGCCGATGAAGCGCAACGTGCCGCTGCCGACAGCCGTCGTAAACGGCGAGAGGCGTTTTTCGAACGCGCGCGCATAGGGATCGAGCGACGTGTCGGTAAAGCGCAGCGTGACGTCGGCGTTCTGCGCCTCGGTGAGGTCGATGCGCCCGGTGCCCGACACGGCGAGGCGCGGAGACGCGGCCTCGATCTCGATCGTCATGCTGTCGCCGCGCACGTCGAGGCGCCCTGTCACTTCGCCCACGCCTTCGTCGAGGACGTACAGGTCGCGGATGCGCCCGCGGAACTGGTAGCGCGGCACGTCGAAGGTGCCGGTGCCGTCGGCGTTGAACTCGAGCAGGCCCGTGAGCGGCGCCTGCGGATACGACATGGCCTTGACGCCTTCCAGCGGGATGCGCCGCCCGGTGGCGTTGAACGAATACGTGCCGTTCCATCCGACGAACGCCGCGCCTTCCGCGGTGCCGCTGCTCTTCTGCATCTGGATGCCGTCGATGCGCACCCCGTTTCCCTCGAACCGCAGCGAGCCCGACACGGTCTCGAACGGCTCGCCGTACGCAATGCCGTTGTCTATCTTGAGCGTGCCGAACCCGAACGGGCCCTGATACGGCCCGTAGAGGTGATACTCGCCCGACACCATCCCTTCGACGTCGTAATCGTCGATGTCGAACGCGTGCTTGAAGTCGGCAGCCGTCCACTTCGCGACGCGGATGCGTCCGTTGATCTCTTCTCCTTTGTCGCGCCGCGGAAATCCGAGCGAGAAGCGGCCGTTGACGACGATGTCGCCGCTGGCTTTCTGCATTCGGCCGCCGGTGACGTCCACATACGAGTTCTGGATGACGAGGCCCGCTTCCCCGTTGCCCCAGTTGACGTCGAACGCCCGCATGTCTTCTGCAGTGAAATGCCCTTCGACACGCGGCCGGTTGAGCGCCTCGGTCATGACGCCCGAGAACTCGGCGGTGCCGCCGACGGTAATCGGGTTGGTCGGCGCGCCGAACGCCGTCATCATGGCGGCCAGCACGCGATCGCTTTCCTGCAAATCGGTACTCGTCACGTGAAACGGAATGCGCGAGTTGTCGCCCCACGCGGTGCGCCCGCTGAACGTGACGTCGGTTTTGGGCGTCGAGAACCGGCCGTCGGAAAATTCAAGCCAGTCCTCGTCGTACCGATACGTCACCTCGCCCGCGATCGGCAGGTGGCCGATCGCCGGGTGCATGCCGCCGCTATCGGTCCCGCTCGCGTACTGGCTCGCGCGGATGCCGGCGAGCACGTCGGCGCCGGCGGGCGGAATCACTTCCGAGTAGCCGTCACCCGATCGCTCGCGGAAACGCCCCATCGGCCACGCGAGTAGATTGCGCCCGCTCCATCGGCCCGCGAGCCGCACGCCCGGCATGCGGAGGAAATCGCTGTAGGCCGCCAGGTCGACGTCGCGCCACTCCGCGTCGAACCGCGCGTTCGACGGCACGCCCGGTTTTCCAGCAGACAGGATGGAATATTTCAGGCTCGCTTCGCCGCCGTAGAAACCGGTGGTGGTATCCATCACCTCGAATTTGTTCGGATACCAGCCAAGCTTGCCCTTCAGGTTGGGGAACTCGTAGTCGTGGCCGCCTATCTGCAGGCCCGCGAGATCGCTGTCGAAATCGCCGGTCAGCGCGCGGCCGCCCTTGAACAGATGGAAGATGCCGTTGAAATGCCCCTCGCCAGACAATGTGTAGTTGTCTTTCGCGAAGAAGAGCTCGCGCATGCGCTTGAAGTCGACGGTCGACTTCACCCGATAGGTCATCTCCGGCCAGTTCTTGATGTCGGCGTCGCCCGTGATGTTCGACTCGGCGCCGTCGGTGACGAGCTTCATGCTCTCGAAATGGACGACCCCTTCGTCGACGCGGAAAATGGCCTTCATCGACATGCTCATCGGCACGTAGTCCTGAATCCAGACCGTGCCGCCGTGGAAGTTCGCCTCGCCGCGATAGCCGGCGAATTTGGTGACGGTGATGTCGAGGTTGCGCGCGACGCTGCCCCATCGCGATCCGTGATCGTCGAACGTGACCGTTCCATTCTTCGTTCGCACGTACTGCATCGTCGTGACGAAGCGCCGGGGGTTGTTGCTGCTGGCGCCCATGTTGAATTTCGGGAAGCTGTGCTTGCCGCCGGCCCACTGCTCGAGCACCATGTGCCAGTCGGTCATCTCGACCGAATCGACGAGCACTTCGCGATGGAAGAGCGCGTCCCAGGTGAGCGACACGTCGATGCGCTTCGCCGTGAGGAACGGGCGATCGGTCGAGACGAGCCCTTCGATGACGAAGTCTTCGAGCACGAACTTGCCGTTGAACAGGCGCACGCCGAGACGGCCGATGTGCATCGGCCGCCCCACGCGCTTCGAGCCCTCGCGCTCGGCGAGCCCCCGCAGACCCGGGCCCAGATCGACCGTCAGCGTCGCGACAATCGCCACGGCAAGCGTCACCGCCAACACCACGACACCCAGCTTGGTGAAGCGAAACGCGAAGTGCGATCTGATGCGCTCGAAGCGCTTGAACCGTAGCGGCATTTATTCGATCACAACAAGTACGGCGCCACTTTCCACAGTCACGCCTGCGCTCACGCGCACTTCCGTCACGACGCCATCACGGGGTGTTCGTAATTCGTTCTCCATCTTCATCGCTTCGACGACGACGACCGGCTGCTTCGCTGTGACATGGTCGCCAGCAGTAACCAGCACGCGCACGACGCGCCCGGGCATGGGGGCCTTTATGGACGCCGCTCGCACCTTCGCACATGCGGCGCCCCGGTGACCAGCCCGCCTAACGCGCCATTTCCCGTTCTTGCTTCGACGCCACCGTCTCGTATAACTTGCCCCCGAACTCCACACCGACCGCACCGTTGTCGTCGCGCGGGTGCAACCGAATCTCGCGCGCCGCGCCGCCATCGATGAGCGACAGCGTGTCGGCGTCGACCCACGACGCGTCGACCACGCGGCTCTTCCCTTTGATCGTGACGGTGAACGTGCCAGCGTGTTCGCCTGGCTCGAGCGCCACCTTCCACGGACGGCCGTTCACCATGACGTCGACGTTCATCGCAGCGATTCCAGGCGCGCGCGCTGAGCCCATAACGATCGTCGATCGTCCATCGTCGATCGTCGATCGCGAACGGACGATGGCCCCCCAATAACAGGCGCTGGCTCGTCGGCGACAGGCGCGATCTCCTCGACAACAGGCGCTGGCTCGTCGACGATGGACGCTGGACGGTCGACGATGGACGATGGACGATCGACGATGGACGATCGACGATGCTCCCACATCGCCGCCGCAATGGCCGCAATCTCCTCCGTCGCGTCGTTCCTCGCGCCTTTGCCGCCGTTCTCCTCGAGCAGCCGATCGACGTACGTCGTATCGAACTCGGCCGACGCGAACGAGGACGAGGCCACGAGGTCGCGGCAAAATCCGATGGTCGTGCTGATGCCGCGCACGTCGTACTCAGTTAATGCGCGAACCATCCGCGCAATGGCTCCCGGGCGGTCGGGGGCCCATGCCACAACCTTCGAGATCAACGGGTCGTACGCGGTCGGCACCGTCCAGCCTTCGAACGCGCCACTGTCGTCGCGGATGCCGGGCCCCGATGGCGCGTGCAGGTGCGTGATGCGCCCGGGCGACGGCAGAAATCCTTCGGCCGGATTCTCCGCGTAGACGCGCACTTCGATCGCGTGGCCAGTAGCTCGACTAAAGTCGAGCCCTGCGCGAGCCTGCGAGCCCTACCGACGCGAACATCTCCGCCAATTTCGCGCCGCGCGCAATCTCGATTTGCGCGCGCACGAAATCGACGCCCGTCACGGCCTCGGTGATCGGATGCTCCACCTGCAGCCGCGTGTTCATCTCGAGGAAATAAAACCCGCCGCTCGCGTCGACGAGAAACTCGATCGTGCCCGCGCTCGTGTAATTCGCCGCGTGCCCGATGGCCGCGGCCGCCGCCATCAGCCGCTCGCGCAGGTCCGGCGTTACCGCCGGCGAGGGCGTCTCCTCGATGAGCTTCTGATGCCGCCGCTGAATCGAGCACTCGCGCTCGACGAACGGCACGATCGTCCCGTGCGTATCGCCAAGCAGCTGCACCTCGATGTGCCGCGGCCGCTCGATCAGCCGCTCGAAATACACGCGGTCGTCTCCGAATGACGACTGCGCCTCGGAGCGCGCCATCGTGATCGCACTCTCCAGCTCGTCCGCCGATCGCACGACGCGCATGCCCTTTCCGCCGCCGCCGGACACGGCCTTCACCAGCATCGGATACCCGACGTCGAGTGAGGTATCGCCGCCTGGAATAACTGGCACGCCTGCCGTTTTCGCGACCTCCCGCGCATTCGTCTTGCTGCCCATCGCCCGCATCGCCGCGGCAGTGGGCCCGATGAACGTGAGTTTCGCCTTCGCGCAGGCCTCGGCGAACTCGGGGTTTTCGGCCAGAAATCCGTAGCCCGGATGCACCCCGGCCGCGCCCGACGATCGGGCCACGTCGATCACCTTATCGATCCGAAGGTAGCTTTCCGATGCCTGGTCAGGCCCGATGGCGTGCGCTTCGTCCGCCAGGCGCACGTGCAGCGCGTTGCGGTCGCATTCCGAATACACGGCAACCGTGGCGAGCCCCATGTCGCGGCACGTCCGGATAATCCGCACGGCTATCTCGCCGCGGTTGGCGATCAGTATCTTGTTCAAGTGGGTCGAACCAGAGGCAGCGCGCCTGTAATTGTAGCATTTCCGGCACTTAACGTGCTAATCCCCTCCCTAATCCCTATCGGCGCGTTAGAGGGGTATATTGCCGTGCTTTTTGGGCGGGTTCTTCTCGCGCTTCGTGGTGAGGGTCGCCAGCGCCAGAATCAGCTTCGTCCGGCGTGGTCCGGGGCTGGATGATTTCGTCGACAAACCCGTGCGCCGCCGCGACAAAGGGGCTCGCGAACTTCTCGCGGAACTCCGCCACCCGTTTCGCGCGCTCGGCGGCCGGATCCTTCGCGGCCTCGAGCTCTTTCTTGTAGAGCACGTTGACCGCCCCTTCCGGCCCCATCACCGCGACCTCGGCGGTCGGCCACGCGTAATTGAAGTCGGTGCGCAGGTGCTTGCTCGACATCACGCAGTACGCCCCGCCGTAGGCCTTGCGCGTAATCACCGTCACCTTCGGCACGGTCGCCTCGGCAAACGCGTACAGCAGCTTCGCGCCGTGCTTGATGATGCCGCCGAACTCCTGCGCGGTGCCCGGCAAAAATCCCGGCACGTCCTCGAACGTGATGAGCGGGATGTTGAACGCGTCGCAGAAGCGCACGAACCGCGCGCCCTTCACCGACGCGTCGATGTCGAGCACGCCCGCGAGATGCGCCGGCTGGTTCGCGACGATGCCGACCGATCGCCCGCCCAGCCGCGCGAACCCGACGATGAAGTTGCGCGCGAAGTGTGCGTGCACTTCGAGAAACTCGCCATCATCGGCGATCGAGTGAATGAGGTCGTGCATGTCGTACGGCTGATTCGGAGACGCCGGCACGAGGCGATCGAGCGCTTCGTCCTCGCGCCCGGGCGAATCGGTCGACTCGACGCCGGGGACGGCGTCGAGATTGTTGCTCGGCAGAAACGTCAGCAGATCGCGAATCAGCGTGAGGCACGCGCGGTCGTCGTCGACGGCGAAATGCGCGACGCCGCTCTTCTCGTTGTGCGTCATCGCGCCGCCGAGCTCTTCCTTCGACACTTCCTCGTGCGTCACGGTCTTGATGACGTCGGGCCCCGTCACGAACATGTAGCTAGAGCCGCGCACCATGACGGTGAAGTCGGTAATCGCCGGCGAGTACACCGCGCCGCCGGCGCACGGCCCCATCACGGCCGAGATCTGCGGCACGACGCCGGAGGCCAGCGTGTTGCGCAGGAAAATGTCGGCGTAGCCGCCGAGCGAGAGCACGCCCTCCTGGATGCGCGCACCTCCCGAATCGTTCAGCCCGACGATGGGCGCGCCCATCTTCATCGCCAGGTCCATCACCTTGACGATCTTTGCCGCGTTGGTCTCTGAAAGGGATCCGCCGAAGACGGTGAAGTCCTGCGCGAACGCATAGACGCTGCGTCCGTCGACAAGGCCGTGGCCGGCGATGACGCCGTCGCCCGGGATGACCTGGTCGGCCATCCCGAAGTCGAGGCAGCGGTGCGTGACGAGTTTGTCGAGCTCTTCGAAGGTGCCGGCGTCAAACAGCAGGTCGATGCGCTCGCGCGCCGTCAGCTTGCCGGCCGCGCGCTGCCGCTGGAGGCGCTCTTCGCCGCCTCCCAGCTCGGCCCGCCGTTCGAGCTCGTCGAGCCGCTTATGCGGGTCCACTAGACCCGCGCGGTTTGTGACTTTTCCCAGTCCTTGAGGAAGTTCGCCAGCCCGATGTCGGTCAGCGGATGCTTGAACAGCTGATCGATCACCTTCGGCGGGCACGTGCAGATGTCGGCGCCCATCTTCGCGGCCTCGATGATGTGAATCGAATGGCGCGTGCTGGCGACGAGTATCTCGGTCGTAAACGGATAGTTCCCGTACATGTCGACGATTTCCTGAATGAGCGTCATGCCGGTCTGGCCGACGTCGTCGAGCCGGCCGACGAACGGACTGACCATCGCGGCGCCCGCCTTCGCCGCGAGCAGCGCCTGCGCGGCCGAGAACACGAGCGTGACGTTCACCTTGAGCCCTTCGCGCGACAGCGTCTTGCACGCGCGCACGCCGTCTCTCGTGAACGGCACCTTGACGACGATATGCTCGTCGATGGTGGCGAGGTCGCGCCCTTCGCGCAGCATTCCCTCCCAGTCGGTCGCGAGCACTTCGGCGCTGACCGGACCCTGCACGATGCGGCAAATCTCCTTCATCGTCTTGCGATAATCGCCGGTCTCCTTCGCCATCAGCGACGGGTTCGTGGTCACGCCGTCGATGATGCCGATGTCGGCCAGCGCCTGGATTTCCTTGACGTTGCCTGTGTCTACGAAAAGCTTCATGTGACTCTCCTAATTTGAGACCGGATTGCTCAATTCCCCGATGCCCGCAATCTTCACCGTAAAAGTATCGCCGGTTTTCAGCGGCCCCACGCCTGACGGCGTGCCGGTCGCGATGACGTCGCCCGGAAGCAGCGTCATGACGCTCGAGACGAACGCGACAATCTGCGGCACCGTGAAAATCAGCTGCCGTGTGTTCGACGCCTGCTTTCGCTCGCCGTTCAGCCAGCCTTCGACGTCGAGCGCCGACGGGTCGAGCCCCACCGCGATGCATGGGCCGATCGGCGCGAAGGTGTCGAATCCCTTCGCGCGCGTGTACTGAATTTCCTTCCGCTGCAGCTCGCGCGCGGTGACGTCGATGAGGCACGTCAGCCCCAGCACGTGCTCCATCGCCTTGTCGGCCGAGACGCGAGTGGCCCGCTTGCCAATCACGACGCCGAGCTCGGCCTCGTGGTGGATTTCGCCGACGTTGGGCGGAATCCGAATCGCGTCGCCCGGGCCGATGACCGCAGTCGAGGGCTTCGTGAACATGAGCGGCTCGGACGGCAGCGGCTTGTTCATCTCCGCCGCGTGATCCTTGTAGTTCAGCCCGATGGCCACGACCTTCGACGGCGTCACCGGACAAAGAATGCGCGCCGGCTTCACTTCCAGCCCCGTCTTGAACGGCAGCCCTTCGAACACATCACCGTCAACGAGCCGATAGGCGCCGCCCGATTCCAATGCATACCGAGGAGTGCCTTCGTGCTCGATTCTGAACAGCCTGGCCAGGGTCACCGAATCGTTTCCTCCACGGGTTCCGATGGCGCGCTCCGATTGGGCGGCGTCGATCGGTCGACCGCCACCACTCTGTAGACGTAGGTGCGGCCGCGGCGCGCAGTCGTGTCCAGAAACGACGTGTCGGTGATGGGTTCCTTCGTCAGAGGGGAAAGTTTGTCACCAGGCGCCTCGCCGCGCAAGACCAGGTAGCCGCCGAGATCGGCCTCGCGTGTTGGCCTCCCAGAGCAGGCTGACGCCGTTGCCGCCCGCGATGAGCGCCAGCGATTTCGCCGGCGCCGGCGGAAACGTATCGACGGGCGTGACGCAGGTCGGAGGGCTTGGCGCGCTCTCGATGGCCACCGTCCCCACCATCTGGACACGCCGCACGACATAGCACCGCTCGACACCGAATTCGACGCGCGGATCGGCGAAGCCGGGTGCGCTCAAGAGCTTCGCGTTCAACGCGGTAATGGGGGCAACGGGTGCAATAGGTGCAATGGGTGCGGGGGGTGCAATGGGTGCGGCAGGTGCGGGCGCGTCGCACCTGTTGCACCAGTTGCACCCGTCGCACCCAATTCATACACGTTGTACCCAAACCGCGGCGTCGGCGGCGGCTGTGGACGCAGAGGCTGCACGGGCTTTGGTTTGGCGCCGGTTGGCTTCGCGGGCAACACCAACGCCACGAACACATCCTGTGTGTCGTCGGTTTCGAGATCGGCGAACAACTCCACGGTCCCTTCGGTCTCGCGATCGACCGGAACCAGGTGAACGGTGCAACGGGTGCAACAGGTGCAATAGGTGCGGTGGGCTTGTCGGCCGTGTCCACCGACATGCCAAGCGCGACTGGGTTCAGTCCGACCGGTGCCGTCATTGCGAGGTCTTCCGGCTGAACTGGCCAGTTCAACGAGATCGTGTCGGCCGTGTAGACGACGTCTATTTTTTCCGGCGGGGTCAACGGGTCGAGCAGCGCAACCTGAATCGGCCCCGCAAACGGACCGCGCTTGCTGCGGCTGTCGCTGACGCCGACGATCGTGTAGTAGCGCTGCGGCGGGAGCTCGAAGTCCACCGTGCCCGGCGTTTCGATCTTCTCAATCACCACCACGGGAGCGTCGGGGTCCGGAGGCGGCGGCGGCCGCACCGGAGGCATCGGGCCGATCTCCCTGTGCTTCGGCGTCAACGTCTCGCGCACGCTCGTCGTCCACCCCTGCTCGATCAGGCCCGCGTCCGCGGCCGGCGCCACGGCGGGTGAACCGGTCGCGCCGGCAACGTCAGGCGTCGCACCTGTCGCACCTATCGCACCTTCCGCACCTGTTGCACTTGTTGCACCTGTTGCACCCGCTGCACCGTTCGCACCTCGCTCTTCGCTCTTTGCTTTTTGCTCTTCCGTTACCGGTTCGGGCGGTTCTTTGATGTCGATCGACGCGACGAGATCGCCGTACTTGATGAAGTCCTCGGGCTTGGGCAGCGGTCCGGTGTGCGCATACACCTCGACCCTCCGCAGATCGGCGGGGCCGGAGCCGTCGGTGTTGAGCGTCGGCACGGTGAACTGGAGCACGATGTCGTTTTCGATCCGCTTGACGACGACCTCGGCCACCGGGCGCGGCAGCAACACGATGGGCGCCAGCGGAGGACCCTTCTGGCCGCAGGCCACTAGACCGAGGACGGAAAAGAGTCCGGAGAGTCGTAGGAGTCGGAAGAGTCTGGCGAGTCGTTTCACAGGATGTAGCGCGAGAGATCTTCGTTCTTCACGATCGCGGCGAGCATCCGGTCGACGTAGGCCGCATCAATCGTGATCATTTTATCGCGCAGGTCGGGACCCTCGAAGGAGATTTCGTCGAGCAGCCGCTCCATCACGGTGTGCAGGCGCCGCGCGCCGATGTTCTCGGTGCGCTCGTTCACGCGCGTCGCGAAATCGGCGATGCGATCGATCGCATCGTCCAGGAATCGCAGCGTGATCCCCTCGGTGTCCATCAACGCGATGTACTGCTTGATGAGCGCGTTCTTCGGCTCGGTGAGGATGCGCACGAAATCGCCCTTGCCGAGCGGCTCGAGCTCGACGCGGATCGGAAAGCGCCCCTGCAGCTCGGGAATCAGGTCGGACGGCTTCGACACGTGGAACGCGCCGGCCGCGATGAACAGGATGTGATCGGTGCGCACCATCCCGTACTTCGAGTTCACCGTGGTGCCCTCGATAATCGGCAGGATGTCGCGCTGCACCCCTTCGCGGCTGACGTCGGGCCCCTGCCCTCCCCCTTCGCGCCCCGCGATCTTGTCGATCTCGTCGATGAAGATGATGCCGCTCTGCTCGACGCGCTCGACGGCAATGCGCGCGACGCTGTCCATGTCGACGAGCTTGCCCTCTTCTTCCTGCACGAGAAACTCGAACGCTTCGGGCACCTTCATGCGGCGCTTGCGCGTGCGCCCCTGGATGATGCCGGGCAGCATGTCCTTGATGTTGATGTCGATCTCCTCGAACGACGAGCCGGTGATGACCTCGAACGACGGAAACGCGCGCTCGCGCACGTCGAGCTCGACCGATCGCTGGTCGAGCCGCCCGTCGCGCAGCTGCTCGCGGAATTTCTCGCGCGTCTGGTGCCACGAGTCCTGCGGCGTCACGTTCGGCATGAACTCGACGTTGCGCGGCGTCATGGGCGGCTCTTCGGGCTCGAGCGTCGCGCGCGGCGGCGGCAGCAGCAGATCGAGCAGCCGCTCCTCGGCGTTCTGCTCGGCCTTGCTGTGCACCTCTTCGAGCCGCTCTTCGCGCACCATGTCGACCGCCAGCTCGATGAGATCGCGCACCATCGATTCGACGTCGCGGCCGACGTAGCCCACTTCGGTAAACTTCGACGCTTCCACCTTGATGAACGGCGACTGCGCGAGCCGCGCGAGCCGGCGCGCGATCTCGGTCTTGCCGACGCCGGTCGGGCCGATCATCAGAATATTCTTCGGCACGATGTCTTCGGCCATCTCCGGCGCCAGCTTCTGCCGGCGCATGCGATTGCGCAAGGCGATGGCGACCGCGCGCTTGGCGTCCTTCTGGCCGATGACGTACTTGTCGAGCTCGACGACGATCTGCCGCGGCGTGAGCGTATCGACGGCCGGTGCGAATGCTTCGGGTAAGGAAATAGCCATCACAACTCTTCGATTGCCAGGGTGCCGTTGGTGTAAATACAAATCGACGCCGCCACGTTCATCGCGTGCTCGGCAATCGCCCGCGCGTCGAGATCGGTGTGCCGCACCAGCGCTTTCGCGGCAGCCAGCGCGTAGGGGCCGCCCGATCCGATGCCGACGACGCCTTCGTCGGGCTCGATGAGATCGCCGTTGCCCGAGAGCAGGAACATCGACGTCTTGTCGACCACGACGAGCATCGCCTCGAGACGCCGCAGCGCGCGATCGGTGCGCCAGTCCTTCGCGAGCTCGACCGACGAGCGCTCGAGGTTCCCCCGATATTGTTCCAGTTTGGCCTCGAAACGCGAGAACAGCGCAAACGAATCGGCGGCCGAGCCGGCAAACCCCGCGAGAATCTTGTCGTTATAGAGGCGCCGCACTTTTCTGGCGCTCTGTTTGACGATCGTGTCTCCGAGCGTCACTTGCCCGTCGCCCGCGAGCACGGCGCGGTCGCGGTGCCGGATTGCGAGAATCGTGGTGGCGTGAATCACTAATTTGCAGTCTATAGGTTCCCGGTTCCGGTTCCAAGTTCCGGGTTCGCGGTGGCGCCTCGATTACAGGAGCGCATCTTTTTTCTTAAAAAAAAGACGGCGCGAAGCGTTCACGCGCCCACCTCGAACGCGGAACGTGGAACCGGAACCTGGAACCCCGAAGGCGCGTTAGCGCCGCCGGCGTGTCAGCCAAACGTACAGCGGAATACCGGTGGCCATGACGAGCAGGCCGAGGCCCGTCTGTTGGGGCCTTTGGACGATGGCGTTGACGACGATCGCGAGGCTGGCCGCCACGAAAATCGCGGGCGCGACCGGATAGCCGAGTGTTTTGTACGGCCTCGGCGCGTTCGGCTCGCGCGCGCGCAGCACGAAGATCGCCGCAACAGCAATGCCGCCGAAGAGTGTGATGGCGAACCCAACGTAGTTGGTCAGCGTGTCCAGGCTGCCCGTCAGAATCAGGACGCTCGTCCACAGCGCCTGCGCGATGATCGACGTGTGCGGCGTCTTGAACTTCGGATGTACTTTCGCGGCTCCTGGCAAGAAGACGCCGTCGCGCGCCATCGCGTAATAGATGCGCGGCCCGGCAAACGTCCAGGCATTGATTCCGGCGGCGAGGCTGATGATGGCGACCATCGCCAGGATATCGCCGGCGCGCGCGCCGAGCATGCGCTCGCCGATGAAGTCGAACACGCTGCCCTTGACCGCGGCCAGCTCGCCGACAGGTATCGCATACAGATACAGCAGGTTCAGCAGCGCGTAGATGATGATGACGCCGATCGTGCCCATCAGCAGCGCGCGCGGCACGTTGCGTCCGGGATCGCGGATCTCTTCGGCCATGTATGCCGCCGCGTTCCATCCCGAGTAGGCGAACATCACTGGAATGAGCGCAAGCAGCCAGTTCGTCCCGCTGATCGACGCGGCGGCCTGCTGGAAGTTCGCACTCGAGCCCACTCCCACCGCGAATCCCGCCGCGATAAAGACGAGCAGCGCCAGCACCTTGAGTGTCGCCAGCACGTTCATCACGGCGCGGCCGGGGCCGACGCCGACGATGTGCACGAGCGCGAACAGCCACACCGCAGTCATCGCGAGCAGCGTGTGCCGCGAGAATGTCAGCGGCACGTACGGAAGCGGGATGACGAAGAACGGCGTCGAATTCGCCGCGCCCGGAATGAATCGATCGAGCACGATGATCAGAAAGATCGCGCTCGCCGCGATGGGTCCCGCAAAGCCTGCGACAAACGACGCCCAACCGGTCATGAAGCCGGCGAACGGTCCGTAGGCTTCGCGCAGATAAACGTATTCGCCGCCGGCGCGCGGCCGCAGCGCGGCCAGCTCGGCATACGCCATCGCGCCGAAGAACGCGAGGACGCCGCCCGCAATCCAGGTTGAGAGAAACCAGACGGGATGCGGCACCATCGACGCGATGAACGGCGGCGTAAAAAGGATGCCGCCGCCGATGACGTTGGCGACGACGATGGCGGCGCCGTCGAACGGCCCGAGGCGCCGCTCGAGAGAGGTGTGTGTGGGCGAAGGCACGAAGCGCTACTGGTTGAGCATCTCTCGCGCGATTTGCCACTCGCCGAGCTTGGTCCACTGATTGCCGCCGTGCTTGGCAAACACCTGGACGCGGGCGTCGACGAACTGGCTGTTCTTCAGCATCTGCGCGCGCGGTTCGACGCCAGTGTATCCGAGGTTCGACCGCAGCACGATAGGTTTGCTGGTGCCGCCAGGCGGGATGGCTTCCATGCCGACCGCCTTGAGAAAGGCGCCGCCCCACTCCTCGGTCTCGCCGGCGCGGCGGATGACCGCGTTCAACTGCACGTTGGCCACCGGCTCGCTGCTGATGTTCTTGAGCGTCAGCGTGACGGTCGGCAGCAGCTTGTTCATGCTGTTCTCGACGCCCGCATCGAACCACCCGGTTCGCACGTCGACCGGCTCGACCAGCTTGTTGATGGGCTGGCTCGAGCCGCCCCCGCACGCGGTGGCCAATAGGAAGAGTCCGAGAGTCGCGAAGAGTCTGGGAGTCATGTGCCTATTTTACTTTGACACCGAAACGTCGTCTCCGGCTTCAGTAAAGCTTCACGACGACCCGCTTCAGCCCGTCCTCGCGCGTAATGGTGCCCTCGCGAAGGGCCTGCAGGTCGCTGCCCTTGATGCTCAGCATGATGGTCATCGCGGTGTCGTTCGGATCGCCGGACACGACGCGCCGATCGAAGACGCTTTCGCGCGCCGCAACCGTGAGCCACTGGTTGACGCCGACGCCGACGGACCCCTTGTAATCGACGATGGCGTTTACGAGCGCGTTGGTGATTTCGGTCTGATAAATCTCGCGAGGCCGCACGCGTCGGCTCCACCTCGGCGGCCGCGATCGCCCTGCCGCGACCGGTGCTGGCATTGGCGTTCCGCTCGAGCTCCTGAATGGTCCACACCATGCTGCGGCGCATCGACGGGAACTCGACGTCGAACATGACACCGTAGTCGTCGAGACGGAAGCCGCGCGCCCTGGTCAGCCCCGCGATCAAAAACACATTGTCGGTGTTCGATGCCTGCAGGCGCTTGTTGAGCATCAACGTACCCAGCCGCACGGCGTTTTCGAGCACACCTTCCATCTCTGCCATCTGCTGCCGCGCCTGCACCTGCGCCGGCGTCAAGACGGTGGCCGGCCGCGCCGGCGACTGCGCGGCGACGGACGATCCGAACGACAACGCGAGGCCAAGGCTTAGCCCTCGTAGAACTCCGTTCACTTCACTCCCCCTGATGTCCTCACAAGGTAATCCATGGTGGCTTCCTGCTGCTGCCCGAAATCCTGCTGAATGCGCAGCAGATCGGCCTGATGCTGCGTGTCGACCTCGCGCGCCACCTGCGACAGGCGCAGCGCGAGCTCGCGCTGCTGCCGCTGCTCGCTCTGATCGATCATCGCGCGCACGCGCTGCAACAAGCGCTCGGTATCGAGTGACGACGCGTTCTGCGACTCGAGCCGCGCGCGGAGGTCGCGCTCGATATCGGCGATATCGACAGGCGCGGCGGCAGTCGACGCGCCCGAGGCATTGACGCGCTCGGCAGGCAGCACAATCGACGCGTTGCGAATGCCGGGCGCCGGCGGAGCCGAGGCCGTGCTCACCGTCAGGGTGCCATCCCGGTAATCCACGTTGAGCTGCGAGACCGCCATGCCCGACACGAACAACAGAATGGCCGCGGCCACTTGGATCGCCGGACGCCACTCCTTTCTTGTTGTCGGCCCCCGCCCCACCAACCACTTCGCGCGCCGTGAATCACGGGCGCGCTCAGCGCTGCGTCCTGCACAACCCGGAAACCCAACTGCGCCGCGGGTGGCGTCCAGTCCTTCAACATCCCTCGTACGTTCTGCATCTCGAGCACCGCAACCGAACACGGCGCACATTCCTGCAGGTGCTGCGCAATCGCCAGCCGTTCGGCAGGATCGCCTTCCTCGTAGAGGTAATCGAGGAGGGCGTCCTGGTTGTCTGAAATGTGATTCATGATCAGGATCTCTCTCAACTTTCACGCCGCGGAGTCAACTGCTCTCCCAGCTGTTTTCTCAATGTCGATAAACCTTGGTACACGCGCGTCTTCACGGTGCTCAGCGGGCACCCCATGAGGTCGGCGATCTCCTGGAACGTGAGCCCATGATATTCCTTCAGGATGATCGCCTGGCGTTGTTCCGCCGGCAGGTGCGCCATGGCTTTCGCCACCTCGCGGGTCATCTCGGCACGTGCGGCCAGGTCTTCGACGGTTTCCGTGGGACCGCCCTCGGCGGCGAGATCTTCCACCTCGACCCCTTCGGGCACTGCCACGAGCGGGGCGCGCCGCTCCTTCCGCATCCAGTCGCGGCACAGGTTCAGCGCGATACGATAGAGCCACGAGGAGAACTTCGCGTCGCCCTTGAAGCCGCCGAGCGCGCGGAACGCGCGCAGGAAGGTCTCCTGCGTCACATCGCGCGCCTCTTCCTCGCGCCCCAGCGTGCGGTACGCAAGGGCGAAGATGGGACGCTCCCATCGCTTGACGAGCTGATTGAAGCTCTCGGTATCGCCGGTCTTCGATCGCGCGACCAGCTCCTCGTCGGTCCACGTCATGGGCATTGCTGCCGCCATCACACTCATATCTTCTTTAGGGCCCACCTGGTTCGTCAAAGGGATAAGACGTCCCGGCGGGGCTCTTGGCTTGTCTTTGATTAAACTACTTCGGTGCAGCGCGAAGCCAGCCTGTTTCAGGCCCTTACGGCCACCGACCGGCTGAGCGACCTGCTGCCGGTCCTCCATCACCATGCCGTGTCCGCCGTCGAGGGGCGGAGCTCCATCCTCTTTCAGTTTGCCAGGAGCGGCGACACGCTGCAGGCCACCTCTGCCTTTGGAGTCGATCACCTGCCGTCCGATCCGTGGGCTGCGGAAGTCGTCCCACAGGCGCTCTTCCGCGATGAAAAGCCGCAGTTCGTCCTCGACATCTCGCGCTTCATCCCTGGCGGGCCCGAATCTCTCGGTACGCTGCCTGCCGTCCTCGTCCCGATCGCGCAGATGCAGAACCCAATGGGCGTGCTGATCATCGGCTGCGAAAAGCTGCCCTCGGCGCAGCAGATGAGCGAGGCGGCCTCGGTGGGGCACGCGTTCGCGCTCGCGCTCGATCGCGCGCACTCGAGGGGCGAGGCCGATCTGCAGATCGAGTTGGGAGACCTGCTCCGCACCTTCTCGCGCGACGTCTCGTCGATGACCTTGTCCGCGGGGCTCGAAATGATGTGCATCGGCACGAACCGTCTGTTCGGCGCCGACCGCACGTCGGTCTGGCTCCACGATCGACGCGCGCGCATGGTGGTCCTCTCCGCCTCGTCCGATGTCGTGTACCTCGCCCAGGAGCGGCGCATCCGAACCGCAGACCCGCTTGCGCCCGCTGCGCTCGCATTGCGGCGCGAGCGCGCCGAAATCGACGCGACGGGCACGGCTATCGGCGGCGCGCATACCGCGATGGTGACCGTTCCGCTGAAAGGCCGCCGCCGCGTACTGGGCACGCTCGTCATGGAAGGGGTGCGACTCGAGCCGGGCGCGCAGATCGACCTGCTCGAGCGCGCCGACGAGATGGGGCGGCAGCTCACGGCCGCGGTCGAGAACGTCATGCTGCTCGATGCGGTGCTGCGCTCGCGCCGCGAGCTCGAGAACACGTTCAACTCGCTCGCAGATCTCGTGGCGGTCACCGACGAGGACGGCCTGCTCGTCTCCATGAACATCTCGTTCCTCCAGCGCGTCGGCATGACGCGGCAGGAGTTGCTCGATCGGCCGATTGCCGATGTCGTCGGGCCCGCAACGAACGCGCTGATTCGCGCCGCCACGAATGATGTGGGGTCTGACCCGAAGATCGTCTCCACCGAGATCGAAGACCCCAAACTGCGTGGCACGTTTGTCGTGACGCTGACGCCGCTTATCGGAGAAGAGCGCGAATCGATCGGCATCGTGCTGGTGGCTCGCGACGTGACGCCGCAGGCCGAGCTCGAGGCCGAGCGCGCCGAACTGCGCAACCGGCTCGTGCAGTCGGAGAAGCTGGCGGCGCTCGGCCAGTTCGTGGCGGGCATCGCGCACGAGCTGAACAACCCGCTGCAAGGTGTGCTCGGACATCTCGAGCTGATGCGCGAAACGGGGGCGTTTCCGAAGGCGCTGCGCCGTGACATGCAGCGGATCTATCGGGAGGCCGATCGCGCCGCGAAGATCGTGCGCAACCTGCTGGTCTTCGCGGGGTCGCGGCGCCTCGTACGCCGGCGCACCAGCCTCAACGCCACGCTCTCGCGCGTGCTCTCGCTGCGCGCGCCGGCGTTTCGCGCGGCCAACATCGAGGTCGTGCGGCGGCACTCCGACGCGCTGCCGCGCATCAAGGGGGATCCGCTGCTGCTCCAGCAGGCGATGTTGAACATCGTACTGAACGCCGAGCAGGCGATGGGCGCAAGCGGCGGCCGCATCGAAACGACGACCTCGGTTCGGCCCGAGGGCGATGGCCACGGCGCGCAGGTCGTCGTGCAGATTCGGGACACAGGCCCCGGCATTCCGGCGGCGGCCATGCCGCGCTTGTTCGAGCCGTTCTTCACCACAAAAGAAGTTGGGAAAGGGACGGGCCTCGGACTGGCGATTACCTATGGCATCATTCAGGAGCATGGCGGGCAGATTTCGGTGACCAACGATCCCAACGGCGGCGCGGTGTTCACGGTGCAGCTACCGGTCGAAAACAGTTAGTATTCTTGGGACAGATGGACGAAACATTTCTGACAACCGAGGAGGTGCTCGAATACCTCCAGGTGAATCTGCGCACGGTCTACCGGCTCATCAAAGCCGGCAAGATTCCCGCCGTGCGCGTGGGGCGCCAGTGGCGCTTCCGCAAGCGCGACATCGACACCTGGCTCGACAGCTCAGCGGCCGCGTGGCGGCGCGCGCGCGACGCCGGCGCCGGCATCATCCGCTGGCGCGTCGCCGCGGCAGGCCACCGATCGCCCGCGCATTCTCGTCGTCGACGACGAGTCGAGCATCCGCGATCTGCTGGCGAAGACGCTCGCCCTCGCCGAGTACGACGTCGATACGGCGTCCGACGGCCGATCGGCGCTCGAGCGGCTGCGCCTCTACCCTTACGATCTGCTGATCGCTGATTTGAAAATGCCGGGCATCGACGGCCTCAGCGTGATTCGCGAAGCGAAGCGCCTGAAGGCGGATCTGCCCGTCATCATCATTACCGGCTATTCCACCGAGACCGCGGCGATCGAAGCGGTCAACCTCGGTGTGTCGGGCTATTTGACGAAGCCCTTTCGCGTTCCACAAGTTCTTGCAGCCGCGGCGAAAGCCATCGGAGAACCAGCCTAATCCCCAATCCCTAATCCCTGATTCCGAGTGCTTCAGCTCTCTTCCATTACCAAGTCGTTCGGCGAGCGTGTGCTGCTGGAAGACGTCACCTGGCAAATCACGGCGGGCGAGCGCGTCGGCCTGTGCGGCCCGAACGGCGCCGGCAAGACGACGCTGCTGAAGATGATGGCGGGGTTCGAAGGCCCCGACGAAGGCAACATCATCAAGCCCACCGCGCTGACGGTCGGCTACCTGCCGCAGGACGGCCTCAACCATGCCGGTCGATCGATTCTCGATGAAGCGAGCTCGGCCTTCGCCGACTTGCTGAACGTGAAGCACGAGATGCACGCGATCGAGGAGCGGCTCGGAGACCCGTCGGTGCCGTCCGCCGAGCACGAAGCGATGCTCGAGCGGTATAGCGCGCTGCAGGATCGCTTTCGCATCGGCGAGGGCTACAGCATCGACCTGAAGGTGGCGACCGTGCTTCGCGGCCTCGGCTTCACCGACGAGACGTTCGAGCAGCCGACCGATGCGCTGTCGGGCGGATGGCAGATGCGGCTGGCGCTCGCGAAGCTGCTGCTCGGCCGGCCGACATTGCTGCTGCTCGACGAGCCGACCAACCACCTCGATCTCGAAGCGCGGAACTGGCTCGAGGAATATCTCTCGGCGTATCCGCACGCGGTGATCCTCGTCTCGCACGATCGCTTCTTTCTCGACGCGGTCGTCACGCGCATCACCGATCTCAACCTGCGCAAGCTGACCGACTATCCCGGCACCTACTCGCACTACATCGTCGAGCGCGACGCGCGCATGGAGCAGCTGCGCAAGTCGAAGCGCGAACAGGACGAAGAGATCGCGCGCGTGAAGATGTTCATCGATCGCTTCCGGTACCAGGCGACGAAGGCGGCGCAGGTGCAGAGCCGCATCAAGATGCTCGACAAGGTCGTGCCGATCGAGGCGCCGCCCGAGCGCAAGCGCATCCATTTCACGTTTCCGGTGTGCGCGAAGAGCGGACGCTCGGTGCTCGAGCTGCACGACGTGCGCAAGGCGTACGGCGAGAACGTGATCTTCTCGAAGCTGAACCTGCTCGTCGAGCGTGGCGACCGCATCGCGCTGGTCGGGCCGAACGGCGCCGGCAAATCGACGCTGATGCGGATGCTCTCGGGGGTGGAGACGCCGGACGCGGGCACGCGGCGCGAGGGGCATCAGGTCGTCATGCAGTACTTCGCGCAGGACGAGGCCACTCGCCTGAATCCCGCGCTCTCGGTCTACGAGACGATGTCGGCGGATTCGCCGACGAGCATGGTGCCGGCGATCCGCAACATCCTCGGCGGCTTCCTGTTCTCGGGAGACGACGTCTACAAGAAAGCGGGCGTGCTGTCCGGCGGCGAGCGCACGCGGCTGGCGGTGGCGCGCATGCTGCTGATTCCGTCGAACACGCTGCTGCTCGACGAGCCGACGAACCATCTCGATCTCGACTCGAAGGACATCCTGCTCGAAGCGCTCGAAGACTACGGCGGCACGCTGATCTTCGTCTCGCACGATCGGTATTTCGTCGAGCGGCTCGCGACGAAGATCGTGGAGATCGGCCACGGCGGCGCGGTGGTGTATCCCGGCACGTACAAGGAGTTTCTGTACAGCAAGCAGCAACGCGAAACGGGTGCGACCGGTGCAATCGGGTGCGAAGGGTGCAACGGGTGCGAGGTGCAACGGGTGCGAAAGGTGCGCTGCAGGTGCGAAGAAACCACGTTCCGGTAGCGCAGGACTTTAGTCCTGCCAAAGCCCCGTCAAGATCGACCATGCCGAGCGCAAGCGGCAGCAAGCGGAACAGCGCAAGCGCGAGCAGGGCGCGAAGAAAATCCAGACGAAGATCTCAGACCTCGAGGCCAGCATCGCCGAGCACGAGCAGGCGATGAAAGAGATCGAGGCGGCGATGTCGGCCCCCGGCTTTTATGACAATCGGGACCAGGCGCAACCGCTCATCGACCGCCACCAGACCCTGATGTGGGAGCTCGGCGAGCTCATGCATCACTGGGAAGAGCTTGCAGAGATCCATAGATCTAGGGATCTATAGATCTTCAGGATTGTTACAGTCCTGCCCCGGTACTGACGATAATGTAATCAGCGGGTCGCCAATCTGCACGCGAGTCCTTACTCTTCAAGGGTTTACGCGCATTTTGTGCAGGGGATGCCGGGCACGGCGTTTGCCCCCTCGGGCGCGTTGATAATGCCCATGGAAAGCCCGCTTTTCGCGCCTTTGCCGGTCGTCGCGGAACCCTTGATGCCATCCAAGACCCGTCCTACGCCCAAAACGGAGCGTGCGCCCGCACGGCGCCACAGCACGCGAGGGGAGTCGGACCTTTTCTTCCGCCGCCTCGTGGGGGGCATGCGCAATGGCGTGCTGGCGATCACGCGCGACGGCAACGTCGCCGAGATGAACGCCGAGGCCGCGCGCATTTTCCAGGTCAAGCGCACGGCGCGCAGCGTCGGCCGCCACTTCTCGCTGGTGCTCGCCAAACATCCCGACATGGTGCGCGTGCTGCGCAGCGCGTTCGAGCTGAGCCACCTGCCCAACCGCGCCGAGCTGCGGCTGAAGACGACCGGCAAAGTGATCGGCTACACGCTGTCGCACGTGCGCGACGATCACGGCCGATCGACCGGCGTCGCGCTGTTCTTCAAGGACCTCACGAAAGTCGAGCAGCTCGAAGAGCGCGAGCGCCTGCGCGATCGCCTCGTGGCGCTCGGCGAGATGGCGGCAGCCATCGCGCACGAAGTGAAGAACCCGCTCGCGGGCATCGAAGTGATGGCGGGGCTGCTGAAGCGCCAGCCCTCCGTGGCCGACTCGCCGGACGCGCAGTCGCTGCTGAACGACATCATCGGCGAAGCGAAGATGGCGAATCAGATCGTGCACGAGGCGCTCGAGTTCGTGCGCCCCATCCGCCTGCAGGTCGAGCACACGGCCATTGCCGACGTGCTGCAGAACGCGGTGACGCTCGCCGAAACGAAAGTGCCTCGCCGCGGGATCGGCCTTCACGTTCGCGTGGATGAAGCGCTGCCACTGATTCAAGGCGACCATCATCAGCTCTGCCAGCTCTTCACCAACCTGCTCATCAACGCGTTCGAGGCGATGGAAGGCCGCGGCACCGTCGAGGTGACGGCGCGCGAGGGGCTGCTCGAGGAAGACGTGCACGCCACGGGCGGCGACACCCACACGACGCGCACCGTCGTGGTGGACGTCGCAGACAACGGGCCCGGCGTGCCGAAGGAGCTGCGCGATCGCATTTTCAACGCGTTCTTCACGACCAAGCCGCAGGGCTCGGGCCTCGGCCTGGCGATCGTGCGCAAGGTCGTCGACGCGCACGACGGACGCATCGACATTCAGACGGGCGCGCACGGCACGCGCTTCCGGGTCACGCTGCCGGTATCGGGGGCGAACGACTGGTTCGTTCCCAAGCCGGGATTGCCGCGTTCATTGACGGACGACTAACAAACAACGAGGACACAGATGGGCCGCATTCTCATCGCCGACGATCACGACGCCCTTCGACGCGGGCTGGCCAGGGCGCTTGACCGCTGCCAACCACGAGGTCGAGGAAGCTCCGAACGGCAACCAGGCGATCGAGCGCCTGCACGAAGGCCACTTCGACGTCGTGCTGAGCGACCTGAAGATGGGCGGCAGCGACGGCCTCGACGTGCTGCGCACGACCAAGACGCTGCACCCGTCGACCGCCGTCATCCTGATGACCGCGTTCGGATCGGTGCACACCGCGGTCGAGGCGATGAAGAGCGGCGCGTTCGACTACGTGCAGAAGCCCTTCGAGATCGAAGAAATGGAAGTGAAGATCGAGAAGGCGCTCGAGATGCGGCGCATGCGCCACGAGCTCGACTACCTGCGGCACACGCAGAACGACATCTACGACTTCGACCGCATCGTCGGCACGAGCGATCCGCTGAAACGCGTGCTCGGGGTCGTCAAGAAGGTGGCGAAGAGCAATACGACGGTGCTGATTCGCGGCGAAACGGGCACGGGCAAAGAGCTCATCGCCGGCGCCATCCATCACAACTCGCATCGCGCGACGCGCAACTTCGTGAAGGTGAACTGCGCGGCGCTGCCGGAGACGCTGCTCGAGTCCGAATTGTTCGGCCACGAGAAAGGCGCCTACACCGGCGCCGATCGCCAGCGCATCGGCCGCTTCGAGCAGGCCGACGGCGGCAGCTTGTTCCTGGACGAGGTCGGCGACATGAGCGCCGCGATTCAGGCCAAGATTCTGCGCGTCCTGCAGGAGCACGAGTTCGAGCGCCTCGGCGGCACGCGCACGCAGAAGGTCGACGTGCGGCTGATCGCCGCGACCAACCGCGACCTGTCGCAGATGGTGGCGTCGGGCCAGTTCCGCGAGGACTTGTACTACCGCCTGAACGTGGTGTCGGTCGAGATGCCGCCGCTGCGCGAGCGCAAGGAAGACATCATCGCGCTCGCGATGTTCTTCGTGAAGAAGTTCGCCGGCGAGCTGAAGAAGAAGTGCGACGGTCTCGATCCCGACGCCCAGAAGATGCTGCTGCGCTACAACTGGCCCGGCAACATCCGCGAGCTCGAGAACTCGATCGAGCGCGCGATTCTGATGACCGAGAGCCAGTTCATCGGCGCCGAAGATCTGCGGCTCGGCGAGGCGGCGACCGCGGGCACCGTGGGGCTGCGCGAGGCGTCGGCGCTCGTGAAGATTCCGCCGTCAGGCGTGCCGCTCGAAGAGATCGAGCGGAGCGCGCTGATGGAAGCGCTGAAGATGTCGAACTGGGTGCAGAAAGACGCGGCGGAGCTGCTCGGCATCAGCCCGCGCGTGATGAACTACAAAATCAAGACGCTCGGCATCGAGTTCCCGCGCGGACGCAGACCGATGGTCGCGGCCGCGGTCTAGAAATACCTCATAAAACAGGAGGCCAGGAGATTAGGAGAATTCTTTTAAAAAGAATTTTCTCCTGATCTCTTGATCTCCTGTTCAAGCGTCGGTCGCTACTGTCCCGCCCGCAGAATCTCCAGAAAAACGCGCTCGGTTTCCTGTGAGGGATCCGCGCCAAGCTCCTCTTTGAACAGCTCGCGGCACTTGCCGAACACGCGCAGCGCTTCGCCGCGGTTCCCCATTTCGGCGTGCATCTGCATCAGGTGCCGGTACCCGGTTTCCTGAAACGGTTCGAGATCGATAATCTCCGTCGCATATTGCACGGCGAGTGCATGCTCGCCGTTGATGGCCGTGATCTGCGAGAGGATGTGTAGACCGCGGACGAGTAACGAACGAAGCCGCACGCGCCGCGCTTCGATCCATGAGGCTTCCTCTCCTGGAAGAAACGGACGCCTCGCGATGATGACGAGCGCAACGGCGTGACCCCATGCCCCTCGCGGGTCGCCTGAGCGTAGCGCGCCTTCGGCTTCGTCGATCGAATTTCCGGCGTGCTCGAGATCGATCCAGACATCCGGCGGCAGGCGCATCTGGATCGTGCCCGACCGGACTTCCACGGTGTCTGTCTGGGTGACGCCGGCTTTCTTCAAAGCTGCGCGCAGCTTGCTGAGAATGGCATTGAGAGCGCTTTCGATCTCGCGCGGCGGCGTGTCGGGCCAGACGACCGCGATCAATTCTTCCTTTGTCACCGGCCGCTGCCGCTCGCTGACGAGGAAGGCGAACGCGAGTCTCCCCTGCCGCCCGGCGAGGTCCCGCTCCTCGACCAGTGTCTGGCCGTCTTCGATCGAGATCCGGCCCGTCAGGCAGATGCGCAGTGGCGCCAATGTTTTACCAAGATCCGGACAACCTTCCGGCAATAAGGTGCGCCTATATTACGGATTACCGAAAGGAGCTGTCATGCAGAAAGTCATCAATTGCTCGTGCGGGTACATCGTGAGGGCGGAGAACGACGAGAAGCTCGTGGCCAAGGCGCAGGAACACGCGAAGCAGGTGCATCAGATGGACCTGACCCGCGAGCAGGCGCTCGCCATGGCGAGACCGGAATAGGACGCGCTACCGGCGACGAGCTACCAGCTAGTTGGCCCGCGGGTGCGACTTCTTATAGACCTCGATCAACTGCGCCGCATTGACGTGCGTATATCGCTGGGTCGTGCTGAGCCGGGCATGACCCAGCAGCTCCTGAATGGCGCGCAGGTCGGCGCCGTTCGCGAGCAGATGCGTAGCAAATGAATGCCGCAACGCGTGCGGGCTGATGCCGAACTTCGCGCCGCACAGCGCCACGTACCGCCGCACGAGCCGATCGACGCTGCGGGTCGACAGCCGCCCGCCACGGTAGTTGAGGAAGAGCGGCGCCTTGACGCCACGCGCGGTGAAGACACCTTTCGCGCCCTTCGCACCCGACGCACCCAACGCCCCCGTCGCACCTGACGCACCTGATCGATCCTTCATCCAGGCGCGCAGCGCATCCGCCGTGCTCGTATTGAACGGCACGAGCCGCTCCTTCTTCCCTTTACCGAGCACACGCACGATCCGGCTCGACAGATTGACGTCTTCGATCCCCAGGCCAACCAGCTCGCTCAAGCGCAGCCCCGAGGCGTAGAACAGCTCGAGAATGGCGCGGTCGCGGCGGCCGAGCGGGGTCGAGGCGTCGGGCATCTCGAGCAGCTTGCTCATCTCGTCGATCGTGAGGTGCGCGGGAATGGTCTGCGGCTTTTTCGGCGCCGCGACGAGCGAAGACGGATCGTCTTCGATGAGATCCTCGCGCCGGAGAAACTTGACGAATGTCCGGATAGCGGAGAGCTTGCGCGCCGATGAAGACGCCGAGATGCGCTGCTTGTGGAGCTCGCCGAGAAACGCGCGAATCGCGAACGCATCGACGTCGGCAGGACTGAGTGCGTCAACCGGCTTCTGCCGAATCTGGGACGTGTGCTTCAGGAACGTGGCGACGTCGTTCTCGTACGCCGTCACCGTGTGGCGCGACACATCGCGCCGGCGGAGGTGTTGAAGGAAGTCCTTGAGGATGTCCTTCATGCGTCAAAACGCGACGCAGAGCCGCCGAGCCGCAGAGAATGCGTTTCGGAATTCGTGCTGTGCGTCTTTGCGTCTCTGCGTCGGAATTCTTCGAGGTCGGCAAGCGCGCGTTCAGAGATGGCGAGTTTGCGCTGCTGCTTGTCGCGAATGTGCCCGGGCGGCGGCTCCATGATGCCGAACGTGATGTTCGTCGGCTGATAATCGTGCGGATTGGCGTGCGACACGTAGAACGCGAGCGCGCCAATCGCCGTCGTCCGCGGCGGCACGCGCAGCACCTCGCCGCGCGACAACGCTACTGCATTGCGGCCGGCGATGAGCCCCGACGCCGCAGACTCGACGTAGCCCTCGACGCCGGAAATCTGCCCGGCGAAAAACAGTGACGGATTGCCGCGCGTCTGCCACGTCTCGTGCAGTACCGGTCGGCCCGTTGATGTAGGTGTTGCGATGGACCATGCCGAAGCGCACGAACTCGGCCTGCTCGAGCCCGGGTATCATGCGCAGCACCCGCGCCTGCTCTCCCCACTTCAACTGCGTCTGGAAGCCCACGAGGCTGTAGTGATCGCCGGCGAGGTTGTCCTGGCGCAGCTGCACGGCGGCGTATGGCTGCCGGCCAGTCCGCGGATCTTTCAGCCCCACAGGCTTCATCGGGCCGAAGCGCAGCGTGTCTTCGCCGCGATGCGCCATCACTTCGATCGGCAGGCAGCCTTCGAAGAATTTCTCTTTATCGAAATCGTGCACGGTCGCCGATTCGGCCGACGTGAGCGCCGCATAAAATGCGCGATACTCGTCCGACGTCATCGGGCAATTCAAATAATCGCCTGCTCCATCATCAATTCCGCACGTCTTGGGCGCGTTCGGCGGCGCTGTGCTAATCCCCAATCCCGAATCCCCAATCCCCGGATCGCGCCGAAGGCTCCGATCCCACCGTGAGGCGCGGAACACGACGTTCATATTGATCGTCTCCGCGAGCACGATCGGGCTGATGGCGTCGTAGAAGTACAGATGCTCGTTACCGACGAGCTGCACGATCGCAGCTGAGAGGTCGGGCGACGTCAACGGACCGGTGGCGATGATGACCGGCGACTCCGTGGTCGCAACAGGTATCGCCGTGATCTCCTCGCGCGAGAGGGTGATGAGCGGATGCTCGTGTATCGCCCGCGTGACAGTGCGCGCGAACAGCTCTCGATCGACCGCCAGCGCGGCGCCCGCGGGCACGCGCGCGATTTCGGCCGCGTGCATGACGAGCGAGTCGAGCCGCCGCATCTCTTCCTTCAACAGGCCGACCGCATTATCGAGCTTGTCGCCGCGAAATGAGTTGCTGCACACCAGCTCGGCGAGCCGATCGGTTTTGTGGACTTCGGTCGGCCGCGACGGCCGCATTTCGTGAATGGTGACGGGGACGCCGCGCGAGGCAGCCTGCCATGCGGCCTCGCAACCAGCTAAGCCGCCACCTATGATGTGGATCATTCGGGCCTAATCCCCAATCCCGAATCCCTAATCCCTGCGGGCGTCAGGCAGGTACCGGCTCTTCTTCCAACGGCGCATCGCGCTCGTAGGCGCAGTCATCCTTGCTGCAGACGAGCTGGCGCCCGGCCTTCTTCGTGATCTTCTCGAGCAGGAACGGCGTGGCGCACTCGGGGCACGCTTCCGCGATGGGACGCTTCCACAGCGTGAAATCGCAATCGGGATAATTGCCGCACCCGTAGAACGCCTTGCCGCGGCGCGACTTCCGCTCGACGATGTCGCCGCCGTCTTTCGGGCAGACCACGCCGGTGCTCTTCATCTTCACGTACTTGCAGGTCGGATAGTTCGTGCACGCCGTGAACTCGCCGAAGCGCCCCTGCTTGATGACCAGGAACGACTCGCACTTCGGGCACTTCTCTTCGAGAATCTGATCCGGCTTCGCCGCCTTCATCGATCCGCCCGAGCTGATGATCTTCCTCGTCGTCTTGCACTCGGGATAACCCGTGCACGCGAGGAACTGCCCGAAGCGGCCGCGCTTGACGACCATCGGCTTGCCGCAGTTCTCGCAGACCTCGTCCTGCGTCTCGTCGGTATCCGAGCCGGGTTCGCTCTTCTCGAGCTCGCGCGTGTTGGTGCAGTCCGGATAGCCGCTGCACGCGACGAACGGGCCGAACTTGCCCACCTTGATGACCATCCCCTTGCCGCATCGATCGCAGATTTCCTCGGTCTTGATGCCTTCCTTGAGGTTCTGCATCTCCTTGCCGGCTTTGGCGAGGTCTTTCTTGAACTTCTTGTAAAAGGTGGTGAGCGTGCCTTTGTAGTCGGCCTTCCCCTGCTCGATGCGATCGAGATCTTCTTCGAGGCTGCGCGTGTACTCGACATCGAGGATGTCGTCGAAGCTCTTGATGAGCAGGTCGGTGATGATGAGGCCGAGCGCCGTCGGCTTGAACTTCCCTTCCACCTTATTGGCGTAGTCGCGATCCTGCAGCACGCCGATGATCGACGCATACGTGCTCGGGCGGCCGATGCCGTTCTCTTCGAGCTCTTTCACGAGCGTGGCCTCGGTAAACCGTGGAGGCGGCTGCGTGAACTTCTGCTCGGGGCGCAGACCCTTCAGCTCGAGGCGATCGCCCTCGGCGAGCGGAGGCAGCACGCCCGACGGGCTTTCATCATCATCGTCTTTGTCTTTTTCCGTTTCCGGCTTCTCTTCGGCGACCTGGCCGTACGCCGCCTGCCAGCCCGGGAACTTCGGCACGGTGCCCTTCACCCGGAACAGGTATTCGCCGGCCGTGATGTCGACCGTCGTCTCGTCGAACGTCGCGGGGGGCATCTGCGACGCGACGAACCGGTTCCAGATGAGCCGGTAAATTGAATACTGCTCGGGCGTCAGAAACGGTCTGACTTTCTCGGGGTCGTACTCCATCGACGTCGGCCGGATCGCCTCGTGCGCATCCTGCGCATCGGACTTCGTTTTGAAGGCGTTCGGCTTTTCCGGCACGTAGTCCGGACCGTACGTCTCGCCGATGTGCGCCCGCACCGCCGTGAGCGCATCGTCCGACACGCGGGTCGAATCGGTACGCATATAAGTAATGAGGCCGACGGGCCCTTCGACGCCCAGGCCGGGCAGCTCCACGCCTTCGTACAACCCCTGGGCAATCTGCATCGTCCGCTTCACCGGGTAGCGCGCGGTCTGCTGCAGTTTGCTGGTGATGAAGGGGGGCGCGGCGTTGCGCTTGCGCTCTTTGGTCGCGACCGACGACACGACGAACGTGGCGCCTTCGAGATTGCGCAGCACCTCTTTCGACTGCTCCTCGTTGCCGATCTTCAGCGTCTCGTCGCGCCGCTTGACGAGCTTCGCTTCGAAATCGGGCGGCAGCGGGCCGGCGAGCGACGCGAACAGGTGCCAGTATTCTTCAGGGACGAACTTTCCGATCAACTGCTCGCGATCGCAGATGAGCTTGAGCGCGACCGACTGCACGCGTCCCGCGCTGAGTCCGCGGCGAACCTTGTCCCAGAGGATCGGGCTGATCTTGTAGCCGACGAGCCGATCGAGCACGCGGCGCGCCTGCTGCGCATCGACCATCTTCATGTCGATGGCGCCCGGATGCTTCATCGCTTCCTGCACCGCCTTCTTGGTGATCTCGTTGAACATCAGGCGGTGGATCTTTTTCTTCTTCCCGCCGAGCTCTTCGGCGAGGTGCCAGCCGATGGCTTCGCCTTCGCGATCGGGGTCGGTTGCGATGTAGATGTCGGTGGCGTCCTTCGCCGCGCTCTTCAGCTCGGCAATCACCTTCTTGCGCGACGCCAGCAATTCGTACACCGGCGCGAAACCTTCATCGACATCGACGCCAAGCTTGCTCTTCGGAAGATCGCGGACATGTCCCATCGACGCGAGCACTTTGTAGTCGCGTCCGAGATACTTATTTATCGTCTTTGCCTTCGCCGGCGATTCGACGATGACGAGTGATTTAGCCATGGGAACCTGTCGAATACCTTAGCACGGGCCACGAAACCGTACGAACCGGCCCCCTTCGATGCGTTGCACAGCGCCCGCGAGCTCGAGTTCCAGCAATCGCGGCAGCAGCTTCATGCGATCGAGTCCCGATCGGTCGGAAATCTCGTCGAGATCGTAGCTGTCGCCCTCGACCATCGACCGGAGCACTGGATCCTGAGACGCGGGATTCGCCTTCTTGGATTCTTTCTCGCCGCCGAATCCCCAAGGGCAGTTCTTCCAAGATATCGTCCGCACACTCGACAAGCTTTGCACCGTCGCGCAGGAGCGCGTGCGCGCCGTAATTGCGCCCACCGAGCACGTTGCCGGGCACCGCAAGCACGGTGCGCCCCTGGTCGAGCGCGAAGTCCGCGGTAATCAGCGAGCCGCTGCCTTCCGCCGCCTCGACGATGACGACCGCCAGCGAGAGGCCGCTGATGATGCGATTGCGCTGCGGAAAGTAGCTTCTCAGCGGAGGCGTACCCGGTGGAAACTCGCTGACGAGCGCGCCGCGCTCGAGGATGCGCGCGGCGAGCCCGCGATGCTCGGGCGGATAGATCACATCGACGCCGCAGCCGAACACCGCGATCGTCACGCCACCGCCTTCGAGCGCGCCGCGATGCGCCGCGGAATCGACGCCTCGAGCCATGCCGCTGACCACGGTGACGTTGCGGCGCGCGAGATCGGCGCCCAGCCGGCGCGCCACCTCGAGCGCATAGGGAGACGCGGCGCGCGATCCGACGATGGCGACAGACGGCGCGCGCAAAGCGTCGACGTCGCCTGTAATCCAGAGCGTTTCTGGTGGATCGTGGATGGCCTCGAGGGCCGTGGGAAAGCGGACGTCGCCCCTGGATATTGCAGAAATGTTCGTGCTCACGGCTGCTCCAATCGCGCAGCGCGAGCCGGCGCCTGACCTGTACGGTATTGTATCCCTTCCGCAACTCTCCCCTCTCCCCTCATCCCTCTTCCCTGCTATAGTGGAGTTCTACCCATGCCCAGGCGCCTTTTATCTGTCGTCGTGCTTTTGACGGCCCTCAGCGGCGTGGCGTATGCCGACGCACGATCGGAAGCCAAGGCACAGGTGGAGTTCGGTATCGCCGTCGCGCAGCGCGGTCTCTGGAAGGAAGCGATTTACCGGTGGGAGCGGGCCACGCAAATCGATCCGACGTACGCGGCCGGGTTCAACAACCTGGCTGTCGCCTACGAGCACGAAGGCATGCTCGACAAGGCGGCCGAGGCGTATGAGCGCGCGCTGAAGCTGGAGCCGAACAACGCCCTCGTGCGGCAGAATTTCGAGCTGTTCAAGGAAATCCATGACCGGACGACCCAGTCTCAAAATCCTTAGCTGCGTGCTCGCCGTTGGAGTGGCGGGCTGCGCGAGCTTCTACGAAATCCCGATCGAGACGCCGATCGCCGCCAAGCTCGACGTGTCGGCATTCCAGCGCGTCTTCATCGCCGGCTTCATCGCGGGCGGCACCGACGATGTCGACGGCAACCTCGAGACCGTGCGCCTGCTTCGCAGCCAGCTTCGCATGAAGTCGACCCTGCGCGTCGTCGACGCGGACGTGCTGCCGCTGCATCGACGTGGCGTCGGGGCGCACCGAAGCGGGGCCGAATGCGCCGGCTCGCGAAGCGACGCGACGTGCCGGAGATCAAGAACGAGAAAGACCTTCAGCCCTACGAGCACATCTTCGCCGACGCCGATTACTGGAAGCGCATCGGCGAGGAATATCAGAATCCGCTCATCGTTACCGGCACGGTGCTGTTCACCCCGCACTCGCAGGCTGGAATGGTGCAGCGCGAGCGCGAAGTGATCGACCCGTTGGGCCGCCGCCGCGTCGAGCCCGTGCGCGAATACATGGAGCGCAAGGGGTTCATCCTCGATGTGCAGTTCATCTTCATCGACGGACGCTCAGGCGCTCAGATGCCGGGCGAAAAATTCCGCGAGGAACGGCTCTACAACCAGAACGACAATACGCCGGCACTGTCGTCCGTATTTCGAGCTGATGGACGAAATGGTGCCGCGCTTCCTGAACACGCTGAGCACGCAGAAGGTCAGGGGATCCCGCGTACTGATCAAATAGGTTCCGGGTTCCTGTTCCAGGTTCCGCGTTCTGGTTCCGGGTTCCCGTAAACCGCAGACGGTAAACGGTTAACCGCCTGTGATATAATCTTGTGTTCTCTAAGCAAGGGAGTGTGTCCGTGTACGCGATTATTCAAGCCGGGGGTCGTCAAGTGAAGGTCTCGCCAGGCGCCACCGTCGAGCTCGACGGCAAGGCGGCCGAGGCTGGCCGCAAGGTGACCTTCGACCAGGTGCTGTTTCTGTCGAGGGAAGGCGGCGAAATGACGGCGGGTGCGCCGTTCGTCAGCGGGGCCAAGGTGCTTGGCGTCGTCGACGGCGAGTCGCGCGGCCCGAAAGTGCGGGTCTTCAAGAAGAAACGCCGCAAGGGTTTCCGCAAGCAGGCGGGGTTCCGCGCCTTCTACACGAAGGTCCGCATTACCGACATCTTGGGCTAGCTAGCTGGTAGGTTGTAGCCGGTAGCTAGACTTTTAGATTCTAGATTTTAAATTCCAGTTTCAGGTATCAGCCATGGCTCATAAAAAAGGACAAGGCAGCTCACGCAACGGCCGCGACAGCAATTCGCAGCGGCTCGGCGTGAAGCGCCACGACGGCAATATCGTGACCGGCGGATCGATTCTCGTGCGCCAGCGCGGGCGACGGTTCGCGCCCGGCCTGAATGTCGGCCTGGGCAAAGACGACACGCTCTTCGCGAAGGTCGGCGGCCGTGTACGGTTTGAAGACCACGGCGCACGGGGCCGCAGAATCAGCGTCCTGCCAGTAGAATAGTTTCTGGTGTTCGTCGACGAAGTCGACATCCTCGTAGAGGCCGGCCACGGCGGCGCCGGCGCCATGAGCTTCCGGCGCGAGAAATTCGTCCCTCGCGGCGGTCCCGACGGCGGCGACGGAGGCAAGGGCGGGTCCGTCTTTGCTGTTGCCAGCCCCCACATCAACACGCTCATCGCATTCAGATTCAATCGCGAGTTCCGCGCCAAACGCGGCGGCCACGGCGAAGGGTCGAACCGTACGGGCAAGGATGCCCAGGACGTCGATCTCGAAGTGCCGATCGGCACGCTGATTTATCAAAAGCCGGAAGACCCTTCGGAACCGCCGGTCGTCATCGCCGATCTCGTCGAATCCGGCCAGCGCGCGCTGCTGGCGCAGGGGGGCATCGGCGGCCGCGGGAACGCGCGGTTCGTCAGCTCGACCAATCGCGCGCCGCGGCGCTTCGAAGAAGGGCTGCCGGGCGACACCAAACAGCTGCAGCTTCATCTGAAACTGCTCGCCGACGTCGGGCTCGTCGGCTATCCCAACGCCGGCAAGTCAACGTTGATCTCGCGCATCTCCGCCGCGCGCCCGAAGATCGCGGATTATCCGTTCACGACGCTCATTCCGAATCTCGGCGTCGTGTCGCTCAGCGGCAACCGCAGCTTTGTGGTGGCCGACGTGCCCGGGCTCATCGAAGGGGCGCACGAAGGCAAGGGGCTCGGCGATCGGTTTCTGAAGCATCTCGATCGTACCAAAGTGCTGGTGCATCTCGTGGATGTCTCGGGCGCAACCGGGCGCGATCCGATTCGAGGACTTCGAGACCATCCAGCGCGAGCTCGCGGCGTTCAGTCCAGAGCTTGCGTCGAAGCCGCAGATCGTCGCGGCGACGAAGATGGATGCGGTCGGCGACCTGGATGCGGTCGACGCGCTCGAAGCGCATGTGAAGTCGCACGAGCTTCCGTTCGTGCGCATCTCGTCGGTGACCGGCGAAGGATTGCCGGAGGTGCAGGAAGCGGCGTGGAAGTATCTGGCGCTCCCCGAGCCCGTCCAACGATGAAAGTCGGTATCCTGGGCGGCACGTTCGATCCGATTCATCTGGGCCATCTCGAGGCCGCCTCCGCCGCCCAGCGCGCGCTCTCACTCGATCGCGTGCTGCTGCTGCCCTCACGCACGCCTCCGCATCGCAGCGCCGAGCCGCGCGCATCGGCCTTTCACCGGTTCGCGATGGCCGCACTCGCCGCAGCCGAGCGAGGCCTGTCGGTCTCCGATCTCGAGCTGCGCCGCGAGGGGCCGTCGTATACTGCGCTCACGCTGGAAGCGCTCCATCGCGACGGGCTCTCCCCCATGCAACTGTTCTTCATCACCGGCAGCGATGCGTTCGCGGAGGTCGCCACGTGGTACGACTACCCCCGCATCCTGCAGCTCGCGAACTTCGTCGTCGTCTCGCGGCCAGGGGCGCCACGGCCGTCCGAGCTAGTCCCGAATCCCCAATCCCTAATCCCTGACGTGCCGACAGTCTTGTCGGTGGAGGCCGACACACCGAATGTGTCGTCCACCGAGATTCGTCGCCGCGTCGGCGCCGGCGAATCGATCGACGGGCTCGTGCCGTCGAGCGTCGCCGGCCACATCCGCCGGCATCAACTCTACGTGCCGACGCCAGTAGCGGCGGTCCAGTGACTCCTCCACGCAAACGCGCATCGAAGAAATTCCCGGCGCAGGTGCAGCGCGCCATCGACGCCGGCCACGACCGCAAGGCCGGCGACGTCGTCGTGCTCGACCTCCGCCCGGCCGACGGCTTCACCGACTACTTCGTCATCATGACGGGACAGAACGCGCGACAGATTCATGCCATCGCGGATGCGATCCAGGAATCGCTCGGCTCGAAAGGCGTCAAGCCCGCGCACATCGAAGGCGGCGACAAAGCGGGATGGATCCTGCTCGACTACTTCGACTTCATCGTCCACATCTTCAGCCCTGAATCGCGGGCCTTTTACGCGCTGGAACGGCTTTGGGGGTCGGCGGACCGAATTGCTGTCGCCGATCCCGCTCCGCCGCATCGGCTCGCCACCGGGGATTAGGGATTAGGGATTGGGTCCAGTCCTGGGATTAGGGGTTAGGGATTCGGGATTAGCGCGCGCTGGCATTTTCTGCAATCATCCGGGTCCCTTCGCGTGGCACTTTCTGCCTAATCCCAGAGCCCTAGATCCAAATCCCTGAGAGTTTCAGGCGGGCATGCGCGTTGCGTTCAGAACGCGCATGATAAAAATCAATTCGTTCCGAGATCTTACAGTCTGGCAAGTCAGCATGGATCTGGCGGATGTGTGCTTCGACATCGTCGACGCCATCCCGCATCCATACAGATTCACATTCGCGGATCAACTGATTCCCGCGGGCATCTCCATTCCTTCCAACATCGCTGAAGGAAGCCGCCGACCAACGAAGGCGTATCTCAATCACCTGTCGTACTCGCTCGGCTCTCATGGCGAAGTTGAAACGCTCTTCGAGGTAATTCATCGGCGCAAGCTCGTGCCGGATCCGCTTTTGAACAAGGGCGTTGTGCTCATCGAGCCTATTGGGAAAATGCTGCACGGTCTGGAGGAGTCATTGGAGGCGCGCCTGAATGCGCAGCATCCGTGATGCGCGTGACTGTGTCACACCCGTGACTCGCCTAATCCCTAATCCCAAGTCCCTAATCCCTGATGGTGTCAGGGCGGCTGCGAACGGCGTTGTGGCGGCCCTGTTGGCGCCAGCCTGTGCCGTTTGCAGCGCTCTTCTCGACGAGCCGCTGTCCGGCTGTGTTTGCGGAAATTGCTGGCGATCTATTCTTCCGATCACACCGCCGATCTGCGACAGGTGCGGCGACCCACTCGCCCACCAGTCCCAATCCCTAATCCCCAATCACCAATCCCTATGTGCGCAGTGCTCCCATTCAGAAACCGCGGTCAGTCGAGCTCGTGCCATCGGAGAGTACGAAGGCGCACTGCGCGACATCATCCACGCCCTGAAATACTCGCGCCGACTATCGCTGGCACGACCGCTCGCTGAACGAATGCGCATGCGCGGAAGCGAGTTGCTCGAGAACGCCGACTGCGTCGTGGCCGTCCCGCTGCACTGGCGCCGGGAACACCAACGAGGATTCAATCAGGCACACGAGATCGCACGGCACCTTGGCCCGCCGGTCGTCGAGGCACTGGTCCGACGTCGCGCAACCAGAGCGCAGGTCGAGTTGGCCGCCGATCGTCGGCGAGCCAACGTCGCCGGCGCATTTGCCGTACGCCGCGGCTGGTTTCGTGGCTCCAGACATTCGAGGTAAGACAGTTAGTTGCTGATTGATGACGTGAGCACGACGGGCGCAACATTGGAATCCTGCGCCTGCGATGCTGAAGGATTTTGGTGCGTCAGAAGTCTTTGCCCTCACCGCCGCCAGAGTCGTGACCAGGCGGCGCCACGGCCAGACCTAATCCCAAATCCCTAATCCCCAGTCCCGGATAGCAAGCGCTCCGTGACCGCAGCGAAAACGTCATCGGCGATCTGCTCCTTCGTGCGCTCACCATCAATCCTGATCCAGTTCGCCTGCTCCGACTGGCGCAGGTAGCTCGAGCGCACCCGTCCGAGGAGTGCGAGGTCCCGCTCGTACCGATCGCGATCGTGGGCTTTCCGTTTCACAGCGGTCTCGGGCGCGATATCGACGTAGAGCGTCAGGTCTGCCGGCGGCAGGAAGCGCTGGATGTCTTCGAGCCAGGCGCCGTCCAGGCCTTGCGCTTCGCCGTAGGCGATGCTCGATGCGCGATAGCGATCGCAGAGCAGGATGAGCCCGCCCGCGAGCCATTCGAGAATCGCTTCCCGTCGCTCGTGTCGGTTGGCCACAAACAGCAGCTGCATGACGTCGGCGCCGTACTCGCGCTCCCCTTGCAGCGCGCGCGCGATCTCTTCGCCGATCGACGTGCCGTAGTCGGGGAACGAGAGAATTCGTACTTTGTGCCCGGCTTCGCGAAGCCGCTCGCGCAACTGCTGCGCCTGGGTTTCCTTCCCGCTCTGATCTAACCCCTCGAACGCGATCAACATTCCCGGCATGCGCGAATCCTAATCCCCAATCCCTAATCCCCAATCCCATGGGTTCATTCGGTTTCCAGCGCCAGCTGATCCTCGATGGTCTGGCGCCTGCGAATCACCCGCGCCTTTCCGCCGTCCACCATTACTTCCGCCGGCAATGGCCGCCGGTTGTAATTCGACGACATGGCAGATCCATACGCGCCGGTGTCGAGAATCGCGAGCAAATCACCGACTTCGAGCTGGTTGAGCCGGCGCTCGCCGAAGGCGTCGGTGCTCTCGCACACCGGTCCGACGATGTCGTAGCACACGTCGCGGGCGGCACGCGGCACGACGGCAACGATGCGGTGGAAGGCGCCATAGAGCATGGGGCGCATCAGCTCTGTCATGCCGGCGTCGAGCACGGCGAAGTGATGTCCGCCGGCGGCATCCTTCAGGTCGACCACGCGCGCGACGAGCGCAGCGGCCGCGCCCACGATATAGCGGCCGGGCTCGAGTGCAATCGACAGCCCGGACGCCGCGACGATCGGCAGAACCGCTGCCGCGTACTCGGCCGCCGTCGGCGCCCGCGACCCGTCGTAGGAGATGCCGAGGCCGCCGCCGATGTCGATGTGATCGAGCTGGATGCCGCCATCTCGCAGCTCTCGCGCGAGGCGCACCACGGCGGACGCGCCCCGCTGAAGAGGCTCGGTGCTGATGATCTGCGAGCCCAGATGCACGTGAATGCCGACCGGCTCCAGCCCGGGCTGCGTCGCCATCCTGCGATACAGGGCGCCGGCCTGCTCGAGCGGAACGCCGAACTTGTTGATGTGCAGGCCCGTAGAGATATGTGGGTGCGTGCCGGCGTCGATGTCGGGATTGACGCGAACCGCCACCCGCGCGCGCACGCCTCTCGCCTGCGCCGCGCGATCGATGCGCTCCAGCTCGCCCGCGGACTCGGCGTTGATGGCCTTCAGGCCGAGCTGCACCGCCCGCTCGATTTCGTCGTGCGACTTGCCGACACCGCTGAACACGATGTCAGACGATGGGAATCCCGCTCGCATCGCCAGCTCGACTTCGCCGATCGAGTTAGCGTCGACGGCGCTGCCGGCCTCGCGCAGCAGGCGCACCACCGCCAGCGACGAGTTGGCTTTCATGGCGTAGTGAATGCGGTGCGGGTGCGACGCGAAGGCTTCGTCGAGCTCGCGGTACGCCGTCCGAATCGCGTCGGCGCTGTAGACGTAGAGCGGCGTGCCGTGCTCGCGCGCAACGTCCGACAGCGGGACACCGTCGCACACGAGCGCATTTCCTTCGCGAAAAAAACCAGACACGGCGAGAATCTTACATCACGGCCCACGGTCCGGCTAAAGCCGGACACTACCCTAATCCCTGGGATATCATGCAGGGGCCGGTGTCCATCGACGAGACCATTCAGCGCGCGGCCGACGGCGACCAGACCGCGTGGGACACCATCGTCCAGACTTACTGGCGCAAGGTCTTCAACGTCGCGTACCGGTTCGTCGGCACGTACGAAGAAGCGGAAGATCTGACGCAGGAGATCTTCCTCAAGGTCTTTCGATCGCTCAGCACGTTCGACCGGCGGGCGAATTTTCAGACCTGGCTCATCAGCGTGAGCCGGAACTTCTGCATCGACCGCTACCGCAGCGGGCGCCGCGATCGCGAGGTGTTCGCGCGCGAGGTCGACGCGTCGACGGTGCAGGCTGAGGCGCCCGGCATCAACGCCTACGCGCGCGTCGAGCTGCAGGATCGCGTGGCGCTGCTGCGCGAGGCGCTGCGCGCGCTGTCGCCTCCGCTGCGCACTGCGGTGCTGCTGCGCGACATCCACGAGCTGTCGTATCAGGAGATCGCCCAGCAGCTCGGTGTCGCCGAGGGTACCGTCAAGTCGCGCATCAATCGCGGCCGCGCCGAGCTGGCGAGACAGATTGAGGCTCTACGGGAAAAGGAGAAAGGTCAGCCATGAACGTGACGTGCGAACAATCCGGTGATGTCGTGATCGTCCACGCGGGGCCCGCTCGCCTCATGCACCCGTCGATCGCGGAGTTTGCGACGCTGGTGACCGGGGAGATTGCGAGAGGGGCGCGGAAGATCGTCATCAACCTCAGCGGCGTCGAGTACCTCGACAGCGCCGCGATCGGCTGCCTGATGGACTTGTACCGGCAAGCCACGGCCGCGGGCGCCACGCTGAAGCTGGCCGGGCTGCGGAGCCGCGTCGAGACGATGCTGACGCTCACGGGCACGAATCAGTTCATGGAGATTCACGCCGACGCGGCCGCGGCCGTCAAGAGCTTCTGAAAGGCTGACGATGCGCAGCATAAAAACGAGCACCGGCGCGACCATCACTCTCGACGGCGACCTGCTGGCGATCCTCGAGACGCTGTACCGCGAGATTACCGTCAAGCGCAACTTCGAGCGCTCGTTCGAGGATATGATTCAGGAGATCCGGCAGCTCATCGAACAGATGACCGACGAGGAGCGCCGGGCCTACCTGGCCGAAAGCCTGTTCCTGAACTCGGTGAAGTACGAGAACGACCGCGCCGAGGCACTTATGCGAAAATTGACGAACAAGAAATGAACGTGCCGTGTCTCTAAATTACCTGGCGACCAAGTTTCAGTGCAGTTGGCCGTGGAGCACGCTCATCATGCTCTGCGACGGCCGCATCGTCTGCGGGTGCTCCGATCCGTACGGGAAGCGGGTGCTCGGCGACGCGAAGACCGCGAGCATCTCGGAGATCTGGAACGATACGCGCATCAGCACGCTGCGCGCCGAGCTGAACGCCGGCGGATCGTCGTTTTGCGGCGACTGCCCGCTCAAGCTGCCGCTCAAGGGTCAGGCGCCGATCGAGCGGTCGCTCGACGTAGGCCGCCTGCCGAACCGCCTGTATATCGAGTGCACGGCCGCCTGCAACATCTCGTGCACCGAAGCCTGCTGCGCGCCTGAAACGGGTATTACGAAAACACGCAACGCCGGCATGCTCGACTTCGATCTCTTCAAGAACGTCGTCGACGAGGCCGGGCCGGGCCTGGTGCGCATCGATTTCTTCAATTACGGCGAAGCGTTCCTGCACAAGCGCGCAATCGAAATGTGCGAGTACATCAAGGCGCGCTTTCCGCACATCTATCTGTACACCAGCACGAACGGGCTGATGTTTACCGAGGAATCGGCGAAGCGGCTGGTGCACTCGGGCATCGACGAGGTCACCTTCTCGATCGACGGCGCGTCGCAGGACACCTACGTGCAGTACCGGCAGCGCGGCAAGTTCGATATCGCGCTTCGCAACCTGCGCGTCATGGCCGAAGAGAAGCGGCGCTCGCGGCGCGATGTGCCGCACCTCAACTGGCGCTACATCCTCTTCAAGTGGAACGACAGCGACGAAGAGATGAACCTCGCCCGGCGCCTGGCCACCGAAATCGGCGTCGATCGGCTATCGTGGGAACTGACCGATCATCCCGAGAATGCGTTCTCGCGCCGTTTTGTGCCGGGCACGCCAGGTTACGACGCCATCAAGCACGAAATCTGGGACATGACGGGGCTCGGCAACGCGATTCCAGGCGCGACGCCGAAAGCGAAGATCGAAGTGCGGAAGCGGTTCTTCCCGGCGCGCCCGTTCAAGACGCGCGCGGCGAAGAAGCTGAGGATCAGAACGCGCGTCGAGAACGTGTCAGCGCGCCCCTTCCCGGCGAAGGCATCCTACGGACGCCGGTTGGTGAGGCTCGGCGCGCAGTTGTGCGACGAGCACGGCACGCTCCTCGAGCGCGACTACGCGCGCGCCTGGCTGCCAGAGACGCTGAAGCCGGGCGCCAGCGTCGACGTCCCCATCGAGATCGTCGCGCCGAAAACGCCAGGCAACTATGTGTTGAAGTTCGATCTGGTCAGTGAAGGGATCGACTGGTTCGAAAACAATGGGTCAGAGACGACGCTGAAGCCTCTCGTCGTCCGATAAACAATACAAAGCAGGAGGCTAGCTCCTATCCTCCTACTCTCCTGTTGAATTTCCGTCTCAGAACTGCAGGTTCATGTTCGCCTGAACGCGGCGCGCACCCTGCGCCATCGTCGGCTTTCCGATAAAACGGCGATGTCAACACGCCGCTATAGCCCATCAGGTTCGTGCGGTTCGTCAGGTTCTGCACGTTCACATTCACAGACATGCGATAACGCCCCTGATCGGGCCGCGAGACGGTCGTCACGGTCAGCGTGCCGCCGGTGCCTGGCCCGAACTGAATGCCTGGCGGCAGCTGGATGGACGGCCCGAAGGTGAATGAATAGCCCGCGAACATGCTCAGCGTCCAGGTGGGATCGGTCAGGAGCGTGTTGCGCGCGATACCTGCGGGACGGTCGTTGAAGATGAGATCGCCGTTGTCATCGACGCCCGTCCGTATGCCGTACGCGGTGCCGAGGTGGCCGTTGATGTTTACCTGCATGGCGAGGTCCCTGAACGCCTGCGTGAGAAAGCCGCCATTGAAGCGGTGCTTCGCATGCGAGAAGGCATTGCCCCACTCCAGATCGAGATCGCCCGTCGCAGGCACGCTGAACGCGCCGTCGGTGTTGTTCTCGCTCCACGCCAAACTGTAGTTGCCGAAGAAATTGAACCGTCTGACATCCCAGCGGCGCGCGGTCCTCCCCAGCTCCTGGGGAAAGTTCGTCTGGCCGCCGAAGTTCCAGACGTGCTGCCGCATCTCCCCGTCGCCCACTACTTGAATGATGTTGCCGAACTGGGGCGACGGACGAACGCCGTTGACAGGCGCGTTCAGGTTGAGCCCGCGGAGCAGCCCTTCGCCGCGGACGTGACGATAGGTCGCGTTTACCCGAAAGCGCGGCGAGAACACGTAATCGACCCCTCCGCTCAGGCGGGTGTTCTTCGGGTGAGCAAGCGCCGGATCGAGCAGGTAGCGATCGGCCGGCGTCACACCGGCCACATCCAGAGGCGTCTCTGGATAGGTCGGATTCGCGATATTGATCTCGCGCTGCTGGAACCCGTCGATGCGGATCGTCTGTTCGTACGTATTCGTGGGCAGCCAGTCGTAAAACTGCCCCCAACTTACCCGCAGTGTCGTCTTGCCGTTCGCGAACGGCGCCCATGTGGCGCCGATTCGGGGTCCGGCGACGACCCCCTTGATGTGGCTCTGCGTTTCGATGCGAACGCCGGGCGTCACGGACAGGTTGCGCCGAATCCGGATGTCGTCCTGCACGTAGAGGGCGCCCTGCAGGTTCCTGTATCCGACATTCGCCTCGCCGATGCGCCGCGTGTAACTGCGAGGCCGTCCCGCCTCGAAGGCCTCGATGCTTTCGAACGTGTAGGTGCCGAGATAGTTGTCCGATTCGTCGGAACGGAACGAGTTGAGGTCGATGGCCGTTCCCACGCGAATCGAGTGCATGCCGCGGACGTAGTCGAGATCGCTCGCGAAATTGACGTCGCGCGAATGGCGGCCGCCCGTTTTCTGGGCGCCACCGAACGTCTGCGCGTCGAGAATCTGCACCGTGGGCTTCTCGACGGCGGATAGCCGCTCTGAATCGCTCCATCCCACATTCAACCGCGTGTTGATGAAGAACCGGCGGCCCAGCGGGCCCACCTCCTGCGCGCGGAACGTGTTGGTGTGGTTTTCCGATCTGAACGCGCGCTCGGGCTCGTCGTATCCGCCAATCCCCTGGTTCTTGTTCACGATATCGCTTCGGTTGAAGCTGAACCGCAGCGTCTGATCGCGCGTGGCAGCCCAGTCGAAATTTCCGTTCAGGAACCTGAACTCGCGCGGCACACGCTGCTTGAGCGTTTCGAAGCGCGTGCCCGTCGATCGGGCGATGCTCGAGTTCGGCGTGTCGAACCCGGAGTTCCCCTGGACGCCGATGAAGAACGACGCCTTGTTCTGAATCAACCCGCCGCCGGTATTGAAGCCGTATTGCTGATCCTGGTCGTCGCCCTTCGTGGGCGTGAATGCGTTGCGCGCACTCATCGCGCTGTTGCGTAATCCGTACCTGACGCCCGTGCGGATGGGGCCGATGCCCGGCTGCGTGATGATCTCGATGAAGAACGAGTCGGCGCTGTGGTTCTCGGCAGCGAATTGATCGCGCGTGACACGAATGGACTTGATCTGCGACTTCGGCGGCAGCCGCCCGCCTTCGAAGCTGTCGATGCGCATGATGGCGCCAGGCCCGGCCATGTCCATGAGCTGCCGCTGCATCTCGTCGGGATCGTCCGACAGCGCATCCATCTGCTCGCGCGTCAGCACCGAGCCGAACGCATCGCTGCGCCGATCGGCGGCGCCCGCCTGCGCGTCCTGCTTCACTTCGACGGTCTCGGCGAAGTTCTCGACGAGCAGGACGATGATGTGGCGGTTGTCGCCCTGGCGAACGCGCACTTCCTTGAGCACGCCCGGAAAGAAACCCTGGAACTCTGCGCGCGCCGTATAGCGGCCCGGCGTGAGGCCGGTCACGGTCGCCAGGCCGTTCTCGGTCGATCTGCACCGGCGGATGATCAGTTTTTTGCGTGAGGGGCTCGGCCCCGATCACCGTGACCGTCGCGCCGGGGATGACCGCGTTGGTCTGATCGATAACCGTGATGAGCATGCGCGTTTCGCGCGTCTGCTGCGCCGCGGCAGGCGCCACCAACGAAACCACCAGAACCGCAGCGAGCGCACTGCGCAACAACCACGTCATTACTTACGAACCTCGAATCTTCGTGGATCGACTCTCGCGTTAATCCGGTAGCGATCGAAAATGGTTTCTTCGACGGTCGTCGCGCCGACGGCCCGGCGGATGCGGAACGGCAGCTTGAGGCCGTCGACGTCGCGATAGTCGGCGTAATAGATGCGGTTTTCCGTCGGCCGTACCGACGCCATCGCCTTTTTTCTTGCGGCGAGCGCGTCGGCTTCGAACTGCTTTTTCTGTTCCGGGGTCGCCGAGTCGGGAGGCGGCATCGGCGTCTCGAACGTCACCGAGCCCGGTGCAAGATTCGCCGGCGGCTTCTGTCCCGCCACCACCGGCACGAGATTCGGCGGGGTCGTCCAGCTCAGCATAAGGGGTAAATGCGTTTTGCTGTCGATGAAGAATCGCGCCGTGAAGTTGCCGCCGCCCTTCACGTCGAGGACGTCGGCTTTCCCTTCCGGCGCTTCGGCCTGGCCCGCATGACCGAACGAGAGCGGGTACGAGCTGAAAGAGGTCGCGAACATGCCCAGCGTCAGCTTGGCGAAATCCTGTTTGATGGGAAGGGTCGGACTCGGCGGCGGCCCCACCTTCGCGCCGGCGGCACCACCCGGCGCTCCGGTGGGCAAGCCCGCAGCCGCGCGCATCTGGGGGTTTACCCCCCGTAGCAGCGCCTTGCGGTGCCGCAGGCGCTGCGGAGGGGGGGCCGCCTCTACGTGGTCCGGGACCGCCCGCAGCATCGCCCGACTGAATCAACCCGTCGCCGTTGAAGCCGCGGCTGTTCGGACCGCTTTCTCGCGCTGGTATCTCGTCGGTCCGAACGTATTTATCCGGAAACTCGATGCTGATTTCAAATTCGACGGGGACCAGGTTGTCCCCTTGAAGCTGCCTGGTTTGGCCGCTGGCCACAATGGTCTTGATGGCCGCGATGCGCTTCTCGCCGCCAAGCGCCTCGCGCGCGCCATTGAGCACCGCAGCCGCTTCGCCGGTGGTCGACGTGGGCTCTGGAGCCTGCGCCATGGCAACGATGACGCTCGCAAGAAAAGTCAGAGAGAGGATGACAGTCTTCTTCATCTCAACTTCATACGCAGTTGTGCCCCGGTGGTTATCGTGCCCTAGCCTTAGACGCCGCGAGCCTGGGAAAAGTTCGCGCCCAGTTCAATATATCGGCACGGAGGCCAGCAATTGATGATGCGCGCGGCAGGAATGCCGGCCAGTCTCGCGTGTGCTATCGCGTAGTCCGCCATCCAGAGCTGGTTGGCAGCGTGGGCGTCACTGTCGAGCGCGAAGACACATCCGGCTTTCTTCGCCGCCATAGCGACGCGAAAGTCCAGATCTTGTCGCGAAACGTCTCCGTCGATCTCGATGGCGACCCCGGTTTCTGCAGCGCGTTTGAACACAGCCGTCCAGTCGGCGATCACTCCTACACGCGAATTGAACATGCGTCCGCG